>CAWHPY010000026.1:0-1058141 GCA_963831375.1 uncultured Actinomycetota bacterium | reverse complement strand
CAGCGAAGGGTTAGTAATTCGGGCGCGCGCGTTAGGGATGTGTTAGCGCGGCGTCCTTCCGCCTGCGAAGGGGCTTGCATGAAGGCGTGCAACTCCTGACTACCTCGCCTCCGGCGACGCCGCGCATGACCGCGCCCCGCCGCGCTCGGTTCGGCGGCGCGCATCGCGCTGCTCCTTGTGACCCTCCCGATCGCGTCCGCCGCACGTTTCGCCTCGACAGACGCGGGGTGGACGGAGGCGCTGGTTGCCGGGCTGTGCGGGCGCCGGCCTCGCCTCTCGCGAGTCCATGACTGCCCCTTGGCCATCGTCCGCATCCACCACGTGATCAAGGAGAACTCGCATGGATGACGTGCTGTACCTCGGGCTGATCGCCCTCTTCTTCCTCTTCGCCCTCCTCGTCGTGAAGGGGGTGGATCGGCTGTGAGCACGGAGAACCTGATCGGGCTCATCGCGAGCGTCCTGATCCTCGGCTACCTGATCGTCGCCCTTCTCTTCCCGGAGCGTTTCTGACATGTCTGACACCACGGCCGGTCTCCTCCAGATCGGTGCACTCCTGGCTGCACTGGCGCTGTGCTACCGCCCGCTGGGCGGCTACATGGCGCGCGTGTTCACCTCCGAGCGCGACCTGCGCGTCGAGCGGGTCGTCTACCGAGTGGTCGGGGTGGACCCGCGCGCGGACCAGCGCTGGTCGGTGTACGCCGCGTCGGTGATCGCCTTCTCGTTCGTCGGCGTCGTCGGCCTGTATGCGCTGCAGCGGTTCCAGTCCGAGCTGCCCTGGTCGCTCGGGTTCCCCGGCGTGGACCCGGCGCTCGCGTTCAACACCGCAGCGTCGTTCGTGACCAACACGAACTGGCAGGCCTACTCCGGCGAGGCCACGATGGGCCACCTCACGCAGATGGCCGGCCTCGCCGTGCAGAACTTCGTGTCCGCAGCCGTCGGCATCGCCGTCGTGGTCGCGGTCATCCGGGGGTTCACCCGCTCGAAGACCGACCGCATCGGCAACTTCTGGGTCGACCTGGTGCGCTGCGTCGTACGCATCCTGCTGCCGATCTCGGTGGTCGCTGCCATCGCGCTGATCGCGCTGGGCGCCGTCCAGAACCTGTCGTCGGGCACCGACCTGACCACGCTGGTCGGGGGCAACCAGACGCTCACGGGTGGCCCGGTGGCGTCCCAGGAGGCCATCAAGGACCTCGGCACCAACGGCGGTGGCTTCTACAACGCCAACTCGTCGCACCCGTTCGAGAACCCCAACGCGCTGAGCAACCTGCTCGAGAACTTCCTGCTGCTGCTGATCCCCGTCGCGCTGACCCGCACGTTCGGCATCATGGTCGGCGACAAGCGCCAGGGCTACGCCATCCTGGCCACGATGGGCGTGATCTGGGGCCTCCTGGTCACCAGCGTGACCCTGCTCGAGGTGAACCACCCCGGCACGGCGTTCCAGGCCGCCGGGGCATCCATGGAGGGCAAGGAGACCAGGTTCGGCGAGTGGGCCTCGGCGCTCTTCGCCGTGTCCACCACCGGCACGTCGACCGGCGCGGTCAACTCGTTCCACGACTCGTTCACGAGCCTCGGCGGGGGCGCGCTGATCTTCAACATGGGCCTCGGCGAGGTCGCGCCCGGCGGCGTCGGCTCCGGCCTCTACGGGATGCTCGTGCTCGCGATCCTGGCGGTGTTCGTCGCCGGCCTCATGGTCGGGCGGACGCCGGAGTACCTCCGCAAGAAGATCACCGCCCGCGAGATCAAGCTGGTCTCGCTCTACATCCTGACCATGCCCCTGATCGTGCTGATCGGTACCGGCATCGCGATGTCGTTCGAGACCACCAGGGCTTCGATGTTGAACAGCGGTCCGCACGGCCTGGCCGAGGTGCTGTACGCGCTTCACCTCAGCGGCGAACAACAACGGCTCGGCGTTCGCAGGACTCTCGGTGAACACGCCGTTCTACAACATCGCCCTCGGCTTCGCGATGCTGCTCGGCCGGTTCCTTCCGATCATCTTCGTGCTCGCGCTGGCCGGTTCGCTGGCCCGTCAGCAGCAGGTGCCGAAGACGGAGGGCACGCTGCCCACCCACGGTCCCTTGTTCGTCGGCGATGCTCACCGGCGTGGTGCTCATCGTCGCCGGCCTGACCTTCTTCCCTGTCCTCGCTCTCGGTCCTCTCGCGGAAGGCCTCTGATGACCACCCTCACCCACGTACCTCACAGCCCGGCACCCAAGCGCGTCGCGGCCGGGTTGCTCGACCCCAAGATGCTCCTCACCTCGCTGCCGGACGCCCTGCGCAAGCTCGACCCGAGGGTCATGGCGCGCAACCCGGTCATGTTCGTCGTCGAGGTCGGCGCCGTCCTCTCGACCGTGTTCGCCTTCACCGACTCCAGCGTCTTCGCCTGGGCGGTCGTCGTCTGGCTCTGGCTGACCGTGGTGTTCGCCAACCTCGCCGAGGCAGTGGCGGAGGGCCGCGGCAAGGCGCAGGCCGCCACGTTGCGGCAGGCCAAGACCGAGACGACCGCACACCTGATCGACGGGACAGAGATCTCGGCGACGCAGCTGAAGGTCGGCGACCGGGTCGTGGTCGTCGCAGGCCAGACCATCCCCGGCGACGGTGACGTCGTCGAGGGCGTGGCCAGCGTCGACGAGTCGGCGATCACCGGCGAGTCGGCACCGGTCATCCGGGAGTCCGGCGGCGACCGGAGCTCGGTCACCGGTGGCACCAAGGTGCTCTCCGACCGCATCGTCGTCCAGATCACGGCCAACCCGGGCGAGAGCTTCATCGACCGGATGATCGCCCTCGTCGAGGGCGCCAGCCGGCAGAAGACGCCCAACGAGATCGCGCTCAACATCCTGCTCGCGAGCCTGACCATCATCTTCCTGGTGGCCACGGCCACCCTGCAGCCCTTCGCGGTCTTCTCCGGGGCCGAGCAGTCCGTCGTCGTCCTGGTCGCGCTCCTGGTGTGCCTGATCCCGACCACCATCGGTGCGCTCCTCTCGGCCATCGGCATCGCCGGCATGGACCGGCTCGTGCAGCACAACGTCCTGGCCATGTCCGGTCGCGCCGTGGAGGCCGCCGGTGACGTGAACACCCTGCTGCTGGACAAGACCGGCACGATCACGCTCGGCAACCGCCAGGCCGCCGAGTTCATCCCGGTCGCCGGCTGCGCCGAGACCGCGCTCGCGGATGCGGCCCAGCTGTCCAGCCTCGCCGACGAGACCCCGGAAGGCCGCTCGATCGTGGTGCTCGCCAAGACCGAGCACGGTCTGCGCGAACGCTCCGCGGGCGAGCTGGCCACCGCGCAGTTCGTGCCCTTCACCGCGCAGACCCGGATGTCCGGGGTCGACCTCGCCGACGGCCGCCAGATCCGCAAGGGTGCGGCAGCGGCCGTGATGAAGTGGGTGCGCGACAACGGCGGTCACCCCACCGCCGAGGTCGGTGCGATCGTCGACGCCATCTCCACCAGCGGCGGTACGCCGCTCGTGGTGGCCGAGTCCGTCGACGGGCAGGCACGCGCCCTGGGCGTCATCAACCTCAAGGACGTCGTCAAGGAGGGCATGCGCGAACGCTTCGCCGAGATGCGCCGCATGGGCATCCGCACCGTCATGATCACCGGCGACAACCCGCTGACCGCCCGGGCCATCGCCGAGGAGGCGGGCGTCGACGACTTCCTCGCCGAGGCCACGCCCGAGGACAAGATGGCGCTGATCCGCAAGGAGCAGGAGGGCGGCCGGCTGGTCGCGATGACCGGGGACGGCACCAACGACGCCCCGGCGCTGGCCCAGGCAGACGTGGGCGTGGCGATGAACACGGGCACGGCGTCGGCCAAGGAGGCCGGCAACATGGTCGACCTCGACTCCAACCCGACCAAGCTCATCGAGATCGTCGAGATCGGCAAGCAGCTGCTCATCACCCGCGGCGCCCTGACGACCTTCTCCATCTCCAACGACATCGCGAAGTACTTCGCGATCATCCCGGCGATGTTCGCCGGCGTGTACGGCGGACTGGACAAGCTCAACATCATGGGGCTGGCCAGCCCCGAGTCGGCGATCCTCTCGGCGGTCATCTTCAACGCGCTGATCATCATCGCCCTGGTCCCCCTGGCGCTGCGCGGCGTCCAGTACACCCCGTCGTCCGCTGCCTCGATGCTGCGCCGCAACCTCGCCATCTACGGCCTCGGCGGCATCGTCGCTCCGTTCATCGGCATCAAGCTCATCGACCTGCTGGTGTCCCACATCCCCGGCATCGGCTGAAAGGCAGACCTCCCATGACAACCCCACTCACCCAACCCGCCCTGCGCCAGCTGTGGGCGGCCCTGCGGATGCTGATCGTGATGACCGTGGTCGTCGGGCTCGCCTATCCGCTCGCGATGACCGGCTTCGCCCAGGTGGTCTTCCCCGACCGCGCGGACGGGTCCATCGTCGAAAGGAACGGCACGGCGGTCGGCTCGTCGCTGATCGGCCAGTCCTTCGACGGGCAACCGGGCTACTTCCAGAGCCGTCCCTCGGCCGCCGGCGACGGCTACGACCCGCTCGCCTCCTCGGCCTCCAACCTCGGCCCCGAGAACGAGGACCTCATCGCGGCGATCGAGGAGCGGCGACAGGCCGCCGCCGACCTCGACGGCACCGACCCCGACCAGGTCGCGCCCGACGCCCTGCTGGCCAGCGGCTCCGGCCTCGACCCGCACATCAGCCCCGAGTACGCCGAGCAGCAGGTCGCCCGGATCGCCCGCGAGCGCGGCCTGTCCGAGGACGCCGTACGCGCACTGGTCGAGGAGAACACCGGCGGGCGCATGCTGGGCTTCCTCGGCGAGCCGCACGTCAACGTGCTGCTGCTCAACCTGGCCCTCGACGAGGCCACCGAGCAGGCAGACTAAGCACGTGGGCAACCGCGGGAAGCTCAGGGTCTACCTCGGCGCAGCGCCCGGGGTGGGCAAGACCTACGCCATGCTCGGCGAGGGCCACCGCCGCGCCGAGCGCGGCACCGACGTGGTCGTCGGATTCGTCGAGACCCACGGCCGCAAGCACACCGCGGAGATGGTCGAGGGTCTGGAGGTGGTCCCCCGCCGCACGCTCGGCTACCGCGACGCGACGTTCGAGGAGATGGACGTCGACGCCGTGCTGGCCCGGCACCCGAAGGTGGCGCTGGTCGACGAGCTCGCCCACACCAACGTCCCGGGCTCCCGCAACACCAAGCGCTGGCAGGACATCGAGGAGCTGCTGACCGCGGGCATCGACGTCATCACCACCGTCAACATCCAGCACCTGGAGTCGGTCAACGACGTGGTCGAGAAGATCACCGGCGTACCCCAACGCGAGACCGTCCCCGACGCCGTGGTCCGGGCCGCCGACCAGATCGAGCTGGAAGACATGACCGCCGAGGCGCTGCGGAGGCGCCTGGCCCACGGCAACGTCTACGCGCCCGAGAAGGTCGACGCCGCCCTGTCGAACTACTTCCGCGCCGGCAACCTCAACGCGCTCCGCGAGCTGGCGCTGCTGTGGACCGCAGACCGGGTCGACGACGCCCTCCAGCAGTACCGCGAGACGCACGACATCACCGGCACCTGGGAGGCCCGCGAGCGCGTCGTCGTCGCCCTCACCGGCGGACCCGAGGGCGAGACCCTCATCCGCCGCGCGGCCCGCATCGCTGCCCGGTCCACCGGCGGCGACCTGCTCGCCGTCCACGTCGCCCGCTCCGACGGACTCTCCGGCGCCAACCAGGGCACCCTCGCCGCCCAACGGCTCCTCGTGGAGTCGCTCGGCGGGACCTACCACCAGGTCCTCGGCGACGACGTGCCCTCCGCGCTGCTCTCCTTCGCCCGCGCCGAGAACGCCACCCAGCTCGTCCTCGGCGACAGCCGTCGCCCATCCCTCGCCCGCATCCTCGGCCCCGGCACGGCCGCCAACACCATCGCCGCCTCCGGCGACATCGACGTCCACATCGTCACCCACAGCCACACCGGCCAGCGCATGTCGCTCCCCCACGGCCGCGGCAGCCTCAGCACCCGGCGCAAGCTGCGGGGCTACGCCCTCGCCGTCTTGCTGCCGCCCCTGCTGACCCTCACCCTGACCCCGTTCCGCAGCGAGCTCAACCTGGTGAGCGACGTGCTCCTGTTCCTGCTGCTCACGGTCGTGGTCGCCCTCGTGGGCGGCCTGGCCCCGGCCTTGATCGCCGCCGTCCTGGGTTCCGCCCTGCTCAACTACTTCTTCACCCCACCTCTGCACACCTTCACCATCGGCGAGACCAACAACGCCCTCGCTCTGCTGGTCTTCATCCTGGTGGCGACCCTGGTCAGCTCGACCGTCGACCTGGCGGCACGACGCACCCGGCAGGCAGCTCGCGCAGCCGCCGAGGCGCGCACCCTGGCCAACCTCGCCGGCAGCGTCCTGGGCGGCGAGGAAGCGCTGTCGGAGATGCTCGACCGGGTCCGGGAGACCTTCGCCCTCACCTCGGTCACGCTGCTGGAACGCGACGACGGCGACGGCTGGACGGCCGTCGCGAGCGCCGGCCCGGCCGTGGCCCGACCCAGCGAGGCGGACACCGAGGTCCCGGCCGGGGACCGGCTCGTCCTGGCCCTGCGTGGTGGCCTGCTGCAGGCCGAGGACCAGCGCCTGATCGGGGCGTTCGCCGCCCAGGCCGCGGTCGTCCTGGACCACATCCGGCTCAGCCGCGCCGCCGCCGAGGCAGCACCGCTCGCCGAGGCCAACAAGGTCCGCACCGCGCTGCTGGCCGCCGTCGGCCACGACTTCCGCACCCCCCTCGCAGCGGCCAAGGCGTCCGTCTCCACGCTTGCTCAGCTTCGACCTCGACCTCGATCCAGAAGACCGCCGCGAGCTGCTCCAGGGCGCGGACACCTCCCTGGATCGGTTGGCCGCGCTCGTCGACAACCTGCTCGACATGAGCCGCCTCCAGGCCGGAGCCATGTCGATCGACGTGCAACCGACCGCGGTCGACGAGGTCGTGGCGCGCGCCCTGGACGACCTCGGGGAGGACGGACGCGCATCCTCATCGAGGCCGCCCCGGACGTTCCCCTCGTGCAGGCCGATCCCGGGCTCCTCGAGAGGGTCGTGGCCAACCTCGCCGCCAACGCCCTGCGCTACTCACCCGCCGGACCGCCCACCGCACCTGACCACCAGCCGGCTCGGCGAACGGGTCGAGATCCGCGTCATCGACCGTGGACCCGGCATCCCACCGGATGACTGGGACCGCGTCTTCCTGCCGTTCCAGCGCCTCGGCGACACCGACAACACCACCGGCATCGGACTCGGCCTCGCCCTCTCCCGCGGGCTCACCGAAGCCATGGGCGGGACCCTCGAGCCCGAGGAGACCCCCGGCGGAGGCCTCACCATGGTCATCTCGCTGCCGGCAGCCACAGACCTGACCTCCCCCGCCCCCGGACGCCGCGAACGAGACGAGGCAGCCCGGTGACCCGCGTCCTCGTCGTCGACGACGAACCCCAGCTCCTGCGCGCACTGACCATCAACCTGCGCGCCCGCCACTACGAGGTCCGCGGCGCCGCCTCCGGAACCGAGGCACTCACGGCAGCCGCCGCCCACCCTCCCGACGTCGTCATCCTCGACCTCGGCCTGCCCGACATGGACGGCACCGAGGTCATCGCCGGCCTCCGCGGCTGGACCGACGTACCCATCCTGGTGCTCTCCGGCCGGACCGACAGCCTCGACAAGGTCGAGGCCCTCGACGCCGGCGCCGACGACTACGTGACCAAGCCGTTCGGCATGGACGAGCTCCTCGCCCGCCTCCGAGCCATGACCCGCCGCAGCGGCGACAACGAGGAGCAGCCCGTCGTGCGGTTCGGCGACACCACCGTCGACCTCGCAGGACGCCGCGTCACCAGAGGCGGTGGACGACGTACGACTCACCCCCACCGAGTGGCACCTCCTCGAGGTGCTGGTGCGACACCCGGGCAAGCTGCTCAGCCAACGCCAGCTGCTGACCGAGGTCTGGGGCCCGGGCTACGAAACAGCCCAGGGAAACCTGCGCGTCTACATGGCGCAGCTGCGCCGCAAGCTCGAACCCGACCCCTCCCGACCCCGCCATCTCCTCAACGAGCCGGGGATGGGCTACCGCTTCGAGCCTGATCCCCAGGCTCGTTCGCCACGCATCTCCGACGAGGGGCAGCCGGATGACAATCGCTGACGGTGCGGAACGAATCCCGCATCCTCTGCCATGGCGCACACTGGCCCGCATCGGAGCCTTGGCATTGCCGTTGGCGACGTGCGCGATCCTGTCGACTCTCAGGGACAGCATCACCGCAGCCACCGCCGTCCTGGTCCTCGTGTTGTGGGTGGTCGCCGCCGCCGCCAGCGGTGACCGGCTGGCAGGGGTGCTGGCCGCCCTTTCCGGTGGCGTGTGGTTCGACTTCTTCCTCACCGAGCCGTACCAGCGATTCACGATCGCGGACCCCGACGACATCGAAGCCACCGCCCTGCTCGTGCTGATCGGCTTGGGCGTCACCGAGATCGCACTCTGGGGCCATCGCCAGCAAGGCAGAGCAGCCCGGCGCTCCGGGTACCTCGAGGGAGTCCTCGGCGCCGCCAGGATCGTGTCCGAGGGAGACACACCCGCGTCCACCCTGGTCGACGTCGTAGGTCGCCAGATCACCGACGTCCTGGGAGCCGACAACTGCCACTTCGTCGCCGGCCCGATCCACGACACGCGCATAGCGCTGCTCGACCACGACGGTGTGGTCACCCGCGGTGACCACACCGTCGACGTCGACAGGGACGGTCTTCCCCACGACGAGTACGTCGCCCTGCTCGTGCGGAGGGGACCGCGCGTGATCGGTCACTTCCTGGTGACCGCCACGACCAGGGTCACCTACCCATCGAAAGAGCGGCGGCAGGTGGCAGTCCTTCTGGCAGATCAGGTCGCTGCCGCACTCGACGCCGAGTGAGGCGAGCCGACATGGACGAAAAACCAGGCACGTCGTCCGTTCCTGGCGGACGAGCCACTTCGCTGCTCAGCTAGGAGGAAGGTGCCGACCGCGCTCCTGAACGGGCCCAGATCGACCGCTGGCTCCTGCTTCGCCGGCCAGAACCTGTCTGGCATCGGGTGCAGGAATTGAACCGTAGGCCTCTGGACGTGATCAGAGGCCTGTCCCGCACTCACACGCCGCCTCCAGCTCAGCAAAGGAAGCGTACTGCTCGAGCAGGTTGGTGTCCTTGGGCACCAGGTCCGCCTTGGCGAGTTTCACCGTGGACTCCGACCCGCCCTTGGAAGCAGGGTCGGCCGGCTCACAGGTGTGCACGGTGACCCCGTAATGACGGGAGAACGCCACCATCTGCGGGTTGCGGACCGCGATCCCCGCGACGTGCTCGACGGTCACGGTCTTCTCGTTATCGGTCAACACATAAGTCGGCGCACCACCGAGTCGCCGCAGGGTGACATCGAGCGCGGCGAACACGCTGGGCATCGTCTTGTCCCGGATCGGCAGCACCACCCGGAACCGCGACCACGCCAACCAGGCGCAGAACAGCACCGTCTCCACCCCATCGATGACGGGGCCGTCGCCGAAGTCGTACTGGATCCACATCCCCGGCTCAGTCACCCAGGGCCGGTGCACTCGTCTGCGTCCGGAGCGGTAGTCGTTCTTCACGATCGCGACCGCCCGTCGCGTGGTCCGCTCCGAACCCTCGTAACCGAGAGCGAGCAGCCTGTCGTGGGCCCTGTCGGCGCGGATCTTGCCGGCCGACTGCTCCACCCACTCCTCGACCTTGGCCAGGTAGGCATCGATCAGCTGCGGGCCGAGCCGCAGCACGATCCGAGAGCCGACCCGCGTCACGGGCGGCGACATGAGCAGCGACCGTGTGATGCGAACACCCCGCCAGCACACCAGCATCACGAAACGACCCCGTCAGGTCGTACGCTTCCAGAATTTCCATGACTTCCTCTGCAGACTTCAAGTAGTCCCTCCTCAGGGAGCGCGGGTGGCTTCAGCACCGCCAAGCGCATCTGAGGAGGGGCCTCAACCGTGGGACGCGGTGAGGCAGACAACAACGTGTCGGGCAGATCTCATGGCCGCCACCGGGCAATTTTCATGTCCGCCAGCGGGCAGTTTCGTGGCCGTCTCCGGGCAGTTTCTCGTGGCCGCCGTCACTGATCCGTGGCATGCCCGAGTTTGCTGTCTTGCGACCGAATAGACGGGGAATAAGTGCGGCACCATCGAAGGCGGCCGCTGGAGCTCTCCACCAGCCCATCCAGCCACACGGCTCTTGTTGCGCTCATGGCACGGGCGTAACGTCTTGACCGGAGGTCTAGCTCTACGCGCTCGGCGGGGCCAGCTGACCCCGGGGAGGAAGTGCCAACGATGAGCACCGCTCCAGAAGCACGGCAGAGTGAGAGCAGCCTTAGTCGCGCACTTGACCTGATTACCGCGATCGCGCACGGAGACGCGGCTCCTGAAGACATCGTCGCGCAACTCCGGCGTGAGGGGATCGACACTCTCGACGTCCTTGTTGCGGCTCTGGGGCGCGCGTCGCGTCAAACCACGGATCAGCACCGGGCGCGACGGCCACTCGACGTTCGCAGTTTCTCGCGACCGACCGCACCAGAGATGGTTGCTCAGATCGTGCACCAGGTGCCCGCGGTGCCGTTCGTGCTGAACGGGGTGTTGTACGACCCGGCGGATATTCGACGGTTTGATGGCCGGGAGTTGCACTTTGTCACCGGATCCAGTGGTCAGCTGATGGCGTTCGATGATCGGAATGTGATCGCACGAGCCTGGGAACTCACATTGGTCGCTCCGCTGGCCAACCGGTTGATCGAAACACCAAGACCCGAGCGTGGCGAGACGGCCCGAAACTATTTCATCGCGTGGCCTGACACGGATGCGGTTGGGGCGTACTTCTACGAAGACACCGGACCCGAGGGCTGGGGTTCAACACTCTTCCTACCCCCGGGCTACGAGTACAGGGATCTGACGGAGGTTTGTGAGGGCTTCCTCTGTACAAGTGACTGGAATGACAAGATCTCGGCGTTCCAGTTCAAGCATCGTCCCGCCCCTCCGAGCCTGGTGTGCGTGCTGTGCGAACACATCAATTTGCAAGGAAGTACGTACACCAGTTTTGGTGAATTCTATTCGCAGCTCGGCTACTTGGGCTGGAACGACAGGGCTTCATCGGTCGTCTGCTGGTGACCGAGCCGGGAATCACTGAGTTCCCAGGCTGTTCAGGACCCGGCGAGCGGATTCCGTCCAGGTCGGCGGTGATTGGGATCAGGTTTGCATGAAAGGTGCCCCCACACATCGAGCTCGAACAGCGCTCGCCGGAGCCGGGTGGCGGAGCAACAGGGCGTCAACGTCAGGCCCCTACTACAGGGGCAGGCAGCCGAGCCTGACGATCTGCGCAGCAGCCAACACGCAGCCCACCTGCCGGCCCACCGGTCCCCATCCGATGTCAGCACATCCCCACAAAACGGGTAACGCCCGGTCATGCTTGATATGCGGGTGATCTTTTGTTGGGCATCTCGCCGGGGGCGCCTCGGTGGTCCTCGAGGAAGTCCGCGCGGTGTCGACCGAACACGCTGCTCGGGGTGGCCTATCACCTCTTGAGCCTGAAGTATCAGCGGTAGCCGAGCCTGGCCATGCGTCTTATCGGCTCCCCTCTGTTGTCAACCCGCTCTTCTGAGGGACTTCTTGGCGGTAGCCTTACGGGGCCGCGCGGTCGGTTGTAACGTCGGTTTCGCGGGTCCGGGAAGTGGCTGATCCGAAGTGTCGATGTGCGGGGGAAGGTCGACCGCGCTGGATTCTTGAGTCGCCCCGCAGTGCCCTCCCGGGCCCGTGCCAACCTCGGTCGCGGTCGGGTCCGCCTGCTCGTTCTCGGCGGCAATGGCCGCGGCCCGGGCGTCGGCGAGGAGCTGGCGGTAGACGGCGTCAGAGATGCGTCTCTTCAGGCACCGCATGGCCTCCATCCGGGTCTTGCCTTCTGCGAGCTTGCGTCGGTAGTAGGTGCGGCCTTCGGTGTCGAGCCGGGCTTGGGTGGCGGCGGCGATGTGCAGCATGTGGTTCATCTTCCGGTTTCCTGCCCGCGACAGCCGGTGCCTGATCTGCTCCCCGGAGGAGGCGTCCAGGGGCGCGGTGCCGGTCCATGACGCGAACCGGTTCCGGTCGGCGAACCGGGCCACGTCGCCGACGTCGGCGAGGATCCGGGCTGCCACGACCGGTCCGACGCCGGGCAGGTCCATCAGCGTGGAGCCTCGGGCGATGACCATGGCCTTGAGCTCCTTGGTCAGCGCCGTGATCTTCTTCTCCACCGCGACCAGCTCGGCCAGCTGCTCGGCCGCGAGCCGGCGACGGGTCTTCCCGGCCAGGTCCCGGGGCCGCACCGAGGCGAGAATCGCCTTGGCCTGCAGGGCGGTGATGTCCTTCTTCGCCTGCCCGGGGGTGAGCTCGGACAGCAGCCGCTGCAGCCGGTTGACGGTCTGGACCCGCTGCCGGGTCAGCTCCTCACGCCGGTCGGCGAGCATCCGCAGGGCCTCGAGCTCGACGTCGCAGGACAGCACCCGCAGCCCCTCGGTGCGGACCGCGACCACCGCGACCGCGTGCGCGTCGTGGGCGTCGGTCTTCCGGTTGTGGCCGGTGTCGAAGAGCCGGGCCCGGGCGGCGAGCTTCGCGGGTACGTCGACCACGTGCTCGTCGTCTGCCAGCAGCCGCTGCGCCAACGGACGGCCGGCGCCGTTGCTGCCCTCGACCGCCCAGGTCCGCTCCGGCCACGCAGCGACGTGCTTGCGCATCGCGGCATAGCCGGCCTTGTCGGTACCGAACCGGCCCGTGGCCAGCACCGTCTCGCGATCATCGACGACCTCGATGGTCACCGACAGCTTGTGGGGATCGACCCCGATGAACACCTTCGCCATAAAGCACCCGCTCTCTCGTCGTGAACCAATGGGACGCGAGGCGGGCATTGCTACTACGAGCTGGGCAGTCCCCTCTGGAGCCACGCCTCGACACGGCGCCCGACGGGAACGCAAACCGATAGAGAGCCACACCCATGGAACGAGGTGGGCAGCCGCGTGGAGAGCGTCCCGCCGGACGCCTGGACCGAGTCTGGCCGGACGCCGGTCCTAACGGAATCGTCTAGTAGCCGCGTCTGGAGCACTGGTGTCGAGACGAGTGTCACGATCGTTGATGCTCGCTGGGTGAGTCGTGGCCCCGAGCCGTAGGTGCGCACCCCTACACCTCCTCGTCACCATGCCGAGGCACACCCCTTGACAAGATTTCTTGTCAAGGGCATGGTGGCGATCATGCAGGACGTCGAGGTCATCGAGAGCGCGGAGGCAGCCGCCGCCGCGCTGGATCCGGTCCGGGCCCGGCTGCTCGGCGAGCTGGCCGTCCCGGCCTCCGCCGCCGGGCTCGCCGCCCGAGTCGGCATCGCGCGCCAGAAGGTCAACTACCACCTCAAGGCGCTCGAGGCGCACGGCCTGGTGGAGCTGTCCGAGGAGCGCCGGCACGGGGGCATCACCGAGCGGGTGCTGCAGGCGTCGGCGGCGTCGTACGTCGTGTCGCCGGCGGCCCTCAGCGCGTCCGCGGCCGACCCGGACGCCAACGCCGACCACCTGTCGGCGGGCTACCTCGTCGCGCTGGCCGGTCGGCTGGTGCGCGAGGTCGGCGCCCTGGCGCGCCGGGCCGGCGCGTCCGGCAAGCGCCTGCCGACGCTGACCATCGACACGCAGATCGGCTTCCGGTCGGCCGCCGACCGGGCTGCCTTCGCGGACGACCTGACCGCCGCGGTGCTCGACCTGGCCGCTCGCTACCACCACGACGACGGGCGCCCGCACCGGCTCCTCGTCGCCGCCCACCCCCTTCCTGAGGAGAACCCATGAGCACCACCCCGAACGTCCCGTACCGCCTGGAGTTCAGCGTCGAGGTCCCGGGCACCCCGGAGCAGGTCTGGCAAGCCATCGCCACCGCCAAGGGCATGAGCGCCTGGTTCGCGCCGACCGAGATGGAGGAGCGCGAAGGCGGCTCCCTGCACTTCACCATGGGCCCGGAGATGGGCTCGGACGGCCAGGTCACCGCATGGGAGCCGCCGCGCCGCCTCGTCTACGAGGAGGACTGGGCCGCCCTCATGGGCAAGGACCCCGATGCGCTCAGCCCGCTGACGTCGGAGTTCCTCGTCGAGGCACAGTCCGGCGGAACCTGCATCGTGCGCGTCACCAGCAGCGGCTTCGGGACCGGCGCCGCCTGGGAGTCGGAGTTCTGGGACACCATGGGCCCCGGCTGGATGCCGTTCTTCGACAACCTGCGCCTCTACCTGTCGCACTTCCCCGGCCAGGAGGCCACACACCTGGAGGCCACCGCCTCCCACCCCGGCGACGCGGAGGCGCTCTGGTCGACCCTGCACGACGCGCTCGGGCTGGGCGACGAGGGCGCGACGGTCGAGGTGCGCGGCGCCACCGGCACGGTCGAGCGCGTCGGTGAGCGGCAGACGCTGGTCCGGCTCACCGCGCCGGTGCCCGGAATGCTCAGCGTCTTCGCGTGGGACGAGGGCGGCGGCAAGGCGACGGCGGGCGTACGGGCGTACCTGTTCTCCGCAGACGCGGCGGACTACGTGCGGCGCGAGGAGCCGGCCTGGCAGGCCTGGCTGCAGGGAATCTCCGTCCCGGCCTGATCTTCTACCGTTACCGAGGGCGGCCCTGTCGATGCAGGTGCGTCACTCCGCCGCGACAAGGCGGGCCGCACGTCGCATCGTTCCAGGCCACGCGTGCCGCACCTAGGGTTGGTTCCTGACTACGGCGAGGCTTCGGATCTGGCTCTGGGCGACGCACTCGGCCGCCTGCAGAGGCACCCCACTCTCGGCTGGCCCGAGGGCTGGATCTGAGCCGGACCCTAGGACGACGCGGCGCCCAACCAGGTGGTCAGTGCTAGGCGCAGTGCGGGCAATGCGGTCTCGCCGGGTTCGTCGACCGTGGCCGCCCAAGCGATGCGGGCGTCGGGCAGGACCAGGAGTGCGTCGGCGGGCCGCTCGTCGATCGTGGCGCTGACAACGTCGACGCGGTCAACCCACTGACCGGCAAGCTCGCGCAGGTTCGCGTGGCCCGCGAGGTCGAGGAGCACCGGCCGGCCCTTGTGCAGCAGCCCGGCGAACCTGGGGTCCTCGGTGGTCGACGTGCAGGACTCGGTCGGTCGCGTAGGTGCCGACGAGCGGGTGCGCGTCTGACGGCCGGGACCCCACATCGGTGCCGGCCATGAGCGCACCGAGGCGGCGCAGCGGCTGCTCGTCGGCGGTCAGCTCGAGGAAGAGCGCCCGCAGGGAGTCGCCGCCTGGACCGTACGCCCGGCGCAGCGCCACCTGAGCACGCGTATGGAGCAGAGTGCGCTCGGCGGCGGCGCGGCGTTCATCGGAGTAGGTGTCGAGCAGGGCGCGCGGCGCCCAGCCCTGGACGCTGCCGGCCAGCTTCCACGCGAGGTTGGCTGCGTCGAGCATGCCCGCGTTGACCGCGACTCCGCCCGCGGGGAACAGGTGCGCCGCATCGAAGGCCAGGAAGACGCGGCCGTCGCGGTACGTGTCCGCCTGCTTCGCCGAGTAGCCGAACCGCGTCATCCGCAGAGGCTCGCCCAGCGGTAGGTCGATGCCGAGCACGCGGCTCACACTCGCGCTCAGCTCCGCGACGGTCATGGGCACGCCGTCGTCGTACTCGGTCGCCTTCACCTCGGCGGTGTAGACACCCATGGTGCCGCCCGTCCCCGAGCACGCGAACACGCCGCGTTCGGTCGCGGTGTAGCCGAACGGGATCTTGCCGACTCCGGGGACCGCCAGGCCTCCGGAGTGAAGCACGGTCACCGAGTCGGGCACGGTGACCGAGGCCAGCCGGTCGATCTCAGGCAAGGACGTGCCCGGGAACGGGATACCGGCCAGCTCGCGGACCCGGCTGCGGCCCCCGTCGCAGCCCACCAAGAACCGCGCGGCCACCTCATACGGTCCGTCCGGGCCAAGTACCTCGACGGTCACCGACTCGTCGTCCTGGCGCAGGCCGACCACCTCGTGTCCACGGCGCACCTCGGCACCTCGCTCGATCGCGCGTTCGGCGAGCAGACCCTCGAGCCTCGGCTGTGGAGCAGCATCGCGCGCATCGGAGAATCCTCGAGCTGGGTGAAGTCCAGATGCACCCCACCAAACGGGAACCGCGGCGCCGGCTCGGGTCGAGCTGGATCAATGCTCGCCTCGCGGAATCGGTCCAGTTCACCCCGGTAGTGCAGCAGCTGCAGGATCTGTCCCGCCAGACCGCCTGCCTTCGCCACCTCCGACGGCTCCGGCCGGCGTTCCAGCAGTAGCGTGCGAACCCTCGCCTCGCCGAGCGCGCCAGCGAGCATGAGACCGGTCGGTCCAGCACCCACAACGACCACGTCCACGTCCATCACGTGCACCCCGTACTTCCACGACATCCGAGCTCGGCCGTCGAGTGTGCGGGAGGGCAGGGGTCTTGCCGCAAGCCCCCTACTGCCGTATACGTTGAAAGTGGAAGGGCAACTGTGCCCTTCCACTTATCGGCTCGGGACTACGCGCGAACCGACCCTCGGCGCCGTCCTTGGCCCATCCCACGACTTTGCCGCGAACTGCGTGCGCCCCTGAGAACGTCATTCCAGCCGCGTGTCGGCGCGTGGGGCTGGCTTGGCAGGCGTCGTCAGCCGGAGTCGTGTTGGATCGTGGTCGAGGCTTCCCCGAAGAGTGGCGCCAAGGATGACCTCCATGCCGGGAGATCGCGCGAGAGCGTGAGCCAGGTCAGTTCGCGGTTGATCTCGTCGTACTGGTGAATGATGAAGTTGCGGTTCGCAACGGCGAGGGCCCACTCGACTCCGTCGGGCGCGAGCACACCGAGCCGGGAGAGGCGGTTGGCGGCCTCCCCCAGTTTCATCATCAGCGAGTCACCGGCCTCCTGTAGGAGGGCATCGTCGAGGTAGGCGTCCTTGCCGCGCTGGGTGATCTCATCGACGCGCTCGAGCCAGCCTCGGATGTGGACCAGTTCCTTGGCGGCCTTGCGGTCCATCACAGCAGCATCGCCTCGCGGCGGACGTCGTCATCGACGTTCGCCTTCAAGCCGCCGTAGGACACCAGGTCGACCTCGCGTCCGAGGACCTGCTCGACGAGTTGCTTGAACCTGATGAAGTCGAACGACGACGTGCCCTCAGGCGCTTCCACCAGCAGGTCGATGTCGGAATCCTTCCGGGCCTCATGCCGGGCGACGGAGCCGAACACCGCAAGACGCGAATATCCGTGCTCCGCGGCGAGGGCTTTGAGGACTGGCGCAGCGCCCTCGAGCAGGACTTCTGGGTGGACGTCGTCGAGCGCGGATGCGAACTTGAGTTGCTGACTGACCGCTGGCTGGGTGATATCCAACGCGTCGGCGATCTGGCGCTGGCTCATTCCAGCGACCGCCATGGCCCGAAGCGCGAGGACGCGACGTAGCCGCGCGACCTGCTCGTCGCGCTTGGCAGCTCGGTACTCATCCAGCAGACCCATAAGGTGATCTTATCAGCAGCGGAGACCTGGGCGACCCCGGGACGCGCCTCGCGGTCGTCCTGTGAAGCCGACCCGGGACCAGTCCCGCGGCTCGTCGTCTATCCGAATACTTGGGGAATAAGTGCGGAACGCCGGCGTTGCGGATTCGGCGGGCAGATCTGCGTTTTCGCAGTTCAGCGGGGTGGCCAGGGCCACTACTCGAGCGACTCGAACGAGCGACCACTTGGGGACTCATTCAAGATACCGACCGCCCCTGGACCTGCGTTTCCGCAGGTCATCCCTGAAGGGGCTGGGCCGGTCAAGAGGGTTGGCTGACCGTTCTTCTTGTCCTCGACCCGGTGTTCGGGCGCGCCGGTGAGGCGGCGGGGTCAAGGCTCGGGCGGAGCCCGATCGCGCAGCGGCCGGAGGGCCTTGACGCTGACGCCGTTCGGCGCACGCTGTTCCGGGTTGTCGAGGTCAAAGAGACTTGGGTTCTGCCCTGCTTGGTGGGTAGGGGCGTGGTGGACGTGGCTCGCATCAGTGCCGGTGCTTGCCGGTGGGAGCAGGCCGTGTGGCTGCTCGGTCATCCCTTCGCCGCGTGGTCGGCCTTCGGGTCGTGGCCGGGCGGCATGATGGGGTACGCCAGTGGTCAGTCGGGGTCAATCAGCGTGGCTCGACCGCGCCGCGGAGGGGGGTCATGACCTGCACGACCTCGCGACCGACCGGGAAAGGTGAGAGGCGGTTCATGCCGCCTCCCGGTTCGGGTTTTGTAGGGCGCGGACGTGGCCGTCGCGGAGCGCGTAGAAGACGTACTCGATCTGCAGCCTGGCCGCGGCGACCTTGCCGATGTTGGTCCCGCGTCGGGCCGCGACCCGGTCTCGCAGGGCGCCGACGCGGGTGCGTGGGCCGAGCACCTGCACCGACTCGACCGCGGCCCACCGGACCAGCCGGGAGCCTTGTTTGGTGATCCGGCCGCGGTGCACGTGGGTGTCGGACTCGTGGTGCTTGGGCGTCAGCCCGGCCCAGCAGGCCAGCTGGGGCGCGGTGGCGAACCGAGACACATCGCCGACCTCGGCGAGGAACACCGCGGCCAGGACCGGTCCGATCCCGGGGATCTGTTGGAGCGCGACGTAGCCCGGGTCGGTGCGCAGCCGGCCCTGGACCAGGTTGGTGAACAGGTCGATCTCGAACTCCAGGTCGTCGAGAAGCCGGCGCAGGGACGCGATCCTGGCCGCATACGGAGCTGGCAGCCGGAGCCGGCCCAGCAGCGCGGTGCCGTCGACGCCGAACAGATCCGACATGAGTACCTGGATCCCGCACTTGGCCAGCACCGCGTGCACCTCGGCCTTGCAGTGCGAACGCAGCGCGACCAGCTTGGCCCGGTGCCGGACCAGCTCACGCAGCTCCCGGGTGGCCGGCGGCGCGATCCACGCCTCGGGCAGCCGGCCCATCCGCAACAGGTCGGCCAGGTCGATAGCATCGCGGACATCGTTCTTGACCCGGCGATACTCGAACGCCTTGACCCCGAGCGGATGCGCCAGATGAACCCCGGCGCCCGCGGCCTGCAACGCATCCACCGCCCAGTACCAGCCGTAGGTCGCCTCAAGCACGACCTGCGGATCGACCCCCGCGCGGCCGATCACCGAGATCAGCCGTTCGACGTCGTTCAGGATCCGGACCGACTCCAACACCTCACCGGTCTCGGTGGTCCGCACCAGCACACTGCGTCGCCGATGCAGATCGATTCCAACGAACTGCTGCCCTGCGTACTCTGACATGAGGGGCCTCCTTCGTCGTTGAAGTGAGTACACCCCCAGCATCCGCTGGGACCGCACGAGGAGCGGAGGCCCCGCCCCTTCATCGCATCAGGGGCGGTTTTCTCGGTCGGGCTGACAGTGTCTGGTTCCACGACATGGTTGGCACCTGTCCCGGGACATAGTTGACACCCCTGTTGGAGGTGGCCGCCATGTCCAAGGCCCGACTCATCATCACCGCCGTCGTCGTCGAGGGACGCACCAAGAGCGAGGTCGCCCGCGACTACGAGGTCTCCCGGTACTGGGTCCAGCAGCTGGTCAAACGCTGGCACGCCGAGGGCGAGGCCGCCTACCAGCCCCGCTCCCGACGCCCGCACTCCAGCCCGCTCGCGGTCCCCGCCGAGGTCGAGGACCAGATCGTCCGGCTCCGCAAGGACCTGACCCGGCAGGGACTGGACGCCGGCGCGGACACGATCCGCAGCCACCTGGCCCGCCGCACCCCGAGGTCGCTGCCCGATCACCGCAGCCCGGCAGTAACCGCGGCACCGGACTTCTCGGGCCTGCCCTCGGTCTCCACGATCTGGCGGATCCTGACCCGCGCGCGGCTTCGTCACCCCGCAGCCACACAAGCGACCCCGGTCGTCCTGGCGGACCGGTTCGCCGCCGAGCAACCCAACGAACGCTGGCAGGCCGACATCACCCACTGGCAGCTCGCCGACGGCACCGGCGTGGAGATCCTCAACATCATCGACGACCACTCCCGGCTCGCGCTGGCGGCGATGCCACGCCGCACCATCACCGGTCGCCGACATGCTACCACGCGTTCCAGAACGCCTTCGTGCGCTGGGAATCCCGGCCAGCGTGCTCACCGACATTCAATCTGGGTGGCGCGGCAATCCGAGCTGTCGTGTCGGCCGGCGGTGAAGGATCGGTGTCGTCCGGCACCTGCCCGTCATCGTTACTTGACCGAGTGGAGCGCATCAGCGACTCCTTGCCTGTTGATCGTGTTGGCGGGTGGGGCCACTGCCGGAGGCTCGAGATGCCCTGTTAGGAACCCGGCGACCCCACCGTGCTCAGTGCGAGCACGGTGAGGATCCCTGTTAGCGAATGTCTGGTGCAGATCGACCTCTCCACGGCCGTCGGCCGCCGGCAACTGACCAGTCCAACCGAGGAGAGGAGTGCAACGTAGTGATCCTTCGGCATGGGGATCGACATCGCGGTCCGCGCGCCGCACCAGGCAAGCCTGGCCGACGAGACGCGGCGAGCTGATCTGGTCCGGGCACCGTTCCGCACCACCGCAGACCGACCTCGAGCAGCTGTGGGCACGGCTGCCCGCAGGACACCAGCGCGACCGAGCTGACGATCGTGATGGAGCCGACCCGCAACGCCTGGGTGCCGCTGGCGGCGTGGTTCCGCCGCCAGGGCGCCAACGTGGTGCTGGTCTCCGCGGAGCGGTCCGCGGACCTGCGCGACCTACTACGCCAAGCACACCAAGAGCGACCGGCTGGACTCGGTGCTCCTGGCCCGGCTCCCGATGCTGCACCCCGAAGGGCTGCACCCCGAGCGTGGTCTCGGTCCCGGCGATCCGCTGCGCGGGCCACCAAGCTGCACTCCACCCTGGTCAAGCGTCGCACCACCAGCCTGGCCAGGCTCGATGCGCTGCTGGAGATCCTCGGTCCGGACTGGCACGCCGCGTTCGACGCCGACCTGGGCAACAAGACCCCACTGCGGTTCCTGGCCGCCGGTTATGCCGACCCACACACCGTGCGTCGGCTCGGCCGAGCCCGGCTCGCCCGGTTCCTCTACCGGCACTCCCGCGGCGCGTTCGGGGAGAGCCCGGGCCGACGAGATCCTGGCCGCCGCACGGCCAGCCTCGACCTGTGGGCCGACGACCTCGCCTTTCCCGACCTCGCCGAGGACATCGCCGTCGAAGCCCGGCTGGCGTTGGCGCTCACCGAGGAGATCAAGGAGGTCGACGAACGCATCGCCGTGCTGGTCCGCGAACGCGACCCCCACGGGATCATCACCTCCGCCCCCGGCGTCGGCGCGGTCACCGGTGCGGTCATCCTGGGCCGACTCGGCGACGCCAGCCGGTTCCAGTCCCTGGCCGCAGCTCGCGCGCTTCAGCGGCCTGGTCCCCTCCCTGGACGCCTCCGGTGTCTCCGGCCGCCACGGCGGACCCACCAAACGCGGCGACGCCCTGCTGCGCGAGGCCCTGTTCATCAGCGCCAACCAGGCCCGCCGACTCGACCCCACCCTGGCCGCGAAATACCACCGGCTCATGGTCGAGACCGGCAAGCACCACAACTCCGCGCTCTGCCACATCGCCACCACCCTGCTGACCCGGGTCGTCGCCTGCTGGAAGAACCAGACCCCCTACCAACTCCGCGACATCGACGGCCGACCCGTCGACCGCAGCGCAGGCCCGCGCAGATCATCGCCGAGCGCTACCAGTCCCCGACCAGATCCGACGAGCCCGACGCCACCACAGGGACGGGCCGGCGAAGCAAGGAGTCACAACGTGCTCCATCGACCGGCCCGTCCAACACCAACGCTAAACGCCGCCGAGCCGCTTGACATCCCTTAGGAACTCAACGGCGCGATCTTCACCGCCCGACCCCGCGGCGGCGGCCGGATCGCCCTCGAGATCGAGCTCGGCCGGCTGCGGAGTCCGGTTCAGGACCACTCCCGCGCCCTACCATCCGCAGACCTGCGGCAAGGTCGAACGATTCCAGCAGACCGAGAAGAAATGGCTCACCGCCCAGCGACCCGGCCCGGACCACTCGCACGAACTCCAAGCGCCAACTCGACCGCTTCGCGAGCGCACTACAACACCGGTGCGACCGCACCGGGCACTCAAACGCCACACCCCCGCCGAGATCTACCCCGCCCGGCCCAAGGCCGTCCCCACCGGGCCGCTCGATCAAACCCCACCACCGGGTCCGCCACGACACCGTCGACGACGCCGGCAGCGTCACCCTGCGCCACGACAGCCGACTACACCACATCGGCCTCGGCAGGCTGCTGGCCGGCACCCGGGTCACCCTGCTGATCGCCGACCTCAACATCGACGTCATCGACCGGGAAACCGGCGAACTGCTCCGCCAGCTGACCCTCGACCCCGTCCCGCGACTACCAACCCCGAAACGCAAAAAGGGGTCCCCAACGACCCCGAAAACGAGAATGATGTCGCGAGACAGGTGTGAACCATGTCCCGCGACATCACAAAAGTCGGGCTGACAGTGTCTGGTTCCACGACATGGTTGGCACCTGTCCCGGGACATAGTTGACACCCCTGCTGGAGGTGGCCGCCATGTCCAAGGCCCGACTCATCATCACCGCCGTCGTCGTCGAGGGACGCACCAAGAGCGAGGTCGCCCGCGACTACGAGGTCTCCCGGTACTGGGTCCAGCAGCTGGTCAAACGCTGGCACGCCGAGGGCGAGGCCGCCTACCAGCCCCGCTCCCGACGCCCGCACTCCAGCCCGCTCGCGGTCCCCGCCGAGGTCGAGGACCAGATCGTCCGGCTCCGCAAGGACCTGACCCGGCAGGGACTGGACGCCGGCGCGGACACGATCCGCAGCCACCTGGCCCGCCGCACCCCGAGGTCGCTGCCCGATCACCGCAGCCCGGCAGTAACCGCGGCACCGGACTTCTCGGGCCTGCCCTCGGTCTCCACGATCTGGCGGATCCTGACCCGGCGCGGCTTCGTCACCCCGCAGCCACACAAGCGACCCCGGTCGTCCTGGCGGACCTTCGCCGCCGAGCAACCCAACGAACGCTGGCAGGCCGACACCACCCACTGGCAGCTGGCCGACGGCACTGGCGTGGAGATCCTCAACATCATCGACGACCACTCCCGGCTCGCGCTGGCGGCGGTCCCACGCCGCACCATCACCGGTCCCGACGTGCTCCACGCGTTCCAGAACGCCTTCGTGCGCTGGGGAATCCCGGCCAGCGTGCTCACCGACAACGGTGCGGTGTTCACCGGCCTCCCCCGCCGCGGAGGCAGGATCGCCCTCGAGATCGAGCTCGGCCGGCTCGGAGTCCGGTTCGACCACTCCCGAGCACACCATCCACAGACCTGCGGGAAGGTGGAGCGATTCCAGCAGACCGAGAAGAAATGGCTCACCGCCCAACCACCGGCCAAGACCATCGCCGGCCTGCAACGCCAGCTCTCCCGGTTCCGCCGCCACTACAACGACGTGCGGCCGCACCGCGCGATCGGCCGACGGACCCCCTGGCAGGCCTACACCGCACGACCCAAGGCCACCGCCACCGGTCCCTACATCGACCCGCACTGGCGAGTCCGGCACGACAAGATCGACAAGGCCGGCACCGTGACGCTGCGGCACAACTCCCGCATGCACCACATCGGCCTCGGCCGACTCCTGGTCGGCACCCGGATCACCCTGCTGGTCGACGACCTGCACATCAAGATCATCGACCGCTACACCGGCGAACTCCTCCGCGAGCTCACCCTGGACCCCACCCGCGACTTCCAACCTCGAGGAGTCCCACCCGGACCAGTCCGGCCACCCCCGAGCAAGCGCTGAAATGCAACGATGTCCCGAGACACCTGTAAACGGTGTCCCGGGACATCACACGGTCGGGCTGACAGGATTTGAACCTGCGACCCCTTGACCCCCAGTCAAGTGCGCTACCAAGCTGCGCCACAGCCCGATGCCCGCAAATCGCCAGGCGATCAACGGGCGAGTGAACCTTACCGCAGGCACCCTCCGCGACAGAATTCGGCTACTTCTTGCGTTTCTCCCGGGGTCGCTGCTGCACGTGGATCGGTGTTCCGACGAACCCGAACTCCTCGCGCAGACGACGTTCGATGTAGCGCAGGTAGCCGGCCTCGAGCTTTCCAGAGGTGAACAGGACGAACGTCGGCGGGGACGTCGACGCCTGGGTGCCGAACATCACCTTCGGCTGCTTGCCGCCACGCACCGGGTGCGGATGCTCGGACACCAGCCGCCCGAGGAAGGAGTTGAGCGCGCCGGTCGAGATCCGCGTCTCCCAGCCCTCGAGGGCGGCGTCGAGCGCGGGTACCAGCTTGTCGACGTGCCAGCCGGTGCGTGCGGTGATGTTCACCCGCGGAGCCCACTGGACGCGGACCAGGTCACGCTCGATCTCGCGGTCGAGGTAGTAGCGGCGCTCCTCGTCGACGAGGTCCCACTTGTTGAACGCGATCACCAGCGCCCGACCGGTCTCGGCCACCGAGGTGATGATCCGCAGGTCCTGCTCGGAGACCGGCTGCGAGGAGTCGACCACCATCACGCAGACCTCCGCACGCTCGACCGCGGTGTTGGTGCGCAGGCTGGCGTAGTACTCGTGGCCCGAGGCTTCCTTGATGCGCTTACGGATTCCGGCGGTGTCGATGAACCGCCAGGTGCGGCCCCCCAGCTCGACCAGCTCGTCCACCGGGTCGACCGTCGTACCAGCGGCGTCGTCGACGACCACACGGTCCTCGCGGGCGAGCTTGTTCAGCAGCGAGGACTTGCCCACGTTCGGCTTGCCGACGATCGCGACGCGGCGCGGTCCACCGACCTCCGCGAACGACTCCGGGCGGCGTCTCGGGAAGGGCGTTGAGCACGGCGTCGAGCAGGTCACCCGACCCGCGGCCGTGCACCGCCGACACCGGGTACGGCTCCCCCAGCCCGAGGTTCCACAGGCCGTACGACTCGGCCTCCTGCCGATGGTCGTCGACCTTGTTGGCCGCGAGTACGACGGGCTTGCCGGACTGGCGCAGGATGCGCACAACGGACTCGTCCGCATCGGTGATCCCCACCGTGGCGTCCACCACGAACAGCACCGCATCCGCCAGCGAGACGGCCATCTCGGCCTGGGCGGTGATCCGCTCCGCAGAGCCCGCGGCCCTCGGGGTCCCAGCCGCCGGTGTCCACCACCGTGAACGCGCGGCCGTTCCACGTGGCGTCGTAGGAGATCCGGTCCCGGGTCACACCCGGGATGTCCTGCGACGACAGCCTCGCGGCGGCCGATGATCCGGTTGACCAGGGTCGACTTGCCCACGTTGGGACGGCCGACCACGGCCAGCACTGGGACCGCGCCGGGCGCAGCCTCGTCAAACTCTGTCGTCATGGTCTTCTCTCTAGAACGGGTCTCGGTCCAGCCCCTCGAGGAGCTGTTGCTCGGAGAGCCCGGGAATCGGGCCGGGCAGGTCTCGCCCTGTGACGCCCTTCGCCTCAACGATGTGCCGGATGAGCGTATTCCGCAGCATCCCGGTCGCGTGCGCCACTTCGGACTGTCGCCGCGGCCAGGGTTGTCGCTCCAAGTACACAGGAGCGCCGTACACCAAGTCGAATCGAGCGCCCCGACCGGGGACGGAGTCGATGCCGGCGCCGGGTTCGCGGGTGCCGAAGATCGCCACCGGTACGACGGGCGCGCCGGTCACCATCGCGAGGTAGGCCGCACCGGGATGCGTCCGCACCATCTCCCCCGAGCCGCGGGATCCCTCGGGAAAGATCACCACCACTCCCCCGTCCCGGAGCACCTTCAGGCAGTCCTTGATCGCCGATGGGTCGGTCTCGTGGCGCGACAGCGGGATCTGCCCGAACGCGCGCAGCGCGACGCCGGTCCGTCCCTCGAACATCTCCTTCTTCGTGAGCGCATGGACCGGACGCGGCACGAAGGCCGCCAGCAGCGGGCCGTCCAGCAGCCCGATGTGGTTCGCGGCGATGATGTGCGGTCCGGTCCGGCGTACCCAGTGCCCACCGTGCTGCCGCACGTCGTACCTGTGGTTGAACCAGGCCCGCCCGGCCGGGCGGAGCAACCGCAGCAGCCGGTGCGAGGGGTGCACCGCCTCATGGGTCCGCGGGATGTCCCAGTGGTCGCCCCGCGTCAGCGGATGGTTCACACCCCGGCCTTCTGGACCAGGACCACGACCTGGTCGATGACCTCTTCGAGGGTGTACGGGGTGGTGTCGATGTGGTGCGCGTCGTCGGCCATCGTCAGCGGCGCGGTCGCCCGACCGGAGTCGGCCTTGTCGCGCCGGATCAGGTCCCGCTGGGTGGCCTCGACCGTGGATCCGGCCAGCTCGGCGGTACGACGGACGGCGCGAGCATCCGGGTCGGCGGTGAGGTACACCTTCACGGCCGCCTCCGGGGCCACCACGGTCCCGATGTCACGTCCTTCGACCACGATCCCGCCGTCACCGATGATGTCGCGTTGTTCCTGCAGCAGCCGTAACCGCACCTCGGGGACGGCGCTGACTGCGCTCACCGCGCTGGTCACCTCCTGGGTGCGGATCGGTCCCGCCACGTCGGTGCCGTCCACGGTGATCGTGGGTGCCTCGGGGTCGGTGCCCGAGACCAGCAGCGGCTGGTCCGCACGTGCCGCGATCGCGGCCGGATCACCCAGGTCGATGTCGTGCTGCAGCATCCACCAGGTCATCGCCCGGAACTGGGCGCCGGTGTCGAGGTAGCGCAGCCCGAGCCTGGTCGCGACCCCCCTCGACGTGCTCGACTTCCCGGACCCGGACGGGCCGTCCATCGCCACGACGACACTTGAACTCACCGCGAACTACCCCACTTCTGGTCGACCGATTGTGACGGGCGAAGCCTACCGGTGGGTGGTCCAGCCGCGCCCGCCGAGAGACTCCTGGAGGAAGTCGGCGCGGTCCGAGGCGACGGTGAGCTCGACCAGACCCACGGGGCGGCCGGGGTCGTGGTCGATGTGCAGGTCCTCGATGTTGACCCCGATCTCGCCGGCGTCGGCCAGCAGCCGCGCCAGCTCGCCCGGGTGGTCGGGCACGGCGACGAACAGGGCACTGACCGGCTGCGCGGGGCCGCCGTGCTTGCCGGGAATGGCCGCGGTGCCGGCGACCCCCCGGTCGAGCAGCACCCCGATCTCCTCGCGGTGTCCTTCCCGGACCGCAGCGAGGAGCCGGTCGAGGTCGTCGCGGACGTCACCGAGCAGGGCCGCCAGGGCAGTCGCGTTCGCGGTGACGATCTGCTGCCAGAGACCCGGGTCACCGGCGGCGATCCGGGTGACGTCCCGCACACCCTGACCGGACAGGGTCATGTGGTCGGCGGGGGCCTCGATCAGCCGGCCGGCCACGAGCGCGGCGAGCAGGTGCGGCAGGTGGGAGGTGCGCGCGACCGCCTGGTCGTGCTCCTCCGGGGTGAACCGGATCGCGGTGGCACCACAGAGACGCACGAGCTCGGTGACCAGGTCGATGGCGTCGGCGTCCGACGTCTCATGGGGGGCGACCGCCCAGGGTCGGCCGTCGAACAGGGCACCCGACGCCGCGAACGGCCCGGAGCGTTCGCTGCCGGCCATCGGGTGGCTGCCGACGTAACGCACCAGCTGGTCCGCGGGCATTCGGGCACTGACCTCGCGCAGCGGCTCCGACTTCACGCTGCCCACGTCGGTGACAACCGCGTTGGATCCCTCCAGGGCGCGGGTGATCTCGTTCGCGAGGTGGTCCGGGGGCACCGCGACCACCACCAGCTGTGGCGCGGCAGCGTCCACGAAAGCGGTGCCTGCTCCGAGGCCGGCGGCGATGGTGACGTTCTTCGGGACCAGGTCGCTCAGCAGGACCTCGAGCCCCTGTCGTCGCAACGCCAGCCCGATCGACGTACCCAACAACCCGGCCCCGACGACCAGCACCGGGCCCTTCAGCATCGATCCGCCCATCAGGAGGGGTCCTCGTCGGGCACGGAACGGACCCTGGTCAGGTCACGGCGGAGGGACGCGGCGCCATGGAGGTACACATGGGTGATGTCCGCGCGCGGCAGGTCGGTCTCCACGTGCGCCATCATCCGTACCACCCGCGGCATCGAGCCCTCGATCTCCAGCTCACGTGCACAGATCAGGGGCACGTCGCCGAACCCGAGCCGGCGGGCGGCGTACGCGGGGAACTCCGAGACCAGGTCCGAGGTAGCGGTGAAGATCACGCTGATGAAGTCGTCCACACCCAGGTTGTTCGAGGCCATCACGTCGGTGACCATCTCGGCGACGCGTTCGAGCATGTGCTCGCGAACATCGTCGTCGAGCTGGGTCGCACCTCGTACTGCCCGCACCACCACGCGGAAATCACCTCCTGGTTCGTCTGAGCCCAAACCCTAGTGCTGTGGACACCGAGGGTGCGGGCGCTGTCCACGTCTCAGAGCTTGACGGCGTCGAGCAGCGTGCCGAGCTCGTCACGGGTGAGCTCCCGAAGCTCACCCGGGCGGAGGCCGGTGAGCGCGACCGGGCCGATCGCGGTGCGGGTCAGCCTCGTCACCGGATGCCCCATCTCGTCGAGCAACCGCCGCACGATCCGGTTGCGGCCCTCGTGGATGACCAGCTCGACGATCGCCTTGTCCTTGTGCTCCGAGACCACCTTGAAGGCGCTGACCTCGACCGGCCCGTCGTCCAGGGTCACACCGTCGCGCACCCGGCGCACGGTCGCCTTGCTCACCGGCCCGGGGACCTCGGCGACGTAGGTCTTGTCCAGCTCGTACGACGGATGGGCGACGCGTTGCGCGAAGTCCCCGTCGTTGGTGAGCAGGATCAGCCCCTCGGTGTCCGTGTCGAGCCGGCCGACATGG
Source organism: uncultured Actinomycetota bacterium (assembly GCA_963831375.1). Lineage (GTDB taxonomy): Bacteria > Actinomycetota > Actinomycetes > Propionibacteriales > Nocardioidaceae > Nocardioides_C. The sequence goes on along the minus strand of CAWHPY010000026.1, from coordinate 1,029,393 downwards.
AACAGCCGCTCCGGACGGTCCTCGACGAAGTCGGACAGGGTACGACGACCCTCGGGGTCGGACATCGTGGAGACGACACCACGTGGCTTGTTGAGCACGAGGTACACGTGCGGGCTGACCGGTGGAAGCCGCCTGCCGTTCACCCGGATCACCGCGGTGCGCGGGTCGACCTTCGTCCCGAGCCGGGTGACGACCTCGCCGTCGACCTCGACGCGGCCGGCGAGCATCAGCTCCTCACACTTGCGGCGGCTGGCCACCCCGGACTGGGCGAGCAGCTTCTGCAGCCGGACCAGGCCCTCGTCACCCGTCGTGTCGACGTCCGGGGTCATGCGCTTTCCTGCGCCGCCATCTCCTGCGCCGCGATCTCCTCCGGCCGCTGGTCCGGGTCGTCGAGGTCGGTCATCTCCGGCAGGAACGGGGCCAGCTCGGGCAGGTCCTCGACGGAGGTGACGCCGATCCGCTCGAGGAAGTAGCTGGTCGTCCGGTAGAGCAGGGCCGTAGTCTCGGCGTCGGTGCCACACTCCTCGACCAGGCCGCGGGCCACGAGGGTCCGCATCACGCCGTCCACGTTCACCCCGCGGATCGCGGAGACCCGGGCCCGGCTGACGGGCTGCTTGTAGGCCACGACGGCCAGCGTCTCGAGCGCTGCCTGGGTCAGCCGCGCCTGCTGTCCGTCGAGCACGAACCCCTCGACGACCGCGGCATACTCCTCGCGCGTGTAGTAGCGCCAACCGCCGGCCACGTTGCGCAGGTCGAACCCGCGGCCCTGCTGGGCGTACTCGGCGGCGAGTGCCTCGAGCGCCTGCACCACCTGCTCCGCGGGGTAGCCGACAGCGGACGCCAGCGTCAGGTGGTCCAGCGGCTGGTCGGCGACCATCAGCACGGCCTCGAGCGCCGGCCGGAGCTCCGCGACCGGGACGGCGAGCGTCTCCACGTCGTTGTCGTCCGGGCCCTCCAGCGAAGCTGCCGTGTCTTGCTCGGTCACTCGTCTTCCCTCTCGTGTGCGTCAGCGGGTGCTGCGTCTCCGTCTTCGGGTGGCGCGCCGTCGAACTCGTCTGTGATGGTGACCTCGCCGTCCTCGGACCCGGTCCAGCGGACCGTGAGCTCGCCGAGCGGCGACATCTGGTCGAACGAGACCGCGCCCTCACGGAACAGCTCGAGCAGGGACAGGAACCGCGCCACCCTGGTCAGCATGTCCGGCGCGTCGCCGGCGAGTGCCCGGAAGGTCATCGTGCCCTGCCGCCGGAGCCGGTCGACCACGACCGCTGCCTGCTCCTTCACGCTGACGGTGGACGCGTGGATGTGCGACAGGGAGAACTCGAGCACCGGCTTCGGCTCCAGGGCCTTGGCCGCCAGTGCCGCGAACTCCTCGAGTCCGAGACCGATCAGCACCTCGGGTAGTAGGGTCGCGAAGCGCTCCTCGAGACCGACCGCGCGGGGGTGCTTGCTCGCCTCTCCTGCGAGACGCTGCTCCAGCACGCTCGCGACCTGCTTGAAGGCGCGGTACTGCATCAGCCGGGCGAAGAGCAGGTCCCGCGCCTCGAGCAGCGCCAGGTCCTCCTCGTCCTCGACATCACCCTGCGGCAGCAGGCGCGCGGTCTTCAGGTCGAGCAGGGTGGAAGCGACGAGCAGGAACGAGGTTGTCTGTTCCAGGTCCCACTCCGGCCCGGCCGCCTTGATGAAGGCGATGAACTCGTCGGTGACCCGCGACAGGGCGACCTCGGTGATGTCCAGCTTGTGCTTGGCGATCAGGCTGAGCAGGAGGTCGAACGGGCCCTCGAAGTTGTCCAGGGTGACCGCGAACGCCGCGCTCACCTCCGCAGCCTCCCCGACGACGGTCTGGCCGGCGACGGTCTCAGCCGCCGACGGTTCGGTCACCTGTGTCGTCATGGCTGCGTCAGACGTTGCACGATCACGCTGTCGTCACCGTTGGCCTCGATGTCGGCGAGTGCGATCGCGACCGCTGCACGCACCAGCCGCCCCCGGTCCACGGCGAGGCCGTGGTCGCGACGCAGCTTCAGGCGTGTGTGCTCGAGGTCGAGCAGCTCGTCCGCGGTCACGTAGACCGTCACCTTCTCGTCGTGCCGCACCCGCCCGCTCGGCGTACGCCTCGCCCTCCGGCCGCCCTCGGACACGCCGTCGGGCTGTTCGACGACCGCCGGCTCATCGGGTACGACGGTCGGCCGGAACAGGTCGTCCGCGGCCGGAACGCTCACCCGTCGAGACAACGGGCCAGCACCTCCCGGGCGAGCTGACGGTAGGACTCGGCCCCGGCAGACGACGTCGCGTAGCTGGTGATCGGCTCCCCTGCGACCGTGGAGTCGGAGAACTTCACGGTGCGGCGGATCACGGTGTGGAAGACGGTGTCGCCCCAGGCCTGCACCAGCCGCTCCATGACCTCGCGGCCGTGCAGGGTGCGCCCGTCGTACATCGTGCCCAGCACGCCGTCGATGGTCAGCTTGGGGTTCAGCCGCTCCTGGACCTTGTCGATCGTGGTCTTGAGCAGGGCCACGCCCCGCAGCGCGAAGTACTCGCACTCGAGCGGCACCAGCACCCCGTCGGACGCGGTGAGCGCGTTCACGGTCAGCAGGCCCAGCGAGGGCTGGCAGTCGATCAGGATCACGTCGTAGTCCGCGATCGCCGGCTGAAGGATCCGCTGCAGGGTCTGCTCGCGGGCCACCTCGTGGACGAGCTGTACCTCGGCGGCGGACAGGTCGATGTTCGACGGAAGCAGGTCCATCCCGGGGACGCCGGAAGGCACGATCACGTCGTCGAGCGACACGTCCCGCTGCATCAGCAGGTTGTAGATGCTCAGCTCCATGTCGTGCGGGTTCAGGCCGAGCCCGACCGAGAGAGAGCCCTGCGGGTCGAAGTCGACCAGGAGCACCTTGCGGCCGTACTCCGCCAGCGCGGCGCCGAGGTTGATCGTGGTGGTGGTCTTGCCGACGCCACCCTTCTGGTTGCACATCGAGATGACCCGGGCGTTGCCGTGGGTCATCAGCGGCTTCGGCTCGGGCAGGTCCGGCATCGGGCGGCCGGTGGGGCCGAGCACCGGCTCCGCGGGCTCCTCGGGCCGTTTGAACGGGATGGGTTCGCTCACGCGCTCATGGTCTCCTGTGGCAGCGGGGGAAGTGGGCACGCCGTTGACCAGGGAGGGGTTCACGAGCGGCGGGATCTCGGACGCGCTGCTCCCGTAAGAACCTGTGCCGTGTTCGTTCACGCTCGTTGCCTCTCGTTGACGGGCCACGCTGCGCGAATGTCACTATGTCGACACCAGTGCCGACACATCGGTATGTCGCGCGCAACGCGGCGACTCTATGTGTTGCGCCTCGCGACCTACAACAAGATCGGTCGACGCGAGTACATCCCCAGTAAATCTGGGGACAACGTGTGCAGCGGGTAGGCGCGCCGTACACAGCGTTTCCAGTCCTGGGGACAACTCTGGGGACAACTCCTCAGCCGAGGGCGCGTGGGTGAGCGGTGGCGTACACCTCGCGCAGGCTGTCCACGGTCACCAGTGTGTACACCTGGGTGGTGGTCACCGACGCGTGCCCGAGGAGCTCCTGGACCACCCGGACGTCCGCACCGCCGTCGAGCAGGTGCGTGGCGAACGAGTGCCGCAACGTGTGCGGGGACACCTCCGCGGTGACCCCGGCCCGGTCGGCGGCCTTGGCCAGCACCGTCCATGCGCTCTGCCGGGACAGCCTGCCGCCGCGCGCATTGAGGAACATCGCCGGCACCCCCTTGCCGACCGCCGAGAGCTCCGGCCGACCGCGAACCAGGTACGCCTGGACCGCCTCCCTGGCGAACGACCCGACCGGCACGATCCGTTCCTTGCTGCCCTTGCCGCGCAGCAGCACCGTGCCCTGCTCCGGGTCAAGGTCGTCGAGGTCGAGGCCGACCGCCTCCGAGATCCGGGCCCCGGTGCCGTAGAGCACCTCCAGCAGGGCACGGTCCCGCATGGCGAGGGCGGTGCCGGGTGCGCCCGCCGCGTCGAGAATCCGCTCGATGTCGGAGAGCGGAAGCGCCTTGGGCAGGCGTTTCGCCGGGGCCGGCGGTCGTACGGCGGACGCCGGGTCGACCTGCGTGAGGCCCTCACGGACCGCGAACTTGTGAAAGCCGCGGACCGCCACCACGGTCCGGGCCGCGGAGCCGGCGCTCAGGGGCGGGTGCTCGGCGTCCCCTTCGCGCAGCGCCATCAGGAACCCGGAGACCGAGCTCTCCTGGATCTTCGCGAGGTCGTCGACGTCCTCGCCGGCCAGGAAGCCGACGTACCTGCGCAGGTCGCGGCGGTAGGACTTCAGCGTGTTGTCGGCGAGACCCCGTTCGACCACCAGGTGGTCGAGGTAGGTGCGGACGGCGCGTTGAAGCGGCGAGGGACCCGTCGTCACGCTCAGCCCAGCACCCCGTCCAGGGAGGCCGACTCCAACCCGTGCGCCTCCGCCACCGGCGCATAGGTCAGCGACCCGGCGTGCGTGTTCAGGCCGAGCGCCAGTGAGTGGTCGTCACGCAGTGCCTGCTTCCAGCCCTTGTCCGCCAGCGCCACCGCGTAGGGCAGGGTCACGTTCGTCAGGGCGTACGTCGACGTGTGCGGAACCGCACCGGGCATGTTCGCGACGCAGTAGAAGATCGAGTCGTGGACCACGTAGGTCGGGTCGTCGTGCGTGGTGGGGCGCGAGCCCTCGAAGCAGCCGCCCTGGTCGATGGAGATGTCGACCAGCACCGATCCCTTCTTCATCCGGCTGACCAGGTCGTTCGAGATCAGCATCGGGGCCTTCGCGCCGGGAACGAGCACGGCACCGATCACCAGGTCGGCGTCGAGCACCGCGCTCTCCACCTCGTAGGCGTTGGACGCGACCGTCTGCAGATGCCCCTGGTAGATCCGGTCGGCCGCGCGCAGCTTGTTGACGTCCTTGTCCAGCAGCAGCACCTCGGCCTGCATGCCGAGCGCGATCGCGGCGGCGTTCATGCCGGAGACACCGGCCCCGATGACGACCACCTTGCCGGCGTACACGCCGGAGACGCCGCCGATCAGCACGCCTCGCCCGCCGCCGGAGCGCATCAGGTGGTAGGCGCCGGCCTGCGGGGCCAGCCGCCCGGCCACCTCGCTCATCGGTGCCAGCAGCGGTAGGGCAGCGTCCGGGGTCTGCACCGTCTCGTAGGCGATGCCGGTGACCCCCCGCTCGAGGAGGGCGTCGGTGCAGGGCCGCGACGCAGCGAGGTGCAGGTAGGTGAAGAGCACCTGGCCGTCTCGCATCCGGTGGTACTCGGACACGACCGGCTCCTTGACCTTGAGGATCAGCTCACCGGTCCCCCAGACCTCGTCGGCCGAGTCCAGGATCGTGGCACCCGCGGCCTTGTACCCGTCATCGGGGATCGAGGAGCCCTCGCCTGCGGTGGTCTCGACGAACACCTCGTGCCCGTGCACCACCAGCTCGTGCACGCCGGACGGGGTGATCGCCACCCGGTACTCGTGGTTCTTTACTTCCTTGGGTACGCCGACCTTCATCTGCGGAGCGCTTCCTCTCCTTGTGACACTCGCCACGTCGTCGGGGCGACCGGTGCGAGTCTATTCCGAACCGGGGAGTTCCGGGTCACAAGGGGCCGGGTTGCGCCTCAGCGTGTATGCCATCACCGCGAGCGCGAGGGGCCCGTCGGTCAGCCGGCGGTCGAGCACGCCGCGGACCAGGTCGTGCATCGGCACCCAGGAAACGGTCATGTCCGCCTCTTCGTGGCGCGGCACGAAGTCCCCACGGTCCGACGCCTGGGCCAGGTCCTCGGCGAGGTAGACGTCCATCCGCTCGCTGCTCAGGCCGGGCGAGGGGTACGTCGTGAGCAGGTGGGTCCAGGTCTGCGCGACCAGGAGTGCTTCCTCCCGGAGCTCACGCTGCGCCGCGACCTGCGGGTCCTCGCCCTCGACGTCGAGCAGGCCCGCTGGCAGCTCCACGAACCGGGTATGCGCGGGATGGCGGTACTGGTGCAGCACCAGGACGTTCTCGTCAGGGTCGACCGCGAGTACGACGGACGCCCCCGGGTGCTCGAGGACCAGCCGACCGAACTGCTCCTCAGGGCTGCCGGGCGCCGAGATGTGGTCGCGGCGTACCGAGAACGGCGCCGCTCCGGTCCAGATGTCCTCGGAGGCGTGCACCGTCCACGACTCGGGCCGGTCCGCCAACGGCGCGGAGGGATCCGGGTCGGTCAACCCGGCTCAGCCCTCGACCGGCTGGCCGCTCGTGGGGACCAGGTCGTCCTCGGAGTGCTGACGGCGCAGCGCCGACTCGTCGATCGGGAACCGTAGCTCCTGCTGGCGGGCGATCGCGGCACCGATCAGGCCCGAGAACAACGGGTGCGGACGCGTCGGACGGGAGCGGAGCTCGGGATGGGCCTGGGTCGAGACGTAGTAGGGGTGGACGTCCTTCGGCAGCTCGACGAACTCGACCAGGTTGTTGTCGGGTGAGGTTCCGGAGAACAGCAGCCCTGCCTTCTCGAGACGCTCCCGGTAGGCGTTGTTCACTTCGTACCGGTGGCGGTGACGCTCCTCGACCTTCGGCTCGCCGTAGGCCGCGCGGACCACCGAGCCCTCCTTGAGCTCGGCCGGGTACAGCCCGAGCCGCATGGTGCCACCCAGGTCGCCCTGACCGCCGACGAACGCCTTCTGCTCGGCCATGGTCGCGATCACCGGCTCGTCGCAGTCGGCGTCGAACTCGGTGGAGTCGGCCTCGGGGATGCCGGCCATGTGGCGGGCGTACTCGATCACCATGCACTGGAGGCCGAGGCACAGGCCCAGAGTCGGGATGCCGTGGGTGCGGGCGTACTCCAGCGCGCCGACCTTGCCCTCGATGCCGCGGATGCCGAACCCGCCGGGGACGCACACCGCGTCCACCTCAGCCAGGTGCCTCGCAGCCCCCTCCCTGGTCTGGCACTCGTCGGAGGGTACCCAGACCAGGTTGACCTTCGCCTCGTGCGCGAACCCGCCGGCCCGCAGCGCCTCGGCAACGGACAGGTAGGCATCGGGCAGGTCGATGTACTTGCCGACCAGCGCGACGGTCACTTCCTCGGCCGGGTGGTGCACCCGCCGCAGCAGGTCGTCCCACTCGGTCCAGTCGACGTCGCGGAACGGCAGGTTCAGCCGGCGTACGACGTAGGCGTCGAGGCCCTCGGAGTGGATCACCTTGGGGATGTCGTAGATCGAGGGGGCGTCGCTGCACGTGATCACGGCGTCGTCGTCGACGTCGCACATCAGTGAGATCTTCTTCTTGACCGATGTCGGAATGGGCCGGTCGGAGCGGCAGACGATCGCGTCGGGCTGGATGCCGATCGAGCGGAGCGCGGCCACCGAGTGCTGGGTGGGCTTGGTCTTCAGCTCGCCGGATGGCCCGATGTAGGGCACCAGCGAGACGTGCAGGAAGAAGCAGTTGTCGCGGCCCACGTCGTGGCGGACCTGCCTGGCGGCCTCGAGGAAGGGCAGCGACTCGATGTCGCCGACGGTGCCACCGACCTCGGTGATCACCACGTCGACGTCCGACCCGGCCATGGCACGGACCCGTTCCTTGATCTCGTTGGTGATGTGCGGGATCACCTGCACGGTGTCGCCGAGGTAGTCACCGCGACGTTCCTTGGCGATCACCTGGGAGTACACCTGTCCGGTGGTGACGTTGGCGATGCCGTTGAGGTCGGTGTCGAGGAACCGCTCGTAGTGGCCGATGTCGAGGTCGGTCTCGGCTCCGTCGTTGGTCACGAAGACCTCGCCGTGCTGGAACGGGTTCATCGTGCCCGGGTCGACGTTGAGGTACGGGTCGAGCTTCTGCATGGTGACCCGCAGCCCACGGGACTTCAGCAGGTTTCCGAGGCTGGAGGCAGTCAGTCCCTTACCGAGCGAGGAGGCGACTCCCCCGGTGACGAAGACGTGCTTGGTTGGCTGCGATGCGGCCAAGAGAACTCCCGTGGTGTCGATCGAAACTATGGCGCGGCGACCAGAACCTATCCACGTCCACGGGGTTCTAGGCTACCAACACACTGCGAGGTTTGCCCAAGCCGCGCCGGAACCGTGCCGCGAGTTGATCCGAGGGGTCAGTCGGATGGCACCGCGGCGCCCGGCATCGCCCCGTTGGCCGCGTCGACCGCGCCGTAGTGGCCGGCGCCACCCTGGGACTGCTCGGCCAGCGCCATCACGGAGACCACCTGGCCGGCCTGCCGGCTGATCGCGTCCACGGTGGAGATGTCCCGGGCGGCGACGACGTCGCCACGGACAGCGCTGATCAGGCCGTTCCCCCGGGCAGCGTCCACCGGGCCGGCGACGACCACGCCGTCGGTGTCCACGTCGATCGCGGTGGCCAGCGACGTGACGATGGTGTTGGCCCCCTGCCGCTCCTCTGCTGACCCGGTGCCCTCGCCCGCGATGAACAGGACCAGGCTGCCCCGGCTCTCGAAGTCGCCCTCGGCGGACATCAGGTTCGCGGTGCTCAGCCCCGACAGGATGCTGTTCGCGGCGTCGTCGACCGGGGCCCCTGCGTCCACGTCGGTCGCGACGGCCCGAGCGATCAGCGCACCCATCCGCTCGTAGCCGCTGGCGTCGTCGGCGACGCTCACGTCCGGTGTCCCGTCGAGCAGCTGGCTGCCGAGCTCGTCCACGAGCTGCTTGTTGCCGGCGTCGACCAGACCGTCGCCCGCGCGTAATGTGCCTCCGACCGTGCCTCCGGCGAGGCCGACCAGCGCGGTGACCGAGGTCACGACCTCCTCGTCGGCCCCGGGCAGCACCACGAGGGTGACCGGGCGTCCGGTGAGACTCTTGGACAGCAGACCTGGCGCGACGTTGGCAGCGAACGCGTCGGTGAACCCGTTGCTGCTGCGCAGCGCCACGATCTCGGCCTGGAGGTCGGCCTTGGTCTTGCGGTCCGCCTCGACCTGCTCGACCAGGGTGTTGTCGACCTCGCCCTTCAGCGGCCCTCCACCCAGCGCCACGCCGACGGCGAGCGCGAGGAAGACGGAGACGATCGAGACGATGTGGTACCGGAAAGAGATCACGAGAACAGTCCTTGGAACCAGTCGTAGAGGCCTTCGAGGGATGGCTGCACGGACGTCCACCAGTCCTGCCCGACCGGTGTCGCGGCTACCGCGACGAGCAGGGCGACGATCCCGGCGAGCAGGACCAGCAGCAGGTGCCAGATCCGGACGCGGCCGGAGTACAGGTGCGGCACGCCCTTGGCGTCCACCAGCTTCGGTCCGACCCGGAGCCGGGTCAGGAACGTGCTGGCCAGACCGGAGCGGTGCCGGTCGAGGAACTCGTCGAGGGTGGCGTGGGTGCCCACCAGGACGATCAGCGAGGCGTCGGAGAGGTCCGCGAGAAGCATCGCGATGTCCTCGCTGGTGCCGGACGCGGAGAAGTTCTGGGCCCGCACCCCGATCCGGTCCAGCCGGTCCGAGCCGACCGCGCGGCCTGCCCGGTCGGTGTGCAGGACGACCTCGCGGGCGCCACGCAGCGCCTTGTCCGAGACCGTAGAACCGTCTCCGGCGTGGCTGCCCTGGGCGAGACCGTCCTCCCCCACCACGACGATGTCCGGCCGATGACCGGCGGCGAGCAGCGCGTCGGCACCCGCGTTCACCCCGACCAGCACGGGCCGCTGCTCGCGGATGTAGCGCTTGAGGTTCCGTAGGTCGTCGCGGTAGTCGTAGCCGCGGACGACGATCACCACCGGCCGGTCCGCGATCTTGGTCCTCATCGTCGGGGCGCCCTGGCCGTGCAGCAGGAGGTCCTGCTCACGGCGGAGGAACTCCGTGGTGTTGTGGGTGAAGCTCTGCAGCTGGGTGGACAGGCCGCCACGGGCCTCGTCCATCATCTCGTGCACGTCGGCGGCAGACAGCTCGCGACCGTTCAAGACCGGCTCGTCCTTGACGTACAGCTGACCTTCGTGGACCCGGACCTCGGCACCGTCGCTGACCTTGGCGAACACCTCTGACCCGACGTTGTCGAGCAGGACCACGCCGGACTTGGCGAGCAGCTCGGGCCCGAGGTTCGGGTAGCGGCCGGAGATGAACGGTGAGGCGTTGACGACCGCGGCGACACCGCAGTCCACCAGCGCCTCGGCGGTCGCGCGGTCCAGGTCGAGATGGTCGATCACAGCGACGTCGCCGGGACGCAGCCGGCGTACGAGAGTGGTGGTCCGCCGGTCCAGCCTGGCGGTCCCCGTGACTCCGGGAGCGCCGTCGACGGGCTTCTGTCGCGAGGGGAATTTCATGGCGCCGCAATCCTGCCACGCGCGGGCAACAGTTCCGCGGAGGCACCAGGGTCAGCGCGCCGACCGAACCTCTTGTGCGGTGTCCAGCAGCTCCTGCGCGTGAGCGAGGGCGGTGTCGGAGTCCTCGAGCCCGGCGAGCATCCGGGACAGCTCCTTCACGCGCGTCTCCTCGTCGAGCGCGGTCAGCCCGGACGTCGTGACCGAGCCGTCGTTGCTCTTGACGACAACGTAGTGCTGGTCGGCGAACGCCGCGACCTGCGGGAGGTGTGTGACGACGAGCACCTGGGCGTGTCGGGCCAGCATCGCCAGCCTGCGGCCGACCTCCACCGCCGCCTTGCCGCCGACACCGGCATCGACCTCGTCGAAGACGAACGTGGGCACCGGGTTCGTCGCGGCCAGGGCGACCTCGACTGCCAGCATCACCCGGGAGAGCTCACCACCGGAGGCGCCCTTGGTGAGCGGCCGGGGGTCTGCACCGCGGTTCGCGGCCAGCAGGAACTCGACGTCGTCGAGCCCGCTGGAGCCGAACCGGAGTGTGCGTGTGTCGACTGTCAGGCCGTGGTCGGGGTCGTCGGTCTGCGCGACCGCGATGGTCAGCTCGGCGTGCGGCATCGCCAGCGAGGTCAGCTCACCGGTGACCGCCTTGGCGAGCCTGGTCCCCGCCTTGCGGCGGGCGTCCGAGAGCCCGCCACCGAGCTGGGCCAGCTCACCGCGGAGCGTCTCGCGGCGGCGGCGGAGCTCCTCGATGTGTTCGTCGGTGTAGTCGAGGTCCAGCAACCGCCGGGACGCCTCCTTGGCCCAAGCCAGCACCTCGTCGATGGTCTCGCCGTACTTGCGGGTGAGCCCGGTCAGTGCCGCACGGCGATCGGAGACCGCGGCGAGCCGGGCCGGGTCGGTGTCGAGGCCGGATGCGTAGGACGACACGTCGGCAGCCACGTCGGACAGCAGGTAGCTCACCTCAGCCAGCCGGTCCGCCAGCGCGGCCGCCTCCGGGTCATGGACACGCACCCCGTCGAGCAGCTTACGGGCCGCCGATGTGGTGCCCAGCGCGTCGGGGCCACCCTCCTCCGCGGACAGGCACTCCCGCGCCTGCTGTGCGGCGGTGCGCAGCGTGTCCGCGAAACCCAGCCTGGCCTCCTCGGCAGCGAGCGCGGTGTCCTCTCCCGGCTCGGGGTCCACGCCCTCGACCTCGCCGAGGCCGAACCGGAGCAGATCGGCCTCGCGGGCGCGCTCCCGGGCTGTCTCGACCACCTCGGCGAGCTCCGTCTCGGTGTCGCGGAGCCGGCGGTAGCAGGCGGCGTACCGGTCCCGGAGCTCGAGCGTCTTCTTCCCCGCGAAGCTGTCCAGGGCGTCACGCTGGGCGGACGCCTGCAGCAGGCGGTGCTGGTCGGACTGGCCGTGCACGGCGACCAACGGGTCGGCCAGGCCGGTCAGTGCGGTGGCCGGCACCGACACTCCCCCGACGAAGGCGCGGGACCTGCCCTCGGCCGAGATCTGCCGGGCGAGCAGCAGCCGGCCGTCCTCGACCTCTCCGCCGAGCTCATCGATGCGGCGGCTCAGCGCGGCTCCAGCGGACCCGACGTTCACCATGCCCTCGACGCGGGCGGACCTGGCGCCGGTGCGCACCGCTCCCGAGTCCGCCCGGCCGCCGAGCAGCAGGCCGAGCGCGGTCACGATCATCGTCTTGCCGGCACCGGTCTCACCGGTGATCACCGTGAACCCCGGGCCGAGCTCGAGCACGGACTCCTCGATCACCCCGAGCGAGGTGATCCGCAGCTCCTCAAGCATCGTCACCGCCGTTGGCGCGGGAGCGGCGCCGCTCGGCGGCTCCGCGCCAGCCGGACACGGGCAGGTCGAACTTGGCGACCAGCCGGTCGGTGAACGGCGCCTGGTGCAGTCGCACGAGGCGCGACCGGCGCGCGGCCTCGGCGTACCTCGATCCGGGCGCCCGGCGGCAGGTCCACTGTGCGCCGACCGTCGCACCACAGCACGCCGGCACCGCCGGTGCGGGCGATGACCTCGATCGCGAGCACCGAGCTGGGCGCGACCACCATCGGGCGGGCGAACAGGGCGTGGGCGCTGATCGGCACCATCAGCAGCGCCTCGACACCGGGCCACACGATCGGGCCGCCGGCGCTGAAGTTGTACGCCGTCGATCCGGTGGGGGTGGCGCACACAACGCCGTCGCAGCCCCACCGCGACAGCGGCCGGCCGTCGATCTCGACGACCACCTCGAGCATGCGTTCGCGGGCCGCCTTCTCCACGCTCGCCTCGTTCAACGCCCAGGTGGCGGCGACCAGCTCCCCGTCGCGGTGCACCGAGACGTCGACGGTCAGCCGCTCCTCGAACGTGTAACGCTTGTTGACGATGGCGTCGATGGTGAACTCGACGTCGTCGGACTCCGCCTCCGCGAGAAAGCCGACGTGACCCAGGTTCACCCCCAGCAGCGGTGTGCCCGACTCCCGGGTCAGCTCGGCAGCGCGAAGGATGGTGCCGTCACCGCCGATCACCAGCACCAGCTCGCATCCGTCCGACGCGTCGGGACCCGGCTCGACGGCCTCGAGACCGGGGATGTCGAGGGACAGGTCGGCGGCCTCGTCCTTCAGCAGCCGGAGGGCGATGCCGTGCCGGTGCAGTGTGTCGGCGAACTGCGCGGCGACGTCACGAGCCTCCCGCCGGCCGGTGTGGGCCAGGAGGAGGATCCGCCGCGGACCTTCAGTGCTGTTCACGACTCCACCTTCTCACCCGGCTCCCCCAGGGCGGAGGTACGCCGGACCTCGGCGGCGATGTCGTCCTCCGAGACGGCTGCGGGTGTGTTCCGCAGCCAGAGGAAGTACTCCACATTGCCGGATGGTCCGGGGAGCGGGCTGGTGGTGACCGCCTGCGCACCCCAGCCTCTGGTCGCTGCACCCGAGGCCACGGAGGCGACAGCGCCGGCCCGCAGGTCCAGGTCACGGACCACGCCGCCCTTGCCGACCCGGTCCTTGCCGACCTCGAACTGGGGCTTGACCATCAGCACCAGGTCGCCGTCGTCGTTGGTCACGCCGAGCAGGGCGTCGAGGACCAGCACCAGCGAGATGAAGGAGAGGTCTCCGACGACGAGGTCGACCCTCCCGCCGATCTGTTCCGGGGTGAGGTCGCGGATGTTCATCCGGTCGTGCACGTGGACCCGGGCATCCTGCCTCAACGCCCAGGCCAGCTGGCCGTACCCGACGTCGACCGCGACCACCTCGTCCGCGTCGTGGCGCAGCAGCACGTCGGTGAAACCACCTGTGGACGCCCCGGCGTCGAGGCAGCGGCGTCCGGCCACGACGAGGCCGTGCGGGACGAAGGCCGCGAGTGCACCGGCGAGCTTGTGGCCACCCCGGGAGACGTAGTCGGGACGGTCCGGGTCGTCGACCACGACCAGCGCGACGTCGGTGCTGACCCCCGTGGCCGGTTTCGTGGCCACAGCGCCGGCCACCTTGACCCGTTTGGCGGCGATCAGCTCGCCGGCGTGCTCACGCGAGCGCGCCAGCCCACGCCGTACCAGCTCGGCGTCCAGGCGGAGGCGACGTGGCATGGGCTGACAGCGGACCGGTCGGCGCGGGCGGTCAGGAGCTCTGGTCGTCGTCGTTGCCGGCGTCGGCCAGCGCACCACGCAGCTTCTCGTGTGCGGACTCGAAGACACCGACATGCTCGTCGACCGGTGCGTTGTCGAGTCGCTCGAGAGACTCGAGCACCGAGTCGACGGTCGGGTTCCCGGTGGGCTCGTACCCGCGTGCGACGTCTCCGGCGCGCGGCACGGGGTGGCCGCCCTGCTCGGCCTCCGGGCGATCGAAGTCCCGGTCGTTGCTCTCGTTCACTGGCTGTCACCGTCTTCTCGCCCGCGCCTGTCGGCTGCTGCCTGTTGCTGCTCGCGGCCAACGCTACCGGGCACGCGCAGCCCGGAGACGTCCACCACGCCCCCTATCGTGTCGAGATGGTGCCAGCCGGACACGGCCACCACCCGCCACCAGTCGTCGCCGGATCCGTCCCCCTCGACACTCAGCACGCCGTCGTCGACCCGTGCCCGCCAGCCGCCGAGCTCGTGGCCGTCCTCCCGGCAGACGGGCGCGGGTTGCGGCGCCCCCAGCCCGGACAGGTCGGCGCAGACGTAGGACGGGCGCAGCCCGGGCGCCGCGGACACAAGCTCCGCCGCCCCGGTCACACCGGTCATCACGAGCAGGCTGTCGAGCCCGGCGGCCCGCGCTCCTTCGATGTCGGTGTCCAGACGGTCCCCCACGACGAGAGGATGCTCGCCGCCGACGCGGCGACGGGTCTCCTCGAACAACGGTGTCATCGGCTTTCCGGCCACCACCGGAGTGCGTCCGGCGTAGTCCGCGACCGCGGTCACCAGGACCCCGTTACCCGGCCCCAGCCCCTCCGCGGTGGGCACCGTCATGTCCATGTTGGAGGCCACCCACGGCAGTCCGCGCTTGACCAGGATCGCGCCGTTGATCACCGTCTTCCACAGGAGGTCGGGGTGGTACCCGGACACGACCGCGACCGGGTCCTCCTCGATCGTCTGCACAGGCTTGAGATCGCGCTCCGCGAGCGCCTCGAACAGGCCGGTCCCGCCGATCACGAACACGGCCGAGCCTGCAGGCACCTCCCGAGCGATGAGCCGGGCCGCAGCCTGCGCCGAGCTGACCACGTCGTCGTCACCGGCGGGGATCCCGAGCTCACGCAGGTGCTCGGCAACCACCGAGGGAGGACGGGAGGCGTTGTTCGTCACATAGGCCAGGTGCATCCCGGCCTGCCGGGCCCGGTCCAGGTGCTCGGGTGCACCCGGCACGGCGTGCGCGCCGACGTACACGACGCCGTCCAGGTCGAGCATCGCCAGGTCGTACTCGTCCCACAGCGCAGCGCTGCACTCCTTCAACATGCCTGGCCCTCCGGTTGATCTACGTCGACTCCTCATACGATGCACCGGTGACCACCGAAACCAGCACGTACCCACGCAGCGTCGCCGAGAGCCCGTCCCCGGGACGGCGACCGTTCGTGCTCGCTCCGTTCCGCGGCCTGAGGTTCAACGCGCAGACCGTCGGTGACCTGGGCACGGTGATCTCGCCGCCGTACGACATGCTCGACGCCGAGACCGTGCGTGATCTCGAGGCGGCGAACCGCCGGAACATCGTCCGGCTGATTCTGTCACGGCGGTTCGAGAGGCCCTACCTCGCTGTACGCAAGCGGCTTCGGTCCTGGCGGGACAAGGCCTACCTGCGAGCCGACGAGGTCCCTGCGTTGTACCTGTACCAGTACACAGCGGACCAGGTCACGGTGCGCGGGCTCATCGGGGTGGTCGCTCTGCGCCAGGAGAACGAGCGGGTGATCCTCCCGCACGAGGACGTGATGGCCGGACCGGTCGAGGACCGGACCGTGCTGATGCGGACAACGGAGTCGAACCTCGAGCCGATCCTGCTCGTCCACGAGGGCACCGAGCGTCTGCGTGACCTCCTTGAGGAGTGCACGGGTGCCGAGGCGCTGGTGGACTTCACGGCCCTCGACGGCAGCGAGCACCGGATGTGGGCGATCAGCGAGCCGGGATACCTTGCCCGGCTGGCCGAGGAGCTCGCGCAGGCCCAGGCACTGATCGCAGACGGTCACCACCGGTACGCGGCATACCTGCACCTGCAGGAGGAGATGCGTGATCCCGCGGCGGGTGTCGATGAGTCCCCATGGGACTACGGGCTCGCGATGCTCGTCGACCAGCACGACTACCCGCTCACCGTAGGCCCGATCCACCGGTCGATCGGCGCGCTCACCATCGCCGACGTCCAGGAGATCTCCTCCGAGCGTGGGGACGACTTCGCGACGTTCCCGGACCGTGAGGCCGCCTTCGCAGCGCTCATCGACCTGGCGACGGACGGTCACCGGGCGGCGTTCGTGCTCTCGGACGGCCGGACCTGGGCGGTGCTGAGCACGCCCAGAAGCCATGATGTGGACGCGGCAATTCTTCACAGTGAGCTGTTCGAGGCGTGGCACGTGGCCGAGGAGCAGATCGGCTACCACCACAGTCTCGACCAGGCGCTGAACACCACGGCCCGTCAGCCGGGCATCGTGGTCGCGGTGCATCCGCCCACGGTGCGGCAGGTGATGGAGACCGCCGCACGGGGTGTCCGGATGCCGCGGAAGTCGACGTCCTTCTCACCCAAGCCCCGGATGGGCGTGGTAATGCGGGACCTGAACGACGCCTGACCCCGGTGGCTCCGTTCATCCCGAGCGCTCGACCATCCGCCCGGCGAGCACCTCCACCTCGACCCGGGTCGAGGTGCGGCCGTCCATCCGGAAGAACCGGCGGCGCAGGGCACCCTCCAGCTCGACGACGTCACCGACCCGCCAGGTGGCGACGCTGCGCCGCACCCGGCCGCCCCACGCGACGCAGTCGACCCAGTCCGAGCTCTGCTTTGACCGCGCCGTCATCGGGCTCTTGTCCCGGGCCAGCACCATCCGGAAGGTCAGGATCGTGTCGCCGCTGGGCAGCTCCCGCTCCAGCGGCGCCGAGGAGACGCGACCACGAAGCGCAACACTGTTCTGTCCGGGCGGCGCCTCTACCTCTTGTTGTGTCATGGGATTACCTCCATGACAAGCATCGGAGACAGCCACAACAGTCGCGACCACGGGTCGCGGACCGGTGGACAACTCACCCCTGTGGACAGACCCGGGCCAGATCTGGCCTGGGCCGTGGCAGCTCACGCGTCGCGGGTGCCGTTCCCTCCATCGGGCGCTTCGTCTGTGTCGTCCTCGTCGGCGGAGCTGGTCAGCACGACACCCTCCAGCTCGGCCAGCCGCTCGGCGGCGTCGGTGATGCCCTCACCGTCCACACCAGCGGTGCGATGGAACCACACGATGGCGTCGTCGGTCCTGCCGGCCGCCAGCAGGGTGTCGGCGTAGGCGTACCGTAACCGCACCACCCAGGCCGCACGGGACCGGGAGCGCAGCGGCGCGTTCTCGAGGGTGCGGATCGCAGCGTCGATCTCACCGAGGTCACGGCGCGCGCCCGCCTCGACAATCGTCATCTCTGCCTGCAGGTCGGGCTCGAGGTTTGCCACGGCCGGGCTCTTGGCGAGCGCCAGCGCCTTCTCGGGTCGGCCCAGGGCACGCTCGCAGTCCGCCATCACCGGCAGGTAGGCGGTCACACCGTTCATCCGCTTCGCGGCCCGGAACTCCGAGAGCGCCTCGGCATACTCCTCCGCGGCGTACGCGGCCTCACCACAGGCCTCGCGAACGACCGCGATGCGCGAGGCACGCGCGCGAGCGGCCAGCGTGTGCTGGTAGGCGGTCTTGGGATCGACGTCGATCAGCTGCCCGGCGGCCACCAGGTGTCTGGCGACCCGGGCGGCGAGCTTCTCGGGCAGGCCCTTGAGCTGCTGCCGGACCGAGCGGTCGAGCTCGCGCCCGGTGATCTCCTCGTCCAGCGGTGGGCCGTCATACCGGGACTGTTCCTGCGAGCGCGTCTCCTGGTCGCGGCTCCGGTCGCTCCGACGGTCATCCCGACGGGGCCGGCTCCACTGCTTGTCGCCACCACGGTCGTCCCTGCGACTGCTGCCGCGACCGGTGCTGGGGGCGCCGCTGCGACCCGCACCCGAGCGGCCACCGGATGGGGACGGACGCCCGGCACCCGCGCTCCCGCGGGAGCTGCCGCCGGCACCGCGGCCGGAGTCCCGCTTCGGCCCCTGGGATCGACGATCGTCTGCCACCACAACTTCCCTTCGCGGGCCGTTGCCGGCCCGGCTCTCACATCGACGGTCCTACGTGCTTCATCGGACATCATCATGGACCGGTCCGCCTGAGGCAAAACAGGTCCAGAAATGCGTAGAGGCCACCCAAATGGGTGGCCTCTACGAAGTTAATGTCCGGCGACGTCCTACTCTCCCACACACTCCCGTGTGCAGTACCATCGGCGCTGAAAGGCTTAACTTCCGGGTTCGGAATGGAGCCGGGTGTTTCCCTTTCGCTATGGCCGCCGAAACTCTATTGAGTTATGTCTAACCAAAACTTGGTCAGCGCACCCTACGACGGGTGGGCTGAGCTTTGGTTCCCGACCGTAACTCGGGAACCACACAGTGGACGCGCAACATCTTTGAGGGACAAGCCCTCGGCCTATTAGTACCGGTCGGCTATGCATTACTGCTGTACACCTCCGGCCTATCAACCCAGTCGTCTACTGGGGGCCTTACCCGGTTAACCCGGTGGGAAACCTCATCTTGAAACGTGCTTCCCGCTTAGATGCTTTCAGCGGTTATCACTTCCGAACGTAGCAAACCAGCCGTGCTCCTGGCGGAACAACTGGCACACCAGAGGTTCGTCCATCCCGGTCCTCTCGTACTAGGGACAGCCTTTCTCAAGTTTCCTGCGCGCGCGGCGGATAGGGACCGAACTGTCTCACGACGTTCTAAACCCAGCTCGCGTGCCGCTTTAATGGGCGAACAGCCCAACCCTTGGGACCTACTCCAGCCCCAGGATGCGACGAGCCGACATCGAGGTGCCAAACCATCCCGTCGATATGGACTCTTGGGGAAGATCAGCCTGTTATCCCCGGGGTACCTTTTATCCGTTGAGCGACGCCGCTTCCACATGCCAGCGCCGGATCACTAGTTCCGACTTTCGTCCCTGCTCGAGATGTCTCTCTCACAGTCAAGCTCCCTTGTGCACTTACACTCGAAACCTGATTGCCAACCAGGCTGAGGGAACCTTTGAGCGCCTCCGTTACATTTTAGGAGGCAACCGCCCCAGTTAAACTACCCATCAGGCACTGTCCCTGATCCGGATAACGGACCTAGGTTAGATATCTAGTACGACCAGAGTGGTATTTCAACGATGGCTCCACATGAACTGGCGTCCACGCTTCAAAGCCTCCCACCTATCCTACACAAGCCGAACCAAACACCAATACCAAATTGTAGTAAAGGTCCCGGGGTCTTTCCGTCCTGCCGCGCGTAACGAGCATCTTTACTCGTACTGCAATTTCGCCGAGTCCATGGTTGAGACAGCGCCCAAGTCGTTACTCCATTCGTGCAGGTCGGAACTTACCCGACAAGGAATTTCGCTACCTTAGGATGGTTATAGTTACCACCGCCGTTTACTGGGGCTTAAGTTCTGCGCTTCGCTCCGAAGAACTAACACGTCCCCTTAACCTTCCAGCACCGGGCAGGAGTCAGTCCGTATACATCGTCTTACGACTTAGCACGGACCTGTGTTTTTAGTAAACAGTCGCTTGGGCCTGGTCTCTGCGGCCATCATCGCGTCCGGGAGCAAGTCCCTTAACGAATCCGGCCCCCCTTCTCCCGAAGTTACGGGGGCATTTTGCCGAGTTCCTTAACCATGGTTCACTCGATCGCCTTGGTATTCTCTACCTGATCACCTGAGTCGGTTTGGGGTACGGGCGGCGCACAGCTCGCTAGAGGTTTTTCTCGACAGCATAGGATTATCCACTTCGTCCATACGGACTCCCCATCAGATCTCAGGCATGTGAGACACGGATTTGCCTATGTCTCGCCCTACATCCTTAGCCGTGGTCTACCATCGCCACGGTTGGACTACCTTCCTGCGTCACCCCATCGCTTGACTACTACTAGTTTGGGTCGTGCGCTCCACTGTCACGTCCCCGAAGGGATCTAGACAGCTTCGGGCACTTAGCATCACTAGGTTCGTCATGGGCGCTGTTTTGCCGGTACGGGAATATCAACCCGTTGTCCATCGACTACGCCTGTCGGCCTCGCCTTAGGTCCCGACTTACCCAGGGCAGATTAGCTTGACCCTGGAACCCTTGATCATTCGGCGGACAAGTTTCTCACTTGTCATTCGCTACTCATGCCTGCATTCTCACTCGTATGGCGTCCACGGCTGGATCACTCCGCCGCTTCGCTCGCCATACGACGCTCCCCTACCCATCCACGCACCTGGACCTGATAAATCAGGCCGAGTTAACGCGTGAATGCCATAGCTTCGGTGGATAACTTGAGCCCCGCTACATTGTCGGCGCGGAATCACTTGACCAGTGAGCTATTACGCACTCTTTCAAGGGTGGCTGCTTCTAAGCCAACCTCCTGGTTGTCTGTGCGACTCCACATCCTTTTCCACTTAGTTATCGCTTAGGGACCTTAGCTGATGGTCTGGGCTGTTTCCCTCTCGACTACGGAGCTTATCCCCCGCAGTCTCACTGCCGCGCTCTCACTTACTGGCATTCGGAGTTTGGTTGATTTCGGTAAGCTTGTGGGCCCCCTAGACCATCCAGTGCTCTACCTCCGGTAAGAAACACGCGACGCTGCACCTAAATGCATTTCGGGGAGAACCAGCTATCACGGAGTTTGATTGGCCTTTCACCCCTATCCACAGGTCATCCCCCAGGTTTTCAACCCTGGTGGGTTCGGTCCTCCACGCGGTCTTACCCGCGCTTCAACCTGCCCATGGATAGATCACTCCGCTTCGGGTCTAGGTCATGCTACTAAGTCGCCCTATTCGGACTCGCTTTCGCTACGGCTTCCCCACACGGGTTAACCTCGCCACATAACGCTAACTCGCAGGCTCATTCTTCAAAAGGCACGCTGTCACAGTTCCGAAGAACTGCTCCAACGGATTGTATGCACATGGTTTCAGGTACTATTTCACTCCCCGCCAGGGGTACTTTTCACCTTTCCCTCACGGTACTTGTCCGCTATCGGTCACCAAGGAGTATTTAGGCTTAACGGGTGGTCCCGCCAGATTCACACGGAATTTCAGGGGTTCCGTGTTACTTGGGGTGACGACTCAGAGTCATTGTCTTACGTGTACGGGGGTATCACCCTCTACGCCGGGACTTTCCAGTCCGCTTCAACTTCAACAATGGTTTCTTACTCTGTGTTGGTTCGGCAGAACCAACGGGTCGGCCCCACAACCCCGAATGCGCAACGCCTGCCGGCTATCACACGCAAACGGTTTGGCCTCTTCCGATTTCGCTCGCCACTACTCTCGGAATCACTTTTGTTTTCTCTTCCTGTGGGTACTGAGATGTTTCACTTCCCCACGTTCCCTCCAACTGCCCTATGTGTTCAGGCAGAGGTAACTGGACATGACTCCAGCTGGGTTTCCCCATTCGGAAATCCCCGGATCACAGCTCGGTTGCCAACTTCCCGGGGCTTATCGCAGGCTCCTACGTCCTTCATCGGCTCTTGGTGCCAAGGCATCCACCATGTGCACTTAGTAGCTTGTCTTGCTACAAAGATGCTCGCGTCCACTGTGTAGTTCTCAAGTAACGGGCGGTACCACCAGAGTTCCCACGCTTACCGCTTCGGCGACTCCCGGTGGGAAGTGCACCGCATCGGTAGTTCATGGGGTGTGGTGGCCCTGGAGGTTCGAGATGAACTCGATCCCTCAGGACCCAACAGTGTGCCTGGAATGCTTACTCGCTCCTGCTCGTGGTTCCACGCCGGCGAACCGACAGTACTGACGAGCTCTCGCTTGTGAGTAGACCAAATAATCGACGTTCCACTAGTGAGCATTGCCTGCCGTAGGACGTTTGCCTACGAAACAGACTGCTTGATCGTCCCAACTGAATGAGGACGATTCATGCTCCTTAGAAAGGAGGTGATCCAGCCGCACCTTCCGGTACGGCTACCTTGTTACGACTTCGTCCCAATCGCCAGCCCCACCTTCGACGGCTCCCTCCACAAGGGTTGGGCCACCGGCTTCGGGTGTTGCCGACTTTCGTGACGTGACGGGCGGTGTGTACAAGGCCCGGGAACGTATTCACCGCAGCGTTGCTGATCTGCGATTACTAGCGACTCCGACTTCATGGGGTCGAGTTGCAGACCCCAATCCGAACTGAGACCGGCTTTTTGGGATTCGCTCCACCTTGCGGTTTCGCAGCCCTTTGTACCGGCCATTGTAGCATGCGTGAAGCCCTGGACATAAGGGGCATGATGACTTGACGTCATCCCCACCTTCCTCCGAGTTGACCCCGGCAGTCTCTTATGAGTCCCCACCATTACGTGCTGGCAACATAAGACGAGGGTTGCGCTCGTTGCGGGACTTAACCCAACATCTCACGACACGAGCTGACGACAGCCATGCACCACCTGTATAGAGCCCTTACGGACCTGCCATCTCTGACAGTTTTCTCCATATGTCAAACCCAGGTAAGGTTCTTCGCGTTGCATCGAATTAATCCGCATGCTCCGCCGCTTGTGCGGGCCCCCGTCAATTCCTTTGAGTTTTAGCCTTGCGGCCGTACTCCCCAGGCGGGGCGCTTAATGCGTTAGCTGCGGCACGGAACTCGTGGAATGAGTCCCACACCTAGCGCCCAACGTTTACGGTGTGGACTACCAGGGTATCTAATCCTGTTCGCTCCCCACACTTTCGCTCCTCAGCGTCAGGTAATGCCCAGAGAACCGCCTTCGCCACCGGTGTTCCTCCTGATATCTGCGCATTTCACCGCTACACCAGGAATTCCGTTCTCCCCTGCATACCTCTAGTCTGCCCGTATCGGAAGCAGGCTCAGGGTTAAGCCCTGAGTTTTCACTCCCGACGCGACAAACCGCCTACGAGCCCTTTACGCCCAATAATTCCGGACAACGCTCGCACCCTACGTATTACCGCGGCTGCTGGCACGTAGTTGGCCGGTGCTTCTTCTGCAGGTACCGTCACTTGCGCTTCGTCCCTGCTGAAAGAGGTTTACAACCCGAAGGCCGTCATCCCTCACGCGGCGTTGCTGGATCAGGCTTTCGCCCATTGTCCAATATTCCCCACTGCTGCCTCCCGTAGGAGTCTGGGCCGTGTCTCAGTCCCAGTGTGGCCGGTCACCCTCTCAGGCCGGCTACCCGTCGTTGCCTTGGTAGGCCATTACCCCACCAACAAGCTGATAGGCCGCGAGCTCATCCTTCACCGCCGGAACTTTCCACCACCATCAGATGCCTGAAGTGGTCGTATTCGGTATTAGCACCGGTTTCCCGGAGGTTATCCCGAAGTGAAGGGCAGATTGCTCACGTGTTACTCACCCGTTCGCCGCTCGTGTACTCCCGAAGGAGCCTTACCGCTCGACTTGCATGTGTTAAGCACGCCGCCAGCGTTCGTCCTGAGCCAGGATCAAACTCTCCGTTGAAATCTTTTGATGCCACCGGCCCGAAGACCAGCAGGTCATCGACTCTTTGGAGTATCCCGGCAAGAGATGCATCACTGTCGAAACAGAGTCAGAATCGTTGTCTTACCAAAGGAACCATCGACAGACACCGAAGACCAGCCGAAGCCGGACTCTCGCAACCTGCCGACTGGCGTTACAAATTAATTCGTCGACTTTTGGCACACTGTTGAGTTCTCAAGGATCAAGCGCGCACCGCAGTCCGGCCTCTCGGCCTCGCTGTGGGGCAACCTGGTCAAACTTACCGGGTGTTGCTGGCCCCGTCAAATCGGGGTTTTGCTCCTCCCGGCCCCCGCACGTGCCACGTTCACCGAGCTGATTCTGAGGCCGCTCTTGCGCGCACTCATCCCGACCTCGGCTGAGGTGTAGTTGGGTTTCGCCGGGGCTGGCCGCCCGGGCCGGCCGCCGGTCTCTGCGGCCTTGCGTCCCGCCGCTCCCTGGCGACAGACAGAACATTACGTAGACCCGCCGGATCAAGTCAAATCGGGTCAACGTGGCCCCGGTCACATCCACAAAACCGCAGGTCAGGGGCGGTTTAGGGATCAATGCGGCGGTCTGCGAGCGACGCGGACGCACTCAGCGGCGGTCGTTGAACCACAGGCATGTAGTTCGTCCGCCGGCCACTCAACTGGGCGCCAGCAGGTCGTTTGTGAGCGCGGCGAGGTCCACGCAGCCGGCCAGCCGCATCGTCTCCACCAGCTCGTCCTCGAGCTCAGCCATCAGCCGGACGACGCCGTGCCCGCCCTCGACGGCCAGGGCGTAGAGCGGCAGCCGGCCGAGGAACACCGCGCGTTGCGCCCAGCGCGAGAGCGGTCAGACGCCTGGCGTGACGTTGCGCACTCCCCCGTCGACGTACACCTCGACCTCGGCTCCGACCGCGTCCACGACCGGGGCGAGGCAGTCCGCGGTGGCCGCTGCGTAGTCGAGCTGACGGCCGCCGTGGTTGGAGACCCAGACCGCGGCGGCACCGGCGTCCACGCAGCGACGGGCGTCGTCGGGACGGAGCACGCCCTTGACGACGACCGGCAGGCCGGTCGTCCCGGCCAGCCAGCCGATGTCGTGCGGTGCCCAGGTCGGTTGCCTTCTCGCCGCCGGGGCCCGTCGTCGTACGAGGGTCCGAAGTTCACCCGCAGCCAGGTCGGGTCGACCACGTCCCACACGGTGTCTCCGGGGTCGTACTTCGGTCCGACAACCGGGGTGTCTGCGGTCAGCACGATCGCCTTGGCCCCGGCAGCGACCGCCCGCTCGAGCAGCGGCTCGCAGCTCGGCCGGTCCGCCGGCGACGTATGCCTGCAGCCACCAGTCGACGCCGGTATCCGCGATCTCCTCGAACGTGCATCCGGCGTTGCTGACGACACCACCATCAGCGACCGTGCCGCCGCGACGGCTCCGGCCATCGCCACCTCGCCGTCGGGGTGCGCGGCCCGCTGCAGTGTGGTGGGGGCGACCGCGAACGGTGAGCGCACCGGCGTACCCAGCAGGCTCGTCGACGTGTCCACCGACGTGACGTCGCGCAGAACGCGGGGCAGGACACGGCGCCGGTCCCACGCGGCGACTGCCTCCGCCGCGGAGACGCCGTCGCGGGCACCCTGACGGAAGTAGCGATGCACCGGCTCCGGCAGGGCCTGCGCGGCGAGCTCCTCCAGCGTGTCCGACCACCGGCCCATGCCGCCGCCCCTCAGACGACCTCGACGCCGGCGAGGTTCTTCTTGCCGCGGCGCAGCACCAGCCACGACCCGCCGAGCAGGTCCGACTCGGTCGGGCGTCAGGTCGGGATCCTGGACCCGCTGCGTTGTTGAGGTAGGCGCCGCCCTCGCCGATCGTGCGTCGGGCCGCGCCCTTGCTCGGGCACAGCCCGGAGTCGACGAGCAGGTCGACGATGTCGGGGATGCCGTCGGACCGCTTGACCTGCGCCGACCCGGCCTCACGCAGCGCGGCGCCGAGGGTGTCCGGGCTCGAGGTCGGCGAGCTCGCCGCCGCCGAACAGCGCCGCGGAGGCAGCCTTGATCCGCTCGGTCTCCTCGGCGCCGTGCACCAGGGTGGTGACCTGTTCGGCCAGCGCCTTCTGGCCGGCCCGCAGGAACGGCTTCTCCGCCGTCTGCTGCTCGAGGTCCTCGATCTCCTCGCGGTCGAGGAAGGTGAAGACGCGCAGCAGCTCGCCGACCTTCTCGTCCTCGACGTTCAGCCAGAACTGGTAGAAGGCGTACGGCGACATCATCTCCGGGGTCGAGCCACAGGGCGCCGCCCTCGGTCTTGCCGTACTTCGTGCCGTCCGCCCTGGTCACCAGCGGTGTCGCGAAGGCGTGCACCTTGCACGCCTTCAGCCCGCCGGATCAGCTCGACGCCGCCGGTCAGGTTGCCCCACTGGTCGCTGCCGCCGAACTGCAGGTTGACGCCGTAGTCGCGGTAGAGGTTGAGGTAGTCCATCGACTGGAGCAGCACGTAGCTGAACTCCGTGTAGCTGATCCCCGCCTCGAGCCGCGTCCTCACCACGTCGCGGGCGAGCATCCGGTTCACCGGGAAGTGCTTGCCGATGTCGCGCAGGAAGTCGATGGTCGACAGGCTCGCAGTCCAGTCGTAGTTGTTGACCATCGTTGCCGGCGTTCGGCCCGTCGAAGGTCAAGAACGGCTCGATCTGCGCGCGGACCCGGCCCACCCAGTCCTTCACGATGTCGAGGGAGTTCAAGGTGCGCTCCCCCGACTCCTTCGGGTCGCCGATCATGCCGGTCGCCCCGCCGACCAGGGCGTACGGCGTGTGGCCGGCAAGCTGGAGCCGCTTCGCGGTGAGCACCTGGACCAGGTTGCCCCATGTGCAGGCTCGGCGCGGTGGGGTCGAAACCCACGTAGAACTTGACCGGACCCTCGTCCATCTCGGCGCGCAGGGCGTCGAGGTCCGTCGAGTGCGCGATCAGTCCGCGCCACTCGAGGTCGTCGAGGACATGTAGGTCAGTGGTCACCGGAGTACCTTTCGCTGGGCCTTTCCTGCTGCTGTCGTACGACGGGCGGCCTGCCCGTCGTACGAGGTGTGCTGGGCCAAGCCTGCCCTATCGAACGGGTCGTCCCGCAACCGGATTCCGGCTCATGGCTGCTCGCCGAACGCCAGAGCCTTTCGGGTGACCGGGTATGTCGCCCAGTTCAGCTTGACGACCTCGCCGTGCTCGTCGCGGGTGATTCGCAGCAGCTCACCGGTCTCGCGGCCGGAGACGGTTCGGTACAGGTCGTCGTCGACCTTCTCGAACACCGACGGCGGCTTGTGCTCCGGCATCAGTGCGCCCCTCGCCTCGAGCCTGCCCTGACGGACGGAGAACACGAACGGCGTCCCTTCGGAGTACCACCTGCCGATGACCCCGGCAAGCTCCTCAGGCACCGCGGTCCCCGGGGCCCACGGCTCCGGGTCGGCCGGGTCGTGCTCCAGCACGTGGTTCGCCAGGTCGACCGCGAGTGCAGCGGGGTCGGGTGCGGAGGTGCTGTTCATCAGCGCAACTCCCGAGGTGGCGCTCTGCCGGTGCGTGAACAGACCGGTGATGTGGCCGGGCATGCCGCCGGTGTGGCCGACGTAGATCCGGTCGCCGGACCGCAGCAGCATGAAGCCGAGCCCGAAGGCCAGCTGCCACCGTTCGAGGTCCGCCATGATCTGCGGCTGGCACATCTCCTCGAGCGTGTCCGGGTGCAGCACCTCGTCGGTCGGGTTGGCCACGAACGATCCCCAGGTGAGCATGTCGGTGGCCGTGCTCGCGAGCCCGCCGCAGGCCGCCATCGCCTTGAGGTCCAGCACCGGCTCCGGGACAGGGACGTCGCTGTACGGCGGGACGTAGTAGCCGTGCACGTGTCGGCCGGTCAGTCCGACTGTCGTACGGGTCATGCCCAGGGGCCGCAGGATCCGGGCCTGCACACTGTCGAACCAGTCGCGACCGTCGAGCCGGGCGATGACCTCGCCGAGCATCGCGTACGCCAGGTTCGAGTAGTGCCACCGGTGGTGCGGCTTGAGTACCCTCTCCGCCTCGCCGAACCCGGCGACGAGCTGCTCACGGTCGGGTTGCTCGAGGGTCTCCCAGACGTCGCCGACCGGCTCCCGCTGCATCCCGGACACGTGCGCGAGCATCTGCCGGACGGTGATACCAGGGTGCTTGCTCTCCGGGATGAACGTGTCGAGGGTGTCGTCGAGGCTGAGCCTGCCCTCATCCCGCAGCGCCAGCACGAGTACGGCGGTGAACGTCTTGCTGTTGGAGGCGATCAGGAACTGCGCGTCCTCGTCGGGCGGAGCCCCCGGATCGGCCAGGTCGGCCGACCCGACACCGTCGCCCCAGACCGTCGAGCCCTCGCGGGCGACGGCTCCGTAGATCGCGGGTACCCGGTGCTTGCTCTGTCGATCGAGCAGCATGCGACGAAGCTGCCGGCCGGTCTGTTCTCTGGTCACTGACACAGAGGCGACTCTAGACACTCCGCGGCGCGCGAGCACCTGGTCGGTGCTGAGGGTGGTCTCGGGCACGTGGCCTCCTAGTCGGCCTCGTTGCTCCGGCGCAGCAGGTGTGTCCTGGCTGCCTCGTCGAGCCGTCCGCCCCTCTGTTCGAGGTGGCCGGCGATCTCATGTCGCTTCTGCGGCGTCTTGTTTCCGCCGTACTTCATCTTCGCCTGCACGGACTCGATGCTCATCCGGACCCCGCGGATCCCGGGTAGCAGGCGGCGGTCGCTCTCGATGCCCACCGACGGGATCGCGCGCGTGGAGCCCGGAGGCTCGAAGTGCCTGATCTGGGCGGCCAGGATCTCGAGCTTCCCGTCGGGGTCGTCCACGATCTCGGCGCGGCCCCGCAGCTGGACGGCGCTGTAGTACGACGTCGGCACGCCGTGCTCGGGTGGGACGCCGTCGTCGGCGTTCCAGGCGGCCTCGACGTACGTGTAGTCGGCGATGACCGCGAACACCATGTGCGGGTCGGCCTCGAGCGCGCCCCACACCGGGTTCGGTCGCGCGAGGTGGAACCAGATCTGGTCGGCGCCGTCGTAGAGGAAGTGGGTGGGTACGACGACGGGGTACGCGTCACCACGGCCGGCCGCGATCACCTGCCCGAAGTCGACGTGCCGCATCAGGTGCTGCCACTCCTCGCGCGTCGCCTCGTCCCACGGATGAATGAGCATGACCTGAGGCTATCGGGCGGTTCCGGTTCGATTGCCGGCACGCGGCGGTGCTGCGACTTCGGCTCCGGCTCCGGTCAGGCGAACAGGTCCACCGTCACGAGCACGATCTGGTAGGCGCCGTACAGCAGCGGGATGCCCACCACATGCTTGAAACCTGGTCATCTGCTCCGGTTCCGCGGCCGCGTCGATGCGGGGCGGTACACCGAGACACTCGGCTCGTCGCTGAGCCAGAACCGCCAGGGTCGGTCGGCGGCGAGCCGGAGCCCGACCCGGGGCCCGGTGCTGACCCGGCTGGTCGCTGCGAGATCGGTCGCCGGGTCCAGGGTGAGCGGACTGTCGGACAGGTCCAGGCCGTTGTGTGACAGGTCGATCCCGAGAGCGCTGCAGAGCCGTGCGGGGCCTCGGGCCAGGTCCCGGTCACGGCTGTTCGCCCGTCGTACCCGGGCGAGGTCGAGGCCCTCGACCACCTCCCCCGCACGCAGCAGTACCGCGGAGGCGTGCCCCTCGGTGCCGCAGACGACGTTCATGCAGTGGTGCATGCCGTAGGTGAAGTAGACATAGACGTGTCCCGGCGGTCCGAACATCACCTGGTTGCGCCGCGTGCGGCCACGGAACGCGTGCGAACCGGGATCCTGCTCGCCGGCGTAGGCCTCGACCTCGGTGAGCCGGACCGCGACCGTTCCCTGGTCCGTGCGATGCGTGAGGACCGCGCCGAGCAGGCGCGGGGCGACCTCGAGCACGGGACCGGCGAGGACCTCAGCCAAGCCAGGCACGATGGTCCGCGACGGTCTTCCTGAGCTCGGTGAGCTGTTCGGCGACCCGGTCCTGGGCGGTGCCTCCGCGGGAGTTCCGCGAGCTGATCGAGCCCTGGACGGTGAGGACGTCGCGGACACCCGGGGTCAGGTGCTCGGAGATCTGCGCGAACTGCTCGTCGCTGAGCTCGTCGAGCTCGATGTCGAGCTCCTCGCAGCGACGGACGCAGGCACCGGCCACCTCGTGCGCGACCCGGAACGGGACGCCCTCGCGGACCAGCCACTCGGCGATGTCGGTGGCGAGCGAGAAGCCCTGCGGGGCGAGGCTCGCCATCCGTTCAGTCCGGAAGCGGAGGGTGGCGACCATGCCGGTGAAGGCCGGCAGCAGCACCTCGAGGGTGTCGACCGAGTCGAACACCGGTTCCTTGTCCTCCTGCAGGTCACGGTTGTAGGCCAGCGGCAGCGCCTTCAACGTGGCCATCAGGCCGGCCAGGTTGCCGATCAACCTGCCCGCCTTGCCGCGCGCCAGCTCGGCGATGTCGGGGTTCTTCTTCTGCGGCATGATGCTCGAGCCGGTGGAGTACGCGTCGTCGAGCTCGACGAAGCCGAACTCCTTCGTGGCCCAGAGGATCACCTCCTCGGCCTGCCTGGAGACGTCGACTCCGATCATCGCGGTGACGAACGCGAACTCCGCCACGAAGTCACGCGCGGCGGTGCCGTCTATCGAGTTCGGGCTCGAGTCGGTGAACCCGAGCTCGCGGGCGACCTGTTGCGGGTCGAGGCCGAGGCTCGAGCCGGCGAGCGCGCCGCCGCCGTACGGTGAGTCGACCGCGACCCGGGCGTCCCAGTCCCGCAGCCGGGCCACGTCGCGGACCAGCGGCCAGGCGTGAGCCATCAGGTGGTGGGACAGCAGCACCGGCTGCGCGTGCTGCAGATGGGTTCGGCCGGGCATCACGTCACCCAGGTGCTGGTCGGCCTGCCCCGCTAGAGCGTCAACGAGGTCGAGCACCAGGGTGGCGACGGTGCGGGCGTGGTCGCGCAGGAACGCCTTGAACAGGGTGGCGATCTGGTCGTTGCGAGACCGGCCCGCGCGCAGCCTCCCGCCGAGCTCCGGGCCGAGCTGTTCGACGAGGCCCCGCTCCAGGGCGCCGTGCACGTCCTCGTCGGACTCGGCCGCGACGAACGTGCCGTCGGCGACCTGGGCGGCGAGGTCGTCGATCCCCTGCAGCAGGGTGTCGAGGTTCTCGTCGGTGAGCAGTCCGGCGCGGTGGAGCACCCGGGCGTGCGCCCGGGAGCCGGCCAGGTCGTACGGCGCGAGCCGCCAGTCGAAATGGGTGGACTTGGAGAGCGCGGCGAGCGCGTCGCTGGGCCCACCCGCGAACCGGCCGCCCCAGAGCATCCCCGCGTTGGTGCCGTGAGCGGTACTGGGGGCTGTGCTCGGGATCGGGACGTTCGGCGAGTCGGTCACGGTGTCCTTGCTATCAGATCGAGGGTTTACCCGGGCCGAGGCACTGCCAGGCGCGGTCAGCGGCCGGCGGCGAGGTCGCGCTTGGCCGCGATCTTCGACGGGAGGCCCCACAGCTCGACGAAGCCCTTCGCGAGGGACTGGTCGAACACGTCGCCCTCGTCGTAGGTGGCGAGGTTGAAGTCGTACAGGCTCTGCTCGCTGCGACGACCGGTGACGGTGGCCTTGCCCGCGTGCAGGGTCATCCGGATCTCACCCGAGACGTTCTCCTGGCTGGTCGCGATGAACGAGTCCAGGGACCGCTTCAGCGGCGAGAACCAGAGCCCGTCGTACGCCAGCTCACCCCAGCGCTGGTCGACGCCCCGCTTGTAGCGGGCGAGGTCGCGCTCGACGGTGATGTTCTCGAGCTCCATGTGGGCGGTGATCAGCGCGATCGCACCGGGGCCCTCGTAGACCTCGCGGCTCTTGATGCCGATCAGCCGGTCCTCGACCATGTCGAGCCGTCCGACACCCTGTGCGCCGGCGCGCTTGTTGAGCTGCTGGATCGCCTCCAGCACGCTGACCGGCTTGCCGTCGATACGGACCGGGACGCCGTGCTCGAACGCGATCACCACCTCGTCGGCATCGCGCGGGGTGGCCGGGTTCTGGGTGTACGAGTAGAGATCCTCCACGGGTCCGTTCCAGATGTCCTCGAGGAAGCCGGTCTCGACCGCTCGCCCCCAGACGTTCTGGTCGATGGAGTACGGCGACTTCTTGGTCACGTCGATCGGCAGGCTGTGCTCCTCGGCGTAGATGATCGCCTTCTCCCGGGTCCATGCGTAGTCACGCACCGGCGCGATCACCCGCAGGTCAGGGGCGAGCGCCCCCACCCCGACCTCGAACCGGACCTGGTCGTTGCCCTTGCCGGTGCAGCCGTGCGACACGACGGTTGCGCCGTGCTCGTGGGCGGCCTTGACCAGGTGCTTGACGATCAGGGGCCGGGACAGCGCCGAGACCAGGGGGTAGCGGTCCATGTACAGGGCGTTGGCCTGGACGGCGGGGAGGCAGTACTCGTCCGCGAACTCGTCCTTGGCGTCGATGACGACGGACTCGACGGCACCGCAGGACATGGCGCGCTCCCGGACCACCTCCATGTCCTCGCCGCCCTGACCGAGGTCAAGGGCGACGGCCACGATCTCGGCTCCGGTCTGGTCGGACAGCCAGCCGATGGCGACGGAGGTGTCGAGACCTCCGGAGTAGGCAAGTACAACGCGGTCGGTCATGTGGTTTCCTCGTGCTTCTTCTCAGTTTCGGTGCGGTGGGTGTTCGCCTCGGCGGAGACCTTCTCGCCGTTCGCCATTGCCAGCAGGCGTTGGGCGAGGGCTTCTCCCCCGGTCGGCTCCCGGCTGATCACCAGGACGGTGTCGTCGCCGGCGATGGTGCCGAGAATGCTGCCGATCTCGGCCCGGTCGAATGCGGACGCCAGGAACTGGGCAGCTCCTGGCGGTGTTCGGAGCAGCGCCATGTTCGCGGACGCGTCCACGGACACGAGCAGCTCGGCAAGAAGCCGCGCCAGCCTCGCCTCGGAGGCCATCGTCTCGCCTCCGACGCGCGGGGTGCGGTCGCCGCCCTCGGCGGGCACGGCATAGACGAGCGCACCGGTCGGGATGCGGACCTTCACGGCGTCGAGCTCGACGAGGTCGCGGGACAGGGTGGCCTGGGTCACCGAGACGCCCGTCTCCGCAAGCAGCTCGGCCAGCTCGGTCTGGGAACGCACCTGGTGCCGGGTGAGCAGCTCGACGATCCGCTGCTGGCGTGCCCCCTTCGTCATCGGGATGCTGCCGGGTCCGTTGGTCGACGTCACGAGTTGCCTCCCTGCTTGTTCATGAGCCAGGTCAGCAGTGCCTTCTGGGCGTGCAGCCGGTTCTCGGCCTCGTCCCAGACCACGCTGCGTGGCCCGTCGATCACGTCGGCGGAGATCTCCTTGCCGCGATAGGCCGGAAGGCAGTGCAGGACGATGACGTCGTCCGATGCCTCGGCCAGGAGGTCGTCGGTCACGGAGTACGCCAGGAACGGCCCCGACCGCTGGTCG
This sequence comes from uncultured Actinomycetota bacterium, assembly GCA_963831375.1. Classification (GTDB taxonomy): domain Bacteria; phylum Actinomycetota; class Actinomycetes; order Propionibacteriales; family Nocardioidaceae; genus Nocardioides_C. Next base: position 996,602 of record CAWHPY010000026.1, on the reverse strand, counting down.
GCCTCGCCCTCCTTGCCCATCGACACCCAGGTGTCGGTGGCGACGACGTCGGACCCGGCGACCGCCTCTTTGGGGTCGAGGACGTAGGACGCCGAGCCGCCCGTGTCGACGGCGATCGACTGAGCCTTCGTCAGCACGTCGGCGTCGGGTTCGTACCCGGCCGGGCCGCTCACCCGGACGTGCATGCCGGCGGTGGCGCCGGCAAGCAGGAAGGAGTGCCCCATGTTCGACGCGGCGTCGCCGAGGAACGTGACGCTCACGCCGGCCAGCGTCCCCTTGTGCTCCTCGATGGTCTGCAGGTCGGCAAGCAGCTGGCAGGGGTGGAACTGGTCGGTCAGCGCGTTGACGACCGGGACACCGGCGTACGCCGCCATCTCGTCGAGTCGTGACTGGTCGAAGGTCCGCCACACGATCGCGGAGACCTGCCTGCCGAGCACCCGGGCGGTGTCGGCGATCGACTCGCGCACCCCCACCTTCGCGAGGTTGCCGTCCATCACCATCGGAAACCCGCCGAGCTCGGCGATTCCGGTGGTGAACGAGACCTGCGTGCGCAGCGTCGGCTTGTCGAAGAGCACCGCCACCGTCCTGGGGCCGGCGAGGGGAACCTCGCCGACACGGTCGGCCTTCAGCCGCTTCGCGAGCGCGAGCACTTCGGCCTGCTCCGCGGGGCTGAGGTCGTCGTCGCGGAGGAAGTGCCGGGTCACGACTGCGCCGCCTCTCCGTAACCGGCGTCGAGGATCGCCGGCCAGGCGTCGAGGAACGACGTGGCCTGTTCCCCGGTGAGGATCAGCGGTGGCGCGAGCCGCACCCGGTCCGGGCCGCAGTCGTTGATGATGAAGCCCCGCTCCAGTGCCGCGGCGGTCACCTTGGCGGCAACCGGTTCGGTCAGGTCGAGCCCGATCAGCAGGCCGGCCCCGCGGATCTCGGTGACCCGGTGGTCGGCGAGGCCCGCGCGCAGTGTCGCGCCGACGGTGTTCGCGTTGTCGAGCAGGCCTTCCTTCTCGATCGTGCCGATGACGGCCAGTGCGGCGGCGGCGGCCACGGGGTTGCCGCCGAAGGTGGTCCCGTGGTTGCCCGGCTGGAGCAGCGCACCGCTGTCCCCGACCGCGATGCAGGCACCGATCGGGATGCCACCGGCCAGGCCCTTCGCCACCGTCACGACGTCGGGCGTGACGCCACTGACGGCGTGCGCGAACCAGGCACCGGTACGCCCCATCCCGGTCTGCACCTCGTCGAGCCACAGCAGCGCGCCGTGCTCGTTGGTGATCTCGCGTGCTCGCTGCAGGTAGTCCGCGGGCGGGAACAGCACGCCGGCCTCGCCCTGGATCGGTTCCAGCACGACAGCGGCCGTCTCGTCGGTGACCGCGTCCGCGAGCGCGTCGGCGTCGCCGTACGGCACGAACGTCACGTCGCCGGGCAGCGGCTCGAATGGTTCCCGGTAGGCGGCCTTGGAGGTGATCGCGAGGGCACCCATGGTGCGGCCGTGGAAGCTGCCCTCGGTGGCGACGACATGCGTGCGACCGGTCCGTCGGGTCAGCTTGAACGCGGCCTCGTTGGCCTCGGTGCCGGAGTTGGTGAAGAACACTTTGCCTTCGACGTCGAGCAGCCCGAGCAGCCTCTCGGCGAGGGTGACCTGCGGCTCGGTGGCGAAGAAGTTCGACACGTGACCGAGGGTGTTCAGCTGGTCAGTGACCGCGCCGACCAACGCGGGGTGGGCATGGCCGAGTGCGTTGACCGCGATGCCGCCGAGCAGGTCGAGGTACCTGGTGCCGGCGGCATCCCACACGTAGGGGCCGTTCCCCCTTGTGAGCACCAGCTTGGGTGTGCCGAAGGTGTTCATCAGCGCGGCGCCGTACCGCTGCAGCAGGTCGGTCATGCGGTCCCTCCTGCCGAGGTGGTGTAGTGGGCGGTGCGGATCTTGGTGGGCACTCCGGGCAGCACCTGGGTGCCGACGCCCTCGTCGGTGAAGATCTCGAGCAGCACGGCGTGCGGCTCGCGGCCGTCGACGACCGTGGCCCGTGGCACACCGTTGGTGACCGCATGCAGGCAGGCCCCCATCTTCGGCACCATGCCGCTGGCCAGGCTCGGCATCAGCTCGGCGAGCGCCTCCGGGCTGATCTCGCCGATCACGTCGTCGCTGTCCGGCCAGTCCCGGTAGAGACCCTCGACGTCGGTCAGCACCAGCAGCTTGTCCGCCTTCAGTGCAACCGCGAGGGCCGCGGCAGCCGTGTCCGCGTTGACGTTGTGCACAGTGCCTGCGGTGTCCGGTGCGACCGAGGAGATGACCGGGATGCGTCCCGCGTCCACGATGTCCTGGACCGCCTCCGGACGGACACGCGCGACCTCCCCGACCAGGCCAAGGTCGACCTCCTCACCGTCGATCGTGGCGGTGGTGCGCTCGGCCGTGAACAGCCCGGCGTCCTCTCCGGAGAGGCCGACTGCGAGCGGGCCCTGCTGGTTGAGAAGGCCGACGAGCTCGCGCTGCACCTGGCCGACGAGCACCATCCGGACCACGTCCATGGCCTCCTCGGTGGTGACCCGAAGCCCGCCCCGGAACTCCGACTCGATCCCTAGCCGGTCCAGCATCGAGGAGATCTGCGGGCCGCCGCCGTGCACCACGACAGGCCGGAACCCCGCGTAGCGGAGGAACACGATGTCCTCCGCGAAGGCCCGCTTCAGCTTGTCGTCGGTCATCGCGTTGCCGCCGTACTTCACCACGATCGTCTTGCCGTGGTACAGCTTCAGCCAGGGCAGCGCCGCCGCCAGCGTCGCCGCCTTGGCGGTGGCATCCCGCCACTCGTCCGGGCTCTTGCCTGTCATGTCACTCATTCCTGGCTCAGCTCGAGTACGCGGAGTTCTCATGGACGTAGGCATGGGTGAGGTCGTTCGTCCACACCGTCGCGCGGGTGTCCCCCGCCTTCAGGTCGATGGTCACGCTGACCTCGCGGGCGTCGAGGTTCACCTTCTCCGGCGGTTCGAACGGCTCGGACGCACGGCAGACCCACACCCCGTTCATCGCGACGTCGAGGTCGGCCGGGTCGAACCGGGCGTCCGTCGTACCCATCGAGGCCAGCACCCTGCCCCAGTTGGGGTCCTTGCCGAAGACAGCGGCCTTGAACAGGTTGCTCCGGGCGACCGAGCGGCCCACCTCGACGGCGTCGTCCTCGGTCGCGGCGTTGAGCACGGTGATCGCGATCTCGTGGTCGGCGCCCTCGGCGTCGGCGAGCAGCTGCATCGCGAGGTCGGTGCAGGCCCGGGTCAGGGCCTCGGTGAAGTCCTCGGCAGTGGGCGTGATCCCGGACGCGCCGCTGCACATCAGGGTGACCGTGTCGTTGGTGGACATGCAGCCGTCGGAGTCGAGCCGGTCGAAGCTGACGCGGGTGGCGGCCCGGAGTGCCACGTCGGCGTCGGCAGCGTCGACGACCGCGTCGCTGGTGAGTACGACGAGCATGGTGGCGAGCTGTGGCGCGAGCATCCCGGCGCCCTTGGCCATCCCACCGACGGACCAGCCGCTGCCCTCGACGACGACCTGCTTGCTGACCGAGTCGGTCGTCATGATCGCCTCTGCGGCGTCGGTCCCGCCGTCGGACGACAGCACCATCACCGCGTGCTCGACACCGGAGACGAGGTCCTCCCGGTTGTTCTTGAGCCCGATCAGGCCTGTGGAGCAGACGACCACGTCGATCGCACCGATCCCGAGCCCGGTTGCGGTCTGTTCGGCCACGGCGTGCGTGGTCTGGAAGCCCTCGGCGCCGGTGTAGCAGTTGGCCCCGCCGGAGTTGAGGATGACCGCCTTGACTGTGCCGTCCTTGACGACCTCCTGGCTCCACAGGACCGGGTTGGCCTTGCAGCGGTTCGCGGTGAACACGCTGGCGGAGTCGTAGCGCGGTCCGTCGTTGACGACGAGCGCTACATCCTTGGCGCCGGTCGACTTCAGGCCGGCGGCGACTCCGGACGCGCGGAAGCCCTTGGGTGCAGTGACGGTCATTACGGTGCCAGTCCGATCGTGGACAGGCCCGTGGTCTCCGGTAGGCCAAGTGCCAGGTTCATGCACTGCACCGCGGCGCCGGCGGTGCCCTTGGCAAGGTTGTCGACCGCGGCCACGGCGACCAGCCGGTCGGCGGAGGCGTCGACGGTGACCTGGACGTGGATGGCGTTGGAGCCGAGCACGGACTTGGTCTGCGGCCACTGCCCCTCGGGGAGCAGGTGCAGGAACGGCTCGTCGGCGAACGCCTTCTGGTAGACCGCGTAGGCGTCCTCGGCGGTGGACGTGGTGGGCGCGGACACCGTGGCAAGGATGCCGCGCGGCATCGGGACGAGCAGAGGCGTGAAGGAGACCTTCACCGTTGCCTCGGTGAGCGTGCGGAGGTTCTGGCCGATCTCGGGGGTGTGCCGGTGTGTGCCGCCGACGCCGTAGGCGCTGGCCGACCCCATCACCTCCGAGCCGAGCAGGTGCGACTTGGCGGCCTTCCCGGCGCCCGAGGTGCCCGAGGCGGCGACCACCACGATGTCGCCGGCGTCGACGATGCCGGCGGCCACGGCGGGGGCGATCGCCAGCGTGGAGACGGTCGGGTAGCAGCCGGGCACCGCGATCCGGGTGGCGGTCCTCAGGGTCTCGCGCTGGCCGACCAGCTCGGGGAGACCGTACGGCCAGGAGCCGGCGTGGGGGCCGCCGTAGAACTTCTCCCAGTCCTCGGCGTCGGTGAGCCGGAAGTCGGCGCCGCAGTCGATGACCACGGTCTCGTCGGGCAGCTGCTTCGCGATCTCGCCGGACTGTCCGTGCGGAAGTCCGAGAAAGACGACATCGTGGCCGCTGAGAACGTCTACCGTGGTCTCGTCGAGCACGCGGTCGGCGAGCGGGACCAGGTGGGGCTGCAGCTTCGACAGCGGCTGCCCCGCGTTGGACCCACCGGTCAGCGCCCCGATCTCCACGGACGGGTGTGCGAGGAGCAGGCGGAGCACCTCGCCACCGGCGTACCCGCTCGCGCCGGCGACCGCAATCGTGATCTTCTGGTCGAAACCCATGCGCATGACTATACACGTCTCTGCATGGTCATGCTATCGGGGGGGGTAGCAGCTTCACCATGGTGCCTGGGTGAACCCGCACTCCCCGTGCTGTGCAAGTCGTGGGGAGTGCAGCTTCACCATGGTGCCCTGGGGAAGCTCCGGGGGATCAGGCGCGGTGAACCGCCCCGTGCCGTTCGACGGCGAGGGCGATGGCGGCGTCCCGGGCCGCGGCGATCTCGCTCTCCGTCAGCGTCCGGTCCAGCGCCCGGAACCGCAGGGCGAAAGCAAGTGACTTCTTGCCCTGGCCGGTCTGCTCGCCGGTGTAGAGGTCGAACAGGCGCACCGACTCCAGCAGCGCCCCCGCACCCTCACGCAGTGTGTCCGCGACCGCGGCGGCGGGGACGTCGACGTCGACGAGGAGCGCGACGTCCTCCTTGGCCACCGGGTAGTTGGAGAACTTCGGGGCCGGGATGATCGGCACGGCGCGGGCGACCAAAGCGTCGAGGTCGACCTCCGCCACGGCGGTCCGCGCGGGCACGCCGTACGCCTTGCACACGTTGGGGTGCAGCTCCCCCGCGTGACCGATCTCCTGCCCGTTGAGCAGGATCTCGGCGCACCGTCCGGGGTGCCACGGTGCGCGGGTGCCCGAACGCACCTCAACCTCGATGCCGAGGACGCGTGCGATCTCGTGCACGACCGCTACCGCGTCCGCCCAGGTCACCGGCCTGCCCTTGCCCCACCACCCGGATGCCTCGCGCTCACCGGTGAGGACCACCGACAGGAACCGCGGCTGGTCGGGGACCGCCGCAAGCAGCTCTGCGATCTCCGAGTCGTCGGGGCGGCGGTCGACCCGCAGGATCGGGGCGTTGGCACCGTCCTCGGTCGGGAAGAACACCGAGGCGGTCTCGAACAGGGCAAGGTTGCCCTGCCCTCGTCCCACGTTGCGGGCGGCCGCCTTCAGCAGGCCAGGGAGCAAGGTGGTGGCGAGCTCCGGCTCCTCCTCCGACAGCGGGTTGGCGATGCGTACCGTCCGGCGCAGGATGTCGTCCGCGGGCAGGCCCAGCCCGTCGAGGTCGGCGGGCCCGACGAACGGGTAGGTCTTCACCTCGACGAGCCCTGCCCCGGCCAGTGCGAGCCCGACCCGGCGATGCAGGCGCTGGCCGGAGGTCAGACCGCGTCCGGCGGGCGCCGCGGGCAACACCGAGGGCACCTCGGTGTAGCCGACGATGCGGGCGACCTCCTCGATCAGGTCGTAGGGGTCGGTCATGTCGGGACGCCAGCTCGGTGGCGCCGCGGTGAGGGTGTCCCCGTCCACCGCGACCGCACAGCCGACGGTCTTCAGGTTCGCCACCGTGGTCTCGGTGTCGATGTTCATCCCGGTGATCCGCGCCGGGAGGTCGACCGGCGCCGTGATCGTCCTGCCCTCCGGCGGTCGGCCGACGTAGGTCACGCCTTCGGTGACGGTGCCGCCGCCGTGCTCGGCGAGCAGCTGGGCGACCCGGTCCGCGGCGTACGCGGGCAGCAGCGGGTCCACCCCGCGCTCGAAGCGCCTCGACGCCTCCGACGGGAGCTTGTGACGGCGGGCGGTGCGGAAGATCGACACCGGGTCGAAGTGCGCGGCCTCGATCACCACGTGCGTGGTGCGCTCCGAGAGCTCGGTTGTCTGTCCGCCCATCACACCAGCCATGCCGATCGGTCCGCTGTCGTCGGTGATCAGCAGGTCCTCGGCGGACAGCGTGCGGCGTACCGCGTCGAGCGTGGTCAGGGTCTCCCCTTCCTTGGCACGGCGTACGACGATCAGGGCCGGCCAGCCGGTCGCCGTCGTACCCGTGGATCGGCTGGCCGAGCTCGAGCATCACGTAGTTGGTGATGTCGACGGCCAACGAGATCGGCCGCATCCCGGCCAGCTGCACCCGGCGGGCGAGCCAGCGCGGCGTGGGTGCCGCCGGGTCGAAGCCGGTGACGGTGCGGGTCGCGAACACCGGGCAGCCGTCCGGCGCCTCGACCCGGACCGGGTAGCCGGCGTCGTTCGGGGCCGGCACCTCGCGGTTCGCGGGGTCGCGGAACGGCGCGTCGTAGGCGATCGCGGCCTCCCGGGCGATTCCCCGCAGCGACAGCGCGTAGGCCCGGTCGGGATTGATCTCGAACTCGATCACGTCGTCGCGCAGGTGCAGCAGCTCGATCGCGTCGTCGCCGGGCTTGGCCTCATCCGGGTGGAGCACGAGGATGCCGTCGTGGTCCTCGCCCAGGCCCAGCTCCTTGGTGGAACAGATCATCCCGTCGGAGACGTGGCCGTAGGTCTTCCGTGCGGCGATCGCGAAGCCACCGGGCAGCACGGCGCCCGGCAGCGAGACGACGACCAGGTCCCCTTCCGCGAAGTTGTGCGCTCCGCAGACGATGCCGCGCGAGCCCTCCTCGCCGTTGTGGTTGGGGCCGACGTCGACCTGGCACCAACGGATCACCCTGCCGTTCTTCTGCGGCTCGTCGGTGGACGACAGCACCCGTCCCACGACCAGGGGTCCCGCGAGGTCCGCGCCGGGCGCCTCGAGGGCCTCGAGCTTCAGCCCGAGTGCGGTGAGCCGGTGCGCGAGGTCGTCGGCCGTGACGTCACCGGGAAGGTCGACGTACTCCCGGAGCCAGGAAAGTGGGGCGCGCATCAGATCTCCATTCCGAAGGGCAGGGTGAACCGGACGTCGCCCTCGACGATGTCGCGCATGTCCTCGATGCCGTGGCGGAACATCAGCGTCCGCTCCAGGCCCATCCCGAACGCGAACCCGGAGTACTCGTCCGCGTCGATGCCGCACGCGGTCAGCACGCGCGGGTTGACGACGCCACAGCCGCCCCACTCGATCCAGCCCTCGCCCTTGCAGGTGCGGCAGTCCTCGACGGCCGGCGACTGGCCACGGCAGACGAAGCAGACCAGGTCGACCTCTGCGCTGGGCTCGGTGAACGGGAAGTACGACGGGCGGAACCGGGTCGTGATGCCCTGGCCGAACATGGCCTCGGCGAAATGGTCCAGGGTGCCCTTGAGGTGCGCCATCGTGATGCCCCGGTCGACCACGAGGCCCTCGACCTGGTGGAAGACCGGCGTGTGCGTGGCGTCGAGCTCGTCGGTGCGGTAGACCCGGCCCGGACAGACCACGTAGATCGGTGGCTTCCGCGACAGCATGGTGCGGGCCTGGACCGGGGAGGTGTGGGTGCGCAGCACCAGTCCTCCCTCGGCCGGTTCGAGCCAGAACGTGTCCTGCATCGTGCGCGCCGGGTGGTCCGGACCCAGGTTCAGCGCATCGAAGTTCAGCCACTCGGCTTCCACCTCGGGTCCCTCGGCAACCTCCCAGCCCATCGCCACGAACATGTCTCCGACGAGCTCCTGGATGGTGGTCAGCGGGTGGCGTGCGCCGCGTGGCTCCCGGTCCCACGGCAGCGTCACGTCGACGGCCTCGTCGACCAGGATCCGGGCCTCGTGCTCGTCCTCGAGCTCTGCCAGGCGTTCGGCCAGCGCCTGGTTGACAGCGCCGCGCGCCTGCCCGACGCGCATGCCGGCCTCCTTGCGTGCCTGCGGCGGCAGCGCGCCGATCTCACGGTTGGCCAGGGCCAGGGGGGACCGTTCCGCGGTGTGCTCGATCCGGACCCGCTTGAGCTCGTCGAGGTCTTCGGCGCCCGTGATGGCAGCGATCGCGGCCGCACGCATCGCGTCCACCTCGGCGGCCTTCAACGGGGTGACCTCGACCGGGTCGTAATCGGAGTTGGGGCCGGACATGACTGCCTTTCGGACGATGGTGCGTACGGGTGAAGTGTAGGAACCCCGGCGCGCGGGGTGCGAACCGGTTTCGGACCGCGGACCGCTCGCCCGGCTCAGGCCAGGCGAGCGTCGTGCTCGGGCCACCTGATGCTGATCCGGGCTCCGCCGCCCGGTGCGTCGGCGATCTCGACGGTCCCCCCGTGGGCGCTCACCAGGCCGTGCACGATGTACATGCCCAAACCCGACCCACCGCGGGTGCCGTGCTTCCAGAACTTGGTGAACACCCGGGTGCGGATCTCCGGGCTGATGCCGTCCCCCTCGTCGTCGACGTGGAGCAGAACGCCCGTGAACGGGTCGTCGTCCCCGAGGCTCGTCGCGCTGAGCCGGACCACGCCGGCACCGTGACGGACCGCGTTCTCCACCAGGTTGGTGACCACCTGGACGAACTTGTCCGGGTCAGCGGTGATCCTCGGCAGGTCACCCGCGGCATCGAGCACGATCTCCCGGCCGGTGCCGGCCCGGACCGAGTCGAGCACCCGGTCGACGGCGGGCACGAACTCGAGCGGCCGTGGGTACAGCGAGAGCCGCCCGGTGTCGATGCGCGCAACGTCGAGCAGCTCGGCGATCAGCCGGGTGAGCCGGTCGGCGTCGGAGTTGACGGTGGCCAGCATCAGCTTCTTCTGGTCGTCGTTCAGCTTGTCCCACTTCGAGAGCAGCGTCGCCACGAACCCCTTGACGCCGGTCAGCGGGGAGCGCAGCTCATGAGCGACGGTGGCGACGAGGTCGGAACGTTCCCGGTCGAGCCGCTCCCGGGCACGGGAGGTGCGTAGGCACACGGCCACGGCGTCCGTGGGACCGTTCGGCGTCTCGCGCAGGAGGCGTGCGGTGAGCAGCAGCTCGGTTCCATCGGCGAGGTACCACGACTGCTCGGTCAGCGCGTCCCGGATCCGGTGTCCGTCGTACGGCCTGGTGCTGCTGAACCAGTCGTTTCCCGTGCGGTCCTGGAGCACGACGACGTCGGAGAGGTGCTTGCCGGCGCCGTCCGGGACCCGGAGCATCCGCGCGGCGGCGCTGTTCATCCGGGTGACGGTCCCGCTGTGGTCGGCGACGACCACCCCGTCGGGCAGGGCGTCGAGCAGTCCGTTCTCGCGCAGCGCTCCCTCAACGTCCACGTCGATCAGGCTAACGGTTCACCGGCCGGAGTTCAGCCCGTATCCAGGTCTGGCGTCCTCAGCGGCGATGCGCCCGCGCGGAGGCGTACAGGCAGACGGCTGCGGCGGTAGCCAGGTTCAGGCTCTCGGCCCTGCCGTGGATGGGGATCCGCACCCGATGGTCGGCGAGCGTGGCCACCTCGGCCGGCAGGCCCCACGCCTCGTTCCCGAACAGCCACGCGCTGGGTCCGGCTAGCGTGCCGTCGTCGATCGCGGCGTCGAGGTCGAGCTCGCCGGCGCCGTCAGCGGCGAGCACCGTCACGCCCTGCTGCTGCAGCGTGGTGAGGACCTCGACGGTGTCCTCGTGGATGGCCAGCGGGAGGTGGAACAGGCTGCCGACGCTGGCGCGGACGGCCTTGCCGTTGTAGGGGTCGACCGAGCTGCCGGACAGGACGACGGCTCCGGCCCCTGCGGCATCCGCGGAGCGGATGACGGTTCCCGCGTTGCCGGGGTCACGCACGTCCGCGCAGACCGCCAGCAGCCGCGGCACGGGAGACAGCACGTGTCGCAGCGGACGGTCCAGGAACCGGCAGACGGCGACCAGCCCCTGCGGGTGGACGGTCTCGGTGAGCGAGGCGAGCGCGGCCTCGTCGACGAGGTGCCAGGCGACCTGCTGCCCGGTCGAGGCGGTGAAGATCTCGGGATGCGTGGTCTCCATGGCCGCCACGGCGAAGACCTCCGCCACGCAGCCGGGGACGGTGAGCGCCTCGCGGACCGCCTGCGGTCCTTCGGCCAGGAACAGCCGGTGCTCGGCCCGGGAGACACGTCTGACGAGCCTCCGTGCCGCTTTCACGCGCCCGCTCTTCGAAGAGAGCACGGGGGCGTCGGCAGGGAGACTCGCCATCAGACGTGATGCCTTGGGTCGCGAGCGACTCCTAGGCGGATGCCTCGGCGGGGGCGTTGACGTCAGCGGGGACGTTGGCCTTGGCCAGCTCCACCATCGCGGTGAACGTGGCCGGGTCGTTGACGGCCATGTCCGCGAGGATCTTGCGGTCCACCTCGACACCGGCGGCCTTGATGCCCTGGATGAACCGGTTGTAGGTCATCCCGTTGGCGCGGGCCGCGGCGTTGATCCGCTGGATCCACAGCTTGCGGAAGTCGCCCTTCCTGGCCTTGCGGTCACGGTAGCTGTAGACCAGCGAGTGGGTGACCTGCTCCTTCGCCTTGCGGTACAGGCGCGAACGCTGACCGCGGTAGCCGGACGCGCGCTCGAGGGTTACCCGGCGCTTCTTGTGGGCGTTGACCGCCCGCTTGACGCGTGCCACTTCTTACTCCTTGATGCTGAAACGTGGGGGAATGCGAGCTGGGGCTTCGGTCAGCGACCGAGCAGCTTCTTGACCTTCTTGGTGTCTGCCTTCGAGACGGCCTCGGTGCCGGCGAGCCGACGGGTGAGGGTCGACGACTTGTGCTCGAGCAGGTGGCGGCGGCCGGCCTTCTGCCGACGCAGCTTGCCCGAACCGGTGACCTTGAAGCGCTTGCTCGCACCGGAGTGCGTCTTCATCTTCGGCATGGCTTGTCCTTCTTGGTTGGTCTGCCGCCGGGACGATGCTGCCCGGCGACGTTGCTGTCACATGTCTGGGTCGAGGCTCTCCGAGCGACGCCGTTCCTTCTTGTCCTCGTGTGCCGTCGGCGGGGTGGCGGTGCGCTCGGCGTGCTCAGCGGCACGCTCTGCCTCGCGTTCGGCTGCCTTCTCGGCCTTCTCGGCCTTCACCTCGGCCTTGGCCTCGGACTTCTTCTTGTGCGGCCCGAGCACCATGATCATGTTGCGACCATCCTGCTTCGGTGAGGACTCGACGAAACCGAGCTCGGTGACGTCCTCGGCGAGCCTCTGCAGCAGTCGGAAGCCGAGCTCGGGGCGGTGCTGCTCACGACCGCGGAACATGATCGTGATCTTCACCTTGTCGCCCTGACGCAGAAAGCGCACCACGTGACCCTTCTTGGTCTCGTAGTCGTGGGCGTCGATCTTCGGACGAAGCTTCATCTCCTTGATGACGACGTTCGTCTGGTTCCGACGGGCCTCACGGGCCTTCTGAGCGTTCTCGTACTTGAACTTGCCGTAGTCCATGAGCTTGCAGACCGGCGGACGCGCGGTCGGCGCCACCTCGACCAGGTCGAGGTCGGCTTCCTGCGCGAGTCGCAGGGCGTCGTCGATCCGGACGATGCCGACGGTCTCGCCGTTGGGGCCAACGAGTCGGACTTCGGGTACCCGAATCCGGTCGTTGATGCGCAGCTCTGTGCTGATGGGTCCTCCTGGGGTGGTCTGTCGTCTATGACCTGATCGGTTTCGGCCGGAAAAACAAAAATGGCCTCCGCGTCACACCAAGCGGAAGCCAGTCCCGACACATCACCGCGCGGACAGGGCCCTCGCCCATCTGCGCGCTCTGCGCCAAACGAGGAACGTGAGGAGCGCCCGTCGTACGACGGGGTCCACGAGTGTTCCTCGCGACCGGACCCGACGACCTGTCGTCCCGGGAGGAACAGCGGTCGATGCGGGTGGGAGAATGAACTCCGCTTGCAGATCTCGTTGGTTTCAACCCCCGGCGCGCCCCGGATATCCACCCGGAACGCACAGTCGGCCGACCCAACAGATCGGTCACCCAGGAGTTTAGCAAGAGACCACCCCCGAGCGCACATCGTGCCCGCCGTGACACCCTTGGGCCCATGACTTCAGCCGCTCCGGGCGAGCCGTCCTCGCGCGACATCGCCGATGTGCCCGCCATCGAGATCGTCTCCACGGCCGCCCTGCACCTGATGAGCTCGGCCGCGGTGAACCTGGGGCTCGCCGAGGACCTGCCCGACCACGTCGACCTCGACGAGGCCCGTACCCTGATCGAGTCGCTGGCCGGCCTGGTCACCGCCGGCGCCCCGCGGCTCGGCCACCACCACGCCGCTCCCCTGCGCGACGGCCTCCGCTCGCTGCAGCTCGCGTTCCGGGAGGCCTCGGAGATCGAGGATCAGCCGGGCGAGGGTCCCGGCGAGAAGCTGACCGGGCCGGTCTATGCCCGCCCGCCGAAGCAGTCCTGACCTGTCAGGGCCGTGAACGGTGACAGCCGGGTAGGGGCCTGACAAGTCGGTCATTCCTGCGGCCTGGCCCAGGCGTACCTGCCGTTGATCTCGACGAGCGTATAGCCCTCGGCCAGGGACCGGAGGTCGTCGCCCTCGACCACGAACAGCGCCGGACCCGCCACGTCGAGCACGATCGCGGACGCGTCGTCCTGCAGCGCCGCCTGCGCGGCCTGCGCCGCGGCCACCGGCACCGGCCGGGCCTCGGCGTTCCACGCCCGTAACGACTCGGTCCCGCTGAACGCGAGCAACGCGAGCCGGCCGTCCTGGCCGCGCATCAGCACGGTGGCCATGTCCGAGGTCTTGTCGTGGGCGAGCCCCCGCTCGTCGTGCTCCACCTCGCCGAGGACCGCGACAACGGGAACCAGCAGCCGGGCGTGCTGCAGCACCGCGAGCGTCGGGCGGTGCAACCGCTCCGGGTCGGCGTCGTAGGCCGCGAGCGCGGACGCCAGCTCAGGATCGACGGCGCCGAGGTCGCCCGCGAAGCCTGGATCCGGGATGGTGCGCATCCGCCGATTCTCCCAGGCACGGCCGGCGCCCCGTGAGCAGGGCACCCGCTTCCGGGTCCCCGCCGGGCCGGTCCCGTCGAATCGCTGGCACGAACCCCATAGGTATCGCCCGTCGAAGTCCGTAGGCTGGGGTGGTGGGATCTATCGACAACGCGACCTGGCAGGCCCTTGGGCTCGTCCTGACCCTGGTCGGCCTCGGGATCAGCGCCCTGATGTGGCGTCGACGCGGCCCCGCCTCCGGCATCCGCGGTGTCGCCTGGTCGCTGCTCCCGATCGCCGCCGGCCTGACCGGCACCCTGCGGCTCGTCTGGGAGATCGGCGACTCCGTCGTCTCCTGGGCGACGCGGCTCGTGTTCAGCCCCGTGGTGTGGCTCGGGATCGTGGTGGCCGGGGTCTCCGCGGTGCTCTTCGTGGTGGCCTCGAGCATGCAGCGGCGAGGCCTGGGCACCAAGGGGCGGGGCCCCAAGCAGCCCAAGAAGTCCAAGCAGGCCAAGGGCGCGGCCGACCCGGCGCTGCCCGCCGACCGGAGCCGACCAGCCGCGGCGGAGCCGACCGACGACCTGGACGACATCGAGGCGATCCTGAGGAAGCACGGCATCTCGTGACCCGCCGGGACATCGGCGGCGAGGTGGACCGGCACCGGCTGCACACCCGGCTGAACACTGCGCTGGCGGCGCTGCCCGAGCAGCCGCCCACCCCGACAGTGGTGGTGGACCTCGATGCCTTCGACGCCAATGCCACGGACCTCGCCCGACGGGCCGCCGGCAAACCCGTCCGGGTCGCCTCCAAGTCGTTGCGCGTCCCCGCGCTGATCTCGCGGGCACTCGAGGCACCGGGATTCAGCGGGATCCTGGCCTACTCGTTGCGGGAGGCGTTGTGGCTGCACGAGCAGGGCGCGTGCGACGACATCGTGCTGGGCTACCCCACCGTCGACCGGCCCGCCCTTGCGTCCCTCGCCGCCGACGAGTCGGCGGCCAGCGACGTGACCCTGATGGTCGACGACGTCGCGCACCTCGACCTCGTCGACGAGGCCCGACCGGCTGGCGGCCCCACCGTCCGGGTCGCGATCGACATCGACGCCGGCTTCCGGCTCGGCAGGTCGCACGTCGGCCCGAAACGGTCCCCGTTGTACGACGTACCGCAGGTCCTCGCTCTTGCCCGGGAGGTCGTCGACCGGCCCGGGTTCGAACTGGTCGGCGCGATGACCTACGAGGGACAGGTCGCCGGGGTCCCGGACGACATGCCCGGGGCACCCGCGAGGTCGCTCGTCGTGCGCCGGTTGAAGTCCGCCTCGCTGAGCCAGCTCGACGAGCGACGCCGGCGGATCGCCGAGGCGTTGCGTGACCTGGTGAAGCTCGAGTTCTGGAACGCCGGTGGCTCAGGCAGCGTCGAGTCGTCGGTGTCCGACCCGGTGGTGACCGAGGTCAGCGCGGGCTCCGGGCTGCTGGTGCCGCACCTGTTCGACCACTACCGGAGCTTCTCGCCGCGGCCTGCGGCGTTCTTCGGGCTCCGGGTGGTGCGCCGACCCTCCCGGTCGACGGCGACCGTTGCCGGTGGTGGCCTGATCGCCTCCGGCGCCTTCGGCAAGGACCGGCTTCCCGTTCCTTGGGCTCCGCCCGGACTGCATCTGACCGGCCTCGAGGGGGCCGGCGAGGTGCAGACCCCGGTGGTCGGCCCCGCGGCATCGTCCCTCGGCATCGGCGACCTCGTCTGGTTCCGGCACGCCAAGTCGGGTGAGGTCGTCGAACACAGCCGGCACGTGCACCTCCTGTCCGGCAGCCGGATCGTGGCGACGGTGCCCACCTACCGTGGCACGGGCAACGCCTGGTGAGCACGCCGTGGGACCGCCGGGTCACCGACATCGCCGAGCTGCTCGCATGGTCGACCTTCGAGAAGCAGCCGACGCTGGGTTCGACCCGGCTGATCTGCGTCGACGGGCGTGCCGGCTCCGGCAAGACCACCCTCGGCAGGGCGTTGCGGGACGCGGCCGGTGAGCTCGGCACCTCGCGACTGCTGCACATGGACGACATGTACGAGGGCTGGTCCGGCCTCGGCACCGAGCTGACGGCCCGGATCGACACCGACCTGCTCGCGCCGCTACGGGAGGACCGACCGGGCCGCTACCGGCGCTACGACTGGCACCAGGGGCGGTTCGCCGAGTGGCACACAGTGCAGCCTGTGGCCACACTGGTGCTCGAGGGAGTCGGGTCGGGCGCCGCGGTGTACGACGACGCGATCACGGCCCTGGTCTGGGTGGAGGCACCGCACGACATGCGCGTCGCACGCGGCATCGCCCGCGACGGTGAGGCGGTGCTCCCGAAGTGGCTGCAGTGGATGCACGACGAGGACGCTCTGTTCGCCCGCGAACGAACCCGCCGGCGCGCCGACGTGGTGGTCGACGGGACCGGAGAGGGCGACCGCGCGGTCGTCTTCGAGTAGCCGGCGTCCGGTCCGTGGGTCAGCCGACCCGCAGGCAGTAGTCGGTGCGCTTGGACTCCATCTCGAAGCCCGCGCGCTCGTACACGCCGAGCGCACCGGTCGGGTTCTCCGAGTCCACGTCGAGCGACGCCTCGGCGTACCCCGCGTCCTGGTACGCCTTCAGGCAGTGCTGGAGCAGGCTGCTCGCGACACCCCGTCCGCGATACTCGCGACGGGTGCCGACCTTGCCGACGTAGGCCTCGCGTCTGCCGGTCGCCTCGAAGTAGGCGTCGTACTCGTTGGACTGCACATAGGCGACGAGCTCGTCCGGCCGCTGCGGGTCGACCACCACGAAGCTGATGTCGGGGCGGAAGCTGCGGCTGTCGGTGACCCACTGCTTCCACATCACGTCGGTCCACGGCGTGAAGTTCGGGTGGTCCAGGAACACGACGTTGTGGGTAGCGTGCATCAGCTGGGCCATGCTCGCGTCGTACTTCTTGATCTCGAGGCCGTCCGGGAGAGGCACCGGGTCGGCGACCTGGCCGAGCTGCGCCCGCATCACGAAGTTCCATCGCTCCGGCTTCAGCCCGATCGCGGCCATCAGGTCGGCCTGGGCGGTGTTGTCGGACATTCCACCGAGCACGTACAACGCCGGCACGTCGGGGTACGTCGCCTCGTGCACCTCGACCGCCCGCGCCAGCATCGCGTCCGCCAGCAGGGTGCCGATGCCTTCACCACGCCGCTTCGGGTGGACCGCGCCCTCCATGTGCACCTTGTGGTGGTCCTCGGACGCGGATCGGGGGTAGATGCAGAAGAAACCGACCATGTCGTCGCCGTCGAAGGCGCCCACCATGTCCTTGCCCAGCACGATGTCCGGGTTGTCCATCTCCTCGTGGAGATCGGCTTCGTTGTAGTGCTCCCCGCTGTTCTCGACCTGCTCGATGTCGGCGAGCAGCCGGTTCCACACAGGGATGTCAGCCCTTGTCAGGCCCTTCAGAGAGATGCTCACCAGCCGAGAGTAGGGGGCGGTGGCGTCGGCTGCACCCGAATTTCGTGGCAGGGTGGGAACCGCGAAAGAGAGGCAGGCCCGATGGTAGCGCCGAGCGGCGAGCAGTACGAGATCAGCACGGGTGGCTACCGCGCGGTCGTCACCGAGTGCGGTGCCGGGCTCCGGGCCTTGGAGTACGACGGGCATCCGCTCGTCGCGGGCTACGAGGTCGACGCGATGGCGCCCTCGGGTAGCGGCCAGCTGTTGTTGCCGTGGCCGAACCGGATCCAGGACGGGAGCTACTCGTTCGGGGGCACCGCGCAGCAGCTCGCGTTGAGCGAACCGGCCCGCAGCAACGCCAGCCACGGGCTGACCCGCTGGTGCTCGTGGACGCTGGAGGAGCGGACCGACCACACGCGTGTCCCTGATGTACCGGCTGATGGCGCAGAAGGGCTACCCGTGGACGGTGGACCTGCATGTCCTGTACGACCTGTCGGCCGACGGGCTCACTGTCACCGTGACCGCGACCAACCTGAGCTCCTCCCCTGCACCGTTCGCCCAGGGCGCTCATCCGTACCTCACCGTCGGCGGCGACGGCATCGACGGCTGGGAGCTGACGCTGCCGGCGGCCAGCCGGCTCATCGTCGACGTTCGGAAGATCCCGGCCGGACACGAGGAGGTAGCCCACAGCTCCTACGACTTCCGGGCGCCGCGGCCCCTGAAAGGGATCTCGCTGGACACCGCGTTCACCGATCTCACACGCGCGCCCGACGGCCGTGCCGAGGTGCTGCTGCACAACCCCGGCGCAGACCGGGGGGTCTCCCTCTGGATGGACGCCGAAGCACCGCTGGGTGCAGGTCTACACCGGCGACGACCTCGGCGACCGGGCCCGGACCGCGCTGGCCGTCGAGCCGATGACCGCACCGCCGAACGCGTTCCGCTCCGGCGTGGACCTCGTCGTGCTCGCCCCCGCCGGTGATGACGGGGACGAGCACTCCTCGTCCTGGGGGATCCGGACTTGTAGCAGCCTCGCCTCTCGCGGCGGGGCGGTCCTTCGAGGCGATCTGCCCCACGCCCTGACGGCGCGTGGGGCAGGCCCGCGTCCCAGCTCGTCGGCGGGACGTACCCGGCGGTCGTCGCCGAGGTCCACGATCGCGGCGACCGGGCCACCACCGTCGGGACCCTGGTGGGCCGCGGACACCGAGACGAACACGGCCGGGTCACCGGTGACCGCCGCGGTGACGCCACCGACGCAGGACTTGATCTGACGGTGCCAGTGCACGTCGGAGTCGTCGAGCATCGCGTTGCGGCGGCCGTGCACGTTGCCGTCCTGGCTGACCTCGCACTTGAGGAACACGTTGACCAGCCGACCCTGCAGGTCGGTCCAGTGCGGGCGTTCCGGCAGATCCAGCCCGGCCTCCCGGATCGACTCCCAGATCCCGTCCTGGTCCAGGGCGTCCTTCATCACCGAGTGGCCGATGCGGTACCTGCCGCCGACTCCGCGGGCGTTGCCGACCACGACCACCTGGGCCTGGTCGAGCTCGACACCGCTCGAGCAGGAGGCGACGCTGGAGTACAGCGACCGGTCGTGCATGACCTGCTCGTCGGTGGGCATCTCGATCTCGCCGAGCGCGACCGCGATCCCGAGCGCGGTGCAGCCGTTGGACAGGTCCATCGACTCGTGGGTGTGCTCGGTCCACACCGTCTTCCCGCGGCTCTTCGCGTCCCGGATCGTGTGGATCGTCAGCAGCGGGGTCTTGGTCTGCACGTAGTGCACGTCGGCGACGTCGGTGATCCCCGCGCGCTCCATCGCCTCCTTCACGGCGTCGGCGACCTTGGAGACCATCGCCACCCGGCCGATGTCCTCGGGCATGCAGAACGTCGCTCATCGCGAAGCCCGACGGTCAGCCGTGGCTCGTCGGTGGCTGGTGCCTGGTCCGCCGGCACGGTCGCGAAGACCGTCGCGTGCGGGCTGATCACACCGTCGGTGCCGCCGGACCACACGATCGGGACCTGCTTGACCTCCTCGGCGCTCCGGCTGCCCTTGTCCACGAGCACCTCGCGGAACGCGCGGTCGGCGATGATCCGGGTGTAGTCGTTCACCCCGCCGTTGCCCTCGGTCTTGCCGATCACCGCGATCACCCGGTCGGCCTCCAGCACGCCGGAGTCGATCAGGTCGGCCAGCCCGCTGGCGTCGGACACGTTCAGGATCGGGACCTTGCGTACCTCGATCGGCTCTGGCATCGCGTGCGCTCCTTCTGTTTCTCTACTTGTTGGTGACGACTGCGCTGGCTATTGCGGGGCACGACCACGGTGCCGCTGCTGCCGGCGACCGCGTGATGATGTTGTCCAGGTTGCTGATCACGGCGTAGCTGCCGCCTTTCTCGACGAACCGGCAGGCCGCGTCGACCTTCGGTCCCATCGAGCCGCTGGCGAAATGGCCCTCGGCGGCCAACGAACGCAGCCCCTGCGACGGAGATCCGCTCGATCGGCTGCGCCTCGGGGGTGCCGAAGTGCAGGATCGCGTTCGGCACGTCGGTGGCGATGACGAGTACGTCGGCGGTGACGGTGCGGGCGAGCAGGGCGGCGCCGAGGTCCTTGTCGATGACCGCCTCGACACCGCGCAGGGTGCCGTCCTCGTCGCGTACGACGGGGATCCCTCCGCCGCCGTTGGCGATCACGATGAACCCGGCGTCGACCAGGGCCGAGACGGCCGGGGCGTCGATGATCTCCAGCGGCTCCGGTGACGCGACGACCCGCCGCCACCCCTTGGCTCCGCGGTCCTCCCACGTCTCGCCGTGCTCGATGAGCAGCGCCGCCTCGTCCGCGCGGCAGGAACCGGCCGATGGGTTTGGTCGGCTTGACGAAGCCAGGGTCGCCCGCATCGACCCGGGTGCGCGTGACGACCGCCGCTGTCCGTCGTACGACTCCCCGACGCGCCAGCGCCGCGTCCAACGCGTCCATCAGCACGAAGCCGAGGGTCGCCTGGGTCTGCGCGCCGCACCAGTCCAGCGGAACCGGGGGTACGACGGACGCGGCGAGCTCGTTCTTGACCAGGAGGTTGCCGACCTGGGGACCGTTGCCGTGGGTGAGCAGGACCTCGATGTCGCGCGCGACCAGGTCGGCGACGCTGGCCATCGCGGTCTCGGCCGCAGCGATCTGGTCCTCGGGGCGGGCTCCGCCGTCCGCCGAGGTCATCGCGTTGCCCCCAAGGGCCAGCAGGACTCTCATCGTGCTTCAGAACCTACGGCCCCGCGTGGCCGCGTGGCGAGGGCGATGTTCGCCCAGCGGGCGCGCTCAGGCTTGGCAGAGTTCCACATCTGTGCTGTCGGACGCTTTGCCGGCTCGTCAGCGAACCGCCCGTCGAGCAGATCCTCGAGCTCCAGGTCGAGGCGGCTCGGCCCGCTGCTGCATCGCCCGCGCGGCGGCCCGGCGTACGTCCTTGTCCGCGTCGTCGAGCGCAGCGTGGATGGCGGCAGGTGCTCGGTCTCCCCGACCGCTGCCGAGTGCGCGGACGGCGTGCATCCGGACCCTCGGCAGCCGATGGCCGGTCAGCGGGACGACGCCGTCCGCGCCGGCGCCGAGCTCGCGCTTGCCGACCACCTTGCTGCACATCTCGGCGAGTCGCCACCGTTCGTCGGCCAGGTGCTCGACCACCAGCCGCGTGGCGTCCGCGGCCTGGGTGGGCGTCCAGACGTACTGGAGTGCGCGAGCACCCCACACGGCCGGCCAGGCGGTGAAGTCGTGGCTGCGCAGCAGGATGTCGGCATGTCCGCCGCCCATGTGCCGCAGCGCCGTGGGGTACCTCGCCGGGTCGTCCCCGTCGAGGAGGGTCAGCGAGTACGCCACCAGCACCGGCTTGCTGACCTTGGACCGGAACTCGTCGACGAGCTTGTTGAACGGGAGGCCGAGGTCCGCCGGCTCGGTCAGGCCGTCGAACGCCTTGGCGAGGTTCGGCAACGGTTTCCACCTTGTCAACGGGCCGTCCGGGGCACGACCGGGTCGGGCCGGTCGTCGACGCTGGCTACGAGCATGGCACCCCCAGGTGCCTGTGTCGCCCTCCTTCCACCACCTGCGACCCCCGTTACTGCCAGTCGACGTCGGCGGAGGTGGCTCCGGCGGCGAGGGTGGCGTAGCCGGGTCCACGGTCGAAGAACGGCTCCTCGGTCCGGTCGCTCCGCATCTGTTCGCGGAGCCGGTCGCTGGCCTCGACGTCCACCTCGGGCGCATCCTTGCCACCGCCGACCACGGCACCGTAGTCGGCGCGGGCGGCCTCGACCGACACCTTGCCCCAGAGCACGTCGCGGACGATCTCGTCGTAGGGACGGTCCAGCGGGTCACCCCAGCCACCGCCGCCCGTCGTACGGATCCGGACCACCTCGCCGGCCTTGATCTCCTCGGCGTCTGCGAGCGCGTCGACCAGCCGTTCGTTCGGGCCCCCCGCATCGATGGTCACCTCGAACGGCTTCCCGGCCTTGCCACCCTTGACTCCCCAGCAGGCGAGGATGGACCGGTCCGCGATCGACATGAAGTGCGCGTCCTTGAGCATTCGGATGTGCTTCTCGTAGCCCAGGCCGCCGCGGTACCGGCCGGCTCCTCCGCTGTCCACGGCGAGCCCGAGCCGTTCCACGATGAACGGGAACCGCGACTCGGAGAACTCGGTGGGCAGGTTGCGGGAGTCGGGTACGACGTGGATGGTGTCCTCCCCGTCGGCGTAGTAACGCCCACCGGAGCCGCCACCGAGCACCTCGCGCATGAGGTACGGCGCCCCGTCCAGGTCGTCGCCGTACACACCGGTGTAGCGGATCGTCTCCTGGTCGGCGGGCATCTTCCCGTCCACGGCCTTGGCCACCACACCGGCGAGCACGCCGAGCAGTCGCAGGATCACGAACGTGCGGGCGTTGGTGGGTGCCGGGAACACCGGCGTGATCAGGGTGCCCTTCGGCGGGAACCGCATCTCGATCAGCGGCACCACGCCCTCGTTGACGTCCAGCTCGGCCATCCGCTCGGGGGTGTCGGCGAGGTTACGCAGGATCGGCGCGAGCCACTTCTTCAGGAAGTTGCCGTCCGCGTAGTCGCCACAGTGGTTGATCGGGCCCTTGGCCTGGGGAGCGGTGCCGTGGAAGTCCAGGATCAGCCGCTCGCCACCCTCGTCGTCCTCGCTGGTCTTGGTCAGCGTGATCCGCTGCGTGTGCAGCTTGGGGTCCTCGACCCCGTCGTGCTCGGCGTAGTCCTCCCAGACGTACTCACCGACCGGGATCTTCGAGAGGATCTCCCGGCGGAAGGTGGCGGTGGTCTTGTCCAGGACCGCGTCGAAGCAGGCCTCGACGGTGTCCTTGCCGTACCGCTGGAACAGCTCACCCATCCGCCGCGCGCCCATCAGGCACGCCGAGCACTCGGCGTCCAGGTCGGCGGCCAGCGACTCGGGCATCCGCGAGTTCCGGGTCATGATCTTCAGCGCCTGCTCGCACGGCTCGCCCTGGTCCCACAGCTTGATCGGCGGGACCATCAGGCCCTCCTCGAACACGCTGGTGGCGTTGGACGGCATCGAGCCGGGCACCGCACCACCGATGTCGTCGTGGTGACCGAACGCCTGCACGAACGCGACCACCTCGGGGCCGTTGCCGTCATCGTGGAACACCGGCGCGGTGACGCACAGGTCCGGCAGGTGGCCGATGCCGCCCTCGGACATGTAGACGTCGTTGTGGAAGAACACGTCACCCGGCTTCATCGTCTCGATGGGGTAGTCACGCACCACCGGGTGCACCAGCGCCGAGTAGGACCGGCCGGTGAGCTTGCGCAGGTGACGGTCGTGGATCCCTGCCCGGTAGTCGTGCGCGTCGCGAATCATCGGCGACCTCGACGTACGCCCGATCGCGGTCTCCACCTCCTGCTCGACCGACGCGAGGTATCCCTCGATGATCTCCACCAGGATCGGGTCGGGCTCCTTGCCCTCGGTGAGCCGGTACGGCGCCGGGTCCGGGGCTTCGGGGGTCCACGTGGACGGAGCCCCCGTGCGTCCTGCCAACTCGGTCATGAGTTCCTCCTGATGATGAGGTTGCCGTAGGTGTCCACGGTCGCCCTGAAGCCGGGGTGCAGTGGCACGGTGGAGCTGAACTCCTCGAACACGGCGGGCCCCTCGACCACGTCGCCGGCGCCGAGCCGGGCCCGGTCGTAGATCGGGGACTCGACCCAGTCGTCGAAGAACACCGGACGGGTGCCGGTGCGCGCGGACTCTGCGCCCACACCGGCAGAGGCCTCGCGGACCTCGGGCTTGCGGATCGGGCCCACGCCGGTGACCCGCAGGTTCACCCACTCGACCTCCTGCCGGGTGTCGTCGCGGAAGTCGTAGCCGTACAACGCCTTGTGCTCGTCGTGGAAGGTCCGCGCGACGGCCGCGAACAGGTCCTCGGTGACCGAGCCGTCGGGCACCTCGACCCGCACCTCGTAGGCCTGCCCGTAGTAGCGGACGTCGGCGGTGCGGAGGTACTCCCGTTCGGGCGCCGCGAAGCCCTCCCTGCCGAGCGCGGCGGCGGCCTTGGCGGCAAGGTCGTCGAAGATCCCCTGCACGGTCCCCGTCTCCAGCGCCGAGGCCCGGCACACGGCGGTCTGCACGTAGTCGTTGCGTACGTCGACGGTCAGCAGGCCGTAGGCGGACAGGTTGCCCGGGTTCATCGGGACCAGCACCCCCTCGAGCCCGAGGATGTCGACCAGCCGGCAGGCCAGCAGCGACCCGGAGCCACCGAAGGTGACCATCGTGAAGTCGCGCACGTCCAGGCCCCGGTTGACGGTGATCTGGCGCAGCGCGTTGGCCTGGTTCCAAGCGGAGATCTCCAGGACACCCGTGGCGCAGGCCTCCAGGGACAGGTTCAGGTCGGCCGCGAGCTTCTCCAGGCCGACCCTGGCCGCCTCGACGTCAAGGGGAACCTCACCGCCGAGCAGATGCGGTGGGATCCGGCCGAGCAGCACATGGGCGTCGGTGATCGTCGGCTCGGTGCCACCGGTGCGGTAGCACATCGGGCCGGGGTCGGCGCCGGCCGACTGCGGCCCGACCTTCAGCGTTCCCTCCGGGGAGATCCACGCGATCGAGCCGCCGCCGGCCCCGACGGTGACCACGTCGATCATCGGGATCTTCGACGGGTAGGCGCCGACATGTCCCTCGGTGGTGAGGGCGGGGTTGCCGTCGATCACGACAGTCACGTCGGTCGACGTACCACCGCCGTCACAGGTGACCACCTGCGGGAAACCCGCCTTCTCGGCGACCACCGCGGCACCGAGCGCACCCGCTGCCGGGCCGGACAGCACGGTGGTGATCGGCTGGTGCACGACCTCCTCGGCCGAGAGCACGCCGCCGTTGGACTTCATGACGTAGAACGGCACGCTCGTGGTCTCGTCATGCATGGTCGCCAGGTGGCGACTGATGTTGGCGACGTACTTGCGGATGTTCGGCTTCACGGCGGCGTCCACGAGGGTGGTGACGCTGCGTTCGTACTCGCGGTACTCCCGCAGCACCTCGCTCGAGATCGAGATCGTCGCGTCGGGGTGTTCGCGGGCGAGCACGTCGCGCATCGCGGTCTCGTGGGCGTCATTGGCGTAGGAGTGCAGGAAGCACACGCCGATCGTGTTGATGCCCTGGGTCCTGAACCAGCGGGCCGTCTCGACCGCGGCCGCCACGTCGAAGGGACGGATCTCGTCGCCGGTGACCGACGAGCCGGCCGGGCACGGTCTTCACCCGGTGGGCGGGCACGATCCGGTCCGGCTTCACCCAGAAGTAGGAGTTGCCGTAACCGTCCGGGACGGACTGGCGGGCGATCTCGAGCACGAACTCGTAGCCCTCGGTGGTGATGAAGCCGAGGTTCTCCACCTTGCCCTCGAGAAGCTTGTTGGTCGCGACGGTGGTGCCGTGGCTCACCGCGCTGATCGACTCGCCGCCGAGTCCCAGGGCGCCCAGCACCTTGTGCACCCCGGCCATGAAGCCGACCGCCGGGTCGTGCGGAGTGGACGGGGTCTTGGTGGTGGCCATCTCGCCGGAGTGCTCGTCGACGGCGACCACGTCGGTGAAGGTGCCGCCGGTGTCGATGCCGATGCGGATGCTGCGTGCGGCTGCTCATGTCATCTCCGGGGTGAGCTGGGGCCGGCGGTCACCGGCGCGGGTGACCTGCTCGAACGCGTGCGCGATCTCGAGCAGGCGGCGTTCCTGGTTGGGCGCGGCGACGAGCTGCAGGCCGACCGGCCAGCCCTCGGGGGTGAAGCCGGCGGGCACCGAGATCGCCGGGCAGCCGGTCACGGTGATGAAGTACGCCGAGCGCATCCAGTCGAGGTACGTCGACTGGACCTGGCCGTTGATCGCGGCGGGGTACTCCTCCTCGACGCTGAACGGCGGCACCTGGCTGACCGGCATCACCAGCACGTCGTGGTCCTCGAAGAACGCCGAGGACCCGTTCGGTGAGCCGGGTCCGCCGCTCGTAGGCACGGGCGACGTCCTCACCGGTGAGGCCCTCCCCGGCCCGGATGTTGTCGGCCAGGGACGCCTTGAACGAGTCCGGGTTCTTCTCCAGCATCGCGCCGAACTTGTGCTGGAACAGCCAGGCCCGCAGCGTGCGGAAGGTGTCCTCGGCTCCGGTGAGGACCGGATGTGCGTCCGCGACGGTGGCGCCGGCCCGCGCGAACACGTCGCGCTGGGCCTCGACGATGTCCGCGACTGTGCGTGTCCACGGCGAACGACACCGCCGAGGTCGACCGAGAGCGCGACCCGGACCCCGTCCAGGCCGCCGTCGAGGGGTGCGGCGAACGTCTGCCCTGGGTTCCCGAGGGCGAGCGGGGTCCGCGGGTCCGGGCCGGCGATGACCGAGAGCAGCAGCGCGAGGTCCGCGACGTTGCGCGCCATCGGACCGGGCACCGAGGTGGACTCCCACGCGTTGTCGGTGGGCCAGTTCGGCACCCGTCCCAGGCTGGGCCGCAGACCGACCACGTTGCAGAACGAGGCGGGGTTGCGCAGCGAGCCGCCCATGTCGCTGCCGTCGGCGAGCGGGACCATGCCGGCGGCCAGGGCCGCGGCGGCGCCACCGCTCGACCCGCCCGCGGACCGGGACAGGTCGTGCGGGTTGCGGGTGGTGCCGAAGACCGGGTTGAAGGTGTGCGACCCGGCGGCCCACTCGGGCACGTTGGTCTTGCCGATCGTGACCGCGCCCTGCCGCCCGGATCCGCTCGACGACGAGATCGTCGCGGTTCGGCACATGGTCGGCCATCAGCGGCGACCCGAAGGTGGTCCGCCAGCCGGCCACCTGGTGGGTGTCCTTGAACGCGAACGGCAGCCCGTGCAGCGGGCCGGTCGTCTCGCCGCGGGAGGTGGCCTCGTCCGCGGTTTCCGCCTGCTCCCGGGCCCGGTCCACGTCGAGACTGACGATCGCGTTGACCTCGGGGTTGGTCTGCTCGATGCGGACGAGGTGCAGGTCGAGCAGCTCGCGGGCAGAGATCTGCTTCGCAGCGACCGCGGACGCCATGGCGCGGGCGGTGCTGTAGTGGTCGAGGGTCATCGTGATCAGCTGCGCCTACGACCGGCCAGCCAGCCGCCCACCAGTGCACCCGCAAGCGCGGCGACCGCACCGGCGGCGACGCCGAGCAGGAACGCCTGGTTGCCCGCTGCGCCCATCGCCGGTGCGGGTGCGGTGAAGACCTGGCCGGCGGCACCTGTCGCCGGGCTCCCCGGCAAGGGGGGCCCGCCTACCAGCGCACCCGCCAGCACGGCGTCGACGTTGCCGAAGAACTCGGCGGCCATCTTCTTCGAGACGCCGGTGAGCATCCGTTGTCCGACCCCACCGATCATCCCGCCGACGGTGGCATCGGCGTCGTAGGTCAGCTCGGTCCCGCCCTCGGCCCCGGCCGCCAGCGTCACCAGCACGTCGGCCCCGATCGTGCCCGGAGCACCCGCTCCCTGGGCGTGCATGCGGAACGATCCCGGTTGCTCCTGGTCGGTGAGGCGCACCTGCCCGTCGTACACGCCCTTGATCGAGCCGACCCCGGCCGCGATCGTCATCTTGTACGCGTCGTCCCCGAGGGCCTCGAGCCGCTGGCAGCCCGGGATGGTGCGGACCAGCACGGCAGGGTCGTTGAGCGCCCGCCAGACGGCGTCGCGGTCGGCGGTGAGGTGGGACGTTCCGGAAACCTTCATGCGTCGTCCTTCTGGCTGGAGCCGGTGGCTTGGTGTTGGAGCCGTAGGTGGAACAGCTCGCTCGGTGAGATCGGCATACGGCGGATCGGGATGCCCTCGGCGTCCTCGAGGGCCGAGGCGATCGCCGCCGATCCGGGGATGACACCCGCCTCACCCGCGCCCTTGACGCCGAGCGGGTTCAGCGGCGACGGCGTCTCGAGGTGGTCGATCTCGACCGTGGGGACCTCGGACGCATAGGGCATCAGGAAGTCCATGTAGGAGGCGTTCAGCAGCTGGCCGTCCGGGGCGTACTCCATGCGCTCATAGAGCGCGCCGCCCACCCCCTGGGCGACCCCGCCGTGGATCTGGCCCTCGACGATCATCGGGTTGATGATCGTCCCGCAGTCGTGCACGACGCAGTAGCGCAGGATCTTGATGTCGGCGGTCTGCGGGTCGGTCTCCACGACCACCGCGTGCATGCCGTTGGCGAACGTGGACCGGGTCGGCGAGTAGAAGTCGCTGCCCTCCAGCCCCGGTGACTCCCCCACGCCCGACCGGCGGCCTGTCCGGGTCAGCGGGCGCCGCGAACTGGGTGGCCCGCTGTGCGGCCTCGTCGAAGGCGTAGCGCAGCGGGTTGGAGAGCACGGCGATCGGCGCCCAGGTCGATCTGGGAGGTCGGGTGCGCCCTTGACCCGGACCTGCCCGTCCACGATCTCGAGGTCCTCCACCGAGGCCTCGAGCGCCTGGGCGGCGATCCGGAGCGCCTTCGCGCGGACGCTGCGGGCAGTCAGCGCGACCGCGCTCCCACTCATCACCGCGGTCCGGGAGGCGAAGGTGCCAACGGCGTACTTGAAGCGGCGGGTGTCCCCGGTGGTCACCTTGATCCGGTCGAACGGGACTCCGAGCTCGTCGGCGACGATCTGAGCGAGCATGGTCTGGTGCCCCTGCCCCTGGGTGGTCAGACCGGTGGAGACCACCACGGAGCCGTCCGTCTCCACCCTCAGGTGGCCGCCCTCGTAGGGCCCGACACCGGTGCCCTCGACGTAGCAGGCCATCCCGATCCCGACGGTGCGCCCCTCGGCGCGGGCCTGCTCCCGGTAGGCCTCGAAGTCGTCCCAGCCGACCAGCTTCTTGAGCTTGTCCAGCGAGGCCGGGAAGTCCCCGGAGTCGTACAGCAGCTGCCGGCCGTCCTGGAAGATCAGGCCCTGGTCGAACGGCATCTCCTCGGGCTGGATGAAGTTCCGCTCCCGCACCTCGGCGCGGTCCAGACCCAGGTCGTCGGCGATCGCGTCCATGGTCCGCTCCATCACGAAGCAGCCCTGCGGCCGGCCGGCGCCGCGGTAGGGCGTGACGATCACGGTGTTGGTGTAGAGACTCTGGAACTCGACCCGGTAGACACCCGGCTTGTAGGGGCCGAGCAGCTGGGTGGAGGTGATGATCGGGACGATCAGGCCGTAAGGGATGTAGGCGCCGTGGTCGTGCCAGAACTTGACCGACAGCCCGAGCAGTCTCCCCTCGTCGTCGTACCCGACGCGGACGTGGTGCAGCTGGCC
Source organism: uncultured Actinomycetota bacterium (assembly GCA_963831375.1). GTDB lineage: Bacteria > Actinomycetota > Actinomycetes > Propionibacteriales > Nocardioidaceae > Nocardioides_C. Next base: position 967,961 of record CAWHPY010000026.1, on the reverse strand, counting down.
CCGCTCGTGGGCGGCCGAGATGAAGTGCTCGCGGCGGTCCTCGGTCCACTTCACCGGTTGGTTGAGGCGTACGGCGGCCCACGGGACCAGCACCTCCTCGGGCCAGGGGTGCACGATCTTCACCCCGAATCCGCCGCCGACGTCGGGGGTGACCACCTCGACCCGGTCCACCGGCAGGCCGAGCTTGGCTGCCACGGCCTGCCGGACGCTGGTGGAGGTCTGCGTGGAGGTGTGCATGAGCAACGACCGGTCGTCGCTGTCCCAGCGGGCCAGCACGCCCTTGCCTTCCATCGGCATCGACGCGCTGCGCTCGATGGCGAGATCGAGCTCGAGCACATGCGGGGCCGCGTCGATCACCGCGTCCGCATCGCCGGTCTGCTGGACCATGGTGGCCGCGACGTTGCCGGGCACATCCTCGTGCACCAGGTTCGCCGCGTCGCGGGCGACCTCGATCCCGACCACGGCCGGGAGGTACTCGTAGTCGACCGCGATCCGCTGGGCAGCGTCCTCGGCGATGTACCGGTTCTCCGCCACCACCATCGCGATCGCCTCGCCGACGTAGTTGACCTCGTCCTTGGCCAGCGGGTACTGGGTTCGTCCCTGGGTCAGCGTCGGGTGCGGGATCAGCAGCGGCAACGGCTCACCCATCCTCGCCTCGAGGTCCTCGTAGGTGTAGATCGCGACCAGCCCGTCGACGTCGAGGGCGTCGCTGACGTCGATGTCGGTGACCCGGGCGTGGGCGTGCGGGCTGCGGACGAACGCCACCTCGAGTGCGTCGTGGCCGAGGTCGTCGAGGTAGCGGCCGTTGCCGGTGACCAGGCGCGGGTCCTCGCTGCGCTTGATCCGCTGGCCGAACAGCTTCGTGGTCATGCGCTCGACCCCGCCGCCCGCTTGATCTCCGCGGCTCGTTGTACGGCGGAGACGATGTTCTGGTAGCCGGTGCAGCGGCACAGGTTCCCGGAGATCGCCTCACGCGCCTGCTCCGCGGTGGGGTCGGTGTTCTCCTCCAGGTAGGCGGTGATCGTGGTGATGAAGCCCGGCGTGCAGAAACCGCACTGCAGGGCGTGGCAGTCCTGAAACGCCTGCTGCACCGGACCCATCCCGCCCTCCTCGTTGCGGCAGCCCTCCACGGTGGTGATCTCCGAGCCCTCGAGGGTGACCGCGAACACCAGGCAGGAGCGGGTGGGGCGACCGTCGACAAGAACCGTGCAGGCCCCGCAGACCCCGTGCTCGCAGCCGACATGAGTGCCGGTCAGCCGCAGATCATGGCGCAGCGCGTCCGACAGCAGCCGGCGGGCGGGGATGTCCAGCTCGTGCGGGGACCCGTTGACGGTGAACGTGACATGCACCAACGTCTCGGTGGTCATGAGGCTGCTCTTTCCTGTCGGTGCGCCCGCGTGGCGTGGGCACGGGCCTCGTCGAGGGCCCGGCTGGTCAGCACGTGGGCCAGGTTCCGCCGGTAGTCGGCGGTGGCGTGGATGTCGGTCTCCGGGTCGATCGGCCCGTCGACCAGGTCCCGCAGGGCGGCCGCGTCGAAGCCGCCACCGCTCCCGGTGATGGCTGCGGTGACGTCGACCAGCACCGGGCCGTCGCCCACGCTGATCAGCGCGACCTTCGCCGACGGTGAGCGCGTCATCGGCGTCCGTGGTGACGACCGCGCCCACACCGCACATGGCGTAGTCGCCGTGGCGCCTGGCGAGCTCCAGGAACGCGGAGCCGCTGCCGTCCGGCGGCCGGCGGAAGCTTGCCGCGACCGCCAGCTCACCGGGTCGGAGCGCGGACTCCATGGGCCCCAGGAAGAACTCGGAGGCCGGAACCTCACGACTCCCCTGCGTAGTGCGCAGCTCGACCACCCCGTCCAGCAGGGCCAGGACGGCCGGCATCTCGGCGGCCGGGTCCGCGTGCACGAGGCTGCCGACCGTCGTACCCCGGTTCCGGATCGTGGGGTGCGCGACGTTGAGGAGACCCTGGCGAAGCAGTGGGATCGCGGCGTACGCGGACTCGTCGTGCTCGACGCGGGAGTGCCGGGCGAGCGCACCGACCCGGACGTGGGTGTCGGTGATCTCCACCGTGTCCAGCTCGGGAAGGTGGTTGATGTCGACGAGGTGGGCGGGCGCGGCCAACCTCATCGACATCAACGGCACCAGGCTCTGTCCGCCCGCGAGAACCTTCCCCGCATCACCCAGCCCGGCGAGGACGTCGAGCGCCTCTGCGGTGCTACCGGGACGGTGATAGGTGAACGGGGAAGGCTTCACGGACTTCGAACCTGAACTTTCTCTGGGTGCTGCTGTCAGTGCTTGTGCGGAGGGTCCTCATCGTGGCCCGGGATGTCATCTTCGCGCTGGACTCCCTCGCCTCCGACCACGATCACCGCCCCCTCGTCGAGGTCCTTGGGTGCGAACGCGTTGGCCAGGTGGTAGCCGATGACGGCCACCAGGGTGCCGAGCGCGATGCCCGTCAAGGAGAACGTGTCGGTGATCTGGAGGGTTGCGTTGCCGATCGCCAAGATGATGCCGGCGGCCACGGGGACGAGGTTGACCGGCTTGGCGAAGTCGACCCCGTTCTCCTTCCAGATCTTGGCGCCCAGGAGGCCGATCATGCCGTACAGCACGAGCGTGATGCCGCCGAGCACGCCACCGGGTGTGGCGTTCACGATCTGGCCGAACTTCGGCACGAAGCCGAGCAGGATCGCGACGCCGGCTGCGACGAAGTAGGCCGCGGTGGAGTAGATCCGGGTCGCCGCCATGACGCCGATGTTCTCGGCGTACGTCGTGGTAGGCGAGCCACCGACCGCGCTCGCGATCACGGTACCGACACCGTCGCCGCCGATCGCCCGGCCCATGTACGGGTCGAGGTCGCGCTGGGTCATCTCAGCGACTGCCTTGACGTGGCCGACGTTCTCGGCGACCAGCGCGATCACCGCCGGAAGCACCAGCAGTGCGAACGCGATCGAGAAGTTCGGCAGGTGCCAGCCGACCGCGTCCAGGTTGCCGGCCTCGAGCTGGTTGCCCACCAGCCCTTCGACGGTCTGCGAGGGGAAGCCGATCCAGTCGGCCGACTGCACTCCGCTCCAGTCGACGCGCAGGTGCTCGGTCGGCTCGGCGGCACCGGGCAGCGGTGAGTTGATCGGGCCGAAGATCAGGTCGGCGATCCACGAGACGAGGTAGCCGAAGATCAGGCCGAGGAAGATCGCGATCCGGCCGAGGAAGCCACGCAGCCCGACGGCCATCAGGATCACGGCCGCCATCGTGAGCAGCGCGATCCACGGGTCGGTCGGCATGTAGGTCTGTGTCGCGACCGGTGCCAGGTTGAAGCCGATCAGCATGACGACGGCGCCGGTGACGACCGGCGGCAGGACAGCGTTGACCACCCCTGAGCCGAGGAAGTGGATGATCACGCCGACGATCGCCAGCACGACACCCGCGAGCAGGATCGCTCCCGTGACGTCCTCGGGGCCTCCGCCCTGGGTGTAGATCGCGGCGGCTCCACCGACGAAGGACGCCGAGGTGCCGAGGTAGCTGGGCACCTTGTTCTTGACGATCAGCAAGAAGCAGATCGTGGCGACACCGCTCATCATGATCGCCAGGTTGGCGTTCAGGCCCATGATGATCGGGAACACGAAGGTCGCGCCGAACATGGCTACGACGTGTTGCGCGCCAAGGCCGGTGGTCCTCCCCCAGGACAACCGTTCGTCCGGGGCCACAGCAGCCCCGGGCGGCGGCGTCTTGCCGCCGTAGACGACTTTCCACCCAAAAGACATGCTGCTCTCCTGCCCACCGCACCGACCCGTCGAGGTCGGCGCATCGTTAGTGACTCACGTCACCCGTGAGTCACGCTCACTGTGCACCAGGGGGATGGACGCACGCAGCATGCACGCGGCAAAACACATGCCGAATCCGGCGCTCCGGCACTGTGCAATCTTGCTAACCCTCCCCAGCTTCCTCGTTGAGTCGCGCCTCGTTCGCTGTTGAAACTCGTCCCGTTAACAGTTGAGAGTCGTCCGGTTAGCTGTTGAGATCCGTCCCGTTCGCTGGCCCGAGTCACCTGCCTGTGGACACACCGCCCCGAGACCTGCGTCGCGGGGGGCCGTGCGAACGAGGCGGGTCTCAACCGCTAATAAGGCGGGTCTCAACAGTTAATGAGGCGGGTCTCAACGGGGCAGGGTCACATCGAGCGCATCGCGACGATGCGTAGGGCCAGAGCGAGGTCGAGGCGCAGGTTGGGGTCGGTGGTGAACGGCCCGATCATCCGCTCCAGCTTGTTGATCCGGTAGCGCAGCGTGTTGTAGTGGAAGTGCAGCCGGCGAGACGTCTCCGCGACGTTGAGGTTGGTGTCGAGCAGCATCTGCAGCGTCTCGCGCAGGTCGGCCGCCTCGGTCGACGTACCGCTGGCCAGGTCCCCCAGGGTCTCGTCCACGAAGCTGGTCAGCTCCTGGGTGTCGTCAATGAGGCTGAGCAGCCGGAACACCCCGAGGTCGTCGAAGTGGGCCAGGGCCCGAGGACCGTGCAGCTGGCGTCCGACGTACAACGCCTTGCGGGCCTGTTCGTACGCCGCGGGCACCTCCTCGGGCGACCCGACCACGCGGCTCACCCCCGTCGCGAACGGACGCCGCCCGCCGCCGCCGTCACCGGCCACTCCTCGGATCGCGAGGTCGACCACGGACTGCGCTGAGGAGTCCTCCGGCACGGGAAGCAGGGCCACGACCTCGGCCGCGAACCCGACCACCGGGACGCTGGCGTCGCGGCGGGTGATCACACTGCGCCAGGCCGCGGCGAACCGCTCGAGCTCCAACGGCCCCTCGTAGCCCAGGCGCATCGGGGCCGTGTCCTTCGTCTCGAGGGCGGCCACGACCACGACCATCGGGCGCGCGATGTCCCAGCCCAGCGACCGTGCGTGTGCGGCCACGTCGTCGGCCGGCCCGGCCCGGCCCGAGAGCACGTCGCGCAGGAAGTCACCGCGGTACTTGCTCTCCACGGCGGTGATCGCGATCTCCTTGGTCAACGAGATCGCCGCCACGGTGGCCGCTCGTTCGAGCACGGTCGTGTCCGTCGCGGTGAGTACCCGGTCGCTGTCGAAGAGCACCAGTCGGCCGTGGTCGATCCGGCCGCCCTTGATCGGCACCACCGCATGTGACCCGGGCAGGTCGTCGACCACATGCACCCCGGGCGTGGACACCTCGGAGCGGAACCTGCCACTCGGGTGGAACACAGAGGACGCCCGCAGAGCGGTGCGCTGGTCGGGGTTGCCAACGTCGCTGACCACGCGGCCGTCGGCGGTGGTGATCATCGCGACCGCGGAGAACATCTCACTGATGCTTGCCGCCACGTCGGCCACCCCACCTCCGGTGAGGACCACGTTGACCAGCTCCCGGTGCACCTGCTCGCTCCGCTCGAGCAGGGAGGCGCGCTCGCTGACCACGGTGGTGAACACCTGGGTGAGTACGTCGTCGAAGCCGATGCTGTCGGGGACGAGGATCACCGGCAGGCCACGACGGTTGGCCTCGGCCAGCATCGCGTCCGGCAGCGCGTCGAGGTAGCGGTGCAGCTTCACCGCGATCGCGGAGACGCCCCGGTCGTCGAGGTCCGTGATCAGCTTCGGCAGTCCGTCGATGCCGGTGCGCAGTGGGTACCCGGTGGTCAGCAGCAGACCCTCGGCACGCACCCACGGGACGATGTCGGGGACTTCCATCACGTTGGCGCTGCGCACGATCCGCTCGAGTCCGCGAGCTCCGGCGACCACCTCCGCCCCGGAGAAGGCGGGCAGCGTGAGCATCTTGGCCACGCTCATGGGCTGGCCCTCGCGAGGTTCGGGTCCCTCCCCCTCCGCTGCGGACCCCGCCGCACCACCGTCTAGCAACTCAAGATCACCCCGGCGCGGATCGTTGGCAACTTTACCCATGCACCGGACGCTACCTGAGTCCCTATCGTCGAGGAGTGGCAACGCGAGAGATTCCCGGCGCCGCCTCGTCGCTGCTGACCGCGTTGGTCGACGGCGCGGAGGTGCACCTCAGCGAGGTCGCCCGCACCAGAATGAGCGTGCACTACGAGACCGGAGACCCGGATGTCCCGGTCCTGAGCGTCTGCACCCCGACCGCGGTGCGTCTTCCCAACAGCCTGGTCACCGACGTGCTGCCCAGGCCGGAACCAGGCGCATCTCACCCGCGCACGAGGCACGACTCGACGATCGGGGGCGGCCGGTTCCGGGTCGCCGACACCAGCTGGCGGGTGCGCCGTTGGTGGCAGCCGCCGCGTCCGTCCGGCCTGCCCCGGCCCACCGTGGCGCAGCTCGCGGCCTGCGTGGTGCAGTCGCCGCTCCCCGGTGTGCCGGCCCTGCTTCCGTCGTACGACGGGCTCTCCCCTGTCGCACTCATCGGCGCCGGACCGGGCCTGACCCCCGCCGGCGACGACGTGCTCGCGGGGGCCCTGGTCGCCGGGCATGCGACCGGTGACCCGCGGCTGGAGTCGTGGCGACGGACCACCCGCAACACGTTGACGAGCTCGCGAACCACGGCGGTGTCGCGGGCGATGCTGCACCATGCGCTCGACGGCTACGCCACACCCGAGCTAGCCACCCTGCTCACCGCCCTCTGCCTCGGGCACGACATCAGCCGCCCGCTGGCCGACCTGCTCGCGGTCGGCCACACTTCGGGCGGCGCCCTGCTGACCGGTGTGCTGCACACGTTGAGCACCCACCACCTCGAAGGAGCAGCGTGACCAGAAGCCTGACCGTCCGCAAGGGGTCCTACGTCGACTCGGTGGCGCTGATGCAGGTGAGCAGGCAGGTGTCCTCGCTCCCCGGCGTCCGGTCTGCCCTCGTCGCCATGGCCACCGAGCTCAACCTCGAGCTCGCTACCGGCATGGGCTTCACGCTGCCCGACAAGACCGCACCGAACGAGATGCTGGTCGCCGTCGAGGCCGACGACGCCGATGCCATCTCCGCAGCCCTCGCCGAGGTGGACGCCGCGCTGAGCGCCCAGGTCGCGCCGTCCTCGGCCGGCTTCGGGTCCGCTCCTCCGCCCCTGACCATCCGCGCGGCGTCCCGGACGGCCGCGGGCGGAGTTGCCCTGATCTCCACGCCCGGACAGTACGCGTTCGCGGACGCCGTCGACGCGGTCGACGCGGGCCTGCACACCATGGTGTTCAGCGACAACGTCCCGCTCGAGCAGGAGGTGGCGCTCAAGCGGTACGCCGCCTCGACCGGGGTCCTGGTGATGGGGCCGGACTGCGGGACCGCGGTGATCGGCGGCGTCGGACTCGGGTTCGCCAACGTGGTGCGCCCCGGGCCGGTCGGCATCGTGGCCGCGTCCGGTACCGGCGCCCAGCACCTGATGACGTTGCTGGACGGCGCCGGGGTCGGCGTCAGCCACTGCCTCGGGGTCGGCGGCCGTGACCTGTCCGAACCGGTCGGCGGGATCTCCACGCTGCGTGCCCTCGACCTCCTGGCCGCCGACGACGCCACCGAGGTCGTCGTGATCGTGTCCAAACCACCCTCGGAGTCCGTCGCGGAGACAGTGCAGGCGCACGCCGCGACCCTGGGCAAACCGGTGGTCTTCGGTCTGCTCGGCAAGGGACAACCCGACATCACCGCAACCGCCCGGCGCGCCGTGGAGGCAACCGGCCGGGCCTGGCAGCTGCGCGAGCACGTCAACGGTGCGGTCGACCAAGGCCGTGACGGCGGTTCGCTGCGCGGGCTGTTCGCCGGCGGCACACTGTGCGACGAGGCGATGCTCCTCGCCGTCGACACCCTCGGCCCGGTCCGCTCGAACATCCCGCTGGACCCGGCATGGGCCCTCGACGACACGCTCGCCTCCGACGGGCACACGATGATCGACTTCGGCGACGACCGGCTCACCCAGGGTCGGCCGCACCCGATGATCGACGGCTCCATCCGGGTCGACCGGCTGCGCGCCGAGATCGCCGACCCGACCTGTGGCGTGCTGCTGCTCGACGTGGTGCTCGGCCACGGCGCGGCCGCCGACCCGGCGTCCGAGCTCGGGCCTGCCATCGCCGAGGCGACCGCCGCCGGTGTCCCGGTGGTGGTCTGTCTCGTCGGTACCAAGGACGACCCCCAGGGCTTGGACGCTCAGGCCTCCTCGCTCAACCGGGCGGGCGCCTGGGTGTACTTCTCCAACGCCGAGGCGGCGCGCACCGCCCTCGACCTGCTTGCGAAGGGATCGCGCGCATGAGCCTGGTCAACCTGACGACGCCGACCACTGTGGTGACGGCTGGTGCCGCGCTGCTCGCCGACGCCATCGAGCAGCAGGGCGTCGCCACCTCCAGGGTCGACTGGCAGCCACCCGTCGACGACACCGGCGAGGCGGTGACCGCCGTGATGGGGGACCCTCGGCGCAAGGACGCCAACACCAAGGCGCTCCAGGCCATGCTCGCCGCTGAGGCGACCCTGGTCGACGTACGTCCCGCCGCCGAGGCCCTCGGGCTCGAACGCGGCCAGTTCCTGCATGCCGGTCCGCCCGTGGAGTGGGAACGCGCCTCCGGCCCGATGCGTGGTGCGTTGATCGGCGCGGTCCTGTTCGAGGGTCTCGCCGACACCGCGGAGCAGGCCGAGCGGATGCTGGCTGCCGGCGACGGCGTCAGCTGGGAGCCGTGTCACCACCGTGGCGCGGTGGGTCCGATGGCCGGGGTGGTCTCGCCGTCGATGTGGATGTTCGAGCTGCGCGACGAGGCTCACGACAAGACGTCGTGGTGCTCGCTCAACGAGGGCCTGGGGAAGGTACTCAGGTACGGCGCCTACGGCAGCGAGGTCGTCGAGCGGCTGCACTGGATGACCGACGTGCTCGGGCCGATCCTGCAGACCGCGGTCCGCGCCGGTGAGCCCGTCGACGTGAAGGGCATCGTCGCCCAGATGATCCAGATGGGTGACGAGGGCCACAACCGCAACCGGGCCGGGACGTTGATGTTCCTGCGTGAGGTGCTGCCAGCGATGATCGACTCAGGCCACCCGAGCAGCGACGTCGCAGAGGCGGTCCGGTTCGTGGCCGGCAACGACCACTTCTTCCTCAACCTCGGGATGCCGGCCTGCAAGCTGCAGACGTCGGCCGCGGCAGGTATCGACGGTTCCACCGTTGTGACGGTGCTTGCACGCAACGGCACCGACTTCGGCATCCAGGTCTCCGGCACCGGCGACCAGTGGTTCACGGCACCCGCGAACACCCCCGAGGGGCTGTTCCTCGGCAGCTACGGCCCCGACGACGCCAACCCCGACATCGGTGACTCGGCGATCACCGAGACCGCCGGGATCGGCGGCTTCGCGATGGCGACCGCCCCGGCGATCGTCCGCTTCGTCGGCGGCAGCGTCCCGGACGCGTTGAACACAACGCAACGGATGTACGACATAACGGTCGGCGAGAACCCTGCGTTCGCGATCCCGATCCTGGAGTTCCGGGGCGCCCCCACGGGAATCGACGTGACCTCGGTCGTGCGAAGCGGGGTGCTCCCCCAGATCAACACCGGGATGGCCGGCCGGGTGGCCGGCACCGGTCAGGTCGGCGCAGGTCTGGTCACTCCGCCGATGGCCTGCTTCACCCAGGCGATCAAGGCCCTGGCCGGGGCCCGCTGAGACAGGCCGGTGAGAGAGGCCGGTGAGACAGGCCCCATGGCCGGGAACGGACATATGTGGCATCCGGTGCAGCCTGAACGGTGACCCGGCTCGTCCAGCATGACGTAAACCCCTCAGGTTGGGGGTGGCGGTCACCTGAAAGGACCATGGGGGGCGTCTAGGTGCGCCATTTCGATGCGCACGCCTAGCCAGGGTCACCAGCCCGACCTAGGGTCGAGGGACGGACTACCGGGGAGATCCGAATGGGCAGGCACACCAGGCGCGGCTTCAGGCTGCACAGCTATGCCCTTCCCCTGCTGGGCATGCTGCCGTTGATGGCGAACACCGCCAGCCTGCCCACGACCACTGTGACGATTGCGGACGGACCGGCGGGCCCCGAGCGCCGCGACCGTGGACGACAGGGCGCTCGCCGCGCCCGGCACTGTCGCCGCCCCGGCAGGCGCGTCCCTCGACCTGATCCTCCCCGGTGAGAACGGACGTCCGGCGACGGTGACCGTCAAAGCGCCCAAGGGCACCCGTACCGTCAGCGAGAGCCCACGGGGTGCGCACGACATTCCAGCGACCGCGGTCGCGGCCTACCAGCGGGCAGCCGCGGTCCTCGCCGAGGTCGACCCGGCCTGCCGGCTGCCGTGGACCCTGCTGGCCGCCATCGGGCGCGTCGAGTCCGACCACGGACGGTATGCCGGCGCCGCTCTCGGCACCGACGGTGTGTCGGAGCCTCTGATCATCGGTGTCCCTCTCAACGGGGTCGGCCCGGTCGCCGCGATCCGCGACACCGACGAGGGCACGTTCGACCGTGACACCGTATGGGACCGCGCCGTTGGGCCCATGCAGTTCATCCCGTCGACCTGGGCGGTCGCAGGCGTGGACGGGGACGGGGACGGGAAGCGCTCCCCGAACGACATCGATGACGCCGCCCTCGCCGCCGCGGTGTACCTCTGTGCGGGCACCGCCAACCTGCAGGCACCGGACCGGATGAGCGAAGCCATTCACAGGTACAACAACTCGGACTCCTACACCGCGCTGGTGATGGCCTACGAGCAGAGCTACCGCACGGGGGACTTCACGGTCCCGACAGTCACGACGGTCCCCGGCTCGGCTGGGTTCAGCCTGCACAGCACGCCCATCACGACGACGGCAAAGGACGCAGCCAAGGCCACCTCCGCGCTGAAGAAGTCCCACAATGGCAGCGGCAAGCCGGTGGACATGACCGGCTCCCCCGTCGATCCCCACGTGCCCGGGACGCCCACGGCCGCCACCGGCTCGAAGGGGCCAAGGATCCCGACCGGCACCAAGCCCCGCCCGTGGTCGACCCCCCGCCCCTCGACCGGCCCCTCGGCCGGCCCCTCGACCGACCCTTCTCCCCGCCCCCCTACAGGTCCTTCGCCTGGTCCGTCCACCGGTCCGGCACCGTTACCGGCGCCGGACCCGACCCCTGCTCCGGCCCCTGCTCCGGCCCCTGACCCGACGGCCCGATCCGCCCGCGCCGGACCCGACACCGGACCCGCCCGCCCCGGACCCGACACCGGACCCGCCCGCCCCGGACCCGACACCGGACCCGCCCGCCCCGGACCCGACCCACCCGGACCCGCCCGCCCCGGACCCGCCCGCCCCTGACCCGACGCCCAGCCCGATGCTCGAGTCGGGGACCCTGGCCTCGTGCGCTGAGGGGTTCTGCCTGAACGGCCGCGTCCTCGGCGTGGGATCGGCAGGCGTCATGGCCGCGCCCGCCGCCGCAGACTTCGACGGGAACGGGACCGCCGAGGACAACGGCGCCGAGCTTGCCGGCCTGGTGGGCACCCCGGTCACGCTCAAGCTGGACCAGAACGGGTCCGGATGGACCGTGGTCGCGATCAACGGCAGGCAGTACTGACGAGTTCGCGGGCCGGGCACGCACGCCAAGAGCGCGGTCAGTCGTTGCGCTCGGTGCGGCTCTGCCGGCTGACCAGTGCCCTCAGCTGCTTGACCTGCGTGACCGCCCGGGAGCCGTCCGACCCCTGTATGGCCATCACGGAGACCGTCGTACCGTCGCTCAGGTCCAATGTTGCCCAGGGGCTGCCGGCACGCAGCGAGACGACGACGACCTCGCTCCACTCATACGTGCGGGACCGGTAGCCGTTCACCACGGTGACCGACGCATCCCGGGCGACCACCCGGGACCGTGCCAGCGCGTGACCCGCGACCGCGGCGCAGAGACCGAAGAAGATCACCGTGGCCCGCTGGAAGATCGTGAACTGGTCGCGGACTTCCTGCGGGAAGGCGAACCAGATCACCAGCACGACGAGCAGCAACAGGAAGCCGAACGCGTAGGCAGCAATGCGTACGCCGATCGGGCGGAACGTGTGCGGAAGGGCCGGCGGCGGCGGGTCAGAGGCGGCAGGCATTGATCTCGGTCACCAGGATGCCCCGGGCACCGATCTCCCACAGCTCGTCCATCACCTTCTGGGCGGCCGAACGGGGCACCATCGAGCGCACCGCGACCCACCCTTTCCGATGAAGGGGTGACACAGTAGGGCTCTCGATGCCGGGCGTGAGGGCGACGGCCTCCTCGACCCGCTCGACGCGGATGTCGTAGTCCATCATCACGTAGGACCGCGCGACCATGACCCCCTTGACGCGCCGCTCGAAGACCTCGAACCCCGGCGGGGTCTCCTCCCCGGTGCGTCGGATCAGCACGGCCTCGGACTCCAGGATCGTGTCGCCGACGATCTCGAGGCCGGCCTGGCGCAGGGTGCTCCCGGTCTCCACGACGTCGGCGATGACGTCTGCGACTCCAAGCTGCACGCTGGTCTCCACGGCACCGTCGAGCCGGGTCACCGTGGCGTCGATCCCGTTCTGTCTCCAGGTAGCGGCGCACCACGCCGTCGTACGACGTGGCGATCCGTTTGCCGGCCAGGTCACCGGCACTGGTCGACCGACCCCGGTGGGGCGGCGAACCGGAACCGGGACCGGCCGAAGCCGAGCTGGAGCACCTCCTCGGCCTTGGCTCCGGAGTCCAGCAGCAGGTCGCGGCCGGTGATGCCGAGGTCGAGGGTGCCCTCACCGACGTACAGCGCGATGTCGCGAGGACGCAGGTAGAAGAACTCGACGTCGTTGTCGGGGTCGGTGAGTGCGAGCTGTTTGGCGTCGCTGCGCTGGGCATACCCGGCCTCGCGCAGGATCTCGGTGGCCGCGGTCGACAGCGACCCCTTGTTCGGGAGGGCGATTCGTAACACTTGGATGACCTCGCTGTGCTGAGTCAGAGGTGGGCGTAGACGTCGTCGAGCGTGATTCCACTCGCGAGCATCAGCACCTGGGCGTGGTAGAGCAGCTGGCTGATCTCTTCGGCGGCGCGTTCGCGCCCCTCATGCTCGGCGGCCATCCATGACTCCGCCGCCTCCTCGACCAGCTTCTTGCCGATCGCGTGCACGCCGGCATCGAGCGCCTGCACAGTCCCCGAGCCGTCCGGCCGGGTCTGCGCCTTCTCGTTGAGCTCCACCCAGAGCTCGTCGAACGTCTTCATTCGCACGCTTTCCGTGAGTGTCGTGGGCCTGCGCGTCTGTTCGTCGACGAGGCCGGGACAAGACTACGGCGTACGACGGGCCGGTCGACGCGCCTCCCCCGGGTCGAGATGGCCTCAGTCGTCGTACTCGTAGCCGCGGCGGATCTTCCGCAGGGTCGACGCCGTCACCAGCGCCGCAGAGGTGGCCTCGTAGCCCTTGTCCTCCGAGGAGCCCTCGAGCCCGGCGCGGTCCAGAGCCTGCCGCTCGTCGTCACAGGTGAGGAGACCGAACCCGATCGCGACGCCGGTGTCGAGGGCCACCCGGCTCAGGCCGTCGGTGGTGGCATGGCAGACGTAGTCGAAGTGCGGCGTGCCACCTCGGATCACCACGCCGAGTGCGACGATCGCGTCGTACCCCTTCTCCGCGAGGGCAGCTGCGACGATCGGCAGCTCGAACGACCCCGGCACCCGCACCAGGCTGGGTGCCTCCACCTGGTACGCGTCGAGGGCCCGCTGGGTGCCGGCGACCAGTCCGTCCATCACCTTCTCGTGCCAGGAAGCCGCGACCACGGCAACGCGCAGCTCGTGGCAGTCGATCGGTGTGACGTCCGGGGATCCTTCGCCGCTCACAGTCGGTCTCCTTCGCTGGCCGGTGCCGGCTCGGTCGTCTCGCGCACGGTCTGCAGATCCGGCAGGTGATGGCCCATCCGGTCCCGTTTCGTCAGCAGGTAACCGATGTTGTGGTCGTTGGGGTGCGGCGTCAGCGGGACCCGCTCGGTGACCGGGATGCCGTACTCCTCCAGGCTGGTGGTCTTCGCGGGGTTGTTGGTGAGCAGGCGCACCGACCCCACGCCGAGGTCACGCAGGATCTGGGTGGCCACCCCGTAGTGACGGGCGTCGGCGGGCAGCCCGAGGTCGAGGTTGGCGTCGACGGTGTCTCGTCCGCCGTCCTGGAGCTGGTAGGCCTGCAGCTTCGCGACCAGGCCGATGCCGCGGCCCTCATGCCCCCGCAGGTAGACCACGACGCCGCTGCCGGCTTCGACTATCCGATCCAGGGCCTCGTCGAGCTGCGGCCCGCAGTCGCAGCGCCGGGAGCCGAACACGTCACCGGTGAGGCACTCCGAGTGCACCCTGGTCAGAACCGGGCGGCCGTCGCGGAGGTCGTGCGGGTCGCCGTACACCAGCGCGATGTGCTCGGAACCGTCGATGGTGATCCGGTAGCCGTATGCCGTGAAGTCGCCGAGCGCGGTGGGCAGCCGGGTCTCGGCCACCCGTTCGACATGCTCCTCGTGTCGCCGCCGGTAGTGGATGAGGTCCTCGATCGAGATCAGCCTCAGCCCGTGCTCGTCGGCGAACTCACGAAGCTGCTGGCCTCGCTTCATGGTGCCGTCGTCGTTGACGATCTCGGAGATCACGCCGGCCGGCGCAAGGCCGGCCAGGCGGGTGAGGTCGACGGCCGCCTCGGTGTGACCGGGACGGACCAGGACCCCGCCTTCTTGGTAGCGCAGCGGGAACACGTGTCCGGGCTGGACGACCTCGAACGGCTCGGTGGCCGAGTCGTTGAGCACACGCACGGTGTGCGAGCGGTCCGCGGCAGAGATCCCGGTGGTGACGCCGTCGCGGGCGTCGACGGAGACGGTGTACGCCGTGCGCAGCCGCTCCCGGTTGTGCGGGGTCATCAAGGGGATGCCCAGCCGGTCGAGTGTCGGCGCGGTCATCGGCACGCAGATCACGCCCGAGGAGTACCGGATCGTGAACGCCATCAGCTCCGGCGTGGACTTGCTCGCAGCGAAGACAAGGTCACCCTCGTTCTCCCGGTCCTCGTCGTCGACCACCACCACCGCACGACCGGCGGCGATCTCGGCGACGGCGTCCTCGATGGTGTCCATCCGGACCTTCGGCGCGCTCACGCCGACACCCGGTCCGTGCTGCCCGCGTCCGCAGGTTGCACGTCACGCTGCACCTTCATCCAGGTGACGAAACCCCACAGGCAGAACGCGCCGTAGACGAGGTACAGCGCAGCCGACGGGTAGTAGCCGGCCTTCAGCAGCAGCGGCACACCGACGACGTCGACACCGATCCAGATCAGCCAGAACTCGATCCACCCACGTGCCATGCCGTACGTGGCGAGGATGGAGCCGGTGAGGATCCACGCGTCCGCGAGCGGTCCCCAAGAGTCGAGGGCCTTGAGCACGAAGTAGAAGACCACAGTTCCGACCACCGCGAGGGTGACGAGCTGGGCCCAGCCGCGCGGGCCCGCCCACCGCGGGAGGATCGCGCCGCCGTCACCGGCCCCGCCGGCCTGCTTGCTCTGACGCCAGCGCCACCAGCCGTAGAGCGACACCGCCAGGAAGAACATCTGCCGGCCGGCCTGCCCCCACAGGTCGTGGGCCTGCGGCTTGTCGAGGATGCCGCCGACGAAGACCGTGAACAGCACCAGGTTGCCGACGATGCCGACCGGCCACGCCCACACCTTGCGGCGCATCCCGCCGACCGCGCTGGCCAGGCCGAAGCCGTTGCCGACGACCTCGCGGACCAGGATGGCCGAGGAGCCGATCGTGAACGTGCCCTCCAGGAGCCAGTCGAAGAAGTCCATCAGTTGTCCTCTTCCCTGTCAGATGCGGTGGCTGCTCGTGGGCCGAGCAGCCGCTCGACGTACTTGGCGATCACATCGACCTCCAGGTTCACCGGATCGCCCGGTTTCCTGGAGCCGAGGGTGGTGCGGGTCAGCGTCTCGGGGATCAGGGAGACGGTGAACGACGGGTCGGGGCCGTCGTGGACGTCGACCACCGTCAGCGAGACGCCGTCGACGGTGATCGACCCCTTCGGAACCAGGTAGCGGACCAGCGTCGCGGCGATCGAGAACTCGACGACGTCCCAGTGCTGGGACGGACTCCGACGGACCACAGCACCCGTGCCGTCGACGTGGCCCTGGACGATGTGCCCGCCGAGGCGCTTGCTGGCAGTGACCGCCCGTTCGAGGTTGACCTGGCCTCCGGGCTTCAGCCGGCCGAGGGACGTCATGTCGAGGGTCTCGCGCATCACGTCGGCGGTGAACCGGTCGTGGTCGCGTTCGGCCACGGTCAGGCAGCAGCCGTTGACGGCGATCGAGTCACCGAGCCCGGCGTCGGCGACGACGTGGGGTCCGCGGACGGTCAGGCGCACAGCGTCGCCCTGGTCCTCGACGCCTTCGACGACACCGAGCTCCTCGATGATTCCGGTGAACACCTTCATGCCTCGCTTCGTCGGGGGGTGAGCGTGATGCGTACGTTCCGGTCGGGCCCGTCACCGACGACGGTGACGTCCTGCACGGCCAGCCACCGCGCGTCAGCGATGGTGCCGATGCCGAGGTCGCCGACCGCGGACGTGCCGGCGCCAAGCAGGACCGGCGCCACGTAGACGATCACCTCGTCGACGAGTCCCGCCGCGAGGAAGGCGGCGGCGAGCGTCGGCCCGCCTTCGAGGAACACGTGCTGCCGGTCGCGCGAAAACAGGTCGACCAGGGCGTGGCGTGGGTCGCGGGTCCTCAGCAGGACCGTGTCTGCGGTGTCGTCGAGCACCCGGGCATCAGCTGGTACGCCGCGCAGCCCCATCACCGCGCGCAACGGCTGTTGCCGCGCGGGCTGCCCGTCGGCGTCACGGACGTTGAGCTGGGGGTTGTCGACGAGGACGGTGCCGGTGCCGGCGAGGACGACGTCGCACATGGCTCGTAGCCGGTGGGTGTCACGGCGCGCGGCCGGGGAGGAGATCCACCTGCTGGTGCCGTCGGCGGCGGCGCTGCGGCCGTCGAGGCTGGTCGCGACCTTCCAGGTGACGAAGGGGCGACCATGCTCCACGGCAAACGTCCAGACCCGGTTGACGGCACGCGCCCGGTCGGTGAGCAGGCCGCCCGCGACATCGACACCTGCGTCCCGCAGGGTCTGCGACCCGCCCGCGGCGACGGGGTTCGGGTCACCCTGCGCGTACACGACGCGTGCCACCCCCGCCTCGGCCAGAGCTCGCGAGCACGGACCGGTTCGGCCGGTGTGGTTGCAGGGCTCGAGTGTGACGACAGCGGTTGCCCCGCGGGCACGGTCACCCGCTCCGGCCAGAGCGTCGACCTCCGCGTGCGCCGTACCCGCACCTCGGTGGAAGCCCTCCGCGACGGTGTCGCCGGCAGGGTCGATCAGGACGCACCCGACCCGAGGGTTCGGGCCGTAGGGCACCCCGTCGGTCTCGGCGAGCTCGAGGGCACGCGTCATCGCGGCGGTCTCGGCGGGGGTGAACTGCGGAGGCGCACCGGTGACGTGCGTGCGACCGGCGGATCCAGTCATCGCGATGCTGCCCCTCTCGTCCTGCGCGGACCCCGGGGCTCAGAAGAGGTTGCTGTCGCTGCGGCTCCGTGCGGCAGCCACAGACGGTCACAACTGCGTGCGCTTCCCATCCGGACTTTGACCGTCGGTCCAGGAGTTCCACCTGGTCAACCGGCCGCTGGATGCGGACGGGTCGCGGACTGTAACCGCCGGCTCGGAATTGCACCGACCCCAGAGCACGCGAGCTATTCACTCGTCACCCCAAGATTGCCACATTGCAGCCGGTGATGGGTATGTGACCCTCCCCACCTCCCCGTCAGGTGAGCGAGGAGACGGCCTTCGCCTGCGCGCGCAAACCCTCGATCATGGTCTGCGGATCGTCGGCCTTGTAGACCGCGGAGCCGGCGACGAACACGTCCGCTCCGGCCTCGGCGCACTGTTCGATGGTGTCCGGCGAGATGCCGCCGTCGACCTGTAGCCACAGCTCGAGGCCGTGCCTGGCGATCAGCTCGCGGGTGCGTCTGATCTTCGGCAGACACATGTCGAGGAAGGCCTGGCCACCGAAGCCAGGTTCGACGGTCATCACGAGCAGCATGTCCAGCTCGGGAAGCAGATCCTCGTAGGGCTCGATCGGCGTGGCCGGCCGCAGGCCCATGCCCGCCCGGGCGCCCAT
This sequence comes from uncultured Actinomycetota bacterium, assembly GCA_963831375.1. Lineage (GTDB taxonomy): Bacteria > Actinomycetota > Actinomycetes > Propionibacteriales > Nocardioidaceae > Nocardioides_C. The sequence goes on along the minus strand of CAWHPY010000026.1, from coordinate 949,939 downwards.
GGCACGCAGCTCGCGAGCGAGCCGGACCGGCGCGGTGGCCGCCTCGACGTGGAAGGTGACCGACTGCGCGCCGGCCTCCACGTATCCGGGAGCCCACCGGTCCGGGTCCTCGATCATCAGGTGGCAGTCCATCGGCGTGGACGTGACCCTGCCCAGCGCCTCCACGACCGGAAGCCCGAGCGTCAGGTTCGGCACGAAGTGGTTGTCCATCACGTCGATGTGCAGCCAGTCGGCGTTGGAGACCCGTTCGGCCTCGGCCGCGAGGTTGGCGAAGTCGGACGCGAGCATGCTCGGCGAGATCTGGATACCCATAACGTCGCGATCCTAGCGGCGGCGCAGCAGCGCGAAGAACATCGCGTCGGTGTGCTGCCGGTGCGGCCACAGCTGGACCGTGCCTGGGAGCAGCATCCGGTCGGCCGCCAGGTCGGGCACCTCGAACAGGGGCGCCGCGTCCTCCAGCACGACGTCGCTGCGCGCGTCCACCGTTGCGGACACGACCGAGGCTGTCTCGTCGAGCACCGGCGAGCAGGTCGCGTAGGCAACTACTCCCCCCGGCCGCACCGAGTCCAGCGCCGAGTGCAGCAACGCCTGCTGGAGCGGGACGAGGTTGTCGAGGTCGGCGGGAGTACGGCGCCAGCGTGCCTCGGGGCGACGTCGCAGGGCACCGAGCCCGGAGCACGGGGCGTCCACGAGCACCCGGTCGAACGACCCGGGAGCCCACGGGGGCCTGGTGCCGTCCGCCGTAAGCACGCCGAGCAGCCCGCCGGTCCCGGACGCGCGCACCGCCGCGGTGGCGGTCCGGACCAGCTCCGCGCGGTGCGGCAGCCGTTCGGAAGCGAGCAGCCGGGCGCCTCGCTCTCCCGCTATGGCCGCGAGCAGGGCGGACTTGCCTCCCGGGCCCGCGCACATGTCGAGCCAGCGGCTGTCGCGGCCCTCGACGGTCGCCCGGGCGAGCGCGAGTGCTACCAGCTGGGACCCCTCGTCCTGCACACCCGCACGCCCCTCGGCGACCGCTGCCACGTCCCCGGGATCCCCGCCGGGGAGCTCGACGGCGTACGGCGACATCGTCGAGGGCTCGCCACCGGCAGCGACCAGCTCCTCCACCGTGGACAGGCCCGGTCGCGCCACCAGGGTGACCTTGGGTGGGATGTTGTCGGCGGCGAGCAGTGCCTCGAGCTCCGCGGGATCCGCCGCCGCGGTGCCGGCGCCCAGGGCACGAGCAAGCTCGTCGACCACCCAGCGCGGGTGGGAGTGCGCGATCGCCGCGAATCCAGTGGGGTCGGTCGTCGGGTCGGGCGCGACACGGCGGATCCATCCGGACAGGTCGTGCGCCGCGATCTTGCGCAGCACGGCGTTCACGAACCCGGCCGGGCCGTGCCCAACACGTTCGCGGACCAGGTCGACGGTGGTACCGACCGCCGCATGCGAGGGGACCCGCATGCTCAGAATCTGGTGTGTGCCCAGGCGCAGAGCGTCGAGCACCGCGCCGTCCACCTTCGCCAGCGGTCGGTCGACGTTTGCTGCGATCACCGCGTCGTAGGTGCCCTGGCGACGGATCGTCCCCGAAACCAGCTCCGTGGCGAACGCGGCGTCACGCCCACCGAGACCGCCGGCGCGCAGCATCGGAGGCAGCGCCAGGTTGGTGTACGCGTCCTGCTCGCGGACCGCCGACAGCACGTCGAACGCGATCAGCCGTGCGGCGTCGACCTTGCTGCGCCGCACCGGTTTCCGTCCGCCGCCGGAGCGGTTGCTGGTGCGCCGCGCGCGTGGGTCAGTCACCGAAGGCTTCACCCGAGGCGACGCGCACTCCGCGGGCCCAGTCGGCGGCGCGCATCTGCTTCTTGCCGAACGCCTTGACCTCGCCGAGCTCGACCGGATGAGTTGCAGTGCCAACGTAGACGGCGTTCTTGGTCACGTCGAGCACGCCCGGCGGCACAGGATCCCGGTCCTGGGCGACCCGGACCGGAAAGATCTTGATCCGTTCCCCGGTGTACGTCGACCAGGCACCAGGTCCCGGCGTACACGCACGGACCCTGCGGTCGACCGCGACCGCCGGCTCTGTCCAGGAGACGCGGGCATCCTCGACGAGGATCTTCGGTGCGAAGGTCACCCCGTCGGCGGGCTGCTCGCGGGCCTCGAGAGAACCGTCCTCGATGCCGTCGAGGGTCAGGACCAGCAGACCCGCACCGCTCTCTGCGAGCCGGCCGAGCAGGTCACCGGCCGTGTCGGTCGGCCGGACCGTCTCGGTCACGACGCCGAAGGTCGGACCGGCGTCGAGCTCCTTCACGATCCGGAAGGTGGTGGCGCCGGTGACCTCGTCACCCGCCCAGATCGAATGCTGGACCGGGGCGGCGCCACGCCAGGCCGGCAGCACCGAGAAGTGCAGGTTCACCCAGCCGTACCTGGGGATGTCCAGTGCGCTCGGCGGCAACAGTGCCCCGTAGGCGACCACCGGGCAGCAGTCGGGCGCGAGGTCCTTGAGCTGCTGCTGGAAGTCGGGATCCTTGGGGTGGTCCGGCTTGAGGACCGGCACCCCCAGCTCCTCGGCGCGCTGGGCGACCGGTGAGGCGACCAGATTGCGTCCGCGGCCCGACGGTGCGTCGGGGCGGGTCACCACACCGACCAGCTCGTGGGAGCTCTGGGCTACCGCGTCGAGTGCGGGGACCGCGGTGTCGGGGGTGCCGGCGAAGACGACGCGCATCAGAGCCCGAGACCGTTCGTCCGGTGTGGTGAGACCTTCACTGTGGGCGGCGTGTCGCCGAACCACTCCGCCTCGCGGATCGCCTTCATGGCCAGCTTGCGGGTGTCACGGTCCAGGCGGTCGATGAACAAGATGCCGTCGAGATGGTCGGTCTCATGCTGGATCGCGCGCGAGAGCATCTCCGAACCCTCGATGATGACCGGGTCGCCGTACATGTTGAACCCCTTGGCCACCAGCGACATCGCGCGCTTGCAGTCGAAGGAGAGGTCGGGGATCGACAGGCAGCCCTCTGGTCCGTCCTGGATCTCGTCGGACAGGTCGAGGCTGGGGTTGACCAGGTGGCCGAGCTCGCCGTCGACGTGCCAGGTGAACACCCGCAGCCCGACGCCGATCTGCGGCGCGGCGAGGCCGGAGCCGGGTGCGTCGCGCATCGTGTCGGTCAGGTCCTCGACCAGGCGGCGCAGCTCCTTGTCGAAGTCGGTGACCGCGGTGGCAGAGCTCCTCAGCACCGGGTCGCCGAAGAGGCGGATGGGCTGAATGGCCAAGACTGCTCCTTGAGTTCGTGGTGATCCGTCGGTCGGCGGGTGCCAAGTCTACGGACACCAGGTCGGCGATCAGCCGAGGCCGATGGGGTCCACCTGCACCCGGACAGCGGTCAGCTTCTTGGCGTCGCGGACACCCTGCATCTCGACCAGGCATCGGGAGAGCTCGGCGCCCATAGCCCGGGGCACCCGGATCACCGCGCGCATCTGCGCCTGATCCACCGGATCGGGCCGACCCGATGGTTCCATCGGGACCGGGCCGAGCACCTCCGCACCTGGGGGCAGCCGAAGCATGTTCAGCGCCGACGTCACCGACGTCGTGTCGCCGATCACCGTCGCCAGGCGGGAGGCCGGCGGGAGGTGCGCGGACTGCCGGTCGGCGAGCTCGCGCTGGGCGAACCCCACCGGGTCCCAGCGAACCAGTGCCTGCAGGGCCGGTTCGCGGCTCTCGCCGACCAGCACCACCCGGCCACCGTCGGCCGCCGGCCTGGCCAGCGCGGCCGCGTTCATCCAGCGCCGGAGGGACTCCTCGGTGGTGCGCAGGTCGGTCCGCGACAGCATCAGCCAGGTGTCCAGCAGCACCACGCACGCGTAGCCGCCCTCGGCCACGGGCTCCGCGCCCGGTGTGGCGACCACGATCCCGGGCTTCGCTGCGACCGTGGACAGCACCCGGTCGCCCGAGGAGGTGTGCACGCCGACTCCGGGGAAGGCCCGACCGATCTCCTCGGCGGTGCGCCGGTCGCCGAGGACCGGGGCGCGCAAACCTCGTCCACCGCACTCACCGCAGGCCCAGGCCCGCTCCTCGTGGCCGCACCAGCGACAAGTCGGTGGCCGGTGCGCCGACGGCAGCGCGAACGGACCGGTGCACCGGGGGCAGCGGGCCGGGGCACGGCACCGGTCGCAAGCCAGCGCAGCGACGTAGCCTGCGCGTGGGGTCTGGAGCAGCACCGGCCCAGCCGCCAATCCGGCTCTGATCGCGTCGAAGGCGGTCCTGGGCAACCGCGCGGACCTCGCGAACGGGTCACGGTCGAGCTCCCGGTCGGTGGCGCCGGTGACGCTCACCTGGGCGGAACCGGAGCGGATGCTGTCCCGCTCGGCGCTGAGCTCCTCGGCCCAGCCGGTCCGGACGAGATACTCCGCCTCGACGGTGCGCGCGAACCCACCGAGCAGGACGGCACATGACTCCTCGTGGGCCCGCAGCAGCAGCACCTCACGGGTGTGTGGGTAGGGCGCACGCTGGTCGGCGTACAGATCGTCCCCGTCGTCCCAGATCGCCACCAGCCCGAGGTCGTGGACCGGCGCGAACGCGGCCGCGCGGGTGCCGACCACGACCCGCACGGTCCCGCGGGAGATGGCGAGGAAGGCGCGGTACCGCTCGGCCGGCCCGAGGTCGGCGGTGAGCACGACGTGTCGTCCTGCACCGAGGACGTCGGTCAGCGCCCGGTCCATCCGCGCGACATCCTTGTGGTCGGGCACGACGAGCAGCGCGCCCCGTCCGGACGCGTACGCCGCCGCCGCCGCCTGCGCGAGCGACGTCGCCCAGTCGGAACCGGGCAGCGCCGCCCACACCGACCGTGGTGCCCCGCCCTCGCCGAGACGCCGGGCGAACGCGGGTCCGGACGGGTACGACGCCCACGCCTTCTCGACGGCCTCGAGGTCGACGGTGAGCGGAGGTGGGCTGGTGGACTCCTGCTTCTCCACGGTGGCGTGTCGGGTCGGGACCGCGAGGCGGAGTACGTCGGACCGGGTGCCTGCGTAGCGGGCCGCAACGGAGGCCGACAGCCTCGCGATCGCCCGGGACAGCACCGGCTCCGGGCTCACCGCCCTGCGCAGCGGCGCCAGCCGACCTTCGTGCTCGGAGCTCTCCACCCGCTCGAGCACGAAGCCGTCGACGTCCTGTCCGGCGAACCGGACCTTCACCCTGGCTCCGGGCACCGCGACCTCGGCCATCTTGGCAGGCACCAGGTAGTCGAACGGGCGGTCCAGGTGGGCGAGTGGAACGTCGACCAGGACCCGGGCCACCGGCGCGTCCTCGGCCGGTTCGACCGGCTTCCGGGCCTTCGCCTTCTCGGTGGCCTTCTGCCTGGCCTCGCGAGCGCGCGACCGAGCCAGCTCGGGCATCAGCGCCAGCTGGCCCGTCTCGTCGTCGGGCTCGTGGTCGGTCACGGGCTAAGTCTTACCAGCAGCCACCCACACGGCTCGCATTCGGTTGGACGAGGCTGTGGACACTGCACCGACACCGTTGACGTGGACCGATTACCGGCCTCAACGCCGAACGAGGCGGGTCTCAACGATGAACGAGGCGCGTTTCAACAGCGAACGAGGCGGGTCTCAACGAGATCAGATGCCGGCGGCGGCCTTCAGCGCGGCGACGCGGTCGGTCTTCTCCCAGGTGAAGTCAGGCAGCTCGCGGCCGAAGTGGCCGTACGCCGCGGTCTGGGCGTAGATCGGCCGCAGCAGGTCGAGGTCACGGATGATCGCGGCCGGACGGAGGTCGAACACCTCGAGCACGGCCTTGCGGATCGTGTTCACCGGGACGTTCTCGGTGCCGAAGCAGTCCACGTAGAAGCCGACCGGGTGCGCCTTGCCGATCGCGTAGGCGACCTGCACCTCGCAGCGGCGGGCAAGCCCGGCCGCGACGACGTTCTTGGCGACCCAGCGCATGGCGTACGCCGCGGACCGGTCCACCTTCGACGGGTCCTTGCCGGAGAACGCGCCACCGCCGTGACGGGCCATGCCGCCGTAGGTGTCGATGATGATCTTGCGTCCGGTCAGACCGGCGTCGCCCATCGGACCGCCGATCTCGAACCGCCCGGTCGGGTTGACCAGCAGCCGGTAGTCCTCGGAGGGGATGTCGAAGTTCTCGAGCACCGCGTCCACGACGTGCTTGCGGATGTCTGGGGTGAGCATCGCGTCGAGGTCGATGTCCTTCGCGTGCTGGGTGGACACCACGACCGTGTCGACGCGAACCGGGCGGTCCTCGTCGTCGTACTCGATGGTCACCTGGGTCTTGCCGTCGGGGCGCAGGTAGGACATGGTCCCGTCCCGGCGTACCTCGGAGAGCCGCTGCGAGAGACGGTGCGCGATGGTGATCGGCAGCGGCATCAGCTCGGGGGTGTCGTCGCACGCGTAGCCGAACATCAGGCCCTGGTCGCCCGCGCCCTGCTTGTCGAGCGGGTCGACCGAGTGGTCGGTGCGCTCCTCGTAGGCGTCGTCGACACCCTGGGCGATATCGGCCGACTGGGCGCCGATCGCGACCTGGACGCCGCACGACCAGCCGTCGAAGCCCTTCTGCGAGGAGTCGTAGCCGATCTCCAGGACCTTCTCCCGCACGAGCTGCGCGATGGGGGCGTAGGTCTCGGTGGTCACCTCACCGGCGACCACGACCAGCCCGGTTGTGACCAGGGTCTCCACGGCGACGCGGCTCTTGGGGTCGTCGGCGAGGAGCGCGTCCAGGATCGTGTCACTGATCTGGTCAGCGATCTTGTCCGGATGTCCTTCGGTCACCGACTCGGAAGTGAAAAGCCGTCCAGCCACTTGGTGCTCCCCTGCCCGCGCGCCCCTGCGTGGGACGACGCTGTCGTTGATGTCTCGCCCTGAACAATAACCCGTGCGGTGACGGGATCTTAAGCGGTCTCGAAGCGTGTGGCGACCTGGTCCCAGATCACATGCGCCAGCGTGGACTTCGACCCGCGCGGGACCGGCGTGGCGCCCCCGTCCGCGTCGAGCACGACGGCCTCGTTCTCGGCGCTGCCGAAGACCTTGCCGCCGCTGACGTCGTTGACGACAAGCAGGTCGCACCCCTTGCGGGCCAGCTTGGCGGCCGCGTGCTCCAGCACGCTGCCGGTGTCATCCCCGGTCTCGGCGGCGAACCCGACGATCACCGAACCGCTGCGCGGCCCGGTCGTGGGAGATCTCGGCGAGGATGTCGGGGTTCTGCTCGCAGGCTGATCGCGGGCGAGGACCCGTCGGTCGGCCTTCTTGATCTTGGACGCGCTGGGCGCGCTGGGCCGGAAGTCGGCGGGTGCCGCCGCCATCACCACGGCGTCTGCGGTGGCCGCCGCGGCGACGACCGCGTCCCGGAGCTGGGCGGTGGTCTCGACCCGGACCACCTTCGCGCCGGCCGGGTCGGGCAGCGCGACGTTGGCGGCCACCAGGGTGACCTCGGCGCCACGCGCGACGGCGGTGCGGGCCAGGGCGTAGCCCTGCAGTCCGGAGGACCGGTTGCCGAGGAACCGGACCGGGTCGAGGTACTCCCGGGTTCCGCCCGCGGAGACGACGACGTGACGGCCGCGCAGGTCCTGCACGTTCGGCCGACCCGGCGCGCGCGAGGACCTCGGTGGCGATCTCGAAGATCTCACCGGGCTCGGGGAGCCGGCCCTTGCCGGTGTCCACGCCGGTCAGGCGGCCCTCGGCGGGCTCGATCACGACCGCGCCGCGGCGGCGCAGCGTGGCGACGTTCTCCTGGGTGGCTGGGTGCTCCCACATCTCGGTGTGCATCGCCGGTGCGTACACGACCGGGCAGCGGGCGGTGAGCAGGGTGTTGGTGAGCAGGTCGTCGGCCAGCCCGTGCGCCGCCTTGGCCATCAGGTCGGCGGTGGCCGGCGCGACCACCACGAGGTCGGCGGTCTGGCCGATGCGGACGTGCGGGACCTCGTGCACGTCCGACCAGACGTCGGCGGCCACCGGCTTCGCCGGAAAGCGCCGCCCAGGTGGGCGCGCCGACGAACTCGAGGGCGGATGCGGTCGGGACGACGGTGACGTCGTGACCTGACTCGGTGAACCGGCGGAGCAGCTCGCACGCCTTGTACGCAGCGATACCGCCGCTCACGCCGAGAACGACGCGAGGGCGGTGGCCTGCCGCGGAGATCTGATCCACGGTGGACTCGCTCAGGAGGTGGCTTCCTCGGGCTCGACGTCCTCGCAGGTGAGGAGGTCCTCGTTGATCTCGCGGAGCGCGATCGACAGCGGCTTCTCCTGGACGTGGGTGTCGACGAGCGGACCGACGTACTCCAGCAGACCCTCCCCGAGCTGGGAGTAGTAGGCGTTGATCTGACGCGCCCGCTTCGCGCTGTAGAGGACCAGCTTGTACTTCGAGTCGGTCTTCGTCAGGAGTTCGTCGATCGGGCGGGTTGGTAATACCTTCGGCAACGGGCACAGTGCCAGACACGCGCGTTCAGCCTCACAGACTGTTCTGGGAATCGGGGTGAGGACTCCAGGTGGAGTCTCATCAAGGCTACCAACTCTTCACTCGCAGCGTGAATCTCGGTGTTGACGACCGTGACGTCGAACTCCTTCTCGGCGGCCATCTCGTTCGCGCGCGGTCTCCAGCCGGCGCTCCCGCTCCTCCTCGGCCTCGGTCCCCCGGCCGACCAGCCGGCGCACCAGCTCCTCCCACGAGGGCGGCGCCAGGAACACGAACAGTGCGTCGGGCATCGACTCCCGGACCTGGCGCGCGCCCTGCAGGTCGATCTCGAGCAGCGCGGGACGGCCCGGCGGCCAGCGCGGCTTCGACCGGCTTGCGCGGCGTGCCGTAGCGGGCCGCCTTGTGTACGACGGCCCACTCGAGCAGCTCGCCACGCGCCACCAGGTCGTCGAACTCCGCGTCGGTGACGAACCAGTAGTGGCGACCGTGCACCTCTCCGGGTCGCGGGGCACGGGTGGTCGCCGACACCGAGATCCACACCTCAGGGTGGTTCCTACGGATGTCCGCGGCGACGGTGCCCTTGCCGACGGCGGTGGGTCCGGCCAGCACGGTGAGCCGGCTCCTGGCGGCGGGGTGAACGGCAGGGTGGGCGTCGACCCGTTCAGTCACGTGCGCTGAACTCGCGCTCGAGGGCGGCGATCTGCTTTGCGCCGAGCCCGCGAACCCGACGGCTCTCGGAGATGCTGAGCCGCTCCATCATCTGGCGTGCGCGCACCTTCCCGAGCCCGGGCATCGACTGGAGCAGGTCGACGACGCGCATCTTGCCGATCACCTCGTTGTCCTGCCCCTGCTTGAGAACGTCGACGATGGAAGCCCCCGAGTGCTTCAACCGGTTCTTGACCTCGGCACGTTCCCGACGGGAAGCAGCCGCCTTGTCCAGAGCAGCTTGTCGCTGTTCCGGTGTGAGCGGTGGCAACGCCACTGTGAAGACCTCATCATCAGTTTCGTGGACGGGGACGCCCCGTCGAACGCGAGCACGTAGGTCGAAATCTAGTCATGGAATCGATCGAGCCGCAACGCGAACCCGGAAACTGAGGCCAGCTCGCGTCACCACGTCACAGCCCGAGGTCGACCTTGCACACGTCCCTGGCGTGCTGTTCGATGCCCTTGCCCGCATCCAGGACACGCTCCGACCGCATCTCGGCGGCCGCCTGCTCGATCGCCTGCCCCTGCTCCGCGCTCACCCCGGGCGGTGTCTTCCCCGGCTGGTACTCCTGGGGTCCGGTCCCGGCGTCGGCGAAGGCGGTGGCGAGGCCCTCCCAGGCGAAGACGAAGGTGTCCCACTCGTCCCGAATGTCGCCCGGGGCGTCCTCGCGGAGGTTCCTGAACACCTCGATGCTGTCACCGATCAGGTCGGCCCCGGGGTCGCCGGACGACTCTGCGAGGTCGGTCAGCGTCTGCTGCTCGTCCTCCAGGGCAGCACAGTAGGTGTCGGTCGCGCTCGAGCACCCGGTCGTCAGGCCGACCAGCCCGAACAGCGTGCCGGCGAGCAGGACTCGTGTGGTCACCGGCGGCTACCCGAGCTTGATGCCGCAGTACTCGTCCGCGTGCTTGGAAACGGCGTCGCCGGCCTTCGCGTTCTCTGGGGTGTCGAGGGCCTGCATGTCCTCCATCAGCTGCGCGGTCTCCTTCTGCAGCTGCTTCTTGCCGACCTTGCCCGCAGCCGCCTTCTGCTGGAGCTCCGCGGCCCTGGTCAGCGCACCCTTCATGGTGCCGAGCGCGCCCTCCATGACACCCCACTCGTCCTCGACCTCAGCGGGAGCCTCGTCGGCGATCTGCTGAATCACGTCGACGGCCTCGGTGACGTCCTCGGGACCCTGGATGCTCGCGAAGAGCGACGCGAAGTCGGTGGCGAGCAGGTCGCAGTACTTCGAGCCCGCACCCGGCGCGTTGGGGTCGACGGACGGAGCCCCGGCGCTGGGTGCGCCTTCGCTGGGCTGCTGCTCTTCCGGGGAGGACGACTCGGAAGGCTTCGCCGAGGCGGTGTCTTCCGCCTGGGTCTCCCCGTCGCCGCTGCACCCCGCGAGCACGGAGACGGCGAGCAGGGGGGCGGTCAGGGCGGCGATGGTTCGCTTCATGACACGCAGACTACGCGTTCACCAAAGCGTTGAAACCCTGCGCCGCGGCCTCGGCAGCGGCTCGCAACGCGCCCTTGTCCGGGCCTGTGACAAGGATCTCCCGTGAACTGCTCGGCAGCACGTTGCGCACGGCGGCCCCGAAGACCCGTCGTACGTCGTCCACGGTCCCGCCCTGGGCGCCGACACCGGGCACGAGCAGGGGCCCGTTCACGTCGAGGTTCTCGCGCGGGTCCCCGATCGTGGCGCCGACCACCGCACCGATCGACCCGAGTGGCTGCGCCCCGACGTTGAGGCTGGCGACGGCGTCCAGGATGGTTGCGGCGACGCTGCGGCCGTCCTCCGTGGTGGCGTGCTGGACCTGCGCCCCCTCCGGGTTCGAGGTGAGCGCCAGGACGAAGACACCCGCGTCGTTGGCCAACGCCGTCTCGAACATCGGCTCGAGGGACCCGAACCCGAGGAACGGGCTGGCGGTGACCGCGTCGACGGCCAGCGGGGAGCTCTGGTCGAGGTACGCGTCGGCGTACGCCTGCGCGGTCGACCCGATGTCGCCCCGCTTCACGTCGAGTACGACGATCGTGCCCATGCCACGCGCCTCGGCGATGACCTGCTCGAGCACCGCGATGCCTCGCGAACCGTGCCGCTCGAAGAACGCCGACTGCGGCTTCACCGCGGCTACCGACCCGGCGACTGCCTCGACCACGCTCATCGCGAACTTCTCCAGGCCGAACGCGCTGTCGGTGAGCCCCCACGCGTCCATCAGGGCCGGATGCGGGTCGATGCCCACACACAACGGACCCCGGGAGTCCATGGCCTCGCGTAGCCGTGCGCCGAACGTCATTGCAGGTCCCCTTCCGGGAGGTGAGCGCGGCCGATGACGTCCGCGACGGTGGTGATGTTGCGTCGGGCGAGCTCTGCGCGGAGCTCGCCGACGACCCGCAGCGGCGCGGACGGGTCGGTGAAGGTGACGGTGCCCACCTGGACGGCGGTTGCGCCCGCCAGGAGCAGCTCGAGCGCGTCGAACCCGGAGCGGACACCGCCGACCCCGACGATCGGGACCTCCGGCATCGCCTGGTGCACCTCGAACACGCAGCGCACCGCGACCGGGTGCACGGCAGGTCCGCTGAGGCCACCGCCGCCGGAGCCGAGCGCGGGACGGAGCGTGTCCGGGTCGATCGCCATGCCGGCGATCGTGTTCACCATCACCACGCCGTCCGCGCCGGCCTTCACCACCGCCGCGGTCACGTCGACGATGCTCTGCGTGTCTGCGGTGAGCTTCGCCAGGACCGGGATGCCGCGCGGTACGTCGCGCCGTACGACGCTGAGGACCTTGGCGGCCTGGTACGGGTCGCACGCGAACTCACGGTCCCGGTTCTCGGTGTTGGCGCTGGAGAGGTTGACCTCCACGGCGGTCACCCCGGGGCTGTTGCCGATGTGGCGGGCGAGCTCGCCGTACTCCCCCAGCGTGCTGCCGGCGATCGAGACGACGGTGCGAGCCTTTCGCTGGGCGAGCCAGGGCAGCTCGGTGGCGAGGAACCCCTGCAGGCCCGGGCCCTGCAGGCCGACGCCGCTGAGCATGCCGCTCGGGGTCTCCACCGCCCGCGGGGCCGGCCACCCCGCGCGGGCGTCGAGCGTGACGGAGCGGGTGACGACGGCGCCGAGCTCGGTGACGTCGAAGAACTGGTCGAGCTCCTTACCGGCGGCCGCGCAGCCGGATGCGGTCATCACCGGGTTGGGCAGGGTGATCCCGGCCAGGGTGGTGGTGAGGTCGACGTCGTTCATGGGGCGTCACCTCCGCGCGGAGCACCCCAGGTGTCCACCGGGACCGTGCCGGCGTCACCCCAGCGGACCCGGTCGCCGCGGAACACCGGCCCCTCTGTGCAGGCGCGCACCATCCGGGTCACGCCGTCCTCACCGACGACGGGCAGCACGCAGGTCATGCAGACCCCGGTCCCGCACGCCATCGCCTCGTCCACGGCGGTCTGGCTCCAGGCGCCATGCATCTCTGCGGCCTCGGCGACCGCGTGCAGCATGTCGGTCGGCCCGCAGGCGTAGACCACGTCGGTGCCGGTGCGCCCGAGCAGGTCCGGGAGCACGTCGGTCACCCGGCCCTTGATGCCGACCGACCCGTCCTCGGTGGTGACCACGACCGTCTTCGCGGCGCGCTTGGCCTCCAACGCGCCGAACAACCTGCTCTCCGTTGCGGCGCCGAGGACCACGTGCACGTCACAGCCGCGTTCGCGCAGCCGTTCGGCGAGGCTGAACAGCGGCGCGCTGCCGTGGCCTCCGCCGACCAGGGTGCAGGCGACCGGTTCCTTCGGGAGGGCGTAGGGGCGTCCGAGCGGACCGACCACGTCGACCGGGGTGCCCGGTGCGGCCCCGGCGAGCCAGTCGGTGCCCGGGCCGGTGACCGCGAACACCACCTCGACCGTGCCGCCGTAGGCACCGGTGGGACGAACCCGGTAGATCGAGAACGTGCGGCGCAGCAACCGGTCCGACAGGGCGCCACCCACGGTGAGCGCCACGAACGAGCCGGGCCGGAAACGTTCGGCGACACCCGGGGCGACCAGGGTCAGGTGGTGGTAGGCGCCGACACGCTTGACCGTGAGCACCTCTCCCGTGACCTGGACCGGCCCCCTCGCTGCTCGTGTCACGCGGACACCGCTCTGCCGCCGGCGGCGAGCTCTCGCTGCAGCCGGGACGGCCAGAACGCGCCCTCGTAGATGAACGCGGTGTAGGCCTGAAGCAGGGTGGCGCCCGCGTCGAGCCGTTCCCGGGCGTCGGCCGCGGTGGAGATCCCGCCGACCGAGACGATCACCATGCCGGAGCCGACCCGCTGCCTCAGGAGGCGGAGCACTACGAGGGAACGCTGCCGCAGCGGCGCCCCGGAGAGGCCACCGGCACCCGTATCCTCGACCGCCTCGGGTGACGAGGACAGGTCGGCCCGGCTGATCGTCGTGTTCGTGGCAACGATGCCGTCCAGGCCGAGCTCGACGGCCAGGTCGCCGACGGCGAGTACGTCCCCGTCGCTAAGGTCGGGAGCGATCTTCACCAGCAGCGGCACCGTGTGCTGCGTGACCGCATCGGCCTGCCTGCGGACCGCGACCAGGAGCGGACGAAGCCTCTCGACGGCCTGCAGGTCGCGCAGCCCGGGTGTGTTCGGGGAGCTCACGTTGACCACGAGGTAGTCGGCGTACGGCGCGAGGAGTCTCGTGGACTTCTCGTAGTCAGCGAGCACCGCGGACTGGTCGCCCTCCGGGACAAGCTTCGTCTTGCCGATGTTGACCCCGACGATGACGGGCCGCTCCCGCCGGCGGTCCCGGCGCCGCGCAAGCCGCTGCGCGATGGCCTCGGCGCCGTCGTTGTTGAAGCCCATCCGGTTCACCACTGCCCGGTCGGCGGGCAACCGGAACAGCCGCGGGCGCGGGTTGCCCGGTTGCGGCTCCCCCGTGACGGTGCCGACCTCAACGAACGAGAAGCCGAGCGCGGCCAGTGCGTCGATCCCCTCGGCGTTCTTGTCGAAGCCGGCCGCGACGCCGAGAGGGCCCGGGAACTCGAGGCCCAGCGCCTGCACCGTCCGATCAGCGCCTGCCGGGGTGGGTCTCCTGCTCCTGGTGCCGGAGAACCACCCGGCCAGCGCCGGCCGCGCGATCCGGAGCGCCCGAAAACCCAGCCGGTGCGCTGTCTCGGCGTCGACCCGGGTCAGTGCGGCGTCGAAGAACCAGCGGTAGAACGTCACCGGCGCGCCCAGTCCTGCAGCGAGCGGACCCCGATGTCACCTGCGCGCACGGCCTCGATTCCTTGGACCGCCGCCGCGAGACCCTGGACGGTGGTGATGCACGGGATGTTGGTGAGGATCGCAGCCGTGCGGATGTCGTACCCGTCGAGCCGCGGAGAACCGCCGGAGGTGGTGCCGTGAGGCGTGTTCACCACGAGCTTCACCTCGCCGTCGAGGATCCGGCCGACGATCGTCGGCTCACCCTCGGCGCTGATGCCCTCACTGTGCTTGCGCACGATCGTCGCGTCCACGCCGTTGCGGCGCAGCACCTCCGCGGTGCCCGTGGTGGCGAGGATCTCGTAGCCGAGGTCTGCCAGCCGTTTGATCGGAAAGATCATGTGCCGCTTGTCCACGTTGGCGACGCTCACGAAGACCTTCCCCTCCAGCGGAAGCGAGCCGTACGCCGCGGTCTGGGCCTTCGCGAACGCGGTGCCGAACACGGCGTCGAACCCCATAACCTCACCGGTCGACCGCATCTCCGGACCGAGCACCGCGTCGACCGTGCGGCCGTCCAGGGTCTTGAACCGGTTGAAGGGCATCACGGCCTCCTTGACCGCGATCGGGGCGTCCGGCGGCAGGTCGCCGCCGTCCCCTTCCGCGGGCAGAACGCCCTCGGCGCGCAGCGACGCGATCGACTCCCCGAGCATCACCCGGGCCGCCGCCTTGGCCAGTGGTGTCGCGGTCGCCTTCGACACGAACGGCACCGTGCGCGACGCCCGCGGGTTCGCCTCGAGGACATAGAGCACGTCGGAGGCCATGGCGTACTGCACGTTCAGCAGGCCGCGCACACCCACGCCCTTCGCGATCGCCTCGGTGGAGGTCCGGATCCGGTCGACGGTCTCCCGGCCCAGCGTGATCGGCGGCAGCGCGCAGCTCGAGTCGCCGGAGTGGATGCCCGCCTCCTCGATGTGCTCCATCACCCCGCCGAGGAACAGCTCGGCCCCGTCGTAGATCGCGTCCACGTCGATCTCCACCGCGTCGTCGAGGAACCGGTCGACGAGCACGGGATGCTCCGGGGAGATCTCGGTGGCGCGTTCGATGTAGCCCTTCAACGCGTCGTCGTCGTACACGATCTCCATGCCACGTCCGCCGAGGACGTACGACGGGCGCACCAGCACCGGGTAGGTGATCTCCGCCGCGATGGCGCGGGCCTCGTCGTACGACGTGGCCATCCCGTGCTTGGGGGCGGGCAGCCCGGCCTCGGCCAGGACCCGGCCGAACGCGCCGCGCTCCTCGGCGAGGTGGATCGCCTCAGGCGTGGTGCCCACGATCGGCACCCCAGCGTCCTCGAGCCCCTGGGCGAGGCCGAGAGGGGTCTGGCCCCCGAGCTGGCAGATCACCCCGGCGAGCGGACCGGCCTGCTGCTCGGCGTTGACGATCTCGAGCACGTCCTCCAGGGTGAGCGGTTCGAAGTACAGCCGGTCGCTGGTGTCGTAGTCGGTGGAGACGGTCTCCGGGTTGCAGTTGACCATGATCGTCTCGTAGCCGGCCTCACTCAGCGCCAGGCTCGCGTGCACGCACGAGTAGTCGAACTCGATGCCCTGGCCGATCCGGTTCGGGCCGGAACCCAGGATGATCACCGCGTCCTTCTCACGCGGCTGCACCTCGGTCTCCTCGTCGTAGGAGGAGTAGTGGTACGGCGTCCTCGCGGCGAACTCGGCCGCGCAGGTGTCGACTGTCTTGTACACCGGCCGCAGGCCCAGCGCCCAACGGACACCGCGCACCACGTCCTCCCTCATTCCGCGGATGCCGCCGATCTGCGCGTCGGAGAACCCGTGCCGCTTCGCGAGCCGCAGCACCGCGGGGGTGAGGTCGTCGGCGGCCCGGACCTGCGCGGCCACCTCGTCGAGCAGGAACATCTGGTCGAGGAACCACGGGTCGATCCCGGTGGCCGCGTGCAGCTGCTCGTTCGTGGCGCCAGCCCGGATCGCGTCCATCACCTCACGCAGCCGGCCGTCGTGCGGGACCTTCACCCCGGCGAGCAGCTCGTCCAACGGTCCGGGGTCGGCGTTCCAGCCGAAGATCGCGGCCTTGTTCTCCAGCGAGCGCAAGGCCTTCTGCAGTGCCTCGGTGAAGTTGCGGCCGATGGCCATCGCCTCACCGACCGACTTCATGTGTGTGGTCAGCGTCGGGTCGGCGGTCGGGAACTTCTCGAAAGCGAACCGCGGCACCTTCACCACCACATAGTCCAGGCTCGGCTCGAAGCTGGCCGGGGTCTCCCGGGTGATGTCGTTGGGGATCTCGTCGAGGGTGTAGCCGATCGCGACCTTCGCGGCGATCTTCGCGATCGGGAACCCCGTCGCCTTCGACGCGAGTGCGCTGGACCGGGACACCCGGGGGTTCATCTCGATCACGATCAGCCGGCCGTCCGTCGGGTCGACCGCGAACTGGATGTTGCAGCCGCCGGTGTCGACCCCGACGGACCGGATGATTCCGATCGACAGGTCGCGCATCCTCTGGTACTCCCGGTCCGTCAGCGTCATCGCCGGCGCGACCGTGATCGAGTCACCGGTGTGCACACCCATCGGGTCGAGGTTCTCGATGGAGCAGATGATCACCACGTTGTCGGCCATGTCGCGCATGACCTCGAGCTCGTACTCCTTCCAGCCGATGATCGACTCCTCGAGGAGCACCTCCGTGGTGGGGCTGGCGACCAGTCCGGCCCCGGCTATGCGGCGCAGGTCCTGCTCGTCGTAGGCCATCCCGGAGCCGGTGCCTCCCATCGTGAAGCTGGGCCGGACCACCATCGGGTAGCCGAGCTCGTCGGCGGCGGCCCGGCACTCGTCCATGTCGTGGCATACCACCGAGCGGGCCACCTCTCCCCCGAGCTCCTCGACGATCTTCTTGAACGACTCGCGGTTCTCACCCCGCTCGATCGCGTCGATGCTGGCGCCGATCAGCTCGACGTTGTACTTCTCGAGCACACCGGCCCTGTCCAGGTCCATCGCAGCGTTCAGGGCAGTCTGCCCGCCCAGGGTGGCGAGCAGTGCGTCGGGCCGCTCCTTCTCGATCACCTTCTCGACGAACTCGGCAGTGATCGGCTCGATGTAGGTCGCGTCGGCGAACTCCGGGTCGGTCATGATCGTGGCCGGGTTGGAGTTGACCAGGATCACGCGCAGACCCTCGGCCTTGAGCACACGGCACGCCTGCGTCCCCGAGTAGTCGAACTCACAGGCCTGGCCGATGATGATCGGCCCGGATCCGATCACCAGGACACTGTGGATGTCTTCGCGCTTCGGCATCAGTCGTCCTCTCCGGCCGGGCTGCGCCGGGCAGCCGCGCCACCCAGACCATCCGGCCCAGCTGCGCTCATCAGATCGGTGAAGCGGTCGAAGAGGTACGCCGCGTCGTGCGGGCCGGCCGCTGCCTCGGGGTGGTACTGCACCGAGAACGACCTCAGCCTCCCGTCGTCGTCACGCAGCTCGAGCCCCTCGACCACGTCGTCGTTGAGGCAGATGTGGCTGACGGTGGCGATGCCGTACGGCGTGGACGTGCTCGCGTCCAGCGGAGCATCGACGGCGAACCCGTGGTTGTGCGCGGTGACCTCCACCTTGCCCGTCGTACGGTCCATCACCGGCTGGTTGATGCCGCGGTGACCGTACTTCAGCTTGTAGGTGCCGAAGCCGAGCGCCCGACCGAACAGCTGGTTGCCGAAGCAGATCCCGAAGTACGGGATCTCGCGCTCGAGGACACCGCGGAGAAGCTCGATCGCGCTCGCGGCGCTGGCCGGGTCGCCCGGACCGTTGGAGAAGAACACGCCGTCGGGCTGAGCGGCGAGCACCTCCGTCGATCGTCGACTTCGCGGGCATCACGTGCACCTCGATGCCGCGTGCGGCCATCATCGCCGGCGTCGTCGACTTGATGCCGAGGTCGAGGGCGGCCACGGTGAACCGCTTCTCCCCCTTTGCCGCGACGACGTACGTCGAGCCGGTGGTCACGTCGCCGGCCAGGTCGGCGCCGGTCATCTGCGCGGACCCGAGCACCCGCTGCCTCAGGGCACCGGCGTCGGCCTCCGTGGTGGAGATCCCGACCCGCATCGCGCCACGTTCACGCAGGTGCCGGGTGAGGGCACGGGTGTCGATACCCGAGATCCCGACCACGCCCTGGTCGCGCAGCTCGTCGTCGAGGGTGCGGACCGAGCGCCAGTTGCTCGGGATCCGGGCGGGGTCACGCACCACGTAGCCGCTGACCCAGATCTTGCGTGACTCCGGGTCCTCGTCGTTGATGCCGGTGTTGCCGACGTGCGGCGCGGTCATCACGACGACCTGCCGATGGTACGACGGGTCGGTCAGCGTCTCCTGGTAGCCGGACATGCCGGTGGAGAACACCGCCTCGCCGAAGGTCTCCCCCGTCGGCTCCGAACGACTCGCCACGGAAGGTACGGCCGTCCTCGAGCACGAGGATCGCTGGCTTGGTGGTCATGCGGTGTGCTCCTTGGCGATCTTGCTGATCGAACGGATCCAGATGTTGTGCGCCGCGGTCAGCGACTTGTCAGGCCCCTGCCCGGCGCTAGCCGTCGCGGCGCCTGACAGCTCGGTGAGCCGGAAGCCGGTGTCCAGAAGGTAGTCGCCGTGCCGCCAGGTCACGACCAGCAGGCCGTGCGGTGGGACGACCTTGCCGGCGATCCCCCGGTCGTGCCGGGCGCCCCGCAGCGCGTCGGCGGGAATCCGGAAGCTGCCGGCCAGCCGGATCACGTCCAGGCCCTCGGCCGACAGTGAGAGGCGTGCGGTGCTGCGTGCTCCGAGGCCGCGGGCCACCACCCGGTCGAGCCAGTCGCCACTGACCGTCGTCCCGAAGTAGCGGGCGCCTGCCTGCAGCTTGGCCTCGGGCAGCTCGGCCACCGGTGGTGCGGGAACCAGCGCGGGCAGGTCGTGCTTGCGTCCGCGCCGCTTCCAGCCGGACCACATGCCCAGGTAGGCCAGCAGCAACAGCGCGAAGAGGATCGTCACCGGGGCGGCGACCCTCATGCAAGCTTCCCGTCGAGCACGGTCGGCCGGCCGCGCAGGAAGGTGGCAACGACCTTGCCGGGCAGCTCGCGGCCGGCATACGGGTTGTTGCGGGACAGCGAGGCGGTCTCCGTGGCGTCCACGATGCGTGAGAAGGCCGGGTCGTAGAGGACCAGGTTCGCCGGCGCCCCCTGCTCGATGGGGCGGCCGTGGTCGGCGAGCCGGCCGATCTGCGCGGGCTTGTAGGACATCCGTTCGGCGACCCCTGCCCAGTCGAGCAGCCCGGTGTCGACCATGGTCTGCTGCACGACCGACAGCGCGGTCTCGAGGCCGAGCATCCCGAACGCCGCCGCCTGCCACTCGCAGTCCTTGTCCTCGTGCGGGTGCGGGGCGTGGTCGGTGGCCACCACGTCGATGGTGCCGTCGGCCAGCCCCTGGCGCAGCGCCTCCACGTCGGCGGCCGAGCGCAGCGGCGGGTTCACCTTGTAGATCGGGTCGTAGGTCGCGGCCATCTCGTCGGTGAGCAGCAGGTGGTGCGGGCAGGCCTCGGCCGTCACCTTCCAGCCGTTGCCCTTGGCCCAGCGGATCAGGTCCGACGGAGCCGGCGGTCGACACGTGGCAGACGTGCAGCCGCGAGTCGACATGCGCGGCGAGCAGGCAGTCGCGGGCGATGATCGCCTCCTCGGCGACGGCCGGCCAGCCGCGCAGCCCGAGCCGGCCGGACAGCTCACCCTCGTTCATCTGCGCCTCTTCGGTCAGGCGCGGCTCCTGGGCGTGCTGCGCGATGACGCCGTCGAAGGCCTTGACGTACTCCAGGGCCCGCCGCATGAGCACCGCGTCGGAGACGCACTTCCCGTCGTCGGAGAACACCCGCACCCGCGCGGCCGAGTCGGCCATCGCGCCGAGCTCGGCGAGTCGTTCACCACCGAGGCCGACGGTGACCGCGCCGACCGGGAACACGTCGCAGTGCCCGGCCTCGCGGCCCAGCCGCCAGACCTGCTCCACGACGCCGGCGGTGTCGGCGACCGGGTCGGTGTTGGCCATCGCGTGCACCGCGGTGAAGCCACCGAGTGCGGCGGCCTGGGTCCCGCTGTCGACAGTCTCGGCGTCCTCGCGGCCGGGTTCGCGCAGGTGGGTGTGCAGGTCGACCAGACCGGGCAGTGCGACCAGCCCGGCGGCGTCGATGACCTCGGCCGCCGGGGCATCGAGGTCCTTGCCGATCTGCGCGATGATCCCACCCTCGAGCAGCAGGTCGGTCGGCTCGCCACCGAGGACCTTGGCGTTCCTGAGCAGAAGGGTGCGGTTCATGCCTGTCCTCCGTCGTGGGCCGTTGCATCGATGGCCGGGGTGATGACCGGGCGAGCGGCCGGGTCGGTCGCCGCGTCCGTCGTACCGCCGAGTGCGGACTCGTTGCCGCTGAGCAGGAGGTACAGCACCGCCATCCGCACCGCGACACCGTTGGTGACCTGTTCGACGATCACCGACCGGTCGGAGTCGGCGACGTCGGCGGTGATCTCCATGCCCCGGATCATCGGCCCGGGGTGCAGCACCAACGCGTGGTCCTGCAGGGCGCCCATCCGGCGGGAGTCGATGCCGTAACGGCGGCTGTACTCGCGGGCGCTGGGGAAGAAGGCCGCGTTCATCCGTTCGCGCTGGACGCGGAGCATCATCACCGCGTCGGTCTTGGGCAGCACCGCGTCGATGTCGTACGACGTCTCCACGCCCCAGCCCTCGACGCCGACCGGCAGCAGGGTCGGCGGCGCGACCAGGGTGACCTCGGCGCCCAGCGTCTTGAGCAGCAGCGCGTTGGAGCGGGCCACCCGCGAGTGCAGCACGTCGCCGACGATGCAGACCCGGCGTCCGTCGAGGCTGCCGAGGTGGCGGGTCATCGTGAACGCGTCGAGCAGCGCCTGGGTGGGATGCTCGTGGGTGCCGTCGCCGGCGTTGACCACGCTGGAGCGGACCCAGCCGGAGTTCGCGAGCAGGTGAGGTGCCCCGGAGGCCCAGTGCCGGATCACGACGGCGTCGGCGCCCATCGCCTCCAGGGTGAGGGCGGTGTCCTTCAGGCTCTCCCCCTTGGACAGGCTCGACCCCTTCGCGGAGAAGTTGATCACGTCGGCGCTGAGCCGCTTGGCGGCGGCCTCGAAGGAGATCCGGGTGCGGGTGGAGTCCTCGAAGAAGAGGTTGACCACGGTGCGGCCGCGCAGCGCGGGCAGCTTCTTGATGGGCCGGTCGGCCAGGGACCGGAGCTCCTCCGCGGTCTCGAGCACCAGCTCGGCGTCGGAGCGGGTGAGGTCGGCGGCGCTCAGCAGATGACGTTTCATCGGGTGCCCTCCACGACGTCGCCGGAGATCGTCACCGAGTCGACGTCGTCGAACTCGGCGAGACGTACCTTCACCGACTCCACCAGCGAGGTGGGCAGGTTCTTGCCGACGAAGTCGGCGCGGATCGGCAGCTCGCGGTGGCCCCGGTCGACGAGGACCGCGAGGCGCACCGTCCTGGGCCGCCCGACGTCGTTCATCGCATCGAGGGCGGCCCGGATCGTTCGGCCGGAGAAGAGCACATCGTCGACGAGGACGACCACCTTGCCGTCGATCCCCCCCTGCGGGATCTCGGTCGGCAGGAGGGTCCGGGCCGGGCGCATCCGCAGGTCGTCGCGGTACATCGTGATGTCCAGCGAGCCGACCGGGATGTCGATGCCCTCCACGGCCGCGATCTTGGCGGCTACCCGCTCGGCGAGCGGCACACCGCGGGTCGGGATCCCGAGGAGCACCAGGTCGTGTGCACCCTTGTTGCGTTCGAGGATCTCGTGCGCGATGCGGGTGAGAGCGCGAGAGATGTCGCGCGAGTCGAGGACTACACGTCCATCGGTGGTGGCCCCGGACTCCGGGAGTGGGGCTGATGCTGCGTCGGCAGGCATATGGAAGCCAGACCTCCTTCTCCGCCTCACGGGACGGCTCGTTAAAGGATGTCGATCAACGCGAAGACTACCAGCCGATCGGCGCGTACTGGTCACGGCCGGCGGGCGTGGCGAGCGGCTCAGACGAGATGCAGCCGTTGAGGCGTGTGCTGCACGGGTTCCGGCAGCACCAGCGGTCGGTCGCCCGGGCTGATCCGGCCGAGGACGCGCGGCGTACGGGCCCCGGTCGCCGCGCCGGCCCCTGGGGCACCGTGCCAGGTGAGGAACCCCAGCAACGCCCACATCGCGGTCTCCTTGGCGGTCGCGGCGAGCCCTCGTTCGTCGCTCGACACCAGAGGAACCGTGTCCAGGGCGCGTCGGAGCGCACTCATCAACGCCGGGTTGCGGGTGCCGCCCCCGGACGCGACGACCTCCGCAACGTCACACGCGTCTAGCGCGCGGGCGACGCTGACGGCGGTGAGCTCGGTGAGTGTGGCCAGCAGGTCCTCCCCCGACACCTCCGCGATCCCCGCCAGGGTCTGGTCGAGGAACTGCTCGGAGAACGCCTCCCGGCCGGTCGAGACCGGTGGGGTCCGGGCGAAGTGGGGGTGGCGGAGCAGTGCGTCGAGGAGGTCGGGCCGCACCCGGCCCGCCAGCGCCAGCCGCCCGTCGCGGTCGCATCGTGCGTCGCCCCCGGTGACGCGGCTCGCGGCCACGTCGAGCAGGCAGTTCGCCGGACCGGTGTCCCAGGCGAGCACCGGGTCGGCCGGTTTGCCGACGACCGTGACGTTGGCGATGCCACCGAGGTTCAGGGCAGCGCGTCTCCCCGCGTCACGCGCGAGCCAGAGGCTGTCGAAGGTGCTCGCCAGCGGCGCCCCGGTGGCCTCCCGCGCTCACGTCCCGGGCGCGGAGGTCCGAGACGACCGGAAGCCCGGTGGCCTAACCCGGGAAATCCGCATGGCGCCAGACACTTCCTCACCGAGAGTGAACCAAAGGTCTGGACCAATCTTGATCCAGGACGGCGACCTGTCAACCCCTCGGCGGCGGGCGCCGGGGGTCCGGGCGAGCTCAGACGAGCTTGCTGAGGGCGTCCTCGACCGCACGGTGGAAGGTTGGGTAGGCGTAGATCATCGACCTGAGCGTGTCGGTGGGGACCTCGGCGTGGACCGCGGTCGTCAGCATCGACAACACCTCTCCCCCGTTCGGTCCCACTGCCGTGGCCCCGACCAGTACGCCTCGGTCGGCGTCCTCGACGAGCTTGATGATCCCGTCGTTGCCGGCCTTGTGGATCCACCCGCGGGTGGAGTCGGGGAGGTTGGTGACGCCGACCCGGATGGTGAGGCCCTGGTCACGGGCCTGTTGCTCGGTGATGCCGACCGACCCGACCTCAGGGTCGGTGAACGTCACCCGGGGCACCGCCCGGTAGTCACCCTCGGGCCCGTCCTGTCCGAGAATGTCGCGCACGGCGATCGCCGCCTGGTACATCGAGATGTGCGTGAACCCGCCCTTGCCGGTGATGTCACCGATTGCCCAGAGGCCGTCCGCAGCGCGCATCCGGCCGTCGACCTCGAGGGATCCCGCCTGCGGGTCGAGGTCGACCGTGTCGAGCCCGATGTCGGAGAGGTTGGTACGCCGGCCCGCCGCCAGCAGGAGCTTGTCGGCCCGCAACGTCCGGCCATCCACATTCACCGCGAAGCTCCCGTCCTGGTAGCCGACGGAGCCGATCGTCACGCCGGCGATCACCTGGATGCCCTCGCGAACGAAGGCTTCCGCGACCAGGTTGCTCGCTTCGGGCTCCTCCGGCGCCAGGATCCGGTCGGCAACCTCGAGCATGGTGACCTTGACGCCGAACCGGGAGAACACCTGGCCCAGCTCCGCGCCGATCGCGCCGCCACCGACCACCACCATCGAGCCCGGGAGCTCGGTGGCCTGCATCGCGTCCCGGTTGGTCCAGTAGGGCGTGTCGGCGAGGCCGTCGATGGGTGGTGCGGCCGGCTCGGTTCCGGTGTTGAGCACGACGCCTCTCGCCGCGACGTATGACTGCCCGTCGACCTCGACGGTCCGGTCACCGGCGAGCCGGGCGTGGCCGCGCACGAAGGTGACTCCGGCCTTCTCGAGCCGCTCGACCGCGACGGTGTCGTCCCAGTCGGTGGTGGCCTCGCCCGAGATCCGCGCCGCGACCGCGGTCCAGCTCGGGGTGACCGCACTTTCACCGGCCATCCCATGGATGCGCCGTCCCTCGGCGAGCAGGTCGGCCGCACGGATCATCATCTTGCTCGGGATGCACCCGAAGTAGGGGCATTCACCCCCGACGAGACGCTGGTCGGCAGCGACTACCGTCAGACCGGCCCGCGCCAGCTTCGTCGCCACCGACTCGCCACCGGGTCCGAGCCCGATGACCACCACGTCCACGTCGTTGCTCATCAGCCCACGATGGCACAACGCCTCGCGCCGAACTAGGGACGAGTCGGCCGCCGTCACAGACGGTGATCGCCCAATAGGATCAGTCCATGGCTGTGCAGCCCCGCACCGATGAGACAGCGGCGAGCAGCGTCAAGGCGAGCCGGTCGGTGTCCAGCGAACTGGGCGGGCTTGTCGGTGTGCTGCGCCGTCGGTGCAGGTACACGCTTCCCGGTCTGTGCGTCGCGCTCGTCTTCTCGTGCCTCTCCTTCACCCCCTCGCTGCTGCCGCGGCCCGCCCTGTTCCAGGGGGTGATCACCGGCATCGATGCGGCGATCGGCTACGGCTTGGGCGTCCTCGGTGCCTGGGTGTGGCGTGAGTTCGCTGACCGCGGACCCAGGCGGCCCTCGACCCGGGCCTGGCAGATCCTGGCCGCGGTCGCCGTAGTGGCGCTGCTGGTTTCGCTTGTGGTGGGTCAGCGCTGGCAGCGGCAGAGCTCTGAGCTGGTCGGGCTCGAGCCGGAGACCCCCATCGCGGCGATGCTGATCCCGGTGCTCGCGGTCATCCTCTTCGTCGTGCTGGTCGCGTTGGCCCGGTCCGTGCGTACGGCGTACCGTCGACTGTCCTCGCGTGCTCGAGCGCCACATGGGCGCCCGGGCGGCACGCGCCACCGGGCTGCTGCTGCTGATCGGCGTCACGGTGCTGGTGGTCAGTGGGGTGTTCTGGAATGCCGCGATCAACGCGGCGGACCGTTCGTTCGCCCTGCGCGACACCCTCACCCCGGACGACGTTGTCCAACCAACCAGCGGCCTGCGATCCGGTGGACCCGGTTCGCTCGTCACCTGGGACTCCCTGGGGCGCGAAGGCAGAGTCTTCACCGGCAGGGGGCCGACTGCCGAGGACATCTCGTCGTTCTCCGGTGTGGCCGCCGTGGACCCGATCCGGATCTACTCGGGATACGCCTCGGCTGAGGACGCCGAGGCCAGAGCGGCGCTGGCCGTGCGAGACCTTGACCGCGCCGGGGGTTTCGACCGCTCGAGTCTCCTGGTGGTGACAACCACCGGCACGGGGTGGGTGGAACCGAGCTCGGTGGGCAGCTTCGAGTACCTGACCGGTGGGGACTCGGCGATAGTTGCGATGCAGTACTCACACCTCCCGTCCTGGTTGTCCTTCCTCGTGGACCAGGCCAGGGCACGTGAGGCCGGGCGAGAGCTCTTCGATGCCGTGTACGGCCGCTGGTCAAGGCTGCCGGCCGACGATCGACCCGACCTGTACGTCTTCGGCGAGAGCCTGGGGTCCTTCGGTGGTGAGACCGCGTTCAGTGGTGAGTACGACC
Organism: uncultured Actinomycetota bacterium; assembly: GCA_963831375.1. Classification (GTDB taxonomy): domain Bacteria; phylum Actinomycetota; class Actinomycetes; order Propionibacteriales; family Nocardioidaceae; genus Nocardioides_C. The sequence goes on along the minus strand of CAWHPY010000026.1, from coordinate 924,056 downwards.
TGGCCAACCGCACCAGCGGTGCGCTGTTCGTGGGACCACCCAACTTCAACCCGCTGTACCGGGAGTTCGTCGACGACCGCGAGCCCGGCAGCCCAGAGGTCGAGCCGCTGTACCGCGACGGCCGCACCATCCGGTTCAGCAACCTCCCTCGTTCCGCCATCCCGCCCGAGGATCGGCCCTGGCCCGACACTCGGGTGCTGTACATGCAACATCCCTCGGACCCGATTACCTGGTGGAGCCCGGACCTGATCCTGAACCGACCGGACTGGCTCACCGAGCCGCCTGGCCGGGATGTCTCGGGCTCGATGCGGTGGGTCCCCTTCGTGACGTTCTGGCAGGTCTCGGCAGACCTCGCCCTGGGGTTCTCGTCTCCCGCCGGGCACGGGCACAACTTCAGTGGCGAGCATGTCGACGGCTGGCTGGCTGTGTTGCAGCACGAAGGCTTGACCGCTGAGCAGGCCGAAGAGCTACGCAAGGTCTTCCGCCGCGACGGGTGACGCCGTGCCGAGCACGAAGGCCGGTCGGCAGCCGGCAATCGGTCAGAAGTCCACCGCGTCCCGAATCAACGGGCATGTCATGCAATGGCCACCGCCGCGGCCTCGTCCGAGCTCGGCGCCGACGATGGTGATGACCTCGACGCCTGCCTTGCGCAGCAGGGTGTTGGTCTGGGTGTTCCGGTCGTAGGTGAACACCACGCCCGGTTCCAGGGCAACCGCATTGTTGCCGCTGTCCCACTGCTGGCGCTCCGAGGCGTAGACGTCGCCGCCGGTCCCGAGCACCCTGAGCCTGGGGAGCCCGAGCGACTTCGCGACGACGTCGACGAACGGTGTCGACCCCTCATCGGTGACCTCGACGCCCGGAGCCTTGTCGATCGGCCGCAAGGTGAAGGTGTGCACCGCCTCCATGATGGTCGGGTAAAGCGTGACGATGTCGCGGTCCGCGAACGTGAACACCGTGTCGAGGTGCATCGCGGCGCGCAGCTTGGGCATGCCGGCGACGACCACCTGTTCGGCCGCGCCCTGCTCGAAGAGTGCGGCCGCCACCTGCGAGATCGCTTGGCGTGAGGTCCGCTCGCTCATGCCCATCAGCACAACCCCGTTTCCCACGGGCATGATGTCTCCCCCTTCGAACGCCGCCTGGCCCCAGTCCTGCTCGGGGTCCCCCCACCAGACTGTCGCGTCGGTGAAGTCGGGGTGGAAGGTGTAGATCGCCTTGTAGAGCAGCGTCTCGTCATGCCTCGCGGGCCAGTACAGCGGATTGAGGGTGACCCCGCCGTACAGCCAGCAGGTGGTGTCCCGGGTGTACAACGTGTTCGGCAGGGGCGGCATGAGGTAGTCACGTGCGCCTGTCGCCTCGCGAGCGAGCGCGACGTACCCGGAGCGGAAGTCCTCGGGCAGGTCAGCGGTGGCCAGACCACCGATGAGGTACTCCGCGAGCTGGCCCGGTTCCAGCGACTCGAGGAATGCGCGGGTGTCGTCAAGCAGGCCGAGGCCGACCTGGTTGGCGACGATCTTGCGGTCCAGCAGCCAGGATCTGGCCTCCGGGTGCACCATCGTCTGTGCGAGCACGTCGTGCAGCTCGATGACCTCGACGTCACGCGCACGCAGCTTGTTCACGAAGTCGGCGTGGTCACGCTGCGCGTTCTCCACCCACATCACGTCGTCGAAGAGCAGTGCCTCGGCGTTGGTCGGGGTGAGCCGGCGGTGGGCGAGCCCGGGTCTGCAGACGAGCACCTTGCGCAGCCGGCCAACCTCGGAATGGACACCAAACGTGGTGGAGGACTCGTTCATGTCGTTAGCTCCTAGATGCTGATCCAGCCGGCGACAAGGGCGATGACGCCGATGATCGCCCCGATGATCGAGATGGCGAGGATGATGAGTTCGGCGGGCGAGAAGAGCCGCCGGCCCTGCTCGCGGCGGGCCATGACGAACAAGATCGAGGCCGGCGCGTAGATGATGAACGACACCAGGATGAACTTCGGTCCGGCAGCAAACAGCAGGAATGCGGTGTACAGGGTGGCGAGCGCTCCGACCACGAGCTCGCGACCCCGGCCCTCGGGTTTCTCGGTGTACGTCTCGCGGGTCAACACCAGCTTGAGGGCGTAGGCGGCGGCGAGCAGGAACGGGATCAGGGTCAGCGCGCTGGTCAGGTCGAGGGCGAAGTTGAAGGCGTCCTCGGAGAACATCGTCACGACGAGCATGACCTGCACGAGCACCGTGGACATGAGCAGCGCAGACGTGGGGACATCGGTGGCGGTGTTGATGCGACGGAGGAAGCGTGGCATGTCGTCGTCCTTCGCTGCCACGAAGAGCACCTCTGCCGCCATCAACGTCCAGGCAAGATAGGCGCCGAGAACCGAGATGATGAGCCCAAGACTGACGAAGACCTTGCCCCACTGCCCGACCGCTGCCTCCAGGACTCCTGCCATGGACGGCTGCCGCAGCTCCGCGATCTCGTCGTACGGCAGAATTCCGTAGGACACGATCGTCACCGAGGCGAAGATCGCGAAGACCATCAGGAACCCGAGCACGGTTGCCCGCCCCACGTCCTCTCGCCGCTGAGCATGTCGCGAGTAGACGCTGGCGCCCTCGACCCCGAGGAATACGAAGACTGTGACCAACATGGTGCCCTTCACCTGGTCGAACAAGGATCCGATGTTGTCGTCCCCGCGGAAGTTGTCTGCGAAGACCTGCGGATCGAGCGCGAACACGGCGAGGAGCACGAAGACCAGTATCGGGATGACCTTGGCGATGGTGACGATGCGGTTGATCATCGCGGCTTCTTTCACGCCGCGCCGGATGAGGTAGTAGAACACCCACACGCCTACGGTGGAGAGCGCGACCGCCAGCAACGTGTCGCCGTCACCCAGCCCCGGAACGAGGGCACCGAGCGTGGACATGATCAACACCCAGTAGGTGACGTTGCCGGCGCAGGCACTGGCCCAGTACCCGAACGCGGAGAAGAACCCGAGGTACTCACCGAAGCCGGCCTTCGCGTATGCGTATACGCCGGCGTCGAGGTCCGGCTTGCGCACCGCCAGCGTCTGGAAGACGAACGCCAACATGAGCATGCCTGCCCCGGCGATCAACCACGCAATCAGTGCTCCGGCGACCCCGGTCTCCTGCGCAAAGCGTCTCGGGAGTGAGAAGACACCGGCACCAACCATCGAGCCGACGACCATGGCGGTCATCGTCACGAAGGTCAGTTTCTGCGTCGACGAGGTCTCAGTGGTGGTCATCTGGACTCCCGTCTCAGGACGACGGAGCCGTGGTGGGCTACGCCGACCCGGAATCCGTCATCCCTGCTCTTCTGTGGACCGCACCGCATCCGGTCGTGGCAACCACCACGAGTAAGGCCCAGTAGGCGACGTCTGTAATCGTCGCCACGGATCGGGCGATCTGGATCCCCCAGATTGGATGAGATCCGAGCAGAGCGCGTCGAGCTCGCGTGTGCACACGCGAGGGCGGGTCGGTCAGGCGGAAAGCGCCGGTTTGTTCCTGACGATGTTGCCGAGCACGCCGTTCACGAACGCCGGCGACTCATCGGTCGACAGGTCGCGGACCAGGTTCATCGCCTCGCTGACGGCCACTGCGTCAGGGACGTCGTCGACGTACAGCACCTCGTACACACCGAGCCTCAGTACGTTCCGGTCCACGGTGGGCATCCGGTCGAGCGTCCAGCCCTGGGCGTACGTCGTGAGCAGCTCGTCGATCCGCAGGATGTTCTCGGCGACACCTCGGACGAGCAGCGAGGTGTACTCGTTGACCGGCGGGTCGGCCATCGCGACCCGCTCGTCGAGCAGCTCGACGGGCATGACGTCGCGGGTGTCGCACTCGAAGAGGATGTCGAGCGCGCGCTTACGGGCCTTCGAGCGTGCCGCCATCAGGAGCTGACGCGACCGAGGTAGCTGCTGTCGCGGGTGTCGACCTTGACCTTCTCGCCGGTGGTGATGAACAGAGGCACGCTGATCTCGTGGCCGGTCTCGAGACGGGCCGGCTTGGTGCCACCGGTGGAGCGGTCGCCCTGCAGACCGGGCTCGGTGTACTCCACGAGCAGCTCGACCGAGGCCGGCAGCTCGATGTAGAGGACGCGGCCGTCGTTCGTGGCGACGATCGCCTCCTGGTTCTCGAGCAGGAAGTTCGTGGCCTCACCGACGATCTCCGGCGCGACCTCGAGCTGGTCGAACGTGGCGGTGTCCATGAAGACGAAGGACGTGCCGTCGTTGTAGAGGTACTGCATCGTGCGCTTGTCGACATTGGCCACGTCGACCTTCACGTCGGCGTTGAACGTCTTGTCGACGGTCTTGCCGGACTCGATGTTCTTGAGCTTGGTGCGCACGACCGCGCCACCCTTGCCGGGCTTGTGGTGCTGGAACCAGGTCACGGACCAGAGCTGTCCGTCGAGGTTGAGAACCATGCCGTTCTTCAGGTCGTTGGTCGTTGCCATGCGCGTGTATGCCCTGTCTTTCGCTGGGAGAGCCGTCCTGGCTGCCGAGGGCAGCAGCGCACAAGTCTAACGACCCTTCGAGCCGTCAAGAAATCACTGGGTGTTCCGGCTTACGTGATCGGCCAGGCCGACCACCGCGGACACCAGCTGGCCGCCGTTCAGAAGGGCCGGGTCGTTGTGGTCTGCTCCGGGGACCTCGACTCGGTCGAACAGCTCGGGCGCGGCCGCGGCTACCTTCCGACTCTGCGCCGGCGGAATGGTGGAGTCGTCTGCGCCGTACACCACCGCGACCGGAACCTCGATCTGCTCGATCTGCTCGACGATCGGGTACCGGTCCCGCAACAGCAGGCGCACCGGCAGCAGCCCGTAGTGCACCTCGCCGACGGCCGCGAGATCGGTGAACGGCGAGCGCAGCACCAGGCCCGCCGGTGGAAGCTCGGCTGCCAGCTCGGTCACCACCCCGGTGCCCAGGCTCTCCCCGTAGTAGATGAGCCGGCTCGGCGGCACCTCCATCTCCTCGACCAGGAACGACCGCGCCGCGCGGACGTCCCGGGCGAGCCCGTCCTCGCTCGGACTGCCCGCGTTGCCACCGTAGCCGCGGTAGTCGAAGAGCAGCACGGACAGGCCCTCCGCGGCCAGGGCTCGGGCCAGGGGTGCGCGGACCGCCCGGTCCCCCGCGTTGCCGCTCGCGACCAGCACCGTCAGCCTCTGGTCCGGTTGCTCGGCCGGGACGAACCAGGCCCCCAGGTCCAGCCCGTCGCTGGTGTGCAGGACCACGTCTTGTGCGCCGGGAAGCGCCGCTTCGGCCGAAGGCACCGGGCTCGTCGACGGCAGGTAGATCAGCCGCCGCTGGAGCAGCCAGACCAGGCTGAGCAGGACCACGGCGAGCACGAGTACGACGACGGCTGCCCGTTGCACCACACCAGTGTGCCTGGTCGGCCGCCGCGTTCTCCGACCGGCGAGCTAACGAGAGATCTCGGCGTAGGCGGCGGTCAGCAGGGCCGGGTCCGGGGCCTGCAGGATGGTGGGCCTGGCGAGCCCTTCGAGCACGACGAACCGAAGCTGGTCGCCGCGCGACTTCTTGTCGACCTTCATCGCGTCGTGCAGCTGGGTCCACACGCCGCCCTGGTACGACGTGGGCAGGCCCACCAGCTCCAGGATCGAACGGTGCCGGTCGGCCGTCTGCTCGTCGAGCTTCCCTGCGAGACGGGCCAGCTCCGCGACGTACATCATCCCGATCGAGACCGCCGCGCCGTGCCGGAACTTGTACCGCTCGACCCGCTCCACCGCATGGCCCAGGGTGTGCCCGTAGTTGAGGCTCTCCCGCCCGGGGTTCCCACCGGTTCCGCCGGTCTCCTTGAGGTCGTCGACGACCACGTCGATCTTGACCCTGATCGCGCGCTCGATGAGCTCGCGCAGCTCTGCGGAGCCCGGCACGGTGGCGGCGCGCGGGTCGCTCTCGACCAGGTCGAGGATCGCCGGGTCCGCGATGAAGCCGCACTTGATGACCTCGGCGAGGCCGCTGACCAGCTCGTTGCGGGGCAGGGTGTCCAGGGTGGCGAGGTCGCAGAGCACACCGGCCGGCTCGTGGAAGGCGCCGACCAGGTTCTTGCCCTCGCTGGTGTTCATCCCGGTCTTGCCGCCGACGGCCGCGTCGACCATGCCCAGCAGCGTTGTCGGCATGTGCACCACCGTCACGCCTCGTAGCCAGGTGGCCGCGACGAAGCCACCCATGTCGGTGGTCGCGCCGCCGCCGACGGTGACGACCGCGTCGGAGCGGGTGAACCCGGTCTGGCCGAGGACCTGCCAGCAGAACGACGCGACCGGTGCGAGCTTGGCCTCCTCGCCGTCGGGGATCTCGATCGCGTGCGCGTCGTACCCCTGCTCGGCCAGGTCGAGCCGGATCGCCTCACCGGTCGATGCGAGCGCCCGCGGATGGATCACCGCTACCCGCTGCACAGCCTCGCCGAGCATCTCCGGCAGCTCGCCGAGGAGCCCCTCACCGATGACCACGTCGTAGGGCGTGGCGCTTCCCACGTGCAGCCGGGACAGCTCACTCATTGCTTCCTCCGTCGCTCGTCTCAGCGTGCTCGACGGCCTTGCGGACCTCGTCCGCCACCGCCTCGGGGTTCCTGCCGTCCGTCTCCACGGTGAGCGTCGCGACCTCGTGGTAGACCGGCAGCCGCTCGTCGAGAAGCGCCTTGATCCGTGCCCGCACGTTCCCGAGCAGCAGCGGCCGCGCGGAGCCGAGGCCGACCCGCTTCACGGCGTCGGAGAGGCCCACGTTGAGGAACACGACCCGGTGTCCCTTCAGGGCCGTCCGGGTGTCCGGGTCGAGCACCGCCCCGCCACCCAGCGCCAGGACACCGTCGTGCTCGCGAAGGGCTGCAGCGACCGCGGCATGCTCGAGGGCACGGAAGGCGAGCTCACCGTCGTCGACGAAGATGTCGGAGATCGACCGGCCCTGCGCGGTCTCGACATCCTGGTCGGTGTCGCGGACGGCCACCCCCCACTGCTCGGCCAGTATCTGGGCAACGGTCGTCTTCCCGGCACCCATCGCGCCGACCAGGACGACTCGCGGGCGGACGTCGGGTCCCGTCACGCGAACCTCAGCGAGGACAGGTAGCTCTCCACGTTGCGGCTGGTCTCCGTCACCGAGTCCCCGCCGAACTTCTCCAGCGCCACGTCGGCGAGCACCAGCGCCACCATCGCCTCGGCGACGATGCCCGCGGCGGGCACCGCGCACACGTCCGAGCGCTGGTGGTGGGCGACAGCCTCCTCGCCGGTGGCGACGTCGACGGTCCGCAGCGCACGGGGCACTGTCGCGATCGGCTTCATCGCGGCGCGCACCCGCAGCACCTCACCGGTCGACATTCCGCCCTCGGTGCCGCCGGAGCGGCCGGAGGTACGACGGATGCCCTCCTCGGTCTGCACGATCTCGTCATGTGCCTTCGACCCGGGGTCGGCCGCCAGCCCGAAGCCGTCACCGACCTCGACGCCCTTGATCGCCTGGATGCCCATCAGCGCACCGGCCAGCCGCGCGTCCAGGCGGCGGTCCCAGTGCACGTGGGACCCGAGGCCCGGCGGGAGGCCGTGCACGACGACTTCCACCACACCGCCGAGGGTGTCACCGTCCTTGTGGGCCTGGTCGATCTCGGCCACCATCGCCTTGCTCGCATCCGGGTCCAGGCAGCGCACCGGGTCCTCGTCCAGCCGAGCCACGTCGTCGGGCGTGGGAACGGACCCGTAGGGCGACCGGGCCTGACCGATGGCGACGACGTGGGACACGACCCGCGCGCCCAGCGCCTGCTCCAGGAACTTCATCGCGACCGCGCCCAGGGCGACCCGGGCCGCGGTCTCCCGGGCGGAGGCCCGTTCCAGGATCGGCCGGGCCTCGTCGAAGTCGTACTTCTGCATGCCGACCAGGTCCGCATGCCCGGGCCGCGGACGCGTCAGCGCAGCGTTGCGAGCCAGCGCGTCGAGCTCGTCCTGGTCGACGGGGTCGGCGGCCATCACCTTGTCCCACTTGGGCCACTCGCTGTTGCCCACACGGATAGCGATCGGGCTGCCCAGCGTCCGGCCGTGGCGGATCCCCCCGATGATGTCCACCTCGTCCTGCTCGAACTTCATCCGCGCACCGCGGCCGTAACCCAGCCGGCGCCGCGCCAACGCGTCGACGATGTCGGCCGACGTCACCGAGACGTGGGCCGGGAGACCTTCGAGCAGGGCGACAAGAGCAGGTCCGTGGGACTCGCCCGCAGTGAGCCAACGCAGCATGGCGCAAGTCTTTCACGGCGCGCTCCGCGCGAGGTCACACGTACCAAGCAGCGACATACGGCCCGACCAGCACACCCACCAGCGCCCCCACCAACATGAACGGGCCGAACGGGTACGCCCTGCGGTCCACGATCCGCAGCAGCGACAGCAGCAGCCCACCGACCCCGCCGACCAGGAAGCCGGCGTACACACCGGTGAGCAGCTCCGCCCAACCGAGGTAGCCGAGCGCGATGCCGAGCACCCCGGACAGCCGCACGTCCCCGTACCCCATGCCCTTCGGGTAGATGAACCAGAGCGCGAAGAAGGTGCCGCCGGCCACCAGCCAGCCCCACCCCGCCGTCACCAGCGGGCCCCAGTCCCCCTCGGTCCAGGCCGAGAACAGCACCAGCAGGATGACGGCGAGGTACGACGGCGCGATCAGCTTGGTGGGCAGCAGCCGGGTCCGCCAGTCGATCACCGCCAGCGCGACACCGACCGGGGCGAGGAACAGCAGGAACGACAGCTCGGGCACCCAGCCGACCCGGCCACCGATCAGCGCGGCGACAACCGCGGTGGCCAGGGAGGTCTTCCAGCGCAGTCCCCGGAGCCGAGCGATGTCCTCGTACCGCTCCTTGGGCTCGCTCCACCGACGGACTGGTCGCACCGGTCTCGTCGGGCGGCGTCTCGTCCTCGGGTGTCGGCTCGGGGACCCGGGCGATCAGCGCAGGCACGAGCATCCCGGCGACCAGGCCGTACAGGCCGGTGGCGATCGCCGTGTCGAGGAACCATGCCTCTGCGCTCATGGTGCGAAAGCCTAGTGGGACGGCGCCGTTGCCGCGGCCTGTCCCGCGCAGATGCTCGGGCCGTGCACTGGCTCGGAGTACGCCGAGGCGAAGTGGTCGCTGGCCGAGCGAACAAGGGACTGTCTCATCCCGATGTACGACGAGACGATCGTCGCCTACCAGGACCTGCGGGTGGTGCTGCCTCATCAGGCCCCACGGCCGGGGATGTTGAACCGGACGACGGCCGCGACCTGAACGCTGCGCTAGCCCGGTCGGCCAGGGCGGCCTCACCGGCGATCCGCATCGCCTCGAGCGGCGGCTCGGTGATGCCGGTCATCAACGTGAACTGGCCGCACGCCTGGTGCAGCAGCAGGTCGAGCCCGGCGACAAGGATCCGCCCCTCGCGCGCGGCGAACGCCGCCAGCGGCGTGGGCCAGGGGTCGTAGAGCACGTCGAACACTGCGCCGACCTTCTCGGCAATCGGCAGCGCGAGCGCTGCCTGGGCAACCGCCGGGATCGTGGAGACCAGGATGTCGACGGCCGGCGGCGCACCCACCCGAAGTCACGCACCGTGACCAGCGGGTGAGCCGGGTGCCGGCCGGCCGCGGACAACGCCTCCTGCGCCCGCGACGGATCGCGAACCACCAGCGACACCTCACTGCAGCCGAGGTCCGCCAGCGCCAGCAGCGTCGAGGTCGCGGTCGCGCCACCGCCGAGGATGACCGCGGTGTGCAGCGGACCGGTGACCCGCTCGCCGATCGCGGTCGACCGCTCCCGGGATGTCGGTGTTGTGGCCGACCAGCCGACCCTCGTCGATGATCAGCGTGTTGGCGGCGTACGCCTGCCGCGCGCGTTCGGTGACCTCGTCGAGCAGCGGGATCACCGTGCGTTTCAACGGCATCGTCAGCGACAGCCCCCGCCACGTCGGGTCGAGACCGCTCACGAACGCCGGCAGGTCCCGCTCGGCCAGCTCGATAGGCGTCGTAGGTCCAGTCGAGCCCGACCGCGTCGTACGCCGCACGGTGCAGCACCGGCGACAGGGAGTGCTCGATCGGGCTGCCGACGACTGCACAGCGCCGCTGTGCCTGGCTGACCACCACCGGCTCAGCAGTTGTCCGACTCGGCGCACCAGGCGTCGAACTCGGCCTTGTTCTGCAGATGCTCGTCGTAGCTCTCCGCGAACTTCGTCTCCCCCGTGTCGGGGTTGGTGGTGACGAAGTACAGCCACGGCCCCTCGGTCGGGTTCAGCGCGGCCTCGATCGCCTGCTCCCCGGGCGTCATGATCGGGGTCGGCGGCAGGCCGGCGTACCTGTAGGTGTTGTACGGCGAGTCGACGTTGCGGTCGTCGTCGCTGGTGCCGACCCTGCCGTCCCGCCCGACCGCGTAGTGCACGGTCGAGTCGAACTGCAGCGGCATCGGTTCGTCGAGCCGGTTGTAGATGACCTGGCTGACCTTCGGGAAGTCGTCGTCGAAGCGCGCCTCGGCCTGCACCAGGCTGGCCACCACCATCACGTCGTGCGGGCTGGTGCCCAGGTCGGCTGCCGCGGCCTCGAGGTCGAGCTCCTCCGCGGCCTGCTGGTAGCGGTCGACCATCATCGTGAGGATCGACTTCGGGGTCGCGTTCGGCCTGATCTGGTAGGTGGCCGGGAAGAGGTACCCCTCCGGGTCCCCTTCGGCGTACGACGGAAGCCCGATCGAGTCCGGGTCGCGGAGCACCTTGGTGTACTGCTTCGCCGAGAAGTCGGTCTTCTTCGCCAGCTGGGCCACGATCTGGTCCACGGTCCAGCCCTCGGGGAACGCGACCGTGCTCTGCACCATGTTGTCGGGGTTGACGAGGACGTCGAGGGCTGCCTCGGCGGACATCTTCTGCTTCATCTCGTAGAAGCCGACCTGGATGCCGCGTGACTCCGGGTTCGCGACGGCGGCCTCGGTGAACGCCTCCTGGCTCTTCACCACATCCTTGTCGACCAGGGTGACTGCGATGTCGGAGGCGGCGTCGCCGTCCTTCACCTCGACCACGACCGAGCCGGTGCCCGCGCCGGCGTAGTCCTCAGGCCCGCTGAGCCGGTCCTTGAGGGCGTCGACGCCCAGCGTGTACGCGAGGTAGGCGCCGCCGCCGAGAACCGCGATCACGACCAGCACCGGGATGCAGCCGAGGCCACGACGGGGTCGCCGTCTCTTCCTGCGGTCGCGCTTGTACTCGAGGTCCAGCCCTAGGTCGCTCAACTGCGCTCACTCATCTACTCGACGTCGAGGGTCTCGCCGGGCGCAGTCCCCGATCTGCGTTCCGTGTCGAGAGCACTTTGCAGGATCACCACTGCGGCCGCCTGATCCACGACTGCTCGCCGCTTCTGACCCTTCTTGCCCTGCCCCCGTAGTACAGCCTCTGCTGTCACCGTACTCAACCGTTCGTCACACAGCCGGACCGACACGGGTGCCACGGCGCCCGCCAGCTCTCGCGCGAACTGACGAACCTTAACCGCAGCCGGACCCTCTCCGCCAGAGAGCGAGCGCGGTAGGCCCACCACCACCTCGATGGCGGCGCGGTCTGCCACGAGCGTCTGGATCCGGGCCAGGTCGCCGGCACCGCGCGCGACCGTCTCCACGGGCGTCGCGAGCATTCCCGACGGGTCGGACTGAGCGATGCCGATCCGGACGTCACCGACGTCCACCCCGACCCGTACCCCGAACCTCACGGCCGTCCGGCGGTGACCGCGCGGCCGACCTCGTGCTCCACGTCGCGCAGCGCCTGGTCGGCGTGGGTCACATCCGCGCCACCGCCCTGGGCCACGTCGTCCTTGCCGCCGCCGCTGCCGCCGAGTGCGGTGGCCGCGACCTTGACCAGGGCGTTAGCCGAGATCCCCCAGGCGCGGGCCTCGTCGTTGACCGCGATCACCACCGCTGGCTTGCCGTTCGTGGAGCCGATGATGGCGACCACGCTCGGCTGTCCGTGCGGCATCCGGCCGCGGACGTCGAGGGCCAGCTTTCGTACGTCGCCGGCGACCCGCACCGTCCGCGCGGTGCCCGACGAAGTTCACGCCGAACACGTCGGTGGGGTGCTTGGCCAGGTCACCGGCCGCGGCCAGCAGCTGGGCGACGCGGACCCGCTCGATCTCCTTCTCCGCGGTGCGCAGGCGCTCGACCATGTCGTTGACCCGCTCCGGCAGCTCCTCGGGGCGGACCTTGAGCGCCTCACTGAGCTGCGCCACGAGCACGTGTTCGCGGGCCAGGAAACGGTACGCGTCTCCCCCCACGAGCGCCTCCACCCGTCGTACGCCCGACCCGATCGAGGACTCACCGAGCAGCTTGATCACACCGAGCTGCCCGGACCGGCCGGCGTGGGTGCCGCCGCAGAGCTCGCGGGCCCAGTCACCGACGGAGATCACCCGGACCTCGTTGCCGTACTTCTCCCCGAACAGGGCCATCGCACCCGACCTGCGGGCCTCCTCCTGGCTCATGATCTCCGCGTGCACCATGAGGTCCGCGAGCACCAGGTCGTTGACCCGGGCCTCGACGTCGGCCATCGCGGACGCGGGAACCGCGCCGCTCGCGGAGAAGTCGAACCGGAACCGCCCGGGGGCGTTCTCCGAGCCGGCCTGGGTCGCGGTGTCCCCGAGCGCCTCACGGAACGCCTTGTGCACCATGTGGGTCGCGGTGTGCGCACGGCTGATCGACTTGCGACGCTCGATGTCGACCAGGGCCTGGGCCTGCTGGCCGAGGATGACCTCGCCGGAGAGCACCTGCGCCCGGTGCACGATCAGCCCGGTGATCGGTGACTGCACGTCGAGCACCTGGACCCGGGCACCGTTGGCGAGCTCGAGCACGCCGTGGTCGGCGAGCTGTCCACCTCCCTCGGCGTAGAACGGGGTGCGGTCCAGGACCAGCTCGACCTCGTCGCCCTCGCGGGCCGAGTCCGCGATCCCGGCACCAGCGACGATGCCGCGCACGGTGGCCTCGGAGACCACCTCGGTGTAGCCGGTGAACTCCACCGAGCGGCCGATGCTGTCGGCCACCTCCCGGTAGGCACCGGCGTCGGCGTGCACGCCCTTCTTCGACTTCGCGTCCGCCTTCGCGCGGTCGCGTTGCTCGGTCATCAGCCGGCGGAAGCCGTCCTCGTCGACCACGAGCCCCTGCTCGGCGGCCATCTCGAGGGTGAGGTCGATCGGGAAGCCGTAGGTGTCGTGCAGCGCGAACGCCTTGCTGCCGGGCAGCTGGTTCTGGCCGGCGGACTTCGCTTCCTGTGCGGCCATGTCGAAGATCGTGGTGCCGGTCCGCAACGTCTGCCGGAAGGCGTCCTCCTCGGCGTACGCGATCGTCGAGATCCGCTGCCAGTCCGACGCGAGGTCGGGGTAGGACAGCTGCATCTTGTCGCGGCTGACCGGGAACAGCTCGGGCAGCGTACGGTCCTCGACCCCGAGCAGCCGCATCGAGCGGACCGCGCGCCGGAGCAGTCGACGGAGCACGTAGCCGCGGCCTTCGTTGCCGGGGGTGACGCCGTCGCTGATCAGCATCATCCCGCTGCGCACGTGGTCGGCGATCACCCGGAACCGGACGTCGTCGTCGTGGTTGGCGCCGTACTTCCGGCCGGAGAGCTCGGAGGCCTTCTCGATGACGGGGAACATCTCGTCGATCTCGTACATGTTGCTCTTGTCCTGCAGCAGGTACGCGACGCGTTCGAGACCCATCCCGGTGTCGATGTTCTTGCTGGGCAGCTCACCCCGGATGTCGAAGTCGTCCTTGCGCCGGACCGCGCTCAGGTCGTCCTGCATGAACACGAGGTTCCAGAACTCCATGTAACGGTCGCCGGCCTCCCAGTCACGGTCGGCGCCGAACTCGGGCCCGCGGTCGATGAGGATCTCGCTGCACGGCCCGCCGGGGCCGGGCACGCCCATGTTCCAGTAGTTGTCCTTCTTGCCGAGCCGGACGATCCGGTCGTCGGGCAGGCCCGCGATCTTCTTCCACAGCGCGACCGCCTCGTCGTCGTCCTGGTACACGCTGGCGTAGAGCAGGCTCTCGTCGAAGCCGTAGCCGCCGTCTGCCTGGGACTTGGTGACCAGCTCCCAGGCGAGCTCGATGGCGCCTTCCTTGAAGTAGTCGCCGAACGAGAAGTTGCCGTTCATCTGGAAGAAGGTGCCGTGCCGCGTGGTCTTCCCGACCTCCTCGATGTCGAGGGTGCGCACGCATTTCTGCACGCTGACGGCGCGCTTGTACGGCGGGGTCTCCTGGCCGAGGAAGTACGGCTTGAACGGAACCATGCCGGCATTGACGAACAGCAGGTTCGGGTCGTCGAGCAGCAGCGATGCTGAGGGGACCACCTGGTGCTCGCGTCCTTCGAAGTGCGCGATAAACCGTCGGCGGATCTCCGCGGTGTCCATCAGCTGTTGCCCTCTCTTGTCAGTTCCAGGGGCCGGCCCGTCCCGAGCTGCCGGTCGTCCGTCGTACCATCGAGCCCCAGTCCTAGACGCCGGCGCAAGTCGTTTTCGCGGCTCGCCATCTCGGTCCTGACCTCGTCGTTGAACAGGTGCGCGCCCAGCGACAGGCCGGCGAGCCGGTCGCGGAGGCCCTCGGGGGTGAACGCCTCGGCTGCACGCCGAGCCTTGGTCATCACGTAGACACTGGTCGTCGCGCCCGCGACGAACCACACGACTTCGGTTCATGCAGCGGCCTCCCGGCCCATGTCCTCGGCGGCCGCCTGACGGGCAGCCCGCTTCGTGGCGCGCCTGCGCTGCTTGCGGGCGCGCTTGACCTCACGTCGCATCTCGAAGGCGATCCGGTTCCGGCTCTCCGGTGAGAGCGCCCGCCTCAGTCCGTACCCGAACGCCACGGCCTTGACGAGCGGCTCACCGAAGGCGGCGGAGAGCACCACCCGGTTCGGCACCTGCTCGGAGGCCGAGCCTGTCGAGACCTCGTCGGCCCGGTCCGTCGGAGTCCCCGCGGTGGTGATGAGGTACTCCGCCTTGGGTACGACGGGCCTGGCAGCCGCCGCCACGCGGGAGGCCTCGAGCTCCTCCAGCCGGGCCCGCAAGGCGTCCACGTCGGCACGTGCCGCCTGGAGGGCCTGCTGCGTCCGTCGACGGCCTGAGAACACGAACGCCAGCAGCACGCACAGCAGGGCAGCGACCCCACCGAGAGCTACCAGAAGTCCCATTTCCATAGAGAGTGACCCTACCGTGCGTGGTTCTGCCGCTCGCGGTGGCGCCGGATCACCTCGTGCCGCGGATCATCTTCCGGATCCGCTCCCAACGGTCCTTCACCCCGGCCTCCGCACCGAGCGCGGTGGGCTGGTAGTAGGTGGCGTCCTGCACCACGTCGGGGGCGTACTGCTGCTCGGCGATGCCGAACGGCTCGTCGTGGGCGTACCTGTACCCCTTGCCGTGCCCGAGCTTCTTCGACCCGCCGTAGTGCGCGTCGCGCAGGTGGCTCGGCACCGGCCCGATCTTGCCGTCACGGACGTCCGCGCTCGCCGCGTTGATCGCCTTGATCACCGCGTTGGACTTCGGGGCGAGGGCGAGCGCGATGGTGGCCTGGGCCAGGTTCAGCCGGCCCTCCGGCATGCCGATCAGCTGCACCGCCTGCGCCGCCGCCACGGCGGTGGTCAGCGCCGTGGGGTCCGCGAGCCCGATGTCCTCGCTGGCGAGGATCACGAGCCGCCTGGCGATGAACCGCGGGTCCTCACCCGCTTCGACCATCCGGGCGAGGTAGTGCAGCGCGGCATCTGCGTCTGAGCCACGGATGGACTTGATGAACGCACTGGTCACGTCGTAGTGCTGGTCACCCTGGCGGTCGTAGCGCACCGCTGCACGGTCGACCGCGGTCTCGGTGGTCTCCAGGTCGACGGCGTCCATGCCCTTGGTCAGGGCAGCGCCGCCGGCTGCCTCCAGGTACGTCAGCGCCCGCCGCGCGTCGCCGCCGGCGAGCCGCACCAGGTGCTCCCGTGCGTCCTGCTCGAGGCTGACCACCCCGGCCAGGCCGCGTTCGTCGGTGAGCGCCTGCGCGACCACGCCCCTGATGTCGTCGTCGGTCAGCGGCTCGAGGGTGAGCAGCAGCGAGCGGGACAGCAGCGGTGAGATCACCGAGAAGAACGGGTTCTCCGTGGTCGCGGCCACCAGGGTGACCCAGCGGTTCTCCACGCCCGGGAGCAGGGCGTCCTGCTGGGCCTTCGTGAACCGGTGCACCTCATCGACGAACAGCACCGTCTCCTGGCCGCCTCGGGCGAGCTCGGCGCGGGCCGCGTCGATCGCTGCTCGGACCTCCTTCACGCCCGCCGCGACCGCGGAGACCTCCACGAACCGGCGGTTGGTCTGCTGGCTGACGATCGAGGCGATGGTGGTCTTGCCGGTGCCGGGTGGGCCCCAGAGCAGCAGCGACATCGGCTGGTCGCCCTCGATCAGCCGGCGCAGCGGTGATCCCGCCGAGAGCAGGTGCTGCTGTCCGACGAGCTCGTCGAGGGTGCGTGGGCGCATCCGGACGGCCAGCGGCGCGGACGCGTGGGTGTTGCCGGCGAGGGTCCCCCCGCCCGTCGTACCCGCCCGGTCGGCGCCGGGCGCTATGTCGAAGAGGCCGTCCACGGGGGCCACCCTACGTGCCCACCCCTCCCCCGTTGAGATCCGCCTCGTTAACCGTTGAGACCCGCCTCGTTAACCGTTGAGACCCGCCTGATTCGCACGATCTGCGAACCAGGCGGGTCTCAAGGGAGAATCAGGCGGATCTCAACGGGGGGCGGTGCCGTGGCCCTTGGGGTCCTCCGAGGCGCGGTCACCCACAAGCCTCGCGGACGACGCCTTGTGCGTCTCGAGGTCCGTGTAAGCGTCGGCGTAGCCCGGCTTGTTCAGGTCCTCCGCGCTGGGCGCGGCACCGTGCACCGGGGTGCCGTGCTGGTCCACGCCGAGCGCGCTGAGCGTGATCGGGCTGGTCGGCATCGCGCCGTACTCGCCCGCGAAGTGGCAGGCGACCTTGTGCTTGGGGCCGATCTGGAGCAGCGGCGGCTCCTGCTTGGCGCAGATGTCCTGCGCCATCCAGCAGCGGGTCCGGAAGCGGCATCCCGAGGGCGGGTTGACCGGGCTGGGTACGTCGCCCTCGAGCCGGATCCGTTCGCGCCGCCCGCCGATGGCCGCCTGCTTCACGTCCGGCACCGCCGAGAGCAGCGCCTGGGTGTATGGGTGGTGCGGGCGGAGGTACAGCGTCTCCCGGTCGGCGATCTCCACGACCTTGCCGAGGTACATCACAGCGACCTCGGGACAGAAGTGGCGTACGACGGCCAGGTCGTGCGCGATGAACAGGAACGCGATGTTGAACTCCCGCTGCAGGTCCTGCAGAAGGTTGACCACCTGGGCCTGGATCGAGACGTCGAGCGCGGACACCGGCTCGTCGGCAACGAGCAGCTTCGGCTGCAGGGCGAGCGCACGGGCGATGCCGATGCGCTGGCGCTGGCCGCCGGAGAACTCGCTGGGGTACCGGTTGTAGTGCTCCGGGTTCAGGCCGACGACCTCGAGCAGCTCCTTGACCCGGCTCAGCACCTTCTTGTCGGGCACCATGTTGTGCACCTTCAGGGGCGTGCCGACGATGGTGCCGACCGTGTGCCGCGGGTTCAGCGAGCTGTACGGGTCCTGGAAGATCATCTGGATCTCTTTGCGAAGCGGCAGCATCTGCCGGTTCGAGAGGTTGCCGATCTCACGGCCCTCGAACTTCATCGAGCCCGAGGTGGGGTCCAGCAACCTGGTGATCAGGCGACCGGTCGTCGACTTGCCGCAGCCGGACTCACCGACCAGGCCGAGTGAGCTTCCCGGCTCGACCTGGAAGGAGACACCGTCGACAGCCTGGACCTGGCCGATCGTGCGACGAACCAGGCCGGAGGACCGCACCGGGAAGTACTTCCGGAGGTTCGTCACCTCGAGGATCGGACGATCGGTCTCGCCGCCCGCCTGGGGCACGTGAGCGACCTCGGGGCGTGTCGTGGAAGTCATGTTCCTCATCACCGGCTTTCTGGCGCAGCGGAGCCGCCGTCAGCGCTGTCTTCGATGGTCAGCTCGACCAGGTCCGGCGCGATCTCGGGCAGGATCTCTGTCTCGTAGATCATGTCAGGGTTCGCGAGGTGGCAACGCTTCAGGTGCTGCGGGCCGCGGTTGCCCTGGACGAGCAGAGGCAGCTCGGTCCGGCACAGGTCGCCGGGGACCTTCTCGCGGTGCGAGCAGCGGGGGTGGAACGGGCAGCCGGTCGGCGGGTTGAGCAGGCTCGGCGGGTTGCCCGGGATCGGGATCAGCTGCGCGGAGGTGTCGGCCGTGACGTCCGGGACGCTGGACAGCAGTCCCCACGTGTAGGGCATCTCCGGGTGCGTCAGCAGCTCCTTGGTGGGCCCGTGCTCGACCGCGCGTCCGCCGTACATCACGAGGACGTCGTCGGCCATCTCCGCCACCACACCAAGGTCGTGGGTGATGATGATGATCGCCGAGTTGAAGT
The DNA here is from genome assembly GCA_963831375.1 of uncultured Actinomycetota bacterium. Classification (GTDB taxonomy): domain Bacteria; phylum Actinomycetota; class Actinomycetes; order Propionibacteriales; family Nocardioidaceae; genus Nocardioides_C. The sequence continues at coordinate 905,616 of CAWHPY010000026.1, read as the reverse complement.
CGCGCTGGAGCTCCTGGAGCAGGTCAAGGATCTGGGCCTGCACGGTCACGTCAAGTGCCGTGGTCGGTTCGTCCGCGATCAGCAGCTTCGGGTCATTGACCAGCGACATCGCGATCATCGCGCGCTGGCGCATCCCGCCCGAGAACTGGTGCGGGAAGTCGTCGACCCTGCTCCGCGCCTGCGGGATGCCCACGCGGTCCAGCATCTCGATCGCCTTGGCGCGCGCCTTGGACTTCGAGACGTCGTTGTGCGCGCGGTAGGCCTCGGAGATCTGGGCGCCGATCGAGTAGAACGGGTGCAGCGAGCTCAGCGGGTCCTGGAAGATCATCGCGACCTCGCCGCCGCGGATCGACTGCATCCGGTTGTTCGACAGGCCCACGATCTCGCGACCCCCTACCCGGATCGACCCGGTCATGTGGGTCCGCTTGACGTCGTGCAGGCCCATGATCGCCATCGACGACACGCTCTTGCCGGACCCGGACTCACCCACGATCCCGAGCGTCTTGCCCTGCTCCAGGGTGTAGCTCAGGTCGGTGACCGCCTGGACGAGCCCGTCCGCGGTGGGGAACCGGACAGTCAGGTCCTCGACGACGAGGAACGGACCCTCGTAGCCACGCCCGGCGGTCTGCTCGGCGGCGACACGAGCGTTCGCCTCGGTCAGGAAGTTCGATGCTTCGGTCATGACAGGCGCACCCTCGGGTCAAGCATGCTGTAGATGACGTCGACCACGACGTTGGCGGTGACGATGAACGCGGCACCGATCAGCACGGTGGCCGCGATGATGGGCAGGTCCTTCGTGCCGATCGCCTGCAGGGCGGTCAGTCCGATGCCCTGGATGTCGAAGATACGCTCGGTGAAGATGGTGCCGGCCAGCAGGTAGGCGAACTCCAGGCCGAAGATGGTCACCACGGGCACCACGGCGGAGCGCAGCGCATGCTTCATCGTGACTCGGCGGTCGGTCAACCCCTTGGCCCGGGCAGTGCGCACGTAGTCCTCGTTCATCGACTCGATCATCGAACCACGACTGAACCGGGCGTACTGCGTCGAGGAGGTGATGCCGATCACCAACCAGGGCAGCAGCAGCCCGGACGCCCACGCCACCGGGCCCGCGGTGAACGGAGACTGATAGCTGGTCTCGGGGAAGATCCCCCACTTGCTGATCAGGTAGAGATAGGCCAACAGCGCCACCAGGTAGTACGGGACGGCGTTGATGATCAGGCTGCTGCCGACGATCAGCTTGTCCCCGGTGGTGCCTCTGCGTCTGGCCGCGAGGATGCCCAGGGTCACGCCCAGCGAGAGGAAGATCACTGCCCCACCGACGGCGAGCGACAGGGTTGCAGGGAACCGGGCAGCCAGGTAGTCGGCGACGTCGACGCGAAGCTTGAAGGACACACCCAGGCAGGGCGCGTCACAGGGGATGACGATGGCGCCGGCCTCGAAGTCGTTGCCGGCCACGATGCCCTTCATGTACTCGCCGTACTGCTCGAGCACCGGACGGTCGAGACCGAGGGCCTCGGTGATGTTCGCCAGCCGTTCGGGCGTGCACCGGGTCTCGGGGCAGTACGCCAGCGCCGGGTTCGAGGGCCCGTAGAAGAAGAGCGCGAAAACCGCGACGGAGGTGGCGACCAGGACGAGGATTCCCGAGATGAGCCGCCGGATCATGTAGCCGAACATGGAGTTGGCTCCTGTTGTCGATCGGACCGGTGGGGGCGGGTGGTGGTCACCCGCCCCCACCGGGGGTGATTCTCAGTGTGTGCTGAGTTCCGTCAGATGCAGATCACTGAGTGACGTACATCAGACCGAAGGTCGGCATACCGCGCACGTTGTCGTTCTCCATGCCGCCGACCTTGGAGCCGTGGATCATTGCAGTTCCGTCGTAGCCGGTGACGACCGCCGGGTAGTACTCGGTCTGCATCATCTTGTCGAACTCGCCCCAGGCGTTCGTGGCCTCTTCGGGGGTGAGGGTGTCAAGGATGCGGTCCTGCTCCTTGTCCATCTTGGCTTCCTTGAAGTTGGCCGGGTTCGGCATACCTTCAAGGCCGACCAGGTCGCCGGCCCACTGGGCCGGGAACCAGGAACCACCGGACGGCCAGTCCGAGCACCATCCGCTGGAACGGACGTTGATCGGCGAGTCGTAGTCGGTGCGGTCGGTGCGGATGGTCTCCATCGTCGAGGCGATCGGGGTGGCCTTGAAGCCGCCCTCCTCGAGACCCTTGACCAGCTGTCCTTGGCCGCCACGGCCAGAGCATCGTCAGAGGCGAACAGGAACTTGATCTCGTAGCCCTCGGCGCCGGCCTGCTTCAGCAGCTCCTTGGACTTCTCGGGGTTGGTGTTCACACCGGCCATGCCGTCCGAGCGCGTCGTACTCGACCCGACCAGCGGTGCCCGGAGGCAGGATGCTGGTGCCCGGAACCCGGGTCACGCCCTCGATCTCGCCGCCGGCCTTCCACGCCGCGCGGTACGGGTATGCCCAACCGATGGCCTGACGGACGTTGATGTCGGTGATCTTGGTCATGTCGATGAACCACATGTACGTACAGGGCGAGGTGCCCGTGACCAGGCGGTCCTTGTCCTCCTGGACGGACCGGTAGGCCGACGCGGTGACGTCGTCGTAGGTCAGCGTGGTCTGCGCCGAGCCGGAGTCGTTGATGATCACGTTCTCGAGCTTGGCCGAGTCCTGACCGAACTTGAACTCCCAGCCGTCGACCATCTGGATACGACCCGGGTCAGTGTCCGCGTCCCACTGGTCGTTCTTGACGAGGCTCAGCGAGGTGCCGGGCTTGTAGTCAGCGAACTTGTAGGGACCGGTGGCCATCGGGTGCTTGCCGTAGGTGGCCGGGTTGTCCTTGGCCTCCGGGATAGCGGTGAAGGCCGGGAACGACGCGTAGTAGTCCATGTCGGTGAACGGACGACGCATCTTGATGGTGATGTCGTTGCCCTCGACCACGACGCCCTTGTACTCGCCCTTGTCCTTGAAGGGACCCTTGTACTTGTCGCCGTCCAGGAAGAACGTCGTCTGGTACGTCGGGCCGTCCGGGAGCTCCTCGATCGCGAAGGAGCGCTTGATGGCGTAGGCGACGTCCTCGGCCTTGACCGGGGAGCCGTCCTCGTACTTCAGGCCCTCCTTGAGGGTGAAGGTCCACTCGGTGTTGTCCTCGTTGGGACGACCGAGGTCGGTCGCCATGTCGGGAACAAGCACCATCTCGCCGTCAACGTAGGCGTACTGCGTGAGCGAACGCGTGACGAGGTCCGACAGGATCGCGGTCGAGTCGGTGTAGTAGGCCTGGGTCGGGTCCAGCGTGGACGGGACGTTCACCGTCATGACGGTCAGCGTTCCACCCTCCTGGGCGCCCTCGGGAACCGTCGGCCGGACCTTCGACGCTTGCGTCCTTGCCCGCTCCGGCGTTGCCGCCCTCGATGGTGCCAGTGCTCTCGTCACCTGGGTCGGTGCCGCTACCGCTGCCGCCACCACAAGCGGCGAGGGTCATTAGTGCCGCAGTGGCCAGGGCCACTGCAGGTTTCTTCATACGCATCTAGGTGAACCCACCTTTCTAGGCTGATCGATGCTCTCGACCGATGTCAGATTCACCGGCGAGTCTTGGGGTCGAAGGCGTCGCGCACGGCGTCGCCTAGGAGGTTGAGCGCAATCACCAGGAGTGTGATCCCGATGACCGGCGCGTAGAGGTAAGAGTGGGTAGGTGTTGAAGAACTCGACAGCCCGGTTCACGGTCTGGCCCCACGACGGGATGCCGACCACGCCGATTCCGAGGAACGCGAGACCTGCCTCCGCTGTCACGAACGCGGGAAGACCGAGGGAGATCGACACCACGATGGGGGCGATCAGGTTGGGGAGCAGCTCCTTGAACAGGATGCTGCGGGTCGGGCACGCCGATCACCTTGGCAGCCTGGACGAACTCACGCTCACGCAGCGAGAGCACCTCGCCGCGGATCAGCCTGGCCAGCGTCATCCAGCCGAAGACCGAAAGCACGAGGAGCAGGGCAACGAACTGCACGTCTCGAGCTGCTCCGGCTGGTTCCCGAACCGGGACACGATGATCGGCGCCATGGCCAGCGCGACGAGGATGAACGGCAGTGACAGGAAGACGTCGATGACGAAGGAGATGATCCGGTCCATCCAGCCGCGGCTGAAGCCGGCGACCAGCCCCACCACGATGCCGATGAGGGTGGCGGCGACGGTGGAGATGGTGGCGACGCTCAGTGAGGTGCGCGCGCCGTAGAACCACTCGGCCAGAAGGTCGTTGCCGGTCCGGGGCTCGATGCCGAGCGGAGCCTTCCAGGTGAATCCGTAGTCCGGGGGGCCGAAGGCCGGGTAGCTGTCGGCCTTGGTGTCCGTCACCGGGTCGCCGTTCTGCAGCTCGACCCCGAACAGGCTGGTGAGCAGCGGGGCGAAGATGGCGATCAGCACGAAGATGACCACGACGGCGAAACAGACCATCGCGATCTTGTCGTGGCGGAGTCGGTCGAAGGCGATCTGCGTCGGAGACCGTCCAGCGACGTCCTGCGACTTCACCTCCGGCTCGTCGGACTTTGATTCGACGAGCTCCGTGGGACTGATTCCCATAGCCACCTTTCCGGGTACGAGGCTCACTCGTACGTCACAGCCGAATCCGGGTGAGGTCCGCCACAAATGTGGACGTACGAGCCGAAGTGACTGTAGACGAACAGTGGCCGAACTTTGGCCTTGTAGAGGTAACGATCTGATACCGGCTCAAAACAGCCAGCTACCGGACATGCAGTCCACATTGTGACCATGCATACAGGTCCCGAACAGGGGCCACGCGGACCCGCTCAGGACCCCGCTCAGGACCCCTCCGGGGACGCCTCCGGCTTGGCGTCGACGCCGGCCTCGGCGCGCTGCTCCGGGCTGATCGGGGCCGGGGCGGCGGTGAGCGGGTCGTAGCCGGCACCGGTCTTCGGGAACGCGATCACGTCGCGGATCGAGTCGGTGCCGCTGAGCAGGGCGCAGATCCGGTCCCACCCGAAGGCGATCCCACCGTGCGGCGGCGCGCCGTACTTGAAGGCGTCGAGGAGGAAGCCGAACTTCTCCTGGGCCTCGTCCTCGCCGAGCCCCATCACAGCGAACACCCGCCTCTGCACGTCCTCGCGGTGGATACGGATGGATCCGCCGCCGATCTCGTTGCCGTTGCAGACGATGTCGTAGGCGTAGGCCAGCGCCGACCCGGGATCGGTGTCGAAGGTGTCGAGGCAGTCCGGCTTGGGTGAGGTGAAGGCGTGGTGCACCGCGGTCCAGGCGCCGCTGCCGACGGTGACCTCACCGGCTGCGGTGGCCTCGCCGGCAGGCTCGAAAAGCGGCGCGTCGATGACCCACACGAACGACCAGGCGGACTCGTCGATCAGGCCACCGCGGCGTCCGATCTCCAGGCGGGCGGCGCCCAGCAGAGCACGGGACGGCTTGGCGGGGCCGGCGGCGAAGAAGACGCAGTCGCCGGGGTTCGCGCCGACGTGGGCGGCGAGCCCTGCCTTCTCCGCGTCGCTCAGGTTCTTCGCCACCGGACCGCCCAGCACGCCGTCCGCGCCGACGAGAACGTACGCCAGCCCCTTGGCGCCACGCTGCTTCGCCCACTCCTGCCAGGCGTCGAGCTGCTTGCGCGGCTGGTCGGCTCCCCCCGGCATGACGACGGCACCGACGTACGGCGCCTGGAACACCCTGAACGGGGTGTCCTTGAAGAACCCGGTGCACTCGACGAGCTCGAGCCCAATCCGCAGGTCTGGCTTGTCGGTTCCGTACCTCGCCATCGCCTCGGCATAGGTGATCCGCTCGATCGGGGTCTTGATCTCGTGCCCGATCAGGTTCCACACGGAGTTGAGGACGTCCTCGGCGAGCGCGATGACGTCGTCCTGCTCGACGAAGCTCATCTCGATGTCGAGCTGGGTGAACTCCGGCTGCCGGTCGGCCCGGAAGTCCTCGTCGCGGTAGCAGCGGGCGATCTGGAAGTAGCGCTCCATGCCGGCGACCATCAGCAGCTGCTTGAACAGCTGCGGGCTCTGCGGCAGGGCGTACCAGCTGCCGGGCTGCAGGCGGGCGGGCACCAGGAAGTCGCGGGCGCCCTCCGGCGTGGACCGGGTCAGGGTCGGAGTCTCGACCTCGACGAAACCTTGAGAGTTCAGCACCTCCCGCGCCGCGCGGTTCACCTCGCTGCGCAGCCGGAGCGCCGCGGCGGGGCCCGGCCGGCGGAGGTCGAGGTACCGGTGCGCGAGACGCACCTCCTCCCCCACCTCGGTGTGCTCGTCGACCGGGAACGGCAGTGGCGCCGCCTCGCTGAGCACCACCACCTCGGACGCGATCACCTCGATCTCACCGGTCGGCAGGTTCAGGTTCTGGTTGCCCTCGGGGCGTCGCGTGACCTCGCCGGTGATCTTCAGGCAGTACTCCGAGCGGAGGTTGTGCGCGACCGCCTCGTCGCGGATCACGACCTGGACCACGCCCGAGGCCTCACGCAGGTCGATGAACGCGACTCCACCGTGGTCGCGGCGTCGTCCGACCCAGCCCGCCAGGGTCACGGTCTGTCCGACGTGCTCGGCCCGCAGGCTGCCGGCGTCATGGGTGCGGATCACGAAAGCTCCTCAGCTCGCTGTGGGGTGTCACGGCGTTGCGATGTGACGGTGGGGGTCAGATCCTGCTCGGGGGGTAGCCAGCTCGCGGGGTCGGCATCGGCCTGGTCCCCGGTGCGGATGTCCTTGACCTGGTGCGCGACGTCGTCGCTCGCGGGGAACCACACGAACGGGATCCCGCGGCGTTCCGCGTAGCGGATCTGCTTGCCGAACTTCTGTGGGGCGGCGGCCACCTCCGTGGGTACGCCGCGGGCGCGCAGACGTTGCGCGATCTCGTCACACATCCCACGCGACTCCTCGTCCGGCAGGGCCACGAGCACGGCGCTCGGCACGCTGCGGTCGGCGCCGAGCAGACCCCGGGCCAGCAGCGGCACGAGCATCCGGCTGATGCCCAGTGAGATGCCGACGCCCGGGTACGTCGTACGCCCGTCGCTGGCGAGCGAGTCGTACCTCCCACCGGAGCAGATCGAGCCCAGGCTCTCGAAGCCCTCCATCACCGTCTCGAACACGGTGCCGGTGTAGTAGTCCAGGCCGCGGGCGATCCGCAGGTCCGCCTCGACCACGAACCGGTCACTGGTGACGGTGGCGCAGCCCTCGAGGACGGCGGACAGCTCGCGGAGCCCCTCCTCGAGGAGGTCGTTGGTGACCCCGAGCGCGCGGACGCGTCCCACGAACGAGGTGTCGGTGCTGCGGATCCCGGCCAGCTCCAGGCACTGCTTGGCCTGGGTGTCGTCGAGGCCGGCCTCGTCCGCGAGCATCCGGGCGATGCCCTCGGCCGGAACCTTGTCGATCTTGTCGATGACCCGCATCACGGCCTCGGTGTCGGCCGCCCCGATCCCCTGGTAGTAGCCCTGGATCAGCTTCCGGTTGTTCACCTGGAGCCGCATCGCGGGCAACAGGTCGGACAACGACGCCAGCCCCTCGGCCATCACCCGCGCGACCTCGAGGTCGTGGTGGAAGGCCAGGGTGTCCTTGCCGACGATGTCGATGTCTGCCTGGGTGAACTCGCGGAACCTGCCCTCCTGAGGGCGCTCCCCCCGCCACGCCTTCTGGACCTGGTAGCGGCGGAACGGGAACTCGAGCTTGCCGGCGTTCTCCAGCACGTAGCGGGCGAACGGCACGGTAAGGTCGAAGTGCAGCCCGACCCGGGCAGCCTCGTCCGGGTCGTCCTGGTCGTCTGCCTGGAGCCGACGCAGGACGTAGACCTCCTTCGAGGTCTCCCCCTTGCGCAGCAGCTGGTCCAGCGGTTCGACGGCCCGGGTCTCCACCGGCGCGAAGCCGTGCAGCTCGAAGACCCTGCGCAGCTGCTCGATCACGTGCAGCTCGACGAACCGCTGGTCAGGCAGGAACTCGGGGAACCCGCTCATCGGGTTGGGCTTGCTCATCTCTCACAGGCCTCGGTCGGTGCCCGGCGCGGCCGGGCTGGGGTCAGTCCCGGCTGCGTCGCGGGCGATCAGGTCGAGCAGGAAGGGGTTGGAGGCGCGTTCCCGACCGATGCTGGTCTGCTCACCGTGCCCGGGCAGGACCACGATGTCGTCGGGAAGGGTCAGCACCTTCGACGCGAGACTGCGCAGCATCGTCGGGTGGTCGCCGCCGGGCAGGTCGGTCCGGCCGATGGAACCCGCGAACAGCAGGTCACCGGAGAACATCACCTCGGCGACGTCCTGCTTGTGGTACGGCGACCGGAAGGTGACCGACCCCTCGGTGTGACCGGGCGTATGGTCCACGACGAACTCGAGTCCGGCAAGGTCGAGCTTCTGACCGTCCGCGAGCTCGGCGACGTCGTCGGGCTCGGCGAACTCGTACTTCCCCCCGAGGAGCATGCCGGCGCTCTCCTGGGACAGGCCCGCCATCGGGTTCGACAGGAGGTGCCTGTCATCCGGGTGGATGTAGGCGGTCGCGTCGTACGTCCCGGACACCGGGGCCACACACCACATGTGGTCGACATGGCCATGGGTGACCAGGACCGAGACCGGCTTCAGGTTGTGCTCGCGCACCACCTCGGCGACGCCCAGAGCGGCGTCCTTCCCCGGGTCGATGACCACGCACTCCTGCCCGGGGCCGGTGGCGACGACGTAGCAGTTGGTCCCCCACGGGCCTGCTGGGAAGCCTGCAATCAGCACGCGTGCCTTCTCCTGTTGGTCTTGGTGTGCGCAGCCGCGGCGCATTCAACCGTTGAAGCCTACCTACCGGCCCGCCCGGCTCGTGAACCGCGCCCGGCCCGAGCCGTTATGGCCTTGTAGCGCGAAAGCTGCTGCCTCAGGAGGCCGCTGGCACCTAGACTCACCCTGCTGTGGTCACCACGAAGCAGTGACGAAGGCAGGTGACTACGATGCTTCATCTGTGGACCGCACCCAACCGCTGAATATTGAGGTAACCCGGTGAATAGCTCCGAGAGCGACCAGGCGACGGACCCCTGGGGCCGTGTGTCCGAGGACGGCTCTGTATTCGTGCGTACCAGCGAGGGCGAACGCAAGGTCGGCCAGTGGCCCGACGGCGACCCCGCCGAGGCACTGGCGTTCTTCAAGAAGCGGTACGACGACCTCGCGTTCGAGGTGGACCTACTCGAGCAGCGCGTGAAGGCCGGGGCTCTGGCGCCGGACGAGGCGGCTGCCTCCGTGAAGCAGGTCCGCACCGCTATTGCCGAGGCGCAGGCGGTCGGTGACCTCGAGGGGCTCAACACCCGGCTCGACGCCCTGACCACGACGATCGGCGAGCGCCGCGAGCAGCGCAAGGCCGAGCGGGCGAAGAAGGTCGAGGAGGCCAAGGGCCACAAGGAGAAGATCGCCACCGAGGCCGAGCGGATCTCCGAGAGCAACGACTGGCGCAACGGGGCCAACCGGATGCGCGAGCTGCTCGACGAGTGGAAGGCGCTCCCCCGGCTGGACAAGAGCACCGACGACACGCTGTGGCGCCGGTTCTCGACGGCGCGCACGACCTACACGCGCCGCCGCAAGTCACACTTCTCCGAGCTCAACGAGAAGCGCGACTCCGCGCGTGTGGTCAAGGAGAAGCTCGTCGTCGAGGCCGAGGCACTTGCCGACTCCACCGACTGGGGCCCCACGTCCGGCAAGTACCGCGACCTGATGCGGCAGTGGAAGGCCGCCGGTCCGGCCCCCAAGGGCGTGGACGACCAGCTGTGGAAGCGTTTCCGCGGCGCACAGGACAAGTTCTTCGGCGCCCGCGATGCGGCCAACGCGGAGCTCGACCGTGAGTTCGCCGCGAACGCAGAGAAGAAGGAAGCCATCCTCGTCGAGGCCGAGGCGCTCCTGCCCGTCACCGACCTGAAGGCCGCCCGGGATGCGTTCCGCGACATCGCCGACCGCTGGGACGCCGCCGGCAAGGTTCCCCGGGAGCGGATGAAGGAGCTCGAGGGCCGGATTCGCAAGGTGGAGCAGGCCATCCGTGGCGTCGAGGACGACCAGTGGCGGCGGTCCAACCCGGAGGCCCGCGCCCGCGCCGCGGACACCGTGTCACAGCTGGAGTCCTCCCTGGCCGAGCTGCAGGCCAAGCACGACAAGGCGGCCGCGGCCGGCAACACCAGGAAGGCCGAGGAGCACGCCGCGGCGATCGAGGCCCGCCAGGTCGTGGCTCACCGAGGCCCAGAAGGCCCTCGACGAGTTCAGCTGAGCTCGCGCTACTGGGTCACCCGGTACGCGTCGAAGACCCCGTCGACGGAACGGACTGCCTTCAGCACGTGGCCGAGGTGCTTCGGGTCCCCCATCTCGAAGGTGAACCGGCTCTTCGCCACCCGGTCGCGGGTGGTCTGCAGGGACGCCGACAGGATGTTCACGTGCACGTCGGAGAGCACCTTGGTGATGTCCGACAGAAGCCGCGCCCGGTCCAGCGCCTCCACCTGGATGTTGACCAGGAACATGGACTGCGCGGTCGGCGCCCACTCGACCTCGACCATCCGCTCGGGCTGGGCCTTGAGGCTGGCCACGTTGCTGCAGTCGGTGCGGTGCACCGAGACTCCGGCCCCCCGGGTGACGAAGCCGAGGATGGGGTCGCCCGGGACCGGCGTGCAGCACTTGGCCAGCTTCACCCAGACGTCGGAGATCCCCTTGACGATGACGCCGGCGTCGCCGCCCGAGGGCCGCTTGGCGCGGGCGCGCTCGCTGGTGATCTGGACGCCCTCGGCGAGATCCTCCGAGGCGCCTTCCTCCCCACCGAACAGGTCGATGACCCTGCGCACGACGGTCTGCGCACCGAGGTTGCCCTCACCGACGGCGGCGTACAACGCGGAGACGTCCGCGAGGCGCAGCTCGTCGGCCACGCTGCTCAGCGACTCGTGGGTCAGCACACGCTTGAGCGGCAGCCCCTCCTTGCGCATCAGCCGGGCGATCTGCTCCTTGCCCTGGTCGATGGCCTCCTCGCGGCGTTCCTTGGTGAACCACTGCCGGATCTTGTTGCGCGCCCGCGGCGACTTGACGAACCCGAGCCAGTCGCGGGACGGGCCGGCGTTGGGTGCCTTGGAGGTGAACACCTCGACCACGTCGCCGTTGTCGAGCGTGGACTCCAGCGGCACCAGCCGGCCGTTGACCCGGGCGCCGATCGTGCGGTGACCGACCTCGGTGTGGATCGAGTAGGCGAAGTCGACCGGGGAGGACCCGGTGGGCAGGGCGATCACGTCGCCGCGCGGGGTGAAGACGTAGACCTCCGCCGAGTTGATCTCGAAGCGCAGCGACTCCAGGAACTCGCCGGGGTCCTCGGTCTCCTGCTGCCAGTCGAGCAGCTGCCGGATCCAGGACATGTCCGTGTCACCGGTGGTGGTGGAGGCCAGCGACCGGTTCGTGTCGGCGCCGGTGCCCACGTCCTCCTTGTACTTCCAGTGCGCCGCGATGCCGTACTCCGCGCGTCGGTGCATCGCGTAGGTGCGGATCTGCAGCTCGACCGGCTTGCCCTGCAGGCCGATGACGGTCGTGTGCAGTGACTGGTACATGTTGAACTTCGGCATCGCGATGAAGTCCTTGAACCGGCCGACCACCGGGTTCCAGCGTGAGTGCAGGACACCGAGTACGGCGTAGCAGTCACGGTCTGACTCGACCAGGATCCGGATCCCGACCAGGTCGTAGATGTCGGAGAACTCGCGTCCCCGCACGATCATCTTCTGGTAGATCGAGTAGTAGTGCTTCGGGCGGCCGGTGACCGAGGCCTTGATGCGGGCGCTGCTCAGGTCGTTCTGGACCTGCTCGATCACCTGGGTCAGGAACTGGTCCCGCGACGGTGCCCGCTCCGCGACGAGGCGGACGATCTCGTCGTAGATCTTCGGGTGCAGGGTCGCGAACGCGAGGTCCTCCAGCTCCCACTTCAGGGTGTTCATGCCGAGCCGGTGGGCCAGCGGAGCGAAGATCTCCAGGGTCTCGCGGGCCTTGCGCTCCTGCGTGTCCTGCTTGAGGTACCGCAGCGTGCGCATGTTGTGCAGGCGGTCGGCGAGCTTGATCACGAGGACCCGGATGTCGCGGCTCATCGCGACGATCATCTTGCGGATCGTCTCGGCCTGCGCGGAGTCGCCGTACTTGACCTTGTCCAGCTTGGTGACCCCGTCGACGAGGGCGGCCACCTCGTCACCGAAGTCCTTGCGGAGCTCGTCCAGGGTGCACGCCGTGTCCTCGACGGTGTCGTGCAGCAGCGCCGCACACAGGGTCGGCTCGGTCATGCCGATGTCGGCCAGGATCGTGGCGACCGCCAGCGGATGCGTGATGTAGGGGTCACCGCTCTTGCGGGTCTGGGAGCCGTGCGCCTTCTCGGCGATCAGGTAGGCGCGCTCGATCAGCGCCAGGTCGGCCTTGGGGTGGTTGCCCCGGACCACGCGGAACAGCGGCTCGAGGACCGGGTTGCCCGGTTGGTTCTTGGTCGCCATCCTGGCCAGCCGGGCGCGCATCCGGCGACCGGACGGGCCACCGGTGGCGGGAGCGGAAGGCTGCTCCTCTGTGGTCGGGGCAGCCGTATCTGAGGACAGGTGTGCTACACGTTCCTCAGCCACATGCACTCCCCTGGTTCCGGGCGAGTAACAAGTCTATGCCCCGGTCAAGCCGGGACGGCCCGGTGTGCCGCGCAGGAAGGGCCGGTTGTGCTCAGAGCGTCTTCAGTGCGGTCAGCGGCAGGTCGCCGATGGTTGCCCGTCCGGGCAGGAACGACAGCTCCATGAGTACGGCGACCCCGGCGACTGTTCCTCCACACTGCTCGATGAGCCGGGCGGTCGCTGCCACGGTGCCGCCCGTAGCGAGCACGTCGTCGACCATCAGGACCCGCTCCCCCTCGACGATCGAGTCGCGGTGCAGCTCGAGGGTGGCCTCGCCGTACTCCAGGGCGTACTGGACGGCGTGCGTAGGGCCGGGGAGCTTGCCTGCCTTGCGCACCGGGACGAACCCGGCCCCCAGGGCGAGGGCCACTGGAGCAGCCAGGATGAAGCCGCGGGCCTCCATCCCGACCACCTTGTCCACCACGACGTTCCCGTCGGCATCGCGACCGACGTCGGCCAGGGCGCGGATGACGGCCGAGAAGCCGTCGTGGTCGGCGAGCAGGGGCGTGATGTCCTTGAACACGACCCCCGGGTTGGGGAAGTCCGGGACATCGCGGATCAGCGTGTCCAGCTGGTGGTGCAGCTCCGGCGAGATCCGCCCGTCCGTCGTACTCATCGTCTGCCTCTCTTCGAACGCGGTTTGCGGGAAGGCTGAGCACGCTTCGCGGAGGCCGACCGGGTCACCGGGCGGGATGCCGTGCGGACCGGCTCGTGGGCGGGCCGGCTGCCGGGGCTCCGGTGCGGCTCGTCGGGCGCCGGCTGGCCGGGGTGCTTCGGGACGTCGGCGTAGCGGTCCGGGTGGTGGTGCCGGGCCCGGGCCTTGGCCCGTGCGTCCCCCTGGCGTACGGCGGGCTCGAGCTCCTTGAGCTGCACCAACAGCGGGGTGGCGATGAAGATCGAGGAGTAGGCACCGGCCGCCATGCCCACGAACAGCGCCAGCGCCAGGTCCTTGAGGGCTCCGGAGCCGAGCGTGACCACGCCGACGTACAGCAACGCGCCCACCGGGAGCAGCGCCACCACCGACGTGTTGATCGACCGCACCAGGGTCTGGTTCACGGCCAGGTTCGCGGCCTGTGAGTAGGTCTGCCGGGTGCGCGCCAGGTTCTTGGTGTTCTCCCGCACCTTGTCGAAGACGACGACCGTGTCGTACAGGGAGAAGCCGAGGATGGTGAGCACACCGGTGACGGTTGCCGGGGTGACCTCGAACCCGGACAGCGCGTAGACACCGACGGTGATCACCACGTCGTGGATGAGGGCGACGATCGCGGCGACCGACATCTTCCACTGCCGGAAGTAGGCCCAGATGAACAGCACCACGAGGATCATGAAGACAACCAGGCCGATCAGCGCCCGGTCGGCCACCTGCTGGCCCCAGGTGGCGCCGATGGCGTCCTGGCTGATGTCGCCCTCCTGGACACCGGCGGCGTCCTGGATGGTGTCTGCGATCTGGTTGGCCTCGTCGTTGGTGACCGGCTCGGTCTGGATCCGGATGGTGTCGGTGCCCGACGTGTTGACGATCGGCGCGGACGCGGCGTCGATGCCGGTGCTGGCGACGGCGTCGCGGATGTCCTCCACGGCGGCCTGGTTCGCCTGCCCGGAGGGCATCGCGACGCGGTACTCGACACCGCCCTCGAACTCGATGCCCATGTTGAGGCCCTTGAAGGTCAGGCCTCCGATGGCGACGAGCAGGATGATCGCGGAGACGGAGTACCACAGCAGCCGGCGGCCGACGAAGTCGATCGAGACGTCGCCCTCGTAGAGCGCGTTCCCGAGACGGGACATCTTGCCCATCAGGCCTTACCTCCTGCTGCCCGCGGGGCCAGACCGGGCAGGTGGTCGACACCGAGGTTCTCGGCGTCCAGCCCGGACAGCTTGTGGCCGGTGTTGAAGAACGGGAACGTTGCCAGCCACGAGACCATCGGCTTGGTGAACCAGAAGAACACCACGATGTCGATGATCGTGCTGATGCCGAGCGCGAACGCGAAGCCCTTCACGACGCCGATCGCGAAGATGAAGAGGACGACGGCGGCGAGCAGGGACACCGCGTCGGCCGCGAGGCAGGTACCGGCGCGCCTGGACCCACCCGGTCTCGACCGCGACGCGCATCGACTTGCCGTCGCGCATCTCGTCACGTATTCGCTCGAAGTAGACGATGAACGAGTCGGCGGTGATGCCGACCGCGACGATCAGGCCCGCGATCCCCGGCAGGGTCAGGGTGAACCCGATCGCCTCGCTCATCACCAGCACCACCGCGTAGGTGACGCGCCGCGGCGACCATCAGGGACGCGACGACGACCAGGCCGAGGCCGCGGTAGTAAAGCAGGCAGTAGACCAGGACGAGGGCGAGGCCAACGGCCCCGGCCCAGATTCCCGCGGCGAGCTGGTCGGAGGCCAGCGAGGGGCCTTCCTCGCTCACGACGGGCACCGAGAACTTCAGCGGCAGCGCACCGTACTTGAGGCTGTTGGCAAGCGACTCTGCCTCGGCCTCGGTGAAGTCGCCGGTGATCTGTGCGTTGCCGCCGGAGATCGCCTGGATCACGGTCGGCGCGGAGATCACCTTGCCGTCGAGGACGATGGCGAACTGCTCGCCGGTGCCCTGCAGCTGCCTTGTCACCTCCGCGAACGCCTTCCGGGCGGTGCTGTCGAACGACAGGTTCACGACCCACTGGACCTGCTGCTGCGGGATGCCGGCGGAGGCGTCGTTGAGCTGGGTGCCCTCGATCACGGCCGCCGAGAGCAGGTACTTGATGCCCTCGTCGTCGCAGGTGATGAGCGGCGCCGTGGCGATGTCCTTGACCGCGGGCGCCTTCTCACCGGCCACGGGGCACGTGTAGCTGGTGAACGCCTGCGTCCACTTGCTACCGGGGTTGTTCATCCACTGCAACGGCCGGTCGACCGGAGCACCGTCGCCGGCGGCGGGCTCCTGCGGAAGGGCAGAAGGCGACGGGGAGGGCTGCTCCGACTCCTTGTTGCCCGGCTGGGCGTCGTCGGTGTCGACCAGCCCGCTGGAGAGCGACACGGTTCTTGCTGGACGCCTTCGAGGGCTCGGTAGTGGGCTGGTCCGACGGGGTGGTGTCAGCACCGGGCGATGGGCTCGGCTGCTGCTGCGGGGATCCCGGGGCGGTCGCGGCGACGAGCCGGAACCTCAGCTGCGCGGTCTGCCTGACCGTGTCGACGAGGTCCCTGCGGTTCTGGCCCGGGATCTCGACGATGATGTTGCGGTCACCCTGCGTGGATACCTCGGCCTCGGAGACACCAGTGGCGTTGACGCGGCTGTCGATGATTCCGGCGGCCTCGTCGACCTTCTCCGGCGTCACCTTCTCGCCTGAGGCCGTGTTCGCCTCGAGGGTGATCCGGGTGCCGCCCTGCAGGTCGAGTCCGAGCTTCGGCTTCCAGGTCTCCCCGAGCGCGACGCCGGCGTACAACGCGGCGACGACCAGCCCGAACACGATGAGTGTGCGCCCAGGACGGCGCGCGTTCTTCGCCACTGCTTGTGTACTCCTCGGATGACGGGCGGGCGCCCGGAGAGCTCTGCCCTACTGCTCGTCGATGACGTTGGGCGACTCGTCGTCAGTCGGCTCGTCGCGCGAAGGCGTGGGCCTGTCGATAACTCGTACGACGGCCTGGCGGGCCACCTTCATCGCAGTGCCAGGAGCGATCTCGACCTCGACGGTGTCATCGGCGGCGGCGACGACCGTCCCGTAGATGCCCGAGCCGAGCAGCACCTCGGAGCCGACCTCGACGCTCGACTGGACCCGCTTCATCTCCTGCTGACGCTTGCGGGACGGCCGGATCACCAGGAACCAGAATGCAAGGACGATCAGTACGAGGGGGAGAATCCCGGCCAGGTCTTGCGACACAACGGCTCCTTCAGGGTTTGGGGGTAGAGCACGATAGCCGAATCACCGGCCAACGCAGGATTCTAACCGCCGATCCTGAGAGATCCCGACGACGGCCCGGATCGGCACGTCACGGTTGAGTCCCGGGTCACTGTGGCGGACGGTTCATTCGTCGTCGGGAGCGTCGAACAGCGACGTGTCGACGCTGCCGAACGGCGACCCTGCCGGCGCGGTCAGGCCGAGGTGCTCCCATGCCGCTGGGGTCGCCACCCGCCCCCGCGGGGTGCGCGCGAGCAGGCCCGATCGGACAAGGAACGGTTCGGCGACCTCCTCCACGGTCTCGCGCTCCTCGCCGACGGCGACCGCGAGCGTGCTGACGCCGACCGGTCCCCCGCCGAACCTGCGGCAGAGGACGTCGATCACGGCACGGTCGAGCCGGTCGAGACCGGACGCATCGACCTCGTAGAGGTCCAGCGCCCGGTGCGCGACATCCAGGGTGACCACGCCGTCGGCACGGACCTGCGCGAAGTCGCGAACCCGGCGCAGCAGCCGGTTCGCGATCCGCGGGGTGCCGCGCGAACGGGACGCGATCTCGGCCGCCCCCTCGTCGGTGAGCTCCACACCGAGGAGGCCGGACGACCGCCGCACGATCAGGTCGAGCTCGCCGGGCTCGTAGAACTCCAGGTGGCCGGTGAACCCGAACCGGTCACGCAGCGGCCCCGGAAGCAGCCCGGCGCGGGTGGTGGCACCGACCAGTGTGAACGGTGGGATCTCGAGCGGGATCGCGGTGGCGCCGGGGCCCTTGCCGATGATCACGTCGACCCGGAAGTCCTCCATCGCCATGTAGAGCATCTCCTCCGCCGGCCGCGACATCCGGTGGATCTCGTCGACGAACAGGACGTCGCCGTCGTTCAGCCCGGACAGGATCGCGGCCAGGTCGCCGGCGTGGGTGATCGCCGGCCCGGAGGTCAGCCGCAACGGGCTGGACATCTCAGCGGCGATGATCATCGCCAGCGTGGTCTTGCCCAGACCGGGTGGGCCGGAGAGGAGCACGTGGTCGGGGGCTCTTTCACGGCCCCGGGCGGCCTGCAGCACCAGCGATAGCTGCTCGCGAACCCGTTCCTGCCCGATGACCTCGTCCAGGGTGCGCGGCCGGAGCGCCGCCTCCACGGCACGTTCGTCACCCTCGGCCTCGGCGGCGACCAGCGACCGGCTCTCGGCGTACGCGACCTCGGCCGCCTCGAGCTCGGCCTCACTGGTGCGTCCGGGATCGCTCATCGCGGTCAGGCCTTGCTCATCGTGCGCAGCGCCGCCCGGAGCAGGGCGGCGATGTTCGGTTCGCCGTCGGACTCATCGGCCTGCGGGGCGACGGCCTCGACAGCCCCGTCGGCCTCCTTGCCCGACCAGCCGAGACCGACCAGGCCGGCGTGGACCTGGTCGCGCCAGGCCGCCGTCGACACCGGGGCACCGGTCGTGCGGGAAGGGGCGGACCCGACCGGCGCCCCGATCCGGTCCTTGAGCTCGAGGATGATCCGCTGCGCACCCTTCTGTCCGATCCCGGGAACGGTGGTGAGCGTCTTGACGTCCTCGGTGGTGACCGCCCTGCGCAGCTCGTCGGGTGAGTGCACCGCGAGCATCGCCTGGGCCAGCTTCGGCCCGACGCCACTGGCGGTCTGCAGCATCTCGAACACCGACTTCTCGTCGTCGTCGAGGAACCCGAACAGGGTCAGCGACTCCTCGCGCACCACCATGCTAGTGGGCAGGGTCGCCTCGCTGCCGACGTGAAGGGTGGCGAGGGTGTTCGGGGTGCAGTTGAGCTCGAGGCCGACGCCGCCGACCTCGAGGACTGCGGAGTTCAGGGTGACCCCGGCGACGGTTCCCTTGACGAAGGCGATCAACGTGCGCTCCTTCCGGCCGCGACGACGGCAGCCTCGATCCTGGACTGTGCGCCGCCGCGCCAGATGTGGCAGATGGCGAGCGCGAGGGAGTCTGCGGCGTCGGCGGGCCTGGGTGGCTCGGTGAGCCGCAGCAGGCGGGTGACCATGGCGCCGACCTGGGCCTTGTCCGCACGTCCGCTGCCACTGACGGCGGCCTTGACCTCGCTGGGGGTGTGCAGCGCGACCGGGATGCCGCGGCGCGCCGCGGCCACCATCGCGATGCCGCTGGCCTGGGCGGTGCCCATCACGGTCTTGACGTTGTGCTGGCTGAAGACCCGTTCCACCGCGACGGCGTCCGGGGTGTGCGTGTCGAGCCAACGGTCGATCTCGGCTTCGATCTCGCACAGGCGCAACGCCGCGGGCACGTCGGCAGGGGTCCGGACGACGCCCACCTGCACCAGGGTCAGCGGGCGGCCGATGGACCCGTCGACCACGCCGAGACCACACCGGGTCAGACCTGGGTCGATCCCGAGCACACGCACGCGGCCACCTTTCGTCCGAACATCTGTTCGGACACAACGTAACCGATGGGTCCCTGCGTCCGTCGTACGACGCGCCGCCCCGGCAGGTCAGGCGTTGAGGGACTCCATGACCTCGTCGGAGACGTCGAAGTTGCCGTACACGTTCTGTACGTCGTCCAGGTCCTCGAGCGCCTCGACCAGGCGGAACACCTTCCCGGCGGAGTCCTCGTCGACCTCGACGTTCATCGACGGCACGAACGACGCGTCGGCCGAGTCGTAGTCGACGCCGGCGGCCTGGAGGGCGGTGCGCACGGAAACCAGGTCGGTGGCCTCACTGATCACCTCGAAGCTGTCGCCCAGGTCGTTGACCTCCTCGGCGCCGGCGTCGAGGGTCGCCTCGAGCACGTCGTCCTCGGAGACCTGCTTGCCTTCCTGGTCCTTGGAGACGAGGACGACGCCCTTGCGGTTGAACATGTACGACACCGAGCCCGGGTCGGCCAGCGAGCCGCCGTTGCGGTTCATCGCCGTGCGGACCTCCATCGCGGCCCGGTTCTTGTTGTCGGTCAGACACTCGATGAGGAAAGCGACACCTGCCGGGCCGTAGCCCTCGTACATGATCGTCTGGTAGTCAGCGCCGCCCGACTCAGCACCGGATCCGCGCTTGACCGCGCGGTCGATGTTGTCGTTGGGCACCGAGGACTTCTTGGCCTTCTGGACCGCGTCGTAGAGCGTCGGGTTGCCGGCCAGGTCACCCCCGCCGGCACGCGCGGCGACCTCGATGTTCTTGATCAGCTTGGCGAAGAGCTTGCCCCGACGTGCGTCGATGACGGCCTTCTTGTGCTTGGTCGTCGCCCATTTGGAGTGACCGGACATCAGGAGCTGCCTCTACTTCCGCGTCTCGTTCTCACCGTTCCTCGACTCCAGCCGCGACTGGACCATGTCGACGAACAGCGTGTGCATTCGGTGGTCCCCGGTGATCTCGGGGTGGAACGACGTGGCGAGGAGATTCGCCTGCCGGACGGCGACGATCCTACCGACCGCGTCGCCGGACGCCACGGTGGCGACGGTCTCGACCTCCTGACCGACCTTCTCCACCCACGGCGCACGGATGAACACGGCCCGGAAGCTGAACGGCTCCGGGCCGTCCACGGGATACACCTCGAGGTCGGCCTCGAAGGAGTTCACCTGGCGGCCGAACGCGTTGCGCCTTACGACGACGTCCAGTCCGCCGATCGTCTCCTGGCCGGCGGTTCCGCCCTCGATGTGGTCGGCCAGCATGATCATTCCGGCGCAGGTCCCGAACGCCGGCAGCCCGCCACGGATAGCGTCCCGCAGCGGCTCGAACAGCTCGAAGGTGCGGGCCAGCTTGTACATCGTCGTCGACTCCCCGCCGGGGATCACGACACCGTCGAGGTCCGCGAGCTCGGAGGGACGCCGGACGGAGGTCGTGCGCGCACCGGCGATCTCGAGCATGCGCAGGTGCTCGCGCACGTCGCCCTGGAGCGCGAGGACACCGATCAAAGGAGAGTCAGTCACAGAAGGATCCTAGTGCGGCGGAGCGATGCGCCGGTGCCAGTGGGCGTCGACCTCGATACGGCCCTCGTCGAAGTGCGCTGCGAGGCCGTGCTTCTCGAGCACACCGAGCACGTCGGCGAGCAGCTCGTCGCCGAGGGCCACGTTCGCCGTGGTGCCGTGCCAGAGGTTGACCTCGAGCATCCCCTCGTCGATGGCGTGCCACACGTCCGGTGGGGTGAACCAGGCGATCCCGCGCGGCAGCATGCCCTCCGCACCCCGCCGGTCGAGCTCCGCCTTCGCCGCCCAGTGGTCATCGCAGCCCTGCAGCACGACCACGTCACCGAGCTCGATCTCCTCGAACGCGCTCTGCAGCCGCTCGTAGTCACTGGCCTCGGGCCAGCCTTCCTGGTCCCGCCGCAGCTCCTCGCGGAACTCCTCGATCCAGGTATGCGCGAGATCGACCGACTCGGCTGCGCGGTCGGGCAGCTCGGTCCCGATGGCGAGCACCACCTCGTCGTACAGCTGCGGCTCGGCCAGCAGCCCCGCGCGGACGCAGGAGCGGGTGAACTCGCGGACGTGCGCTTCCTCTCGCGACACCGTGGAGAGCTCGCCTACCAGCCGCGCTCGGCCAAGCGGTGCGGCTGCGGGATCTCGTCGACGTTGATGCCCACCATCGCCTCACCCAGACCACGGGAGACCTTGGCGACCACGTCGGGGTCGTCGTAGAAGGTGGTCGCCTTGACGATCGCCTCGGCGCGCTGGGCCGGGTTGCCGGACTTGAAGATGCCCGATCCCACGAACACGCCCTGCGCACCGAGCTGCATCATCATCGCGGCGTCGGCCGGCGTGGCGATGCCACCGGCGGTGAAGAGTACGACGGGCAGGTTGCCGTTGAGGGCGACCTCCTTGACGAGGTCATAGGGGGCCTGGAGCTCCTTCGCGGCAACGTACAGCTCATCGGTCGACAGCCCCTGCAGCCGGCGGATCTCCGCGCGGATCGTGCGCATGTGGGTCACCGCGTTCGAGACATCGCCGGTGCCGGCCTCACCCTTCGAGCGGATCATGGCCGCGCCCTCGGTGATCCGGCGCAGCGCCTCACCGAGGTTGGTCGCACCACATACGAAGGGCACGGTGAACAACCACTTGTCGATGTGGTTGGCGTAGTCGGCCGGGGTGAGCACCTCGGACTCGTCGATGTAGTCCACGCCCAGGCTCTGCAGGACCTGCGCCTCGGCGAAGTGACCGATCCGGGCCTTGGCCATCACGGGAATCGAGACCGCCGCGATGATCGAGTCGATCATGTCCGGGTCGCTCATCCGGGAGACACCGCCCTGGGCACGGATGTCGGCGGGGACTCGCTCCAGGGCCATCACCGCGACGGCGCCGGCGTCCTCGGCGATCTTGGCCTGCTCGGCGTTGACGACGTCCATGATCACGCCGCCCTTGAGCATCTCGGCCATGCCACGCTTCACACCTGAGGTCCCGGTCGTGTGAGCGGGGGCCGGGGTGCTGCTCTGGCTGTTCTGAGCGTCTGTCACGTTCAACCTTCTGCGGGTTCAGGCGGGCACGGCGGCCCGCCGGAGAATGAGGATGAGACAAGACTACGGCCCGGAAGTCGGAACCGGCGAACTCGGTTCAGTCCGCGACCAGCGCAGCCGGCGGCTCGTCGTCGAGGTCGACCGTGTCCAGCTCCGCGGCGCGACCCGCCAGCCCCAACCACCGCACTCGCCGCCGCGAACGAAGCACCCGCGCGGACGCCACGACGTCGTTGTGGAACCGACGGGCGAGCTCCACCTTGCGGCAGTCGCCGGCGAGCTCCTCGAGCAGCTCGTCGGTGCCTGGCGCCTCACGGAGCGCACGCACCTCCACCGCGTCGGCGAACACCGCCCGCAGCGCCTCCGACAGGTCGGACTCGGCGCCCTCGAAGTCGTCCCGCGATGCCGCCCGCGCCTCGTGTGCCACGTCGACGAGCAACAGTGACCGCGCCGGGTCCAGCGCACCGGACGTGGCGAGCTCCAGCGCGGCACCGGAGCGGCGCAGCAGCTGGGTGTCCAGCGACGACCGGGACACCTCGATGCGGTGGTGCATCCGGTCCAACCGGTTCGCGGTCCACGACAGCCAGAGGCCGAGCAGCAGGAGAACGAGGACGGCGACGACGGCATAGAACCACTCCATCAGCGCGCCTCCTGGCCGACGACGGTCTCGTAGACCTGGACGACCCTGCCGGCTACGGACGACCAGTCGTACCGCCGTACGGCGAGTGCCGCCTCGTCGTTGATCTCCTTGCGGCGTACGGGGTCGTCGAGCAGGCCGATCGCCTTGTCGGCCAGCTCGGTGGTGTCCTCGGACCGGAACAGCACGCCGTACTTCCCGTCGCCGAGCACCCGGCGGAACGCCGGGAGCGTCGCTGGCGAGGACGGTCGTGCCCGCCGCCATCGCCTCCACGAGGACGATGCCGAAGCTCTCCCCGCCGGTGTTCGGTGCGACGTAGATGTCGGCGGTCCTCAGCACAGCGGCCTTCTCCGGGTCGCTGGCGCGGCCAAGGAAGGTGACCTGGTCCCGCAGGGCCGGCGCGATCGACGAACGCGCCTTGTCAATGTCGCCCCCGCCGACGACGAGCAGCCGGACGCCGGGACGGTCGGCCGCGATCCGGGCGAACGCCGTGAGCATCAGCGGGAAGCCCTTGCGAGGCTCGTCGAGCCGGCCCACGAACGCCAGCGTGCCGCCGACGCCACGCCATTCGGGTCGGGCGGCCGCGGTGGAGTACCGGTCGACGTACACCCCGTTCGGGATCACCACCGGCTCGCCACCGATGTGCTGCACGAGGGTGTCCCGGGCGTACTCCGAGACCGCGATCCGGCCGGTGATCTTCTCCAGGGACGGGCGCAGGATCGACGCCGAGGCGGACATCGCGCGCGACCGGATCTGTGAGGTGTGGAAGGTGGCGACGACCGGGCACTCCGCAGCCCACAGCGCGAGCAACGACAGGCTCGGCGAGGCCGGCTCGTGGAGGTGGATCACGTCGAAGCGGCCGTCGCGGAGCCACCGCCGCACCCGCGCCGCCGACCAGCGGGCCGAACGAGACCCGGGCCACGGATCCGTTGTAGGGCATCGGCGATCGCGCGTCCGGCCGGCACGACGTACGACGGGAGGCCGTGCTCGTCCTCACTCGGCGCGAGCACGGACACGTCGTGGCCGAGGCCGATCAGCGCCTCGGCCAGGTCCTTGACGTGGTTCTGGACACCACCGGGGATGTCGAGCGAGTACGGGCACACCAGGCCGATCCGCACCGGGTCACCTGCGTCCGGATGCGAGGTCGTCGACGAAGACCGTCTGCATCATGTGCCAGTCCTGCGGGTGTTCGCCGAACCCGGTGGTGAACGCGTCCGCGACCGCCTGCATCATCACCCCGATCCCGTCCTCGCCGGCATCGTGCTCCACCTCCGGGTGGAACGTGATCTCCATGTCGTCACCGACGTAGGCGAGGGTGGCGGGGACCAGCGCCGCGCCGGTTCGACGGGCAAGCATGGCCGGGCCCCGGGGAACCCTGGCCCGCTCACCGCAGAGCGTGACCTCGACCCCGGACCGGGTGAGGTCGCGGTCGGCGAGCAGGCAGACGAACCCGCCGGCCCGCACGGTGTCCACCAGGCGCCGCGAACGTCGCCGGGTCGCCGGCCAGCGGCAGGATCTCCATGCCCAGCGAGCTCCGGTAGGCCACGAACTCGTCGTAGAGCCGCTCGGGCTCGAGCCGCTCGGCGACGGTCGTCAGCGGCATCCCGGTTGCGCATGCCCACGCGCCGGCCCAGTCCCAGTTGGCCATGTGGGGCAGCGCGACCACGACCCCGTTTCCCGACGCATAGGCGTCGCGCAGCCTGTGCTCGTTGACCGTCCGGGTTCGTCGTACCACGTCGTCGACCGGCCACGACGGCAGCCGGAACGACTCGCACCAGTAGCGCAGGTAGGAGCGGACACCGGCCCTGGTCAGCGTCCTCGAGACCGTCGTCGTCCAGCTCGGGCCGGACCCGCGCGAGGTTCCTGCGCAGCCGTTGGACGCTCCTGCCGTTGCGTCGGTAGACCTCGTCGGCGATCCGCGCGAAGACGCTGCGGGCCGCGCGCTCGGGCAGCAGCCGCACGAGTCTCCAGCCGGAGAGGTACCCGAGGGCGGTCGCGTTGTCGGACGCCGCGGAGGCCGCTCGTCCGACCCCGCTCAGGAGGGAGGCCATCACGCGTCCGCTTTGGCCTGACTGCGCACGGAGAGCACCCGCTGGAACACGGTGATGGTGCTGGCCACTGCGAGCACGCCGAGCGTCAGCGGGATCAGCACACGGCAGGTTGAAGATGTCGCTGAGCCCGGTCATCACGAGGATCGCGACCAGCCGGTCGGCGCGTTCGGCGATCCCGACCTTGGCCTCCATGCCAAGCGACTCCGCGCGGGCCCGGGCGTAGGAGGTCACCGACCCCATCACCAGGCAGTACAGCGCGAGCGCGGCCCACAGGTCGGAGTCCCCCGGGCCGGCGAAGTACATCACCAGGCCGCCGAAGATCGCCGCGTCACCCAGCCTGTCCAGCGTCGAGTCGAGGAACGCGCCCCACTTCGAGGTGGTCCCGGACATCCTCGCCATCGTGCCGTCGAGCAGGTCGGAGAACACGAACGCGGTGATGACCAGGACACCGACCAGCAGCTCTCCCCGCGGGAAGAACACCAACGCGCCCGCGACGACACCGAGCGTGCCGACCAGGGTGATGACGTCGGGGCTCACACCGTGGCGGAGGAAGAACTTCGCGATCGGGTGTGAGCAGCTTGGTCCAGAAGGCACGGAAACGGTTCAGCATGGCGACAGAAGGCTATCCGGTGTCGGCCGACGTCCCGCCCCGACCCGCACGGAACGCGTCAGGACCAGGCGTCGGCGAGCAGGTCGCGGGTCTCGGCCATCAGCTCCGGCAGCGTCCGGGTCCGGCCGATGATCGGCATGAAGTTCTGGTCACCCGCCCAACGGGGTACGACGTGCTGGTGCAGGTGCGCGGCGATGCCGGCGCCGGCTACGGATCCCTGGTTCATCCCGATGTTGAACCCGTGCGCACCGCTGACGTCGCGGATGGTCCGCATCGCCCGCTGCGTGAAGTCCGCGAGCTCCAGCGTCTCGTCCGGGGTGAGGTCGGTGTAGTCGGCGACGTGCCGGAAGGGGCAGACCATCAGGTGCCCGGGGGTGTACGGGTACAGGTTGAGTACCACGAAGCTCAGCTCACCCCGGTGCACGATCAGGGCCTCTCGGTCGTCCAGCTCGGGGATCCGGCAGAACGGGCACTGCTCCCCTGCCTCCTCGTCGTCCGGCTTGTTCTGGCCGCGGATGTAGGCCATCCGGTGCGGAGTCCACAGCCGCTCGAGCTCGTCGGGGACCCCGACACCCTCCTGGGTCAGCGCGTGCTCGTCGGACCCGACCCCGGCCGCGCCGGGCTCATCTCCCGAGACCACTGTCAGACCTGGACCCGCCGCTGTACGGCGTCGACGACCCGGGCGATCGCGTCGTCCACCGGGACGCCGTTGTCCTGGTCGCCGTCGCGGTACCGGAACGACACCGCGCCGCCCTCCACGTCCTGATCCCCGGCGATCAGCATGAACGGCACCTTCTGCATCTGCGCGTTGCGGATCTTCTTCTGCATCCGGTCGTCGGAGTCGTCGACCTCGACGCGGATGCCGCGCTGCCGCAGCTGCTCGGCGACCTTGACGAGGTAGTCGTTGTGCCGCTCGGCGATCGGGATCGCCAGCACCTGCACCGGCGCCAGCCAGGGCGGGAACGCGCCGGCGTAGTGCTCGGTGAGCACCCCGACGAACCGCTCGATCGAGCCGAACAGCGCGCGGTGGATCATCACCGGACGCTGCCGGGCGCCGTCGGAGCCGGTGTACTCCAGCTCGAACCGCTCGGGCAGGTTGAAGTCGAGCTGGATGGTCGACATCTGCCAGGTGCGGCCGATCGCGTCGCGCGCCTGCACCGAGATCTTCGGGCCGTAGAACGCGGCGCCGCCCGGGTCGGGCACCAGCTCGAGGCCGGAGGCGGCGGCCACCTCCCGCAGGGTCTCGGTGGCCTCGTCCCACGCCTCGTCGGTGCCGACGGACTTCTCCGGGTCCTTGGTCGACAGCTCCAGGTAGAAGTCGTCGAGGCCGTAGTCCTTGAGCAGGTCGAGCACGAAGGTGAGCAGGCTGGCGAGCTCGTCGCGCATCTGCTCGCGGGTGCAGTAGATGTGCGCGTCGTCCTGGGTCATCCCGCGCACCCGGGTCAGGCCGTGCACGACGCCGGACTTCTCGTAGCGGTAGACCGTGCCGAACTCGAACAGCCGCAGCGGCAGCTCGCGGTAGGACCGGCCGCGGGACCGGAAGATCAGGTTGTGGATCGGGCAGTTCATCGGCTTGAGGTAGTAGTCCTGCCCCGGCTTGATCACGTTCCCGTCGGCGTCGACGCTCCTCGTCGAGGTGCATCGGCGGGTACATCCCGTCGGCGTACCAGTCGAGGTGGCCGGAGGTCTCGAACAGCTGCGCCTTGGTGATGTGCGGGGTGTAGACGAACTCGTAGCCCGACTCCTCGTGCCGGCGGCGCGAGTAGTCCTCCATCTCCTTGCGCAGCACGCCGCCCTTCGGGTGGAACACCGCGAGCCCGGAGCCGATCTCGTCGGGGAAGCTGAACAGGTCGAGCTCGTGGCCGAGCCGCCGGTGGTCGCGGCGCTGCGCCTCCTCGAGCCGGTGCAGGTGCGCGTCGAGCGCGTCCTTGCTCTCCCAAGCGGTGCCGTAGATCCGCTGCAGCTGCGGGTTCTTCTCGCTGCCGCGCCAGTACGCCGCGGCGCTCCGCATCAGCTTGAACGCGGGGATGCGCTTGGTGGTGGGCAGGTGCGGGCCGCGGCACAGGTCCTTCCAGGCCCGCGAGCCGTCCCGCTTGAGGTTGTCGTAGATGGTCAGCTCGCCGGCGCCGACCTCGACGGTCGCACCCTCGGCCGCGTCAGCGGCGTCGGGGCCCTTGAGGCCGATCAGCTCGAGCTTGTACGGCTCGTCGGCCAGCTCGGAGCGCGCGCCCTCGTCGGAGACCGGACGGCGGGAGAACTGCTGGCCCTCCTTGATGATCTTGCGCATCCGCGTCTCGATCTTGTCGAGGTCCTCGGGCTGGAACGGCTCGGCGACGTCGAAGTCGTAGTAGAAGCCGTCGGTGATCGGCGGGCCGATGCCGAGCTTGGCGTCCGGGTAGAGCTCCTGGACCGCCTGCGCCATCACGTGCGCGGTCGAGTGCCGCAAGATGTCGCGGCCGTCGGCGGAGTCGATCGCGACGCCCTCGACCTGGTCGCCCTCGGCGAGCTCGTGGGCGAGGTCCCTCAGGTCCTCACCGACCCGGGCGGCGATCACCGCCTGGTCCTCGGAGAACAGCTCCCATGCCTTGGTGCCCGTCGTCACCGCACGCTCGGCACGATCGCCTGCGTTGACAACGGTGACCTTGATCTCGGACACGGGGGTGCTCCTTGTGCGTGGGTGGACTGCCGCCTCGATCGTATCTGTCGACCCAGGATCGTCGCCTTCGGGTTTCCGGCCCGGTCAGCGCTTACACTCAGGCCAGGCAGAACCGGCACACTGGCAGCCCACACTCGGGGGAGGCACGATGCGTCACTCGGTCACGTTGGCACTCGCGCTGGTGATCACGCTCATCGCCGCTGCGGCGGCAGCAGACACCAGCAGCTTTCCGGATCGGCGGGACCTGGTCGGACGGCACGACATCGTGAAGGTCGTCGTCGACAACACGGGTACGACGGTCGGCGTGTCCGTCGTACACCATGGGGCGCGGTGGAAGGGCAGCGTTCGACTCGCGCTCGACACCGTCGGCGGTCCCCGTCCGGAGTACGTCGCCGTCGTCTCGCACGGCCACCCGCGCGGAGCCACCATCCGTCGGAGTGACGGGCTGCCCTGGCGCTGCCCCTCGGGGAAGGTCCGTTCACCGCTTGGTCAAGCGCGCCATGTCGCTGAGAGCCGCCCGCGGCTGTCTCGGCGGGGGCGCCACACCTGCAGGTCCGGGTCCGGGCGACGAGCCCCGGCCGGCGCGCGGATGTCGCGGTCACCAAGAAGGTTCTGCAGCAGTCCCGCCCGAACGTGGTGATGATCATGGTCGACGACATGCGCGCCGACGACCTCCGGTACATGCCGTGGACCCGCCGGCTCATCGGAAGGCGCGGCGTCAACTTCCGCAACTCGTTCGCACCCTACCCGCTGTGCTGCCCGGCCCGGGCCTCGGTCCTGATCGGGGCAGTACACCCACAACCACGGCGTGTTCCACGTCAAGCGGCCGTGGGGGTTCACCTCCTTCGACGACTCGTCGACCTTGGCGACCTGGCTGCAAGGCTCCGGCTACGCCACGGAGTACCTCGGCAAGTACCTCAACGGCTACGGCTGGATGCCCGAGCCCGGGGCCGACGCCGGGAAGTCGCTGCACTACGTCCCGCCCGGTTGGACGAGGTGGCGCGCCTCCATCGACGGCGGCCTGGCGAGCAGCCGGCCGAAGGCCGGCAGGACGTACCACTACTTCGACACCACGTTGAGCCGTGAACGGGCTGCGGCTTCGTCAACTACGAGGGCCGGTACCAGACCCACGTGTACGGCGAGCTGTCCGAGCAGATCATCCGCACCCGCGCGGCCTCGGACAAGCCGTTCTTCTTCTACGCCTCCTACACCGCACCGCACAACGGCGGCCCGGTGGAGCCTGACGACCCGAGGTACGTGATCCGCGACGACGGGAGCCAGGACCTGGTTCGGGACGCCGGCCACGGCCGAGCGGCGTCAAGGGCATGTTCGACGACGTGATCTCCGCCGCGCCGGGTGCCTCCTGGGACGACCCCGACTTCAGCGACAAGCCGGACTACCTCCGGGCACCTGCCCCGCTCAACGACGCGGAACGCCTCGCGATGCGGAACAAGACCCGGCAGCGCGCCGAGGCGCTCCACGTGGTCGACCTGCAGGTCAAGCGCACGATCGAGGCATTGCAGCGCAGCGGTGAGCTCGAGGAGACGCATGGTGATGTTCACCTCGGACAACGGCTACTTCCTGGGCGAGCAGCGGCATCCGGCAGGGCAAGATCTTCCCGCACGAGCCGTCGCTGCGGGTGCCGCTGCTGGTGCGCGGGCCCGGCATCCCCGCCGGCGAGGACCGTTTCGACCCGTTCATGTCCATCGACTTCGCACCCACCCTGGCCGCAGCTGGCCGGGGTGCAGCCCGGCGATCCCGGTCGACGGGGTATCGATGTTGCGGGTCGCTCGCCACGGTGACCGCGGGTGGAGTCGGGCGGTGCTGACCGAGACCGGGCCCGGGAGTGTCGTCCGCGACGCCGACGAGACGGGCGCCCCGCTCGACGTGGACGACCCGGGCGCACGCCGACATCCGGTGGGCGATCGGCATCCGCACCGACCGCTACCTCTACGTCGACCTCGCGTCGCGGCGAGGAGGAGCTCTACGACATGGCCGTCGACCCGAACCAGTACAACAACCTGGTATCAGACCGACTCCTACGCCGATGTCCTCAGGCAGCTGCGTGCGGAGCTCCACCGGATGCGGGCGTGTGACGCGGGCGCGTGCTCCACCCCGATGGCGGCCGAGCTCAACGCCGCGCCCGGAGAGTCGGTCCTGAACCAGGCCCGGTGACGCGAACGAGGCGACGCCACGGCCGCCTCCTCCACGATCGAGACGAAGACGCGTGGGCGTTCGGCCTCGCAGGGCGACGATCCCGAGTGAGCCGACAGGTGCAGCCATGATCACTGCCACCGGAAAGGTGAAGGGCGATGATCGCTGAAATCGGACTCGGCCTCAGTGTTGTGGCCACCGCTCTGTGGTCGGGCCTCCTACTGACCCTGACCACGATCCTGCACCCCATGTTCAAGCCGCAGGGAGCGAGCGGATTCGCCGACGACATGCGCCGGTTCCTGCCGATCGCACGTCGTTCCCCGACGAACTACATCCTCGTCGTCACACTGCTGATCGCTCCCGTCATCGCCCTTGTCGGGCTTCGGGACCGGCCCGCGAGTGCGCCGTTCATCCTGACCGCCGCCGGGTTGGCGGCCATCATCGTCGGGCCCCTGCTCACCTCGAGGTTCCTGGCCGAGCCGAACTACGACGTCATCCTTGCCTGGGATGCGCAGGCTGTGCCGACCGACTGGGAGATAGCGCGCGTGCGCTACTTCCGCCTGAACTGGTTCCGAGGAGCGATGACATGGTCGGCCCTTGCCTTGTTCGTCGCGGCGACGTATGCGTATTTCACGTGAGTGGACGCAGCCCGATCAACGGCACACGAAGGGGTGAACCAGTGACCTCTTCGGCGCCTCTTCTGGCCCGCTGACCTGCGAAGACCCGGTCTGCCCCGGTTCGTGCGGCCGGCCGACGTCGCCGCCGGTCTATACCTCGTTGACCTCGAATCGTCAACAAAACTAGCCTGAAAATTGCGTGCACGCGCCCCTATTCGCAGCGGGTGGAAACCGGTTTCGGTACGCCCGGCGTGATGGCGCACACCCCTTCGCGCGGTCATCCCTGACCCCTCCACTGCGTTGCGATCACCCCCAATGTTTTCTGTGGAGGCATCATGCAACGCACAACGTCGACGCGGCCGCGAGCCGTCAAGAGGCGAGTTCTGTCGGGGGTCATCCTTTCGCTGGCCGCGGTACTCGCTGCGACCCTCTTCAGCGCCAGCCCGGTCGCAAGCACGTCCGCGGCGGTTCGAACAGACGCCGCGATGCCGGCGCCCTGGACGACCTGGTCGCCGGTGCCCGGTGGTCGTCTGACCAACGATGCTCCCGACGCCGCGACCTTCGCTGGCAGTCACTACCTGGTGGTGCGCGGACTGGACAACCGGATCTACCTGAACCGGAAGGACGGTGGCGGCCCCTGGACCGGGTGGGGCGAGGTGCCAGGCAACGGAGCCACCAGCTCTGGGCCCGAAGCGGTGGCCTACGACGGCCGGCTCTACATATTCGTGCGCGGGACGGACAACCTCGTCTATCGCAACATCCTCTCGGGTGGGACCTGGTCCGGGTGGGGCCAGGTGCCCGGCGGCCAGACCACGACGGCCGGTCCCCGAGCGGCGGTGTATGAGGCCGAGCTGCGCCTCTACGTTCGCGGCACAGACGACCGCATCTACTTCAACCTGCTGGCAGACACGTGGCTCGGCTGGGACGAGCTGCCGGGTGACGGTCTGACCAGCGACTCCCCGGACGCCGTCTCCTTCGGGGGCTGGCATCAGGTTTTTGTGCGCGGGACCGACAACCGGATCTACTACAACCGCTATGACGGCGAGACCTGGACCGGGTGGATCGAGGTCCCGGGCGGCGGGCGCACCACCGCCGCGCCCAGGGGCACGTCCTTCGGCACCCGGCTCTTCCTGTTCGTGCGTGGCACGGATGACCGCGTCTACCTGAACCGCTATCCGACTGGAGGCCCCTGGAGCGGGTGGAGCGAGGTGCCCGGCAACCGGCTGACCACGGCAGGGCCGGGCGCGGGTAAGTTCCTCGGCAGCCTGAGGTTGTACGTGCGGGGCACCGACAACCGGATCTTCTTCAACGTGCTGTCCTGACCGCCTGCGTGCCTCGAACATCAGGCACACAACTGGCACGTTCCCTGGAAACCAGCAAGCCCCCGGCCTGCGTCTCCGCAGGCCAGGGGCCGGTTACTGCTGGTGGGCGATACTGGGTTCGAACCAGTGACCTCTTCGGTGTGAACGAAGCGCGCTACCACTGCGCCAATCGCCCGCTTGGTGTGCGCCGGAAAGATTAGCGCATGTTCCCGGCGGAACTCACATCCCGGGTAGGTCCGGGCACCCAGCCGGCGAGCCCCTGCAACCAGTCCCAGCCGTCGACCGCGAGCGACGGCCAGTCGTAGACCGCGACGTACGTGACGACGCCCGCGACCATCACGAGGAACACCAGTCCGGTGAGCACCAGCCGTCGGCGGCGCACCGCGGGGGTCCATCGCCTCGGCCTTCTCCTTGGCCTCCTGGGCCTTTCTCTTTGCCGCCTGCAGCCACCGGTCGCCCAGGCCCACTCGGTGGCCAGGATCGCCAGGCCCAGGGCGATGCCGACGATGCCGGGCCCGGGCGTGCACCATCATCACCAGGCCGGCGCCCATCACCAGCAGACCGACGGTGGTGACCACGATCTTGCTGGTCAGCGCCAGCGCAGGGTTGGAGTGCATCCGCTGGTAGAGCTTCGACCGCGGATGCGCCCGTTTTGCGCCGGTTCGATGCTCGGCGAGGCGTTTGTCGTGTGGCTGCTCACGGCACCTTCACATGTTCTTTCAGTGGACCACTTGCGTCGAGAGTATCGGCCGTGTCGAGGGAATATCGGGGACAGATCGGATCAAATCCGGACACTCTGCCCCCGTGACGAACCGCCACCGAAAAAAAATGCCTGACCAGCGAGTTTTTCTCGTCATAGAGCCAACCCTTCATCGTCTCCTCAACGAACCGCACTGGGAGGAAAGGCAAGACACAATGGACTACTCGACGAACACGACGCCGTTGGCCGTGACACAGCCAGTGGCGCTCGAACTGATCGACGCGACCGGCACCTCGACCCCGATCGAGGCCGAGCTGTACTACGACCCGAGGGATCCCTACGCGGTGACCACGGTCTTCATGACCGGGCACAGCCAGGTGCGCTGGACGTTCGGCCGTGACCTGCTGACGCCGAGGGACTCTACGAGCCCTCTGGTGACGGAGACGTGCACGTGTGGCCCTGCCTCGACGTCGACGGGCACGCCGTCGTGATCATCGAGCTGTGCTCCCCCGACGGCGAGGCGCTCGTCCAGGCCAAGACCGGCGACCTGCGCAACTTCGTCGACCGGATGAGCAAGGCCGTACCGACCGGGCAGCGAGTCCGAGCACATCGACGTCGACGCCGCGATCAGGTCGATCCTCACCGCGGACGCCGCCTGACCCACCGTTCGTTAGTCTTCGTTCTGGAACCGGAGCGAGATCCGAGCCGACGAGCGGGAGTGCGGATGCTGTTCAGTCACGACACCGAGCACTCCCTGGCGTGCGTCGTCGACCTCGTCAACTCGGCGCCGACCCGGGGCACCGGGGAGCTCCTTCCCGACCTCGACGCGCTCACCGACTTCGTCGCTCGGCACGAGGTCAGCGAGGTCAGCCGGCTCACCCTCACCGACCTCCGCGCGGTTCATGCGCTGCGTGAGAAGATCCGCCTCATCTTCGGCACCACCGACGACGCCGTCGCCGCCCGGATCGTCAACTCGCTGATCTCGCAGGCCCCGGTGACCCCTCGTCTGACGGACCACGACGGCTACCACTGGCACATGCACTACTTCGCCCCCGGAGCCTCCCTCGCCGACCACCTCGCCGTCGACTGCGGGATGGCGATCGCTCACGTCGTGTCGGTTGCGGAGGTCGAGCGGCTGCGGGTGTGCGACGCACCCGACTGTGACCAGGTCCTGGTCGACCTGTCCAGGAACCGGTCCAAGCGCTACTGCGACGCCCGCACCTGCGGCAACCGGCTTCACGTTGCGGCCTACCGCGAGCGCCAGCGCGCCGCCGGGGTCTGAGCCTCGACCGACTCGACCTACGGGTCGAGGTTCTCCGCCTCTTTCTCCGCCCACACCTTCATCGCCTCCCGTGTCACCGGGCCAGGTGCGTCCAGGTCACGGTCGTCGCAGCGTCGCACGGCCTGCACGTCGCGGGTGGTCGACACCAGGAAGATCTCGTCGGCGGTGCGGAGTACGTCGACCGGCTCATCGACCTCGCGTCCGCCGTACCACTCGAGCAGCAGCGCCCGGCTGATCCCAGCCAGGCAGCCCGCAGCCAGGGTAGGCGTGCGCAGCTCGCCGTCGACGACGTAGAAGACATTGGAGCCGGTGCCCTCGCACAGGTTCCCGGCGAGGTTCGCGAACACGGCCTCACTGGCCCCGCGCTCGGCGGCATACGCGAGTGCGACCACGTTCTCTCCGTACGACGTGGTCTTCAGGCCGGCCAGCGCACCGCGTTCGTTGCGCGGCCAGGGAACGGTGACCACGGCCGTCGACCCTTCCCAGACCTTCATCGCGTCGGCGACCACGACCAGCGTCGGCGGCTTCCCACCCCGTCCAGAGCCCAGTGGAGCGTTCCCTCCGGTGTAGGTGATCCGGATCCGACCGTGCGGATGGTCGTGTCCTTCCAGGACAGCCGCGACCCCCCGTCGTACCTCGTCGAGGTCGACTGTCGGCAGGCCCATCCCAGCCGCCGACCGCACCAGCCGCTCGAGGTGACGGGTCAGCGCGAAGGGCACGCCCCCGACGACCTTCACGGCCTCGAAGACGCCGTCGCCGACCGTGAACCCGTGGTCGCTGACAGAGACCGCCGGGTCGGCCGGGTCGTCCAGGATCTGCCCGTTCACCCATGCACGCATGGGGTCGAGCCTAGGGCCGGGCGGGGCCGTAAACACGCGTGGATGGGGCCGAATTTGTCATTCGGGCGACTTCGGCTAAAGTTTCCACGCACGAACGGTGAGGGCGGAAAATCGCTCCCTCCGATCGTTGCATGCGGACGTAGCTCAGTTGGTAGAGCGCAACCTTGCCAAGGTTGAGGTCGCGAGTTCGAGCCTCGTCGTCCGCTCGGAGAAGGGTCGCAGGTCCCCTCCTTGGTGGAGTGGCCGAGAGGCGAGGCAACGGACTGCAAATCCGTCTACACGGGTTCAAATCCCGTCTCCACCTCGATTGCTCAAAGCTCCACCTGTGTGGGACTTTGGGACATCACGGGCGATTGGCGCAGCGGTAGCGCGCTTCCTTGACACGGAAGAGGTCACTGGTTCAAACCCAGTATCGCCCACCACGTTTCCGCAGGTCAGAGGCGGTTTTCTGGAACCGAATTTGAAAACGAGGAACATTTGGGGAACAAGGAGCGGCCAGACTTGGCCGCTCCTGCCCTGTTTCTGGACCTGCTCGTCACGCCGCGGGGAACGCACGCGCGAGCCGGTTGCGAACGGTCCTGACGTCCATCTCGCCGCTCGGCTCGTCGTGGATCTTGCTCAGCTTGCGGGGTGAGACGACCCGAACGCCGCGGGTGGAGAAGAACGCCCCGACCAACGGCCAGTCAGCGTCGATGAAGCAGAGCACTCCGGACGCGTCGATGGCCTCGTCACCGAGCATGGCTCGGACCCGCTCGACCTGGCCGAGCACGCCGTCCACGAGCATGGTCCGGTCCCGGCCACCGACCATCAGCTTCTCGACGCGGGGCCGCAGAATGCCGCCCTCGACCCGCGCTCAGGTCGCCTGTCCACGTAGCGCTTCGCGTCGACCACAAACACCCCGCCAGCCATCACGACGATGTGGTCGATGTTGGCCTTGGTGCCAGGGATACGTCGGTCGTGCAGGACCGCGATCGACTCCGACGTCTGTTTGTCGAGCCTCGCGCCCAGCGCGACCTCTCCCTTGGCGCCCGACGCCCACGCCTTCGTGCTCTGCGGATCGTCGGACAGCGCAAGAATCAGACCTCCGAGCTTCGGATGCCTGGTCCGGATCTGCTCTTCACGCCTGGTCATGCGCCGCTCGTACTCTCGCTGGGCCGAGGCGCCGGCGGCGCCGCTCTCGTGGATAGCCGACTCCGGCTCCACCTCGAGCTCACGTCGGGCCTACCGCGCGACCGCAGCAGCGGTCGGGCACTCCACGCACCGGACCGTCTTGAGGACGCGCTCGTAGATGGCCTCCTGGCGTGTGGCCAGCTGGACGCCGCAGACACGACAGACACCCGGGTAGCGGAGCAACATCTGCTTGTCGGTCGTTGTCTCAGCCGGCTCCATCCACGCCCCCCATCAGGTCGTTCGACCGTAGCGAGACGAGCCGGCGGGTGCTGGTGGCAGCCATGGTGATCTCGTGGGTTCGCGGCGGTCCCCTGTCGTCCGCCGCCCTCACTCCCCAAGGCAGCCGTATGGCCGCGAGTGGCCACAGAAACCCCACCTGTCCCAATCCTCACCGTTAGCCTTGTCCCGATATGACGAACGGGGATGACGAACCGCGCCTGGCCGCGGAGCAGCGTGCCCGGGTGCTCATCTACACGCAGCTCGTCGCCGGCGAGGGTTGCTGACTTCAGTCCTTCAGGTACGGCGATCTAGTCGACGAGATCGTCCTCCGCCATGTCCGAGACTTTGTGAGGTCTGGGCCGAGGCAGTCATTCCGCCTGTGCGTCCGGCCGTTTGGATGCCCTTACGGCCTGGTCGGCACGTAGCCCTCGGTCGCCAACCAGCTGCGGGCTCGCCCGCGTTGGCGGTCGTTGGAGAGCGCGAACCACCGCGTCATCAACTCGGGCCGGTCGGACAGGACGTCCTTGAAGCGACGGAAGGCGCCGCGCCCGGAGATCGCGCAAGCCAGCCGATAAGCGAACGGCGGGTCGTCGATCTCGTCGATCTCGCCGACCTCCTCGGCGTACTCGATCGCGGACTGGGGCCACACCTCGCCGGTGCGCAGGTCGATCCGGCCACCACCCTGGACCGGGTCGCCCTCCAGGACCATCGAGAGCTCTTCGAGGTCCACCAGCAGCGGGCGGAGCATCGGGGTCGGACCGTTAGCCAGAGCCGCGTCAAGGACTTCGGCTAGCTCCTGGTCGCCAGCCCACCGCCGCTCCCGCAATGCGTTGACGCACTCCTCGGCGAGGGCGGCCGACCCCTCGGTGCCCTCGCGAACCGCTGCGAGCAAGCCGTCACCGATCAGCTGCAGGGAGTCCACGGGCCACCGCGCCTGGCTCAGCGTGGCCACCAACCCCGCATGGTCGCCACGCACCACGAGGGACCGCAGCTCGGTCAGTGCTTCGCGATCGTCCACGATGCACCTGTTCAGTCCGTCGCGAGGGTCCGGTCACGGTCTTCGACGAGCTCACGCCGTCGCCCGGACACCAGCAGACCCGGGTCGCCGACCCGGAGCGAGCCGTACGTCAGATCCAGGTCGATCCCCGCTGCCCGGATCAGCGACTGGGCCCGGTCCGAGACCGACCCGGTGACGCCGAAGTGGGCGAGCAGATTCTTGCCGGTCGTCGGCGATCGGTAGGAGCCGATGGTGCGGTTCGCGGTGCAGATCACCCAGGCAGTGGCTGCGGCCCCGCGGACCGGTGATCCCTTGCGGCGGAACAAGGTCGGGTCGTTCCGCGCCGCTCGGGCGAGGAAGCGGCGCATCGCCGTCCGGTGCTCGACGTCAAGGATCGCGTTCGCGCACGCATCGCACTCGTCGAGGATCGCCTGTACGGCCGGGTGGATCTCCTCGGGGACCCCGGTCCAGTCGAACTCCTCATCGGGCAGCGGCTCAGCGTCGAGCGCCATCAGCGTCCCCACCCCGCCGACCTCGTCGGCGATGTACTCCAGGTGGATCTCCTCATCACTGAGATGCTTGACCGGCTCAGACTCCAGTACGGCTTCGGCCAGACCCGCCATCGACTTCTGCCGGTCGCTGTGGATCAGCTGCAGGTACTCCGGTTCGTACTGGTCGACCGCTGACAGGGTCTCCTCGGTCAGGTCACTGCGGATCCCGTTGCGGTCGTGGCAGTAGCGGACGTAGGCCCGCAGCAGTTCCGGCAGCTTCGCCAGGTACGCCGGCTCGGCGATGACCTTGCGCGGAAACCAGTCGGCAAGCAGCATCTCCACGGTCACGGGGCTCCACCGCCACGGGTCCCCGGTCGCGTAGCCGGTGCTGAACCACAGCACGCTCTCCAGCAGGTTCCGCTCGTCCTCGCGGTCCATCGGCTCTCCGAAGGGAGAAGCGAAGAACTCCCCCGCGAACGCGGCGGTCTCTTCCGGCGACCACTCCTTCGGCTCCGGGGCTAGCCCGCCGGTCGGCAGCATCCGCACCATCCACTCGACCAACGGACGGCACATTGGCCAGCTGTC
Source organism: uncultured Actinomycetota bacterium (assembly GCA_963831375.1). Lineage (GTDB taxonomy): Bacteria > Actinomycetota > Actinomycetes > Propionibacteriales > Nocardioidaceae > Nocardioides_C. Next base: position 867,380 of record CAWHPY010000026.1, on the reverse strand, counting down.
CGACGTGAGCGGCGGATAGAGCGTCGACCCGGAGTCGATCGCCGCCTCGATCACAGCACGTGCTACGGCGGGGTCGGTGCGCGTCAGCGACTGATCCGGATCGTCGATCAGGGTGCCCACCTTGATCGCCAGGTCCTCCAGCGGCTCAGGGACCACGAACGCGTCCTTCACCACCGTGCCCATGTTGTGATCGACGTATACCAGCGCCGACAGCGCCTCTCCCGACGGCAGCGTGACCCCGAGCAGGTAGTCGTCGCCATCCCCCAGTACATGGGTCATGAACCACACGTCCGGATCAAGCCGAGCCTGGCCGAGGACCTTCAGCCAGTCTGGCATCGGGTGCCGGCGCCTCTCCAGCTCCCGACCGATCCGGGCAGCCAGCACCTCTTCGGCTACCAACGCCCTGATCGCGGTCAACGCGGCGGTCGTCTCGGCGTACGGCGTCCCGACGAACGACTCGACCAGGTCGTCGCGACCGGCCCGCTGCTCGTCACGCGCGAACGGGTCCCGGCTCCTCGGATCGGTGACCTCCAGGAAACCGCTGACCACCGCGAGGAACTCCAGCGGATCCTCGGACCGCAACGCCGTGCGGAGGGTCTGGAACAGCTGCTGGTCCCCTGGACCATCCGCAGCGCGCGTCGGCCGCACAGTCGGACGGTGCCGCTGCGGCTGCCGGCCTCGGCCATGTCTCTTCTTCGGCACAATCAGACCCTACGGGTGGTTCCGGAAGCTCCTCCAGCCGACGGGAAGCCGCCGGATGCGAATGCTCTCGTGAGGCTCGGAACTTGCACCAAGGACAGTCAGAGCCTGACCACCCATTGAGCGAGGTGTTCCGCGATCTTTTCTACCTCACTGAGCCGCCCGTCCGCGATAGCCCGAATCAGATCGACTCGCTCATCCTCGGTCGCCGTCAGGTCGTAGCCGTTCATGCCATAGAACAGAAGGACCGCCACCAAGCCCAGGCGCTCGTTGCCGTCCACGAGGGCGTGATTGGTGACGACCGAGTGCAGCAGCGCGGCGGCCTTCCCGTTGAGGCCGGGATAAGCGTCCTCGTCGAATACGGATGCTTTCGGGCGGGCGAGGGCTGACTCGAGCAAGCCCCAATCACGCACCTCAGGGCGGCGACCGACTGCTACCTCAGCCGCCGCGACGAGGTCATCAAGATCCAGGTACTCGATCTCCTCGCTCCCGAGTCAGCAAGCCGCTCGAGCGCGCCAGCGTTCTCGCGACCGATCTTGGCGAGCAGGTCGTCACGCCTGCGGGTACGACGCGACGTGTATTCAAGGATCGCCGCCCTGGCCGTATCAAGTGGTTCGAATGCACCACCAGTACGAGAACAGCCCCGACCTGCGGAAACGCACGGATCGGGGCTGTGCGGGTTTCTTGCAGCCCATACGCAGCCGCGGTGTCAGCATCTTCCTCCGTTTCCTTCGCCTGGTTGGCGACGGGAACGGTCACCACCCCATGTGGGTGCCCATGGGCCAGCCGTCGCTGCTCCGACCTGTCCCGAACCAATCGGCCAACCAGTCCCGCATCTGGAAGATCTCGGCGTGCTGCTCGTCGCGGATGGCGCCCGCCAGGTCGTTGACTTGGTCATGTCGTGCGACCCCGCGCGCGAGGAGTTGCTGCGACATCATCACGGCTGTCATGTGGTGGCCGACCATGTCGGCCAAGAACGCCCGGTCCAACCGGTTGCCTGTCAGTTTCGACAGGTCGCGCATCATCGGCCGGTAGGTCACTTCGGTGGAGCGACCGGGGTACCAGTCCGCCAGCCAACCCTTCATCTGGATGATCTGGGCCGTCTGCGTTGCCACGATCGTCCGTCCGAACGCACGCATCTGCGGCCGGTCCGAGCGTTCCAGCTCGCCCGCTGCTTCCACGGCCTCCCGGTGGTGGGCAACCATGTGCGTCAGGTACGCGAACTCAGTACCGGCCACGGCGCCGTGCATCCAGCCGCTGCCCTCCTGGCGGTCCGGGTCCCAGCCGTGGTCGTCCCATGTGCCTGCTCCCATCATCGGGTGCGCCCGGAAGTCGCGGCCGTCGTCACGGCCGGTCAGGGTGACGGCCAGGGCCGCCGTTCCGAGTACCACGAGCGCGGCAAGCGCAGCGACCGCCGCGACGAAGGGGCGCCTCATGACTCCACATCCTTACTGGTTCGCTTAGATACAGCCTTTCCCCGGCTTTCCTTCACGGGTAGGGCCTTGTGGCACGGAGGACCGGCCAAACGGCACTACCTGGGCCGTGTCCTGCGAGTCGGCGGGCACAGCGGGAGCCCCTGGTACCCGGAACTAGGCTGCGGGGATGACGCGCGACTGGGACGTGAGAGCAGACGAGCTGTCCACGGAGGCGATCGCCCGCGGCGACTCCACAGGCTGGTTCGACCGGCTGTACACCGCCGGAGAGGCCGGCGAGATCTCGATGCCGTGGGACCGCATGGAACCCCAGCCGCTCCTTCGGGAGTGGGCCGAGAGCCATCACCTGCGCGGCAACGACCGGCGCGCGGTCGTGGTCGGCAGCGGGTTGGGCGCCGACGCGGAGTACCTGTCCCGGCTCGGCTTCGACGTTGTCGGCTTCGACATCGCGGAGACCGCCGTACGACTCGCCCGCGAACGAAACCCTGGGACTCGCGTCGACTACCGCGTCGCTGACCTGCGCGACCTGCCCGCGGCGTGGCACCGCGCGTTCGACCTCGTCGTCGAGATCTTCACCATCCAGGCGTTGCCCGACCCACCGCGGAACCAGGCGATTCGCGGAGTCAGCAGCCTGGTTGCGCCAGGCGGGACCCTGTTCGCCGTCGCCTTCCGGCACACCGGGGCTGACGACCCTGCGGACGGCCCACCCTTCGCGCTGAGCCGTGAGGTGATGCAGACGCTGACCTGGGACGGCCTCACCCAGGTCAGGCTCGAGGCGCTCGACGGACCGCTTTGGCGCGCGGAGTACCGCCGCGAATGACTCCCGCACACGAGCGCGACCAGCCGCCGTCCACTGATACCGAAAGGGGCATGGTGTCGGAGACGATGTGCTGCGAAGATCAGGGGATGCGGCAGATCGGTACAGAGGAGCCCCCGCGTTGGCGCCCTGATCCGTCGGTACTCGACGGGCTCTGGCGCGCTGCGCTCGTGGTGAACCTCGACTTGCGCATTGTCTACTGCAACGACGCTGCACAGGTGATCCTCGGCTACCCACGGGAGCAGCTGCACGGCGAGCATCTGCCGTCCACGTTCTTCGCAGAGTCGGACCAGGTCGCGATCACCGAGGTCCTCACCCAGGTGCTCGACAGCACGACGTGGAGCGGCGACCTGCCGTTCCTGGACTTCGGTGGGTCCGCCCGCGCGGCCTCACTCGCCTGCTCCCCCGTGTGGACCGACGGACAGCCGTCCGGAGCACTGGTACTGATCGACGACCTCTCCCACAAGTCCTCGGAGGGGTCCCGGGCCAGGCGACAGGCCGAGCGGCTGACCCGGTTGGCGCGGGTGACGACAGAGCTGATGATGGCCGACAACATCGAGGCTGTGACGAAGGTCGTCACCGAGCATGCTGCCCACGCGGCCGGAGCCACGATGGCCTCTCTGTCGCTGCTCGTCGACGAGGACACCCTCGCGCTGGTCGGGCTGAGCGGGGCCCCTGCTGAGGAAGCATCACGGTGGGCCACCTTCCCAGTCACAGCAGGAATACCAGCGAGCGAGTGTGTGCGGCTCGGTGAGCGGATCGTGGTCAGTGGCCGCGAGGCCATCATCGAGCGATATCCGGCCCTCGCGAGCAGGGAGACCAGTGACCGCTCACTCGTCAGCCTGCCGTTGGTGTCCGCGGGGCGGACGATCGGCAGCGCGGGCTTCTCGTTCCCCGGGCGGCGTGGCTTCGACAGCACCGAGATGGAGTTCTTCAGCATCCTCGCGGACATGGTAGGGCAGGCGATCGACCGCGTGAACGCCCTCGCCGACGCCGCCGACCAGGAGACGAAGCTCCAGTTTCTCGCCGATGCCTCGGCCGAGCTCGCCAGCAGCCTCGACTACCAGGCGACGTTGAAGAAGGTGGCCCGGCTCGCGGTGCCGAAGTACGCCGACTGGTGCAGCATCCAGCTCGCCCAGGACGGCGATCTGCATACGCTCGCGGTTGCACACGCCGACCCGGAGAAGGTGGCCCTGGCCGAGGACCTCCAGCGCCGCTATCCCCCGGCCCGCGACACCCCCCACGGCGCCTACCACGTCATGCGAACGGGCGTCAGCGAGCTGATTCCCGAGATCCCCGACGAGCTACTCGTCGAGGCCACCCAGGACGAGGAGCATCTGCGGCTGGCCCGCGAGCTCAACCTCCGCAGCGCGATGTCAGTTCCACTGAAGGTCCGCGAACAGGCAATCGGCGTCATCAGCTGGGTCGCCGGCGACCACGGACGCCGGTTCACCCAGGCCGACCTCGTGTTCGGTGAGGACCTCGCTCGTCGCGCGGCGGTCGCGATCGACAACTCCCAGCTGCACAGTGAGGTCCTCGAGGCCGCCGGGAAGCTGCAACGGGCAGTCCTCCCCGAGAAGCTGTCACCGATGCCTGGCTGGGATGTCGGGGTCTACTACAGCCCCGCCGGACGGACCGACGTCGGCGGCGACTTCTACGACGTGGTCCCGGTCGGCGACGGGACGCTCGCCATCTTCGTGGGTGACGTGATGGGCCGCGGCGTTGCCGCCGCCGCAGCGATGGCGCAGCTGCGTGCGGCGGTCAGGGCCTACCTGGCGATCGACCCGGATCCGGTCAGCGTGATGAGCAAGCTCGACGTGATGTTCGCCAAGTACGCCATCACCTCACTGGTCACCCTCGTCTATGCCGTGATCGACCCCGAACGGGACGAGCTCCGGGTCGTCAACGCAGGGCATCCACCGCCCGTGCTGATCAGGAACGACGGCACCGTGGTGCAGCTGGAGCCAGGCGCGCAAGGCCCCATCGGCTTCGCCGACCACGATCGGATCGCGGTCGTGCTGCCGTTCGCCGTAGGCGACAGCATCGTCGCCTTCACCGACGGCCTGATCGAACGCCGCACGGAAGACATCGACATAGGCCAGCGCCGCGTCGTGGAACACACGCATCTGCTGACGTCCGGCGACCTGGCCGGTGCGCTGGCCGCACTTGTCTCGGCGGTGCGTGACCAGACCAGCGACGACGACGTGGCCGTGCTCGCTGCCCGTCGTACCTCCTGACGTGGGCCGCTCGGGTCACGGGCGGGTGACGAGCACGATCCCCAGGCACATCTCGTCCGTCGTACCCTCGCCCCACAGCACGTACCGCTCCGGCTGGCCCTCGAACGACGGGAGCAGGTCACGCAGCTCCTGGTCGTGCCGGCAGGTGACCTTCAGCTCGTCGCCGGGTGACAGGCGGACCGCCGGCCGCACCGGCTGGCTGCCCTGGTCGTCGAAGTTCCAGACCGGGATGTCGAGCACGGTGGTCGCGTCGGGTCGGCCCGGGTTGACCTCGACCTTGATCTCCCGGCCGAGCAGGTGCATGTGGCCGGCGACCGCCCGGATGGTGGCTCGTTCGCCGACCAGCCGGCTGCACGACTGGACCGGTGAGGCGCCCTGGCCGCGGCACGCCAGGTTGAGGTAGTTCGCGGTGGACCCGACCATGGGTCCGAACCGGGCCTGCACGTCCGCGAGCGCCGCCTCCCGGTCGCACAACGGTCCGTCGTGACCGGGCCGGCACGGCAGCTCGACCGGGGCGGGCAGCAGCATGGTCTCCAGCGGAGCGAGGTCCCTTGTTCCCGGTGCCACGCGGAGCCGGGCGGAGCTGCGGTCCGCCGCGGTTCCGTCGAGGAGGTTGTAGTGCACCTGCATGACCACCTGGGAGCCGGCCTTCAGCGGTATCCCGACGTCACGCGCCATGACCCGTTCACCGCCGCCCGGCGCCCAGGCCCCCAGCCAGGGCGCGCTGTCGATGTCCTCCTCCGACCCTTCGAGGCCCGACCCGCCGAAGCAGGTCCAGCCCTGGCCGTCGTCGGCGGCATCCGTTGCGTTGGCCCGCCTGACACGGCCCGGCGGGATCTGGAACAAGATGACGTGGTGCACGAGCTCGGCCCGGTCGGGGACGACGTCGATACCGGTGACGAACGCGTCCCTCTCGAGTCCGAGGTCGAGCAGGAAGCAGCGATAGTCGTCGGTTCCGGTCGTCGGCGCCTTCGGCGTGTACGCCTCCCGCAGCCCGACCTCCACGAAGCGTTCACCGCGTCGCAGCGGCGCCCGGGGCGCGTCCGCCGTCTCGTGGGGGCTGTGCGGCGACGACTTCGAAGCCCAGGGGTCGGGCGGGTCCGCGTTGACGTCGGTGCTCGACGAGCAGCCGGTGAGCAGCACCGCGGCCGACGCGAGCGCCACCACCCACCCCCTCATCACGCTCCCTCCCCGAGACACACCTCAGGCAGGTCGAACCAGCGCAGGTGCTCGAAGTCCGCCGACACCGAGACCGGTGCCGAGACGTCCGGTGGGTCCGCTTCGGCGAGGATCTCCGCGCCCTCGTCGAGATAGACCTTCAGGTCGGTCTCCGGAGCCCGGTCGTCGTGTCTCGGGTACTCCATCTCCCCATCGGTTCCGTAGCCGACGTCGGACAGCCGCAACGGTGGCTCGACGGGACCGTTCCGGTGCCGCCAGCGGCCGCGGGCGATGTCGAAGCGGTACTCCCCCAGCAACCTCCAGCCGTCGCGTGCGACGAGCCGGACCGCGGCCACGACGTACTCGAAGACCGTCTCGGAGATGAAGTAGTTGAAGTTGATCCGCACCCACCCCGGCTTGATCCCCTCACAGCCGTGGGTGATCTCACGTTCGAACTCGTGGGACCGTTCGATGTCGATGTGGAGCAGCCGGTGCCCGTACGGCCCCGCGCAGGAACAGCCTCCCCGTGACTGGATCCCGAACAGGTCGTTGAGCAGCGCCACCACGAAGTTGTGGTGCAGGTAGCGGCCGGTCGGTGCACGCACCACGAAGGAGACGATCGAGAGTCGCTCGGAGTCGACGTTGCCGAGCACCTGGATCGTCGGCTCCTTCTGCCAGGCCGCCAGCGCACGCCGCAGGTAGTCCTCCTCGTGCGCCCGGATCACGTCGAGACCGACGGCCTCCTTGAGCTGGAACACGAGCCCGGCCCGGATGGAGTCCACGATCGCCGGTGTGCCGCCCTCCTCGCGGTGCGCCGGGTCGTCGAGGTACCGGTGCTCGGAGCTGTTCACGTAGGCCACGGTCCCGCCGCCGGGCACGTCAGGCACCCGGTTGGTGAGCAGCTCCCGGCGTACGACGAGCACGCCCGGTGTGCTCGGTCCGCCGATGAACTTGTGCGGGCTCAGGAAGATCGCGTCCTTGTAGGCGAGCGCGCCGCTCCCTCCGCCGTACATGTCGATGTCGACGTACGGCGCGGCGGCCGCGACGTCCCAGAACGACAGGGCGCCGTGCTCATGCAGCAGCGACGCGATGCCGGCGGTGTCGCTGATGATCCCGGTGACGTTGCTGGCCGCAGAGAACGACCCGATCCGCAGCGGCCGCTCGTGGTGTGCGACGAGCTGGCGTTCGAGGCAGGCCAGGTCGATGTGCCCGTCGGCGTCGGACGGGATCGGCACCACGTCAGCGATGGACTCCCGCCAGGGCAGCTCGTTGGAGTGGTGTTCGAAGGGCCCGATGAAGACTACCGGCCGTTCCTCGGCAGGGATCTGCTCGCTGAGCCGGTAGCGGTCCTCGAGCGCGCCCGGGATCCGCAGCCCGAGGATGCCGATCAGCTTGTCGATGGCTCCGGTGGACCCGGAGCCGGCGAAGATGACGACCGTCTCCTCGTCTCCGCCTACGGCGTCCCGGATGATCCGGCGGGCGTCCTCGCGCAGCCGGGTGGTCTGCAGCCCGGTCCCGCTGGACTCGGTGTGCGTGTTGGCGTACCGCGGCAGCACCTCGCACCGGATGAAGTCCTCGATGAACCCGAGAGCCCGGCCGGACGCCGTGTAGTCGGCGTACGTCACCCGCCGTGGACCGAACGGTCCGACCATCAGCTGGTCGTCGCCGATCACGGAGTCCCTGATCCTCCGGAGCAGAGGGGTCTCGACAGGGCCCATCCTTCGACGATATGCCCGGTGCTGCCGGAGCGATACCGCCCGAACGACCTATGCGTCAGTCCTCGTCGACGGTGGCGTCCTCGCCGTGGGTGCCGGGCCGAGGGGCCCAGGGCAGCTCCTCCGCGGGGCGTACGACGATCAGCCGGTCGCCGCGGGCCAGCTGGGTCACCACCGGGTCGAAGTAGCGGTGCACCTGACCGTCCCGGACCACCGCGATCACCTGGTCCGGGAGGGACTGGGGCTGCTTGCCGACCTCGGGGACCAGCAGCTCACGCTCGGCCACCTCCAGCCCGTGCCCGTAGGTCAGCAGGTCCTCCATCACCGAGCCCAGCGTCGGGCTGAGCGACGACAACCCGAGCAGCCGACCGACCGCGTCCGAGGAGGTGATCACCGAGTCGGCGCCGCTCTGTCGCACCAGCGGGACGTTGTCGGCCTCACGGACCGCGGCCACGATGTACGCGTCGGGGTTGAGCTGCTTGACGTTGAGCGTCGCCAGCACCGTGGAGTCGTCGCGGTCGGTGGTGATGATCACCTGCCGGGCCTGCGGCACCCCGGCGCGACGCAGCACCTCCCGCCGGGTTGCGTCACCGGTGACGACCGCCAGCCCGTCCGCATGCGCCTCTCCCAGCGCAGCGCTGCTCGGGTCGACCACGATGATCGACTCCCTGTCCTGCCCGTTGTTGATTAGCGTGTCGACCGCGCTGCGACCCTTGGTGCCGTAGCCGATGACGACGACGTGGTTGTTCATGTTCTTCCTCCAACGGGCGGCGCGCAGGCTCTCCCGGCCCTGGGTTGCCAGGACCTCGATGGTGGTGCCGATCAGCAGGACCAGGAAGCCGATGCGTAGCGGGGTCACCACGAACGCGTTCACCAGCCGCGCGGACTCGGAGGCGGGGGTGATGTCTCCGTAGCCGGTGGTGCTGAGCGTGACGGTCGTGTAGTACATCGCGTCGATCAGGTCGACCTCGAGGTTCGGGTCGTTGTTGTCGACGTACCCCTCCCGGTCGAAGTAGACCAGAGCGACGGTGAACACGAGGATGCCGACCGCCAGCAGCAACCGCCGCCCCAGCTCCCACCACGGGGACCGACGGATGGCCGGTAGCCGCAGCCGACCGAGCACGGAATCCGAGCTTGTCTCCTGGGGCACGGTCAGAATCTACGGGACGAATCGTCGGGAACGGCGCACCTAGCGAACGACGTCGCCGTAGATCACCGTGACCGGTGGACCTTCCGGCTCGTCGCGGGTCGAGGTCTCGACGACCATCGAGACGAAACGGAACTCGTCACCCTCCTGCGGCAGCGTGCTCCCGGCAGTGCGCCGCCAGGTGCCGCAGAGGGTCCCGTCGTCGCCAGCGCCTTCCTGGTCCTCGACGGTGTCGCCGGACAGGCACAGCTGGTCGCTGCCGGTGTCGTAGCTCTCGACGGTCGCCGTCGTGCGGGTGGGAACGTCGGGGCCGGAGACCCAGCCGAGCAGGTACCCGCCCAGGATGCAGATCGCCCCGCCGGCGAGCGCGACCGGCGTCGGCAGGTTGACGTTTCCCATCAGGACCCTTCGTCTCGATGTGCGTAGTTCCCGGAGCCCAGCATTCCATGTGGGGACCGCCGCGAAACCTACCCGAGCCGGGTCACGAAAGTGATGTCGCGCTCAGTCCGCGTCGGCGGTGATGGGGTCGCGCAGTCCGACCGAGTCGTTCGCCCAGAACACGTCGGGGTACACCAGAGCGCCACGCATCCACGGCTGGTACGACGGGAGCGTGACTACCTCGCGCGACGCTCGAGCTTCCGCAGCGCCTCTCGCACCAGCGTGCTGCCGACACCTTGTCGTTGACGGTCGGGACGCACGTCTCCGGACGCACCCGCATCATGGGCGGCTCTGTCCTGCCTCTCTGGTTGCCTTCTTCCACTGCTTGACGCGTTCGGCGCGCAGACGGGCGTCCTTGCGGGCCGCCATCCAGACCATCTCGCGCTGCAGCTTCAGCCAGCTCTCGAACCGGCGTTGCGGCAACGTGCCGTCGGCCAGTGCCTGGGCCACGGCACAGTCGGGCTCGCCCTGGTGCGAGCAGTCGGCGAACCGGCAGTGGGCGACGAGGTCGTCCACGTCGGAGAAGGTGTGCGCGAGGGCGTCCTCGGCGCCGATCAACCCGATTCCGCGCAGGCCAGGGGTGTCGATCACCGCGCCGCCGCCGGGCAGCACCACGAGCTCGCGACGCACCGACGTGTGCCGGCCGCGTCCGTCGTCGCGGATGTCCTTGGTGGCCAGCACATCCGTGCCGACCAGGGCGTTGGTGAGCGAGGACTTGCCGTGACCCGACGAGCCGAGCAGGGCGATCGTGTGGCGGCCGTCGACGAGCTCGCGCAGCCGCGGCAGGCCGACCCCGGTGACGGTGCTGGTGCAGACCACCTCCACCCCGGGAGCGGCCGCGGTGACGTCCTCCGCGATCTGGTCGGCGTCGGTCACCATGTCGGCCTTGGTGAGCAGCACCAGCGGCTGCGCACCGCTTTCCCAGGCCAGGGTCAACAGACGCTCGAGCCGCGCCAGCTCGGGCGCCGGGTGCAGGGAGACCACCACCGCCGCGTAGTCGACGTTGGCGCACAGCACCTGCCCGTGCGACTGCTCTCCGGCGGTGGCCCGCACCACCGCTGTGCGACGCGGCAGCACACTCTCCAGCGTGGTCCGGTGATCCGGCCACGCCCGGACCACGCACCAGTCCCCCGTGCAGGGAGCGGCCTCCGGATCGGCGGCGATCTCGGCGAGGAGGTTGGCGCCCCAGCTCGCCCGGACCGGCCCTTCCTCGGTGAGCACCCCGGCGACCCCGCGGTCCACGCGCACGACCCGGCCGACCGAGGCGTCTGCGGCAGCAGCCCACCCGGCCATCTCAGGGTCGTATCCGATCGTCTCGAGCACAGGGGGAATGTACGTCCGGGATGCGCGGACCGCACGCGATTAATCGGCGCGGGTGGTCATTTCTCGCTATTGATCCTCGCGCCGGACGGGCGGAGGGTCGAGTGGGGAAATCAGGAGGGTGATCGTCAATGACCGATCTGTTCCAGCGACCCACCGCCATGGCCGGGTTCCGGGGCCAGGTGCTACTGCCCGAGGACCCGGGGTACGACGAGGCGCGGCGACTGTTCAACGGCATGTTCGACCGTCGGCCGAACCGGATCATGCGCTGCGCGGACACGTTCGACGTGATCACGGCCGTGAACACCGCCCAGCAGATGGCGAAACCGCTGTCGGTCTATGGCGGCGGACACGGGGTGACCGGATCCGCCGTTGTCGACGGCGGTGTCTGCATCGACCTGCGGATGCTCAACGACGTCTCGGTCGACCCGGAGAACCGGACCGCGAAGGTCGGCGCCGGCGCCACCTGGGGACAGGTGGACGCGGCGACCCAGGAGCACGGGCTGGCGGTCACCGGCGGCCGGGTTTCGACGACCGGCGTCGGCGGCCTGGCCCTGGGCAGCGGAAGCGGCTGGCTGGAGCGGGCGATCGGGTTCACGTGCGACAGCCTGATCTCGGCGAAGGTGGTCACCGCAGACGGCAAGCTCGTCATCGCAGCTGAGCGGGAGAACCCGGACCTGTTCTGGGCCCTGCGCGGCGGTGGCGGCAACTTCGGGATCGTCACCGAGTTCACCTTCGCCCTGCACGAGGTCGGCCCGATCGCTGCTCGGCGGGATGCTGATGTACCCCGCGGCGATGGGACGCGACCTGGTCCGGTTCTGGCGCGACTTCATGGCCACCGCTCCGGACGAGGTGGGCACCGCCGTCGCGTTCGTCACCGCTCCGCCGGCCGACTTCGTCCCCGAGCCGGTGCGCGGCCACCCGGTGATCGGTGTCCTGATCTGCTACGCGGGGGCGGTCGAGGACGGTCAGCGGGTGATGGCCCCGCTGCTCGAGTTCGGGCCGCCCGCGGTCAACCTGGTGCAGCCGATGCCGTACGTCGCCATCCAGCAGCTGATCGACGAGGGCAACCCGAAGGGCATGCAGAACTACTGGAGCGCGGACTTCCTGGCCGAGCTGCCCGACGAGGCGGTGGACACGCTCGTGTCGAGGGCGACCCGTCCGGTCTCACCGCTGTCCCAGGTGATCCTGGTCGCTGGTGGCGGCGCGATCGCCCGGGTACCTGAGGATGCCACCGCGTTCGGGCAGCGCACCGCACCGTTCAACCTGCACTACCTGTCGATGTGGCCCGACCCTGCCGACGACGTTGCCAACATCGAGCACACCCGCGCCTTGGGGGCGGCGATGAAGCCGTGGACGACCGGGCGGACGTACCTGAACTTCATCGGCGAGGAAGGCCCGGGCCGGATCGAGGCAGCCTACGGTCCGGAGAAGTTCGCGCGGCTGCAGCAGCTGAAACGGACCTGGGACCCGGACAACGTCTTCTGCCACAACCAGAACATCCCTCCGGCGGGCATCCCTGCCCAGCGCTAGCTGCTGCGCCGGGAGCCGGTCCGGCCCCTACGGTGCGCACCGCGCTCCTCGTCCCGCTCGGGAGTGACGTCCGGCTTCGGGTCACGGTCGACGTCTTCGGTGTACGCGCTGAGCTCGACGGTCTCCGCGGCAGAGTCAGGAAAGCGCTCATGCTCCTCGTCGTCGCGCCGCAGCCGGGGCAGCATCGCCTTGAGCCGCAGCTTGCGTACCAGCTCCATCCGGGCGCGAGCGGTCTCCGACTCCGGCCAGACCCGGTCGAACGCGGCGTTGACGGCGGCGCCGATGAGGACCGCGATCGACAGGAGGTACAGCCACAGCAGCACCACGATCGGCGCCGCGAGCGGGCCGTAGATCGAGGTGGACTCTCCCGCTGTCGTGGTGAGCAGCAGCCGGAGCAGGTAGGACCCGAAGATCCAGAACAGCAGCGTCAGCGTCGCGCCCGGCAGGTTGTAGCGCCATGACGTCCGCACCGGGACGGACACGTGGTAGAGCGTGGCCAGGAAGCAGATGCACAGCACCACGACGACCGGCCAGTAGAGCGAGTTGAGGAAGTCGACGCGCTCGGGGATCAGCTTGTTGACCAGGGTCGGGCCGGCCAGCACCAGCGGGATCGTGACGACCCCGGTGATCAGCCCCAGCACGTAGAGCGAGAACGACAGCATCCGGGTCTTCACGATGCCGCGGTGGCCACCGAGGCCGTACATGATCGTGATCGTGTCGACGAAGACGTTCAGGGCCCGCGACCCCGACCAGAGCGCGAGCACGAACCCGATCGAGACCACGTCGTACCGGCCGCCCTTGAACACGTCGTCGAGCGTCGGCTCGATGATGCTCTGCACCGTGTCGTCGGTGAGTGCCTTGGACGCGTACTCGACGACCGAGGCCCGGATGTCCTCGAGCTGGGCCTCGTTGAAGCGGCTGAACACGTAGCCGATGGAGCCGGCGAGCGCGAAGATCAACGGCGGCAGCGACAGCAGCGCGAAGAACGCCGCCTCGGCCGCGAGACCGGTGACCCGGTTGCGCATGCAGGTGCCAACCGTGGAGACGATGAGCCGCCAAGCTGTGTCCCGGATCACGTCCCAGCGGGAAAGTTCGGGAGCCGCCTCGCTCCTGGTTTCCCCTGCCATGGAACTACCGTAGCCACATGGTCACCGATAACCGGGTAGCAACGAACCAGGCTCCACCTCTTGTCGACCACAACACGGTGCTGTCCGACCGTGCGCTGGTGGAGGCCGTGGAGCGGCACGCCTCCCCGGACGTGGTGCAGGACCTGGCCGAGCTGGGCGCGGTCGCGAGCAGCGAGGAGGCCCGTGAGCACGGCATGCTCGCCAACCAGAACGAGCCGGTGCTCACCCCGTTCGACCGCTACGGCAACCGGATCGACGAGGTCCGCTTCCACCCGTCGTGGCACTGGCTGATGGAGCGCGGCGTGGGGTACGGGCTGCAGGCCGCGCCCTGGGTGTCGGACTCGCCGCACGCCCACGTACGACGGGCGGCGGGCTTCTTCGCGTGGTCACAGACCGAACCCGGCCACGGCTGCCCGATCTCGATGACCTACGCCGCGATCCCGGCGCTGCGCATGGACGACGCCGTAGCCAAGGAATGGACACCTCGCCTGGCGGCGACGTCCTACGACTTCGGGCTGCGACCCGTCGCGGAGAAGGCCGGTGCGCTCGCCGGGATGGGGATGACCGAGAAGCAGGGCGGCTCCGACGTCCGGGCCAACGTAACCTCGGCACGCCCGACGGCGGTGGACGGTGAGTACACCCTGCACGGCCACAAGTGGTTCACCTCGGCCCCGATGAACGACGTGTTCCTCGTCCTCGCCCAGACCGAGGGTGGTGTCACGTGCTTCCTGGTGCCCCGGGTCCTTCCCGACGGCTCGCGCAACCCCCTGTCCGTCGTACGCCTGAAGGACAAGCTCGGGAACCGGTCCAACGCGTCGTCGGAGATGGAGTTCGACGGCACCTGGGCGCAGCGCCTCGGCGACGAGGGCCGCGGTGTCCGGACGATCATCGAGATGGTGGCCGCGACCCGGCTTGACTGCGTGATCGGCTCCGCGTCACTGATGCGCCGCGCGGTGGCGGAGGCGTCCTGGCACGTCGCACACCGCTCCGCGTTCGGAGGCCTGCTCGCCGACAAACCCCTGATGCAGAACGTGGTCGCGGACCTCGCCGTGGAGTCGGAGGCCGCTACGGCGTTGGCGGTCCGGCTCGCCTACGCGGTCGACCACGCGGCCGACCCGCACGAGGCGGCCCTGCGCCGGATCGCCCTGCCCTTGGCGAAGTTCTGGGTCTGCAAGCGCACCCCGATGCTGGCCGCTGAAGCGCTCGAGTGCCTGGGCGGCAACGGCTACGTCGAGGAGTCCGGCATGCCTCTGCTGTTCCGTGAGTCCCCGCTGAACTCGATCTGGGAGGGCTCGGGCAACGTCAACGCCCTCGACGTGCTGCGTGCCCTGTCCCGGGAACCGGAGGCGCTGAACGCCTGGATCGTCGAGGTCGGCAAGGCCCGCGGGGAGGACCCCCGGCTGGACCGGGCGATCGACTCCGTGCTGGAGTCGCTGGCCGACCTCTCCTCCATGGAGGTGGGTGCCCGCCGGCTGGCCGGGACGATGGCGGCGTGCCTGCAGGGCGCACTGCTCGTGCAGCATGCCCCGGCGGCGGTCGCCGACGCCTTCTGCGCCTCGCGGCTCGGTCAGGAGTACGGCGGCACGATGGGCACCCTTCCCCGCGGCACCGAACTCGCCGCTATCGTGGAGCGCACCACGCCAGTCGTTTGAGGATGTGCGTGCACGCACGGGAAAACTGGCCCTACGTTTGTCGGCCTTACGCTGCTTCGGCGGCCCGTGAGGGGACTTGTTCCCGTTGCTGTACGACGTCGAGCAGGCAGGCACGCACGTAGTCGGCGTCATGCATGACGTCCTCCCAGGCGAACCGCAGCACATGCCAGCCGAGCAGGACCAGCCTGTTGTAGCGGCGACAGTCCCGCTTGAGCGCGGATCGGCTGCCGTGCCACTCGAAGGAGTCCGCCTCGGCGACGACCCGGAGCCTGGCATCGACCAGGTCGGGCCGAAGGATCGGTTCCTCGGCCAGCACGACCTGAGGCACGAACACGAGCCCGGGCACCCCGAGGGAGATAGCGCGTAGAACGGACTCGAAGGGGTTGGCGGCCTCGCCGTTCGCGGCACGCGCCACCCTCCGGCATGCCGCGGCGCCCCGTCCCCGCACACGCTCGGCGAGCTGGATCAACCGGTCGGGGGTGATCGCATGGTGCCTCAGCGCCGAGTCGGCGATCGCGAGCGCCTCGTCGAACGGGAGTGATCGTAGGCAGTCGACCAGGGTCCGCCCACGTGAGGTGACCCGCCCGTCGACGACATCTTCGGGCTCGAGCTGCGCCCAGTGCACCGCGAGCCCGCGGCGTCGCTCCGGGTCGAGCTTTCGGTTGCGCGGCACCGTGACGTCGGGCTCGGGCGGAACACACTTGACCTCCCACCCCCAGTAAAGGGCGGCACTGCGGTGCGACAGGACACCGCTGATCCCGTGGGCGGCGCGCAGGCCCTTGTCGGCGACCGGCACGGCGTACCTACCACGCCCGTCTCGAACGATGTCGCCGCACCGGAGCGCCGCCTCGACCTCGGCGCGTGAGGTTATCCGGACCAACGTGGATCGGTCGGTCACGCCACCGAGCCGGTAGACGTGCTGGATGATGTTCATGCCGAGCGAGCATGCCGCAGCCGAGCCGGGACCGCATCCGGTTGTCCACAGCCTCGGTCGCGCGTACGGCAACAGGCACAACCGCCGCGACCCAGCAGCTTCAGGCGGGGCGGCTTCGCGTGCGTTGGACTTATGCCCGTTCTTGTACGGCGGCGGTCAGCTGAGCTCGAGCCCCGGGTACAGCGGGTGCTTGTCGAGCATCTCCGCGGACGCCGCCTTGGTCTTGTCCGCGATCCCGTCGGCGAGCGAGTAGTTCGCCTTCGACGGCTTGCCGTCCTTGGTCTGCTTCGGGGAGGTGTTGGAGAGTACGTCGACCACCAGCTCGGCCACCCGGTCGAACTCGTCATGCCCGAAGCCGCGCGAGGTCAGTGCCGGTGTGCCGAACCGGATGCCGGAGGTGTACCAGGCGCCGTTGGGGTCGGCCGGGACGGAGTTGCGGTTGGTGACCACCCCGGCGTCGAGGAGCGCCGACTCGGCCTGGCGACCGGTGAGCCCGAAGCCGGAGACGTCGAGCAGCACGATGTGGTTGTCGGTGCCACCGGTGACCAGCTTTGCGTCACGCACGAGGAAACCCTCGGCGAGCGACTTGGCGTTGTCGGCGATGTTCTGGGCGTAGGTCGCGAACGAGGGCTGACGCGCCTCGGCCAGGGCGACCGCCTTCGCGGCCATCACGTGCGACAGCGGCCCGCCGAGCACCATCGGGCAGCCGCGGTCGACCGACGGGGCGTACTCCTCGGTGGCCAGGACCAGGCCACCGCGCGGACCGCGCAGCGACTTGTGGGTGGTCGTGGTGGTGATGTGCGCGTAGGGAACCGGGTTCTCCTCACCGGTGAAAACCTTGCCCGCGACGAGGCCGGCGAAGTGCGCCATGTCGACCATCAGCGTCGCGCCCACCTCGTCGGCGATCTCCCGCATCTTCGCGAAGTTCACCCGCCGCGGGTAGGCGGAGTAGCCGGCGATCAGCACCAGCGGCCTGAAATCGCGGGCGGCCTCGGCGACCTTGTCGTAGTCGAGCAGACCGGTCTCCGGGTCCGTGCCGTAGCTGCGCTGGTGGAACATCTTGCCGGAGATGTTGGGCCGGAAGCCGTGGGTGAGGTGCCCTCCGGCGTCCAGGGACATGCCGAGCATCCGCTGGTCACCGAACTCGTGGCGCAGCGTCTCCCAGTCGGCCTCGGACAGGTCGTTGACGCTCTTGGCGCCGAGCCGCTCCAGCGCCGGGCTCTCCACCCGGTGGGCCAGGATCGACCAGAACGCGACCAGGTTCGCGTCGATCCCGGAGTGCGGCTGGGCATAGGCGTACTCCGCGCCGAACAGCTCGCGGGCGTGCTCGGCGGCGAGCGCCTCGACGGTGTCGACGTTCTGACAGCCGGCGTAGAAGCGGTGGCCGATCGTGCCCTCGGCGTACTTGTCCGACAGCCAGGTGCCCATCGTGAGCAGGACGGCCGGGGACGCGTAGTTCTCGCTGGCGATCAGCTTCAACGAGGACCGTTGGTCGGCGAGCTCGGCCCGTGTGGCATCGGCCACACGCGGCTCGACCGCGGCGATCACCTCGAGTGCCGCGTTGTAGGCCTTGCTGGCCTGGGTCGCGAGGCTGTCCCCGCCTGAAACGTACGAGTGTGCAGAGGTCGCGTCGGTCATGCCCGACAGCCTAGTGAGGCCGCCCGGATCGGGTCAGCCGCAGGGTCGCTGTACCAAATAGTGAACGGTCGTCTCACATCATAAGATGTCGGTTTGTGGAGCATGCGTCCGACCCGTGAGACTTCCCTCCATGATCTCCGCTGCAACGACTACCTACCTCGTGGCTCGCCGCCACGTGGACCTCGGTCGTACCCGCAGCATGATGTGTTGGCCCGCCTGACCGCCCAGCTCTCCAGAAGCCGGGCGCGCGGTCGCCGGGCAGCACACATCTCGACAACGAAGTCGGGCTGATCTTCCGCGACTCGTGCGTCTCTGACCCAGAGGAACGCATTCATGACCTCCAGCACTGACACACCCAGCAGCGCGGCGCCGTCCAGGCCCGCGCCCACCGGGCCCGGCCGCAGGGACAGGGACGCACCCGCGGCAGCCACGTCGCGCAGGCCGCGGCCCAAGCGTGGCGAGGGGCAGTGGGCCCTTGGTTACCGCGAGCCGCTGAACGCCAACGAGCAGGCGAAGAAGGACGACGACGCGCTCAACGTCCGCGGCCGCATCGAGAACATCTACGCACACCGCGGCTTCGACTCCATCGATGGTTCGGACCTGCGCGGACGGTTCCGCTGGTGGGGCTTGTACACCCAGCGCAGGCCCGGGCTCGACGGCGGCAAGACCGCGTCGCTCGAACCGCACGAGCTGGACGACAAGTACTTCATGATGCGGGTCCGCAGCGACGGTGCCCTGCTCGGCGCGGAGCAGCTGCGCGTGCTCGGCGGCGTGTCCACCGACTTCGGCCGGAGCACCGCCGACATCACCGACCGGCAGAACATCCAGTACCACTGGATCCGGATCGAGGACGTGCCCACGATCTGGCAGCGGCTGGAGGCGGTCGGCCTGCAGACCCAGGAGGCCTGCGGTGACTCGCCGCGCGGGTTCCTCGGCTCCCCCGTCGCCGGAGTCGCCGCCGACGAGATCATCGACGGCACGCCCGCCCTCGAGGAGATCAAGCGGCGCTACATCGGCGACCCTGAGTTCTCGAACCTGCCGCGCAAGTTCAAGACCTCGGTCAGCGGGCACCCCAGCTTCGACGGCGCCCCAGAGATCAACGACGTCTCGTTCGTCGGCACCGTGCACCCAGAGCACGGTCCCGGTTTCGACCTGTGGGTCGGCGGCGGCCTGTCCACGAACCCGATGCTCGCGCAGAAGATGGGCGTCTGGATCCCTCTGGACGAGGTGGCCGATGCCTGGGAGGGCGTGATCTCGATCTTCCGGGACTACGGCTACCGCCGGCTGCGCTCCCGTGCCCGGCTCAAGTTCCTGGTCGCAGACTGGGGCATCCAGAAGTTCCGGGACGTCCTCGAGTCCGAGTACCTGAAGCGGGAGCTCGTGGACTGCCCCTCGCCCCCGGTGCCTCAGCTCAACGGGGACCACATCGGCGTGCACCAGCAGAAGGACGGCGGCTTCTACGTCGGCGCCGCCCCCACCGTCGGCCGGATCTCGGGCGAGGTGCTGACGGGCCTCGGCGACATCGTCGAGGCGTACGGCGCGGCGGGCGTACGGCTCACGGCGTACCAGAAGCTCGTCGTGCTCGGTGTGGACGAGGACAAGGTCGAGGGCCTGGTCACGGCGCTGGAGGGCATCGGCCTCTCGGCCCGCCCCTCCAACTGGCGCCGGTCCACGATGGCCTGCACCGGCATCGAGTTCTGCAAGCTGGCGATCGTCGACACCAAGCAGCGGGCGACGGACCTGATCGACGAGCTCGAGCGCCGGTTCCCCGGCCTCGACACCCCGATCACCGTCAACGTCAACGGCTGCCCGAACGCCTGCGCCCGCACGCAGGTCGCCGACATCGGACTCAAGGGCCAGCTGGTCCTCGACGACGACGGCAACCAGGTCGAGGGATTCCAGGTCCACCTCGGCGGCGGTATCGGGCTCACCGCGACACTCGGCAAGAAGCTGCGCGCGCACAAGGTGACCAGCGCCGGGCTCGACGACTACATCAGCAACGTGGTCACCGCCTACCTCGCCGAGCGTGAGCAGGGCGAGAGCTTCGCGGCCTGGGTCGTCCGGGCGGACGACGAGGTGCTGCGCGGCGACAAGAAGCTGGAGGCCGTCTCATGAGTGAGCGCGCGGCCCCCTTCCACTGCCCCTACTGCGGAGACGAGAACCTCCGTCCACACGAGACTGAGGACGGAGCGCCGCACGGTGCCTGGGAGTGCCGCGCCTGCCTGCGCGCCTTCAGCCTGAAGATGCTGGGCATGATCCCGCACGGGGGCTCCGCCCCCGTGGACCCCCGCCCGGAGAGCACGGAGGTGCACCAGTGAGCGTGACCACCACCGCGGCCCGCAACTTCAAGGGCACCAGCACCCAGGGGCGCAGCGAGACCGAGCTCAAGGACCTGGTGTCGCACGCCGGCGCCGAGCTCGAGCTCGCTCCCGCCGAGGTGATCATCGAGTGGGCCGTGGCCACGTTCGGCGAGCGGTTCTGCGTGACCTCGTCCATGGGTGACGCGGTGCTCGCCGACCTCGCGTCAAAGGTCTCGCCCGGCATCGACGTCGTGTTCCTCGACACCGGCTACCACTTCGCCGAGACGATCGGCACCCGTGACGCGGTCGAGGCCACGGTGCCCGTGAACCTGGTGACCGTCTCCCCGGAGCAGTCGGTCGCCGAGCAGGATGCGGCGTACGGCAAGGACCTGTTCCAGCGCGACCCGGACCTCTGCTGCGCACTGCGCAAGGTCGCACCGCTCCGGGACGCGTTGGCGGGGTACGACGCTTGGGCGACGGGCCTGCGGAGGCAGGAGACCCACAACCGGGTGATCGCACCGGTCATCGGCTGGGACGAGAACAAGCGCAAGGTGAAGGTCTCGCCGCTGGCCCGGTGGAGCCACGACGACGTCGACCGCTACATCACCGAGAACGGTGTGCTGGTCAATCCGCTGCAGTACGACGGGTACCCGTCGATCGGCTGCTGGCCGTGCACCCGCCGCGTGGCCCCGGGTGAGGACCCGCGCAGCGGCAGGTGGGCCGAGAGCAGCAAGACCGAGTGCGGGATCCACGCATGACGACCATCAATGAACCACGGATCGACAGCGTCGTCGGCCGACAGTGCTCTCCACGGAAGGGAGTCCGTACATCATGACCGCTCCAGCACTGGTGGCTCTCGCCCACGGCAGCCGCGACCCGCGTTCCGCGGAGACGATCCAGGCTCTCGTCGCCGAGGTACGCGCGATGCGTCCCGACCTGCGGATCGAGCCCGCGTTCCTCGAGCTCTCCAAGCCGTCGTTCTCCACGGTGGTCAACAAGCTGGTCCGCGCGGGGTACGACGAGATCGTGGTCGTCCCGCTGCTGCTGACCGAGGCCTACCACGCCAAGGTCGACGTGCCGACCGCCATCGCCGAGGCGACTGCCGCGCACGACAACCTCGAGATCCGCGCGACCGACATCCTCGGCCTGGAGACGGTGTTCCTCGAGGTGCTCGACCGTCGGCTGCGCACCGCGCTGAAGGATGCGCGGGTGCGTGAGCTCGACGCGCTCGTGCTCGCCGCAGCCGGCTCCTCGGACTCGTTGGCCAACCAGGCCGTGGCCCGGCTGGCCCGACTGTGGGGCTCCAAGCACAAGCTGCCCACGGTCGCCGCCTACGCTTCGGCCGCTCCCCCGGCGACCGGTGAGGCGGTGCGTCAGTTCCGTGCCGAGGGCCGTCGCCACATCGCGGTCGGCTCGCTGTTCCTGGCACCCGGCACCCTCCCCGACCGGGCCGGCGAGCTCGCAGTCGAGGCGGGTGCGGTCGCGGTGTCGGCCCCCTTGGGTGCGGACACCGAGGTGGCGCGGACCATCCTGGCCCGGTACGCGGTCGGTGCCGTCGAGCTCGTCCCGGTCTAGATCTCCCGAGCTGTCAGGCGCTGGCGGGACCCCGGCACCCCCAGCGCCTGACAGCTCGGCACGGTGACCCAATAGGCTGCAGGGTATGAGCCAGCACTTCAACGTCCTTGTCCTCGGCGCCGGCCCCGGTGGGTACGTCGCCGCGATCCGCGCCGCCCAGCTCGGCCTCAGCGTGGCCGTCGTGGAGGAGAAGTACTGGGGCGGTGTCTGCCTCAACGTGGGCTGCATCCCATCGAAGGCCCTGCTCCGCAACGCCGAGCTTGCGCACATCCTCACTCATGAGAAGGACACGTTCGGGATCAGCGGCGACGCGACCATGGACTACGGCGTGACGCATGCCCGCAGCCGCAAGGTGTCGGCGGGGATCGTCAAGGGCGTGCACTTCCTGATGAAGAAGAACAAGATCACCGAGATCAACGGTTGGGGCACCCTGACCGGCGCGAAGTCGCTCGACGTCAAGAACGACGACGGCTCGGTGCAGAGCTTCACCTGCGACAACCTGATCATCGCCACCGGCGCGAAGACGCGGCTGGTCCCCGGTACGTCGCTGTCCGAGCGCGTGGTCACCTACGAGGAGCAGATCCTCGACGACAAGCTGCCAGGCAGCATCATCATCGCCGGCTCCGGTGCGATCGGTGTCGAGTTCGCGTACGTGATGAAGAACTTCGGGGTGGACGTGACCGTCGTCGAGTTCCTCGACCGGATGGTCCCGACCGAGGACGTCGAGGTCTCCAAAGAGCTCCTCAAGCACTACAAGAAGCTGGGCGTCAACGTGATGCTCTCGACCAAGGTCGAGGCCATCGAGGACGGCGGCGAGACGGTCAAGGTGACGGTCTCCTCGGCCAACGGCGGCGGTCAGCAGGTCATCGAGGCCGACAAGGTGCTTCAGGCGATCGGGTTCGCCCCGCGGGTCGAGGGCTTCGGTCTCGACGCCGCCGGAGTCAAGCTCACCGAGCGCGGCGCGATCGCGATCGACGAGCGGGGCCGCACGAACGTCGAAGGTGTCTACGCCATCGGCGACGTCACCGGCAAGCTCATGCTCGCGCACACCGCCGAGGCCATGGGTATCGTCGCCGCCGAGACCATCGCCGGTGCGGAGACGATGGAGGTCAACTACGACATGATCCCGCGGGCGACGTACTGCCAGCCGCAGATCGCCTCGTTCGGGTACAGCGAGGAGCAGGCCAAGGACAAGGGCTACGACGTGAAGACGGCGAAGTTCCCGTTCTCGGCCAACGGCAAGGCACAGGGGCTCGGTGACCCGGTCGGCTTCGTGAAGATCGTCGCGGACGCGAAGTACAACGAGATCCTCGGCGCGCACCTGATCGGTCCCGACGTCACGGAGCTGCTTCCCGCGCTGACCCTGGCCCAGCAGTGGGACCTGACCGCCGACGAGGTGGCGCGCAACATCTTCGCCCACCCGACCCTGACCGAGGCCGTCAAGGAGGCCGTGCACGGCATCGCCGGCCACATGATCAACTTCTGAGCCGACTCGTCAGGACCCTGCACGGGTTCCAGCCGTTCACGCATCTGACAGCTCAGCGGACCAGGGCGTCGAGCAGGTGGTCGAGCTGGCGGGCGGGGTCGTCGGTCGTGCCTCCGTGCACCGGCCCCGGCTGCACGACGGTGCTCTTGGGTGCCTTGACGAACCCGAACCGCGTGCCGAGGTTGGTCCGTCCCGCGGCACCGGCTGACTCGTCCCCACGACAGACGGCCTCGACCGCCTCCAGCGCCGAGCACACGCCGTCCAGGTCGACCTCGGAGTCGAGGGCTGCGAGGCGGTCCCGGTTCACGTGGCAGCGCGCCTCGAGGAACTCGGCGGTCTGGCAGTAGAGCACCACCCCGACGTTGACGAACTCCTCACGGTCCACCCTCGGCACGCACCGCAGAACGACGTACTGGAACCCCATCCGCCTCATGCCGCGCTCTCCTCTGGCAGCCATGCGCGTTCGCCGGAGATCCGGGCGCAGAGAAACTCGACGTACGCCGCGCGCAGCTGCTCCGGCGCGGAACATCCCGGCACCGGCTCGAGCCACTCGTCGGGGACCTCGGAGAGTACGTCGGCCAGCAGCGCGCGCGTCACCAGTGGGGTGAGCTCGGCGTCCGCACCGGGAACTCCGGCACGGTAGGCCGCGAGCACGTGGTCCGACGCGTCGTAGGGCTGGCGGGCGAACCGGTCCGGCGAGGTGACGCCGCTCTGCCAGCCGTGGTGGAAGTACAGCGCGGCGCCGTGGTCGATGCACCACAGCTGCTTGTGCCACACGAGCAGGTTCGGGTTCCGCCAGCTCCGGTCGACGTTCGCGACGTACGCGTCGAGCCAGATGATCCTCGCCGCCACCTGGGGGTCCGGGTGGTAGCCGCCGTCGAAGCCGAACGAGCCGGGCAGGAAGTCCACTCCGAGGTTGAGCCCGACGCTTGCGGTCAGCAGGTCCTGCACCTCCTCGTCGGCCTCGTACTTCCCGATCGCCGCGTCGAGTCGTACGGCGGCCAGGGCCGGTGTGTCCAGGCCCAGCCGGCGGCCAAGCTCGCCGACGATGACCTCGGCGACGAGCACCTTCAGACCCTGGCCGGCGCCACGGAACTTGCAGACGTAGATGCCGAGGTCGTCGGCCTCCACGATGCCCGGCAGGGAGCCGCCTTCACGCAGCGGTGCGACATAGCGGGTTGCGGCAACGGTGGGGATCACCGGGCAAACCTACCGAGCGTCACGACCAGGGGTCCTCCTCGGTCAGCCGTGCGCGGTGCTCGGCGGCGTCGAAGTCCGCCTCCGGCCAACCGAGGTCCAGCGCCTCCAGGGTCTCGCGGAGCACGGAGGCCACCGCCCAGTTGCGGTACCACTTCCGGTCGCTCGGCACGATCAGCCACGGCGCGGCGTCGGTGTTGCACCGCTCGAGGGCGATCTCGTAGGCCGCCTGGTAGTCCGACCAGACGGACCGCTCGTCGATGTCGCCGGGGTTGAACTTCCAGTGCTTGGTCGGGTCGTCGAGCCGCGCCAGCAACCGCTCCTTCTGCTCCTCGGGCGAGATGTGCAACATGCACTTCACGACGGTCGTCCCGGCGTCGGCGAGCTTCTGCTCGAAGGTGTTGATCGCGTCGTACCTCGTGGTGATCTCCTCCGCGGGCGCGAGCCGGCGGACCCGGCCGATGAGGACGTCCTCGTAGTGCGACCGGTCGAAGATGCCGAGCATGCCCGCGCCGGGTGTCTCCTGCTCGACCCGCCACAGGAAGTCGTGCTCGAGCTCGTCGGCGGTCGGTGCCTTGAACGCCTTGATGTGCACGCCCTGTGGGTCGAACAGGCCGACCGCGTGCCGCATCACACCGCCCTTGCCGGAGCTGTCCATGCCCTGCAGCACGAGGAGGATGCTGCGCTCGCCACCGGTGCGGCCGTGGGCGAACAGCCGCTCCTGCAGGTCGGAGAGGATGTCGGCCATCTCCACCAACGCGGCCTTGCCCTCGGTCTTGTCGCCGTCGAAGCCGGGGGTAGCGCGGGGGTCGTACGTCGCCAGGTCGACCTGGCCCTGCGGGACCGTGAGGGTCTCGGTGATCTTCGCCATGAGAAGGACTATGCCGCAGAAACCGGCAAGACGGGGTCACCCACCCTCGGCGAGACCGGCGCCCTCACGTGCCAGGGCCACCAGCCGGCTGACCGCGCGGAAGTACTTCTTCCGGTAGCCGCCCTCGAGCAGGGGCGGCGCGAACAGCCGGTCGAACGTCTCACCGCTCGCGACCACCGGCAGGTCCCGGTCGTACATCCGGTCGGCCAGCACGACCAGCCGCAGCGCGGTGGCCTGGTCGTCGACGGTCCGGACATCCTCCAGGCACACCACGGACACCCCGTCGAGCAGCGCGCCGTACTTCGACGGGTGCACCTGCGACAGGTGCCGGGACAGGTCGACGAAGTGGTCGAAGCTGGCTCCGTCGGCCTCGGCCCGCCGCTTCACCTCGTCGAGGTCGGGAGCCTGTGGCGCCTCGGGC
Organism: uncultured Actinomycetota bacterium; assembly: GCA_963831375.1. Lineage (GTDB taxonomy): Bacteria > Actinomycetota > Actinomycetes > Propionibacteriales > Nocardioidaceae > Nocardioides_C. The sequence goes on along the minus strand of CAWHPY010000026.1, from coordinate 841,682 downwards.
AGGCCACGGTGCCGGTAGTCCTCGCCGTCGATCCGCACCGACTCGAACGCCGCCGCGAGCCCCTGGATCTCGCGCAGGAAGTCCTCGCTGGCGAACCGGCCCTCACCGAGCTTCCCCGGCAGCGTGTTCGACGTCGCGGCCAGCCGGACGCCCTGCTCACGCAGGTTGCGCAGCAGAGTCGAGATCAGCACGGTGTCGCCGGGGTCGTCGAGCTCGAACTCGTCGACGCAGACCAGCCGGTAGGTCGAGAGCGCGGCGACCGCGTCATGGAAGCCGAGAGCGCCGACGAGGTGGGTGAGCTCGACGAACGTGGCGAACAGCTTCGGGCCCGGGGCCGCGTGCCAAAGGGACGCGAGCAGGTGGGTCTTGCCCACTCCGTAGCCGCCGTCGAGGTACACCCCACCCGGACCGGTCGGCCGGGCCGGACGCCGGGGTCTCGACAGGCTCGACCACCGGCCGCGCCGTCGCACCGGCCGGTTCAGGTCCTCGGCGAACGAGCGGAGGACGTCGACCGCCTCCTGCTGGGACGGCTGCGCCGGGTCGGGCCGGTAGGAGTCGAAGCTGACGTCGGCGAACCGGGGCGGCGGGACGAGCTGCGCGACCAGCCGTTCCCTGGGGACCCGCGGGTTGCGGTCGCTGAGTCGGGTCGGCACCCGGTCACCCTATTACGCTGCCCCCATGCGCCTTCCAGTGATGCCACCGGTCCAGCCGATGCTCGCCAAGTCCGTCAAGGGGATCCCCGACCCGGCCAAGTACTCCCACGACACCCACCCGGGCCTGTCCTTCGAGCCGAAGTGGGACGGCTTCCGCTGCATCGTGTTCCGTGACGGCGACGAGGTGCAGCTGGCCAGCCGCAACACCAAGGAGCTGACTCGTTACTTCCCGGAGGTCGTCGAGGCGGTCAGGGAGTCCTTGCCGCGACGGTGCGTCGTGGACGGCGAGATCTTCGTGGCGCTGACTCGATCGGAGGGGGGCGAGCGGCTCGAGTTCGAGCGGCTGCAGGAACGGATCCATCCCGCGGACTCGCGGGTGCGGATGCTCGCCGAGAAGACCCCGGCGTCGTTCGTGGCGTTCGACCTGCTGGCGGTCGACGACGAGTCCCTGATGCACGAACCTTTCGCTGTCCGTCGTACCCGCCTCGAGTCGGTGATGGTGGACGCCGTCGCCCCGATCTACCTGACCCGCACCACCGACGACGTCGACGAGGCCACCGAGTGGTTCAACCACTTCGAGGGGGCGGGGCTGGACGGCGTGGTGGCCAAGCCGATGGGTTCGGCGTACCAGCCCAACGTCCGCACCATGCTGAAGATCAAGCACGAGCGGACCGCCGACGTGGTGGTTGCCGGCTACCGGCTGCACAAGACCTCGACGCCCGAGCGTCCGTTGCTGGGCTCGCTCCTCCTCGGGTTGTACGACGGACAGGGGCGGCTGCAGCACATCGGGGTGTCCGCCTCGTTCACCGCCAAGCGGCGCGCCGAGCTGATCGAGGAGCTGCAGCCGCTCGTGGTGGAGGACGGTGGCGAGCACCCGTGGGCAGAATGGGCGGAGTGGGCGATCGCGAACCCGGACCGGGTGCCCGGCACGCAGAGCAGGTGGAGCGCGGGCAAGGACCTGTCGTTCGTGGCGCTGAGGCCGGAGCGGGTCCTCGAGGTCGGCTACGACCACATGGAGGGGTCCAGGTTCCGGCACACCGCCCAGTTCAAGCGCTGGCGGCCGGACCGGGAACCGATCTCGTGCGGGTATGCCCAGTTGGAGGAGCCGGTGAGCTATGACTTGGGTAAGGTTCTGAGCACAGGTCGATGATTTGAAGGAGGACTGATGAGCGAAGCAACTTACGACGTGGTTCTCCTGATCGAGCAGCCACTTTCCAGGCAGGACGCTCTCCAGGTGCGCGGGCTGCACGAGGATGTCGAGGAGCATGTGCGCTACCACGTGCTGCTCCCCGTCGAGGATGCTGCTGCCAGGGTCGAGTCGGCGATGGGGTCGCTCGCCGCGAGCGAGGTGCTCGCCTCCCCCGCGCTCGTGATGGACGACATGAACCTCGAGGAGGTCCAGCGGGAGCTGCTCGAGCAGGCCCGCGAGCACCTGGTCGGCTGTCTCAAGCGGCTGACCGACACGGGCGCGGACGCCACCGGCGAGATCGTCAGCATCGACCCGATCGATGCGTTGACCGCCAAGGTGTCCGCGGTCGACGCCCGGGAGGCGATCATCCTCACCCGGCCGCACGTGGTCTCGGAGTTCTTCCACCTCGACTGGACCTCACGCGCCCGCCGCAAGATCGGCGTGCCGGTGCTGCACCTGCTCGAGCACGAGTCCTTCGACGAGCAGGCCGGCGGCGGCGAGGGCGTCAGCGGGGTGTAGCTCAGCCCACGTGCACCCATTTGGCCATGGACGGCACGCCCTTGGCGTTGACGGCGAAGAGCATGTAGTAGCCGGGCAGGGCGACCTGACGCCGGAGCGGGGCCTTGGCGGAGAGGACCCCGCGACGCGCCCTGTAGTTGAGCACGACGGACCGCTGGTCGCTGTCCACCGAGTGGGTGACGGAGCCTGCCTTGATCAGCGTGACCCGCCTGATCGACGCAGCGTTCGGCGTGACGATGTTGAACCGCTGCCCGTAGCGGAGGTTCTTGGGCGCCTTCGTGACGCGGGGGCGCGGGCCCTTGAAGAGGTACGGCGGCGAGAAGATCTCACCGTAGGTGGCCAGAGGACCATTGTCCTGGCCGGCTGAGAGCACCCGGCCATCGGGCAGCAGGAGTGCCGTGCCGTGGTAGATGCGGCTGGCCTTCTGTGGCGCCAACGCGGTCCACTTCCCCGTCTTGGGGTTGTAGATCTCCGGAATCTTGACCGGGCCGACGTACCTGTGCGCAGTACCACCACCGACGATGAGCACCTTGCCGTTCGGCAGGCCGACGGTGTTGGCGTGCAGCCGCGGGTGGTTCAGGGACCCCGTGTAGCGCCACTTCGGCTGAGCCGCGGTGATGTCCATGATCTCCGCGGTGCCCGTGGGCGGCTGGGTCCCGGACAGCTGACCGCCGACGGTGAGAACCTTTTGTCCGCCGGGCAGCAGGATCGAGCTCCCGCGGGCCCGGGCGCCGAAGTTCATCGGCGCGACGTCGGACCATGAGCTGGTCCCCGGGTTGAAGTACGACGACATCTTCTGCGGGCCGGTCTTGAGGATCATTCCGTTGGCCATGACGTGCATGCGCGGGTACGAGCCGACCGTCTTGGTGGCCGAACCGGGCAGCCGCCTCACCGTGTTGGTGGCCGGGGTGTACTCGTCGACGGTGCTCGCCGTGGCACCGATCTTCGCCTGCCCTCCGAAGATCAGCGTCTTCCCACGGGGAAGGCCGATGGTCGTGGGGTACCACCGCTTCTCGGTCAGCAGTGGGCCCGGTTTCCAGGTGCGGCTGACCGGCGCATAGGTGTCCGTCTCGGCGGCCCCGACACCGTCCTGCTTCTTGCCCGTGGTGTGGTCATGGCCACCGCCGATGAACACCCGCCCGTCCGGCAGCACGTTGTTTCCTGCGCAGAACACGTCGCGGCCGTACGTGAAGCCTGCCGCCCTCTTGGCGCCCGTGGCGTAGTTCCAGGTGCCGACGTACGACGTATGGTCCTGGGTCGCATCTCCCTCGACGTACTGGAAGAACAGCACGCCCCCGGTGCGCAGGAGCGTGGCGTGGATCGCGACTCCGCCCATGTTGAACGGCGCCGACCACCGACCTACGACGGCGGGATCCGCGGCTGCCGCTGCCGCTGCCGCTGCTCCGGCAGCAGGGCGCGCGCTCGCACCGAGTGGCGAGGCGGCGGGCAGAGACAGGGTGAGCGCGGCGATGCCGAGGAACGCCGTGCCCCGTAGCCGGGTTGACCTCATGAGTCACTCCTCAGAGTCAGGCGACCAGGAGAAGTCGCATACCCTCGGACGCTACGCAGGGTCTGCAGGATCAGCCATAGTCCGGTTGCATGACTTTACTGGTTCACCTTGGGGACCCGGCTGACCCACTTAGGGTCTTGCGGTACCCGACCGGGGGAACAACGTCCCGGTTCACACTCTTTTCGCACGACTCGGCTGCACCCGCATCGGCTCGCCCGGCATCTTCGGATAGTCCGGCGGGTACGGCATTTCGCCGAGCCCCTGCTCCTCGTCACGCGCGTACAGCTCGAGCAGCTTCTCCAGCGAGTAGCGCTCCTCGTCGATGCCCACGTGCAGGTCGCCGAGCTCCTGGAACCGGTCCGGGACGGTGTGCAGGTTGAATGCCCTCGGGTCCACGCCCGGCAGCTCGTCCCAGGTCACGGGCGTCGACACCGGCGCTCCAGGGATCGGGCGCAGGCTGTACGCGCTGGCGATGGTCCGGTCCCGGCTGTTCTGGTTGTAGTCGACGAAGATGGCCTCGCCACGCTCCTCCTTCCACCATTTCGTGGTGACGCCCGTCGTACGACGCTCGAGCTCACGTCCGAACGCGATCGCCGCATGCCGCACGTCGGTGAAGGTCCACCGGGGCTCGATGCGGACATAGATGTGCACGCCCCGGTTGCCGCTGGTCTTCGGGAAGCCGGCCATCTCCAGGTCGTCGAGCAGCTCCCGCGCGACACCGGCGACACGGGCCGCATCACGGAAGTCGGTCCCCGGCTGTGGGTCGAGGTCGATCCTCAGCTCGTCGGGATGGTCCACGTCGTCGCGCCGTACCGGCCAGGGGTGGAAGGTCAGCGTGCCCATCTGCGCGGCCCAGGCGACCACTGCCTCCTCGGTCGGGCAGACCTCGTCGGCGAACCGGCCGGAGGGGAACTGGATACGGGCGGTCTCGACGTAGGACGGCGCGCCCTTCGGCACCCGCTTCTGGTAGAACGCGTCGCTCTTCTCCCCGCCCGGGTTGCGAGCTTGATCCCCTCGTAGACGCCTTTCGGCCAGCGTTCCAACGTCGTGGGCCGATGGTCGAGGGCACGCATGATGCCCGGACCGACCGCGAGGTAGTACTCCACCACCTGCAGCTTGGTGACCTCGTCGGTCTTCTCGGTCGCCGGGTAGATCACCCGGTCCGGGTTGGAGACGCGCACGCTCCGTCCGGAGGCTTCGATCTCGGTCGCGGGGCTCGCCATGGACCCAATCTAGGGGTTGGCGACGCTGGGTACCGTGTACCCATGGGTTACCAGGTCACCAAGTCTGACGAGGAGTGGCGCGAGCAGCTGACTCCCGAGGAGTACGCCGTGCTGCGCAAGGCCGGCACCGAGCCCGCTTTCGTCGGCGAGTACACCGACACGAAGACCACCGGTGTCTACCGCTGCCGCGCCTGCAGCACCGAGCTGTTCCGCTCCGACACCAAGTTCGAGTCGCACTGCGGCTGGCCGTCGTTCTACGCGCCGCTGGCCGAGGACCGGGTGGAGTACATCGAGGACACCTCGATGGGGATGAAGCGGGTCGAGGTGCGCTGCGGGAACTGCGGCTCGCACCTCGGGCACGTGTTCGAGGGTGAGGGCTACGGAACCCCGACCGACCAGCGCTACTGCATCAACTCGATCAGCCTGACCCTCGAACCCACCGCGTAGCCGACCTGTCAGGACGGTGGACGGCTGTAGCCGCGCACCCTCCTGACAGCTCAGGGCAGGTCGTTGACCAGCTCGGCCGGGGTCCGCTTGCGGCCGGTGTAGAACGGGACCTCGTCACGCACGTGGCGGCGGGTCTCCGAGCCACGCAGGTGCCGCATCAGGTCGACGATCCGGTAGAGCTCGTCGGCCTCGAAGGCCAGCATCCACTCGTAGTCACCGAGCGCGAACGAGGCGACGGTGTTGGCGCGGACATCGGGGTACTCCCGAGCCATCTTGCCGTGCTCGGCGAGCAGTGCGCGACGCTCGGAGTCCTCGAGGAGGTACCACTCGTAGGACCGCACGAACGGGTAGACGCAGACGTACTGACGGGACACCTCGTCGGCCAGGAACGCCGGGATGTGGCTCTTGTTGAACTCCGCGGGACGGTGCAGCGCCATCTGCGACCACACCGGCACCAGCCGGGACCCGAATGCGGTCCGACGGAAACGGTTGTACGCCTGCTGCAGGTCGTCCGAGCTCTCGGAGTGCCACCAGACCATCAGCTCGGCGTCGGCACGAAGACCCGACACGTCGTAGAGACCCCGGATCCTCACGTCGGAGGCCTCGAGCTCGTGGAACAGCTTCTCGACCTCGTTCGCCTCGGCAGCGCGGTCGCCATCACCGATCACGTCGCGCAGGTGGAAGACCGACCACATCGTGTAGCGGATGGAGTCGTTCAGGTCCTTCGCGGCCTTGCCCTGGTTGGGACCGCGGCCGTGGGCGCCGTGCTGAGAGGGTGCGTCTGTCATGGGCCCATTCTCCCCTGCCGCGCAGCGCGATCAGGCATCGGGTCCGGTCCGCACGAGCCCGCCGAGGACCTGCTCCACGGCGAGGCCCGCCGATGCGATGCAGGCGGGGATCCCGAGTCCGTCGTACGCGGCTCCGCACACCGCGAGACCGGTGCTCCGCGCAACCGCCGTACGCACCTTGCGCACCCGGTCGAGGTGTCCGACGGTGTACTGCGGCAGCGAACCGCCCCACCGCTGCACGTGCCAGTCGACCGGCCGCACGCAGAGCCCGACCGCCGCGGACAGGTCCTCCAGCGCGAGCTGCACGAGGTCGGCATCGTCGACCTGGAGCACCTGCTCCTCCCGGTGCCGGCCGATCGAGCACCGCAGCACCAGCACGTCCTCGCCGTTGTCCGCACCGCGGCCGGCCTCGGCCACCCAGTCCCACTTCGCGAACGAGTACGTCGCGGCCTTGATGTCGCGCTGGTCGACCGGTGGCACCAGGAACCCGGAGCCCGACGTGTCCGGGAAGTCGCGCCGGCGGAACGCCATGGTCACGATCGCCATCGAGGCGTACTCGATCCGCGCCAGCTCGAGCGCCGCGTCGGGCACCACGTCGCTGAGCAGCCGCGCCGTAGGCCGCGCCGGTGTGGCCAGGATGACGGCGTCGGCCTGGAGGACCTCGGGGTCATGGGTCGAGCCGACGACGAGGTTCCACCCCCCTCCGGTCCGGCGCGCGAGATCCCGCACGGTTGCCGAGGTGCGTACGTCGAGGTCGGCGGACGCGGCCACTGCGGCCGGGAGCCGGCCGATTCCTCCGACCAGGCCCGCGAAGACGGGTACGTCGGACGTGGCGCTCGTCGCCGCGGCAGCGGACTTGAGCATGGACTTGTCCCGGTCGAGCAGGGCGACGACCTGGGGCACCGCGGCCCGCGCTGAGATCTCGCGGGCGTGGCCGGCGTACACCCCGCCGAGCAGCGGCTCGACCAGACGGTCCACCACCTCCCTGCCGAACCGTTCCTCGATCAGCCAGCCGACGCTGACGTCCCGGTCGTCGAGCCGCGTCGCGGGGAGCACCGCGTCGAGGGCCGCCCTGGCCAGGCCCGCCTTGGAGATGACACCGCTCTCGGCCAGGGCACGCGCATCTGTCGGCACGCCCATCAGGGTTCGCGGCATCGGGTGCATCTCGCCGCGCGACCACAGGTTCGCCGACGTAACGGCCGGGTGGACGAGCCGGTCGCCGAGCCCCGACCTGCGGGCGAGGTCGGTCGCCTCGGGACGCCGGTTCAGCATCGACTCCGCGCCGACGTCGACGGTGATCCCGGCGACGTCGGCGAGTGCGAGCTTCCCGCCGATCGACGGGGACGACTCGAGGACGGTGACCTGAAGGTCGGGTGCCTGCTGCTTCAGCCGGGCGGCGGCCGACAGCCCGGCGATCCCGGCGCCGACCACGACGACATGCAGTGGCCGGCCGGTGCCGGTGGAGGAGGTCACGGGTAACAGATTGGCAAACGTCCCGCCAGTTCACCAACTCGACGGAACCGCCGTCCCATCGGCTGCGTCACACAGCCATTCAGGTCTCGGTCGGCACGAGGCGCCCGGCGGCAACTGCGGGCCACAGGCATGGAGGCGGTTCAGATGGGAAGCACACCCAGGCGCTCGACACGGTTCGCTGCCGTCCTCGCGGCCCTGCTCCTGGTCGGTGGGCTCGCGGCCTGTAGTGGCGGCGGCGACTCTGCCTCCTCCGACGTTGCCGCGGGCGGGTCCGTCGGCGCTGACGAGGACGCGGGCGGAGGGGCGGTCGCGCCGGAACCGGCGCCCGGTGCGAACCGGACGGTGATCCAGACCAAGGCGATGATCAGGACCGGCCAGGTCGCGGTCACCAGCGACCAGCTCGACGATGCTCGCGACGAGGTGGACCAGCTGCTGTTCGGGTTCGGCGGCACTGTCGACAGCGAGGAGACGTCACACGACCGGGACGGCAGCATCGAACGGTCCACGCTCGTGCTGCGGGTGCCGGTGGCTAAGTTCAAGGCCGCGATGGACGCCCTCGAGAAGCTCGGGAAGGTGAAGACCTCGGACACCCGGTCGAAGAACGTGACCACCGAGGTGATCGACGTCAACGAGCGGGTGGAGACCCTCCAGACCAGCCTGGACCGGTTGCAGGACTATCAGCGCGACTCGGAGGACATCGACGAGCTGATCCGCTTCGAGGACCAGATCACCCAACGTGAGGCCGAGCTGCAGTCCCTGCGGGCGCAGCAGGCCTACCTGTCCGACCAGACGTCGATGTCGACGATCACCCTGTACCTCTCGACACCCGACAAGTACGTCCCACCGCCGGACGCCCTCGAGGACGCCGGCTTCCTCACGGGACTGAAGAGCGGGTGGAACGCCCTCATGGACTTCGTGGTGGTAACGCTGACCGTGTTCGGTGCGGTGATCCCGTTCGCCGGCGCGTTCGCCCTGGTCGGCGTACCGACGTGGCTGCTGGTCCGAGCCCTCGCCCGCCGCCGCAGCGCGCAACCCGAGCCGGACCCGCCGGCCGCCGGCTGAGACGCGCGGGTCAGCGGGCGGAGTGCTCGTGCACGAAGTCGGTCAGCCGGGCCAGCTGGTCCGGGTCGGTGGACGGCATCACTCCGTGCCCCAGGTTGAAGATGTGGCCCGGTGCGGCAGACCCGCGGGCGAGCACGTCGGCGGCCCGCGAGAGCATCACCTCGGTCGGCGCGAACACCAGCGACGGATCCAGGTTCCCCTGCACGACACGGCCGCCCACCCGTCGTACGCCCTCGTCCAGGGGTACCCGCCAGTCGACGCCGACCACGTCCGCGCCCGCGCCGCCCATCAGACCGAGAAGCTCACCTGTGCCGACCCCGAAGTGGATCCGCGGGACACCGAGCGAACCGGCGGCGGAGAGCACGGAGGCGGAGTACGGCATCACGTACTTCTCGTAGTCGGCGGGGGACATGGCGCCGGCCCAGGAGTCGAAGAGCTGTACGGCGGACGCGCCCGCCTCGACCTGCACCGAGAGGTACGCCGCGGAGATCGACGCGATCTTGCGCATCAGCGCGTCCCACACGTCCGGGGCGCCGAACATCAGCGCCTTGGTCTTCGCGTGCTCCTTGGACGGGCCGCCCTCGACCAGGTAGGAGGCCACCGTGAACGGGGCTCCGGCGAAGCCGATCAGCGGGGTGGCCCCGAGCTCGCGGACCAGCGTCTGCACCGACTCGGTGATGAACGGGACGTGTGACGGGTCCAGGTCAGGGATCGCGGCGACGTCCTCGAGCGTGGCGACCGGGTTCGCGATCACCGGGCCGACGTTCGGCACGATGTCGAGATCGACCCCGATCGCCTTGAGCGGCAGCACGATGTCGGAGAAGAAGATGGCCGCGTCCACCCCGTAGCGACGCACCGGCTGCAGGGTGATCTCGACGACCATGTCCGGGCGCATGCACGAGTCGAGCATCGCTACACCCTCGCGCAGCTTGCGGTACTCCGGCAGCGAGCGGCCGGCCTGGCGCATGTACCAGACCGGGGTGTACGGGACCGGCTTCCCGCGCGCGGCGCGTAGGAATGCGGAGTCGTGGACGGCGGGATCGGTCTTGGAGGCGGCTGGCACGCCCCGATCTTCCCAGGTCAGGCGGAGTGTCGGGCTACCGGTCCGGGGAAACCGGCTTAGGCTGACCCCATGGCCGCGCGACAAGAGCCCCAGGTCGGGGCACCTGCGACGCCCGAGGAGTTTCGGGTCGCCGTGGAGCAGATGCGCGCTGCGCGCATGCGCCCGGAGATCTTCTGCGAGGAGATGCCCGCACCGCAGCGAATCGCCCCGTTCGCCTCCGCACTGTCCGCCGATGTGACCGTCGACGGCGACGACGTCGGCACCGGTCGCATAGTCCTTCTGCACGACCCTGCCGGCAACGACGCCTGGGAGGGCACCTTCCGCTGCGTGGCCTACGCCCGCGCCGAGATCGAGCCCGAGATGGCCAACGACCCGCTGCTCGGCGAGGTCGGCTGGACCTGGCTGACCGAGGCCCTCGACGCGCACGGCGCGGAGTACGCCGCTCCCTCCGGCACGGTCACCAAGGTGTCCTCGGAGAGCTTCGGCGCGATGGCCGACGAGGACGCGACCGCGCAGCTCGAGATCCGCGCCTCGTGGACCCCGGTGGGCGACATCTCCGACCACGTCGAGGCCTGGGGTGAGCTGCTCTGCACCGCTGTCGGCCTTCCTCCGGTTCCCGAGGGTGTCGCATCGATGCCGAGCCGACGAGGACAGCGCGGCCCGGCCTGATGCAACAGCCCGACAACGCTTCACCGGCAGACAGCACGAGCGACGCGGAGGACGAGCAGGCAGCCGCCGAGGAGCCACCCAAGGCGCCGCTGCTGGAGCTCCGCGACGGGCTCCCGCCGGTGGTCGAGTCGGACCCCGCCCTCGAGGAGACGGTCGAGGCGTTCCGCAGCGGCAGCGGTCCGGTCGCGATCGACGCCGAGCGCGCGTCGGGCTACCGGTACTCCGCCCGCGCCTATCTGATCCAGCTGCGCCGTGAGGGCTCCGGCTCCGCGCTGATCGACCCGATCATGTTCGACGACATGCGTCCGCTCAACGAGGCGCTCGACGGCGCCGAGTGGATCCTGCATGCGGCCACCCAGGACCTCCCCTGCCTCACCGAGCTCGGCCTGCGCCCCAGCTCCCTGTTCGACACCGAGCTCGCGGGCCGGCTGCTCGGCTACCCCCGCGTCGGGCTGGCCACCCTGGTCGAGACGATCACCGGCCTTCGGATGCGCAAGGAGCACTCCGCCGTCGACTGGTCGACCCGGCCGCTGCCCGAGCCGTGGCTGGAGTACGCCGCCCTCGACGTCGAGGTGCTCATCGAGCTCCGGGAGACCCTCGGCCGCGAGCTCGACGAGACCGGCAAGGCCGAATGGGCTCGTCAGGAGTTCGCCCACCTCGTCGCATTCCCCGGCCCCGGTCCTCGCCAGGACCCCTGGCGGCGCACCTCCGGGATGCACCGGGCCCGCGGCCGTCGCGCGATGGCGGCGGTGCGCGAGCTCTGGCAGACCCGGGACGCGATCGCCTCCCAACGCGACATCACCCCGGGCCGGATCATCCCCGACTCGGCGATCGTGGAGGCGGCCAACCACCTGCCGCGGGACAAGGCCGGGCTCCTCGGCCTCAGGGGCTTCCGCGGCCGCGGCGCGGAACGCTACGCCAACCAGTGGGTCGAGGCGCTGCGCACCGCGCGCACCCTGCCGGACGAGGAGCTGCCACCGTTGGCCGCCAGGTACGACGGGCCTCCCCCGCCTCGTTCCTGGGCCGACAAGGACCCGGTCGCCGCAGCCCGTCTCAGTGCCGCACGGGCGGACCTCGGCGCGCTCGCGAAAGACCTGAACCTGCCCGTGGAGAACCTGCTCACCCCGGACTACGTGCGACGACTGATGTGGGAGGCCCCGGACGCCGACTCGGAGAACGAGCTGCTCGACCGGGTGGCCGAACGGCTCCGCGAGCTCGGCGCCCGCGAGTGGCAGGTCGAGCTCACCACCGAGCCGTTGGTGAAGGCAGTCGTGAAGGGCGCCGCCGTCGCGAGCGAGCCGGATCCGTCGGAGCCAGGTTCGCCGGACGAGGACACGGACTGAGGACGCCCCTCACTCGGCCGCTGGTGACTCCTCCGGGGGCGCCAGGATCGGTTGCGATGCGGCGTCGATCTGGGTGAGCCGTGCGGCCAGGTCGCCGATCACCGGCGTGTAGAACAGCCGCTCGAGCCTCGGGCGCACCTCCTGCTCGACCTCCGGCCATGAGCGGACCCAGGGCGGGTGCTGCGCCCGTCGTACGCCTTCGTTGAACACGAACGAGTTCCGCGGGTGCTCGCCGGGCTGGATGAACGCCGGCGAGTGCGCGACCTGCAGGTTGGAGGGCACGGTGTACCCGGCGATGGTGGTGAGCGTGGCACCCTCGCGACCCACCGCGAAGGCGAGGAAGTCGGCCGTGGCGTCGAGGTGCTCGGTCTGCGGGGAGATGCAGTAGCCGGTCATCGAGGTGATCGTGCGGTAGGGACCGAGCTTCGGCATCGGCATCACCTCGAAGTCGAGCCCCTTTGCCCTGCGCAGCTCCGGGGTGAGCTCGCGGAAGCCGAGGATCATTCCGATCCGGCCCCGCTTGAACCTGTCGACCGCACTGACCCGCTCGAGGTCGGCGCGGGTCGGCGTGACCTGTGGGTCGCGGGCGAGGGTGAGTACCTCCTCCAGCGCTCCCATGGCGTCGCCCTCGCTGAGCGTCAGCGTCGTCGGCGCGGTGTCGTCGTCGACGAGGTCGCCACCGCCGGACCAGATGAACGGTGCGAGCTGTTCCAGGGTGGGCTGGATGTAGACGCCCTTGACCCTGCCCCGCGACATCTGCCGAGCGGCCTCGGCGAACTCGTCCCAGGTCCAGCCGTCCTCGGGGTTGGGGGTCTCGTCGGGCTCCTCCGCGAGTGAGCGCAGGTTGAGCAGGCGCTCGTTGTAGTAGACGACCATCGGCGACACGTCGTGCGGCATGCACTGGAGGGACGACTCGGCGCTGAACGCCTCGAGACCACCCCGTTGGAAGCCGTCACCGAAGTCGAGCTGGCGGTCCTCGAGGAGCTCGTCGACGGGTTGCACCCGCCGCTCCGCCATCAGCGCCGGCATGTCCTCGCGCTCGGCCAGGTACATGTCGGGCGGGTTTCCCTGCGAGAACCGGTTCTCCAGGCTCGCCATCGCCGCATTCGAGTCCGGTGCCCGGTCGACGGTCACCGTGATGTTCGGGTTGTTCTTCGTGAACGCCTCTGCCATGTCGACGTACGACTCGATCTCCTCCTCCCCGCCATACACCGCGAACCGGAGGTTCACCGGGTCGGTGGCGGCGGCCGAGGTGGCGGAGGTGGTCGGCGAGGGGCTGGGCGTCGGGGCCGGCTCTCCCTCGGTGGAGGTGCACGCCGCCGTCAGGCAAAGAGCGGCGACCGCGGACGCGCCAACCAGCTTGCGCACCGAAGACACCTGCTCACTCCAAATCGGTCCAGGGCTGGGCCCTCGGGAAAGGTACTGCCGAACCATGCCACCGTATCGGGACACGCCAAGGAAACTGGCCTGCTTCTGTGTGGCGTTGGCCCCATCGCACCCTAGGGTTGACGGGAAACCGGCACGGCATCGGTTCGTGCCCGCCTCGCACCTAGCTCGGGAAAGATGGGACTCACATGATGGTTCGCCGTCGCGGCCGCTTGCTCGCCACCGGACTCGCCGCTCTCGCCCTCGCCGTCACGCTTGCCGGCTGCGGCACGGAGACCGGAGCCGGCACCGGGAACGCCGCCGAACCGGCCGACCCCACAGTCGCCGGCCCGAGCGAGTCGACCTCACCGGTCACCGAACCGACCGAGCCCACCGAGCACACCGAGTCCGGGACCGTCGAGGAGTCCCCCTCGACCACGCCCTCGACGTCGCCTGCCGAGGAGGAGGCGCGGCCGGAGGACAAACCTGTGAAGGTCGCCGCGTCCGGGATCCGCGGGAAGCTGCTCACCGCCGAAGAGGTGCCCGGCTTCAACGAGGAGTTCACGTGGCGGGAGAAGTCCACGAAACGAGGTGAGGGTCGCACTCCGTTCGGCACCTGCCAGAAGTTCGCGATGACCTCGATCGGTGCCACGAAGGTTGCCGTGCGCACCTTCCGGCCCGGCCTGAAGAGCCCCGGGTCGACCGCGTCGAACATGGTCGCAGAGTTCGCCGACGAGATGACCGCCAAGCGTGCCTACGAGGTGCTGAAGTCCTGGCGCGAGCAGTGCGCCGACCAGCTGAAGAGGTACGACCGCCCGAAGGTCGGGAAGCTGCAGTCGGTCTCGGTCGACGGTGGCGCGACCGGCAACTGGTACCTCCTGATCTATGGCCCGACCGGCCAACCGGACTCCGCCTACTTCGACGCGCAGGGGATGACCCGCTCGGGCTCGACGATCTCCCTGGTCGAGATGCGGCTGGTGGGCCAGGACTACAACTACCCCCGCGGCCAGGAGCCGATGGTCGACGCGGTCGAGACCGCGGCCGCGCGGCTCGGCTGAGCAGGCCCCCGAGTCAGATCTTGTCGAGCAGGTCGAAGTCGATCTGCTCGAGGGTGATCCCGACCGCCTTCGCGGAGTCCGCGATCGACTCGGGCCGGCTCGCGCCGGGGATCGGGATGACCACCGGGGACTTGGCCAGCTCCCATGCCAGGCAAACCTGCTGCGGGCTCACCTCGTACTTCTCGGCGATGTCGGTGAACGCCGCGTACTTCTCGCCGAGCTCGCCGGCCTCGCGCATCCCCCCGAGCGGGCTCCACGGCAGGAAGGCGATGCCCAGCTCCGCGCACAGCTCGAGCTCCGGCTCGGAGCTGCGGTACCTCGGGGAGAACTGGTTCTGCACCGACACCAGCCCGTCGCCGAGGATCTCGCTGGGCGGTACGGATCTGGTCCGGGTCGGCGTTCGAGAGACCGGCGCGCAGGATCAGCCCGTCGTCGAGCAGCTCCTTGAACGCCCCGATCGTCTCGTCGTAGGGAACGTCCGGGTCGGGCCGATGGTGCTGGTACAGACCGATCGCGTCCACCCCGAGCCGCCGCAGCGAGCCCTCGCAGGACCGGCGGATGGCCTCGGGTCGCCCGTCGGTCCCCCAGTCGGACGCCGTCGCGGGTCATCCCGCCCTTGGTGGCCACCAGCACGTGGTCGGTGCTGCCGCCGTACTCCTTCAACGCCCTGGCGATCACGTCCTCGTTGTGGCCGAGCGGGGCGTCGTCGGGGGTGTACACGTCGGCGGTGTCGATGACCGTGACGCCCTCGTCGAGCGCCCGGTGGACGGTGCGCACCCCGAGCTCCACGTCGTTGGTCTTCCGGACCGACATCGGCATTCCGCCGAGACCGATCGCGCTGACTTCGATGTCTCCGATGCGTCGCTGCTGCATGGGGCCCACTCTAGGACCCGACCGGTCGCGGGAAGTTCTGGCAGCATCAGCGTTGTGAGTGAGGCCACCCCGTTCGACCGCCTGTACGACCGAGGCCGCACGTCCGCGAGGCAACGCCTCCGACCGGCTGCGGTCGAAGGCGTGGCACATCGGCCAGTGCGCGATCGCGGCCGCCGTCGCGTACCTGCTCGCCAAGGATGTGCTCGGGCATGACACGCCGTTCTTCGCGCCGATCGCCGCCGTGGTCAGCCTGGGCACCTCCTACGGGCAGCGGCTGCGCCGGGTCGCGGAGGTCACCATCGGGGTCGCGTTCGGTGTGTTCCTCGCCGACCTGCTGGTGATCCTGATCGGCGCCGACTGGTGGCAGCTGGGCATCATCGTGGCGCTGGCGATGAGCGCAGCGTTCCTGCTCGATGCCGGCGGCCTGTTCGTGACGCAGGCCGCGGTGCAGTCCATCGTGGTGACCACGCTGATCCCGGAACCTGGTGCGGCACTGGTCCGCTGGAGCGACGCACTGATCGGTGGCGCCGTCGCGATCGTCGCGGCGGCGGTCGTGCCCCGCGCCCCCCTGCGCCGACCGCGCGAGCAGGCCGGGGTCGTCGTACGCCGGATCGCCGACCTGCTCCGAGCCGCCGCCGAGAGCGCCGTCGACGGCGACGTGGAACGCGGCCTGGAGATCCTCGCCGACGCCCGGGCGACCGAGACGTTGATCCGGGAGCTGCAGGCCGCCGCGGACGAAGGGCTGTCGGTGATCGCCTCGTCCCCGTTCCGGCGCCGGCACACGGGGCAGGTACGACGGATGGCCGATCTCGTCGAGCCACTGGACCGGGCGCTTCGCAACACCCGGGTGCTGGTGCGACGGGTCGCGGTGGCCAACTACCACAGGGAGCACGTGCCACGTTCCTACGCGGTGCTGTGCGCCGAGCTGGCGGATGCGACCACGGCGATGGCGGACGAGCTCGAGCAGGACCGGATGGCCTCGGAGGTCCGCTCGGCGCTGCTGCGTATCGGTGAGGGTACCGCGCTGGTCGAACGCACCACCGACCTGTCCGCCGACGTGGTGCTCGCCCAGATCCGCTCGATCATCGTGGACCTGCTGCAGATCACCGGCATGGACGTGATCGAGGCGACGAACGCGATCCCCCCGCCCCGCCGCTGACCCGTTGAGTCGCGCCTCGTTCGCTGTTGAGTCGCGCCTCGTTCGCTGTTCAATCGCGCCTCATTTCGAGTTGGGTCGCGCGTGATTCGGTCGAGCCTTAGTCTGGGGGAGATGTCCGAGACACCCAGGTACCGTCGCCCCAGCATGCCGGGCGCCGCCCACTTCGAGACCCTCCCCGGCGAGGACGACCCCGCTGTGCGCAGCGAGGCGGCGGACCGTTGCGCGACGCTGCTGGTGCGCGGCGCCCACGACACCGAGGACGAGGCGGTCGTCGCGCGCGTGGTCTCGCTCGCCGAGGCCGAGGGGCTCGAGACCCTGGCCGACCTGTGGGCCAGCTCCCCTGCCGACTCGCTGGCCGGCTGCCTGTGGCGGCTGTACCTCCTGCGGGCCTGGGTGTACGCCGACCCCGTCTGCCGCGGCCCATGAGTTCGACATCGGGCGCCGGCACACGCCCGTGCACGAGGCAGTCGCCGGTGTCCTCGACCCACCCGGTCCCGACGAGGTACGCCACCTCGTCGACCTGGTGCTCCGTGGGGTGGCTCGCGGCGACTTCGCGGACACCCTCTACCGCGCCGCGGCGTTCGCGCGGGTCGCTGCCGCAGGCCGTGCGCCGAGATCGGTGCGGACACCCCGGCCGCGACGTACCGGGCGGACGTGTCCGCGGCGAAGCTGGTCACCATGGCGGAACAGCTCGAGCACGCCGCCCGGCTTGAGACCCGGGGCGACCTCGCCTGACCCGGTGGGCCGCGCGGGTTCGGCGAGACGCCCAGAATTTTGTTCCGCGTCACACGCCGTTTTGCCCGGATGTGTGGATTCGGCTTGTAAACTCAGACACGCGTCGGACCGCGGCAGCCCCGGGTCCCAAAATAAGCCGCTACGAGCGGCCACGCGCCGTGAGGCGCTCCCGGTCCGGCGCACATACTCAGGAAGTGGCGATCTCCGCGGCCAGGGCAGCGTTGCTGAGCACCAGCGCCACGTTCGCGGCCAGCGACGCACCGTGCGTCTGCTCGTGGAAGTAGGCCAGCAGGAACGGCGTCACGTCCTTGCCGCTCACACCTGCCTCCTTCACCGCGGCGAGTCCGCCCCGCAGCGTCTTCTCGTGCAGGTCGCGGTCCATCTCGTCGCGCGGCGGCGATCGGGTTGGCGACCACGACACCCTGGGGCAGCCCCAGCGACGTCCGGTGCCGCATCATCGCCGCGACCTCCTTCGGCGTCGTCCATCCGCCACGGGACCGGCGAGCCCCGTTGTCCGGATGTAGAAGCCCGGGAACGTGTCCGTGCGGTAGCCCACCACAGTCACCGACAGCGTCTCGAGACGCTCGAGGGTCGCCGGGCACGTCGAGGATCGACTTCACCCCGGCGCACACCACCGTCACCGGGACCGACCCGAGCGCGGCCAGGTCGGCCGACTCGTCGAAGCTGTCCCGTGCGCCCCGGTGCACTCCCGCCGAGCCCGCCGGTGGCGAACACCCGGATGCCCGCGAGGTGGGCGATGTACGACGTGGCCGCGACCGTCGTGGCACCCATCAGGTCCTTGGCCATCACCACACCGAGGTCACGGATGCTCGACTTCACCACGTCCTCGTCCTCGCGCGACACGGACCAGTGCGTCGTCGGACGAGGCCGACCCGGACCGCCCGTCGACGATGGCGATCGTCGCGGGAACGGCGCCGCCCCGACGTACCGCCTGCTCGATCTCCCGCGCCGTCTGCGCGCTCGACTCGGTGGGCAGCCCGTGGCTGATGATCGTGGACTCCAACGCCACGACGCCGGCACCTGATGCAATAGCGTCGGACACCTCTTCGGACAGCTGGAGGGGAAGGTCGGGTTCGCTCACCCGGGCATTCTGCCCGACGGACAGAAGGAGGTGCGGCGACACGTGCTGGTCTGCTGCCTGGGCGACATCATGCTCGACGTGATCGTCGACGTGCCCGCGGGTCTGGTGCCCGACGACGACACCCCCGCCAGGATCACGTTCGCGGCCGGCGGCCAGGCCGCCAACGTCGCGGCCTGGGCGGCCGCCCTGGGCGGTCGAGGCGCGGGTGTTCGGGCCGCCGCTCGGACTCCGGCAACGGTCGGCTGGTCGGCGAGGCGCTGGCGGCCGCGCGGCGTCGAGGTGCACGGCCCGCGGACCGAGCACCCGGGCACCGTGGTGTCGCTGGTCACCGCGGGCTCCCGGTCACTCGCCTCCGACCCGGGCTCGACTCGACTGGCTCGGTGAGCTCGGCCCCGGCCCCTGGCTCGAGCGGCGCGGACTGGCTGTTCCTGTCCGGCTACGCCCTGCTCCGCGCGCCGCACCCCCACCAGCTCGTCGACATCGCCGACGCTGGCCCGGCGGTCCGGCACCAGGGTCGCGGTCGACCTCTCGTCCGCGTCGATGATCCGGGAGTACGGCGCGGCCCGGTTCCGCGACCTGTGGCACGCGCTGCGGCCGGAGGTGATCTTCGCGAACGGCCAGGAGTGGGCCGCGACCAACGAGGGACGGACTGAGCTCGCCGTACCGTCCTTCGGCGCCGGTGGCACCAGCGTCCTGGCCCTCAAGCAGGGCGCCGAAGGGTGCACCTTCGTCATCGACGGGATCGGGGACCAGCGTCCACCCGTGCCCGGCCCGGTGAAGGACGTCACCGGGGCCGGTGACGCGCTCGCTGCCGGCTTCCTGGTCGGAGGCACCGACCTGGCGATGGAGGCCGCGGCACGCTGCGTCGCGCAGCTCGGCGCCCAGCCCGACACCGACCTACGTCGAACGCGGACATCGTGAGCGGCTCGCTGCACGTGCGTGGGATCGACATCCCCGACGGTGAGCTGTCGTGGCGGTTCAGCCGGTCCAGCGGCCCGGGCGGGCAGTCGGTCAACACCGCCGACAGTCGCGTCGAGCTGTCCTTCGACCTGGCCCGTTCGCCGTCCATCCCGGAGCACCTGCGCGAGCGTGCCGTCGCCCGGCTGGCTCATCGGCTGGTCGACGGCACGCTGACGATCGCCGCTTCGGAGTACCGCTCCCAGCACCGCAACCGTGAGGCCGCGCGCGCCCGGCTGGTCGACGTGCTCGCCGAGGCGCTGCAGCCACCCGCGCCGACGCGGCGGCCCACCAAGCCGTCACGCGGCGCGCGGGAGCGCCGGCTCGCCGGCAAGAAGCGGCGCAGCCAGACGAAGGCGATGCGCCGCCGCCCGGCCGACTGAGCTGCTCAGCCTGCGCGGAGCCACCGCGTCCAGGTCCTGGCCGCGGCACGCCGGTTGTGCGGGTTGTCCATCAGGAACACGTCCTGTTGCTCGTGCGCCCAGTAGCTGCGCGCCGTCACCCGGACCCGGTTCGGGGTGTTCAGGCAGGCGCGCGGCACCGACATCACCATCACGTTCTTCACGTAGTCGATGCGGTGGCCGGCCCGGCACCCGACCCGGTTGCCGTGACGGTCGAAGACCTTCGCGGTGCCCTGCCATCCGCGGGGACCGGCCTCGACCCGGACCTCGCGGTACCTCTTCGCGCCGTTCTCGATGCGGGCCGTGAAGAGGGAGTACTCACCGATGTGGCGAAGGTCGACGAACCTCTGGTGGATCACGATGTTCGAGCGCCCGTGCGCGAACACCGCCCGGCGGACGTCACCGGTCCGGGTGTCCGGCGCCTTCTCGATGTCTCCTTCGAAGTCCGTCCGCCACATGTCGCCGCGTGCGTCGCTCACAGCCACCGACCGCGCTTCCGCGACCCCGCCGGCCACGCCCACCAGGAGCAGGGCGGTCGTCAGCACCGCGAGAAGTCGTGTGCGCATGAGGAGCCTCCCGGGTCGGCGCGCCTCCGGTGCGGGCGCACGCACCAGCCTAGGTCAGGACCCCAGCCGGAGGTCGCAAACCACCCCGGCATGGTCCGAGGGCCACAGTCCCGCGCCCGTCGTACGGTCGCTGTCGACGTTGCCCACGATCCGGCAGCACTCCACGTCCGCCCCCTGGACCCACACGTAGTCGATCCGTTCGCGGAGCAGGCTCTCGACGTTGGCAAGATCCGAGGTCTGCCCGCAGGTGTGTCCCGGGCCCCCGTCGCCGGCGGCGACCCAGGCGTCCTGGAAGTCGGCGGGCATGCCGACGGACTCCGGTGGCGCGTTGAAGTCGCCGACCACGACGACCGGCGTTCCGGGGTCCCCGATCGCGTCCAGGAGCTCGTCACGCTGCGCGTTGCGGGTGCGTTCGTCGTAAGCCTCGGTGTGCGTGTTGACGAACCGGATCGGTGCGCCGTCCACCGCCACGTCGACCCAGCCCCAGCTGCGTGGGATGTTCAGCACCAGCTCGTCCATCCCGGTGGCGATGTCCAGAGTGGTCGCGTAGTCACCCGTTGCGGCGTCGGTGACGGCGATCCTGCGGTCGCGGCGGGCCAGGACCACGTTGAGGCCGAGCACCGTCACCGCCTCGTCGTCGGAGATCGCGGAGCCGCCGTGGAAGTTGGCGTTGACGGCATACGCGTCGCAGGGCAGCCCGTTCCGTTCCAGGGCGGCCAGGAGCTCGGTGAGGAAGTCGCACCACACCTCCGGCTCGCCCTGTGTGCCGTCCGGTCCGATCGTGGACCGCGACCAGCGGGCGACCTCTTGGAGCCCGACCAGGTCGACCCGCTCGCGGACCAGCACCCGGGCGATCGCGTCCGCACGCGCCGGGAAGTCGGTGCCCAACAGCTGCGCATGGACCAGTTTCGCCTGCTGCTGCAGGTGCTCCGGGCTGTGCGCGCCGAAGATCAGGGTCAGGTCGGCACCGAGGTAGAGGTTGTACGTCGCGACGCGGACCCCCGTCATACGGGGGACTCCCGTAGCCGTCTCAGCGTGGCCTCGCCGGCCACCTCACGGACGTAGTCCGGGTCGCCGCACACCACGAGCAGGTCGGTGGCACGGGACATGCCGACGTAGAGCCGCTCCCGGGACCGGTCCCGGCCGTTGATCTCGACCTGCTCGAGCTGCACCGGGTGGCGTGAGCCGGTCGTGAGCAACGCGACGTCCTCGGGCCGCCAGCCGTCCCCGAGCAGCCGGTCGACCGCGTCGTCGGCGTCGCTGACCGCCTGGTCGGCGGAGCACTCGACGAACTGGACCTCAGGGCCGTCGCTGCCCGCGGGTCGCATCCGCGTCGCACCGAGTGGCTGGAACGCCTCCGCGATCTGCCGGGTGTTGCGCAGGTTCTGGTCGAGCAGCAGCGTCGGCATGCCGATCGGCGTGTCCGCGAACCGGGGGAAGACCCGCTGCCCGTCGTCGGCGAACACGTAGATCTGACCGGTCTCCGGGTCCTTCAGTGCGGCGAGCAGCGCCTCCCACCAGGCGTCGGCGAAGTCCTGGACCTCGTCCACGACGACCGCGTCGAACTTCCTGCCGTCGGGCAGCCCGTTGGCCAGCTCGACCATCTGCGCGGGCAGCTCGTGCTCCCAGTAGTCGGGGTCGGTGTCGTTGTCGGTGCGCACGTCGGCGCCCCAGACGTCACCGAGCCCGTGGAACGTGCCGACGTAGGCCGGCAGCTCCCTGCGGCCCCACCCCTCGGTGCGGCGCTGCAGGTACGTGGCCAGGCCCCGGGAGTAGCTGAGCAGCGCCACCCGCTTGCCCTGGTGCGTCAGCCGGCGTGCCTGCTCGAGTGCGAGCCAGGTCTTGCCGCTGCCTGCGCCCCCGCGGATCTCTGCCCGGCCGAGCAGGCGGATCGCGTCCAGCAGCACCGCCTGGTCCTGGGTGAGCCGGTCCGCGTCGGCCTCCCGGTCCGCGGCCTGCGCGACCAGGTCACGCTGCAACGGCATCCGCCCGTACCGCCAGGCTTCGATCGTGTCCAGGTCGTCGTAGTCGGCCTGCCGGTAGGGCGCGTCCTGCTGCTCGAGGAGATGTCGGAGCCGTTCCACGAGGTGGTCCATCTGCAACCGGTCGGTGATCCGCCAGCGCGGGCAGTCGGGCAGCGCGAACTCGTCGGGAAAGGTGTCGTAGGGGAACACGACCGCGTGCCCGAACCTGACCCGCTGCCGGTCACCCCATCGCGAGAATGCGTACAGGGAGTCGCGCATCGCATACATCCCCTCCCGGGCCTGGGTGACCGGGTCGGTGAGCCGGAGCTTCCCGCGCCGCGGGATCATCCACTGGTCGTCCTCATAGACGATCCCCCTGCCCTTGACCTCGACCACCACGACGCCGTACCCCGCGAGCCCGACCACCATGTCGAGCTCGTGGTCCTGGCGCCGCGAGGTCACGTGCACGTTCGCCAGCAGCAGGTCGTCCGCTCCGAGCTGGGCACACAGCGCCTTCCACACGTCGCGTTCGCTCTCGGTCTCGAAGCGCGGTTCGGTGGCTGGCAGACGGGGCATGGACCCATTCTGGCCTGTCGGCCTCGCTAGGGTGCTGCCATGGCTCGTTCTCGTATCGGCAGCATCGTCCGGACCTTTCTCCGTCGACCCACCGAACCCGCGGCAGACGTTGCGGTCGAGACGGTGAGCTACGCCCCCGAGATGGACGGCCTGCCCGACCCCGGTGAGGTGGTGTGGGCCTGGGTCGCCTACGACGACGACCCGAACCAGGGCAAGGACCGGCCGGTGCTGGTCGTCGGCCGCGACGGCGAGACGCTGCTCGGCCTGCAGCTGACCAGCAAGGACCACGACCTCGACGCCGCCGACGAGGCCCGCTACGGCCGGTACTGGATGAACATCGGCTCGGGAGGCTGGGACGGTTCCGGCCGGCCGAGCGAGGTACGTCTGGACCGGCTGTTGCGCCTCGACGAGGCAGGCGTACGGCGAGAGGGGGCTGCCCTGGACCGGAAGATGTTCGAAGCGGTGGTCGCCGCAGCCCGGGAGCATCACACCCTCTGAGTTGTCAGACCTTCACCCGGCAGGGCCGCGCGGCAGCCTGACAAGTCGGTCAGGTCGCGTCGAGGGCCTTCCGGATCCGGGTGTCCGAGACCGGGTACGCCGTGCCGAGGTGCTGTGCCCACAGGCTGACCCGGAACTCCTCGAGCATCCAGCGCACCCTGACGAGCTGCGCGTTCGGTGGCCGCCCCGGGGGAAGCGCCGACACCCGGTTCAGGTAGGCCTCCTGCACGTTCGCGACCTGGTCCATCAGCAACCGGTCGCGGCCCACCGCCGACGGCAGCTTGTCCAGCCGCGCCCCGACGGCCGCGAGGTAACGCGGGACCTCCCGCAGCTGGATCGCCCCGGCCGAGGAGATGAACCCGCGATGGACCAGCCTTCCCACCTGCGCCTTCATGTCCGCGAGTGCGGGAAGCATGGGCAGCGCGGCCGAACCGCTCAGTGCCCGGTCGGTCTGCCGCCAGACGGTGAGGACCCGGGTGGCGTCGTGCATCACCGCCCGGGTGGCCGCGGGAAGCCCGGCAGCGACCTTCGCGGTGAGCGCGTCGAATCCTGGCCTGTCCCAGACCGGTCCCCCGTTCTGGAAGACGAGCTCGTCGACGGCCGCGGCAACGCAGTCCTCGAGCAGGTCCTGGATCGAGGCGTACGGTGAGCCGGCCAGGGTGAGCTTCTCGGTGTTGCCGAGCCCGTCCGTGATCGCCTTCGCCGGCGACGGGATCGCGAGCATCAGCAGCCGGCGCAGGCCGAGCCGGTGCGCCGCCGCCTGCTCCGCCTCGGAGCCGAACACCTGCACCCCGACGGTCGGCCGGTTCGCTGTGGTGTGCAACTCGTCGACGAGCGCCGGGTAACCACGCACGTCGTGCCCGGCCCGGGACTGGGTGAACGTCCGCGCGATCGGGCCGAACGTCCACGTCGTCTGCCCGGTCGACGTGATCCCGCTGGCCTGCGCCACCTGCTCCATCGCCTGCCGGAACTGCGGCCGCAACGGCGCCTTCAGCGCCTCGAGGTCCTTGCCCTCGCCGACCACGCTCGGCCTTGTCGTCCAGCACCCGGAACGTGGGTCGAAGGTGGTCGGGGACCTTGGACCAGTCCCAGGCGTCGCGGGGTACGACGACCCCGGTGGTCGCACGCAGGTACCTCTCGAGCGCGTCGAGCAGCGGCTCCTCGCCCGGTGACGCAGCGGCCAGGAAGTCCCTGGCGAAGTTGGGTGCGGGCACGAAGTTCACCCGCAGCTGCTTCGGCAGCGACCGGATCAGAGCGACGACGAGGTCCTTGCGCAGGCCGGGAACCTGCCACGAGAACGAGTCGGCCTCCACCCGGTTCAGCGTCGCCACCGCCAGGTCGATCGTCAGGCCGTCGGCGGCAGCCCCCGGCTCGAACTGGTAGGACAGCGGCAGCACCAGGTCGCCCTCGTGCCACTCGTCGGGGTAGTCGTGCTGGTCGATGTCGGCGGCCGTCGCGTTGACCAGCATCGCCGGGTCGAAGGTGAGCAGGTCGGGCCGCTCACGCCGCGCTCGCTTCCACCAGGCGTCGAAGTGCGCCCCGGAGACGGCCTCCTCGCCGACCCGGCCGTCGTAGAAGTCGAACAGCGTGTGCTCGTCGACGAGGATGTCGTGGCGTCGTGCGCGGTGCTCCAGCTCCTCGACCTCGTCGAGCAGGGCCCGGTTCTCGGCGAAGAACTTCTGGTGCGTCGACCACTCGCCGTAGACCAGGGCGTGCCGGATGAACAGCTCGCGCGCCACGGCGGGGTCGATCTTCGCGTAGGACACCAGCCGGTCCACGACGAGGGGTACGCCGTACAGGGTCACCCGTTCGTAGGCCATCACCGCCGCCCGCTTCTTCGACCAGTGCGGCTCGGAGTACGTCCGCTTAACCAGGTGCGCGCCGAGTGTCTCGGCCCACTCCGGCTTGATCGCGGCGTTGACCCGGCCCCACAGCTTGGAGGTCTCGACGAGCTCGGCGGACATCAGGAACTGCGGCTGCTTCTTGAACAGCCCGGACCCCGGGAAGACCGAGAACCGCGCGTTCCGGGCGCCGAGGTAGTCGCGCCTGTCCGGGTCTCGCAGTCCGATGTGTGACAGCAGACCGGACAGCAGCGCCTGGTGGATCGCGTCCTCGTCGGGCCCGTCCGCCGGAGGCCCGACGTTGAGCTTGAGCTGCTTGGCGACCTGCCGCAGCTGCGACTCCAGCTCCTGCCACTCCCGGATCCGCAGGTAGTTCAGGAACTCCGCCTTGCACATCCGGCGGAAGGCGCTCGATGACAGCTCCTTCTGCTGCGTGCGGACGTAGCGCCACAGGTTCATCAGCGTCATGAAGTCCGAGGCCTCGTCGCGGAACCGGGCATGCATCTGGTCCGCGTGTGGCCGGTGGTCGGCCGGCCGCTCCCTCGGGTCCTGGATGGACAGCGCCGCCGCGACCACCAGCACCTCGCGCAGGCACCCGAGCCGGTCCGCCTCCACGATCATCCGGGCCAACCGGGGGTCGATCGGTAGTACGACGAGCTGCCGACCGAGCTTGGTGAGGCGGCGCCGCGGGTCTTGCTCGCGGGGGTCGATCGCCCCGAGCTCCTCGAGCAGCTGAACGCCCGCCTTCACGTTCCGCTGGTCGGGCGGGTCCACGAACGGGAACCGGGCGACGTCCCCGAGCCCGAGCGCAGTCATCTGCAGGATCACCGAGGCGAGGTTGGTCCGCAGGATCTCCGGGTCGGTGAACTCGGGCCGACTCTCGAAGTCCTCCTCCGAGTACAACCGGATGCACACACCGGCCTCGACCCGGCCGCAGCGACCCTTGCGCTGGTTCGCGGAGGCCTGGCTGATCGGCTCGATCGGCAGCCGCTGCACCTTTGTGCGGAACGAGTACCTCGAGATGCGCGCGAACCCCGCGTCGACGACGTACCGGATGCCGGGCACCGTCAGCGACGTCTCCGCGACGTTCGTGGAGAGCACGACCCGCCGCTTGGTGTGCCGCTCGAACACCTTGTGCTGCTCGGCACTGGACAGCCGGGCGTACAGCGGCACCACGTCGAACTCGTCGACGGCACGCTTGGGGCGAAGCTTGGAGAGCACGTCGGCGGTGTCGCGGATCTCCTGCTCCCCCGGCAGGAACACCAGGATGTCGCCCGGGCCCTCGGCGATGAGCTCCTGCGCCGCCTCGACGATCGCCTCGGTCTGGTCCCGTACGACGGGCTCCCCCTCGTCGTCGTCGTACGTCTCCTCGACCAGGGGCCGGTAGCGCACCTCGACCGGGTACGTCCGCCCGGACACCTCCACGATCGGGGCATCGCCGAAGTGCTTGCTGAACCGCTGCGGGTCGATCGTCGCGGAGGTGATCACCACCTTGAGGTCGGGGCGTCTCGGCAGCAGCTGCCTGAGGTAGCCGATGATGAAGTCGATGTTGAGGCTGCGCTCGTGTGCCTCGTCGATGATCAGGGTGTCGTAGGCCGAGAGCATCCGGTCGTGCTGCAGCTCGGCGAGCAGGATGCCGTCGGTCATCAGCTTGACCAGGGTGTCCTTGCTGGACCGGTCGGTGAACCGCACCTGGTAGCCGACGACCTCACCGAGCGTGGTGTGCAGCTCCTCGGCGATCCGCTCGCCGACACTGCGGGCCGCGATCCGGCGTGGCTGGGTGTGCCCGATCATCCCGTTGATCCCGCGACCGAGCTCGAGGCAGATCTTCGGCAGCTGCGTCGTCTTCCCGGAACCGGTCTCACCGGCCACGATCACGACCTGGTGGTCACGGATCGCCGCCGCGATGTCGTCCCGCCGCTGGCTGACCGGGAGCTCCGCCGGGTACGTGATCTTCGGCACCAGGGACCGACGCCGCTCGACCTCCGCGGGCGACACCCGCCGCGAGCCGCCCGACCGGCCACCCCTCCCCCGTTGAGTTCCGCCTCGTTCGCTGTTGAGATCCGCCTGGTTCGCCGTTGAGACGCGCCTGGTTCGCGATCCACGACGGCGGGGCGTACGACGCGGAGGCGGGCCGGCTTCAGACATAACGGGAAAAGTCTAGGGCGGGACCGCAACCCGGTTTCACCTGCGAGAACGGGGACGTGACACGCCCGGGAGGCGCGGGTCCCCTTGAGTCAGCGCCCGAGGCCATGCAGGGTGGAGGCGAAAGCAAACGCAATCGATCGGAGAACACCCCAAGTGCTCACCCTGACCGAGAACGCCAGCACAGTCGTGAAGAGCATCGTCGACCAGAGCGAAGGTAGCCAGGAGGCCGGACTGCGCATCAGCCAGGACGCGGCCGACTCCCCCGCCCTGCACGTGATGCCGACCGAGGCACCCCAGCCGGGTGACCAGGTGCTCGAGGAGGAAGGCGCCCGTGTCTTCCTCGAGGAGACCGCGGCAGTGACCCTCGACGACAAGGTCCTCGACGCCCAGGTCGACGACAACGGCGGCGTGCAGTTCACGATCGCCGTGCAGAACGCCTGACCCACGTCGACCGGCCGAATGTAGCGAAGCGGCCGAGACCAACAGGCAGCCAAGCCATGACGGCCCCCCGAGCAGCGACGCCGGGGGGCCGTCCTCTTCCCGGAACGTGGCGCGTTTCACCGGAAACGAGGCGGATCTCGACGGGAAACGAGGCGGATCTCGACGGGGAACGAGGCGGATCTCAACGGGGTCAGCCGAAGGTGGACCGGGAGAGCGGGGGGTGCAGCACCTCGGCGCCGCCGAACCGGAACAGCTCCGCCGGCCGCCCCGGGCCCCGTGTCACCGAGCGGCCGACCCGCTCGACGAACCCCGGGGTCTTGGTGACCTTGCGGTGGAAGTTGCCGGGGTCGAGCCGCCTGCCCCACATCACCTCGTAGACCTCGCGCAGCTCCGCGACGGTGAACTCCTCGTCGACGAACTCGGTCGCGAGTCCGGAGTACTCGAGCTTCGCCCGGGCCCGTTCCACGCCCGCGCTCAGGATCTCGAAGTGGTCGAAGGCCAGCTGTCCCCGCCGGCGCAGCAGCCTGTCGACCAGCCGCCACTCGGCCTCGTCCGCGTCCGATCCCGCCGTCGGCTCGGGGCCGTTCGGCAACACCGCGAGGTAGGCCACGCTGACCACCCGGTGCCGAGGGTCGCGGTCGGGGGTGCCGAAGGACGCCAGCTGCTCGAGCCGTACCTCGCCGGTGGACACGTCGGTCTCCTCCTTGAGCTCGCGTACCGCCGCGTCGAACAGGTCCTCGTCCGGGCGCACGAAGCCCCCCGGCAGCGCCCACTTGCCCTGGAACGGTTCCTCGCCCCGCCGCACCACCAGCGCGCACAAGGCGTCGTCGCGGATCGTAAGGATGACAACGTCGACGGTGACGTAGAAGAACGGGTACTCGCTCGTGTACACCACAGGTGCCACCTTATCTTGTCGCATTGACAATTACCATCGCCACGCGGTCACATCGCCGACGCATGGTTCGGTCACCGGACGATGATCCGCAAAATTCCTGGTAGCCGCACGTTTGCGACACGCCTGAACTGGGCATCTCTCAACTACCGAATAGGAGGGACACAAACCATGGCAACAATTCTGTGGATCATTGCGGTCGCCCTGGTGATCTGGGGGATCGTGACACTGGTAAGGGGCGGTGTCCTCATGGGCATCGTTCTGATCGTCGTCGGCCTGCTCGTCGGGCCCGGCGGAGTGAGCATCTTCACCTAGACAAGGCGAACCGAGAACGCCGGCCGGGTCAGCGCATGACCGGGCCGGCGTTCTTTCTGTGGCGTCACGGCCGGGCGACCGCCACCGGGCACTCGGCGCGTTCCGCCACCGCCTGGCTGACCGACCCGAGCAGCGTGCTGCTCAGCAACCGCCGGCGCCGGGAGCCGACCACGACCAAGGACGCGTCTCGCGAGGCTGCCACCAGCTTGCGGGCCGGGTCACCTCGCCGGTAGACCTCGGTGACGATCACGTCGGGGTACTTCTCGCTCAGCCCGGCAACGGTCTCCGCGACCATCCGCTCCTGCTCCTCGCCGAGGTCGACCCGACCCTCATAGCTCATCACGCCCAACACGGACGACGATCGCTCACGCAGATCCCAGGTGGCGTGCAGGGCCGTGAGCGGCACGTCACGCATCGAGGCCTGGTGGAAGGCGAACTCGACCGCCGACGTCGATGCCTGCGTCCCGTCCACCCCGACCACGACCGGTCGACGGGTCTCGTCCGCCGTGCCCCGGACCAAGACGACGGGGCTGTGCGCCTCGCGGGCCACCTGGCCGCTGACCGAACCGAGCAGCACGCTGGCGATCGCGCCTCTCCCCCGCGCGCCGACCACCACGAGGGCCGCGGTCTCCGAGGCCTCGACCAGGACGTTGCCGGGGCTGCCCATCACCACCACGGACGAGACCGCGAGCTCGGGCGCGGATCGGCGTGCCGCGCTCTCGGCCTTCCGGGCAAGGCCGCGGCCGATCGACCGCAACCCGCGCTCGGAGGCCAGCAGGTCCTCGAAGTCGCTCATCGCGCCGGGCAGCCCGCACGCGTGTACGACGGTCAGGGGCCGTGACTCGAGGGAGGCCGACCTGACCGCCCAGTCGAGGGCAGCCGCGCTCGCCTCGGATCCATCGACGCCGACGACGACCGAGCCGTGCACCACCGACATGTCCATACCTCCACGGTCCCGGAGGCGACCACGGGAGCCCAGGGCCGATCGCCCGGGTGGCACGGGACCAACGACCCGAATAACGCGCAATCGGTGGACGTGGGGTGCAAAGCAGTGCTGCACCCGGTAGAAACAGGGGATGGACACGAAGCCGATCCGGGTATTCCTGCTCGACGACCACGAGGTCGTCCGCCGCGGTCTGCACGACCTGCTGGAGAGCGAGGGCGACATCGAGATCGTCGGTGAGTCCGGTTCGGTCAAGGAGGCGATCGCACGGATCCCCGCACTCCGCCCCGACGTCGCCGTACTCGACGGACGGCTCCCGGACGGCAGCGGCATCGACGTGTGCCGCGAGGTCCGCTCGATCGACCCGACCATCAAGGCGCTGATCCTCACCAGCTACGACGACGACGAGGCGCTCTTCGCGGCGATCCTCGCCGGAGCGGCCGGCTACGTGCTCAAACAGATCGGCGGCAACGACCTTATCGACGGGGTGCGCAGGGTGGCTGCCGGACAGTCGCTGCTCGACCCCGCCCTGACCGCGCGGGTGCTCGAGCGCCTGCGCAAGGGTCCCGAGGCACACGAGGAGCTGGCCGCACTCACCGAGCAGGAGCGCAAGATCCTCGCCCTGATCGCCGAGGGACTCACCAACCGGCAGATCGGCGAGCGGATGTTCCTCGCCGAGAAGACCGTGAAGAACTACGTGTCGAGCATCCTGTCCAAGCTGGGCCTGGAGCGTCGCACCCAGGCCGCCGTGCTCGCTTCGAAGCTGATGCGCTGACCCCTGGAAAGTCCCGGATCGGGACCTATGTCCTTCGGGGTGGTGCCGGTCGGCACTCCTGGTGGGTGTGGTCCGGGTTCGATGCTGGTGGTGTCAGAAAGCAACACCC
This sequence comes from uncultured Actinomycetota bacterium, assembly GCA_963831375.1. Lineage (GTDB taxonomy): Bacteria > Actinomycetota > Actinomycetes > Propionibacteriales > Nocardioidaceae > Nocardioides_C. The sequence continues at coordinate 811,025 of CAWHPY010000026.1, read as the reverse complement.
ACACATCAGGACAACCCCGACACGGGGGAGGGAACCATGACAACCATCCACCGCCATCCCGAGCTCGACCTCGCCGACGTGGTCGTCGAGAACCAGGTGGTCACCAGCTCGGCAGCCCGCAACGCCCTCGCGGTGCTACGGATAGGGTTCGGCCTGACCTTCCTGTGGGCCTTCCTCGACAAGCTGCTCGCGCTCGGCTTCCACACCGGCTACGACCAGGACGGCGTGCTGGACCGGTTCGGTCCCGCGGCCTGGGTCAACGGCGGCAGCCCCACCGAGGGGTTCCTCGCGTTCGGGGTGAACCCGGACAGCCCGTTCGCCGGCCTCTTCAACGGCCTGGCCGGATCCGCGGTCGTGGACTGGCTGTTCATGCTCGGCCTGCTCGGCATCGGTCTCGCGCTCACCGTGGGCATCGGGATACGGCTCGCCGGCGCCGCCGGCGCCGCCCTGTACCTGATGATGTACGCCGCGGTGATGGTCCCCGAGAACAACCCGGTCTTCGACGACCACCTGCTCGGCGCGATCACCGTGGTCGTCCTCGCGCTCACCCTGGCCGGGGACACCTGGGGCCTGGGCAAGGCCTGGGCCCGCACCCGCCTGGTCCGTCGCTACGGGTTCCTCCGCTAGGCAGGGCACGACGATGACATTCGAACAGCGAGTCCCGGCGACGACCGGCGAATGGGCACCGGCCCACCAGCCGATCGTCGTCGCGGTGGACGGATCCGAACGCAACCGCAGCGCGGTGACCTGGGCCGCGGCCGAGGCCGCCGCAGCCGGCTGCGAGATCATCCTGGTCACCGCGGTCGAGGACCACTCGGTCGCGACCCCGTACTTCTCCATCCACAGCCAGGAACAGGCCGCGCTGGACATGCTCACCGACGCCCGCAACGCGGTCCGCCGGCTGGTCACCGAGCAGGTGGTGGCCACCGACGTGGTCACCGGCTCTCCGGTCCATGTGCTCCTGGACCGGGCCCAGAACGCCCGGCTACTGGTGGTCGGCAAACGCGGCCTGGGCGGCTTCGCCCGGGTGATCGTCGGCTCCACCTCGATCGCGGTCGCCGGGCGCGCGAAGATTCCGGTCGCGATCGTCCCCGACGACTGGAGGCAGGAAGACCACATGGACGCGCCCGTGGTCGTCGGCATCGACCCTTACCGACCTGAACAGCACCCGATCCGGCTCGCCTTTCGGCGCGCCGAGCGCATGGGGGTACGGCTGGTCGCGGTGCACGGGTGGGAGACACCCACCGCGTACTCCGGGGACGCATTTGCTCTTGCCGACAGGGCGAGCCAGTGGGAGCAGGAGGCGCATGCAGAGTTCGACAAGGTTCTCGACGTCTGGCGGGCGCGGTTCCCTGACGTCGAGGTCGAGGCTGTGCGCTCGCACAGCCATCCCGCCATGGCCGTGCTCGATGCGGCGGAACGCGCGCAGCTGGTTGTCCTCGGCCGCCACGCCGACGGCAAGCTGGGCGGGTTCGCATTCGGGTCGGTGACCCGAGCGGTGCTCCACTATGCGGAGTGCCCGGTCATGGTCGTGCCCACCGAGGGCGGCTAGTCCCCGTGGGTGGGGCTGGAGGGAGCGCGTGAGGTGGCTCCCTCCACGGCACGTCTGTGTTCGCGCTACGTCGCCGCCTACCTCGTGGGCTGCCGACCGAGCGGAACCCTCCACTCCACGATCGTGCCGTGCGGCTCCTCGGGCAGGAACTGCACGGTGCCGCCGAGCTCGGTCGCCCGGCGACGGACGTTGCGCATCCCGCTCTCGTGAGGATCGGCCGGGATCCCGTTCCCGTTGTCGGTGACCCGCAGCAGGATCTCCTGCTCGCTCGCCACCACCTCCACCATCGCCGCGTCCGCCTCGGCATGCCGGGCCACGTTGGACAGGGCCTCGCGCAGCACCGCGAGCAGCTGCTCGCCGACCGGCTGTGGTACGGCAGTGTCGACCGGCCCCGTCGTGCGCACCATCGGGTTGAAACCGAGCACCGGGACGTACTCCTTGGCCACGCCTCGCACATCGGCGCGGAGCGACAGCTCATGCGCGTGCTGGAGCTCGAAGATCGTGGAGCGGATGTCGCGGATCGTCACGTCCAGGTCGGCGACCGCGGTGTCGAGCCGTTCCACCACCTCCTCGCTGACCGCGAACCGACGGGCCCCCTGCAGCTGTAACCCGGTGGCGAACAACCGCTGGATCACCAGGTCGTGCAGGTCGCGGGCGATCCGGTCACGATCCGAGATCAGCATCAGCTCCTGCCGGTCGGAGATCGCCTGCGCACGGTCCAGGGCCAGGGACGCCTGGTCGGCGAACGAGGCGAGCAGCTCCGCCTCGTCGGCCTCCAGGCTTCCACGTCCACCGTCGAGCACGACCAGCAGGACCCCCTTGGCCGCAAGGTGCGCCCGGAGCGGGACGAGTACGACGGTCCGCTCGGCGCCCTGGGGGACGACCATGACATCTCCCCCGGTCTCCGCACGCTCGATGTGGTCCTGCAGGGCGGCGACCATCGCCCGCACCCGCGCGGTCCGCGTGCCGTCGCTGGCGAAGATCTCGTGCTCCCCGTCTCCCTTGCGCTGCACCACGCCGACCGCTGTGGCGCCGGAGACCCTCCGGGCGCCGATCGCGATCTGTCGGAGGGCCGAGTCGAGCCGGACGGGAGGCTGCAGCGCCTCGGTGACCTGTGCCGATGCCTCGAGCCACTGCCGACGCCGCTCGCTCTGCGCAAAGGCACGGGCGTTCTCGATCACGAAGCCGGCGGAGGTGGCCAGCGCCTCGACGAGCATCTCGTCCTGCTCGTCAAAGTCCTCGCCGTTGCTCTTGTCGGTGAGGTACAGGTTGCCGAACACGGTCCCGCGGATCCGGACCGGGAGGCCGAGGAACCGCTCCATCGGCGGGTGGTTCGGCGGGAACCCGTAGGACTTGGGGTGCTCCTGCAGGTGCGCGAGCCGCAGTGGCTGCGGGTGGTCGATCAGGAGACCCAGGATGCCGTGGCCGCGTGGCAGGTCGCCGATCGCACTGCGCTCCTGCTCGGTCAGGCCGTGGGTGATGAAGTCGACCAGGCCTCCGCTGTTGCCCAGCACACCGAGGGCGCCGTACCTCGCACCGGTGATCTCGCAGGCGGACACGATGATTCGGTTGAGCACGCTGTGCATGTCGAGGTCGGAGCTGATCGCCACCACCGCGTCGAGCAGCGCCCGGGCGTTGCCCGGCAGGTTGAGCCCCTTGTCCTTAGCCGTGTCCGTCACCTGACACAGCCTAGGGTCACAGGACGCGCCGCACCGGCATCATCGTGTCGTACCTCCAGTCGCCGCCGATCCGGCGACCGGTCAGGTCCCGCCAGCGCAGCTTGATGTAGAGGTGGCGCTGCCCGCCCGCCCACGGGGTGGGGTCCCACCCGGCGCGGATGTCGTGCAGCTCGTCCGGGTCCTCGACCAGCTCGCCGCGACCGATCGCCACCACGCTCCAGCCCTGGTGCTTCTCGTAGTCGAGGAAGTCGATCTCGAAGGCAAGGTCAACGTTCCAGCCGTAGGTCCCCAGCTCGCTGTAGGGCGTGGTGCGGAACACGATCGCGTCCTCGTACATCGCATAGTTCAGCGGCACGATGCGCGGCCCCAAGGGGGTGCACATCGCCACCCGGCCGACCACATTGCCGTTCAGGAGCTCCAGGCACTCCTCGACCGTCAGCTCCACAGGTAGGTTCGTCATCACGTCCTCCTCGATTCCCGCTTCCATGGTGCGACGAGAGGTAGGTCAGGGGCACGGGCCTTAGGTCCCGACGGGTGAGTCCTTTGCGCCCTTATCCGGTCCCCCCCAAAAAAGCGACGATTGAGAGACCAGGAGCAGCGAGGTCGGTGCTCTGACCGGAGGGAGAAGTCATGGCCATCATGGAACGCATCGTCGTAGGCGGCGACCACACACCCTCGGCCACGGCTGCCCTGCGATGGGCGGTCGCCGAGGCGACCGAGTCCGGCGCCTGCATCACGGTCGTCCATGCGTTCGACGTGGCCGGCCGCGCGGACCTTGCGCTGGAGCGCGACCTGGAGCGAGCACGCAGGGACGCGAGGTACCGCACGCAGTCCTGGGTGGTCGAGGTGCTCGGCGACCTGAACACGTCTGTTCCGGTGACCGTGTCCACCCCCGACGCCTCGGTGGAGCAAGCGCTGACGCGCGCTGCCCGCGGGGCCCGGATGATGGTGATCGGCCGTCCACACCACGGCAGGAACCATGACCTCGCGACCGCGCTGGGTCGCTCGTGTGCCTGCCCGGTGATCACCGTGGCCGAGAACGACGTGGCCGTCGCGGTCTGAGCCGATGTCGCTTCATCCGGGGACCGTCGGACCGCACGGCGTCGCTTCGCGAGAGCACCTTGGGCAGTTCTTCGGCGTCCGGCCCCGCCGGCTGCGCAGGTGCTCGCCGGCGCCGCGGAGGGCCTGTTGCTGGGCATGACGCAGGCGGTCGTGCTCTGGCGCGAGCTCCTGGGCTTCTCCAGACGTGCGTGGGTGTTGCTCACCGCCCTGGTGGCGTGACCGGCTCGTTGTCACCACTCCCCTGTGGCGCGAAGGCCAGCGTCCCGTGCTGCTGACCGCGATCAGGCTCCTCCGTGGTGGCGGAGGGCCGCCACAATGGCCTGGGTGTCCGGCTGGTTCCTGGTGCGGATCGTGCACCCTGCCGCGACGGGTCGACACGTCCCGTCCCTCGTACCGGAGCGGGCGTGGGCGGCCCTGATGGACGGCACCGACCGGTTCGAGGTCTTCCACCCGGGTCTGGTGAACGCGCACGACGCGGGGGTGACGAGGAGCTCGGCGGGCCGGCACGCAGCCGAGCTGTTCGCGATCCTGCCCGCCGCTGCCCTCGACCGTCGGTCTCCCGGGAGCCGGCTACGGGCCCCACCGGTTCGGTGCCGCGTTCGGCGCGGAGCGGTGCTTCGGCGGCTACCGGGTGCCGACCGTCGTGACAGCAGGGTGGCACTTCGGCACCGAGGGCTGGGGTAGCGGTCAGTTCATCCACTACGAGATCACCCGCGTCGCCTACTTCTGACGCCTCAGGCGGGCTCGAGCACGGCGGGCAGGGCGGCTGTGAGCAGGGCGAGCAGCTCGTCCTTGGGGACGCCTCGGTGGTCGCGGGCCCACGTCAGCACGACCTCCTCGGTCATCGCGCTCCACCCGCGCACCATCAGCCGCACCGCCGGGGTGTCCACGATGCCCAGGCTTGCCAGGCCAGGTTCGCCGGCGGTCTCGAAGATCCGGTCGGTCAGCGCCGCGCGCGCCTCCTCGTAGATCTCACGAAGGGCCGGGTTGCCGCTGGCTGCTCCGCGGACCAGGGACGAGTAGCCCTCGTAGTTGGCGACCACGTAGTCGACGTACGCCTCGAGGGAGCCGGCCAGCCGCTCCAGCAGGTCGCCCTCGGACCGGGGTTCGGTGAGCAGGATCATGTCGTCGGCGGCCCGGCGCACCACGGCGCGGTGGAACTCGTGCTTGTTGCGGAAGTAGTGGTAGAGCAGCCCCCGGGAGATGCCGGCCTCCTCGGCGAGCAGGTCGATCGAGAGCTCGTCCACACTGCGGGTCGCCAGCATCTGCACACCGAGGTCGAGCAGCTGCTCGCGCCTGGCCTCCGGCGCGAGGCGGATGCGTGTGGTCCTCATGACACCCACATTACTGAACTTCTTTCAATAGCGCTATTGACGTCCATTCAATACCGCCGGTATGTTCCCTGACATGCACACGCACCACGCCCTCCCGTCCCATGTGAACACCTTCGTCGTCGGCGCCGGCTTCGGCGGCCTCGGCCTCGCGATCAGGCTCGCCCAGCGCGGCGAGCGTGACTTTCTGGTCATCGACCGCGGCGACGACGTCGGCGGCACCTGGCGCGACAACACCTACCCCGGCGCGGCCTGCGACGTGCCGTCGCAGCTGTACTCGTTCTCGTTCGCACCCAATCCCACCTGGTCGCGCTCGTTCTCCCCGCAGCCGGAGATCCAGGCCTACCTGCGCAGGGTGGCTGCCGAGGCCGGTGTCCTCGACCACTTCCGGCTGGGCGCGAGCTTCGACGACGCCTCCTGGGACGGTGACGCGAACCTGTGGCGGATCAGCACCTCGCTCGGGTCGCTGACCGCGGACGTCCTCGTCACCGCATCCGGCGGCCTCTCCGAGCCGAGGATGCCTGACATCGACGGCATCGACTCCTTCCACGGCGAGATCTTCCACTCCGCCCGCTGGAACCACGACTACGACCTCACCGGCAAGCGCGTGGCGGTCATCGGCACCGGCGCATCGGCGATCCAGATCGCCCCCGAGATCGCGGAGCAGGTCGCCCACCTCGACGTGTACCAGCGCACCGCGCCGTGGGTGGTCCCCCGCCATGACCGCGAGTACACCGCCGTCGAGAAGCTCGGGTTCAGACACCTCCCGGGCCTGCAGAAGCTCTACCGGACCGGGATCTACTGGGGCCGTGAGCTGCTGGTGCCGGGCTTCACGATCAACCCCCGGTTCGCCGCGCCCGCGAAGCGGATGGCGCTGGCCAACATCGAGAAGGCCATCAAGGACCCCGCGTTGCGCAGGGCGGTCACCCCCAGCTTCGAGATCGGCTGCAAGCGCATCCTGATCTCCAATGACTGGTACCCCACGCTGACCCGCGACAACGTCGAGCTGGTCACCGACGGGATCGCGAAGGTCACCCCGAGCGGCATCGTGACCAGGGACGGGGTGGAGCGCGAGGTCGATGTCCTGATCGTGGCCACCGGCTTCTACACCACCCAGCAGCCGATCGCCGAACTCATCACCGGCCGGGCAGGAGTGACTCTTTCCCAGCAATGGGCGCGCGACGGGATGGCTGCCTACAAGGGCACCACCGTGCACGGTTTCCCGAACCTGTTCCAGATCGTCGGCCCAAACACCGGTCTGGGGCACTCGAGCATGGTGTTCATCATCGAGTCCCAGATCGCCTACATCCTCGATGCGCTTGCCACGATGCGCGCAGGGAACCTGACCGCGCTCGAGCCGAAACAGCCAGTGCAGCAGAGGTGGAACGAGGACCTCCAGCGGCGGCTGCGCCGCACCGTGTGGAACAAGGGCGGCTGCGCGAGCTGGTACCTCGACGCCGAGGGTCGCAACACCACGTTGTGGCCACGAACCACCTTCACGTTCCGGAAGCTGCTCTCGGAGTTCGACGACGAGCAGTACCTCTCCACGGCGCGCACCCCGTCCGCCGTACCGACAAAGGTGGGGCAGGGCGCGTGAGAACCCTCGACGGCAAGGTGGTCGTGATCACCGGCGCCGGCTCCGGCATCGGCCGCGCGCTCGCCCTCGACGCCGCCGGCAAGGGCGCCGTGCTGGCCCTGTCCGACGTCGACGAGGTCGGCCTGCTCGAGACGGCCGAGCGGGCCCGGACGCGGATGGGCCGGGACGTCCGCAGCCGACAAGCTCGACGTCAGCGACCGTACGGCGATGGCGTCCTACGCGGCCTCCGTCCGTGAGGAGCTCGGCCGGGTCAACGTGCTGATCAACAATGCCGGTGTCGCGTTGCACGGGGACTTCGAGGAGGTCGTCCTACGAGCAGTTCGAGTGGATCATGGGCGATCAACTTCTGGGGCGTCGTCAACGGCACCAAGGAGTTCCTCCCCCACCTCGTCGAGAGCGGCGACGGCCACGTCGTGAACATCTCCAGCCTGTTCGGCCTGATGGGCATGCCCGGCCAGAGCGCCTACAACGCCTCGAAGTTCGCGGTCCGCGGCTTCACCGAGGCGCTCCGCCAAGAGATGCTGGTGGCCAGGCACCCGGTCCAGGTGTCCTGCGTCCACCCAGGCGGGATCAAGACCGCCATCGCCCGCAACGCGCGCACCACGGCCGGCCACGACCAGCCCACGGTGGCCGAGTTCTTCGACAGGAAGCTCGCCAGGACGACCGCCGAGACGGCCGCGCAGGTGATCATCGACGGGATACTCACCGACAAGCCGCGGATCGTGGTGGGCACCGACGCGAAGGTCCTCGACCTAGCGGTCCGGCTGGTCGGCGCGCGCTACCAGAAGGCGGTCGCGAAGGTCGCCGGCCGGGTGGTGCCGAACAGTCGGGCTGAGGACGAGTTAGCGGGTCCTGGCATCGGGTACCACCGGGCCATGACGAAGCAGCACGGTCTCGAGCAGGACAACCCAGGCGCCGAAGCCAGTGACCCGAGGGGCATCCCCGCCCGCGGTTGGTGGCAGGTCTCCAAGCGGGCTTGGAAGGAGTCGAAGACCGACCAGGTCCCGCTGCTGGCGGCGGGCGTGGCGTTCTTCGCGTTCCTGTCGCTGTTCCCCGCGATGATCGCCGCGGTGATGGTCTACGGCCTGGTCGCCGACCCGCAGACCGTGGCCGAGCAGGCGGAACAGATCACCGAGGCACTCCCCGAGGACGCCGCGTCGCTGATCACCGGCCAGATGCAGGCCATCATCGAGACCCCACAAAAGTCCCTCGGTCTCGGGCTGGTCATCGCGCTGGTCCTCGCGCTGTGGAGCGCCTCGGGCGGGGTCGGCAACGTGATCACGGCGATCAACCTGGCCTACGACGAGGACGAGACGCGTGGCTTCGTGAAGCGCAAGCTGCTCGCGCTCGCGTTCACCATCGGCGCCATCCTCTTCGCGATTGTCGCCATCGCGCTGGTCGCGGTGACGCCGGCGCTGCTGGACCAGTTCATCCCCGACGGGGCGGTGCGGGTGCTGCTCGAGGTGGCGCGTTGGGCCGGCCTGCTGGTCGCGGTGATGGTCGCGCTCGCGGTGCTCTACCGTTACGCCCCCGACCGTGACGCCCCGCAGTACAAGTGGGCCTCCGTGGGCGCGGTCGTCTCGACCCTGATCTGGCTGGTTGCCAGCCTCGGCTTCTCGTTGTACGTCGACAACTTCGGCAGCTACGGGAAGACGTACGGCGCCATGGCCGGTGTCGTGGTCCTCCTGCTGTGGTTGTGGATCACCGCGTTCGTCGTACTCCTCGGCGCCGAGATCAACGCGGAGGCCGAGGAACAGACGGTCAAGGACACCACCACCGGTGACCCGCTGCCGCTCGGTGAGCGCAACGCCGTGAAGGCCGACAGTGTCCCGGGCGGCGAGGATGCCGCCGGTCACCGCCGGTAGTCCCTACACTGCTCGCGTGGATGACGTCCGTGTGGCACCGCAGGGGACCCGGCTGTCGCGCCCCGCCGGGTCCGGGGCTCCGCCGTACGACGGACGCGCAAGTGCCCATTGGCTCGGCGTGCTTCGAGCCGCCATGATGAAACGGTGACTGACATGAACCACGTGGCGCGCCAGGTGAAAGTGCACGGACGGGTCCAGGGTGTTTTCTTCCGGGACAGCTGCCGGCGCGAGGCCGAGCACCACGGGCTGACCGGGTGGGTGCAGAACGCCGCGGACGGAACCGTCGAAGCGCTCTTCGAGGGCCCCGCGGACGCGGTCGAGACGCTGGTGAAGTGGATGCACGACGGCCCGTCGAGGGCCGTCGTGGAGCGGGTCGACGTCACCGACGCGGAACCCGCCGGACTGTCCGAGTTCCGCGTCCGCGACTGAGCGTCCAGTGGCGCTCGCGGTCTGCCTGCTGTTCGACTCCAGGACCGACGATGCCATCCGTGGCCTGTGGCGTCGCCTGGAGGACGCCGGCGTGCCCACGCTGCTCAGCCACACCCATGGACGACACGTGCCGCATCTGTCCTACGCGGTGCTGCGCACCTTCGACGTCGACAAGGTCATGGACGCGATGGACCTGCTGCCCGACGAGGGCCCGATGACCCTGCACTTCGACGCGCTCGGCATGTTCCGCCGCAGCCGGTCCTGGCTGGTGCCCGCAGTCACCAGCGACATCGCGGCCAGACAGGAGCGGGTGGTCCAGGCCGTCGAGTCGACGGGTGCGGACCTGCACCAGCACTACGTCCCCGGTGTCTGGGTCCCGCACTGCACGGTGGCGCCTCGGATCCGGCTCGACGAGCTGCCGAGGCTCGCCGCCTCCGTCTACGACGTGCTGCCCCTGATCGGCACGGTCGAGTCGGCTGCCCTGGTCAACAGCAGCACCGGCGAGCAGTGGCCGCTGACCCGGATCCCGTGACCGCGAGACCAGAGCAAGGAGACCCAGGTGCATGACCTCGTCGTCGCCGACGCCGTCCTGAGAGGTCGACCCGGCCGCCACCACGTCGGCATCGACGGCGTCACGATCAGCACGGTCACCGACGACGTCCTCGAGGGTGCGGAAGTCGTCGACGCCGACGGCAGCCTGGTCACCGAATCGTTCGTAAACGCGCACATGCACCTCGACAAGGTGTACACACTGGACCGGGTCGGACAGCGGGCCCTGGCGGAGTACACCAGCAACGGCATGGCCGGTGCGATGACGTCGATCGAGCTGGCGTCGGCGGTCAAGCGGGACTACGACGAGTCCTGGATCGGGCCGAACGTGCACCGCGCGGTCGAGGCCGCCGCGATCCACGGCGTACGCCATGTGCTGGCCTTCGCCGACGTCGACACCACCGCAGGGCTCCGCGGGATCCGGCCGGTGCTGGCCGCGCGGGAGGAGTTCCGGGGACGGGTGGACCTGCACGTGGTCGCCTTCCCGCAGGACGGTCTCCTGCGTGACCCCGGCGCCGAGGACCTGGTACGAGCGGCAGTGGAGCTCGGCGCCGACGTGGTGGGCGGGATCCCGTGGATCGAGCTCAGCGACGCCGATGCGCTTCAACACGTGCGCCGGATGTGCGAGCTCGCCGCGGCCACGGACCGGCGGGTGGCGATGCTGGTCGACGACGCGGGCGACCCGGCGCTGCGCACCACGGAGATGCTGGCGACGGAGATGATCCGCACCGGGCTCGTCGGCCGAGGCATCGCCAATCATGCGCGCGCCATCGGCCAGTACGCCGAACCGTCCGTGCTCCGGGTGATCGAGCTTGCCAACAAGGCGGGCCTCGGCTTCGTCAGCGACCCGCACACCGGCCCGCTACGGCTACCGGTGCTGGAGTTCCTCGCCGCCGGGGTGCCCGTCGCACTCGGCCAGGACGACATCGAGGATGCCTACTACCCGTTCGGCCGGCACAACCTGCTCGAGGTCGCCTTCCTCGCCGCACACATCCTGTCGGCCGTCTCCGACGCCGCGATCGAACGGCTCTACGACGCGGTCACCACCACAGCGGCGCGGGTGATCGGCGTCGAGGGACATGAGCTGCGGCCGGGCGGGAACGCCGACCTGGTGGTGCTCGACGGCAGCACCGTGCGCGAGGTGCTCACCCGGCACTCCGCCCCGCGCTACGTCATCCACGGGGGCCGGGTGATCGCCGAGACCACCACCACCTCGACCCTCAGACCTTCTCCTGCTTGACCGTCCGCGCCTTGACCGCACGCGCACGCAGCGGGCCCACCAGGCGCGGGCCGGACAGCCGGTCCTCGAGCCGGCGCGCCTCGCGCTTCAGCGGCTGGGCGATGTACTCGCCCAGGATCACGCCGGATGCCAGCGAGATCGCGATCGCAGCCGCGGTCGCCATCGACAGGATGCCGAAGGTATCCCCCGCCGCCATCAACGACAGCGCGCGGTAGATGGACAGGCCGGGGAGCAGCGGGACGATCGCGGAGACCACCACGACCAGCGGCGGCACCCGGACCCGACCGGCGACCGAGTAGCTGACCACACCGATCGCGACGGCGGCGATCGCGGCAGACCAGGCGTGACCGAACCCCTGCAGCTCGGTCAGGTAGAAGATGACCTCCCCCATCGCCCCGATCAGGCCGATCGGCAGCAACGAGCGGAGCGGTGCGTAGGACGCGAACGCGAACGCTGCCGCACACAGGGCTGCGCCGAAGGTCACCACCGGCAGGTCCGACAGGAGCGTCGCCCCGGGGACGAGGGCGATCTCGACGTCGAGCATCTGCGCCACGGTCAGTCCGCCGCTGACACCCGCGATGATGCCCGCCGTCGCGAGCATCGCCTCGAGCAGCCGTGCACCCGAGGTGATGTAGTAGCCGGTCAGCGCGTCCTGCACCGCACCCATGAACCCGACCCCGGCCAGCAGCATGATGATCGAGGCGGTGACCACCAGGGATGGGTCTACCGGGACCTCGGTGGCTGCGACTCCGACGGCCAACAAGGTTGCCAGTAGGGCGCCCGCGACCTGCTGGTAGAACGACGGAAGGCGCCGCCGGGACATCTCGCGCTTGAGGAGGTCGATGCCGGCGGCCGCACAGAACGCGATCAGCGTGACGATCCAGTCACCGCCCACCAGCAGGGCGACGCCCATGCCCGTGTAGCCCCACCCGACGGTGACCGCCCACCTCGGCAGCCTGTGCCCGGAGGACACGATCCGAGCCAGCCGCGAGCGGGCCTCGTCCCGGTCGATGTCGCCACGGATCAGGTCCTGGATGATGATGTCGACGTTGGTGAGGTCCTCATAGTCGATGTCGCGGTGCTTGACGTTGCGAGACTGGATCATCGCCGGCTCGTCGTAGCTCGGCTGGTGGCTCATCGACAACGCGGTGAAGGTCACGTCCACGTCGACGCCGCGCAACCCGGCTGCGTGGGCGACCGAGAGCATCGTCGCGGCGACGTCGGCCGCGCCCGCACCCGACGAGAGCAGCAGCTCGCCGATCCGGAGGGCGAGGTCGAGGGTCTTGTAGATCTCTCTGGTCTCCGTCACTCGCCCCATTGTGTCGGGGACGCCGAGGCGGAACCAATTGAGAGCTGTTGCGGGCGGGCTCGCTGCTAGACCGCCCGCAACAGCTGGCACGGAACGCACGCGAGAAGGGCCCGAGAGGGACGCCTCCACGCTGCATCATGAGGCCTCGCCGGACAGCGTAGGCGCCGACATCGCGCTTCGTTGCCGATTTCCCGGAATCGACACAGACCCGAGAATCTTTCGGACGCTGCAGACCAAACCCTCCCGAACCGGCCCTCGTTGAGAAATCAACAGGCGCCAGAGTAAAGCCACGGGGGTAGGTTGGGCTCCGAACGACGGCCCCGTAGTCCCGGTCGCACGGGTGGGAAGTTTGAACGGGTCCTGGGTTACGCACACAGGACAGGCTGCATAGAACGTGCGACGGGACCGCGGGGCCGTTCTCAGTCCGGCTCGCGGACGGTCCGCGCAGGTGATCGTGCAGGAGCACCGTCCGGGTCACGTGCATGGCCGAGCACCACGGGCCCGAGGCTACCGAGGACGCACGGTGCGCCGGTCGTCCGGCAGCCGCTCGGTCTGGCCGGCCCGGTCGAGCATGGCCAGCAGCGGCAGAACGACCCTGCGACTGGTCTCCAGCCGGACCCGTGCCTCACTGGTCGTGAACGGCTGCGGCAGCTCCGCGAGCCACTTCACCGCGAGCTCGTCGGCGCCGGGTAGCAGCACGATCCCGGGCGCCACCCGCAGCAGCCGATCGGCTCTCGCCGCCGCCGCGACGGCCTTGTTGTCCAGGCCCAGCTCGCGCAGCCGGTCCACCGTCGGGGCGGCGAACGGGCGGTCGGCCAGCTCGTCGCGCAGCGCAACGAGTGCTCGCTCCAGGTTCTCCGGGAGTACGACGGACCCGGTGCCCGTCACACGACCCTCCACGATGTCCAGCAGCGGACGCCGGACCAGGGCGGTGACGATGTCGATGCCGGGCAGGTCCAGGTCCTGGGCCAGCTCCGCAGTCGGCATACCAGGCTGCAACGGGTGGTCGCGCTCGTGCTGCCTCGACGCGCTGTTCCAGCCGGCCGCCAGGTCGCCGCGGCCCGCTCGTCGCTGAGCAGCCAGTCCCCCACCCGCAAGCACGCCGGCGCCTCGGTATCGACGCCGACGTCGACGCCGATCCGCCGCAGCAGCGAGCCCGCGGACCATCCCCCGGCGGGCCACCTCTGTGGTCAGGTCGGGCGTGCCGTCCAGGCCGGCCAGCTCACCGGCGAGTGCCGCAGCCGCCCCACGACGGCGGGGCAAAGGCTCGGCGGCCGGGTCGAGCACGGTCACCCCCCACACCCGCCGGCTGCCGGGATCACGCAGCAGTGCCCGGTCACCGATCCGCAGCGGCAGCGCCCGGTCCATCGTCAGCCGGGCGAGGGTGTCGGACAGCGGCCGGCAGTGCACCGCCACCGAGGTCGCCCCGACGTGCAGCATCGGCCTCTTCGGCACCGCCCCTGTCGGCAGCCGCACGTCCACCATGCCGGTCAGCAGGTACGCGTCCGGAGTCATCAGCACGCTGCTCCGGTCCAGCTCCTCGGCAACGGAGCCGGTCACGTTCAGGGCGACTCGTGCCACGCCGGTGGCTGCCTCGACCGGTGCGCCCAACGAACGCACCCCGCGGACCCGGACCAGCCGGCCGGAGTCGAGGGCCACCGAGTCGCCGACGGAGACCCGCCCGGCCGGCAGCGTCCCGGTGACGACGGTCCCGGCACCCTTGACGTGGAAGCAGCGGTCCACCCACAGCCGGACGTCGGCGTCCGGCGACGGCTCCGGAAGGCACCGCACCAGGTCGACGAGCAGGCCGCGCAGCTCCTCGAGCCCATGTCCGGTTCGGCCGCTGACCGCGACCGCGGGCGCATCCCGCAGGGAGGTCCGTGCCAGCTCCGCTCGAGCACGCTCCATGGCCGGCGCAGGGTCCGCGAGGTCGGCCCGGGTCACCGCGAGCACACCGTGCGCGACCCCGAGCGCGTCCAGGGCGGTGAGGTGCTCGGCGGCCTGCGGCATCCACGGGTCGTCGGCGGCGACCACGAAGAGAACGGCCGGGACCGGGCCGATCCCCGAGAGCATCGTGGAGATGAACCGCTCGTGCCCAGGGACGTCGACGAACGCCACGTCGCCGACGTCGGGCAGCGACGTCCAGCAGTAGCCGAGCCTGATCGACAATCCGCGCCGGCGCTCCTCCTCGAGCCGGTCCGGGTCGGTCCCGGTCAGCGCCTGGACGAGGGTGGACTTGCCGTGGTCGACATGACCAGCGGTCGCGATGACGTGCACCTCCTCAGCCCCGCGACATCTTCGCTGCCCGTCGTACCGCCTCGGTCAGGACGTCGTCGTCCGCGGCCGGGACGGCGATCAGGTCGAGCAGCAGCCGCCCGTGCTCCACGTGGCCGACAACCGGCGGCTCGCCGGTGCGCAGCACGTCTGCGAGTACGACGGGCAGGGAGACCGCCGCACTCGGCAGGTCCACGCCGGGCGCCCCGCCACCACCGACCGCCGCAGAGGAGCGCACCGGGGAGGCATCCACCGCGTCAGCGAGATCGACGCAGATCCGCTTCGCGCGACGCATCAGGTCATCGGGCCGGCTCGCCAAAGCAGCGGCTACCGGCGGTACCGGGCCGGTCAGGGTCGCTTCGAGCGCGGCGAGGGTGAGCTTGTCGACCCGCAGTGCACGGGCGAAGGGGTGCCGACGAAGCGACTCGACGAGTGCCGCGTCGCCCAGCAGAAGGCCGCACTGCGGCCCGCCGAGGAGCTTGTCCCCGGACGCGGTGACCAGGGCGGCGCCGGACCGCAGCGCGGAGGCGGCGCTCGGCTCGTCGGGGAGACGGGGATGCGGCGCGAGCAGACCGGAGCCGATGTCGGCGACGACCGGCACAGCGAGATCGGCCAGGTCTCCGATGGGAACCGTCGAGGTGAACCCGGTGACCACGAAGTTGGAGGGGTGCACCTTGAGGACGAAGCCGGTCTGATCGTCGATGGCGCCCTCGTAGTCCGAGAGGTTGACCCGGTTGGTCGTCCCCACCTCGCGCAGCGACGCGCCCATCGACTCGACCAGCTCGGGGATCCGGAAGCCGTCGCCGATCTCGACCATCTCGCCGCGGGCGACGACCACGTTGCGGCCCATCGCCAGCGCACAGGTGACCAGGGCGAGCGCGGCCGCGCCGTTGTTGACCACGTGCACCCCGCCCGCGTCGGGAACCGCCGCCGCAAGGGCACTCATCGCCCCGCGGCCGCGGCGGTCACGGCGACCGGTCACCAGGTCCAGCTCGACGTCGGTGCTTCCGGCAGCGACCGTGACCGCGTCTACAGCGGCGGCTGACAGCGGGGCGCGTCCGAGGTTGGTGTGCACGACCACACCGGTTGCGTTCACCACTCGACGCAGCGAGGTGGCAGCGGCCGGGAGCTCGTCGAGGACGATGGGCACCACATCGGACGGCTCGAGCTCACCGGCCCGGCACCGGTCCAGGACCGCGACCACGGCGCGCTTCACGATGACGGGCCCGAGCCGGGTAGCCGCGGCGCGCAGCAACGGGTGCGCGAGCACGCTGTCGGTGCGCGGTGTCGACCGCCGGCGGTCCGTCAAGGCATGCCCTCCTGCAGAAGTTGGCGGAGGCGGACGGGAATCGAACCCGCCTGACCGAGATGCTCGGCCACTACGGTTTTGAGGACCGCGCCCGTCACCAGACGAGAAACGCCTCCGCGGTCACTGTAGAGGCACCGCGACCCGCGTGACGCATGGGCTACGGTGGCCGGATGGGCGAGAAGACGTTCATCGGTTCCTGGCCGATCCTGCGTCAGCTGCGCGGTGAGGACCTCCTTGGCCGCGGCGCATCCGCGATGTCCTCTCGCAGCGAGACCCTTCAGCCCCGCACCGCCGAAGCCGACCGGGTGGTGCCGTCGGTGTGCCCGTACTGCGCGGTCGGGTGTGCGCAGAAGGTGTTCGTCAGGGACGAGAAGGTGACCCAGATCGAGGGTGACCCGGCCAGCCCCATCTCCCGTGGCCGCCTGTGCCCCAAGGGCAGTGCCAGCAAGCAGCTGGTCACCTCGTCGTCGCGGGTGACCACGGTGCGCTACCGGCGGCCCTACGCCACCGACTGGGAGGACCTCGACCTCGACACCGCGATGGACATGATCGCGGACCGGGTGATCAAGACCCGCAAGGAGTTCTGGGAGTGGGAGGACGCCGACGGCCGTCGCCTGCGCAGGACGATGGGCATCGCCAGCCTCGGAGGAGCGACCCTCGACAACGAGGAGAACTACCTCATGAAGAAGCTGTACACGGCGATGGGGGCGATCCAGATCGAGAACCAGGCCCGGATTTGACACTCCTCCACCGTCCCCGGTCTGGGGACCTCGTTCGGTCGCGGCGGCGCCACAAGCTTCCAGCAGGATCTCGCCAACAGTGACGTGATCCTGATCGAGGGCTCGAACATGGCCGAGTGCCACCCGGTCGGGTTCCAGTGGGTGATGGAGGCCAAGCGGCGCGGCGCGACGATCATCCATGTCGACCCACGGTTCACCCGCACGTCAGCGGTCTCCGACATCCACGTGCCGATCCGGGCCGGCTCCGACATCGCGTTCCTGGGCGCCCTGGTCAACTACGTGCTGGCCAACGAGCTGGACTTCCGCGAGTACGTCGTCAACTACACCAACGCCGCCGCGATCATCGACGAGAGGTTCCAGGACACCGAGGATCTCGACGGGATGTTCTCCGGGTTCGACGAGGAGTTGGGCCAGTACGACCAGCGCAGCTGGCAGTACGCCGACGCTCCGCAGAACGGGGCCACCGGCCAGCGGGGCCACGACGCGGCCCGGTCCGAGGCAGCGGGGTCCGGTGGCCCGTCGGTGACCCGCAAGCCGCACCGCGACGAGTCGCTGCAGGACCCGCGCTGCGTGTACCAGATCCTGAAGCGGCACTTCGCCCGCTACACACCCGAGGTGGTCCAGGACGTCTGCGGCATCTCCCCGGAGCAGTTCCACAGGGTCGCCGAGGCGCTGACCAGGAACAGCGGCCGGGAACGCACCGGCGCGTTCTGCTACGCGGTCGGTTGGACACAGCACAGCACCGGCGTGCAGAACATCCGCACCGCCTCGATCCTGCAGCTGCTGCTCGGCAACATCGGCCGGCCGGGCGGCGGGATCATGGCGCTACGCGGGCACGCCAGCATCCAGGGCTCCACCGACATCCCCACCCTGTTCAACATACTGCCGGGTTACATCCCGATGCCGCACGCGGACCAGCACCACGACCTCGACACCTTCGTCGCCGGGGACGCTGGCAAGACCGGGTTCTGGGGCAACATGAGGGCCTACGCGGTCAGCCTGCTCAAGTCCTACTGGGGTGATGCGGCGACCGAGGAGAACGACTACTGCTTCGACTACCTGCCGCGGCTGACTGGTGACCACTCCACGTACAGCACGGTGGTCGGCCAGATCGAGGGCCGGGTGAAGGGCTACTTCCTGGTCGGCGAGAACCCTGCCGTGGGCTCGGCGAACGGCAAGATGCAGCGGCTCGGGATGGCCAACCTGGACTGGCTGGTGGTGCGTGACCTGGCGATGATCGAGTCGGCCACGTTCTGGAAGGACGGGCCGGAGATCGGCACCGGTGAGCTCGAGACCGACAAGATCGGCACCGAGGTGTTCTTCCTGCCGGCCGCCTCCCACGTGGAGAAGGCCGGCACGTTCACGAACACGCAGCGGATGCTGCAGTGGCGGACGAAGGCGGTGGATCCACCAGGAGATGCCCGCAGCGAGCTTCAGTTCTACTACGAGCTCGGCCAGCGGATCCGCGCGAAGCTGAGCGACTCCTCCGACGAGATGGACCGGCCCCTGCTCGACCTGACCTGGGACTACCCCACCGAGGGCGTCCTGGGCGAGCCGAGCGGTGAGGCGGTGCTGCGGGAGATCAACGGCACCGGCCCGGACGGTCGCGCGCTCTCGTCGTACACGCAGCTCGCCGACGACGGGTCGACCGCGTGCGGCTGCTGGATCTACTGCGGCGTCTACGCCGACGAGGTGAACCAGGCCGCCCGGCGCAAGCCGCACTGGGAGCAGAACGAGGTCGCCCTTGAGTGGGGCTGGGTGTGGCCGGCGAACCGGCGGATCCTCTACAACCGCGCCTCGGCCGACCCGGACGGCAACCCGTGGAGCGAACGGAAGCGGTATGTCTGGTGGGACGCCGACGCGGGCCGGTGGACCGGCGACGACGTCCCGGACTTCATCGCGGACAGGTCGCCGGAGTTCGTGCCCGAGGAGGGCGCCAGGGGCCCGGACGCGATCGGCGGCAAGGACCCGTTCATCATGCAGACCGACGGCAAGGGCTGGCTGTTCGCACCCGCCGGTCTCGCCGACGGGCCGATGCCGGCGCACTTCGAGCCACCGGAGTCACCGGTCCGCAACCCGTTGTACGGCCAGCAGAGCAACCCGGCGCGAAAGATCGTCAGGCAGGCCGCGAACCTGATCAACCCGTCGTTCAGCGACGTGTTCCCCTACGTGTTCACCAGCTACCGGCTGACCGAGCACCACACCGCGGGTGGGATGAGCCGCACCCTGCCGTACCTCTCCGAGCTGCAGCCGGAGATGTTCTGCGAGGTCTCCCCCGCACTGGCCTCCGAACGTGGGCTGACCCACGGTGGTTGGGCGACGATTGTCACCGCGCGCGCGGCGATCGAGGCCCGGGTGCTGGTGACCGACCGGATGCGGTCGCTGCGGGTGGGCGGCCGGACCATCGAACAGGTCGGTCTGCCCTACCACTGGGGCGGCAGCGGACTGAGCAAGGGCGACTCCTCCAACGACCTGGTCAACCTCTCCCTCGACCCGAACGTCTACATCCAGGGCAAAGTGGGCACCTGCGACATCCGGCCCGGCCGTCGCCCGCAGGGGGCCGAGCTGACGGCGTACGTCGAGGAGTATCGCCGCCGCTCGGGGGCCCATGTCGAGGAAAGGACCGAACCGTGACGAACTCGTTCTACGGACCGCTCGACGATGTGCAGGCCGACGCGGGGTACGACGAGCACCCTCCGCGGATGGGCTTCTTCACCGACACCTCGGTGTGCATCGGCTGCAAGGCCTGCGAGGTCGCGTGCAAGGAGTGGAACGAGGTCCCCGAGGACGGCATCTCGTTGTCCGGGATGTCCTACGACAACACGCAGTCGCTCGGGGCGGACACCTGGCGGCACGTCGCGTTCGTCGAGAAACCGGTGCACCCGACCACGACGGACCTGGGTCTGCCGGGGATGGGCCCGCCGGGCGCGGAGTCCGGTGATGCCGGTGTCCGCTGGCTGATGTCGTCGGACGTGTGCAAGCACTGCACGCATGCGGCCTGCCTCGACGTGTGCCCGACCGGGTCGCTGTTCCGCACCGAGTTCGGCACGGTGGTGGTGCAGCCGGACATCTGCAACGGCTGCGGTTACTGCGTGCCCGCCTGTCCGTACGGCGTCATCGACATCCGCAAGGAGGACGGCCGCGCGTTCAAGTGCACGCTGTGCTACGACCGGCTCAAGGTCGGTGAGCAGCCCGCCTGCGCGAAGGCCTGTCCGACCGAGTCGATCCAGTACGGCGAGCTGACCGAGCTGCGTGAGCGGGCCAGGGTTCGGGTCGACGAGCTGCACGACAAGGGGGTCGACGTCGCCCGGCTCTACGGCGCCGACCCGAACGACGGTGTCGGCGGCGACGGCGCGTTCTTCCTGCTGCTCGACGAACCCGAGGTCTACGGCCTGCCGCCGGACCCGGTGGTGGTGACCCGCGACATCGGCTCGATCTGGAAGCACGTCGGCGCGGCCGCGGGTGCACTGCTCGCGGTCGGTGTCGCATCGTTCGCGGGGAGGCGCAGGTGAGAGAACGGGCGATGGTGCCGGAGCCGGAGTTCGTGTCCTACTACGGCAAGCAGATCATCAAGACCCCGACCTGGAAGACCCCGGACGTACCGCTGTACCTGTTTCTCGGCGGGATGTCCGGCGCCTCCGCACTGCTCGCCGAGGGAGCGGCCATGTCGGGCCGCCCCGCGCTGGAACGGGTTGCGCGTGGCGCCGCGGCCGGCGGGGCGGCGATGGGCACCGTGGCGCTGATTCACGATCTCGGCCGCCCGGAGCGGTTCCTGAACATGCTGCGGGTGTTCAAGGTGACCTCTCCCCTGTCGATCGGCTCCTTCATCCTTGCGCCGTTCGGCACGCTGTCTGCTGCCGCGTTAGCGTCACAGGTGACCGGTCGTGCGCCGCGGCTGGGCCGGCTCGCCGGTGTGGGTGCGGCAGCGTTCGGGCCGCCGCTCGCCACGTACACCGCGGCACTGATCTGCAACACCGCCGTCCCGGCCTGGAACGAGGGTCATCGGGAGATGCCGTTCATCTTCGCCGGGTCCGGCGCCACTGCGGCCGGAGGTCTCGCGATGATGCTGACGCCCTCGGCGGAGAACGGTCCGGCCAGGCGGATGGCGATCGGCGGTGCCGCGGTCGAGCTGGCCGGGGCCGAGATGCTCAAGCGTCGCCTCGGCATGGTCGCCGAGCCCTACGAGCAGGGTCGCCCGGGTCTGCTGATGAAGACCGCACGTGCGATGACCGCAGGTTCTGCGGTGCTGTCGATCCTGGGTGGCCGTTCACGGGCCGTGTCGGCGGTAGCAGGGGCGTCGTACGTCGCAGCCTCGCTGTTCACCCGGTTCGGGGTGTTCGAGGCCGGGATCGCCTCGGCGAAGGACCCGAAGTACACCGTCGTGCCGCAGAAGGAGCGCCTCACCGCCCGCCAGGCCGCCCCGAGCGGCCCAGAAACGGCCAATTGACTTGTGGATAAGGCGAAAGTGCCTTGCCGGTTGTCGGTGGCCGACGATACACTCGAACACATGTTCGATCACGCAGGCGCATTCGAAGACCTCGACAAAGAGGCCACCCTGGCCCGACTGGCGTCAAACCGCGTCGCACTGCTCGAGCAAGAGGCTGCCGAGCTGGTGCTCGCAGCGCACTGGGCGGATCTGCATAGCGAGGAATCAGCGGAGGGGTCAGGGATTGCGCTCCCCGGCACCGAACGGCTCCGACGAATAGGAGCGCACGGCACCCCGCCTGTGTATGAGTTCGCGCCCGCGGAGTTCGCCGCAGTCAACCACATGCAGGTCAGTGCCGCCGAGAACCTCATCGCCGATGCACTCGACCTCCGGCACCGGCACTCGCTCACGTGGGCGGGCGTGCGCGCGTACGAGATCCGGGCGTGGAAGGCTCGCAAGGTCGCGCATCTGACCGCAACCGCCGGGCTCCGCCTCGAACAGGCACAGTGGGTCGATGCCCAGGTGGTCGATTTCTACGACGCGCTGCCGTGGACTCAGTTCCTGGACCTGGTCGAGGCGAAGATCATCGAGGTTGACCCGGAAGCCGCCGAGGCCCGCAGGAAGGCCGCGGCGTTGGACCAGTTCGTTCACACCGGTCAGTGCAACGAGTTCGGCCTGAAGACCGTCATCGCCAAGGCACGCGCCGGAGACGCGATCTTCTTCGTGGCCATGGTCAACCGGATCGCGCAGATCCTCGCCGAGCAGGGGGACCGTGACCCGATCGGCGTCCGCCGCGCCAAGGCGCTCGGGATTCTCGCCAACCCTGCCCGCGCGCTGCGCCTGCTCGAGGACTCCGCCATCGAGAACCTCCCGGACACGGTCGACCCGGAGCAGGCCGACAAAGACGGCTGCTCGAGCGGCTCCTTTGACGACCCCACTAGTGGCAGCGACCCGGAGACGGTGGGTGAGGGGGACGTGCACCCCACCCAGAACGACGCCGACGACCCGGCGCCGGAGACCCACCCCTGTCCCACCTGTGACGGCGACGGGACGGTGTCCGGGGATCCGAGCGCGTTCAGCCGGCCGGTGGTCAAGGTCGACCCGAAGAAGCTGTTACCGGACGCGATCCTGCACCTCCACCTGAATCAGGATTCCTTCACCCGCGAGGGCAACGGGGTGGTCAGGTTCGAAGGGGTCGGTCCGGTGACTGTCCCCCAGGCAGCTGAGTTCCTTGGTCCGAACTGCAACGTGAGTATCGCCCCGGTGATCGACGTGGCCCATCAGGAGTCGGTCAATGCATATGAGACGCCCGCCAGGATCCGTGAGGCGCTACATCTGCGGAACCCAGCTTGCGTGTTCCCGTGGTCGACGAACCTGAGTCGGACCAAGGACAGCGAGCACACCATCCCCTATCTGAGCCCGGACAAGGGCGGGCCACCCGGGCAGACCGGCATGTGGAACCTAGGGATGATGGGCCGGTTCCCGCACAGGTTGAAGACCCATGGTCGATGGCGACTGAGACAGCCTGCCCCGGGCGTCTTCCTGTGGCGCACACCGCATGGTTGGTACTTCACTGTCGACCACACCGGAACGCACGAACTTCCCAAGGCCGTCGGCGACGCCGCCTGGGCCCGGCTCGGCCTGCCCGCGCGCCCCGGGTCACGCGCCGGCGTCAGCATCGACATCCACCCGGCCGACGACCTGGTGGTCGTCGAGTACGAACCCGCCCGCCACCACGCCGCCTGAGAAGACAGACACCAGGCCCTCGGCACCAGCCGGGGGCTTCGTCATGTGTCGGCGTCAGGGGACCCAGCGGTCCGGGCCTCCGCCCCAGCGATCGCCCGCAAGCTTGTGGGTACGGTGACAGAATGACCGCCACCGCGTCTCCCGTGCGCCTGACCCAGTACGCCGCCGGCGGTGGATGTGCCTGCAAGGTGCCTCCCGGCGAGCTCGAGCGGGTGCTGGCCGACCTGCCGACCAGCCGCGAGGGCGGTGACCTGCTGGTCGGCCTCGACAACGGAGACGACGCTGCCGCGGTGCGCATCGACCACGACCGGGCGGTGATCGCGACCGCCGACTTCTTCACGCCCGTGGTCGATGACGCGTACGACTGGGGACGGATCGCCGCCGCGAACGCCCTCTCGGACGTCTACGCGATGGGCGGCACCCCGATCCTCGCGGTGAACCTGCTCGCCTGGCCGCGGGACCGGATCCCGTTCGAGCTGGCGGCCGAGGTCCTACGCGGCGGCGCAGACATCTGCGCCGAGGCCGGTGCGCACCTGGCCGGCGGGCACAGCATCGACGACCCGGAGCCCGAAGTACGGCCTCGCGGTCACCGGGATCGGCGACCCTGCACGGCTGCTGCGCAACGACGCCGGCGCGCCGGGCGTACCCCTGACGCTGACCAAGCCGCTCGGCCTCGGCATCCTCAACAACCGGCACAAGGCGACCGGCGAGATCTTTCCTGAGGCCGTGGCGACGATGACCGGGCTGAACCGGGACGCCTCGCGTGCCGCGCTCGACGCTAGCGTCACCTGCGCTACCGACGTCACCGGCTTCGGGCTGCTCGGCCACCTGCTGAAGCTGGTGCGCGCCAGCGGCGTCTCCGCAGTGATCGACGCGGCTGCCGTGCCCTACCTCGACGCTGCCCGCAGCTCGCTAGCGCTCGGGTACGTCCCCGGCGGCAGTCGCCGCAACCTGGACTGGGTGCGGCCACACATCGAGCTCCTCCGTCACCGACGACGAGCTGGTGCTGCTCGCGGACGCCCAGACGTCGGGCGGTCTGCTGATCGCCGGCGAGATCCCCGGACACCCCGTCATCGGCGAGCTGGTGCCCCGCACAGACGCTATGGTCACGATCCGCTGAATCGGGCTACGTGCGCCGCCCCGGCGGCTTAGGATGTGACCTCACTTCTCTCTCGGGGGCCCCACCTTGAACGTCCACGCCGTCCTGCGCGTCGTCACCACCGTCGCGGTCACCGTCGGCCTCGTCGCCACCACGCTCCCCGCTGACGCCGTCGAAGGCACGCCCGGCTCCCCTCGCTCCGGCGACTCGCTGTTCCCCTCCATGGGCAACGGTGGGTACGACGTCTCCCACTACGACATCGACCTCACCTGGCGGCCGGTCACCCAAAGCATCGAGGCCACCACCACGATCACCGCGCACGCGACCCAGGACCTGTCGAGCTTCAACGTCGAGCTCGTCGGGCTCCGCGTCGGCGCCGTCACCGTGAACGGCGAACCAGCCACCTTCACCCGCGCGAACGCCGAGCTGACCGTCGTACCCGCTGCCGAGGTCGCCGGCGACATCGCCCGTGGTGACAGCTTCACCACGGTCGTCGAGTACGTCGGACGCCCCCGCGTGCTACGGAACGCCGACGGCATGCGCACCGGGTGGCTCGCCACCCATGACGGGGCCACCGTGATGTCCGAGCCGACCGGGGCGATGACGTGGTACCCGGTCAACAACACCCCGCGCGACAAGGCGACGTACGACATCTCGGTCAACGTGCCGAACGCCCTCAAGGCCGCATCGAACGGGGTTCTCGCCGGTCGTGATGTCGGCGCGCGCCGGACCACCTGGCACTGGCAGGAGACCAGCCCGATGGCGTCGTACCTGGCGACGGTGTCGATCGGGAGGTACCGGATGTTCCGCAGCACCACCGCATCGGGGACGAAGCTGATCACGTTCGTCGACCCGAAGGTCGGGATGGGCAAGCGCGAGCGGAAGGTGCTGCCCCGGGTCCAGCGCTTCCTCGAGCGGAAGTTCGGCCGCTACCCGTTCGAGTCCTCGGGCCTGATCCTGGACCGGATGGATGCCTTCTACGCACTGGAGACCCAGGGCCGCCCCGTGATCCCCGACGGCGGGCCGGCCTGGCTGGTCGTGCACGAGATCGCCCACCAGTGGTTCGGCAACTCGGTGACCCCGCGCGACTGGAGCGACATCTGGCTCAACGAGGGCTTCGCGTCCTACGCGGAGTGGCTCTGGGATGCCGAGGAGTGGGGCGTGCCCAACCTGCCCCGGCATCTCTTCCGGATGAACTACGAGCACTACGGCAAGGACGCCCGGTTCTGGAAGGTTCCCCCGGGCGACCCCGGTGCGCGACGTCGCCTCTTCCACGGTGCCGTCTACGTCCGCGGCGCGATGACGCTGCATGCCCTGCGGATGAAGGTCGGTCGCACGACGTTCTTCCGGACCATGCGGACGTGGGCACGGGAGAACCAGCACGGCTCCGTGACGACTCACGACTTCAAGGGGCTCGCCGAGCGGATGTCAGGGCAGGAGCTGGACCGGTTCTTCAAGGTGTGGTTGTACACACCGAAGAAGCCTCGCGGCTACTGAGGCTCACCGGGCGCCGGTCATTCCTTCGTTGGTGGAACCGGACAGCCGCTGCGCCAGGTAGATCGGGACGGCCGAGGCGAGCACCAGTACCGCCGCGACCACGTTGACCACCGGCGCCTGGTTGGGCCGGAACAGGTTGTTGAAGATCCAGATCGGCAGCGTCTGCTGCTCCGCACCGGCAGTGAACGTGGTCACGATGATCTCGTCGAACGACAGGGCGAACGCCAGCAGGCCGCCGGCGAGCAGCGCGGACCGGAGCATCGGGAAGGTCACGAGCCGGAACGTGGTGAGCGTCCCCGCGCCGAGGTCCATCGACGCTTCCTCCAGGTTCCCGCCGAGCCGTCGTAGCCGCGCCTGCACGTTGTTGAACACCGTGACGATGCAGAACGTGGCGTGCGCGACGACGATGGTGATGAATCCGAGCTCCCACCCGAAGATAGTGCGGAACGCGTTGTTGAGCGCGATGCCGGTGACGATGCCGGGCAGTGCGATCGGCAGGATGATCAGCAGTGACACCGCGTTCCGTCCGAAGAACCGGTAGCGCTGCAGCGCCAGGGCCGCCATCGTCCCCAGCACCAGGGAGAGCAGCGTGGCCAGGGCGGCGACCTGAAGGCTGACCAGCACCGCGCTCCGGGCTCCCCCGGAGCTCGCGGCCACCTGCCACCACCGGAGGGTGAGCTCGGTCGGTGGCCACGCGAACGTCCGGTCCGCGTTGAACGAGTTGAGTACGACGAGCGCGAGTGGTGTGTAGACGAACACCAGAGCGAGCACCGTGAACGCCAGCAGCGCGATCCGCATCCCACGAGAGAGGGTCATAGGTTGTCCAGCGCCCCTGTCCGTCGTACCGCCCAAAGGTAGACGAGCATGACCACCACGGGGACCGTGGCGACGGCCGCGGCGAACGGCAGGTTGTTCGCCGAGCCGACGTTGTCGTAGACCACGTTGCCCAGCAGCTGGTTGGCGCCGCCCACGATCTCCACCGCGATGTAGTCACCCATCGTGAGCGAGAACGTGAAGATCGAACCGGCCACGATCGCCGGGAAGACCACCGGGAGGATCACGCGGCGCAGGGTGTGACCGGCTCGCGCGCCGAGGTCCGAGGACGCCTCGAGCAGCGAGTCCGGTAGCCGTTCGAGCCCGGCGTAGATCGGCAGGATCATGAACGGCAGCCACAGGTAGGACAGCGTGATGATCGTCGCGGCGAGCCCGTAGCCCGGCGAGTCGAGACCGAACGGCGCCGCCAGCCAGGAGACCAGTCCACCTTCGGACAGCATCCCCCGCCAGGCGTAGGCCTTGACCAGGTACGACGCCCACAGCGGCATCAACACAGCGATGACGAGCAGGCGTTGCAGGCGAGGCGAGGCCACCTTGGCCATGTACAACGCGATCGGGAACGCCACCAGCGCATCGACCACCGTGACCAGGGCCGCGATCGCGAGGGTGCGGAAGGTGATCGTGCGATAGACCTCGAGCTGGAACAGGTCGCGGAAGTTGTCCAGCGTCCAGGTGCGCTCGATCTCCCCCGTGAAGCTGTTCTGGCCCCAGAGCGAGGTGAGGAACAGTGCCGCCAGGGCCCCGAGGTAGGCGACTCCGAGCCACAACATGGGTGGCGTCAGGAGCAGCCCGAGCCGGAGCCCTGGCCGACGGTGCAGCATGGAGGACAAGCTCAGCCCTTGACCTCGGTCCAGGCCTGGGTCCACCTGCTGTAGTCGGTGCACTTCACGTCCGTGCGACCGTCGAGGCACTGCTCGATCGGGGTGGTCCAGTACCAGATCCTGTCGGCGTAGTCCTTCTCACCCGCGTGGTAGACCTCGCAGTGCTTCGGGTCCGCGGTCAGGTCGCAGGCCTTGGGGTTGGCCGGCGACTCACCGAAGTACTCCGCGACGGCAGCGTTGGCCTCGGGGCTGATGATGTGGTTCAACCATCCGTAGGCACAGTTCTTGGCCTGGGAGTCGGCATGGACCATCCAGGTGTCCGACCAGCCGGTCGAGCCCTCCTCGGGCAGGATCGCCTCCACCGGAACCTTCTCCGCCTGCGCGACATTGGCAATCACCTGCCAGGTGGTGCCGATCACCGAGTCACCTGTGGTGAACGCCTGTACCTCCTTGAGGTAGTCCGACCAGTACTCCGAGACCATCTCCCGCTGGGTCTTCAGAACATCGATGGCGGCCTGCAGCTGGTCCTCGTCGAGGGCGTAGGGGTGCTCGATGCCCAGGTCGGGCTGGGTGTTCATCAGGTACAGCGCCGCGTCCGCGATGTAGATGGGCGAGTCGTAGGCGGTGATCTTGCCGGCGTACGGCGCGTCGGCCTCGAACACCGAGCTCCAGCTCGTTGGGGCCGGCTTCACCTCGTCCGTGCGCCACATCAGCAGGTTGGCGCCGTACCCGTGCGGGACGCCGTACATCTGGTCGTTGACCGAGTTCCAGTCGCGGTCCTTGAGGAAGCCGTAGACGTCGGCGTAGTTCTCGATGAGGTCGGTGTTGACCGGTTCGGCGTCGCCGCTCGCGATAAGCCGCAGGGACGCGTCACCCGAGGCGGACACCACGTCGTACTCCCCGGTCTTCATCAGTGTGACTGCTTCGTCGGAGGTGCCGAAGTACTTCACGTTGGCCTGGCAGCCGGTGGCCTTCTCGAACGGGGTCACCCAGTCGACCTTGGCGTCGGTGCTGCCGTCCTCGGCGTACCCGGGCCAGGCGAGGATGTTGAGCTCGCCCTCGAAGTCCCCCATCTCCTGCATCATCGCGAGGTCGGGTGGCTCGAAGCCTGTGTTGGCGCTGCCCCCGCCGTCACCGTCACCGCCGCCTTCCTCGGACGTGCCGCATCCGGCGAGCATGAGTGCGAGGACGCACGCCCCCGCCAGGGCTGACATCTTTCTCATTGGTTCTCCTGATTCGAAGGTCCCCCTGCTGGTTGGTTCTCCTCTTCGTGCCGACGCGTGAGCGCCACGACGTGGGTGCGTTGCCAGGTCAAGAGGACAGGCTGGCCGCGGTGGGCCAGCGCGTGGTCGATCGAGCTCTCCAGGTTCTGCTGGAGAACGGTCAGCTGTCCGCCGACATCGAGGTCGACGACGGAGTGCGTGGACGAGCCGAGGTAGACGACCTCGCGCACCACGCCTCGTGCCTCGCAGATCCCGTCGCCCGGGTCGGCCGACTGGTCTGCGGGATGGAGCTGGATCTTCTCCGGCCGGATGCTGAACGGCCCCTCGTCGCCGACGAGCTTCACGGCGGCGCTGCCCTCGAGCAGGTTGGAGGTGCCGACGAACCCGGCGACGAAACCGGTACTCGGCTGCTCGTACAGGTCGATCGGGGTGGCGACCTGCTCGACCCGGCCGTGGTTGAACACCGCGATCCGGTCGCTCATGGTGAGCGCCTCCTCCTGGTCGTGGGTGACGAACACGAATGTGATGCCGACCTCGCGCTGGAGCTGCTTGAGCTCGATCTGCATCTCGCGGCGGAGCTTGAGGTCGAGCGCGCCGAGCGGTTCGTCGAGGAGCAGCACCTTGGGCCGGTTGACCAGGGCACGAGCGAGTGCGACGCGTTGACGCTGCCCACCGGAGAGCTGGTGCGGCCGCCGTTCGGCGAAGCCGTGCAGCTGTACCGTCTCCAGTGCTTCGTCGGCGCGGGTACGACGGGCAGCCCCGCGGACCTTCTTGACCCGGAGGCCGTACTCCACGTTCTCGAGGACGTTCATGTGCGGGAACAGTGCATAGTCCTGGAACACGGTGTTCACGTCTCGGGCGAACGGCGGCGCGTGGGTGACGTCGTCCCCGTTGAGCAGCACCTCGCCGCGCGTCGGGCTCTCGAAGCCGGCGACCATCCGCAGCACCGTCGTCTTGCCGGAACCCGACGGTCCGAGCATCGAGAAGAACTCGCCGTCCTCGATGTCGAGGTCGATCCCGTCCACGGCGGTGACCGACCCGAACGTCTTGGTCAGGTCACGCAGGGAAATCGCCGCGGCGGGTCGCGCGGGTGCCGACATGATCGGAGTATCGCACCGCACGGGGAACGGTTTCCATGACGCTTTCGGGGGTTCGCCTTCGGAAACGTCCGCACATTGCCTAGTTCGACACGATTTCCGTTTAGCCTTGACCAGATTGTCACCGAGATCGTCGCCCAGCCGGGCTACGGTCCGCCGTCGTCGGGCAGGGCGGCCTGCGCCTCTAGGTAGCGCCGTTCGGCGAGGCCGTTCGTGGAACGGGCCGCGGCCCGTGCACCATCGCTGCGGCGACGGCCCGGTTGAGGGTGACGAAGGGGTTGGCGGCGATCGTCTCGAGCAGCTCGTAGAGCGCGAGGATCTGGGGCCAGTCCGTGTCCGCGGGTTGCCATGCTGCGCCGTGGATTGCTGCTATCCCATCGGGTGCGGTCCTGCTCAGGCAGCGGGACGAGCTCCCCGACGGGACCGGTGCGCGCCGTACGACGGGCATGGGTGAGCAGCATCAGCGCGACCCGATGCAGCTGCGGGCCCGACGTACTGGTGTACCCCTCGTTGAAGACCAGGTAGAGCACGTGCAGAACGGCAGCAGGATGAGTGTGTCGTCGCGACGTGGCCCGGTTCGCCGACCGGAACCGGTTCGCGTCATGGACCGGCACCGCGCCACTGGACGCCTCCTCCGGGGAGCAGATCAGGCACCGGCTGTCGCGGGCGGGAAACCGGAAGATGAACCACATGTTGCACATCGCCGCCGCCACCCAAGCCCGGCTGGACACCGAAGGCCGCGTCTACTACCGACGCAAGCTTGCCGAGGGCAAGACCCGGATGGAGGCCATGCGCTGCCTCAAGCGACGGATATCCGACGCCGTCTACCGCCAGCTCCTCGCCGACGCCCGGGCCGCGGCCACCGAAGCCGAGAACGAGGAGTCGGACCAGACGCCGACCCAGGCTGGCACGGGCCCGGGAGGACACTGCGGGGCGAATCAAGAACCCAGCGCGGTCGACCTACCCCCGCACATCGACACTTCGGATCAGCCACTTCCCGGACCCGCGAAGCCGACGCTACAACCGACCTCGCGTCGTCGGAAGACCACCGACAGCCAAGCGCTCTCATCAGCCTCTTGACAACAGAGGGGAGCCGAAATGACAACGAAGAGCGCTATCTTCGGACCATGTCCTACCCAGAGCCGCGCTACCACGGCGAAAACGGCGAGGTGAGCGGCGTGCTGCGGCGCGATCATGAGCCGCCGGACCTCACCTATCCCAATGGCACGCGCGTCGACTACCTCGCGACCGGCAAGTCGACCAGCCAGCAGTTCGGCCTCTACCGATGGAACATGGGACCACATGCCGGCGGGCCCGGCCCGCACTTCCACCGGACCATGTCCGAGTCCTTCTTCGTCCTGGGCGGGACGGTCACGTTGTACGACGGGCAGGGGTGGGTCGGCGCGGGAGAGGGCGACTTCTTCTTCGTCCCCGAAGGAGGTCTCCACGGGTTCCGCAACGACTCGGACCAACCCGCGTCGATGCTCATCCTCTTCGCGCCCGGCGCCCCCAGGGAGGAGTACTTCGAGGGCCTCGGAGATATCGCGAGAGCCGATCCGAAGCCGAGCCAGGCCCAGCTCGACGAGTTCTACCTACGCCACGACAACCACTGGGTCTGAGCTGCTGCCTGCGTTCACGCCATTGAGGCTGAATTCCCGGACGGCTCCCGCGGGCTGCCGAAACCACGCGGTCGTACTGCGTCGGCCACTCGATGCCCCCGGCAATCTGCATCACCACGCGGTCCCGCCGCAGCGCACGGTCGACCAGATTCAGCGACGGCAGTGCAGCTTGCTGGAGTTGCACCTGCCACACGCCAGGACCAGGTTGGCCAGACCGTCAATGCCGAGCCGGGACCACGGCAGCAGATGGTCGACCGGGTTGACCGGCCTCATCGGGAACGTCCTCATCGAGGAACCGGTTCATCCGACGAACGTCCTCGACCCACAGGAACTCCAGTGTGGGCTGGAAGGTGGGCTGGCGCCGCTGCCGGGCAGGCGCTGGAGACCATGCCGCGGTTGCTGCACGAGGGTGAGTCCGACGGTAGACCCCAGACGTCTGGCCGCCGGCCGCCGCGCGCAACTCGTCGACCGATCACGGTCGCACCGAGTCGGGCGGGAGGTTCTCGATGCAGCGATCGATGAGCGCCGTCAGAGTGGCGAGTCCTGCCGATACGGTCTGGCCGCGGTGCCATTCGAACGAGACGCGTCCTGGTAGCCGACTTCAGACGGTGGCGACTGACTTCCATGCCGTGAGGTCGATGACCCGGTCGGCGCTGTGGCGCTTCGCCACGATCAGCCGCGCGTTCGACTCGTCGACGCGCTCGACCCACTCCGTGGCCTCCTGATTGCCCTTGCCGTATGCGACGTGCCGGGCGAGGAGCCGTGCGCGGCGCAGCCGGTCGTCGGTGAAGACGTACCAGACCTCGTCCAGCTGCGACCGGACCGCGCGCCACTCGGGCCGGTCCAGCAGCAGGTAGTTGCCCTCGGTGATGATCACCTCGGTGTCCGGCGCGATCGCGATGGCGCCCGCGATCGGCTGCTCGAGCTCCCGCTCGAAGGCGGGGGCATAGACCGGGTACGACGGACCGGACCGGACCCGATCCAGGAGGGCGGCATAACCCCACGCATCGAACGTCTCGGGTGCCCCCTTGTGGTTCACCAGCCCCTGCCGGGACAGCTCCACATCGGCCAGGTGGAACCCGTCCATCGGCACGTACGCCGCGCCCGACCCGAGCCGTTCCACGAGCGCCATCGCCAGGACCGACTTGCCCGAGCCCGGTGCTCCGGCGATGCCCAGGATTCGCCGTCTTCCGGTGAGCAGCGAGTTGGCCAGGCGGGTCAGTTCGGAGCCGTCGGGCGAGACAGTGAGCATTCGATGAATCTAACGGCATCGCGGCGTGTCGTCTGGCATTGGATGAACGAAAACGCTAGCGCCGCCGAAAAAGTTGATCTAACCTCAATTGTCACATTGAACCCTCGTGTCACAGCCCGGGGGTGTCGTCTACCTCGGGGAAGTACGCACGTGATGACCAGCAAGGGCCTCATCCTCAGGGCGACACTCGGCTCGTTGACCGCCACCGCTGTCGCGGTCAGCCTGCTCTGGGTGCCTCCGGCGCACGCCGGGAAGCTCGGGTCGAAGCCGTCGGTTGAGCGGATCCGGCACTTCCAGGGGGGCGACTTCCAGAAGCTGCGCTGGTCGCGGGTCAGCGGGGCCCAGTCCTACCAGGTCTTCGTCAAGGACGCCCGGTTCGACGAACCCCTCCCCCGTAACTGGAAGCTGTACCGGACCGTCGAAGGGACCAAGTCGCGGATCTTCGTGCCCGGCGGACACACCCGCCAGTTCGGGGTGAGGGCCGTGGGCGGACCGAACGGGATGCGGCGCGCGGTCACCAGGATCTCCAACTTCGGGACCATCTCCCGACCGGCCGGCCTTTCCGCGCTGGCAAGGGTCAGGGGCTGGCGCACCGTCCGGAAGAACTCGCTGTATCGCAACGCGGCCCTCGAGGCGAGCCGACCGCGGGCCAAGCTGCGGCTCCCTGACGCTCGCGGAAGCGGGTCGGTCCGGATCGTCGGTGAGGTCGGGCCACGGTTCGGCACCGTCGACGTCTACGTCGGCAAGACGCGGATCAAGCGGGTCGACCTCGGCCGACCCAGGCACGACGCCAACCGGCGGATCCTGGTCCGGGTGCGACCGGCCCGCAGCGGAACGATCTCCCTGGTCACCCGCAGTCAGAAGCCGGTCCGGATCAGCGCCGTGGCGCACACCCGTCCCTCCACGTCGGCCACCAGGCGTCCTCGCCCGCCGCTGTCACGCCCACCTGCCCGGTCGTTCACGTTCCAGGGTTCGGGCTGGGGCCACGGGGTCGGACTCTCGCAGTACGGCGCGAAGGCAATGGCCGATGCCGGCAGGAGCGTCCGCCGCATCCTTCGTCACTACTACAGCGGCACCACCATCGCGACCATCGCCGACGACAAGGTGCTCGACATCAACGTCGGCTACCACGTGCCCTCGCTGACCGTGCGCCTACGCGCGCTGAGTCGCGGGGCAGTGGCAGAGGTCTGCACGATCGCCCGTGAACGATGCGTGAAGAGGGTGACCATCCGTGACAAGAGGCCGGGATCACGGACGGCGGGCGAGATCAGGGTGACGCGTGTCAAGGGGGACGTCCGGGCCCGGGTGACCCATAGGAACGGCGACGTGTCGTGGCTCCGAGGCGCCCGGATCAGGGTCCGTTGGAGCGGCACCCGTTACCTCGGCGGCCCCGCGTCCGTCGTACGGATGGGCAACGGACGCGAGTACCGGCATGGCGAGCTGCTGATGACCAAGCACGACAAGCGCCTGCTGAACGGCATCGCCCGGATGAGCCTGCAGGCGGAGTACCTGCGCGGTGTCGCCGAGATGCCGTCGTCGTGGAACGTCGATGCCCTGCGCGCACAGGCGATCATCGCCCGGACCTACGCGTTGAAGGCGGGTGCGCAACGCGGGCCGATCTGCGACTGCCACCTGCACGACTCGGTCATCGACCAGGCCTACGTCGGCTGGGGCAAGGAGTCCGAGGGCCGCGACGCGTACTACGGCAGACGTTGGGTGAGTGCGGTCAAGAGCACCAACGGCCGGGTCCTCACCTACGACGGTGCGCTCGCCGGGACCTACTACTTCTCCTCCTCGGGCGGGCACACGCTCAACTCGCAGGACGTCTGGTCGAGCACCGTGCCGTACCTCCGATCCGTCGACGACAAGTGGTCGCTGAACGGAGCGAACCCGAACCGGTCCTGGTCGACCACGCGGTCCCCGGCGAGCATGGAGTCCCTGTTCGGCCTGCCGAGCATCCACAAGATCACGATCACCAAGCGGTACGCCGGGGGCGCCGTACACGCGGTGAGAGCAACCGCGGTCAACGGCGATACCCGCACGATCTCTGGAAAGGCGGACTACATGCGCACCCGCCTCGGCCTGAAGTCGTCCTGGCTCACCGCGATCGACGAGGCGCGCTGAGCTACGACTCCCCCACCTGCACGAGTCCGCTCTCATAGGCGAGCACGGCGATCTGCACCCGGTCGCGCAGATCGAGCTTCGTCAGCAGGCGCGACACGTACGTCTTCACCGTCGCCTCACTGAGGAACAGCTCCTGGCCGATCGAGGCATTGGGCATCCCCCGCGCGATCAACCGAGCGACCGCCAGCTCCCGTTCGGTGAGCGAGGCGAGCGACGACGGAAGTGCACCCGGAAGCGGCGTCGACGCGAACCGGTCCAGCAGCCGGCGGGTCAGCGACGGCGCGAGCATCGCGTCACCGCGCGACACGACCCGGACCGCGTGCACCAGGTCGTCGGGCGAGACGTCCTTGAGCAGGAAGCCGCTCGCCCCCGCCTGCACCGCCGCGTAGACGTACTCGTCCAGGTCGAACGTCGTGAGCGCCAGCACCTTCACCGTCGGGTGAGGCTGCGACGAGCCGTCGGGTGGCCTCGATCCCGTCCAGCCGGGGCATCCGAACATCCATGAGTACGACGTCGGGCCCGGTCTCGCGCGGCATGGCCAGCGCCTCGACGCCGTCAGCGGCCTCGCCGACCACCTCCATCCCGGCCTTCTGCAGGATCAGCGAGAACCCGGCACGCACCAGCTCCTGGTCGTCGACGACAAGCGACCCGCGGTCATGTCGACGCCACCGGGGCAGCCGGCTCGAACCGCGAACCCGTCGCCGGCGGCCGTCTCGAGGCGTCCGCCGTACAACGCGGCCCGCTCCCGCATCCCGATCAGCCCGTGCCCGCTCGCGACCCGTCCCTCGGGCGGACGCCGGCGCCGTCGTCGCGTACCTCGATCTCCACGTCCTCGTCGTCCGTACCGGAGTACGACGGCCGCGGTGGTCGCGGCTGCGTGACGGCGCACGTTCGTCAACGCCTCCTGCACGATGCGGTACGCAGCGAGGTCGAGGCCCGCCGGCAACGGCCGCGAGTCCCCTTCGACGACGAAGGTCACGTCGAGCCCGCCGACCCGGGCGTCCTCGACCAGGCTTGCGAGCGAGGCCACCCCCGGCTGCGGTGCGAGCGAGCCGGCTTCGTCACTCGCGCGCAGCATCTCCAGGACCCGGCGCATCTCGGTGAGCGCACCGGTTCCGGTGGTCCTGATCGTGTCGAGCGCGGAACGTACGTACGCCGGGTCGTCGTCGACCATCTGCTCGCGCGGCACCGGCCTGCACCACCATCACACTCACCGAGTGCGCGACCACGTCGTGCAGTTCGCGGGCGATCCGGGTGCGCTCCTCGACGATCGCCGCCATCGTCTGCTCTGCGGCGGCGACCTCGACGTCGATCGCACGCTGCATCGATACCTTGGCCTTGCGCTCCATCGCGCCGAGCCCGAACCCGAACGACCACGCGATGGTGAAAACCATCCAGTGGAAGAAGATCTCACCCGCGTCCTGCAGGACGTCGACCTGGGTGTCGAAGAAGAGCAACGTGAGCGCACCGGCCATGGCGCCGTACGCCGGCTGCCTGCCGCGTCCGTGCCGGGCGACCGAGAACACGGCGACCGACATCGGCACGAACTGACCCCAGAACAGCACCAGCAGCGGTTCGATCGTGAACACCACCGGCCAGGTGAACAGCGCGGCCAGGGCGACGGCCAGTGGCCACCGGCGCCGGAACACGAGAACGGTGGAGATGAGTACGACGACCAGGGTGGATGTGGCCTTGGAGCCCTCACCCATCACGGACGGGAACGGCAGCCAGATCTCGAGGATCCCGACTGTCGCGATCAGGGTCGCCAAGGCACCGTCGAAGAGCCGACGAGCCAGCCTGGGTTGCAGCACGAGATCACCATAGGGCCGAACGCCAGGGTGCGGAGTCATACCGGAGTTGTCGCCGGGATCAACATCGGGTGACACCGGCCGGGCCGCTGGGTGGACAGGTCGAGACTCCAGATCGACGCGGCGGCACACCCGCAGGCGGTTCGCTGAGGGGGTCGGCGAAAGCGCCGCTCGACCTCATCGAAGCCCAGGAGTTCAGATGAAGAACCCAGCAACGTTCCGTCGTACCGCGGCCGCCCTCGGCCTCGTCACGACCGCACTGCTCATGATCCTGTCCGTCGTCCTCTCGCCTCCGTTTCCCGGCAACTTCACCGACCAGCTCGCGGAGATCGACAAGGCGGGAACGTCGGCCACGATCTCCGCGTTCGGGTTCACGCTGGCCCAGCTGCCGTTCATCATCGGCATGCTGGGGATCGGCCACCTGTTGCGCGACCGGGCGCCACGGCTTTCGAACATCGGCACCACCCTGGCCGTGATCGGTGGCTTCGGACACAGCGTCTACGGCGGGGTGACGATGGTGCAGCTCGACATGGCCGCGGACGCAACCAACCGTGCGGTGCACGTCGAGATCCTCGAACAGGTCGAGGCGGGCCCGGCGGTCGCGTTCATGGCGATGGGCCTGCTCGGCACGGTGCTCGGCATCCTGTTGCTGAGCATCGGGCTGTTCCGCAGCCAGGTCGTACCCCGCTGGGTCCCGGTCGCGCTGTGGGCCTTCCTGGTGGTGGAGTTCGTCGGCAGCAACTTCTCCGACTGGGCGGCCTCCGCAGCGGGAGTGCTCTACGTGACCGCACTGGGTGCCCTGGCGGTGACCATCTGGAGTGGCCGCGACGAGGACTGGGCGTCGGGGGTCGAGGCGGCCGGGGCGACACCGATCCTGGTGACACGGAACGGCATCTAGATCAGCCGCTCGTAGTGGACCGCCGGCTGCATCCGGCCACCGTGACCTTCGACGGTGGCCGGAGCACCGGACGTCTGAATGAAGCCACATGCCTCGAGGACGCGCCGGGAGGCGACGTTGTCGACAGTGGTCATCGCACGGACCTGCTCGACGCCTGCCCCCGCGCCTCGTCCAGAACCAGACGGACGGCGGCCTGGGCGTGTCCCTTTCCGATGGCGGCTTCCGCTACTCGGTACCCGAGATGTGCGACGCCGTTGTCGACGTCGATCAGGTTCACCCGGCCGACCACCCGGTCCTCGTCGTCACGGACGACGAAGAACAGATCCGTCCCCGCCTCCTGCTCGACGAGCTGGTGCTCCAGGCGGTCGTCGAAATGGTCGAAGTACCCGTCGCCCCGGTCGGGGACGGACCTCGCGAAGTAGGCGCGGTTCTGATTCTCGAAGTCGTACAGCTCGGGGCCGTCGTCGGCCGACAGCGGGAGGATGTGGGTCACGTCGCTACCTTCTCACTCCCGCCGAGCTCGACCTCCACAGATGGCTGCCCGTGGCCTGTCGTTCCGGCCGCCCCGGTCCTACGCTGGAAGCATGAAGACAGTTCATCTGAGTGAGAGCGAGCTGGGCCTGGTGCGCAACGCCATGAACGCCTACCTGAACTCGTTCGGGCACGACGAGGCCGACGTGGTGATGAGGATCAAGCAGGTCCTTGTACGTCTCGCGGCAGCAACCGACGACCAGCCGGAGCAGAGCGAGCTGATCGGCTGACCCCGCTAAGGTCACTGGCATGAGCAAGCCGGTGATCGTGGTGGTCGGAGCAGGACCCGGACTCGGCGCGGCCGTAGCCCGGAGGTTCGGGCACGACGGGTACGACGTGGCTCTCATCGCGCGCTCCCCCGGACCGCTCGACGAGCTCGGCACCATCCTGCAGGGCGAGGGCATCACGACGGGGTGGACCGCTGTCGACATCACCGACGAGCGTGGCCTGTCCGAGGCGATCACCCGGTTCGGTGGGTTCGCCGGCCACATCGACGTACTCCATTTCAACCCGAGCGCGTTCCGGCAGAAGAATCCGCTCGAGCTGACCCCGGACGAACTGCTGGACGACGTACGTCTCGGAGCCGGCAGCCTGCTCACCGCGCTGCAGGCGGCGCGGCCGTTCATGACCGAGGGTGCACGCGTCACGGCCACCGGAAGCATGGCGGCCGACCAGCCATCGGACAAGGTGGCCTCGCTCGGCGTGCAGAAGGCGGCCCTGCGAAACCTCGTCCGGAGCATCGACACGACGCTGAAGCCGGACGGGATCCGTGCGGTGTCGCTGACCGTGAACGGGACGCTCGCGCCGGACACGCCCTTCTCCCCCGACCGGATCGCCGACGCACTCTTCAAGGCGGCGATCCAGCCGACGGACAGCTGGCAGGCCGAGGTGGCGTACGACGGCTGAACCCAGCCTGCCGCGAACCCCGGCGGGTGTGGTTCGATCAGGACGTGGGCGTCGAATTTCTCGGGTCACCACGCCCCACACTGGGCGTGGAGTGGGAGTTCGCGTTGGTCGACAAGACCACGCGCGACCTCTCCAACACTGCCGCGGACCTGTTCGACAAGGTGAACCAGAAGGCCGGCTCCGGCGGCGACGACCCCCACTTGCACAAGGAGCTGCTACGCAACACCGTCGAGCTGGTGACCGGGGTGTGCGACACCGTCGACGAGGCGATGACCGACCTGTGCGGGACGCTGAAGCGGGTGGGCGCTGCGGCCGATGAGCTCGGTGTGGACCTGTACGGCGCGGGTACGCACCCGTTCGCGCAATGGTCGACGCAGCAGCTGACCCCCGGGCACCGCTACGAGGAGCTGATCGCCCGGACCCAGTGGTGGGGCCGACAGATGCTGATCTGGGGTGTACACGTGCATGTCGGCGTGAAGCATCGGGAGCGGGTACTGCCGATCATCTCGTCGCTGTTGAACCAGTTCCCACACCTGCAGGCGCTGTCCGCGTCGTCGCCGATCTGGTCCGGCACGGACACCGGCTATGCGAGCAACCGGGCGATGATGTTCCAGCAGCTGCCGACCGCAGGGCTCCCGTTCCAGTTCGAGCAGTGGGAGGAGTTCGAGACCTTCGTCCACGACCAGAAGAAGACCGGCGTCATCGACCACATGAACGAGCTGCGCTGGGACATCCGGCCCTCGCCGCACCTCGGCACCGTCGAGGTACGCGTCTGCGACGGGGTCTCCAACCTGCGGGAGCTCCGGGCGCTCGTCGCGCTGACCCACTGTCTCGTGGTGGACCTCGACGACCGGCTCGGCGCGGGCGAGACGTTGCCGACGATGCCGCCCTGGCACGTGCAGGAGAACAAGTGGCGGGCCGCCAGGTACGGTCTGGACGCCGAGATCATCCTGGATGCCGCCGGCAACGAGCGCCTGGTGACCGAAGACCTGGACGACCTGCTGGAGCGACTCACCCCGGTCGCGGCACGTCTCGAATGCTCGGCCGACCTGGCCGCCGTCGCCGACATTCCGTCATACGGCGCGTCCTACCAGCGGCAACGCCGGGTTGCCGACGAGTCCGGGGGGAACCTGGTCGCCGTCGTGGACTCGGTGGTCCGCGAGCTGCACATCTAGCTCTCATCGAGGGCTAGCCTGGCTGGTGAAACCGATGAAGGAGCCGCCATGAGCGCCGAACCCCTCGCTGACCAGGCCCACACCCTTCTCATCGTCGGCGGTGGCGACGTGGCGAACGCCCTGGAGTCGTTCGCGCACATCCTGGGCTGGAAGCCCATCGTCGTGGAGTCGCTCGAGGACGCGGTCGCCGCTCTCTCCGGCTCGGACTCCGTGGTGGTGCTGAGCCATCACGACGGTGTCGACGGCCCGGCAATCGCTGCTGCGCTGGACAGCGGAGCGTCGTACATCGGTGCGATGGGTGCCCGCAAGACGCAGGCCCGCCGACGCGCGTGGATGCTCGAGAACGGGGTGTCGGAGGAGCGGCTCGACATCGGTCCGGACACCGGTCGGGCTGGACATTGGCGCGAACAGCCCGGCCGAGATCGCGCTGTCGATCGTCGCCGAGATGCTCGCCGTACGGCGCGGCTTCACCGGCGGCCCGCTCAAGGATCGGCCCGGCCCGATCCATCCCGGTCTTGCACCCGGCACCGCGGAATGCCCGGCAGACTGACGTCAATGCTGGTCAAGCCGTGCGTAGCGGATCGCCAGCTTGGTGACCCGCAGGTCGCGGTACCAGGTCCGCACCTGGACCCTGCATTGCACGCGCCGCACGAGGCTGCGGTACTCGCCGCACTCGGCGACCGACTCCGAGTACGTCGGAAGGTACGCGTCGCGCTTCCCGAAGTACTTCACGTGAAAGCCGGAGCCGCGTGTCCCGGTAACCGCGGTGATCGTGTCGTCAGGTGGGTGCCAGCTGGGCTCGTCGCCGACTGCCGCCACCGTGCCCAGGGTGAGCAGCGTGACCACCGCCCCGAGCGTGAGTTTCGCCAATAGCCCGACATGCATGGAGCCCCCTTGCCTTTGTTCCTGAACCTGTGTTCCGGAACCTGCTCGGACCGTAGGCCCGCGGTCTGACCAGGCGACAGGGCCGTCACGATTCCTGTGGACAGGGCGGGCGATCCTGGGTCTGGGAACGATCTCTGGCTTGGGTCAAAGTTCCCTGTGAACAACTCATTTTCGTGGTTCCCGAACGGGCAGTCTGGATCCATGGACGACAACCAGATCAAGCACCCCGACAAGATGCCGGCGATCCACACCCAACGAGACCTGGAGGAACATTGGCGCTCCATGATGGGTCCGCCCGGGTTCTCCGACCGACAGCTGTGGGCGGGGTTCATCGACCTCGACCGCATGATGACGCCGCTGCTCCTTCAGATCAACGAACTGCCACAGCATCCGGACAGCGAGAGTCTCGACGGCCTCATGCTCGTCGCGCAGCAGACGCTCGACGAGCAGCTCCCAGGAGGCGGGCTCGCCGTACTGCTGTGCCGCCCCGGGGCTGCACAGATGAGCGGGTCCGACCGTGCCTGGGCGCGCGAGCTGACAGTAGCGGCCCGGCGGAACGGGATACCGATGGAGCCGGTGCACCTCGTCAACGACGAGAACCTGCGGGTCTTCGCGCCCGACGACCTGCTCGACCGCGAGAGTGCCTGACCGACCTACTCGTCAGGATCCGTTGCGCCCGAAGGTGCCGACCAGCGTCCCACGCCCGATGGCGTGTTCGTCGACTGCTGCCAGCGCCTCCTCACGACCGGCTCCATCCTCGAGCCCGGTGCGGGCTGACAGCGCGTAGACCGTGAACCGGTAGTGGTGCGTTCCGCTCGGCGGGCATGGTCCCGCGTACGACGGATCGCCGGCTGAGTTCACGGCCTGGACCGAACCGCGGGGTGCCTCACCTGCGGCCACTGAGCTGACGTCGACGGGAATGTCGAGCGCCACCCAATGCACGAAGATCCCGTCCGGCGCGTCCGGGTCGTCGACCACGAGCGCCAGCGCCTTCGCGTCTCCCGGGACCCCGCTCCACTGCAACGGAGGGGACGTCTCGTCGCCGTCACAGGTGAACCGGAGTGGGACGGCCTGGCCGTCGCGGAACGCCGAACTGGTGACCGTGATCAGGTCCGGTGCGTCGGCACCGGCCTCCGTGGACTCGTCGTCGGAGCACCCGGC
Source organism: uncultured Actinomycetota bacterium (assembly GCA_963831375.1). Lineage (GTDB taxonomy): Bacteria > Actinomycetota > Actinomycetes > Propionibacteriales > Nocardioidaceae > Nocardioides_C. Next base: position 768,987 of record CAWHPY010000026.1, on the reverse strand, counting down.
GACGCAGACGAGACCGAGCAGCAGTGCGAACAACCGGTGGCGGATGTCCATAGCTCCCAAACTATCTGTCGCGCGGGACCCCTGGGTCGCGGCGACTCGTCGCGACCGCCCTTTTTCAGTTGGTTTCTGCTGACTACAGGGTCAGGCCGCCGGATGGTCAAGGAGCCATTGCTCGTCCTCGTCCATCTCGTGGGTGGGGCCGTTGACCCAGTCGGCTCGTTCGGTGTTGAGGAAGCTGATCGCGTCGAGGATTTCAGCCGCTGAGTACTGATTCTCCAGCAGCTCGACCTCGGTCCAGTGATCGGTGGCGGGTTGTTCGACACGTTCGGTGGTGTGCTCGAATCCGACCCGGGTCGTCAACGTCAGCGTCCCGTCGGGGTTCCGCTTCAGGGCGAACCCTGGGCCGTGCTTGGCCATGTGGTCGCCATGGCACCCCGGGGCAGAGGTTGTCCGGGGTGGTCGATCCCTCGGGCCAGGGCACGATGTGGTCGCCCTCGGAGTCGGTCGCCGCCCTGTCGCACATCCGCCGGTAGCAAGTCTGGTGCTCGAAGACGACGTCTCGCCAGATCGGTTGGGTCGGCCGGTACGCCTGCGTGGACAGCTCGACCTTGTGGCCTTGTTCGTCGGTCAACATCCGGAACCAGGTTGAGTCCGGATCGGAGGCGATCATCCTGGCAAGCGACGCCGGGACCACTGTGCCGCCTGACAGCGTCCCGGGATGGTCGAAGATGCCCATCAAGGTCTGCAGCGGGACGGTGACCGCGACGATCGGGCGCGCATGGTTCGACGTCGGCAACGACCGCACCACCCCGCCGCCACTGTCTGCGCCTTCGCCGGCGCCCGTGCCACCGGCGTCGTCCTCGAGTTCGGCGATGCTGGCGTCGACACTGACCCGGCCCGCGATGAGGTCGACCGCGAGGTCGGCCCGAAGCTGTTCCAGGGTGCGCTCGTCACCGCGGGCCCGCAGATGCTTCGCGATCAGGGTCAGCCGATAGTCGGCGACCTGGACATCGGTCACCGCGTGGGTCAGCACCAGCGCGCCCATCCCATCCTCGCCGAGCCGCGCCGCGGCGCGGCGGTCGGCGAAGGCCCGCTTGAAAGCGGCCCCGGCGTCCTTGGGTTTGAGCTTCTTGATCTCGTAGCCGATCTTGTTCCGCAGCTGCTTCACGGTCCGCGCCACCAGTGGCGGCCGCCCCGGATCATCGGGGATGCCTCGCGTCAACCAGCCGGTCAGCCGCTCCGCGAACCGGGCGAACTCCTCGGGCCGGTCCAGACTGAACCTCGCGGTCTCCGCGACCAGCGACGCCTTGTAGGTGTCCAGCGCGCCGGCCAGGCACAACGCCCAGATACCAGGAAAGTGAGTCTGCAGGGTCCGGGTGACCCGCAGATCGGTCCGGACCCGCGACTCGGACAAACCCCACAGCTCACCGGCCTCGATCACCGCCTCGCGGATCGGGGTCACCGTGAAGTGCGGCTGTTCCGCCCGGCGCGCCTTGTGGTCGACCTCCCGCCTGCACCGGAACTCCTCCAACCGAGCTAATCGTTGCGCCGCGCATGCGTTCGCGATCACCTCATCGTCGAGCCCACCCGCCAACAGTTCATGATCGGTCAGTTTCGCGACCTCGACCGGCACCCACTGTGTTGCTGGCATCGGCACCACCCTTTCCATCCCCTTGCTTCTCGAACATTTGTTCGAAGTCTAGGGACGACAGCCGACAGTCTCCTTCGAACCAGACCACCCTCAATGACGCACCTGCCACCGAACGGGCAGGCGCAAACCAGCGACGCCATATTCAGCATCTGATGACTGAACCGGGCGCTCCGGGGAGCGCACAGCAGGTTCGGCACTCAGCGACCGAACCGGCGACCCCGGATGCGCGCACCCAGAGTCAGCACCCGGAAGCTGAACCTGGGCGATCCCGGGCTCAGACGATCTCCGAGTGCAGCGCCACCAGCCGGTACACCTCGAGCGGCTCCGCCTTGCCCTTGAGCTCGAGCAGCCCGAGCGACTCGGTGACGGCTTCGGGGAGCAGTGCCTTGGTCCCTGGCCCGATCGCGACTCCCCCGCCGGGTGCCTTCCCCTCGATCCGGGAAGCCACGTTGACGGTGTCCCCGACGACGGTGTGCGTGCGTCCGCCCTCGGTGCCGAGCAGGCTCACCGACGCGGGCCCGCTGTTGATCCCGACCCGGAACTGCGGCCAGTCGGGATGTGCGCCCTTCACCCGGGACGTTGCCTCCTGCAGGGCGAGACCGGCAGCGGCCGCGCGTTGCGCGTGGTCGGACTGGTCACCCCGCTTGTTGAACGTGACCATCAACGCATCGCCGATGATCCGGTCCACGTCCCCGCCGTACCGGGTCACCACAGGCGGCACGGCCACCTCGAAGAACGCGTTCAGCATCGCGGTGACCTCAGCAGGCGTGTGGTTCTCGGAGAACGTCGTGAAGCCCTGCAGGTCCGCGAACAGCACGCTCATCTCCCGGTTGCCCGCCACGGTGTCCGCGAGGTACAGGTCGGCGTACCGCTCCTCGTGCCACTGAACGCGCGCTCCGGCAGCGACCAGGCCGAACGCGGCGAGCAGCAGCACATGCCACTCCCACCACGACAGCGCCCAGTTGCGCGCGAACACGACGGCTACCATCGCCTCGGCGAGCAGTACGAACGCCGATGCCATCGACAGCAGCATCAGCGACGGGTGAACCAACCACAGCAGCATGTAGCGAACCGCGGCCACGCCGTACAGGACGATCGCCGGAACCGCGATGGCCGCAAGGATTCCGTCCGCGCGTTCCGGCACCACCGCTGTGTCCTGCAACGGCGGCAGCTGCGCCAGCGAGGCCACCACCCACAGGACCATCAGGACCAGCAGCACGACCCGCAGCCACCGGCCCCACCGCACCGCCACAACGGCACGCGAGCCGGACAGGTCCAGGCTGGACAGGGCCGCGAACAGCGAGCCCAGCCCGATCCCGACCGGCGTGGCCACGACGAACCCGGCGTTCGGTGTCGCGAGCAGCACCCCGGGTGTCGCCAACGCGTGCAGCCCCAGGAAACCAGCGGCCGACAGGAATGCCAGCGACACCAGCAGCACCCGGGCGTCGCCACGACGGATCGCGGCCGCACCCGTTCCGTACGCGAGCGCGGCGCTCAAGCCACCGGTCAGCAGCACGAGCCAGAAGTGCGACGGATGGTGCTCCCAGTGCACGTCGAGCTCGGGGCGGCGGATGAGCAGCAGGAAGCCGGCCATCGGCAGCAGGAGTACGACGGACGTGGCGATCAGCATCGTCGAGCTGTATACGAACTTGCGCTCAGCCATCACGCGCCTTCAGATGCTCGTGCAGCTGTGACACGACGACCGACCCCTCACCAACACCGGAGGCCACCCGTTTCACCGAACCGCACCGGACGTCGCCGACAGCGAACAGCCCTGGAACCGTTGTCTCGTAGGGCTGCGGCAGCCGGACCTCCGGCCACAACGAGCTCGCCGCCGCATCCACCCCGGCGAGCACGAACCCGAACTTGTCCCGCCCCACCGATGGCGGCAGCCAGTCCGTGCGCGGCTGCGCGCCGATCATCACGAACAACCCCTCGGCCCGCAGCGACTCCTCGGCGCCCGACGTACGGTCTCGCACAGTCACCGACTCCAACCGGCCGTCACCCTGCCCGCCGACCACCTCACTGGACGCACGGACCACGATGTTGGGTGCGGCGTCGATCGCATCGATCAGGTAGGACGACATTCCCTCGACGAGGTCGGGTCCGCGGACCACGAGCGTGACTCGCTCGCAGTAGTGGGCGAGATGCAGCACCGCCTGCCCGGCCGAGTTGCCGCCGCCGACGACCATCGCGTGGAGGCCGGTCAGGGCATGTGCCTCGGAGACGCTGGCGCCGTAGTACACGCCCGAGCCGCTCAGTGCCTCCAAGGACGGGACCCCGAGCCGGCGGTAGGCGACTCCGGCGGCGAGCACCACGGTCCGGGCGGTGACCTCACCGACCTCGGAGACCTCGGCCAGGAACCCGCTGCCCTTCTCTTCGAGCCTCACCACCTCGCGCATCAGCAGGAAGTGCGCGCCGAACACCCACGCCTGCTGGTAGCCGCGCTGCGCGAGCTCGGATCCGCTGATGCCGCGGGAGAAGCCGAGGTAGTTGCGGATCAGGGAGCTGCTCCCGGCCTGGCCACCGATCGACTCACGTTCCACCACGAGGGTGCGCAACCCCTCGGACGACCCGTAGACCGCAGCCGCGAGGCCCGCCGGTCCGCCGCCGACCACGAGTACGTCGAAGTCACGGTCGTCCTCCCCCAGCGTGGTCGGCACACCCCATGCCTCGGCAACCTCGGCGTCCGTCGGGTCGTGCAGGAAGGTCCCGCCGATCGCCGGCATCCACACCTGCACCCCGGTTCCCGGGTCAGGTTCCCCGGCCTCTCGCAACGCCTCGTTCGCGAGCGCGGAGCCGCGTTCACGGAAGGCACTCGGGATCCCGTTCCTCTGAAGGAGACTGCGGATCGCGTGTCCGCGCGCGGAAACGCGATCCGCGACCACGACCACCTCGCGCAGGTTGAAGACGTCGCTGCGTGACCACTCCTGCACGAACTCCGCGACTGTGCGGTGGAACAGCTCGTCGCGGCCGGTCCACGGTTTCAGCACGTAGTAGTTGATGTCGCCGACCGCCATCGCGGTCAGGATCGCGCTGGCTGCGTCCCTATCCGCCCAGGCACCCCAGGCGATCAGCAGGGCACGACGTGCGTCCGGGTGCAGCGTCCTGGCCCGCCCGAGAACCTCCGCCCGTTCCTCAGCCGGCAGCGCGTTGTCGACAAGAACGACGGCGACCTGCTGGCCCCACTCGTGCGAGCGCTCGAGCACCCGCAACGCATCCTGCGCAGTCAGCTCCCCGCGGACCCGGAAGTCACTTCCGAAGCTCCGTTGCAGCTCGACCTCGGTGCGGTCCAGCCGGACCGGGTCGGCCTCGACGACGAGGAGCAGCGGCCGGAGCACGCCCGGGCCCGGAATGCGGTTCTCCCCTCCCATGCCTCGACAGTAAGACCGTGCCGTTCCGTTGTTCTACGGGGACAAAGCGCCAGTACCGCCCTCTAGCCACCCAAACGGGGGCGGCAAACTTCGTGGGTACCGGGTCCCGCAAGGCCACGGCGAGCATCCCGACGCCGACCAGCAGCAGGCCTGCCCACCGGAACTGCGCCGCCTCCCACGGCGGCCCCCAGATCTGGGGCTGCACCATGGTCCAGCCACGCGGCAGCGCGTTGGTGAGGATCGCCAGGGCGACCACCCCGATCACCGTGAGGTACGACGGCGACAGGTGACCGGTCCACGCCCGCAGCCCCGCCCCGATCGCCAGTCCGGACAGCCACATGGCCGCGGCCTCGAGGCTCAGACCCCATACCGGGGTGGGATCGAAGCGGATCTCGGCCAGCACCGCGGCCACCACCCACACCGGGAGTACGACGGACGCGGCGGCTGTCACACGCGCCAGGGAACGTACATGTCGTGGGTAGGGCGAGGCCGCCGCCACCTCCCCGGCAGGGTCATCCATCGCGGCCACCCAGGCACAGGCCAGCAGGATCCCGACACCACGGAGCACCTGGATCGCGTGTCCTTCGTCCTGGGCAGGCAGCGTCGCGACCACGAGCACCAGTGCTGCCGCAGCAGGCACGAGCAACCCCGCGCGTCGTACCGCGAACCACGACGCGGCCAGCAGCGAGCCGTTCACGGCAGCTGCGCGATTCCGCCGGCGACCGCCGTCGCGACCGCGCAAAGACCGACGACCACGACCGGACGCCGGCGGTCCGAGACCCGGACCAGCGCGGCGGCCGCCGCCATCCCGCACAGGCCGAGCAGGTAGACCACGTGCCCCCACGGGTCACCGGGCCACAAGCCGCCCCACCGCTCCGCCCACATTCCCCAGACCGGCCACGTCATCATCGGGCCGAACAGCATTCCGTCCTCGAGGCCGGCCAGCCACACGTTGAGTGCGACCATGCCGACCAGCGCGATCACCGCGGCGCCGCGGGCCGGCGCCCAGGTCGCCAGCATGATGCCGAGCAGCGACGCGCCCAGCAGGGTGACCGGTCCTTGGACGACGTGCCACACCGAGGGGGTGACCTCGAAGCGGCCGTCGAGCGCGAAGTACATGTGCAGTGCCGAGACAAGCAGCAGACCGACCAGCGCAGGCGCGAGCGAGGCGAGGATCAGCGCGAGCACCCGTTCGCCCGGTCGCCCCGGCACCGGTGCCAGGATCTCCCGCGAACCGGCCCGCAGGTCACGGGTCGCCACCAGGTTGGCCGCGAGGATCAGGAAGATGCCCGGGTAGAACGACATCATCGAGTCGATCGTCTCGAAGGCCTCGCGTGGGCCGCCGTCGGCGACGAGCGCGCGGACCGCGTTGAGCAGCCAGATTCCGAAGCCGAGCAGGACAAGCGGATGCAGCAGCAGGCGTCGCGCCTCCAGGCGAGCCAGCGCGGGTACGACGGCCCGGTCCGGCGCGGCGGTGACCAGGCGCGGACTCGCGGTGGCGGTGCTCATGCCACCTCACGCCCTTCGAGACCCGCCTCGGGACCGAGCAGCAGGAGGTACGCGTCCTCGATGGTCGGGTCGACGAGCTCGGCGCCCGAGGGCGGGTCGCCGATGTGGTGGTAGGTGCCGGCGCTGAGCCGCCACCCCGCGTAGGCGCGCGGGTCGCGGTCCGTGTCCACCCACACCCGGCCCGCAGCGGCCGCGACCAGCTCGGGCACCGAGCCCGCGAACAACGCCCGGCCCCGGACCATCACCACGACGTGCGAGCACACCGCGGCGACGTCCTCGGTCTGGTGGGTGGACAGCACGACGGTCCTGCCGTGACCGGCCTCCGACACCACGTCACGGAACCGGATCCGCTGCTCCGGGTCGAGGCCCGCGGTGGGCTCGTCGAGCACCAGCAGCGACGGCTCACCGAGCAGCGCCTGCGCCAGGCCGAGCCGGCGGCGCATCCCGCCCGAGAGCGCGCGCACCTTCTTGTTCGCCACGTCGGACAGACCCACGAGGTCGAGCACCCGTCGTACCTCGTCGTGCCGCGCCCGCGCACCGGTGTGCTCCTTGAGCACCGCGACGTAGTCGACCGCCTCGAACGCGGTGAACCCGCGGTGGAAGCCGGCGTCCTGAGGGAGGTACCCGAGCAAGCGACGAATGTGCAGCCGGCCCTCGGGGTCGCGCGGATCCTTGCCGAGGATCCGCAGGCTCCCCTGGTCGGCGGCAAGGACCGTGGCGAGGACGCGCAGCAGCGTCGTCTTTCCGGCGCCGTTCGGCCCGAGCAGACCAGTCACCCCCGTGGTGGTGGTCAGCTCGAGGCCGTCGAGCGCCCGGTGACGTCCGTAGGCCTTGACCAGGCCGTGGGCGTGGATGGATGTGTTCATGCGGTTCTCCTGAAGAGCTCGGGAAGGTCGTGTCGGCGGACAAGGAGTACGCCGGCGCTCACGGCGAGCGCGGCGAGGCTGACGAGCTGTGCGGGCAGCTCGGCGGCGAGCAGGGGGTCGCGGGACGGGGCCAGGCCAGGCATCACGGCCGCGACCCACAACGCCGCGAGGCCGATCCCCGCGAGGTGTGGCGCGACCCTGGTCGCCAGGGCCAGGGTGGCCATGGTCAACGCGAGCGCCGGCAGCAACCAGGCCACCGAGAGCCACGCGTGGCCGGGCAGGAACGGCGCCGCGACCGCGGCCGGCACCAGCGTGCTGGTCACGACGACCGCGGTGCGCACCGCGAGCAGGTGCAGGGCGGAGTACGGCGCAGCCGAGGCGACCTCGTGGGTCGGGTCGGTGGCGGGCCCGAACGCGAAGGCGACACCGACCACCGGCAGCACCGGCGCCAGCGCGAGGAACAGCGCGATGCCGTGCCCGTCGGCGTGCGCGGTCAGGACGGCGAGGGTGAGCACGACGACCACCCCCAGCGTCCACGCCCCGCGCAGGGAAGGCGTCGCGGCCACGAGGCGGGCGGTCCCCTCGGCAACACCGACGCCACGCAGGATCCGCTCGAGCATCGTGCTGCGGGGCGTCTCCACCCGGTCGATCACGTTCGTCCCATACCCGGTCCAACCGCGCAGTGTCGACGGACGCCGTGAGCAGCGCCCGGCATGCGGCGCACCGGATCAGGTGCTGCTCCACGGACGCGGCCAGCACGCTTCCGATCTCACCGGCCGCATAGTCATGGGCCAGGTCGTCGGACAGGTGCCATTCGGTGGTGCTCATGCCAGCTCCTTCCGCAGTGCACGCCGGGCGCGCATCATGCGTGTCTTGACCGTCCCCGCGGGGACTCCGAGAAGACGGGCGGCTTCACGTGTGGTGAGCCCGTCCAGCACCGTGGCCTGCACGACGGCGCGAAGCTCCGGGGAGAGCCGCCCCAAGGCTCCTGCGAGGTCGCCGTGCTCGACCCCGAGCAGGACCCGGTCCTCGGCGGACTCCATCAGCTGCAGGTCGCCGATGTGGTCGTCGATCGGGTACGCCGCGGGTGGCCGCTTGCGGAACGCGTCAACCAGCCGGCGGATCGCGATCCCCCACAGCCAGGCGGCGGCCTCTCCCTGGCCGGTGTACCTGCCCGCGCCCTTCCAGGCGGCTACGAACGTGTCCTGGAGGACCTCGTCGACGAGGGTCGGGTCGGCGCACCGGCGGGTCAGCCGGACCGTGAGCCAGGAGGCGTGTCGCCGGTAGAGCATCTCGAGGGCCGCCGTACTCCCCTCCGCCACGGCGGCCAGCAGCGCTCCGTCGGTGACCTGCTCGTCCATCGTCGCTGCCTTCTCGGTCGGGCTCATCAGAAGCCCACGCTCAGGCAGGCCAGCCGGGCACCCGCCGTGCCCGCGGCGCGCGGACCCAGGGTGGTGTGCTCTGCATGGATGATGACCGACCCGGCACGTCGCTCGGGCGAAAACTGCCACCCGATCGTGGCTCTGCGCGGTCGCTTCGCCCGATTCGTCCGTGGTGAAGTCGAGCCAGATCTCGTTCCCGGCGTTCTCGTACGTCCAGTCGCGCGGGCATCTCCGGGTCCGGGTTCGGCACCTGCTGGAAGTCCGGACCTGCGTCCCCGGGCCTCGTGCCCGCAGGAGTTGGCGTGCGCGTGCGCGCCGTACGCAGTGCTCGGCCTCAACCCGGTCACACGGAGGGTGACGGTGGAGTCACCGGCAGTGTCGTAGACCGCCTCGACGCGTGCGGTGGCGTTCTCCGGTACGACGGGCGCGAAGCGGATGAGCGGGCCCTCCGAGCTGATCCGGTCCACGCCGGCGAGAGCCGGGGATGCCGCGAACACGCCGAGGCCGGCGACGGCTGCGACGACCGGCAGGTGGCGGGAGGTGGGCCAGTGTGGCACGACGGACTCCTTCGGACGGGACTGCGCTTACACCCCTCTGTCGTGCCGCATCCCCGAAACGGTTCACTGCGGCGGCAGACTGTGCTGCATGCGTGCCGTCGTCTACTCCGAGTACTCGTCCCTGCCGGTGCTCACCGAGGTTCCTGCACCGGTCTGCCCCGACGACGGTGTCGTGCTCCGGGTGGGCGCGACCGGCGTGTGCCGGTCGGACTGGCATGCCTGGAAGGGACACGACCCTGTCCAGCTGCCGCACATCCCGGGACACGAGCTGGCCGGGACTGTGGCCTCGGTCGGGTCGCAGGTCCGCTCCTGGTCCGTCGGCGACCGGGTGACGGTGCCGTTCGTCTGTGGCTGCGGCAGGTGTGACTACTGCGCGGCCGGCGATGCCCAGGTCTGCCCCGACCAGACGCAACCCGGGTTCACCGGACCAGGATCGTTCGCCGAGCTCGTCGGCATCCACGCCGCGGACATGAACCTGGTGGCGCTCCCGGACACCGTCGACCTCGTCATCGCGGCCTCACTCGGCTGCCGGTTCGCCACTGCCTTCCGAGCTCTCACCGCCCATGGCCGCGTGCGGTCCGGCGACTGGCTGGCGGTGCACGGGTGCGGCGGCGTCGGCCTGTCGGCGCTGATGATCGGTGCCGCTCTCGGCGCCCGGGTGATCGCGGTCGACATCTCCCCCGCGGCGCTGACGCTGGCCCGGGAGCTCGGCGCGGAGGTCATCGTCGACGCCGCCACGGACCGCGACCCCGCTGCGACGATCCGTGACCTCACCGGAGGAGGCGCGCACGTCTCGCTGGATGCGCTCGGCTCGCCGACGACCGCGGTCGCATCGGTGCGTTCGCTCCGTCCCCGCGGACGACACGTGCAGGTGGGCCTGCTGCTCGGGGATGCCTCGACGCCGCCGATCCCGATGGACTACGTCGTCGGCAACGAGATCGAGATCTACGGCTCCCACGGCATGGCCGCCCGCGAGTACCCCGCGATGCTCGAGCTCGTCGCCGACGGCACCTTGCGCCCGGACCTCCTGCTGGGCTCGGTGATCGCTCTCGAGCAGGGCGGCGCCGCGCTGGCCGCGATGGACCAGCCGTCGTCCTCAGCCGGCATGACCGTCATCCGTCTGGGTGACTGACAGGGATGAGCCCGTCGGGTCAGTGCCCGTGCTCCTCGACCTCCGCTGCATCGGCGTCCGCCTTCGTCACATGAACGGTCCCGGCCTTGTGCTCCGGCGGTGAGTACAGCGAGTACAGCTTCAGGTCTCCGTCACCGGTGTTGATGACGTTGTGCCATGTGCCGCCGGGGATGATCACGACCCAGTCGTCCTCGAGGTCGTGGTTCTCGGCGATCTCGTCCTTGGACGGACCCATCGTCACGCGCGCCTGCCCCTGCTCCACCCGGATGAACTGGTCCCGGTCGTCGTGCATCTCCAGGCCGATCTCCTCCCCGGGCTTCAGACGCATCACCGTGAGCTGGGTGTGGGCACCCGTGAACAGCGTGGTCCGGAAGTTGGTGTTGCCCAGCGTGGCTTCCTCGATGTTGCCGGTCCATCCGGTCATGGAGATCTCCAGTTCGTCAGAGCGGTCGTCTCGGCGCGTACTCCCGATTCTGGCAAGAGGTAACGTCGACGACTACCCCCGTAAGGAGCGACGATGCCTCAGCTGAACCACACCATCGTCAATGTGCGTGACAAGCAGGCGTCAGCCAGCTTCCTCGCCGAGATCATGGGACTCAGCGAGCCCACGACGTACGGCCCCTTCTCCGTCGTACAGGTCGACAACGACGTCTCCCTCGACTTCGCAGACGAGCACGGCGAGATCCGGCCACAGCACTACGCGTTCCTGGTGACCGAAGCCGAGTTCGACCAGATCCTCGGCAGGATCAGGGAGCGCAGCCTGACCTACTGGGCTGACCCGGGGAAGCGACAAGCAAACGCGTGGAACACCGCCGACGGCGGACGAGGGTTGTACTGGGAGGACCCCGACGGGCACTTCCTGGAGATCATCACCCGCCCGTACGGCAGCGGCGGCTGACTAACCGGACCGGGACGCCAGCCAGGATGTGTAGGACACCGGCTCGCTGCCCTCCCCGCCTTGCCGGCGGAACTCGGACTCCAGCCAGTCGCGCACGACCTGGACCTCCGGCGGCGCGGGAAGTGTCATCAGCTTTCCGGCCTCGGACAACGCCTCGGCCTCCCAGACGAGCTGTCGGAGGAACCGCACGTCCCGCATCACGTTCTTCGGCGCGAGCACATGGATGTCGGTGAACTCGCGACCCGCACGAACCGCTTCCAGCGCCTGGATCCTTGCTGCGTCCCAGTTCACGGCGTGCCGCTGCACATGGCCGGACAGCAGCTCGGCGAGCCTCCGGAAGTCCGGGCGGTGCAGATCCGCCCCGATGAGCTGGAGCTCCCGGGTGGTGTCAGAGAGGTTCTGGTCGTGGGCGAGGAGCAGTGCGACCGGACAGTCCTCGAGCCGGACCACCACCCAGTCGTCCGGGTTGAGTGGTTCGGCCGCGACGGGATCCCGGTGCGTGATCGCAGGCCGTTGCGCGTCGTACGTCCCGCCCTCCTGCGTGAACTCCGCCCACACCCGCTGGCCGTCCGGCAGCTCGTCGATGCCCCACGAGCTGGCCAGGGACGACACGATGAACATGCCCCGCCCGGTCGTCGACGCGTCGTCCGCGGTGAGCTCGTCCACGAGAGCATCGGTGAGCTCGGAGGAGGCGGCGATCGAGTCCGCGGCGGCCTGGCCGGTGTCGAGCACGGCGACCCGGACCGCGTCGGCGATGTTCTGCAGCTCGACCTCGAAGAAGTGGCTGCCGCTGTGCAGGGTCGCGTTGGTGGACAGCTCGGTGACGCAGAGGCCGACATCCTCGATCAGCGACTCACGTCCCCAGTCGGTCAGCGCGTGGTCGACGAACCGGCGGGCGGCGGGGACACTGGCCGGCTGCGCGACCATGCGAACCCGCGCACGGGTCGACCGGTGGTAGCCGTGTGATCGCTCCACAGGGACATTATGGACATGTTGAAGGGTAAACGTCCCGGATTTCCGGTTCTAAATCCAGCACCGCACCCGGGTTGAGGATGCCGACGGGGTCGAACAGCCGCTTGATGCCGTGTTGCAGACGCATCGACGTCGCACCCACCTCTCCGGCGAGCCACCCGCGTTTGAGCCGGCCGATGCCGTGCTCACCGGTGATGGTGCCGCCGAGGCTGAGCCCGAGCTCCATCACCGCGCCGAAGGCGTCGACGGCCCGCCGTCGCGCCTCCGGGTCCTCCCGGTCGAAGATCACTGTCGGGTGCATGTTGCCGTCGCCCACGTGCCCAGGGCAGGCGATACGTATGTCGTGCACCTGTGCAATCTCCTCGACGCCGGCGAGCAGCTCCGCGAGCCTGCTCCGCGGCACGGCTACGTCGTCGACCAGTGTGAGGCCGAGCCGCTCGACTGCCGGGTTCACCAGCCGCCGTGCCTCCAGCAGCATCCCGGCCTCTTCGGCGTCGCTGGCCTGCGCGACGTCCAGCGCACCTTCCTGTTCACACAGCGCAGCGATGGCCAGCACGTCCTCGGCGGCCCGCACTCCGCGATCCGACTGCACCAGCAACAGTCCACCTACGTCCGCCGGCAGCCCGAGGTCGCGGTAGTCCTGGATCGCCTGCGCCGTGGTCCGGTCCAGGAACTCCAGCAAGGACGGGCGCAGGCCAGAGGCCATCACCGCCGCAGCCGCACGCAACGCATCCGTGCCGCATGCGAAGGTCGCGGCCACGGTCAGGGCGGCCTCCGGCTCGGGTTGCAGCGCCAGGGTCACCTCGGTGATGACGCCCAGGGTCCCTTCGGAGCCGACGAGCAGCCTGGCCAGGTCGTAGCCGGCTACCCCCTTCGCCGTACGTCGGCCGGCGCGCAGGCTCTCGCCCGTCGGGAGCACGACCTCGAGGCCGCGGACGAAGTCACCGGTCACGCCGTACTTCACGCAGCACAGCCCGCCGGCGTTCGTGGCGACGTTTCCGCCGATCGTGGAGGACTCCCACGACGACGGGTCGGGCGGGTAGAACAGACCCTTCTCGAGCACCGCGCGAGACAGCTCGGCATTGGTGACACCGGGCTGTACGACGGCCACCTGGTCCACCTCGTCGATCTCGAGGATCCGGTTCATCCGCGACGTGGACAGCAGCACGCAACCGTCTACCGCGTTCGCCGCACCGGCCAGCCCGGTCCGCGCGCCCTGCGTCACCACCGGAGCCCCGTGTTCGCTCGCGGTCCGCAGTACCACGGCCACCTCCGCGGCGTTGCGCGGCCGGACCAGCGCGAGCGGTTTCCCCGCCTCGCAGAACGCAGCCATGTCATGGCGGTGCGCATCCAGCAGGTCGGCGTCGACGACCACGTCGCCGTCGAGCGCCGCGGCCAGGGCCACGACGACCGGCGCCGGCGTGCTGTCGCCTGTGGTCGGCGCGGCGTGAGTCGTCATCGGTTCTGCTCCTCGGACAGCAGTCGCAGCACCAGCTCGGCGCGGCGGACTCGTTCCCGGCCGAGTGCGACCGCAGTCGCCTCGAGGTGCTGACCACAGGGGTAGATGTTGGGGGCGTTGCGCACGCCCAGCTTGACGTGCACCGGGGCAGCCAGGCGCACCAGCTCAGGCACGTCGTAGAAACGCACGCTCCCGCCCTGGTCGTCGGGGACCTCGACATAGACGTCGAGCGCCGCCGTGGTTGCCCGGCGGATCTCGGCGATCGTCGACAGATCCAGGTCGGTCGACACGTTGAGGCTGGTCGCGCCGACCTGCTCGTAGAGCGCGGCGGTAGCCCCGTTCGTGAGCGGCATCAGCACCGATGTCTTCAGCACCAGGTCGTCTGGCAGCTCGCCGTTCTTCTTCAGCTGCCCGAGCGCCGAAAGCACACCGAGGTCCCCGACCAGGAGGCTGTGCACGCCGAGCCGGACGGCCCGTAGCGCGTCCGCGAGACAGGCGCCGACCTCGGCGTTGCCGCGCGCTGCTCCACCGACGGCGCTGGACACCTTGGCCTGGCCCCCGGTGCCCCATGCACCCCGCGGTCCGAGGAAGAGGCACACCTCGACGTCGTGCTCACCCCCGAGCTGCACCATGCGCGCGATCTCCCCGTCGGTCAGCATCATCACGCCGCTGCCCTGGGAGATCCGGTGCACCGGGACACCACGTGTGGCGGCCTCGTCCAGCACCGCCTCCATCACCACGGGTCCCTCGCAGCTGGGTATCTCGACCCGGCACGCAGCACCGTCGGGGAACCGGCCGGTGGCATCGGGACCGCCGCCGGCCGCGACCGGGTAGCCGAGCCGGGCGAGATGCTCCCGTGCCGTGGAGATGCTCATGTGTGCTCCTTCGAGGTCGTGGCGTGAACGGGCCAGGGGGCGAGTGCACCGTCGGGCGTGGCCAGCGGCCGGGGGTCGCCGGTGACCTCCAGCTCGGGATGCGCAGCGACCTCTTCCAGCAACGCCGGGGTGACCAGCAGGTCGTTGCAGGAGAGGGTGTCGCGGATCCGTGCCAGCCGCGCCCGCGCGGGCTCACGCACCCCCGTCATCGCCAGCGCGGCAAGTACCACCGCGGCGTCATCCTCCATCACCATCGGCAACCGGGAGCGACGCACTCCCCCGGTGCCGGAGGTCAGCGAGTTCACGTACGTCGCACGCACGTCGATGCCCTCGAGCAGGGACAACGGGATGACGTCGGCCAGGCCGATCCCGGCCGCGTTGCCGTGCGAGGCCTTGGACAGTGCGTGTGCGGTGACCACGGTGATCTGGGGACTGCTGAACTCCGGCACAGCGGGCACCCAGCACCGGCCGAGGACGTTGGTGTCCATCCCGGTGCCCG
Source organism: uncultured Actinomycetota bacterium (assembly GCA_963831375.1). Lineage (GTDB taxonomy): Bacteria > Actinomycetota > Actinomycetes > Propionibacteriales > Nocardioidaceae > Nocardioides_C. The sequence continues at coordinate 753,813 of CAWHPY010000026.1, read as the reverse complement.
ACTTGTCCTTGCCCGCCTCGTCGACCACCAGGACGTCCAGCCGGTCGAACGGCAGTCCGCCCATCAGGCCCCGAGCCTGCTCCAGCAGCGCGGTCTCCCCCGGGCCCGCGATGGCGCCGGCCTCGACCAGATCGACCGCGGCGGTGCGCTCGTCGGCGTTCTCCACGATGCCGAGACCGCCGAGCACGGTGCCACGGTCGACCAGGAGCCGGGCTGCCTCCGTGATCGCCGCAGGGAGGTTGGAGATGCCGCCGGCATGCAGCGTCTGCGCGCCGCGGTGGTTGCCCAGCCCGATCGCGAGCACCTTGCCGAGCCCGCTCTCGAGGGCCCCGTGAAAATCCGTGTGCGGCTTGACCCGGTTGACCAGGAGGATCCCGTCGGCCGCGCAGGCCTCGGTGTCGTGGTGCACCGGTGTGCCGTCCGCCAGGTGTCCCACCACGACGGTCTCCATGGTCGCCAGGACCTGGACGCCCATCGTCTGCTCGGTGATGCCGAGGTCGGCGAGCACCGCGAGCTGCCCCTCGGCCGTGGCGCCACCGTGCGAGCCCATCGCCGGTACCACGAACGGGTGGGCGCCCACCGACGTCAGCCAGTCGACCGCCGCGCGCACCACGGTGGCGATGTCGTGGATCCCGCGGCTACCCGCGGTGACCGCGACCCGGTCCCCGGAGCCGACCCGGCCGCGCAGCGGTTCCAGCGACCGGGCGGTCGCGGCCGCGACGTCCGGCACCTGGGGCAGCCGGCCACGGACCCGCCGTACCGGGACCACCTCCGGGACCACTCCGGCGGGACGCAGGCCGCGCACCGCGGCGAACGGACCCCAGCGTTCGCTGTCGACGCGCATCAGTGCGACTGCCGGTCGACGGCGGGGCCGCTGGCGCCGACGAGGAAGTCGAGGTCACAACCCTGGTCGGCCTGGGTCACGTGATCGACGTACAACTGCTTCCAGCCACGTGCAGGCTCGCGCTCGACCGGCTGCCACTCCGCCCGGCGGGCCTCGAGCTCCGCCTCGTCGAGCTCGAGCCGCAGTGTCCGGCCCGGGACGTCCAGCGAGATCCAGTCACCGGTGCGCACCAGGGCGAGCGGACCGCCGACCGCCGCCTCGGGTGCGACGTGCAGCACCACCGTGCCGTACGCCGTGCCGCTCATCCGGGCGTCGGAGATCCGCACCATGTCGTCGACCCCCTGCTCGGCCAGCTTGCGCGGGATCGTCATGTTTCCCACCTCGGGCATGCCGGGGTAGCCGCGCGGGCCGGCGTTCTGCAGCACCAGCACCGTGTCGGCATCCACCTCGAGGTCCGGGTCCTCGACAGCGACGTCGTACTCCTCGATGCTGGAGAACACCAGGGCACGACCACGGTGCCGCAGCAACCGCTCCGACGCGGCCGACTGCTTCACCACGGCGCCGTCGGGCGCGAGGTTGCCGCGCAGCACTGCCGTGCCGGCACCCTGCCCCAGGGCGTCCTCGAGCGGCCGGATCACGTCGGTGTTCTCGACGATGCGGGCACCGGCCACGTTGTCACCGATGCTCTTGCCGGTGACCGTGATCGCGTCCTCGCGCAACAGCGGGCCGAGCTCCTTCATGACTGCCGGCAGCCCGCCGGCGTAGTAGAAGTCCTCCATCAGGTAGCTGCCCGAGGGCTGCAGGTCCACCAGCCACGGCACGTCCCGGGCCCACCGGTCCATGTCGTCCAGGGTCAGCTCCACACCGAGCCGGCCGGCGATCGCCAGCAGATGGATCACCGCGTTGGTGGAGCCTCCGATCGCGGCATTCACACGAACCGCGTTGTGGAAGGCGTCCCGGGTGACCACGTCACTGATCCGGAGCTCCTCCTCGACCATCGACACGATCCGCTGACCGGCGACCTGGGCGATCCCGTAGCGCCGCGAGTCGACCGCGGGGATGGCAGCCGAGCCGGGTAGCTGAAGCCCCAGCGCCTCGGCCATGCAGGCCATCGTGGATGCCGTGCCCATCGTCATGCAGTGGCCGTTGCTGCGCGACATCCCGGACTCGGCCGCGACGTAGTCCTCCGGTGACATCCGGCCGGCGTTGAGGTCCTGGGTGAACTGCCACACCGCCGTACCGGAGCCGATGTCGCAGCCGCGGAACTTGCCGTTCAGCATCGGCCCGCCGGTGACCACGAGCGCCGGCAGGTTCACGCTGGCCGCGCCCATGATCGCCGCCGGCGTCGTCTTGTCACAGCCGGTCAGCAGCACCACGCCGTCGACGGGGTTGCCGCGCAGGGTCTCCTCGACGTCCATGCTCATCAGGTTGCGGAACAGCATCGCCGTGGGACGCAGCATGGTCTCCCCCAGCGACATCACCGGGAACTCCAGCGGGAAGCCGCCGGCCTGCCACACGCCGCGCTTGACCGACTCCGCGAGCCGGCGAAGGTGCGCGTTGCACGGGGTCAGCTCCGACCATGTGTTGCAGATGCCGATCACCGGCCGTCCGTCGAACACCTCGTCGGAGAATCCCTGACCGCGCATCCACGACCGGTGGATGAACCCGTTGCGGCCCGGCTCACCGAACCAGTGGTCGTGGCTCCGGCGTCCCGTCGGGGCGTACGCCGGTGACTCGGCGGACCGGACGTCGGGGACCTCGTCGGTCATGCTTCGCCCCTGACGTCGCCGCGGGTGACCTCGCCGTTGACCCGGCGCTCGATCCCGGCCGGGTTGTCGTCACGCAGCACCTCCGGCAGCAGCGGCAGCGGTGCGTCCTGGTAGCACACCGGACGCTGGAAGCGGCGTGCTGCGGTGACGCCGACACTGGTGTGCACCGATCCGACCGTCGACGGGAACGGGCCGCCGTGGTGCATCGCCCAGGCCACAGCGACACCGGTCGGCCAGCCGTTCCAGACCACCCGTCCGGTGCGTTCGGTGAGCAGCGGCAGGAGGTCCGCGACGATCTCATGGTCGGCCTCCTCGGCGTGAACAGTCGCAGTCAACGACCCGACCACCGCCTTGGCGGCAGCACGCAGCTCGTCCTGGTCGGCGTACTCCACCACGACCGAGACCGGGCCGAAGCACTCCTCGAGGATGCTCTCGGGGTCGGCGAGCAGAGTCGGCACCGTAGTGCGCAGCAGGCTGGCCGCGACCGGACCGGAGCCGTCCACGTCGACGTCACCCGCCACGAGTGTCTCGACACCGTCCACCTTGCGGAGACGTTCGAGGCCTGCCGAGAACCCCTGACCGATCCCGGGGTGAAGCATCGGTGCAGCGGCGACCTCGCCGGCCGCCCGCAGCTTGTCCTCGAGACCGTGGCCGGAGGGCAGGAACAGCAGGCCGGGTTTGGTGCAGAACTGTCCCACGCCGAGGGTGTAGGACGCGACGAACCCCTCGGCGATGTCCGTGCCGCGCGCACGGACCGCGGACTCGGTCACGTAGGTGGGGTTGATGCTGCCGAGCTCGCCGTAGAACGGGATCGGGTCCGGCCGGCTGCTGGCGATCTCGTGCAGCGCGAGCCCACCTGGCACCGAGCCGGTGAACCCTGCGGCGCGGATCCGGGGGTCTCGGAGCGCCTGAACACCGATGTCCATGCCGTGCACGAGGCCGATGACACCGTCAGGTGCGCCGGCCCGGCGCAGCGCGGCGGTCATCACCTCGTAGGTCCGCTGCGAGGTGCGCGGATGTCCGGGGTGCGCCTTGACGACGACCGGGCAGCCAGCCGCGAGCGCCGCGCCGGTGTCCCCGCCGCACACGCTGAACGCGAACGGGAAGTTGCTGGCAGCGTAGACGAGCACCGGGCCCACCGGGAGCAGCATCCGACGCAGGTCGGGTCGAGGCACCGGGGCGGCGTCGGGGTCCGCGGTGTCGATGACGACCTCGAGCAGCCCGCCGGACTCGAGCGCGTCGGCGAACAGGCGCAGCTGCCCGCTGCTGCGGGCCACCTCGCCTCGCAACCGGCCCTCCGGCAGGTGGCTCTCGTCGAGGGCGAGAGGCACCAGCTCGTCGGCGGCGTCGTCGAGGGCGTCGGCCACGGAACGGATCCACCCGGCGCGCCGGGCCGGTGTGCTGGCCGCGAGCACTGGGGCCGCGCCGTCGGCGGCGGCGAGAACCTGCTCGAGCTGTTCCACGGTGGTGTCGAGGGGGGTAGCGGTCGTGGCTTTCATCAGGACTCCTGTTCCTGGCGTACGGGTCGTGGGTCATTCTGGTCGGTCAGCCAGGCGAAGGGCTCGACGCCCAGCGCAACCGGGTTGCTCAGCCGGCCGACCTCCTCGATCTCGATGGCGACGACGTCGCCGGCCTGCAACGCGAAGTCCATCTCTGGGACGACGCCGGTGCCGGTCGCGAGCACCGCGCCGTCCGGGAAGGAGTTCGCCCTGGTGAGGAAGTCGACCAGCTCCTCCAGAGGGCGGGCCAGCTCGCTCGTGGACGTCGTCCCGCTCAGCACGGTCTCCCCGCCGCGGCGGACGTCGAGGCCGATCGCCAGGTCGGTGGGGTCGGCCACCTCCCACACCGGACGGAACCCGGCGGCGAGTGCGCATCCACCCGCGAAGACCTTGGCCTGCGGGATGTAGAGCGGGTTCTCACCCTCGATGGACCGTGAGCTCACGTCGTCACAGACGGTGTAACCGACGATCTCGGCGTGCGCGTTGACCACCACCGCGAGCTCGGGCTCGGGCACGTCATGCCCGGAGTCGGCGCGGATGCCGATCGGCTCACCGTCGGTGACGACCCGCCACGCGGGCGCCTTGGGGAACAGCTCCGGCCGGTCGGCGACGTAGACCCGGTCGTAGACCGACTGCTCGGTGCTCTCCTCCATCCGGGCACCACGCGACCGGGCGTAGGTGACGCCGGCGCACCAGACCTCGCCCCGGCCGTCCAGCGGAGGCAGCAGACGGACGTCGTCGACGTCGACGGCCGGCGGGCCTGCGGACCGGGCTTCCTCGACCAGGGCCTGGACGTCGGCCAGGGGCAGCGCCAGCAGCTCCGCCATGGAAGCGACTTTGGCCAGCGGGATGATCTCCCGTCCCTGACGCAGGCCGATCTGTGGCACGTCGCGGCCGGGGCGGTAACGAACAATGTGCATGTTTCTGTCTCCAACATCGAGGGGTAGGGGTGGTTCAGCGGAGTCATCTGCAGGTCACATGGACGCCCCCAGCAGCCCGCGGGTCACCTGGAACCCGACGTCGCCCTGGCTCTGCGCCCGGGGCTGCACTTCCCGGGACGCGACGGCTCGGAGCGCTGCGACGGCCTGGGCAGCCGCCTCCGCGGCGCTCCCGGTCAGGGCCGCGTCCAGGTCGTTGCCGTGGCTGCGGAGGGTGCCCGGGTCGTTGCTGACCTGGACCAGTGGCACCATCCGCGGTGAGGTGAGGCTGCCGCGGGTGACGTGCGCCAGGATCAGGTGCGCACCGCAGGCACCGAGCCCGGTCGCGGTCTCCAGCCAGTCGTTGCCGGGCATGCGCATCACGTGCCAACCCGGCCCGGCAGGTCGCTGACCGTGCGCAACCGTGGGACCCACGTCCGCGTCGGACCCGAACGCAGTACGACGGAACCCTGCATCGGCCACCAGGGCGGACCGGCTGCTGAGCAGGACCGTCCCGCCGGCCCGCACGATCCACGTGCCGACCAGGGCCAGCGCCTGGATCGTGTCGGGGTCCGCGGAACCACGCGCATCGAGCCCGATCGTCAGCTCACCGAGGCCGGCCGGTTCGGGAACCGGGAGGTCCATCGGCGCAGCGACCTGGCTGAACCAGGTGCGGACCCGCTCGCTGACCGCAGCGATCCCGCCGTCGGCCTGGATGCTGGCCCAACCGAACCGGTCCGGGTCGGCGCCGGCCTCGACGAGGCGGTGCCGGAAGTAGTCGTTGTGCGTCTTCTCGCAGCCGTGCTCGAGCAGCAGGCCGACCCGCACGTCGGGGTGCAGCAGGTGCCCGAGCATGGTCCGCACGAAGGTCTCCTCGGCCGCACCGCTGGTCACCCCGCAGCCCTCGGTGTGCGGAAGCGCGACTACCCGCGACACCGTGTCGCCGAGCCAGCCCTCGGTCTGGGCCTCCCCGGCCAGACGCAGCGCGATCTGTCCGGAGCACAGGCTGGTGGGAAGCACCAGCGCGACGTGCTCGGGGGTGCGCCGGCCGTCGGCGGAAAGCGCGGTGAAGCCGAGGTCGGGCGCCGGAGCGACCGCGTGGTCGTCGGACACCGGCAGCGGCAACCCCTCGAGCAGTGCGTCGCGGTCGTCCACCGGGAGCTCCTCGAGGAGTCGCGCGGTCCCGCCGTGCAGGGAGATCGCGATGCCCTCGCGGGGCGCGGTCTGCCGCCACTCCCGCCATACCGACACCTGGCTGTGCCCGGCCGCTTCACCGGCGGTGCGGCGGCCCGAGGCTGTCTCGACGGTGAGTCCGAGGACCTCCTCGGTCAGCTGCTCCATCGGCGTCCCGGTCAGGAAGCGCCCCGCGTCGACGTCCATCTCGTGCTCGAGCAGCGCGTAGCGGTCGGAGGTGGTGACGAACTTCAGGGTGGGCACGAACGGGAAGTTGGTGATCGAGCCGTTGCCGGTGGTGAAGAACACGAGGTTGCAGCCGCTCGCCACCTCTCCCGCGACCGACTCGAGGTCGTTGCCGGGGCTGTCCATGAACGTGAAGCCCGGGCCAGGCACGGGTTCGCCGTAGTCCACGACGTGGTCCAGGCGCAGCAACCGGTCGCGCTTGCGGGCGGCACCCACCGACTTGAGGACGATGTTGTACAGGCCCCGGTACACGTTGCCGCCGGACGGGTTGCCCTCGGCCGTGTGGCCGTGCCAGCTGACCCGCTCCTTGAAGGACTCCACCGACCGCAGGAAGCGTCGGGCCACGTCCTCGTCGCGGACGTTCTCGAGCACGTAGCCTTCTGCGCCGATCAGCTCGTCGGTCTCCGCGAGCACCGTGCCGCCGCCGCGGCGTACCACCTCGCGGGCGACCGCCCCCGCCAGCGGGTTGGCGGTGATCCCGGAGAACGCGTCGGATCCGCCGCACTGCAGGGCGATGCGGAGACCGGAGACCGGCTGCGGGGTACGCCGCTGCTGCACCAGCTCGCCGATCCACGGGGCCACCTGCTCCGCCGCCAGCGCCAGATCCTCCGCGAACCCGCCGCGGCGGGTGAAGTAGGCGTGCGGGACGAGTACGGGTGGGAGACCCAGCTTCTCGCCCTGAGCCCGGACCGCTGCGGCATCGACCACGCTGTCCGGCTCGTCGACGAGCATCACCGCACCGACGTTGGGATGCACCAGGAAGCCGGCCAGGACGGTGAGCAGCATGTCGATGTTGTTCGGCGCCGCCTCCTCGCCGCCCTCGGTGTGCGCCACCGCCACGACCCCGTCGAAGTAGTCGGTCTCGCGGCCCTCGAAGCGGCGGGCAAGCTCGGTGACGAAGGCCGAGCTGCGTGAGGTCGCGGCGACGAGCACGAGATGGTTGCGTGTGCCGGGGAGGCCCTGCGCGCGGGTGTAGCCGAGGAAGGTCTTCCCGTCGTCGACGGGGGCAGCCTGCTGCCCCGCCTGGAGGGCGGCCGGGTCCAGCCGGTAGGGGCGCATCGGCACGTTGCGTGCGGATGGCGTGTCGGGAAGACCTGTGTGGCCGCGGTCGCGCAGCGCCGCCAGGCTGGTCGACGTGCACACGTACTCGCCGGGGTCCAGATCTCGTTCGGCGAGGGCGAACGGTGTGGACCAGGAGAGCAACGGCTGTCCCGCCGCCACCGGCCGGGTCACGATCCGGTGCCCCTCGAGCACGGTGTGCGGCAAGGTCAGCCCGACCGGGTCGTTGTAGTCGCCTGCCAGCACGGTGCCGGCCGGCAGCGTGCGGGTGACGACCGCCGCGTTGTCCCCCGGTTCGGGGAGGACAGCGACGTCGCGGAGGAAAGCGGTCATCGGTCCTCCACGATCTCACGGCCGTGCAGGGCCTGGAGCCGCTGCACGCTTCGCCGTTCCCGGCGGAGCCGGGCCAGCGCGACCAGCGAGAGGATTCCGAGCACGGCAGCGAGGCTCGGAGCGGTGAGCACGAGGCCGAGCCCAGCACCTGTGGTGAGGACCACGAGCGCCAGCCACATCCGCTGTGCCTGCCGGTGACCCAGCTCGGAGCGACGCACGACCTCGGCGGCCGGGTGCCCCCCAGTCGGGGCGGGGGCGGCGCGGTCGGAGGCTGCCGCCCGGCGCCGGGCAAGCAGCAGGACGCCGAGCTCGGCAGCGGCACCCAGGCCGAGCACCGCAGCCCAGATCCAGTCACCGGACATGGCACGCAGGCCGGCGACTCCCAGCAGCGCTGCGGCGAGGAAGCCGTGCCTGATCCTGGGCCGTTGCCCGGCCGCCACCGGCGCCCGGTCGGCTACCACCGTAGTCATCCGATCACCCCGAGGAAGTCGGCGAACGCGATCGTGCCGGCGACGCCGAGGAAGACGGAGCCGAGCCCGACCATGACCGCGAGCAGCTTGCTCATCCGGAACGGGGCGGGCACGTTGACCCGGTCGATGTAGAGCAGCCCGAAGCCGTAGATGGCGCAGGCGATGATTCCACCGACGATCGAGGCGGGGGTGATCAGCGAGACGAAGTCCGCGCCCGTCAGCAGCATCGCGACGGCACCGATCATGGTCCAGGCGTAGACGTAGGGGCGCACCGAGCGCTGACCGGCCTTGCGGACCCGCGAGCTCAGCGCCGAGAGGCTCTCGTAGGTGGTCCAGGAGTAGGCCTCCCACACCGAGTAGATCGTGCCGAACAGCACCATCACGATCGCGACCACGTAGAAGGACTCGAAGACCGGGGAGATGACGGCGAAGAACTCCGACTGGTAGCTGAGCACGTCGTTGCCCTCGGGCACCACCTGGTCGGCGCCGAGGATGGTGCTGCCGTTGATCACGAACGCCGCGCCGATCACGGTCAGCGCGATGAACGCCGCCATCACATCGATCAGGGGTGCCCGCGACCAGCTGCGGCCGGTGCGCTGGTTCTGCTCGGTGACGTCGAGGGGCAGCGTGGCCTTGGGGTCATGCTCGGCGTAGCGGTCAGCGATGGCGTCGATGTCGCGATGCCCGAGCATGCCCCAACGCTTCTCGCGCAGCATGCCCGAGTAGCCGATGTAGTCGTACATCCCACCGCCGATACCGCCAAGGAACACCGCGAGCTCGACGTACACCGAGGTCTCTGCGATGTCGGGGTACTCCGTGGCGACGAAGCCCTGGTAGCCCAGACTGCCCGGGACCAGTCCGCCGAGCACACTGAGCCAGTCCGGCTGGGCCACGAACACCGCGACGAGGACCAGCACGACCATGCCGCCGGCGATGGCCACCTGGGTCTTCTCCAGCAGCGAGTAGCCACCGAGGTAGGACACGGTTGCGGCCAGGATGAGCAGGCCGAACGCCCACGGCAACGCGGGTCCGGCTCCCAGCAGGCTGAGGTAGTCACCCAGCGCCCGGGCCACACCGCTCGCCCATCCAGGGAACGACAGGGCACAGATCAGGGCCAGCATCGCGGCGAACCAGCCGCGGGGTCCGGGGAAGACCCGGGCGAACCGGGTCATCGGGTGCTCGCCCGTGAGCACGATGTAGCGGTTGGAGGCATAGACGATGGCCCCCTTGGCGATCACCGCAGCGATCAGGGTCCACAGCACCGCGTAGCCGAAGATCGCGCCCTCGCGGGAGGCCAGGATGGACTCGCCGCTGCCGATGGTGAGCGAGGCGATGATCGCGCCCGGGCCGAAGAACTTCATGATCGTGGCCAGGGATGGGCGCCGGCCGGTCAGTCCCTCGGGGGCCGCAGGAAGGGCCAGCAGCTGCTCCGCGGTGCTCGTGCGGGCACCCCTGTGGATCGATGTCATATCTCCTCCGAGAATTCATAGATCCTATAGGATCGATGGTGTGATGTGGCCCACCGTTCCGTACCTCACACGGTGGGGTCAAGACCCCTGAGCCGAAAACTTTTTGCAAGGATGTACCCCGGAGGCACACATGGTTGAATCGCCGATGCATGGAGTCGAGAGCCGCCGTCTGACCCGGCGGCCGGGCCTCACCGACGACGTCTACGAGGTCGTCAAGGCCATGCTGATGGACCAGGTGATCCCCGCGGGGGAACGCATCTCGATCGACGGGCTGGCCCGCGACCTCGGCGTGTCCCCTACGCCCGTCCGCGAGGCACTGACCAGGCTGGAGTCGGAGGGTCTGGCCACCAAGGAGCCGCTCAAGGGCTACCGGTCCGCGCCGCTGATGACCCAGGAGGAGTTCGCCGACCTGCACCAGTTCCGGTTGCTGATCGAGCCCTGGACCGCGCGGAAGGCCGCGGAACGGATGGACGACAGGGGCCGGGAGCTGGTCCGGGCGGAGCTGGCCACCGCCTCCGCACCGACGCTCACGACGTACGAGGGTTACAAGTGGCTGACCGCGCACGACGCACGGTTCCACAGCCTGGTCGCACAGCTGTCCGGGAGCCGACAGGTGCAGCTGGCCTTCGAGCGGACCCACTGCCACCTGCACATCTTCCGGCTCAACTTCGACCGCTCAACGGGGAAGGAGACGGTGAACGAGCACCGGCTGATCGCCGAAGCACTGATCGCGGGTGACGGTGATGCCGCAGAGCAGGCGATGCGCGCCCATCTGCACGCGGCGATGGCGGTCCGCATGCCGTCGCTGTTCGCGGACGGCCCCTCCGAGAGCTGAGCGGCGTGGCAGGCTGATGGTGTGAGGCTGCGCTCCACGTTGAAGGTACTTCGGTCCGGTGCACCACGGACCCGGCTCCGGGCGTTCCGTGACGGCCAGGCTGCGATGCGGATCGCGCTGGTCGGTGCCGCCCTGGAGCTCGGCATCCTCGACACGCTGCGTGAACGTCCGTCGACAACGCACGAGCTCGCCAACAGGCACGGCCTGGACGACGTGGACCTGCTCGAGGCATTCGTCCAGGTCCTGGTCGCAGCCGGGATCGTCGACCATCACGGCACTCGGTGGGTGCTCACCCGGAAGGGACGGTCGATCCTCGCGGACGACGTCGCCCGTGCGTCCTACGAGGCGTTCTCCGACTACCACGTCGGCCTGTACCGCGAGCTCGGCGCCCAGCTGCGCGGCGGCGCCGCGCGACGGGACATCGCCGAGAAGGGCGAGGTGATCGCCCGCCTGTCCAGAGCGCTGGAGCCCTTCGTCACCGAGACACTGACCGAGCTGGTTGACGAGCATGCCCCGCGGCGGGTTCTCGACATCGGCTGCGGGGCCGGACAGCAGCTCGTCACCATGCTGCACAACGCGCCCGTCGCGACCGGGGTCGGCATCGAGGCCGATCCCGCTGCGGCGGCACTTGCCGAGGACGCAATGAACCAGCACGGCCTGGGGCAACGAGGCCGGATCCTCGTCGGGGACGCCCGGGAGATCCTCGACGACACCGAGCGGATCGGTGGGCCGGTCGACGTCGCCTTGATGGCGAACGCGATCTACTACGTGCCGCTCGCCGAGCGTGTCGAGGTCCTCCGGAAGGTCGCGGGCGTGCTCGCCCCCGGCGGAGTCCTCGTGGTCGTGTCCAGCGTGATCGCCCGCTCGGTGTTCAGCCGGCACTTCGACCTGCTGCTGCGGGCGCAGGGCCGGGGGATGGAGCTTCCGGTCGTGGAGGAGCTGCTGGGCCAGCTTCGCGAGGTGGGTCTGGCACCCCAGAACCCACGACGTGTCGCACCGGGCGAGCCGCTGATGGCGTTCGTGTCAACCCGGACCGGGTGACTCACCCTGACGGATGCGGCTTCGCGAAGCGGCGTGGGCGCCTGGCGAGCTGGGTCGCCCGCCCGTGCAGCGCGATGATCAGCGAGGCGAACGAGGCATCGGTCCTGTCGGTGCGGTCGAACGTCGTCAACGCCAGCAGCGGCTTCATCCGCTGCCGGGCGACCGCCTTGGCGTAGGTGAACTCTTTCAGGCCGTCAGCTCCGTGGATCCGCCCGAAACCGGAGTCACCGACGCCGCCGAACGGCAGCGCCGGGATCGCGACGTGCGGGATGACGGAGTTGATCCCGGTCATTCCCGAGCGCAGTCGACGCGCGAGCTCGTGGCCGCGGGCCTTGGAGAAGACCGTCGAGCCCAGGCCGTAGCGGGTGCCGTTGGCGAGGGCGACCGCCTCGTCCATGCTGCTCACCCTGTTCACCGTCACGGTCGGGCCGAACGTCTCCTCGGTGATCGCGGACGCGTCCGGCGGGACATCGGTCAGCACCGTCGGCTGGATGAACCGGTCACCGACGGACCCGCTGCCCCCGACCACGGCACGTCCACCGCGGGAGAGGGCATCGTCGAGGTGCCGGCGGACCACGTCGACCTGGCTGGGCAGGGTCATCGGCCCGAACCTGGCGTCCGTGTCGATCCCCGCATGCACATCACGGGCCATGCGGGTGAGCTCGGCGAGGAACTCGTCGTACACGCGCTCGTGCACATAGACCCGCTCCACCCCGACGCAGGTCTGACCCGCGTTCGTGAAGGCACCCCACGCTGCGGCGTCGGCCGCCGCTGCGACGTCGGCGTCCTCGTCGACCAGCAACGCGTCCTTCCCGCCGGCCTCGATGATGACCGGTGTCAGGTTCTCCGCGCAGGCTGCCATCACCTGCTTGCCGGTCTGCGTGGAACCGGTGAACGCCATCTTGTCGATGGCCGACCGGCAGAGCGCGGCGCCGGTGTCCCCGTGACCGATGACGGCCTGCAGCAGGGCATGACCGGGGACCACCTCGGCGAGGCTGTCGGCGAGCCATACCCCCACCCCGGGGGTGAGCTCGCTCGGCTTGAACACGACGGCGTTGCCGGCCGCGAGGGCATAGGCGATCGAGCCCATCGGCGTGAACACCGGGTAGTTCCACGGTCCGATCACACCGACGACGCCGAGCGGGAGGTACTCCAACGACGCCGCCTGGTTGGCCATCAGCAGCCCGGACGAGACCTTGTGCCGACCCAGCACCTTCTCGGCGTGCGAGGCCGCCCAGCCGAGGTGGTCGATGGCGACACCGACCTCGAGCTGGGCGTCGCCGTGCGGTTTGCCTGTCTCCTGGTGCACGACATCTGCGAGCTGTCCCATCCGCCGGGCCAGCACACCCTTCCACTGGTTGAGGATCACCTTGCGGTCAGCGAAGCTCAGCGCGGACCACCAGCCCGCCGCCTCCCGCGCCCGGGCCACCGCAGCGTCCACGTCGGCGGCGGTGTCGATGGCGTGGACTCCGACCACGTCACCCGTGGCGGGGTTGATCGACTCCAGCTTCCCGTTCATCGGCTCACTCCTCCGTTGGTGGCGCCGCGGAGCAGGTCGGCCGCCTTCTCCGCGATCATGATCGTGGGGGCGTTCGTATTCCCGCGAGGTACGACGGGCATCACCGATGCGTCCACGACACGCAGTCCCTCCACGCCTCGCACGCGCAGCTCGGGGTCGACCACGGCCCACTCCCCCTGTCCCATCGCACAGGTGCCGACCGGGTGGTAGAGCGTCTGGGTGTGCCGGCGAAGATGTTCCACGATGTCGCCCTCGGACTGGTACCAGCCGGCGGGCATGAACGGGCGGTCGATGTGTGGTGCGAGGGGACCCGAGCTCACCGTCTCGAGGAGCCGCTGGACTCCGGCAACCATCGCGTCGAGGTCGGTCGGGGCGTCGTAGTAGGCGGGGTCGATCTCCGGATGCCACCGCGGGTCCGTCGACCGCAGCCGGAGCCGTCCACGGCTGGCCACGCTGACCAGCGTCGCGGCGAGGGTGACCTTGCGGGTGGTCGGCTCGTGCAGCCCGTTGTCCCAGAAGCCCGTCGGCGCCATGTGCACCTGCAGGTCCGGTGCAGGCAACCCGTCGCGGCTACGGAAGAAGGCCCCGGCCTCGCCCACGTTGGACACCAGGGGTCCGCGTCCGGTCGCCTTCGCCTTGCCGAAGTTCACGAGGTTGTTGAGCTCCGCGAGGTCGGTGGCGTCCTTGGTGTGCCAGACCAGCGGCGCCGCCGGATGGTCGTGCAGGTTCTGACCCACCCCGGGCAGGTCCACTACGACGTCGACACCGACCTCACCGAGATGGGCGGCTGGTCCGACTCCCGAGAGCAGCAGCAGCTGTGGCGAGTTGACAACACCTCCCGCCAGGATCACCTCGGCGCCGGCGTACGCGACCTGCTCCTCCGGCCCGCGCAGGTACGCGACACCAACGGCTCTGCCGTTGTCGATGACCACCCGCGAGGCGAGGGCACCGGTGCGCACGGTCAGGTTGGGCCGCTGCCGCGCGGGTTCGAGGTACGCCTTCGCCACCGACCAGCGACGCCCCTTCCTGCAGGTGACCTGGTAGAGCCCGGCGCCCTCCTGCTCGGCGCCGTTGAAGTCCTCGGTCGGTTTGAACCCGTTGGCGACGGCCGACTCCACCCAGGCGTGGCTCAGCGGGTGCGTGTAGCGACGGTCCTCCACGTGCAGTGGCCCGCCCTGCCCGTGGAACGGCGCACCCAGCCGGGTGTTGGCCTCGGACCTGATGAAGTACGGGAGGACGTCGTCGTACCCCCACCCGGTGGCGCCGTGCTCGTCGCGCCACCCGTCGTAGTCGAGCCGGTTCCCGCGGACGTAGATCATCGCGTTCATCGACGAGCAGCCGCCGAGCGCCTTCATCCGCGGCCAGAACGCACGACGGGCGTTGAGCTGCTTCTGCTCGGTGGTGTTGTAGTGCCAGTCCCACTTCGTCTTGAACAAGGTCGCGAAGGCTGCGGGGATCGTGATCTCGTCGGCGTTGGCCTCCCCGCCCGCCTCGAGCAGGAGCACGGAGGTCCCGGGATCCTCGGAAAGCCGGGCAGCGAGAACCGCACCCGCACTGCCTGCTCCGACGATCACGTAGTCGTGGGTCTCCTGCTCGCTCACGTCGTCTCCTCTGGGTGCGGCCGGCCCGCTACGGGTGTGCGACCGAACCTAGTCCGCACGGCAGGGCACGACAATGACCTGTCCCGCGGCGTCTGGGATCGTATGCGCATGGAACTCCGCGTCTTCACAGAACCGCAGCAGGGTGCGACGTACGACGACCTCCTGGCGGTGGCCCACGCCGCAGAGCAGCTGGGCTTCGGTGGGTTCTTCCGCTCCGACCACTACCTGGGCATGGGCACGGAGGGCCTCCCCGGACCGACCGATGCCTGGGTGACGCTGGCCGGCCTGGCCCGCGACACGAGCAGCATCCGGCTGGGCACCCTGATGACCTCGGCGACCTTCCGGCTTCCCGGTCCCCTGGCGATCACGGTCGCGCAGGTCGACCAGATGAGCGGCGGCCGGGTCGAGCTCGGGATCGGCGCCGGCTGGTTCGCTGACGAGCACACGGCGTACGGCATCCCGTTCCCGGACACGAGCGAACGGTTCGACCGTCTCGAGGAGTCCCTCGCGGTCATCAGCGGCCTCTGGGCGACACCGGTGGGCGAGCGCTTCACCTTCGAGGGCCGGCACTACGCGGTCACGGACTCCCCCGCGCTGCCCAAGCCGGTGCAGTCACCCCGGCCACCGGTTCTGGTCGGCGGCAAGGGCAAGCGTCGGACACCCCGGCTGGCCGCACGCTACGCCGACGAGTTCAACGTCCCGTTCGAGTCTTTGGACGCGACCATCGAGATATTCGAGCGGGTGCGCAACGCGTGCGTCGAGATCGACCGGGACCCGGACACTCTTGTGTACTCCAACGCGCTGGTCCTGTGCTGCGGCAAGGACGAGGCCGAGGTCGCACGGCGCGCCGAGGCGATCGGCCGGGACGTAGACGAGCTCCGGACCAACGGGCTCGCCGGGACTCCGGACGAGGTCGTCGACAGGCTCGGGCAGTTCGCCGAGGCCGGCGCCGAGCGGATCTACTTGCAGACGCTGGACCTGTCCGACCTCGACCATCTCGAGCTGGTCGCCGCCAGGGTCATGCCGCAGGTGTGATCCTTCCTCAGCCGCCCGAGACGATGTGCGCGTCCGGCCCCGGGAACGTCAGCCCCTCGTGACCATCGGCCCAGCGAACGAGGTACGGCGGTTGACCGTCCTTGCCCTGCACCTCGATGACCTCGCCCTGTTGACGGGGAATGTCGACGGTCTTACCTTCCACGACCAACCGGTCGCCTACCTGTGCTCGCATGAGGCACCTCCCACCAAGCCCACGATGCTCCTTGCGCGCCGGCACGGCAACAGTTGCGAGGACGCTATTGCGCCGGCTCGGCCATTTCGGCTCGTACGCCGAGCAGCCTGATCGGCCTGCCTGCATCGAACCGGTTCACCAGGGTCACTGCCGCCTCCTCGACCGTGCTCGGGTCGCTGGTCGGCTCGGTGAGGGTCATGCTCCGGGTATGCGTGTCGAACGGAGCGAACCTGACCTTCACGGCAACCCGGACCGCCGGGCGGGCCTCGTGTCGGATGTCCTCGGTAACCTGGCGGGCGAGGCGGCGCACCTCGGTCTCCACGTCGGGCCAGTCAGTCAGATTCTGCTGGAACGTGCTCTCCCTGCTGTGCGAGCGGTTGACGTACGGCGTACCCACCACCGGTGACGAGTCGACGCCCCGGCCCAGCCGCCGGTACCACGGACCCATCGTCGGCCCGAGCCGGTCCGCGAGCCACTGAGCATCGGTCTGCGACAACCCGCGCACCGTGGTGATGTCCAGCTCCGCAAGACGCTTGGCGGTCTTCCTGCCGATCCCCCACAGCGCATCGGTCGGCCGGTCGGCCATCACCGCGTACCAGTTCTCCTCGGTGAGCCGGAACATTCCCTGTGGCTTGCCGAACTCGGTGGCGATCTTGGCCCGCAGCTTGTTGTCACCGATCCCTACAGAGCAGTGCAGGCTGGTCGCATCGAGCACGCTGCGCTGGATCAGCTTCGCGAAGCCCTCTGGGTCGTCGGTCTCGACGCCCAGGAACGCCTCGTCCCAGCCGAGAACCTCCACGACCGCGTCGAGCGAGCGCAGCGTCTCCATCACGGTCGTGGAGACCGCTTCGTAGGCCGGGGCGTCGACCGGGAGGAAGACCGCGTCCGGACACCTCTTGAGCGCGGTGCGCAGCGGCATCCCCGAGCCGACACCGAAGGCTCGCGCCTCGTACGAGGCGGTCGACACGACACCGCGTTCCGTCGGGTCGCCGCGGCCACCGACGACGACCGGCTTGCCCGCGAGCTCCGGGCGCCGCAGCACCTCGACCGCCGCAATGAACTGGTCGAGGTCCACATGAAGCACCCAGGACGTCACCGCCCCAGTGTGCCAAGAGCATGACGCAAGCAGTGAGCGGTGGTGCCGCGCCAGCATCGCGGCCCGCACGGGGCCAGGTCAGGTGCTGATGACCGAGGTGGCGTCCATCGCGAGGGCCAACGCACCCATCACCTCGGCGCGCTCGCCGAGGGCGCCGGGAGTGATCCGGACGCTCGCTGCGATGTCCGGCTGGGCGTAGCGGTCTACCGAGTCGCGGATCCCGTTCAGCAGCGCGGTCGACGTTCCCATTGTCCCGCCGACGACGATGGCCGCGGGGTTGATGTGGTTGCTCAGGTCCGCCAGAACCCGGCCGATGGAGCGGCCGGCGTCGTCAAGCACCCGGTTGACCCCTGAGTCCCCGGCGCGACCGAGCTCGAGCATTCTCTCGACGGTCAGCTCCTCGTCATGGGCCGGCTGCAGGACCTCTACCAGTTTCGGCGCGGACACCTGCGTCTCGAGGCACCCCCGGTTGCCGCAGCGGCAGACCGGGCCCGCCTCGTGCAGCCGGACGTGGCCGATCTCCCCGGCGATCCCCGTCGCGCCACGGTGCAGCTGACCGCCGAGGACCAACCCGGCACCGAGGCCGCCGGCGGCCTTCACGTAGATGACGTCGAGGAGCCCCTTGGCGGCACCGTAGGTCAGTTCGCCGAGGGCACCGATGTTCGCGTCGTTGTCGATGCGGACCGGAACGCCGAGCCGGCTCGACAGCTCGTCGGCCGGGGCCAGCCCGACCCAGCCGGGCAGAATCGCGGAGGTGATCATCCCGGTCCGCGGGTCGACCGGACCGGGCACCCCCATCCCGAACCCGACGACCTGGTCGATCTTTACGTCGGCCTCCGCCAGGGCCTCACTCACCATCTCGCCGACCTTGTCCAGCACCATCGTTGCGGCATGGTCCACATCGAGCACCACCGACTGCTCCGCGAGCACCGACGCGGACAACGCCGCCACGACGACCCGGACGTGCCGATGGCCGATGTCGACGCCGACCAGAGCACCCGGAGCCCCGGGCAGGGACAGCAGTGTGGGCGGCCGGCCGCTGCCGCCGTTGAGTGGCTGCCCACGCAGAGCCGACTCCGCGACCACCCCCTCACCAAGCAGCTCTCGCACCAGGCTCGTCACGGTGGTCCGCGACAACCCGGTCGCACGGGTCACGTCGGCCCTGCTCAACGGGCCGGAGCGGGCAAGCAGATCCAGCACAGCCTTGCGGTTGGTCATCCGCAGCTGCTCCAGCGATCCGCGACCGGGCCCAGTCATAGACACACCCTAGAGGAATTAGTCAAGGCCACGCACAAAAACGTAGTCCAAATTGCGTTCTTTATGCGTTGACCAGTCCTAATCTCGGACTCTAGGTTGAACTGAGGGCGGGCACGCCGTGCACCACCGCCATGGAATGGGTTGAGGGAGCCACGATGAGAGCCACACCGAGAAAACTGGTCGCGGCGTTTGCGACCGCCAGTCTGCTCACACTGGCCGCCGCATGCGGGGGCGGTGACGACGGCGGTGGTGCCTCCGGCACCGCCGAGGTCGAAGTCTTCACGTGGTGGGCGGAGGGCAGCGAGAAAGAGGGTCTCGACGCGATGGTGAAAGTGTTCGGGGAGCAGCACACGAACTTCGAGTTCGTGAACGGTGCCGTTGCCGGTGGAGCCGGAAGCGACGCGAAGAACGTGCTCGCCTCACGGCTGCAGACCAACGACCCGCCCGCCACCTTCCAGGCGCACGCCGGCGCGGAGCTGACCGACTACATCGACCAGGGCCAGATCGAGGGCCTCTCTGCGATGTACGAGGAGAAGGGCTGGAACGAGCTCTTCCCGGAGGGGCTCCTCGAGCGTCTCGAGCAGGACGGCGAGATCTACTCGGTGCCGTCCAACATCCACCGCGCCAACGTGGTGTGGGCCAACCCGACGGTCCTCGAGGAAGCCGGACTCGACCCGAAGGCGACATACTCCTCGCTCGACGACTGGTTCACCGCACTCGACAAGGTGAAGGCCGACGGCAAGATCGCACTCTCGGTCGCCACCGACTGGACCCAGGTGCACCTGCTCGAGACAGTGCTCCTGTCCGACCTCGGCGTCGAGGCGTACAACGGGCTCTGGGACGGCAGCACCGACTGGGCAGGGGCCCAGGTCACGGCAGCCCTCGAGGACTACGCCAAGCTCATGTCCTACACCAACAGCGACCGGCAGTCCCTCGACTGGCCCGACGCCACCCAGCTCGTGATCACCGGCGACGCCGCGTTCAACGTGATGGGCGACTGGGCCGAGGCCGCGTTCGCCACGCAGGACAAGGAGTTCGACACCGACTACGTGACGTTCCCGGTGCCGGGAACCGATGGCGTCTTCGACTTCCTGGCCGACTCGTTCACGTTGCCAGTCGGTGGACCCAACCCGGCGGGCACCGAGGCGTGGCTGGACACCGTGGCCAGCGCCGAGGGCCAGGAGGCCTTCAACAAGGCCAAGGGGTCGATCCCTGCGAACCTCGAAGCCAAGACCGACGACTTCGGTCCCTACCAGCAGACCGCGATCGAGTCGTGGACCAACGACGAGATCGTCTCCTCGCTCGCCCATGGGGCCGCGGCCTCGGTCAGCTGGCTCACCGATGTCACCGCGGCGGTGAGCAAGTTCGGCAGCAACCAGGATGTCGCGGAGCTTCAGGATGGTCTGGTGGCGGCTGCCGAGAAGCAGCCCGCCGCATAGGACCACCGTGCGCAGAGGACCGAAGGTCTGGGGTCCCCCCCTTCTGCTGATCTCCCCCACGATCCTTCTCGTCGGCGTCTTCGTCTACGGGCTGATCGGGGCCAACGTCAACACGTCCCTGACCGACCGGCACACCCGGGCGCCGGCGGAGGGGTACGTCGGGTTCGAGAACTACACCGCGTTGTTCACCGACGACACCTTCATGTACTCGCTGCGGAACCTGGTGCTCTACACGGCGGCCTTTCTGCTCGGCACCCTGGTCTTCGGCTTCCTGTGGGCCTGGTTGCTGGAGCGTGGCGCCAGGGGCGAGTCGCTGTTCCGGGCGGTCTACCTGTTCCCGATGGCGGTCTCGTTCATCGCCTCCGGGGTGGTGTGGCGCTGGCTGCTCAACAACGCCGAGGGCGACCGGGCCTCCGGCCTGAACCGGCTGTTCGGAGCGCTCGGGCTCGACTTCCTGCAGAACCCCTGGTGGACGCACGAGACCTGGGGAATCGTGGCGATCGCGATCCCGGCCGTCTGGCAGCTCTCCGGCTACATCATGGCGCTGTTCCTGGCCGGCTTCCGGGGCATCCCCGACGAGCTGCGCGAGGCCGGCCGGATAGACGGCGCCTCGGAGTGGCAGCTGTACCGGCACGTGCTCTTCCCGCAGCTGAGCCCCGTCGCGCTGTCCGCGATCATCATCGTCGGCCACATGTCGCTGAAGGTCTTCGACCTGATCATGGCGATCGCGGGCCAGACCAACTACACGACCCAGGTCCCGGCCACGCAGATGTGGATCGAGTTCACCCGTGGCGACTACGCCAAGTCCGCGGCGATCGGAACGGTCCTGCTGCTTATCGTCGCGCTGCTGATCGTTCCGTACCTGGTCGTCACCTACCGACAGGAGCGCCGCCGATGACCACCGAGGCCCTACCTGCTCCGCCACGAGCGGCAAGCCCGGCAAAGGTCCAGCGGAACAACGCAGTCTTCTTCCGGACCCTGAAGTACGGCCTGCTGCTGCTCTTCCTGTGTCTCGTGCTGATGCCGGCGTACGTCCTGTTCGTGACCAGCTTCAAGGGGGTCGGGGACGCGACACCGGCACGCGCCTGGCTGCTGCCGCGCGAGTGGCAGCTCGACGGATGGAAGCACGCCTGGGAGGTGCTCGCCCCGGCGCTGGGCCGCACGTTCGCGATGGTGATTCCCGGCCGCGCTGATCTCGGCATTCGCTGGGCTCGATGAACGGCTTCGTGCTGTCGCGCTGGCGGTTCCCCGGCGCGGACCTGGTGTTCACGCTGATCCTGTTCGGCATGTTCATCCCGTACCAGGCGGTGATGATCCCGCTGCGTCCAGCTCATGCAGAGCCTCGGCGTCCCCTCCGGCGTCCCGACGCCTGATCTTGCTGCACGTGATCTACGGCTCCCGATCTGCACGCTGATCTTCCGCAACTACTACGCGAGGCGTCCCCGTCGAGCTGATCGAGGCCGCGCGGGTGGACGGCGCCGGGCTGCTGCGGACCTACGCCTCGGTGATCCTGCCGATCTCCATGCCCGCGCTTCGTGGTGATGCTGATCTGGCAGTTCACCTCGGCCTGGAACGACTACCTGTTCGCGCTGTTCCTCTCGAACTCCCGCAACGGGCCGGTCACGATCGCGCTGAACGCCCTGGCCAGTGGCGCAGCTGCAGGACTACGTCGTCGAGCATGGCCGGCGCGCTGATCGCCTCGCTCCCGACCCTGCTGGTCTACATCCTGCTCGGGCAGGTACTTCGTGGGCGGGCTGATGGCAGGCTCGGTCAAGGGGTGATCGACCCGGTCGCCGAGCGGGCGTCACGAGCCGCACGAGCACAACCGGCCCTCGGCGCACCTGTGGCGGGGCAAGCCGGACAATTACCAGGCTTTCCAGGCGACGCCGTTGCCCAGGTCGCCTTGTGCCCCTGTGCATCGGTTCAGCCGTCCGGACCCCTCGGGTAGGTGATCCGGTCCACGCCTCCGCTGCTCGATGGGCTATATAGAAATAGGCCATACGCGGGGCGAATCCTCGGAGCATGTAAGGGATGCTGGAGAACCAGGATCGCACCATTCCAGTCCCGGAGGACAACGACCGTGACCTCGCACCGCCGTACGCACGTCGCCTCATCGGTGGCGTACGTCGCCCTGGCTGCGATCACGGGCGGGCTGGTGCTGAGGTCTGCGGACATGCTGCCGCGCATCGATCTCGATGCCCCCGCCTGGACGGCTGTCGCTCAGCAGACCACGGCCGCACCGGAGTCACCGGCCGCTGAGCCCACTCACCGCCGCACCCGTGCCAGCGCGCAGCCCAGGCCAACGGTGGTACTCCCGGACCCCAGCCCCTTCGTGTGCACGGCCGGCGAGGGCAGCTGTATCGAGTCGACGGTCCTGGTCCCCGGCGTCCTCCTCGGGTTCCCCGACCTCGTCAAGGACTCGTCGGATGCCGGATCAGACCCGACCCCTGACGACGGCGAGCCCACCGATGGCGAGGGCGAGGTGGTCGACGCAGGCAGCGTGACGCCGGACCCGACCGAAGCAGCCGGAACGCCTTCAGCCACCGACACTCCCGACGCGTCAGCGACCGAGCCGAGCGCGGAGCCGACGGAGCCCACCCCCACGGACGAGCCCAGCCAGGAGCCGACGGAGCCCACCCCCACGGACGAGCCCAGCCAGGAGCCGACGGAGCCCACCCCCACGGACGAGCCCAGCCAGGAGCCGACGGAGCCCACCCCGACCGACGAGCCGAGCGAGACGCCGAGCACGACGCCGACCCCGACGCCGCCCCCGACGGTTGCCCCGTCGTCGACCCCGTCATCGACCCCCTCGTCGCCCCCGTCCTCGAGCCCGTCCTCGAGCCCGTCCTCGACCGTGTCATCGGAGCCCTCTTCGGTGCCGTCACCCAGCACGACCTCCGGCGGCCCGGAAACCCCCAGCGACCCACCCTCCGAGGACGACTAAGCGGCAGCTCGGTCAGGGGCCGAGCTCGCGCCCACGACGTTCGTGTGTGCGGATCTTGTCGATGATGATGGTCGCCAGCGGGGAGTCGAGCTCCCGGTGGTCCCAGGCGGTTTCCTTCAGGTCATCGACCAGGGACTTGAGGCTGTTCAGCTCGGCGCGCTCCCGCCGGCTGAGCGGTTCGGGGTCGGTGCTCTGGATCACCAGGTGGATCACCAGCCAGAACACGGCCAGGATGATCAGGAGCCCGATGAGTGTCAACGGCGTCATCATGATGAACCCTCGCTCCCGCCAGTGAACCTGTTCTCAGGATAGGTCAAGTCTGCGTCGACGAGGCCAGGTCGGTGGCCAGCGCGGTCGCGGTCCGGATCAGCACCGGCACCGTGCGGCGGACCGCGTCCTTGGTCATCCGGGGTGCAGGCCCCGAGACGGAGATCGCGATCCGCGCAGACGTGCCGGCGAGTGCCACCGCCACGCAGCGCACGCCGACCTCCTGTTCACCGTTGTCGATCGCGAACCCCTGGCGTCGGACGGTGGCGAGCTCCCGGGTCAGCCCGTCGAGCGTGGTGATGGTGTTCTTGGTCCGACGGGGCAGACCGCCGCGTCGGACGATGGCCACGACCTGCGCGTCGGGCAGCTGTGCGAGCAGCGCCTTGCCCACCGCCGTGC
Source organism: uncultured Actinomycetota bacterium (assembly GCA_963831375.1). GTDB lineage: Bacteria > Actinomycetota > Actinomycetes > Propionibacteriales > Nocardioidaceae > Nocardioides_C. The sequence goes on along the minus strand of CAWHPY010000026.1, from coordinate 730,408 downwards.
AGTGTGGCGGGACCCTGCGGCCCACCTCGGTGAACATCCGCATCGAGTGGCGTGAGGGCGCCTGTGCGACGTACACGATCTCGTCGCCCTCGAGCATGGCCAGGTTGGCGGTCTCTCCCAGCTCATCCACCAGACCGGCCAGGTGCGGGAGGGCCCAGGTGCTCAGCGAACGGGTCGAGCGTTCGCCGAGATGGATCATCCGGGGGCCGAGCGCGTACTGCTTCGCGGACTCCTCACGCACGTAGCCGAGACCGACCAGTGTGCCGATCAGGCGGTGGATCGTGGTCAGCGGGAGCCTCGACTCGGCGGCGAGGCGGGACAGGGTCATCGGGCCGTGCTCGGCCAGCACCTCCAGCAGCGCGAAGGTGCGGCGGACCGACTGCACGCCGCCTGGTTGTGGCTGCGTGGACGGTTGACCTGCGTCGCCGCGAGACATAGCCTTCCGAAGTATAGAAGAAGGTTTCCGCATCATGGAATATGCCTCTCAGGAGGGCAGATGTCCAAGCAAGCCGGGATCGAGATCACCGGGCCGCTCACCGGCCCGAACACTGATCGCTTCGGCGAGGTGCTCACCGCTGACGCCGTGGAGTTCCTCGGCGCAGTCCACCGGGAGTTCGACTCCCGCCGCCGCGATCTGCTGGAAGCCCGGGCCACCCGCTACCAGGAGCTCGCACACGGAGCCACCCTCGACTTCCTGGCCGAGACCAAGGCGGTCAGGGAGGACGACTCGTGGAAGGTCGCCGACCCGGCACCCGGTCTGCGGGACCGACGCGTGGAGATCACGGGTCCCACCGACGCGAAGATGACGATCAACGCGCTCGGTTCCGGCGCCAAGGTGTGGCTCGCCGACCATGAGGACGCCAACACCCCGCTGTGGGAGAACATGGTGCAGGGCCAGCTGAACCTGCGCGACGCCATCGCGGGCACGCTCGAGTTCACCACCCCCGAGGGCAAGCACTACGCCCTCGGCGACGACCCGGCCACGATTGTCGTACGCCCGCGCGGATGGCACCTGCCCGAGAAGCACGTGCTCGTCGACGGCGAGCGGATGTCCGGCAGCCTGTTCGACTTCGGCCTCTACTTCTTCCACTGCGCGAAGCCCCAGCTCGAGCGCGGCTCGGGACCCTACTTCTACCTGCCGAAGATGGAGAGCCATCTCGAGGCCCGGTTGTGGAACGACGTGTTCGTCTTCGCCCAGGACCGGCTCGGCATACCGCAGGGGACGATCCGCGCCACCGTGCTGATCGAGACCTACCCCGCCGCGTTCGAGATGGAGGAGATCCTCTACGAGCTGCGCGACCACTCCGCCGGCCTCAACGCCGGACGCTGGGACTACATGTTCAGCGTGATCAAGTGCTTCCGCACCCGCGGCAAGGACTTCCTGCTCCCGGACCGGAACTCGGTGACGATGACGGTCCCGTTCATGCGCGCCTACACCGAGCTGCTCGTCCGCACCTGCCACAAGCGGGGCGCACACGCGATCGGCGGGATGGCGGCGTTCATCCCCAGCAAGGACGAGAAGACCAACGAACAGGCCTTCTCCAAGGTGCGGGACGACAAGACCCGCGAGGCCGGCGACGGGTTCGACGGGTCCTGGGTCGCGCACCCGGGCATGGTCGACCTGTGCGCCGAGGTGTTCACCTCCGTGCTCGGTGACCGGCCCGACCAGCGCGACAAGCTGCGTGACGACGTCGACGTGAGCGCCGAACAGCTCCTCGACGTGGCCTCCACGCCGGGAGAGGTGACCGAGGCGGGGCTGCGCGGCAACATCAGCGTCGGCCTGCAGTACCTCGAGGCCTGGCTCCGCGGTCGCGGCGCGGTCGGCATCAACAACCTGATGGAGGATGCCGCCACCGCCGAGATCTCCCGGTCGCAGGTGTGGCAGTGGCTGCACAACGAGACCGTGCTCGCCGACGGGAAGACCGTGACCCGCGACCTGGTGGAACGGCTGATCGACGAGGAGACACCGAGACGGCGACGGCTGGGACGAGGCCCGGTCGCTGTACACCGAGATGGCGATCTCCGAGGAGTACGTCGACTTCCTGACCCTCCCTGCCTATGAGCGGATGCCCTGAGGAGCAGTGGACATCCACCGACTGGCCGCGAGGCTACGGGAGGAGATCGGTCAGGCCAACGTGCTGACCGACAGGCAGCAGCTACGCACCTACGAGTGCGACGGGCTCGCGGTCTACAAGGTGATGCCCGCGCTCGTCGCCCTCCCGGACACCACCGCGCAGGTGGCCGCGGCGGTGCGCGCCTGCGTGGAGGCCGGGGTGCCGTACGTCGCCCGCGGGTCCGGCACCGGCCTGTCCGGCGGCGCACTCCCGCACGCCGACGGAGTCCTGATCGTCACCTCCAAGCTGCGCCAGATCCTCGACGTCGACCCGGACAACCAGCGCGCGGTCCTCGAGCCGGGAGTGGTCAACCTCGACGTCACCCGGGCCGCGGCCCCGCACGGCTACTACTACGCGCCCGACCCGTCCAGCCAGCAGATCTGCTCGATCGGCGGCAACGTCGCCGAGAACTCCGGCGGCGCCCACTGCCTGAAGTACGGCTTCACCACCAACCACGTGATGGGTGCGAAGGTGGTCAGCCCCGACGGTGACGTGGTCCAGCTCGGCGGCAAGGCGCCCGACCCACCGGGCTACGACCTGCTCGGCGCGTTCGTCGGGTCCGAAGGCACCCTTGGCATCGCCACCGAGGTGACGGTCCGGCTGATGCGGGCACCCGAGTCGGTACGCACCCTGCTCGCCGCGTTCGAGTCGACCGATGACGCGGGAGCGGCGGTGTCCTCGATCATCGGGTCGGGCGTGATCCCCGCCGCGATCGAGATGATGGACGCCCTCGCCATCGAAGCCGCCGAGGCCGCCGTGCAGTGCGGCTACCCCGCCGGCGCCGGGGCCGTCCTGGTCGTCGAGCTCGACGGGCCGGCCGCCGAGGTGGAGGAGCAGTTCGAGCAGGTCGAGCGGCACTGCGGACTGGCCAGGGCGTTCGAGATCCGGGTCGCCGCCGACGACCTGGAACGCGTCCTGATCTGGAAGGGCCGCAAGTCCGCGTTCGCGGCGGTCGGCCGGATCAGCCCGGACTACATCGTGCAGGACGGGGTGATCCCGCGTACGGCGCTGCCGGAAGTGCTGCGCCGGATGGGCGAGCTGTCGGCCGAGCGCGGCCTTCGGGTGGCCAACGTGTTCCACGCCGGGGACGGCAACCTGCATCCCCTGGTCCTGTTCGACGACACCGTCCCCGGCGAGACCGAGAAGGCGGAGGAGCTCTCCGGGGCGATCCTCGACCTGTGCATCGAGCACGGCGGCTCGATCACCGGCGAGCACGGCGTCGGGATGGACAAGGCCAAGCACATGCCACGGATGTACACCGACGACGACCTCGACACGATGCAGCTGCTCCGGTGCGCCTTCGACCCCGACCACCTGTCCAACCCCGGAAAGGTGTTCCCGACCCCACGGCTCTGCGGCGAGGTGCCCGGGCGGCACAAGGGTGCCCACCCGCTCCAGGAGCAGGGCCTGGCCGAGGTGTTCTGACGTGTCCACCGACGCGGTTCTCGACGACCTGGTCAAGGTCGCCGACGACCGGGTGCGGCGGGCACGGCCCAAGGACGCGATCGATGACGTCGAGCCGCGGTACGTCGCGACCCCGTCCTCGACCGAGCAGACCGCCGAGCTGCTCCGGGTCGCGGCCCAGCACCAGCTGCACGTCGTCGCGAGAGGCTCAGGTACCAAGCAGCGCTGGGGCAACCGGCCCTCCCGGCTCGACCTCGTCGTGGAGACCACCGGCATGGCGGGTGTCGTCGACCACGCCGCCGGCGACCTGGTAGTGGTGGTCCGGGCCGGGACGACCCTGGACGAGCTCGAGACGGTCCTTGCGCGCGCGGACCAGCGGCTGGCGCTCGACGCCCCGATCCCGTCGGCGACCGTCGGAGGCACAGTGGCCACCAACACCAGCGGTCCGCGGCGGCTCCTCTACGGGACGATGCGCGACCTGCTGATCGGGATCACCTTCGTCCGGGCGGACGGGGTGGTCGCCAAGGCCGGCGGCAGGGTCGTCAAGAACGTGGCGGGCTACGACTTCGGGAAGCTGCTGACCGGCAGCTTCGGCACCCTCGGCGTGGTCACCGAGGTCGCGCTGCGGCTGCATCCGCTTCCCAAGGTGCGCCGCGTCGTGACAGTGCAGGTGGCCGAAGGGGACGCCGCGGCGGTTGTCGCCCGCCGGCTGCTCGGTTCGCAGCTGGTGCCCACCGCGGTCGAGGTGGACCACCCCAGCGACGGCCCGGTGACGGTCGCCGTGCTGCTCGAGGGCGCCGGGGCGGGCGTGGAGACGAGGACCGCGGCCACCGTGGACCTGCTCGGTCCGACCGGCGCCGTCGGCGAAGAACCCGAGTGGTTCGGGAGATACCCCTTCTCACCGGACGACGTAGGCCTGAAGATCACCACCACACTGACCGGTCTCGGGCCGATCCTGGCCGTAGCCCACGGCCTCGGCCAACGGCACGGAGTTGCGCTTTCCCTGCGCGGGTCCGCGTCCGGGGTCCTCTACGCCGCCATGCCCGCCGACACCGACCCTGCGCTCGTGGAGCACGTGGTCGAGGAGATCCGTGCGCTGGCGGCGACGTACGACGGAACCGTGGTCGTGCTCACCGGACCCGCCGAGACGCGGCGTTCGCTCGACGTGTGGGGGCCGGTCGCCGGACTCGACCTGATGCTCCGGCTCAAGGACCAGCTCGACCCGGAGCACCGGCTCGCACCCGGCCGGTTCGTCGGAGGGATCTGAATGGAAAGCACCCCGGCCTTCGACGACCACCGTCCGCCGTCCCCGGACCTGGTCGACGACTGCGTGCACTGCGGGTTCTGCCTGCCGACGTGTCCGACGTACTCGATCTGGGGCGAGGAGATGGACAGCCCCCGTGGCCGGATCCACCTGATGGAGCAGGGGCTCGGCGGCGAACCGATGACCGACTCGATGGTGCAGCACTTCGACGCGTGCCTCGGGTGCATGGCGTGCGTCACCGCGTGCCCGTCGGGCGTGCAGTACAACAGGCTGATCGAGGCCACCCGGGCCCAGGTCGAGCGCCGCCACGAGCGCACCCGTCGCGACAGGGCGTTGCGTGCGGCGATATTCGCGCTCTTCCCTTACCCACAACGGCTCCGGCTGCTGCGTGCCCCGCTCCGGGCCTACCAGCGCACCGGCCTGGAGGGCGCCGTGCGACGGTCCGGGCTGCTGGAGAGACTGCCGAAGCTGCGGGCGCTCGAGTCGCTCGCGCCACGACTCGGGCCGCGGGTCGCCATTCCCGAGCGGCTGCCGGCCGCCGGCGAGCGGCGCGCCGTCGTCGGCCTGCTGCTCGGCTGCGTGCAACGCGAGTTCTTCCCCGGTGTCAACGCGGCCACAGCACGGGTTCTCCAGGCGGAGGGCTGCGACGTCGTCACTCCAAGGAGCCAGGCCTGTTGCGGCGCGTTGAGTGTGCACAACGGCCGTGAGGCCGAGGCACAGCGCTTCGCCCGCGGCGTCATCGACACCTTCGACGAGGTGGGCGTGGAGTATGTCGTCGTCAACGCTGCCGGCTGCGGTTCGGCGATGAAGGAGTACGCCGACCTGCTCGCCGACGACCCGTCGTACGCCGAACGCGCGAAGGTGTTCGCGGACCGGGTGCGGGACGTCTCAGAGATCATCGCCGAGCTCGGACCGGTGGCACCCAGGAACCCCCTGCCGATGGTCGCGGCCTACCACGACGCCTGCCACCTCGCCCACGCGCAGGGTATCCGTGCGCAGCCCCGGCAGCTGCTCGCCGGCATCCCGGAGCTCGAGGTTCGGGAGATCGCCGACCCGGAGATCTGCTGCGGCTCGGCAGGGGTCTACAACGTGCTGCAGCCCGAGCCGGCCCGTGAGCTCGGGGACCGCAAGGCCGCCGCCGTGCTCGCGACCGGAGCCGAGATCCTGGTCACCGCGAATCCCGGTTGCCTCATGCAGGTGGCCTCATCCATCGAACGCATAGGCGGGTCGATCGCCATGGCACACACGGTCGAGGTGCTCGACGCATCCATCCGGGGAGTCAACCTGCCCGGTTCACCTCACAAAGGAGATTGATCATGTCCGAGTCGACAGAACGGACGGGAGGTAGCGCCGTGGGCACGGCGACGGAGATCCCGAGCAAGCATCTGCCCCCGGTCGACTACACAGACCTCCCCGAGGCCCTGCCGATGAAACGGGTCATCGGGCCGAGCGTGCTGCTGCTCGCCGGCGCGATCGGTTCCGGGGAGTACGTGCTCTGGCCCTACATCACCTCCCAGGTCGGCCTCGCCCTGGTTTGGCTCGTGGTGCTGGGCGTGGGCACGCAGTACTTCCTGAACATGGAGATCGAGCGCTACACGCTGGCCACCGGGGAGACTGCGGTCACCGGGTTCACCCGGCTCTGGAAGCACTGGGGCTGGCTGTTCATCATCATGACCGTGGTGCCGTGGGCCTGGCCGGGTTGGGCGACCGGAGGCACCACCACGCTCAGCTTCGCGCTGGGCTTCTCCGAGGACGCGATCCCCTACGTCACGATCGGGGTGCTGGTGCTGATCGGCGTCGTGCTCACCGTGTCACCGGTCGTCTACCGGACGGTGGAGAAGATCCAGTTCTTCATGGTCGCGCTGATCGTCCTCTTCGTGCTGTACGCCGCGTTCTTCCTGCTGGGCGGCGACGGGTACTCCGGACTGGCCCGCGGCTTCGTCGAGGTCAACAAGATCCCCGACGGCATCTCCTCGATCGGTGCGGCGACCCTGCTCGGCGCGATCGCGTTCGCCGGCGCCGGTGGCGCGATGAACCTGGTGCAGTCCAACTGGGTGCGCGACAAGGGGCTCGGCATGGGCGCACACCTGCCGAAGGTCGTCTCACCTTTCACCGGTGACGAGGTCGCGGCACCGACGACCGGCTACTTCTTCCGTCGTGACGAGGAGAACATGCGGCGGTGGAACGCCTGGTGGAAGGTCGCGAACCGGGAGCAGTTCATCACGTTCTTCGTGATCGGCGGGGTGACCCTGCTGGTGTTCATGGCCCTGACGTTCGTCACCGTGGGGACCGGAGTCGCCGAGGAGAGCTTCGACTTCATCCGGGTGCAGGGCGAGGCGCTGAAGGACGCGCAGGGAGCCTGGCTCGGCACGGTGTTCTGGCTGATCGGCAGCGTGGTGCTGTTCTCGACGAACCTCACCGTGCTCGACATGGTCGGCCGGTTGACCGCGGACGTGCTCAAGACCGGGGTGCTGCGCACGAACGACCGGTGGAGCGAGAGTCGGCTCTACTTCGCCACCGTGTGGTTGGAGATCGCCTTCGGTTCGATCATCCTGCTGTCCGGGGTGACCCAGCCGCTGGTGCTGCTGGTCATCGCGTCCTCGCTGAACGGGCTGGTGATGTTCGTGTACTCATGCCTGCTGCTCCAGCTCAACCGGGGTGTGCTTCCGCGGGAGATCGGGCTCAAGGGTGGACGGCTGGTCGCGATCGGCTGGGCGGTGCTGTTCTACGGAGGCTTCTCGGTGGTCCTGCTGGTCGACCAGGCCAGGGTGCTCTTCGGCTGAGTGCATGCCCAGCCCGTAGCCGACCGGGTGCGGTGGCCACCGAGGATGGCGAGAAGCCCCAGAAGGGAGAAGGCGGCGACGGATCGGGTCATGTGCTCATCGTCGGACGCCGACGGCCCGCGGGACAGAGTGCTCCTACTCAGTTTCGAACAGGGCACGCACGTCGTCGGCGCCGATGGCGGCGCCCATCGCGCCGTCGCCGTCGATCACCTGGGCGAACAGCGCGGCCTTGCGGGCCTTCAGCTCCATCACCTTCTCCTCGATGGTGTTCGCCGCGACGAGCCGGTAGACCATCACATGCCGCTGCTGCCCGATCCGGTGCGTCCGGTCCACGGCCTGCGCCTCGACCGCCGGGTTCCACCACGGGTCGAGCACGAACACGTAGTCGGCTTCGGTGAGCGTCAGCCCGACGCCCCCGGCCTTGAGGCTGATCAGGAAGACGGGTGCGTCCCCGGTCTTGAAGTCGTCGATCACCTGCCCGCGCTTGCGGGTGCGGCCGTCGAGGTAGGCGGTGTCGATGCCCTCCTTCTCCAGCCGGGCGCGCACCCGCGTCAGGAACGAGGTGAACTGGCTGAACACCAGGGCCCGGTGCCCCTCGGCCACCAGCTCGAGGACGTGGTCGACGAGCACGTCGGTCTTGGCCGACCCGATCCCGTCGTACTCCGGGTCGACCAGTGCCGCGTCGAGGCTGAGCTGGCGCAGCTTGGTCAGCGACCGGAAGATCGCGATCCGGTGCTTGTCGAAGTCCTCGACGAGGCCGAGCACGGTCTGCCGCTCACGCTGCAGATGCGTCTCGTAGACGCGACGGTGCCTCGGCGTGAGCTGAACCTCGAGCACCTGCTCCTGCTTGGGCGGCAGGTCGGCGGCGACGAGCTCCTTGGTCCGCCGCAGCAGGAACGGCCGGATCCGCTTGCGGAAGCGTGCGAGGACCGCGGTGTCGCCGAGCCGCTCGACCGGGTTCGCGACCAGCTCTGACGAAGCGCTGAGGGTACGGGTAGAGGCCGGGCGCGACGATCGACAGCAGCGACCACAGCTCCATCAGCCGGTTCTCCATCGGCGTGCCGGTCAGCGCGAGCCGGAACGGCACGTCGAGGCGGCGCACGCCCTGGTAGGTCTTGCCGTTGTGGTTCTTGACGGTCTGCGCCTCGTCGAGCACCAGCCCGCCCCACTCCTGGTCGACGTAGGCGTCGGCCTCGAGCCGGAACAGGGTGTACGACGTGACGACGACGTCCGCGCCCTCGGCCAGCGACGCGATCGTCGTGCCCCGCCGCGCATGTGACTCGGTCACGGTGCGCGACGTCGAGGCCGGGCGTGAACAGCGCCGCCTCGTGCGCCCACAGTGGAGACCACGCTGGTGGGCGCGACGACCAGGAACGGGCCGGCGCCGCGTTCGCGGGCGTGCGCGACCAGCGCCAGGGTCTGCAGGGTCTTGCCGAGCCCCATGTCGTCGGCGAGGATGCCGCCGAGCCCGGACTCCCACAGGAACGCGAGCCACCGGAACCCGTCGAGCTGGTAGGAGCGCAGCTCGGCCTTGACCCCGGGCGGGTCGACCTCCGGCAGGCTGTCGATGCCTCGCAGCGCCTGCGCCGCACGCACCCACTGCGCCGCCTGCGCGTCGACGATGCCGACCTCGGCCAGCTCGTCCCACAGCCCGAGGTCGTGGTGGCCGACCCGGACGCCGTCGCGAGGCTGCTCCTGGAGCTCGCCGGCGGCGGTGACCAGCTCGGTGAGGTGCGCGAACTCCGGCCGGTCCACCCGGATGTGCACGCCGTTGCGCATGATCACCCGGTCCTGCCCGCGGGTGAGCGCCTCGAGCAGGTGCGCCAGCGCCAGGAACTGGCCGTCCACGCTGATCACGACCTCGAGGTCGAGCCAGTCCGTCCGGGTCTCGTCCTCGGTGTCCGGCTCCGAGTCGCGCGACGCGAAGTGGATCACCGGCGCCGTTTCTGCCTCCCGGTAGTCCGGGCGGCCCCCGATCTCCTCGATCTCCACCTGTCCCGAGGCCTCGAGGCCGGGCAGGACGTCCTCGGCGAAGCCGATCGCGGCCCCATGCGTGAAGGTGCGCTTCTCGACCAGCCCGTGCTCGCGGCGGTGACTGTCGAAGAGCTGGTGGACCTGCTCGTCGTCGAGCTCCAGAGCGTCGAGCCAGCTCCCGCTCGAGGTCCGGTCGGCGGAAGCCACGCAGCCCGCGGGTCTCGCGACAGCCCGTAGACCCGGTCGTCCTCGCCCACCCGGTAGCGCCAGGACCAGGCGATGGTCACCTCGTCGACCGCCACCCACGTCACGGTGAGCGCGAGGCGTGCGGTGGCGGGCTCCGGCACCGCCACCGACCCGTCGGAGGAGATCACCGGCACATGCCGTTGCAGGCGGGGGAGGTACTCCGTGACCAGGTCGTCCCGGTCGTCGGCGGGAACCACCAGCGCGTCGCCGGCGGCCAGCAGCCGGCGTACCTCCGGACCTGCCGGCCGGACCAGCGGCGCGAGCGTCAGCGCCCAGGTCTGCGGACGGTCGCCGGGGAGCCAGAGCGCGACTCCGTGTCCGGAGTCACCGAGTACGTCGATGTCGTCGGCGGAGTACCACTCCTCCCCCACTGTGACGCCGACACGCAGGTGCGTGTCGCGCTCAGGGGCGGCGTTGACGTCGACCTGCAGGGCGACCGGGGCGGTGCTGATCACGACATCGGCCAGACCTGCGCCCGGGACCAGCGGCAGCCCGGCCCGCGTCGCGCGGTCGAGCAGGCTCCACACCGAACTGTTGAAGGAGCTCAGCGGCAGATGGGTCTCCGAGCCGAAGTACGTCTGCCGGGACGCGGCACGGTAGGCGGCCAGGATCTCGTTGAGCACGGTGACCTGCGCCTGGTCGAAGGCCCGACGGGTGCCCAGGTGTGGGACGTCCTGCCAGGAGACACCGGAACGGATCCAGTTGTCCCGTGCGCCCCGCTGCAGCGGCCGGATCCGCAGCGTCCCGCGTTGCGGTGTGGACTGCGCGGCAGCCCAGGCGCGGTAGCCGGTCCGCGACGTCCGCCGGTTCAGCTCGATCTGCAGGGCGAGTGGCTTGTCCGCGGACGACCCGGCCCGGCCCGCGAGGTCGTCGAGCTCGTCGAGCACCGACGCCAGCTGGCGCTCCCACCGCCGGGTGCCGGCGCCGCCGTCGGCCGCGTTCGCGCGCTCCTGGTCCTCCCGCACGGTCATCAGCAGCGCGACCGCGTGCTTGCAGCCCTCCGCCACCGGGCAGCTGCACCGGCTGTAGACCCACACCCCGTCGCCGCTGAGCCCCACACTCACGTTGACGGCGTACGGCGCACCGGTGGATCCCGCCACACTGCCCCGGATGTCGAGGTCGCCGTCGTCGTCGAGGTCGTGGGTGAGCGTCAGCACCATCCCGCGTTCGACGTAGTCGCGGGCGCGGTCGAGCGTGGCCGTGCCGTAGCGACGACGAAGGTCCTCGTCCTCGAGCAACAGCGTCAGATCCACCACCCGACGAGCCTACGGCCCGCGACCGACTGCGCCGACCGTCGTCCCGCTGGTCTGTGGATGGCACCATGGGAAAGTGACGACCCTGCTGCGAAACCGGGCACTGACCCGATCCGATCTCCAGGCGCTGGTCGCACCGTTCGATGTAGTCCTCGACGAGGTGACGGTGCTGCAGCCTGACGTCCTGGTCGCGGTGGAGGTGCTGTCACCGAGCACGCAACGTGTCGACCTCACCCTGAGGCGGTCCCGCTTCGAGGCACCGCGCACGTCTCGGGAGACGAGCAGCACTCCGCGCCCACGCCGCTCGACATCTCCCGCACACCGGCAGGCAAAAACGGTGACGACGGCGTGAGACCGGCGTTCGTCCTGCACGAGCACCACAAACCCCGACACCACTTCGACCTCCGCCTCGAGGAGAACGGTGTGCTCCGCTCGTGGGCGGTGCCGCGTGGACTACCGCCCGACAGCAACGAGGACCGGCTCGCTGTCGAGGTCGCCGATCACGACCTCGACCATCTCGGGTACGAGGACGCGGACAAGTCGGTCGCCGACACCGGCTGGTGGGAGGACCACGGGCGAACGGAGCGGCGCATGCTGTTCACCCTGCACGGCCGCGACGGCTCCGTCCGCTACGCGCTCATCCGCACGAGCCAGGACTGGCTGCTGCACCGCACGAAGGACCAGCCCGCTCAGGCGTAGCGAGCGACGAAGTTCGCCAGGATCCTCGGCGGCTCGGTCACCACAGTGGTGTTCAGACGGCCGATCAGCATGTCGAGCTCCGACGGCGGGAAGTAGCCGGCGTGCTGGTAGACGCGCACCCGGGTGACGATTCCGGCACGGTCGAGCTCGGGGTGGAACTGGGTCGCATACAGGTTGGACTTGATCCGGAACATCTGCACCGGGCACGCCGGAGACGCGGCGAGGAGCACCGCGTTCGGCGGAAGCACCCGGCACGCCTCCTTGTGCCCGACGAAGGCGTCGAACTCCTCCGGCATCCCGGTCAGCAGCGGATCGGCTCGGCCCGCTTCGGTGAGCGAGATCGGGACGGCGCCGATCGGTTCGGCGTAGGTCCGGTCGATCGTCCCGCCCTGGTGTACGCCGAGCGTGCCGATGCCGTAGCAGGCGCCCAGGAACGGAAAGTCCCGCGCGACGATCTCATCCAGCAGCGGACCGAGCTCTGCCTCGACCCGGCGCTGGTCCGCGAGTTTGCTGTGCTCGGGGTCGCTCGAGTTGAACGGTCCCCCGCCGACGATGACGGCGGCGTAGGCGTCAAGCTCGATCGACGGCAGCGGCCCGGCTTCCATCCGCACCCGGTGCAGCTCCTCGACGGTCAGGCCGGTCACCTTCAGGAAGGCGGCGTACTCGTTGTCTGCCGCCTCATCCTCGGCGCGCGACGCCAGCAGCAGAAAGGGCTTCACGCCGATGATCGTATGCGGGCACGGTCCGCACCGGTTGCGGGGTCAGGGCGGCTTGAACTGCTCGATGAGCCAGCGGAACGACCGCGCCGCGCGGACGTCCCGGGCGGGCCCGTCCTCGCGCTCGCCGACTTCTGCGTTCAGACGAAGGATGTCTCCACTCGCGTCCGGGCAGCCTCGCAGCGGAGGGCGTCCAGCGGCTGGCCGGCCTCGTTGAACCGCCGCGCAGCCGAGGCGATCAGCCGGTCGAAGTCCTCGTGGCTCCCCTCTGCCCTGGCGAGGTGAGCGCGAGCCTCGACTACGGCGGCAGCCCAGGCGCCACCTTCCCAGAGTGCGGCGGATGTCTCCGCGTCTGCGAGATGCCGACGGGCGCCGTCGAGGTCTCCGGCGGTGGCGAGGGCGATGCTGGCCGGGACGGCGAGCATCACCGCGCAGAACGGACAGCTGTCGGTCTCCCCTATCGTCGCCTCGGCCCGATCGACAATGGCGACCGCGGCCACCGGGTCGGGAGCGGCGGCAATCATCGTGCCGTACACCCGTTGCAGCACGTGCATCCTCATCACCGACCAGCGAGCCAAGGGCAGCGCGCGCTGCAACAGTCTCTGCGCCTCCTGCCGGTCACCCTGCGCCAGCCGCACCTCCGCCAGCCGCTGGAGACTGGCCGCCTCACCGGCCGGCGCGTCGACGTCCCGGTGCAGGTCGACGGCTTTGTCGAGCTCGCGTGCTGCCGTCGACAGGTCACCCATCAGCAGCGCCGCCTCTCCGATCAGTGCGGTGGCGAAGGCGACCCCGCGAAGGGCGCCGTCGTGGGCAGCGTGACGGCGCAGGCTGTCGGCGAGATCGATCACCTCGAGGTACGGGACCGGCCCGTAGAGCAGGTACTCCGCGACACACAGGTGAGCATCGAACAGGGCCGTGGCGAGCCCCCTGTTCCCCCGGGTGCGCCGCAGCTCCATCAGAAACCGCTCGAACCACTCACCCCGCTGGTGCGCGATCAGCCCCTGCAGGGCCACCAGGTCCACGAAGTGCCACGGGTCGTCGCCGCCGACCAGCAGCTCTCGTGCGCGCGCCGCTGCCTTCCACGCTGCGTCGATGTCCCCGGTGAAGTAGGCCAGGTTGCCCCTCGCCAGCAGGATCGGCCCGTCCGCGGCGTCGCCGTCCAGGTCGACGCCCGCCAGCGCCGCGCGAGCGGTGTCGAAGTCCCCGGCGAAGGAGGAGGCCCGGGCGAGCCGCGCCCGCACCAAGCGGTGCTCGACGCCAGCGGTGACAGCCAACGCGTCTCGGTAGGCCGCGACCGCTTCCGGATCCCCCAACGCCATCAGCAGGTCGCCGCGCCGGGCACGCAGATGTCCGAGGTCGTCGCCAGTGGCGTGCTCCAGCACGGCTTGGACGAGCGCCAGTGCATCCCGGTACGCCCCGAGCGCCCCAGCGCTCTCGACGGCCGGGAGTACGAACGGAACAGCAAGCGCGGGCCGTCCCGCCTCGAGGTACTGGTGCGCCACCCGGGCCGGCGCTGCCCCGAGTGCCGCCAGCTGCGCCGCTACCTCCTGGCGGGCGACCGACCGGAGGTGGGCGGGCATCCGGTTCAGAAACCTCTCGCGCACCAGGGCGTGCCGGAACCGGTAGCCGCTCTCGGCCGGTTCGACCACCAGGGCGGCCAGCGCGGTCTCGAGCTGCCGATAGGCCTCGGCCTCCGGAACCCCCGCCACCGCTACCAGCTCGTCGGTGCTGAACGAACCACCCAGCAGCGCCACCCGCTCCATCGTCCGCTCGACCTCGGGCGGCAGCACGGCCCCGGTCGACTGCGTCCGGCCGGACGCCGCGGCGTCGGCCAGCTCGAGAACAGCGAACGGCAGGCCACCGCTGACGGCGAAGACGTGCTGCACCGTCTCCTCGTCCATGGCCGGGTGGCGGTGCGCGAGCAACCTCCGGGTCCCCGACTCGTCGAGCGGCGCGAGCTCGATACGGCTCCCGATGCCGCGGGCAAGCAGGCTGGAGAACATCTGCTGCAACGCCGGCTGCTGCATGATCCGCGACGCGAGCACCAGCAGCACCGGCTCGTCGACGGCGCAACGGGCGAGGTAGTGCAACAGCCGCAGTGATGCCTCATCCGCCTCGTGCAGGTCGTCGACCAGAAGCAGGAGTCCGTGACCGGCCGCGGCAAGCCGCAACAGCTCGGCGGCGGCGACGAAGAGGCGCTGATGCGCGGTCTCCCCGCTCCAGGTCACCATCTCCCCGGAGAGCGCACGTTCGACCTCCTGGCGGTAGTTGTCGTCGAGACCGTCGAGCAGGGCCGGGTGGCGCCGGCACACGTCGGCGAGCGCTTCGAGCACCGGCGCGTAGGGCCATTGCCCCTCGATCGCAGACGCCGTACCGCGCCCGACCCGCCACCCCCGCTTGTCGGCCAGGGATGCGACAAGGTCGAGCACCGCGGACTTGCCCACCCCCGGCGGACCGGTCACCAGGACCGTGCTCCCCCGGCGCCCATCGGCCTGGTCGAGGCGCCGTCGGATCTCGTCACCCACCGCACGCCGCCCGACGAGCCGGTTCGGGGCCCGCTGTTCGGGGATCCGTGCCTCGGGTGTGCGCGTCAGCAAGGAGGACCGGAGCCGCTCGACGTCCGGACCGGACGCCGTCCCGAGCTCCCGGCGCAGCGTCTGGTCGAGCCGTTCGAGCTGGCGCAGTGCCCCACGCACGTCGCCCTCGTCGGCAAGGGCGTTCACGATCGCGAGGTGTGCTTGTTCGTCCGCGGGACTGTCACGGAGCAGGTCCTGCCACCGCTCGGCAAGCCGGAGAAGGTCGCTGTGGAGCACGCGGACCGACTCCCGTGACTCCTCGGTCCATGGCTCGTAGAGATCGTCGGGAAGCAGTGGCCCGCCGTACACCTCCAGCGCAGCCTCGGCCGCCTCGACCGTCCCGGTGGTCAGCGCTGCACTCCCTCGCCGCCGGAACTCCTCGACATCCACGCTGACCACCGCGTCGGGCAGGAGCGAAACCAGCTCGCTGCGAAGCACGATGCTGCGCGGGTCGACCTGCGCATCGTCGACCGGACCGGCGAGCGTACGTCGTGCGTAGTGCGCGGCCTTGTGCAGCCGTGGCCCCGCTGCCTCCACGGAGGTCCCTGGCCACAACGCGTCGATCACCTGCTCCCGATGCACGCGATGACCGTCGGCGAGCGCGAGCAGCTTGACCAACGACGCGGCCTGCCTGCGGGTCCAGGCGTCGGCCGGGACCGCGACGCCGTCGACGTCGACCGAGAACCGTCCGAGCACGGAGATGTGTACGTCCATGGGTTTGCCCGATCTTTGACCGGGGAATCACGCTACCGCCGGACGACGAGGCTGTCAGTCGGGATGAAGTCGGTGAAACCGGCATCCATCCGGCGAACAGGGAGGGCCTGCAGCAGCTCGATCTCGTCGGACATCGCGGCGCTGACCTCCCGCACCAGCTGCTGGATCCGGTCCTGGTCCCAGTCATAGGCGGCGACCAGGTCCGAGGCATGGAACAAGCGGTGCGACAGCGCATCGCGCCGTGCCTGGTAGCCGGCAAGTGCATCGGCCTCGCTCTCGGCGCCGGACCAGCTCCTGATGACGGCGTCGGCGAGGAACTCGGCGTCACGCAGCGCATCGGTCATGCCGTGCGCGCTGATCGGGTCCTTGAAGTAGCCCGCATCGCCGACCAGTGCCCAGCCGGGCCCCCACGGGCGACGCAGGTGTCCGTGAACCGCGGCCCAGCCACGCAGGCGACCGATGCGGGTGGACGCGTCCAGGCGGTCGACGAGCGCGGGCGCAGCGGCCGCGAAGAGGCTGCGGAACGCCGACTCGGCTCCGTCACGCCGCAGTGAGCGCATCTGTTGCGGCGTCGTGCTGACGAAGACACACGTGAGGCCGTCGTTGGTGCTGACCATCCCGGCGGCTGCCCGCCGCCCGTAGGCCCACTCGTAGCCTGCCGACGGCAGCTCGCTGTAGTAGCCGTACAGCACCGCGCTCGCGTGTGTGCCGCGCTGCTCGACCTCTGCGCCGACCGCATCGGCCACCGCCGAGCGGAACCCGTCGGCACCGATCACGATCCGGCCGCGTACGTCGAAACGCCTGCCCCGCCTGGTGTCCGCGCGCACGCCGGTCACATGTCCGAACCGGTCGTGGGTCAGGCCGGTGACGGTGACGCCGTGCCGCACCTCTGCTCCGGCCGCGGCCGCTGCGTCGACGAGAACCCGGTCGAGGACTCGTCTGCGGGGGGCGTACAACGCGTCGACACCTGGGCTGGGTCGCACCGAGACCTGCACCGTCTCGTCGTCCTCGTAGTGGAACAGGGTGCGTCGCACCGCGGGTGTCCCGGCGGCGACGACCTGGTCGAGGAGCTGCCATCGGGACAGCTGCAGCACCCCGGCGCGCATCAGCGCATGCGTGGAGACGGTGTCGCTGCCGTACGGCGCCCGCTCGAGCAGGACGACGCGGGCGCCTGCGCGGGCGAGCAGCATCGCGGTCGATGCCCCGGCTACCCGACCGCCGACGACGACCGCGTCATAGGTGGTGCTCATGACGCGACCGCGTCGGCAGGCGCCCGGCCGCACAGGTGGCCGACCACGTGGTGCGCGTCGTGCCGTGCGCCATCGATCGAACCGGAGTCGCGACGATGCTGGAACCGCTGCCCGACCACATACACCCCTGGCGCTGGGGTGACCCCGCGTCGCTGGAGTATCGCGCCGTTCGGTCCGGTGATGGACAGCCGCAGCCACGGGTGGTGCGGCCGGAACCCCGTAGCCAGCAGCACGGTCCCGATCCCCTCCACGTTCAGGTCGAGGCTCGCGGGCACCTGGCCCAGTTGCAGGCGGCGGGGCCGGTACGACGGCCAGACCTCCTCGACCAGGCCGGTGGCGTCGATGTGTCGGTCGATGTCGTCGAGGACGCGGTGCATCCGCCGGTCGGCGTCGCGCACGGTGGTCTCGACGTCGTCGGCGAACGTCATCCGGGACCCGCCCGTCCCGGTCACCCGGCCGACCAGGCGGACACCCAGCTTCTGCAGTGAGCGCAGGTCGAGGTCCTGCGCGTAGCGCTCCGGCTCGTTGCGGCCGACCAGCTGAAGAGACGGTTCGCGTCGGGCGGCGACCCGGTCGGCGACCTCGTCGATGGTGCGGGCCAGCCGACCGGTCCGCTCGAGCCACCAGTAGATGTCCATCCCGCGGTACGTCCGCGGCATCCGGGTGTGACTGCCCACCGCGACCACCACCTTCCGCCCGGCACGGGCCAGCTCGTCGGCGATCTGCACGCCCGACGCCGACGAGCCGACCACCAACACTCCTCCCGCCGGCAGCCGTGAGGGGTTCCGGTAGCGCGAGGAGCTGACCCGTTCGATGTCCGAGTCCAGCCCCTCCACCGACGCGGGCACGTGCGGCTGCCCCCAGGGCCCGGTCGCCACGACGACGTACCGGGTCCGCCAGGTGCCGCGGTCGGTGACGACCCGGTAGCCGCCTCCGGGTCCGCCGACGAGCTGGTGCACGGTCGTACCCGGCTGGATCGGCGCGGCGAAGGAGGTGGCGTACTTCTCGAGATAGCGGACGAACCCACCGGCCGACATGTAGCCCTCCTGGTCGGCGCCCCCGTAGGCCCAGCCGGGCAGGCGACTCATCCAGTTCGGGGTGAGCAGGTGCAGCGAGTCCCAGCGCTCGGAGCGCCAGCTCTCGGCGACGCGGCCGCGGTCGAGGACCACGTGGTCGCGTCCCGCCTGGGCCAGCAGCCGGCTGACCGCGAGTCCTGCGTGTCCGGCGCCGATGACGACGGTGTCGGTGGTGGGCATCGGGCTACCTCGTCACGACGTCGACGACCACGGGGGTCGGGTTGGTGAGCACGTCGTACACGGCGGAGCGCCGGCGGGACTGCTCGACGATCCCGCGCAGTGTCTCGTCATCGGCGTCGCCTTCGATGTGGAAGGTGACCCGCACCTGCTGGTAGCCGTTGCGGACCGATCCGTCGGACAGGCCGAGGACGCCGAGCAGGTCGATGTCGCCCTCGACCGTGGAGCTGACCGTGGTGAGGTCGACGCCCCGGGCCGCGGCGATGTTGGCGACACCCGCGGTGAGGCAGGAGGCCAGAGCGTGGAGCAGGTACTCCACCGGCGTCGGCCCGTTGTCCGCGCCGACCAGGACAGCCGGGTGGTCGGAGTCGAGCACGGTGACGTGCTGGTGCTCCATCTCCTGCATGGCCCCGTGGAAGCCGGAGATCGTGGACCGGCTGTGGGTGCCCGACTGCCAGGTGTTCTGCGCCCGGAAACCGAACTTGGCGATCTCGTTCTGCCCCTTGACCGCGTCGAGGGTGGCGAAAAGCGTCGGCACGTCCACGCCGTTGCGAGGCTCTCGTCGGTTCTGCTGGTGGGTTGCGGTGATACTCACGGGTTCCTCCTGGTTGTGCCGGTCGCGCCGGCGGTGGTGGTGTGTTGGTGCGAGGTCCGACACGTTGCGCGCACCGGCTTCCGCTGACCTTCCCCACGCCGTGACCGCTTTGTTCCTCCGGGAAGGCCGCGGGAAGGAGCCCGTCGCAGGGTTGACTCCACCAACCACCGGAGGCAGCCATGAACAACGAACTCGCCCACTACGCGGCCCAGGCGATGCGTGACGACATGATCCGAGCGTCGACCCACCCGAGCCGGCTGATGCTTCACGAGCAGCGCTACGCCCGGGGCCCTAAAAGGCGCCGCTTCTTCAAGCGCAGGTCATGAGACCCGTGCAGCTACCTGAGCTGCGTGGTGTCGGATAGAAGTCGCGGGGTCGCTGGCTCGAATTCAGTCGCTGGATGCTGAACCTGGGCCAGAGATGGTTGGGATTTCGAGCAGACCTGATTTGCTGGCCGTCGTCGACGAGCTGGTGATCGTCTCCCGACGCGCGTCTCACTCCTCCATGGCCAGGCTGCGGTCGCGGTACTCGATGATCGCGTCAGGGGTGAACCCCCGCATCACGGTGAGCGCAGCTGTCGTCTCCGCGAAGTCGGTGGCGACGAACGAGCCGACCAGTTCTCCAGCGTCACCTTCGGCTCGTCGGGTGACCGGAGCGGAGCGCTCTACTCGGGCCCTGCGTGAGCTCCTGGGAGTACAGCGAGTCGTCAGCCGGCTCGGAGGGAACGGGTTGCAGGTGCCTGGGTCCGAGCCTTCGCACTCAAACGACCCGCATGGTCTGCCAGCCACCGGGTACGCCCCGGTTCTACCGATAAGGGAGGGTGACATGAGTGGACTCATGAACATGGTGTCGCGGTTCGCCAAGGGCCGCGGAGCTGCGAGCAGTCCTGGAGCGCGTCGTACGCGAGTTGTCGGCGGCACGAGCCCGGGCATGGGCACCGGCCGGCGTGGCGCTGCGACGGGCGGTTCGGCCGAGGGTGTCGCGCGCAGGCTTTTTCGGCGAGCCCGCTGAGAGGTGTCAGGCAGGCTCGCCGATGTCCTCGTTCCACAGGTCAGGGTTCTCGGCGATGAACGACTCCATCATCGCGATGCACTCGGCGTCATCGAGGACGACGACCTCCACACCACGTGAGCGGAGCAGGTCCTCTCCCCCGTAGAACGTGGTGTTCTCACCGACCACCACACGCGGGATGCCGTACAACAGGATCGCGCCTGTGCACATGTCACACGGGGACAGTGTGGTCGCCATCGTCGACGCCGCGTACACCGAGGCCGGCAGCCGGCCGACGTTCTCCAGGCAGTCGGTCTCGCCGTGCCGGATGGCGCTGCCCAGCTGGACCCGCTTGTTGTGCCCGACACCGAGGAGCTCGCCCTCGTGGGCCAGAGCTGCGCCGATCGGGATGCCGCCCTCGGACAGCCCCACCCGCGCCTCCGCGAGGGCAAGGGCCAGGAGCTCTTCGTCGGTCATGTCGTCTCCGTTCGTTCGTGGGAGCCACGGCGGGATCAGCCACGTCGGTAGGCCTGCAGGTAGGAGCCTGGGTACCGCACCTTGCGGCCCCAGACCGCCAGCGCGGTGATCACCGCGAGGTACGGCAGCGCGAGCATCAGCTCACGTGGGATGGAGCTGAACGCCGTGGTGATCGCGAGCTGCAGCTGGAGGGCGTCGGTGACCGCGAAGATCAGCGCGCCGAACACGGCCGGCCACACGCGCCACTTCGCAAAGATCACCAGCGCGATGCAGACCCAGCCGCGGCCGTTGATGATGTCGAGGGTGAAGCTGCCTAGCACGGCCAGGGTGAGGAACGCGCCACCGATCGCCATCAGCGCACCGCCCACCATCAGCGCGACGTAGCGGGTCGCGGTCACCGAGATGCCGGCAACGTCGGCGGCCTCGAAGTTCTCCCCGACCGCGTGCAGCCGGTAGCCCATCCCGGTCGAGCGCAGCACCCACCAGGCGACGGGTGCGAGCACCAGGAACGCGACGTAGGTCAGCCAGTGCTGGTTCGAGCACGGACATCCCGGGCAGCAGGGTCTGGAACTTCTCGGAGAGAGTCGGCCGCTCGCCGGCGTACAACAACCGGAAGGTGAACTCGCACACCGCGATCAGGAGCAGGGTGAGCCCGAGACCGGACACGTGCTGGTTCAGGCCCAACGTCACCGTGAACAGGCCCATCAGGAGGCCGGCGACGACGCCGGAGGCGATCGCAGCCAGCAGGCCTACCCACGGGGAGCCGGTGCGCAGCGCGACCAGGAACCCGATGAACGCGCCGAGGTACATCGTGCCCTCGATGCCGAGGTTGAGGATCCCGGTCTTCTCCACGATCACCTCGCCGATCCCCGCCCACACGAGCGGCGTGGCGATCGTGAGCATGGCGCCGATCAGCGCGAGCAGGTTGATGCTCATGCCTCACCTCCCGCAGCGGAAGGCGTACGCCGGCGACGTCGCGCGGGCCACTGGATCCGATAGCGGCGCAGGCTCATCGCCGACAGCACCATCAGCATCAGCAATGCACTGAAGATCGCCCCGAGCTGGGTCGGCACCTGGAGCACCAGCGACACGTTCTGGGCACCGACGGAGATGTCGCCGAGCAGCACGGCGACCAGGAACACGCCGACCGCGGTGAGCCCGCCGAGGGTGGCCACGATGACGCCGGTATAGCCGTAGCTGTTGCTGATCCCCTGGGTGAGCTGGTGCTGCACCCCCATCACCTGCGAGGCGCCACCGAGCCCGGCGATGGCGCCGGAGACCAGTGCACATCGCCAGCGCAACCGGCGCACCGGGATCCCGCTGAACGCGGCTGCCCGCGGCGCCTGTCCGGCCGCCCGGATCTGCACCCCGACGGCGGTCTTGCTGAACACCACCCCCGCCACGACGATCACGATCACCGCGACCCCGAAGCCCCAGTGCACCCGAGTGCCGGGGATCATCGCGGGCAGGTCATAGCCGACGCCGAACCGGTCGGAGTCGGTGAACCCGCTGCTGGTGTTGCGCCACGGTCCGTTCAGCAGCCCCTGGACCACGAGCAGCGCGACCGGGTTGAGCAGCAGGGTGGTGACGACCTCGTCGATGTCGGCGCGCTTCTTCAACCAGGCCGGCAGCACTGCCCAGGCCAGCCCGCCGACGGCGCCGGCGAGGAAGCCCAGTGGCAGCGCGAGCGGCGCGGACAGGTCCGGCATCGAAAGCGCGACAGCGGTGGTGGCAACCGCGCCGACGAGGAACTGGCCCTCCGCGCCGATGTTCCAGTAGCCGGCCCGGAACGCGATCGCCACCGCGATGCCGGTGAACAGCAGCGGGGTCGCGGTGAGCAGCACCTCGTACAAGCCGGCGGTCGAGCTCAGCGGGGTGAGCAGGTAGCGCTCGAACGCCGCCGCCGGGTTGGCCCCGGCCAGCCGGATCGGGATCGCGGTGAGCGCGATTGTGGCGAGTACGGCGGCGAGCACTGCCACCGGCGTGAGCCATCGGGGCTGTTGGCCACGGAGCACGAGCCTCATGCCGGCACTACCTCACCAGTCATCATCACGCCGAGCCGATCGCTGGTGGCCTCCGCGACGGTCATCGTCCCGACGATCCCACCGCGGAACAGCACCGCGATCCGGTCGCACAGGGTGCGGAGCTCGTCGAGGTCCTCGGAGACCAGCAGTACGCCGGCTCCGTTGTCTCGCAGCTCCTGCAGCTGCGTGTGAACGTACCTGTAGGCGCCGATATCGAGGCCGCGGGTCGGCTGGGCCGCCACCAGGACCCGGGGCGTGCGGGCGAGCGCGCGGGCCAGCAGCACCTTCTGCATGTTCCCGCCGGACAGCGTCGCCACGGTGGCGGTCGGGGTGGCCTTGATGTCGAACCGGTCGATCATCCGCTCGGCGTGAGCGCGGATCGCGGCCTTGTCGAGCATCCCGCGGCGGGTGTAGGCCGGCAGGTCCTCGAGCACCAGGTTCTGCTCAACGCTCATCTGCGGGACCACGCTGCCGCGCCGGTCCTCGGTGAGCCGGCCCAGCCCGGCGGCGAGCCGGCCCGCGACGTCGGAGCTCGTGACGTCGTGGCCGGCGACCTCGATCCGGCCACTGGTGGCCGGTTCGGTGCCGCAGAGCAGCTGCATCAGCTCGGTCTGCCCGTTCCCGCTGATCCCGGCGAGCCCGACGATCTCTCCTGCGCGGACGGTCAGGTCGATCCCGTCGACGACCGGGCGGCCCCCGCGTTCCAAGGTGAGGTCGGTCAGGGCGAGCACGGGTGCAGCGTCCGTCGTACCCGCTTCTGCCGGTAGCGCGTCAGGGATCGCGATGGATTCCTCGAGCGGCAGGCCGACGGCCGCAGCGGTCTCCTCGGCGGGTGCTGCTGCGGCGACGCCCATCATCAGGCCGGCCAGCTCGTTGGTGCTCACCTCGCTGGTGACCCGCTCCCCCACCAGCCGTCCGCGCCGTAGCACCACGACCCGGTCGGAGATCTCGGCGACCTCACGCAGCTTGTGGGACACGAAGAGGACACCGAGACCGGTCCGCCGGAGCCGCTCGATGGTCGCGAACAGCGCGCGCACGTCCTGCGGGGTGAGCACCGCGGTCGGCTCGTCGAGGATCAGCACCCGGCAGTCGTGGAACAGCGCCTTCACGATCTCCACCCGCTGGCGTTCGCCGATGGAGAGCGTGGACACCAGCCGGTCCGGTTCGATGCTGACCCCGATCCGTTCCATCGCAGCGGCGACGCGTTCCCTGGCGGCGCGTACGTCGACCCGGCCGATGCCGACGGCGGAGAGCGCGACGTTCTCGGTGACGGTCATCGTCTCCACGAGCGAGAACTCCTGGGTGACCATGCCGATCCCGGCGGCCATCGCGTCCCGGGGCGAGCCGATGTCGAGCAGCCGGCCGTCCATGGTGATGCTGCCCTCGTCAGCCCGGACCAGCCCGTAGACGATCTTCATCAGCGTCGACTTGCCGGCACCGTTCTCGCCGAGCATGGCGACGACTTCACCGGGAGCCACCGAGACCGATACCGAGTCGTTCGCGGTGAGGTCGCCGAACCGCTTGGTGACGCCGTCCAGCCCGAGCAGGGGTTGCGGTGGGCTCACAGCGTGGAGACGTCGATGGAACCTGCCGGTGCGGACTCGTCGACGGGTGTGGTGAACGAGCCGTCCCGGATGTCTGCCTCCTTCTCCGCCACCATGGTGGAGAGGTCGTCGGGGATACCGCCGACGATGCCGGTGTTCAGCGGGGCGAGCTCGCTGCCGTCGACCTTCATGAAGGAGTACTCCCCAAGGTCGACCGCCGCTGGGCCGTTGGCCACCTGCTCGACGACCGCGTCGACGGTGGGTCGCATGTGCCAGATCAGCGAGGTGGCGACGTGCCCGGGTGCCTCCGCCTGCTGGTCGACCATCATCCCGATCACCGGGATGTCGGCCTCCTCAGCGGCGGCGATCACCCCGTCCCGCTCGGCGAACAGCACGTCGGCGCCGGCCGACACGTGGGCCTGCGCGGCCTGCTTCGCTGCGGCCGGGTCGAAGAACGTGTTGATCATCGAGACCTTCACCGTGGCGTCCGGGTTGGTCTCCTTCACACCCATCACGAAGGCGTTCACGATCCGGTTCACCTCAGGTATCGGCATCGCGCCCACCACACCGATGGTGTCGCTCTTGGTCAGGCCTCCGGCGAGCATGCCGGCAAGGTACGCCGGGTCCTGGAGCCAGTTGTCGAACACGCTCATGTTCGGCTCGACCGGGTCCTCCCCTGACCCGAACGCGAACGGGATGTCCGGGAACTCCGCGGCAACCTTGCGCACCGCCTCCTCGGCTGCGAACGCGTCACCCATGATCGCGTCCGGCTGCTCGTTGCTGGCGATGTCACGCAGCGCCCGCTCCATCGCGTCGGAGGTGTTGACGTTGTCGACGTGCTTGTACTCGATGACCCCGTCCGCAACGGCGCTCTCCAACGCGGCGTGGATGGCACCGTCCCAGGGCTCCTCGAGCGGGGTGGCAAACACGCCGTAGATCAGCGGCAGGTCCTCACCCGCGGCATCGCCGCCTCCCCCGCCGTCGGTCTCCTCGCCCGTCGTACCTCCACAGGCGGCGACCAAGGCGAGCGCGGCGGCCGCGGCCACCACGCCGAGCCGGCGTCGTACGGTCCGAGAGCCGCGCGGATGTGGGCTGGTCGCAAGGCGTGGCCTGTTCATCGTGACCTCCGGGTGACTCGGGCGGATACCAGCATCTAATCGCCGAAGGTTCCGGCGGAACAAGAGCCCGAGCGACAAATCCAAACCGTTACCAACGGTCACGCCTGGTCGTCGTCATCGGTCTGTGCTCCGAACGTGACGGTGACGCGTTGGAAGCCCTTGTGGCGTTGGGCCTTCGCGTAGTCGGTGTAGACCCTGCGATCGGCGTCGGTCAGCTCCACGTCATCGGTGAACGGGGTGAGCAGTGCGCGTGGAAACAGCCGCTTTGCCAGCACGACGTTGATCTGGATGCCCAGCATGGCCATCACGGAGGCGACGTAGAGCAGTGCGACGAGCCCGAGCACCAGCGCGAAGACACCGCTCATCTGGCTGACCCGGTTGACCACGGAGCTGACGTAGACGCCTCCGAGCATCTGGAGCAGCTGCCACATCACGGCGATGGCAATGCCGCCCGGGAGGACCGTGCGCAGCTTGTGGTGCTCGGACGTGGCCAGGCTCATCATGACGCTGAGCACAGCGGCGCTCAGCGTGACCGAGGCGATGGTGAACGCCAGGTTGACGCTCTCGTCGACGTCCGCCCCGAACACCTCGAGGTGACTGGCCGCACTCGACAGGATTCCCACTGAAAGGACCGCCAGACCGCCGATGGTCAGGAGCAGGAAGCTGCGGAGCCGGCTGACGACCGGGTTCAGGCGGCTGTTCCGCGGGACGGCCCAGGCAACGTTGACGCTGTTCTGCGCTGCCTGCCCCAACCCGAGGACGCCGTACAGGGCGGTGAGCGTGCCGACCACGACCGCGGACGTGCTGCCCTGAAGCCCATCCGGCATACCCAGCTGGTCTCCTACGATCGGGAACTGGCTCAACGCCGAGTCCAGAAGCTGTTGCCGGAGCGCGTCGTCGCCCTGAAGCAGGAAACCCAGGACGGAGGAGGCGATGAGCAGCAGCGGGAAGATCGCGATGAAGGCGTAGTAGGTGAGGATCGCCGCCAGGTAGTTGCCCTGGTCGTCGAAGAACTTGTAGATCACCGCCAGCGGGAACCCGAGGACAGGTCGGCTTCTCTGGAGGTGATCCACGCGGTCCACGAGGTCGGGCATACTGTCACGCTACGGCCTCCGCTGCGCCGCCAGCCGGACGTGGGTGTTGGCGGCCCCGTAGCCGTCGTAGCCGCCGCGGCGTTCGAGCAGCTCGACGTAGAACCCGGTCACGAGGGTCTCGGTGTAGGCGTGCAGCAGCTCCCCGTCGCCGACCCGGTCGTAGAGCAACCCTTCTTCGCGCAGTTCCGCCAGGAAGGCCGGTTCGAGCGCGAACCGCGCGTCGAGGTCGTCGTAGTAGTTGTCGGGGACCTGCATCAGCCGTACGCCGCGCTTCCGCAGGGCACGCACCTGGTCGATGATGTCCCTGCAGGAGAAGGCGAGCTGGGTGATGCCGTGCGGCGGACGTACGCCGGGCCCCAGGTCGGCGACGTTGAGGACCACCCGCAGGTCGCCTGCTGCTGGACGCAGCGCCCGGCTCCGAAGGCGGCCGTGCGGCTCCATGAACTCCTCCACCGGTCCGGTCGCGAGGTCGAAGAGGGTCCGGAAGAAGGACATCTCCTCGTTCAGCTGCTCCGGAGCGACGGCCACGCCGACGTGGTCGAGGCCGCACCAGCCCTCGCGGTCATGGGCGGTGGGTGCGGGGATGAAGTCTGCCTGCCAGTCGTCGGGCTCGCCTGCGGTGGAGCTGACGAACACGTGCAAACCGGACGGCGAGGACACGCCAGGCAGCAGGGCCTCGCCGGCGCCGCGGGTGCGGTCCACCTCCGGCCAGAGCAGGGCACGTGCCCGCTCGGCCACGTCCGCCACCGCTGGAGCCACGACGCCGAGGGCGGTGGCGGCCGGCCGGTCGGCAACGTCCTGCTCGTTGAGGACGATGTGTGCCCCGCCGTTGCGCCACCAGGTGACCGGTTTCGACCGGTGCCGGCCAGCGACCCGGAACCCCAGCTCGTCGAGCAGCGTCGGGAGGGCAGCGTCATCTGCCGGGTTCGCGACCTCGACGAACGCCGCCTCGGTACGCGACGCCGGCGGCGGCGCCACAGCGACCACCTCGCGCGCGGGCCCGGTGACCCGCTGCGCGAGCTGGTCCTCGAGGAACACCAGCGACCGCATCGCGTCGCGGGCGGTGGCTCGGGGATCGGCCTCCCGCACCACGTCGCTGAACACCTCCAGGGACAGCGGGCCGCGGTACCCGGCCTCGAGGACCGCGGCCACCACGCCTGCGACGTCGAGGGTGCCCTGGCCGGGGAAGCAGCGGAAGTGCCGGCTCCACTCGAGGACGTTCATGTCGAGCAGGGGCGCGTCCGCGACTTGGAGGAACCCGATCCGGTCCCCTGGGATGCCCGCCAGTGCCGCACCGCCGTCCCCGCGGGCCAGCATGTGAAAGGTGTCGACCGCGAGCGTGATCGCCGGGTGGTCGGCTGTGACGACGGCGTCCCACGCCTGGCCGACCCGGTTGACGTGCCGGCCCCAGGCGAGCGCCTCGTAGGCCACGGTGACGCCGTGCTGCTCGGCGAGCCCCCCGATCCGGTGCAGCTGCTCGGCCCGCAGGTCGGTGTCGGCGAGCGAGTCGGCGCCGACGTTGGAGCACGCGAGCACGGTCGACGTACCGAGCTCGGCCATCACGGCGAACTTCCGGCGCAGCCGGTGCTGGACGCGGTCGAACTGGTCGGGGGGAACACCCTCGACGTCGCGGACCGGCTGGAACAGGTCGATGCTCAGTCCCAGCTCCGCGCACCGGCCGGCGACCTCGGTCGGACGCACGGGCGAGGAGATCAGGTCGTTGTCGAAGATCTCCACACCGTCGAACCCGGCCGCGGCGATCGCGTCGAGCTTGTCCTCGAGCACGCCGCTCAACGACACCGTTGCGATGCCCTTGTGCATCAGCGCGTCAGCTCCCCGAAGTGACGGAACATGCGCTCCGCGTCGGGGGCACGGCCGGTGAAGTGCTCGAACGCACCGACCGCCTGGAAGACGGCCATGCCACCACCCGGGACCACCCGGCAACCACGTTGCGCGTGCCAGGGCGATCAGCTGGGTCTCCAGCGGGAAGTAGACCACGTCGGAGACCCACAGCCCTGGGTGCACGAGCTCCTCCGCAACCGGTAGGCCCTCGTGGCCGAACATGCCGACGGGGGTCGCGTTCACCAGCCCCTCCGCCTCGGCCAGCGCACCGACGACATCGGTGGTAGCGGAGACCCGGTCGTCGCCGTACTTCTTGGCAAGCCGGGTCACGCAGTCGTCCGCCCGGGTCTGGTCGAGGTCGACGACCGCCACGTGCGCGGCGCCCTGCTCCAGCAGCGCGTAGCCGACCGCGACCCCGGCGCCGCCGGCACCGACGAGCACGACCCGGTCCTCGACCGCGTTCGGCAGCGTCCGCCGGAAGGCCCGACCATAGCCGGACCAGTCGGTGTTGCGGCCCAGTGCCCGTCCGTCCCGGAAGACGACTGTGTTGACGGCACCCAGGTCGTCCGCGTCCTCGGACAGCTCGTCGAGCAGCGGGACGACGTGCTGCTTGAACGGGTGCGTGATGTTCAGGCCGTCGAAGCCCAGGCGCCGCGCCCACTGCAAGAGCTGCGGGAGGTGGGCAGGGCCGAAGCCTTGCACCTCCGCGTCGATCACGCGGTAGCTCAGCGCCAGGCCGCTCTCGCGTCCTTCCCGCTCCTGCATGGGCGGGGTTAGCGAGGCGCCGATCCCTGCTCCGACCAGGCCGAGGACGTACGAGGTACGCTCGCGCACCCGGTCACACCCCGGCCGGAACTGCGTCGCGCACCTTGTTGGTCGCGCCGAGGTCGCGGGTGGCCACCCGATGGGTTTTGTCCGGACCGGTCATCACCGCGACCGCGGAGATCGCCACGGCGGCGATGGCGAACAGCGCCACGCGGTACCAGTTGCCTGCATCACCGGCCATCAGCGCACCGGCGATGGTGGGCGTGAAACCGGCCAGCGCGAAGCCGAACTGCGTTCCGATCGCCATGCCGGACAGGCGGACGCTGGTCGGGAAGTACTCGGCGTACGTCGCCGGCCAGCAGGCGTTCGGCATGCTGTAGACGACACCGGCCAGCAGGATCCCGGTCACGACGACGAGCGGGACGTTGGCCTGCGAGATCGACCACAGGAACGCCGTCACGAGCACGGCGCTGCCGGCCAGGCCGGAGAGGAACACCGGCTTGCGGCCGACCCGGTCCGACAGCCCGGCCCACAGCGGGATGGTGCCGATCGCGACGATGTTGGCGATGATCGCCAGCCACAGCATGGTCGTCGAGCTGATGCCGATGCCGTAGTCGTCGGACGTGGCGAAGTTGAGGGCGAACACCTGGAACGTCGTGTTGACCATGGCGATGAACGCCGCGAAGAACACCCGCAGGACGCCGCGCCAGTGGTGGCGGAACAGGATCCCCAGCGGCGCGCGGGGCACGTCGCCGTCCTTTGCCTCGGCCTGGAACTCGGGGGTCTCGTCGAGCGTGCGACGGATGATGAAGCCGACGACCACGACGAGGGCACTGATCCAGAACGGCACCCGCCAGCCCCAGGAGAGCAGCTGCTCCTCGGGGAGCAGCGCCGCCAGCGGCAGGAACACGGCGGGCGCGAGCACCTGCCCGCCCTGGGTCCCGCTGAGGGTCCAGCTGGTGAAGAATCCGCGGCGATCGTCGGGCGCGTGCTCGAACGACATCGAGTTGGCACCGGCCTGCTCACCCGCAGCGGACAGGCCCTGGAGGAGGCGGAGCACGACGAGCAGCGTCGGGGCGAGCATGCCGACCTGGTCGTACGTCGGGAGGCAACCGACCAGGAACGTGGAGACGCCCATCAGGAGCAGGGTGCCGATCAGGATCTTCTTGCGGCCGAGGCGGTCACCGATGTGGCCCATGAGGAACGAGCCGACCGGCCGGGCGACGTACGCGACGCCGAAGGTTGCCAGCGCTCCGATCGTGGCGGCCTCGTCGTTGCCCGCGGGAAAGAAGATGTCGGGGAACACCAGCGCGGCGGCGGTGCCGTAGATGGCCAGGTCGTAGTACTCGAGGGCGCTGCCGCTCCACGCGGCGAGCGCTGCCTTGCGCGGTGTGCGCTTCTGGCTGGTCGCTTCTGACATGACTCGTTGCCCTTCGCTGT
The DNA here is from genome assembly GCA_963831375.1 of uncultured Actinomycetota bacterium. Taxonomy (GTDB): domain Bacteria; phylum Actinomycetota; class Actinomycetes; order Propionibacteriales; family Nocardioidaceae; genus Nocardioides_C. The sequence goes on along the minus strand of CAWHPY010000026.1, from coordinate 700,273 downwards.
TCACGATTTTGCCTCGCGATTGCTGTCCCGGCGACGCTAGGAGTGGCCGCCGTCACATGGCAAGCGTTTGCCATAATTTGCCATACTGCTGCCATGGCGCAGAACAACCACCGCAGACGAGCCACGATCACGGACGTGGCACGAGAGGCAGGAGTCGCGCCGTCGACGGTGTCGCGGGCCTTCTCGAAGCCCGGCCGGGTCAACCACCAGACCCGCGAGCACGTGCTCGCGGTGGCGACCCGGATGGGCTACGCACCCAACCCAGCAGCGCGCGCGCTGGAGTCCGGCCGCAGCAACACCTTCGCGCTGCTCGTTCCCGACATCACGAACCCCTACTTCGCGGGGATCATCAAAGGAGCCGAGCGAGCCGCCGCCGCCGCGGACCGGACCCTGATCCTCGGAGACACCCAGGAGAACCCGGCCAACGAGGAGCAGCTGGTGCGCCGTCTGGGCCCGGCCGTCGACGGTTTCGTGCTGAGCGCCTCACGTATGCCAGACGACAACCTGCGGGCCGCGGCCGAGCTCACCCCCATCGCCCTTGTGAACCGGGCGGCGCCGGGCCTGGCGTGCGTGGTCAGCGACTACGACTCGGGAACCCGGCAGATCGTCGACCATCTGGTGTCCCATGGTCACGCGTCCATCGTGTTCCTCGGCGGACCACCGGAGTCCTGGTCGGGTGCGCGGCGCTGGGCCGGGCTGCAGGCCGCCGCCGAGGCGACCGGCATCCGGGCTGCCCGCTACGGCCCCTACTCGCCTACCCTGGCCGGCGGCCCGGCCGCAGCCGACGCGGTCCTGGCAGGAAAGGCGACCGCCGTGGTCTGCCACAACGACATGCTGGCGATCGGCGTACTCCGTCGGCTCGGACAACGCGGCGTCGACGTGCCCGGTGACGTGAGCGTGGTCGGCTTCGACAACATCTTCGGCTCGGACATCTGCACCCCGTCCCTGACCACGCTCGCAGAGCGCACCGAGGACGCCGGCGCCCGGGCCGTCGAGGTGCTGGTGCACATGCAGCAGCAGGGCTTCACCGAACCACCAGCCTGGGTGCTACCGACCCAGCTCGTGGTGCGGGAGTCGTCCGGTCCGGCCTGACCCGCAGATGACGGCGGACCCGGACGGATGCGCGGTGCAGGATCGTGCCGATCTATCCAGAGCAGACGCGCCTCCGGGGACCTTCGCCCCTACCGACCGAGTGAACGCCGATGTCGCATGGAGACAGGCCATATCGTGCGGCGCCGATCGAAGGAGATATCGATGAGTCCGACGGTGACGCGGCGGAACTCGGCTCGGACGCGCACGAGCATTGCCCGAGCCGTCGTGGTCGCCGGACTTCTGCTGATCCTCGCCGGCTGCGCGGCCGGCGTGAACGACTCGGTCGGAAGCGGCGAGGATGCTGCCGGCTTCTGGCTTGGGCTGTGGCAGGGGTTCATCGTCCCGGTCACCTTCGTGATCTCGCTGTTCACCGACGAGGTGAACGTCTACGAGGTCACAAACAACGGCAACTGGTACGACTTCGGCTTCGTGATCGGGGTGTCCGCGATCTTCTCGGGCATGGGTGGCTCCGGGGCGGCAACCGCCCGTTCAGCCAAATAGGAGCGAACACCGATCCTGTGTCAACAAGTTGCCCTTTACTCCTGTGGGCGAGCCCAGACCGAGGCGCCCTGCCAGTCGATGGCTACCACGGGTTCATCACCGACCACCCACGCGTCGTGCCCAGGAGGGAGGGACATGATGTCTCCTGGGCCGGAGTCGCACTCAGTGCCGTCCGACATGACGATGTGCATGTGCCCAGAAATCTGGTACTGCTGGTGCGGCGCCATGCAGAGCTCGGTCCCAGCGACGGGCTTGACGTCCTTGGTCCATCTCCAACCCGGCTCGACCGTGATCCGGCCGACCTGGGCTCCCCCGGCCAGGTTGACCAGCTCCATCCTCCAATTCTCACCCCCGCGGACCTCGTGGGCCTTGTCGAAGTTCAGGTGCTCGAACGGTTGGTCCATCACTGCCTCCGCCTTGTCTGATAAGCCCGCCGATGGCGGGTCCGCCTTCAAATTCTCGGCCCGTGCCCCGGGCACGACAAGGAGACAAAAGCCGTGGTCTAAGCCGCCACTGGCCGTCACTCGATCCGGGCGATCGGCGTTCCCTGCCGGACAGCAGCCTCCTCCTCCACGAGCAGGTGTACGACTCCCCCGGTCGGCGCCGACACCTCCGCGGACACCTTGTCCACCTGCACCTCGGCGAGCAGCTGGTCCGCGGTCACCGTGGAGCCCTCGCTCACGAACCACGTAGCGAGGACTCCCTCAGCATCCGGGGTCTCCTTCGACAACGATGGGAAGGGGACGTCCGTCATCGGGTGGTTACCGCGTGGATCGCCTGCTCGATCCGTTCGTGCCGCGGCAGGACTGCGTACTCCAGGTCATGTGCGTAAGGGATCGGGACATCAGGTACGGCGATCCGCTGCGCCGGCATACGGAGCATGCCCGGGTCGACGTCAACCACGGACGCGACGACTTCCCCGGATACGCCGTACGACAGGTAGTCCTCGTCGACGACGACCAGCCGACCGGTCTTCCCCACCGACGTCAGGATCGTCTCGCGGTCCAGCGGCACCAGGCTACGCAGGTCGATCACCTCGACGTCGATGCCCTGCGGGGCCAGCTTCTCGGCGACGTCGAGCGCGTGGTGCACCGAGAGGGACAGCGTCACGACCGTGACATCGCTGCCCTCGCGGGCGATCCGGGCCTTGCCGATCGGCACGGTGTAGTCACCCTCGGGCACCGTCGTCGAGCGACCGCGGGTTCTTCACCATCCACGGCAGTCCCATCACGCCCTTGTGGAACATGTACACGACGGGGTTGTCGTCGCGGATCGCAGACGTCATCAGTCCCTTGGCGTCGGCCGGGCTGCTCGGCACCACGACCTTCATGCCGGGCAGGTGGGCGAACGTGCCCCACAGGCACTGGGAGTGCTGCGCGCCGTCGGAGTAGCCGCCGCCGGCCGCCATGGTCAGCACCATCGGCACCTTCACGTTGCCACCGGACTCGAAGTGGATCTTGGCCATGTGGTTGTAGATCTGGTCCAGGCACACGCCCATGAAGTCGGCGAACATCAGCTCGACGATCGGACGCATGCCCTCGACGGCGGCGCCGATGCCCAGACCGATGAAGGCGCTCTCGGAGATCGGGGTGTCGATGATCCGTTTAGCGCCGAACTTGTCGAGCAGGCCCGTGGTCGAGCTGAAGATGCCGCCGTACGCGCCGACGTCCTCACCCATGTAGAACACCGACGGGTCGCGCTCCATCTCCTGCGCGATGGCCTCGACCATGGCCTTCGAAGTGGTCAGCCGACGCGTTGCGTGCGGCGCTTCCGTGATGGTCATCGTGGGCTCCTTCAGGAGAAGACGTAGGACGTGGCGGACGCGGGATCAGGGGTCGCACTGTCCTTGGCGAAGGCGATCGCGTCCTCGACGCGCGAGCTCGCCTCCTCCTTGGTCTGCGCGACTTTGTCGTCGTCAAGGACGACCTGCATCCCGGAGCTGCTGCTCGTAGCGCGGGATCGGGTCGTGCTCGGGCACCTCGGCGAGCTCGGGCCGGTAGCCCTGCGCGTCGCCCTCGAAGTGCCCCCACATCCGCAGAGTGTGTACCTCGATCAGGGATGGCCCCTCGCCGGCACGGGCGCGGACGACGGCCTTCTGTGCGGCCTCGTACACCTGCCTCCACGTCGTTGTCCTCGACCCGTATCGCCCGGGATGCCGTACGCCGCAGCGCGAGTCGGCGTTCGACCCGATCGCGGTGGATGCATTGCGCGCCACCGAGATGCCCCAGTCGTTGTCCTCGACGACGAACACGACCGGCAGCGACCACAGCGCCGCCAGGTTGAGCGACTCGTGGAACGCGCCCTGGTTGGCGGCTCCCTCACCGGTGACCGCAACAGCGACCCGATCGGTGCCCTGCCGCTGGAACGCGAACGCCTGCCCGAGCGCGGGTGGGAAGCCCTCGGCGATGATGCCGGAGCAGGAGAAGTGAGTGTCCGGGTCGAACAGGTGCATGTGGCCTCCGCGCCCCCGACCAAGACCGGCCTCGCGGCCGAAGATCTCCGCGGTCATCTTGCGCAGGTCGATGCCGTGCGCGATGGCGAGGTGGTGCGGACGGTGTGTGGCGGTCACTGCGTCGTCGGTGGTCAGATGCGCGCAGACACCTGCAGCGACCGGCTCCTGGCCCGCGGACAGGTGCATCTCACCGGGCACCAGACCCTTGCCGATGTCGAAGCCGGGTCCCTTGTCAGCGTGGTACTCACGCAGGATCGCTTCCTCGTAGGTGCGGCAGAGCACCATCGTCTCGTAGAGCTGAATGCGTACCGCCGTGTCAAGGGTCGGCGGACCGGCGGTCCGTGGCGCCGGAACACTCGGGGTTGTCGTGGATGATGACGCCTGTGTCGTCATACCGGCCTCCAAACAGAGCAGGGACTCTTCGGAACGTAAACCCGTGATGAGCCGACTGCCAAGGTCTTAGGTCCTGTGGTCTCGGACCGCTGAGCCGGTTGGACGTGACACATCGGGCGCAACCGGGGTGCATCCGGGCATCCGGATTTCACCGACGAGTCGCACATCCTGGGTCTACCGTTGAGGCGTGCGCGGCGACCGGGTGGAAATCGTCATCGATGCGGGCGGCGAGGTCCGCACCTACGAGGTCGTGGCGACCCGCAACGGCCGGCGGGTGGAGATCAACACCGGCCGCGGCATCGTCGAGGTCACCGAGGTGACCCGTGGCGGTACCCCGGTCCGCACTGCCCGGTTCATGGCCAACCGGATCCTCGCACTCGTGGAGCATCCGGCCTCCTCCCCCACGATCGGCGAAGAGGTCATCTCGTCAAACGCGGGCGAGCCTCACTAGGCGCAGGACACAAGCTGAGGCACGCAGCCACGCCAGCACATCGGTCACCACGCCGTTCAGGTTGCCGTGCTCGACCAAGTAGCTCAGCCGTGCTTCGACTGTGTCGACGTCAAGCACAATGCCTTCCTCGGCGAGCCGCTCCGCCACCTTCGCGGCAGCCTGGTCGTAAAGGAAGCCACTGATGCCGCTGGTGAAGAGTCGCATGATGGCGATACAGCTCGCCGACCCATCGTTCACTGCATAGCGAAGAGACGGTTCAGGTCCGCGACGTTCCGGATGACGTGAACGCACAGTTGCGCAGCCGAGCCGCCGCCGCACCTTGGTCACCTGTGACCGACGACTGTCCAAGGGTTCCCCGCGACCGACGTGGAACTGTTTCTCCGCACGGCTAGTTCGGAGGGTCCGCAGCCGGCCTCCGATCAGCTGGACTCCATGGCCGCGCGAGCCTCTGCGCTCAGCTCGATGATCTGGACGTAGTTCCCGTCGGGATCGATGGCCGTGCCGAACCAGCTGCCGTCTCTGTCCTCCAGCTCGGCGAGCCAGTTCGCACCGAGCTCGTTGATCCGTTCGGCGGCGGCTCGTGCGTCGCTGACCTCGACGTTGAGGATCATTCGGCCGGGTTCCGGGTTGTTGTCGCCGACGTCGTCGCGGGTGTCGACCAGCAGGTAGAACCCGCCGAGGTCGAGCACGTCGTACCCCGGCTCACCGGGAGTGCGCTCGACGGCGGTCGACAAGGCGGCGGCGTACCAGTCCCGGAGCCTATCCGGCTTGGTGCTGCTGAGCAGGATGCTGGTGAGTTTCGATGTAGCCATGTCTTCTCCTTCGTGTGCCCGCACGCGGACACGGTCGATTGGGGACCTTCTCATGTAGGGACCTGCTCACCACCAGAAACTCATCCCATCGCGCGATCCAGCGACAGCCCACCGGCGCCGCCTGCTGGTGCGGTCCCCGACCCACCATGGGCGGCCTCAGGCGACGAGCCGCTTGCGCCGGTAGTCGACCGCACGACGCCATTTCGTGACGACCAGTCGGGGGAACCCGGACTCGTCGAGCTTGCCCACCCATCCGTCGGCTCGGGCCGCGACCCGCGACGGCAGACCCCAAGCCGCCGCGACCGCCTGGCCCTCGACCGGGGAGCTTTGTCGTCAGGCAGCTCGATCGGCGCGACCTGGTAATGGTCGACCCGGCCACGAGCGAGCGTGTGGGATCACGCCGTGCCGCTCTGTGCCAACCTAGGGTCGGCCGTCGGGCTCGCCGCAGTCCGTGAGACCGGCTTGATGTGGGCGAAGGCGCTGCGGGCGTTCCAGGTGGGAAAGGCTCGTACGAGCCACGACGGACCGTGGAGTTGGATGCGGCGGTCGCGAGTGGCTTCAGCCCAGGCGAGCTGACCGGCGTGCCATTTGACGAAGGCCTCGGCTTCCGCCGTGACATAGAGGTCCTCGTCGAGGCCGGGGTACTCCTTGCAGATCTCGGTGTCTGCGTGCTCGATCAGTAGCCAGTACCGCTCCGGGCGCCGGCGGCCGGTGAAGTCGAAGCGGATGACGACGCGGCGGTCCGGGAGCCGGTCTCGGCGGAGCATGTTGCACATCGACCACAGCGCCACGAAGGGATCGAGGTGCTCGGGGGCGATCTCGAGCCAGGCGGCACCCCACTCGCCGAGCGACACGCAGACCTTGAAGAGGTCGTGACCCGCCGAGGTGAGCTCGTAGTGGCGTCCGCGCCCTTCGGGTTTGGGTGCCGACTCGACGATGCCGAGCCGTTCGAGCTGCTTGAGCCGCTGCGAGAGCAGGGTGCGGGAGAGCCCGGGCGCGCCCTCCAGGATCTCACTGAAACTTCCGCAGCCCAGCCACAGGTTGCGGATGATCACCGGCGTCCAGCGCTCGGCGAAGATCTCGGCGCCACGGGCGATGGGGCAGTACTGGCCGTAGGTCCGCACCACCCCAGTGTCGCGCCCCTGCCTTCGGCGGTGAAGTCCAGATTGTTGACTTCACAGCCGCGGTCCACGGTGGTGCGATGGGGCCGTCGAGAGACGAGGACCACGACACCGACCACCGAGCGAGTCGGCCATCTGAGCCAGGAGGTAACCGCGATGGAGATCGACGGGTTCCGGGGCCAGCTGATCAACGCTGACCACGCCGACTACGACACCGCCCGAGCCGTGTGGAACGGCGCCGTCGACCGGCGCCCCCGGCTGATCGCCCGATGCAGCGGGACCGCAGACGTGGTCGCTGCCGTGCGCTTCGCCCGCCACCACGACCTGGTGATCGCCGTCCGGGGCGGGGGCCACAACGTGGCCGGCACGGCGGTGTGCGACGACGGGATCGTCATCGACCTCTCGGCGATGCGGGCCACCTCGGTCGACCCCGCCGGTCGCACGGCCCGGGTGCAGGGTGGTGCGCTGTGGCGCGACGTCGACCACGAGACGCAGGCCCACGGTCTGGCCACCACCGGCGGCATCGTGGGTCACACCGGCGTCGCCGGGCTCACCCTCGGCGGTGGCATCGGCTTCCTCATGCGCAAGCACGGGCTCACTGTCGACAACCTGCTGGCCGCCGAGGTGGTCACCGCCGAGGGCAGCATCGTCCGGGCGTCCGGAGATGAACACCCCGATCTGTTCTGGGCGCTGCGAGGCGGCGGCGGTAACTTCGGCGTCGTCACCACGTTCCAGTTCGCTCTGCACCCCGTCGGCCCGACTGTGATGGCCGGACCCGTCTTCTGGGCGGCCGACGACACTACGGACGTGCTGCGCTTCTACCGGGACTTCGCCGCCGAAGCGCCCGACGAGCTCGGCACCGTCATCAGGCTCGGCACCGTCCCCCCGCTGCCGGTCATCCCCGAGGACCTGCACTGGCGGCCGGCCATCGCCGTGATCTGCTGCTACGCCGGCGCCGTCGAAGACGGCGAGCGTGCGGTGCGGACCCTCCGCCGGCTCGGGACGCCGCTCGTTGACCTGCTCTCACCCACGCCCTACGTCGCCTTTCAGGGCGGCCTCGACGACACCGTTCTTCACGGGTGGCACTACTACTGGAAGTCCACCAACCTCACCGGCCCGTCCGACGACGCCATCGCCGTCATCGCCGATCACGCCTACAGCGCCGGCTCGCCCCGGTCGTACTCGGCGATGTTCCACATGGGTGGCGCCGTCGCCCGAGTCCCCCACGACGCCACCGCCTACGCCGGTCGCGACGTGGCCCACAACATCATCATCGACGCCGTGTGGCTCCCGGACGAGTCCGGCGAGCACGCCGCCGCCGAGACCGCTTGGGCGCGGCGGTTCCTCCACGCCCTCGCACCGCACCGCGCCGGAGGTGTCTACGTCAACTTCCTTGATTCCGACGACGACACCAGCCGTGTTCGAGAGGCCTACGGCGATAACATCTACCGGCGACTCGCCGAGATCAAGGCCAAGTACGACCCTGACAACGCCTTCCACCACAACAAGAACATCCGCCCCGGTTGAGGCGGGCTGTCCACTGTCGACCCGATGGACGGTGGACCCTGACGCCCGGGACGAGGGCGTGCTCCGCGGGGACGAAGGTGCACTGTCCGAACGGCCCGTCAACGGTCACGGTCACCCACCCAGACGCTGCCGCAGCCCGCTCGCGCGTTGCGCCCGTCGCCCGACGGCAGCACGCACGGAGGATTCGGTGCCCACGACCCGCACCTTCTCCTGAGCGCGGGTGACCGCCGTGTAGAAGAGCTCCCGCGTCAACAACTGCGAGTCCTCCGGTGGCAGCAACACCGTTACGTGATCGGCCTGGCTGCCCTGGCTCTTGTGGATCGTCATCGCGTGCATCGTCTCCACGTCACTCATCCGCGTCGTCGCGAACATGAGGATCCCGGCGGAACCCGCGATCGCGGCGCGGAGCATGCCGTCGTCATCGCGTACGACGACACCGGTGTCGCCGTTGTAGACGCCGAGCCCGTAGTCGTTGGACGTGACAAGCACCGGCCGACCGACGTACGCCTCGTCGTAGAGCGGGTCACCGGTCGCGTCGGTCACCCAGTGCTCGACCTGACGGTTCCAGTGGCTGACGCCGTACGGTCCCTGACGGTGCGCACACAGCAGCCGGTGCCGGCCGAGGGCGGCCACGGCTCCGACGGAGTCGCCTTCCTCGGCGAATGCCCGGACCGCCAGCGCTGCCGCCAGGATGTCAGCCTTCAGTAGCGGGGCCGGGTCGTCGCTCTCGACGAACTCGACCTCGGGGCCGCCGGCGCGCAGGACTCTCATCACCTCGTCGACGTCACCGATGCGGAGCGCCGTGGCCAACCGCCCGATCTGCTCCCCGAACCGGTGGGTCGTCTCCAGGGCAACCACCGGGCTGGGTGAGACCTCGGCGAACCCGGAGACGATGTCGGAGAGCACTGCTCCCGCCTCGACGGAGGCGAGCTGGTCCGCGTCGCCGACGAGGATCAACCGCGCATCGGGCCGCACCGCCTCGACCAGGCGCGCCATCATCGTCAGGGAGACCATCGACGTCTCGTCGACAACGACCACGTCATGGGGTAGCCGGTTCGCGCGATGGTGACGGAACCGGGTCCCGTTGTCGCGCCGGGAACCCAGCAAGCGGTGCATCGTCGACGACTGCAAAGGCCCGAGCCGGTCGCGATCCTCCTGCGGCAGCCGGACGGAGTCAACCGCCTCCTGCAACCGGGCGGCCGCCTTGCCGGTCGGCGCTGTCAGCGCGATCCGCAGCTTGTCACCGTTGAGCGACGCCTGCTCCGCGAGGAGCGCCAGCACACCGGCGACCGTCGTGGTCTTGCCGGTGCCCGGGCCGCCGGTGAGAACAGTCGTCCACTGGGTGGCCACATTCCGGGACGCGGCGCGCTGCTCGGCGTACGTCGGGCCGCCGAACACCCGCGTCACACCCGTGTCGAGGACCGCCTGGTCGACCACAGGAGGCGGATTCTTCAAGCGTGTCAGGAGATCGGCGCAGACCTGCACTTCTTGGTGCCAGTACCGGTCGAGGTAGAGCAGGTCGAACTCCCACCGCAGCACCCCCGCCGCGACCAGCGGGCTGCCCGCGACCAAGGACACCCAGGCGTCGTACGCCGGCCAGGGCAGCTCGGGTGCCACGTCGGCGACGGTCGACAGGTCGAGGCAGACCGAACCGTGCCGAACCGCCCGGGTCGCCAGCGCCATGGCGAGAAGCACCCGCTCATCGGATTCGCCGCCGAGTACGCCGACGCGTCGCGCCACGTGCACGTCCGCAGCGGTGAGCACACCTGCCTCGTTGAACGTGCGCAGGAGACCCGTCGAGGTCAGCGCGAGCCGCCGGTCGTGGTCGTCCGTGACCTCGAACAGCTCGATCATCGGGCACCTCCGGCCTCGGAGCCCACAGGGACTGCGCCGTCCAGCAGGTCGGACAGCTCCTCGACCAGGCCCACCGGCGGCTGCCACGCGAACACGCCACACGGCTGCCCGTCGATCACCGGGGTCTCCGGCCCGCACATCCCACGCAGATAGAGGTAGAGCACCCCGCCCAGGTGAACCGCCGGATCGTAGCCGGGCTGCCTCCACCGGAGGTACCGGTGCAGCACCACGGCGTACAACAGCGCCTGGAGCGGGTAGTCGGAGTGACCCATCGCCTCCCGCAGCGCCTCGGGGCGGTAGGCATGCGAGGTGAGCGGCGTGGCGCGGTCCGCGAACCCGCCGAGCCAGTTCGTCTTGTAGTCCACGATCAGGTAGCGGACGGTCTCGCCGACCCGGATCCGCAGCACGACGTCCACCGATCCGGTCAGGTAGCCGCGCAGGTCCTGGCCGCCCAGCGCCGGGTCGGCGAGCACGTCGGCGTACGGCAGCACCGGGTCGTCCGCAGGCAGGTGCCCGCGGAGCAGCGGCGCCACGTCACCGAGGGTCACCACTGTGGTCGGGTAGCCGCGCACGTCGCCACCCGACAGCGGCAGCTCGAACTCGAGCTCGCGGAGCCGGTCGCGCAGCGGGATGCCACCCAGCGTGGCATTACCGGCCAGCGGGCCCAGCGGGCTGCTGCAGACCTGCACCAGGGCATCCGCGAGCTCGTGACGGTCGAGCTCGACCGGCCAGCGCACCAGCTGTTCCTCGATGTGGGCGAGCAGCTCCCCGCGCAGGTCCGACGCGTCGGGGTCGGCCACCTCGAGCACCGCGTGGACCAGCGAGCCGAACGTCGCTCCGACCGGCAGGTCAGCCATCGGCGACGGCACGGCCCCTTCCGGTGAGCCGTCGCCGGTGGTCGAGTCTGTCGCGACCGGTTCGGGCAGGACCTCGTCGTCCTTCGGTCGCTCTTCCGGCTCGCTGCCGACTCCCGATGATGTCTGCGCGCCACGCGCCGTCACCGAGCTCAGTCCGGTGTACGACGTACGCCGCCACGTCGTGTCGACGGTGCGGGCGAATGTGCGCACCGACAGGGCGCGGTCATCCTTGTCGAGATCCCCCGCGGGGAGGTCGGCCAACGCGGCGATCTCCCAGGCCGGGCCGCCGAGCTGCTGCCAGACGTCGAGGATCTCCGGGACCCGCCCCTCGTCGTGCAGCTCCATCTCGGGCGGCACCTCCAGCATGCCGGGGCGACGGCCGAACAGCATCCGCTGCAACGCCGAGGCCGGGGTGTTCTTCGGTGCGGGCGCCCACCAGGCGACCACCTGGGACTGCGCACGCGTCATCGCGACGTAGAGCAGCCGCAGCGACTCACCGGCATCCTCCGCCATCGCCCGCGCGACGTTGCCCGACCACGCCGGTCCCCCGCCGCCGACGTCGATGCAGCGGCGGCCGCGGTCCGCGTCCTCGGGCGAGTGGAACAGCGGCACCGCCGGCTTCTGCGGGAACCGGTCCCACAGCGTCGGCAGGTAGACGACCGGGTACTGCAAACCCTTGCTGCCGTGGATCGTCACCAGCTGCACCGCGGCCGCGTCGCTGTCGAGCCTGCGCGTCCGGTCGCTCGACACCTCGACCTTGTCCTCGGCCATCTGCCCGCGCAGCCAGGCCAGCAGCGACACCAGCCCCAGGCGTTCCTCGACGGCGACCTGGTGCAGGGACTGACCCACGTGCCGGATGTCAGTGAGCAGCCGCTCCCCGTCGACCCGGGACAGCACCCGCGCCGGGAGCCCGGCAGCGGTGGCGGCCTCGAGGACGGCGGCCACTCCCCGCGAGGCGAGCAGCTCCGCCCAGTCCCGGGTCACCTCCGCGATCTTGTCGGTCAGCAGGTCGCCGCCCGCGTCGAGTCCGGCGGCGGTGTATCCGAGGAAGCAGGTCAACGCGGCGCTGCGGACCCGGGCGGAGCGATGCGGCTGCTCCAGTGCTTCCAGCAGGGTGAGCCACTCGGTCGCGGCCGGGGTCGCGAACACGCTTCCGCCGCCGGCGACGACTGCGGGTACGCCGATCCCGGCCAGCGCCTGTTGTACGGCGAGCAGGTCGTTGTTCTTGTACGCCAGAACCGCGACGTCACGCGGCCGCAGCTCCCGACCGTCGAACTTCGCATCCGAGGTGAGCAGTCGCTTGATGTCCCGCGCGACGTCCTCGACGACGTGCGGACGGATCGCGCCCACGGCGAGCTTGGCTGCCGGTGGCCTGCCGAGCAGCTCCTTGCGCACCACCCGCAACCGGAACGGCTCGCCCGCCCCGCACAGCCGGGAGCCGGGGTGGAACGCTTTGACGTCGCGGACCAGGATCTCGCTGTCGCCCAGCGCGGCACCCCGCAGCAGCACCTGGAGCGAGTCGACCAGGTCGCTGTCGGAGCGCCAGTTGGTGCCGAGGGTCTTCCGTGTCGTCGCGGTCGCGGCGGCTTGGAGGTACGTCGTCACGTCGCCGCCGCGGAACGCGTAGATGGCCTGCTTCGGGTCGCCGATCAGCACCATCGTCGAGTGGCCGGTGAACGCGCGGTCGAGCACCTGCCACTGCACCGGGTCGGTGTCCTGGAACTCGTCGACCAGCACCACGCTCCAGCGCTGGCGCATCCGCTGACGCGCCGGGGCATCATCGGAGGTCAATGCGTCCGCGAGCTGGGAGAGCAGGTCGTCGTAGCTGAGCACACCGAGCCGCCGCTTACGTCGCTCCAGCTCGGCGCGGACGTCCTGCGCGAAGGCGACCCGGACGCCGGGCGGGCTCTCCGGATCGGCGTCGCGCGGCTCCAGCCTGGCCTGCGGGTCGTTGGCCGCGGCACGTGCCAGCCTCAGCGCGTCGGCTCGGGTGAACGGCGGGTCATGGTCGAGCCCGGCGAAGCGGCGTAGATACAGGTCGTCGACCACCTCGGTGAGCAGGTCGTCGAGGTCCTCGACCAGGGTGGCGTTGGCGTCCGTGTCACCGGCGACGCCGAGGCTACGTAGCACCATCTGGCAGAACTGGTGGGTGGTGGCGATGGTGGCCGCGTCGAAAGCGCCGAGTGCGTCGCGGAGCCGCTGCCGACGCCGTGCCAGCTCCTCGGGATCGGCGTCCAGGAGCAGGTCGACGAGGTCGCTGGGCTCTCTCGGCTCATCGGGGTCGGTGAGCGCTCGTTCAGCCTCGACGAGCTGGGTGCGCACCCGTTCGCGCAGCTCCTGGCTGGCCGCGCGGCCGAAGGTGACCACGAGCAGCTCTTCGAGCTTGGCGACCCCCTCAGCGACGTACCTCGTGACGAGGGCGCCGATGGTCCAGGTCTTGCCCGTGCCTGCGCTCGCCTCGAGCAGGGTCGTCCCGGTCGGGAGCGGGTCGCAGACGTCGAAGTTCTCCAGGACAGTGGGCGCGATTCGGCTCTGGGTCACTCGAGGCTGGGTCATAGGGGGCCCACCTGTTCCGCGCCGGTGAGCAGGGGTTCCCACAGCCGCCAGGCGTACTGGCCCAGCCGGTGCCGCTCGTCGTTCCAGCTCTCATCGGCCCGCGGCGAAGTCAGAAGCGCCTCGATCGGCGCCGACTCCCCGAACACTCGCACGTGGGATGCGTCGGCATCCTCACCCGGGATGCCGAAGGCGGAGAACCTGTCGGTCTGCCAAGTCTTGATCGCCTTGTCGACCGGGTCGATGTTGCTCCCCCGTCGCCGGTCGGCGCTCGCCTCGGCGTACGCGCAAGCGGTCTTCACGGGCAGCGGGAGGGGCTCGCACATCCCGCGGTCGTAGATGTCGACGAGGTCGCGCAGCCAGCCGAGCGCGCGATGGTCCAGCGGTCCGGCCAGAGCACGCGTGCCACCGGCCCGGGCTCTCCCGATGGCGTGCGCGGTCCAGTGCTCGTCGGGATGACCGGCGCTCAACGCGAGCAGGTCGATCCACGACTTGATCCGGTGCTTGCCGGCGAGGTTGGAGTAGGTGATGTTGACGATCTTGTTCCCGAAGACGGACGCGACGGTGCCTGTAAGTCGCCGTCCGTTGCCGAGGTCGATGTCCACGTCGATGGTGCGCGGGGTTCCCTCGCGGAGGGCGGTGGCCTGCGCGACGAGGGGCTGCACCAGCGATCCGACTTCCTGGAGCGTGCGGAGTCCGAGCTGCCCCGGTGGCAAGAGTCCCCGGAGTCGCTCGGCCCGCGCGCAGTCGGCGGGATCCTCTCCGCTGAGCAGGTCGGAGAGGAGCCGGTCTCCCAGCCCCCACTTCTCCAGCGCATCGAGGTCGATCGGGATGGCGTCGCGGGTCTGCTCAGCCTCCAGCGGTGCCGACACGTCGAGCCGGGAGCGCAGGAACGCCCGGACCGGATGGGCGAAGAACGCCTGCAGGTCCGCCAGGGCGACGTCCTCGGGTTCCTTCGCTGGGAGTGGTTGCGGAACCAGGGGTCCGACAGTGGTTCGCGGGCCACGCGCGGCCTCGGCGCCGGCGAGCGCCGCACGGTCGAAGCTGAACGGTTCCGGACCGGTCAGCGCATCCGGTGCCAGGTTGCGTACGTCGAACGGCTGCAACGGGTGCCGGACCAGCACGGTGTCGCGCACGGGGCGGTCGGCGGTCCGGTCGAGCGCGTCGAGCAGCTCGCCGAGAGGAACGGCGGGAGGACGTTCGGCTCCGGTGTGTTCGTTGGCTCCGGTGTACGTGATCACCAGTGTCTCGTCGGCGGCCATCACCGCGTCCAGCAACAGCTGCCGGTCCTCGCTGCGGATGTCCCGCTCTCCGGTCAGCGGGTTCCTTGCCAGTACGTCGTCCCCGTCGACCGAGCTGGTTCGGGGAAACACGCCGTCGTCGAGCCCGACCAGGCACACGACCCGGTGCGGCACCGACCGCATCGGCACCATCGTGCAGACCGTGAGCGTGCCGGTGCGGAAGTTCGCGCGGGTCGGTCGCCCGCCGAGCCGGTGTGCGAGGAGGTTGCGCACATCGGCCAGTACGAGCGGCGTGCCCTCGCCTTGCCCGCCGGTCGAGCCTTGCCCGCCGGTCGAGCTTGGCCCGCCGGTCGAGCTTGTCGAGACCCCCCGCTGCCGGGCCGCGTCCTCGGTACGGGCAAGCTCGCGGTCGAACTGTGCAGCCTGCCAGGCGTCACGAGGAGACACCGCGGTGAGCTGGCTGACGGCGGTGGAAAGAGCGCTGATCCACTGCTCGATGGCCGACGCGGAGTCCGTCGTACGGACGAAGGTGGCGAGACGGTCGACGTACTCGGCGAACCGGCCGGCAAGGTCGATGTCGCCGCTGGACACGTCGTCGACCGGCAGCGCTGACTCGAGGAACCGGTGCTCGTCCTCGGCCATGGTGACCCCGAGGAGGACGCGGTTGAGGCCGGCCATCCAGGAGTTGTCGCCGATGTCGAGGCCGTAGGTGCCGCGGTGCGAGGCGTCGATGCCCCAGCGGATGCCCGCCTGGTCCACCCAAAGCGCGAGCTGGGCGAGGTCGTCGTCACTGAGGCCGAACCGCAACCTGACCGGCTCGGCCGAGGCAAGGTCGAGCACGTCGGTCGCCGTCACCCGGCCACCGGCGATGTCCACCAGCGTGCCGGCGACGGCCAGCAACGGGTTGGTGCTGGACAACGCACGGTCTGCCAGCCGGACCCGCAGCCGGTGGGCCGGATGTCCGCTGTGCTGACCATGGGGGCCGCCGCCGGCAACGTCGGCGAGGCCGAACCCGGCCTGGATCAGCGGGGCGTACGTCTCGATGTCGGGACACATCACGAGGATGTCCCGCGGCTCGAGCGTGGGATCGTCTGCGAGAAGTCCGACGAGCACCTCGCGGAGAACGTCGATCTGCCGGGTTCCGCCGTGGCAGGCGTGCACCTGCACTGACCGGTCTGCCGCGGCCTGCACCCGGCCGGAACGGGTCTGCGGGTCGGGCTCGAGGTTCGCGCGTAGGTCGTGCTGCAGCCAGCTCAGTAGGTCCCCGGTGGTCGAGGCCGCGCCTGTCGAGCTCGTCGGGACCACCGGCCCGGCCACAGCGAGCGTCCGCTGCAGCTCCCGGGCATCGCGCCCCAGTGAGGCCAGGAGTGGGTGACGCACATGTTCCGCCGCGCGATCGTCCACCCGCGGCACCGGCCCGGCCGCGGAGAAATTCGCCAGGTCGTCCCAGAGCTGCGGCGACACCTGCGGCAGCCACAGGTGCACGTCCCGCAGCTTGCCGAGCGCGGCGAGGAGCTCAACCTCGGTGCGGGGCAGTCGAGTGTGGCCGAAGAGCGAGAGCCGGGGCGGCAGCTCGAGACCCGCTCCCCCGTCACCGCGCAGCCGTTCCAAGGTCTCGACATGCCGGACATCCGGCGGCGCCTGACCCACCCGTTTCACCACCCGCCGCCACAGCTCGGCCTGCCAGACCAGGTCGTCGTCGAGGGGATTGCCCGCCCCGTCGGTGTCCCTGCCCTCACGCCAGTCGGTGATCAGCTGTGGCCGCTGCACGGCGTACGACGCGAACAGGCCGGCGAGGCGGCGTGCCACCGAGTAGCGGCGGTTCCTTCGCAACGCACCCTCGTCGCCGGCAATGCCGTAGCCCAGGTGGGCGGCGAGGGTCGCGCACCACGGCTCACCCATCGCCTCGTCGATGACGTCGAGCAGCGGCCAGACCAAGCGATCAGGATCCCAAACGTCGTCACGCTCCTTGCCGAGTAGCAGCGCCACCAGTGAGTGAGGGTTGAGGAAACGAACGCCGGCGCAGACCCCGTCCCCTCCGCGTCCGCCCACGCCCAGCCGGTGGGAGAGCCGTTGCGTGAGCCACCGTTCCACACCGCGTGCGGGCACGACGACGACTTCCTCGGCGAACGGATCGTCCAGCGGTGTCGCGAGGAGTTCGCCCAAACCGTCGGCGAGGAGGTCGGTGCGCTCGGCACGGTGGATCCGCAATGTCACGTGGGCAGCATTCCACGAGCCACCGACAGCATGTGCAGCACCTGGAAGTCGCTTGCCCTATTGGCGTCGGGAGAACCGGACTCCGCCGCTCGGCAGGCGTTTCATGTTCCAAGACTCGGGGTGGTCGGCCATGTGGTGGTGCGGCGGACAGAGGGGAAGCCCGTTCTTGAGGTCCGTCCTGCCGCCCTTGGCCCATGGTTCGGGGTGATGCGCCTCGGTCCACGCCGGGGGCCGATCGCAGTTCGTCGCGGCACAGCCGGAGTACTGCTGTGCGAGCGCGATCCTCTGGTGCTTGTTGAACAGGCGCTGCTCACGGCCCATGTCCAGCGGGACCGAATCCCCGTTCAGGACCATGGGGATGATTCCCGCTTTGCAGCCCAGCCGACGGGCCTCACCGGCGCTGATCCGACCGCCCGTGTCGAGCGAGGCCGCCCCGATCCCGCTCATCAGCGCGTCGACGCCGATGGTGACCACGAGTGTGAACGGACTGCCTCCCTGACTCGGCAGGCCATCGACGGCGAGATGGCTCTCCAACAGCTCCATGAAACCGTGCCCGAGGAGCGTGCGGTGGTCCAGCTTCTTGCCGGTCTTCGGGTCAAGCCTGCCGTCTCCGAGGCGGCGGGGAGAGGTCAGCGATTCCAGCGCCTTCTTCAACAGCTCCGCGTGTAGCACTGGAAGCCGGAAGTGGCCCTGCACGGTCCCGTCTCCGTTGTCTCGGGTCGAGAATGCGGCGACCCGTCGGGCCCGATCCTCCTCTCGGGCCAGCCGTTCACCCTCGGCCTGGTCCGCCGCCTCGGGACAGACCACCTCGAACAACCGCTTGCCCAGCCGACGGAGCGTGACGGCGTCGAAGTCGGCGGCTAGATCCAGCAGGTGCTCCTCGGCGCGACCCTGAGTCCCGGGCGGAAGATCGTCGTACTCATCGGTCAGCAGGTTGACCGCTTCCACGATCACCCGCGCCTGGTCAAGATTGATCCGACCCCACGCCAGACTTTCACGCGTCGCGGCGAAACCTTCGTCCAGCTTGATGGCCAGCTTCAGGGTTCCCGCACACCGCGCCCGGGTCTGCCGCGTCGCGTGCGCCAACCACGCCGCCGTCGAGGTGGCGCCGCTGTCACCACCGACCTCGTTGCGGTCCGCTCCGGCCAGAACGCGCATGTCCAGCTCCGCCACGCGGGACTTCAACCGATTCAGCAGTAATGCCGTCTCGCGCTGCTCCTCAGGCGTCATTGACCACACCGGTGTCTCGACAACCCGCCCGAAGGCATCATCGACGGCTCGGGCGAACCGCAAGAGTTCGTGCGGGCCCGGTCCGCCGGAGCCACCGGCGGGTACCTGATGTGGAGCGGAACTGGGCATGAACCAAACCTAAGGTTCACGCGGTACGTTATCGAACTCCCGTTCGAAGTTCGTGGACAAAGAGGGGCGCTTATGCCCTGTGGACGAAACCTGGCTACTTGCGCCTCGATCCCGCGTTCGAAGCTCACCGCGACATCGACGTCGGGCAGGCAGTATCACCGCGCACTGCACTTCCGAACAACACCATGAGACCGTGCTCCGTGCGCTGAGCGCCTACCAATCGCCTGCATCCACCAGATCGCCCGCCAGCGCGGCATGAGCACAGCCGGCGTCAGCGGACCGAACCGCTGATCGACCGCGAACGACGGAATCTCCGGCAGCGCCAGCCGCGCGGAGCGTGCGCCAAGGATTCGAGGTCCTGGAGCAGTGTCGAGTAGTGCGCCCGCCCCTCGGCGTCCTTGGCCAACGGCATGAGCTGTCCCTTCGGAGCCCGATGCAGAGACCACGGGATCGGTAGCACGTCGACGCCCGGCGGCACGCCGTACCCCTCGAGCTCTTCCTTGTCTCGCCGTCGAGCAGGAGCTGCGCGAGCTCGTTCAGCACCCTTCACTGTCAGTCATGCTCAACGTCCAGTCGTGCCCCGGGTCGTCGCCCAAAGTGGGCCGCCCCAGATGTGCAGCTCGGGAGGTCTCTGGCGTGTAATCCGATGGTGTAGGCGAAGTCCTTCCCGGTCCCGGCCGGGTCGAACACCGCCCCCACCTTCCGAAGGGCTCGACGGCCAAGGTGTCGTGCGCGGGTTGGTCAGTCATCATCGCTCCTGTTCTGGTGGTCGCCCCTTGTTGCACCCGATGCTCCATTCTGCGTAGGGCGTAGGTGTGGTTCAGCGCACGGAGCGACCCAGCAGACCCAAGAGCCGCTCCTGTCGTGAGGCCTCGGGCGGAGTCGGTACGGCGGACGCGCAGATGCCGTCCGCGTACAGGTGCTCGCCGAACCCCTCGATCGACGTCTCCATCAGGTCCATCTCGGCGCGTGTGAACTCGTTGTCGAGCCCAGCGGCGCGGGCGAGGTCCCACCGGTGCACGACCATGTCGAAGCCGTAGAAGTCAGCCAACGTCGCGCCGATCGTGGTCGCCCCGAAGTAGCCGTCGAAGCTGGTGTCCAGCACAGCGCCGTCGCCGAGGGCGGAGCGTACGGCGGCCAGGTGCTCGTGCCACACGTCCGCCGGCGATCCTTCTGGTCGAGGGCCGGCGACGATCTGATGCCGGGCGAGGAAGTCGCGTTGCGTATCAACGACGTGGTCGACCACACCCGCGGCGGTCCACTTCTCGCACGGGCTCTGCGACGACCACTGGTCGGGTGCGACGTGGTCGACGATGACCGAGAACCGGTCGGCCCGGTCGTTGTAGGTGTCCAGGTGTTTGTTCATGACAGCCACCCTGCCTCGTCGTACCGACAGGATCTTGAAAGAATCCGACACATGCCCGGCAACCCGCGGATCGACCCGACCGAGCGAGCGCACCTGCGCGACGCTGCGGGCTACACGCCACCGATCTTTCGCTACGCGCCCGGGCCGGGGATGGGCGACCTGGTGCGGAGGTACTGGATCCCGGTCTGGTCGCTGCCGCCCGGAGCGGCGACAGTGCAGCGGGTGCTGCAGTACCCGGTCTGCCTGCTGGTCGTGTCGCACGAGTACTCGATCATGGTCGGCGTCGACACCGGTCTCGGCCGGCAGGAGCTGACCGGTGAGGGTTGGGCGCTCGGCGTGATGCTGCAACCCGCCGCCGGGACGATGCTCCTCGGCGGGCCGGTGTCGCAGCTGACCGACAAGCGGATGCCGCTGACCGACGTTCCGGGCCTGAACGGAACGGCGGTAACCGAGCAGATCCGTTCCGCACTCCGACCCACGCCATCCGAAGAACCCACACACCACGCGGCGGTCGCGGTCATGGAGGACGCGTTACGCGGCCTCGGCCCGGTCGACGAGGAGGGGCTGCTGGTCAACCGGATCGTCGAGTACGTCGAGCAGCGGACCGACATACAACGGGTCGGACAGGTGTGCCACGAGTTCGGGATCGGCGAGCGTGCCCTGCAGCGGCTGACCGCCCGGCGGATCGGGCTGAGCCCGAAGTGGCTGATCCAGCGAAGGCGGCTGCACGAGGCCGCCGAGCGGTTGCGCACCGGAGACCGGATCGATCTCGCTGCGGTGGCGGCCGACCTGCGATACGCCGACCAGGCCCATTTCACCCGCGACTTCCGGGCCGTCACCGGCCTGACACCCGGCACCTTCGCCGTCGAGTCCAGGTGACACCCTCGTGCCTAGCCGTCCAATAGACCGCCTGCCGCGGCTGCGTCGGCGACGACGCTCGCCCGCCGGCCGAGGTGCACCACTGTCGCGGGCCACGCCGGGTCGTAGCTCGTGGCCTCCGTGACGCGAGTGAAGGCAGCTCGCTTCTGCTCGCCCACGACGATCATCACGAGCTCGCGAGCCAGGTCGCTGATTGTCGCGATCCCCACGGTCACGCCGTGCGTCGGCACTTCGGCAAGGTCGCTGAACTCCGGGAAGGTGTGCATGTTGTCCAGGCGCGTGGACTCCGCCAGCTTCACGACCCGGGTGCGGCTGTCGACCGGGCTCCCCGGCGGGTTGAAGGCGACATGCCCGTCTGACGCGCCACTGGCCAGGAGGAACAGGTCGATTCCGCCCCCGGCCGCCAGCCTGGCGTCGTACGCCTCGGGGTCGGTTGGGTCCGGAAGCCACAGCTGGTCCGCAGGGACGGGTGTCGGGGAGGCGGCGCTGAGCGGGTCGAGGATCTCCACCCGCCCGAAACGGTGACAGCTGTAGTGCACGTCGGACGGCACCCGCCGCAGCCCGTCATCGGCGTTCGGCTCGACGTACTCGTCCATCATCGCGATCACAAGGGAGTCGAGACCGATCCCGCGCTCCCGCACGACGTCCACGAGCGCGGCGTACGTCGACCTCGCCGTCCGGCCCCCCGGGCAACCCAGGACGTACCTACGGCCCTCCGCCCGAGCGCCGGCGATGCCTTCGGCGATCCGCTCGGCGAGGGCTCGCCCCAGCTGCTCGGGGCCGTCGAAGACGTGCACGGGTGTCGACATCGGGCTACTCCTTGACCGCCCCGGCGAACATGCCGGAGATGAACCTGCGTTGCAGGACCACATAGGTGAGCAGGACAGGGAGCGCGACCAGCACGGCCGCCGCGGCGGTCACAGCCGGGTCGCTGTTCCGTCGGTTGCCGGCGAAGAACGACAGCGCCAGCGGCGCGGTCTGCACCGACCGGTCGTCGGGGACCAGGACGAGTGCGAGGAGAAACTCGTTCCAGGTGAAGAGGAACAGCAACGTGGCCAGGGTGAGGATCGCGGGCACGGTGATCGGGAGGATGACGAGCAGCAGCGTGCGGGCCCGCGACGCGCCGTCGAGCGAGGCGGCCTCCCCCAGCGAGGCGGGCGTCTGGGCGAACGCCGTACGGAGCCAGAGGATCGCGAAGGAGAGCGAGAGACCCACCTGCGGCAGGATGAGCGCCCAGTAGGTGTTGAGCATCCCCCACCCACGGAACATCTGGTAGAGCGGGATGACGGTGGCCTCGTACGGCATCACCAGGCCCACGAGGAAGATTCCGGCGACGATCGCCAGCAACTTGGAGCGGCTGCGCGCGAGGGCGTACGCCGCCGGTACGGCCAGGGTGATCGTGCCCGCGACGACGAAGACCGCGACGATCGCACTCGAGGTCAGGGCCGTCCCGAACAGTCCCCGCTCCCAGGCCTCGCTGAAGTTCCCGAAGTACAAGGAGGCCGGAAGGGCCGTACCGACCGGCCGCTCCCCGGGGCGGCTCATCGCGAGAGCGAGGATGGTCAGGAACGGGTAGAGCGCGACGAGCGAGCCCACGACGAGGATCGCGTGGCCGATGACCTTCTCGCGGCGGCGCTGGATCATGCGGGGTCCCGCTCCCTGAAGAGGCCGATGATGCCGGCTGTCATGGCAAGGATGAGCACGGTGAGCAGGACGCTGATCGCGGCGGACTGGCCCATCTCCCGGCTGATGAACGCACCCTCGTAGATGTAGACGCTGGGCACGGTCGTACTCTCGCCCGGGCCGCCACGCGTCGTGTTCCACACGATGTCAAAGTTGCGCAGCGCGATGGTCATGGTGAAGACGAGCGCGACCATGATCTCTCCACGAAGGCCAGGCAAGGTGACCGTGAAGAACTCCCGGACCGGCCCGCACCCGTCCATCTGCGCGGCCTCGAAGAGTTCGGCGGGGATTTTCTGGGCTCCGGCGACGAAGAGCACCATGCACAGACCGAACATGACCCAGGTGCCGATCAACCCCACTGCGGGCAGGGCGAACGTGAAGTCACCCAGCCAGGCGACCCCGTCGAGCCCGATCGCCCGGAGCCCCTCATTCAGCGGACCCTGGTCGGCGTAGAGCCACCGCCAGGCCACCGCTACGACCACGGCGGAGAGCACCTGGGGCATGAAGAGGGCAGCTCGGAAGAACGCGAGCCCGACGATCCGGATCCGGGACATGACGCCCGCGATGATCAGCCCAACGACGGTCGGGAGCACGCTGTAGAAGAAGACGAACACGATCGAGTGCAGGAGAGCTCCGCGGATCTGGGGGTCCCGGACCGCGTCGGCGTAGTTCGCGGTGCCCACCGGTGTGGCGACGGTGATGCCGTTCCAGTCGTAGAACGAGATCTGCACCGTCTGCACCAGCGGCCAGAGCACGAAGACCGCGTAGAACCCGAGGGCCGGCAGCAGGAACGCGTAGCGCCACGCCTCATGCCGCCTAGGCCTGGCTGTCCTCCGCGATGACGTCTCGGCCACAGCGTTAGCGGCCGGCCTGGAACTCGTCCCAGTCCTTCTGCACCATGCCCACGAACTCCTCGGCGTCGATGCGGTCCGCCATCAGCTCCTGCAGGCCGCTAGGCAGGGTGTCGTACATCGTGGGCGTCGACCAGTCGAGGTAGTCCATCTGACCGTCGTTGGCCATCAGCGCGTCGTTGGCCTCGATCAGGTCCTGCGCCATGTCGTCCTTGACCTCGACATCCGCGCCCATGACCGGGATCCGGTTGACGTCCACGAGCAGCTGCGAGTTCTCAGGCGCGTGCATCTCGGCCACGAAAGCGACCGCGGCCGGCAGTACGTCGGTGTTGGAGCTGATGTGCCACGGGAAGCTGAGCGAGCCGATCGAGGCCTGCTCACCGGACTCACCGGCGGGGGGAGCCATGAAACCGAAGTCGCCCTTGCCGCCCTCGATGACGGCCGGGGCGTACCAGTCGCCCGCGATGTGGAACGCGCCTTCGCCCTGACCGAACCGGGCAGCGGCGTCGTCCGCGCCCACCCCGTTGTAGCCGTCACCGAAGTAGCCGGCGTCCTCCCACTCGGCCAGCGTCTCCGCGGCCGACCGGTTGCCGTCGGTCTCGAAAGTGGCATCCTCGACGCCGCTCACCCAGTCGTTGACCTCGTCGGGGTCTGCGAAGGCACCCTGGATCGCTCCGTAGACGTGCAGCGCCGGCCACTTCTCGGCGTTGCCGAGCATGATCGGCAGCTCACCCGCCTCTTTCACCGCGGCGAGGGCCTCCTCCAGCTCGGCGAAGGTGGTGGGCACCTCGACCCCGGCCTTGTCGAGGATCTCGCGGTTGTAGAAGATCCCGATGTTGTTGGCCACAGGCGACCCGGCGTAGACGGCCCCCTGGCGGAACTGCTTGCCCGCCTCGTCCCACCGCATCGGGCCGAGCAGCTGGTCGCCGATGGTGTCCGACCACTCGTAGACCTCGGCGACGTCGTCGAGCGAGCGGACGAGCCCGGCCTCGACCAGCGCACCGTCAACGGCGTACCCCTGGTTTCCCTGGGCGACGTCCGGCGGGTTGTCGCCGGCCATCGCGTTGACCACGGTGGTGACCAGGTCGTCGATGCTCTTGATGGTGACCTTCACCGTTACGTTCGGGTAGCGCTTCTCGAACTCCGGCACGAAGCGGTCGAGCGTCTGCTCCTCGCCGGCCTCGGCCCACACGTTCAGCTCCACTTCACCGAGCTCCGCAACCCTCTCGGCGGTGACCGGGCTGCTGATCTCCTCGCCCTGACCGGTGGACTCCGAGTCCTGGGAGTCGGATCCGGGCGGCGAGCAGGCGGCCGTCAGCACCAGCGCGGTGGCGCTGAGCGCAAGGACGAAGGGGTGTCGGTTCAAGAGTCCTCCAGAAGCCGGGGAGTCCACCCTGACCTACGACAGACCAGTTAGTCCAGTCTTTGACCAAAACGTGACTAGGTTCGACTAGGTGGTCTAACTGGTATATTCAGCGCGCCAGCAGGTCCCTCGAAGCCCACCTAGGAGGGCCGCCATGTCGCAGCCCGACCCCACCGTCCGACCCCGACGGGCTACCCCCCGCCCGATCTACGACCGTCCCACCGTCATCACCCACGCCACGGCTGCGGCCCACCTGTGGGGTGACACCGAGTCCGGGTTCGTCAGTGACAAGGTCTACGTGTCCACCGACGTGCTCCACGTCCTCCAGTACACGCTGCCCCCGGGCTGCCGGTTCGTGCACAGCCCGACCAACCCCACCATCTTCGCCGCCGACGTCACCTACATCGTTCTCGAGGGGACGCTGTGGGTGGCGGACCCCGAGCACGGAGAGGTCCGCAAGGTCGAGCAGGGCCAGACCCTTTTCTACCGCCGCGACACCTGGCACCACGCCTTCAACCCCTCCGACCGGCCGGTGCGGGTGCTCGAGTACTTCGCGCCGCCGCCGTCCCGGGGGACCGCCTCGACCTACGCCAAGCGCCAGCCGATGCTGACCGAGACGCGCTACGACGACCGCCGTTGGGACGGCGGCTGGCCCGAGCGCCGCGAGGAGTGGTCCGCCGCCGCGCGACTTACGGTGCTCGGCGAGGACGACTTCCGCTGGCGCATCCGCGACGACCACGCACGTCACGTCGAGGGGGTCCTCGTGGACACCGAGCACCTCACCGTCGCCCGCGGTCGCGTGGCCCCGGGGCACCTCGGGGAAGAGCTCACGGTCGAGGACGAGAGCGTGCTCTACCTGACCGACGGCTCCCTGCACGTGCTGCTCCCGGACACGCCCGAGGGTGCGCAGGCGTGGTTCGCCGTCACACCCGACGACGCGGTCTTCCTGCCAGCCGGGTCCGCCTACCGCCTCGTCGACCAGGACGGCTCCGGAGCCGCCTACTGGCTGGGCAGCGCCCGCCCGGTTGTTGACGGCTGGCAGCCGTGACGGTGCTCGCGCTCGACATCGGGGGGACCAAGGCCCGCGGCGCTCTGATGTCTCGCGACGGCCAGATCCTGGCCCGCCACACCACGCCCACCGGAGACCGGGACCCAGGCCTCCACGCGACCCGGCGGGTGGCCGAGCACCTGGCCGCCGTGGCCGGTGACCGCGGGTTGACGGTCGTGGCCCTCGGGGCGGGTTTCCCCGAGTACGTCGACCGCGCGGGCCGGCTCACCGCGCACGAGGTGCTGGACTGGGACCGGCAGCCGGTCGACCTGCTGGCAGACCTCGCCCCGACAGTGGTGGTCGAGTCCGACGTCCGTTGTGGTGCCGTCGGGGAGCTGCACCGCTCTGGCAGCACATGGCGGGACTTCGTCTACGTCTCCCTGGGGACCGGGCTCTCGCACACGTTCGTGTGTGACGGCACCGCCCACCGCGGAGCCCGAGGCGAGGCCATCGCCCTCGGCGAGCTGCCCGTGCCGACCGAGGGCGACACCTACCGGACCGAGACGATGGAGTCCTTCGCGTCCGGGACCGGGTTGGCTCGTCGGTACACCGAGCGCACCGGCCGGGGGGTGGCCGACGGCGCCCGGTCGGTCGTCGCGTTGGCCTCGGAGGGAGACCGGGTGGCCGAGGAGATCCTGACCTCCGCCGGCATCGCGTTGGGCCATGCCTGTTCTCAGCTCGTGTCGCTGTTCGACCCTGAGGCGATCGTGCTGGGTGGCGGGCTCGGCGCAGTGGCCGGGACGCTTCGAGATGCACTGCTCGCGTCGTACACGCGGGCAACGGCTCGGCGCCCTTCCCCACCACCGATCGTGCCGAGTGCCCTCGGTGCGGACGCGGGCCTCGTTGGCGCCGGTCATCTCGCCTGGTCAGTGGCCGAGCGGCATGGAGGACGCCGATGACAACCGAGGCCAAGCCCGCTTCGGCGGTGGCAAGGCAGGCCCTGACCGCAGCCATCGACAACGGCGTCTTCGGACCCGGCGTCCGGCTCCCGGGCGAACGTGCCCTCGCAGCTCAGTTGGCGGTCAGTCGCGAGACGCTGCGCCAGGCGCTGAGGCAGCTCGCCGACGAGGGAGTGCTCCGCCCCTCTCCGCAACGGGGTTGGTACGTCACGACCAACATGATCAGCGAGCCTCCTAACGTCCTGCAGAGCTTCACCGACATGGCACACGCCCGCGGCTTCACCCCCACGACCCAGGTGCTGACGTCGAGCCAGCGTCCCGCGACGCTTGGCGAGGCCGAGCGACTGGCGGTCGCGCCTGCCTCCCCAGTCCTGGAACTACGTCGACTTCGCAGCCTCGACGACATTCCCGTCTCCGTCGACCACACCGTCGTGGCGCTCAGCAGGGCACCCGGCCTGGCCGAGGTCGACCTCACCGACGCCTCCCTCTACGGCACGCTGGAGGACACCTGCGGGGTGAGAGTGGCTCATAGCAGCTATTCGGTGAGCGCCCACGCCGCTGACCCGGCGACCGCCGAGCTACTCCGCCTCGACCCGGGCGCTCCCGTGCTCGTCGGCGAGGAGGTCACCTTCGACCTCGCCAAGGTGCCGATCCTGTGCGGTCGGCTTGTCTACCGCGGGGACGCCTACCAGTTCCAGGCCACGCTCTACCGCCAAGCCTGAACCCGGCGGCGGCCAGGTCACATTCCTGGCCTGCGTACGAGCGTTCCAGGCTTCTTCGACGGCAACCCGGCGATGGACCTGCCCGACCAGCGCCGCTGACAGTCCCCCGAGACATGGGACTTCACGATGCCCATTGGCAGACGCGTGCCCGATATCGGTTATTTTGATGCCGCTGACCGACGTACAACGGGTCGGCCAGATGTGTGACGAGTTCGAGATCGGCGAGCGTGCCCTGCAGCGGCTGACCGTCCGGCGGATCGGCCTGAGCCCGAAGTGGCTGATCCAGCGAAGGCGAATGCACGAGGCCGCCGAACGGCTGCGCACCGATGACCGGGTGGATCTCGCTGCGGTCGCAGCCGACCCGGGATACGCCGACCAACCCATCTCACCCGCGACTTCAGGACCGTCACCGGCCTGACACCTGGCAGCTTCGCAGCAGAGATCCGATGAGGGCCTGGTGCTTAGCCGTCCAACAGCGGTGTCACGAATCCGAGCCTGCTCAACCGGTCGGACAGCACTCGGTCCGCGGTGACCAGCTGTTGCCGGAGTCGCTCGGCGACCGCAACGTACAGCATGTCGTAGACAGGATGTTCGTCGTAGCGTCGCGAGAGCTCCCAGGCACGTTCTAGGTCGACCGGTTCGTCGACCAGCCGAAGTGGGAGGTCGACCAGGAGCAGGAACGCGCGGTCCGCCGCGGCACCCGACCAGCGCCCGCGTCGTACTCCGGAGAGCAACGCGTTACTCACTTCCTCTTTCAGAAGCCGCGGGCCCAGAACCGCGTCGCCCTTGTCCACCAGGGCGTCCAGAAACCGTACTGCGGGACCCTCGGGATCCGCGTCCGGAGCGACCCAGTCGACCACAACGCTGGCATCAACCACCGGCACGCGCGTTGACCCCATCTCGAGACGCCCGGTCCGCGAGCACAAGGTCGCTCGCTGTCGCTCCAGGGCGTCCGCGGCCGCGCCCATCACGTGCCTTCGTCGCCCAGCTCGCAAGGTCGTCGGTGCGGCTGGCCTCCTCAGGGCTGCCGAGCCCGACGAGGGCGTCGCGCCTGATGAGCATTCTGTTGCCGAACTTCACCGCGGCGACCTTTCCGGTCCACACCCAACGTCGGACTGTCTCAGGGTTCCGCCCAACCAGACGGGCGGCCTCGTTGACGTCCACCATCTCCGCACCATCGACCACAATCATGTAGTAATGCTACTACAGGCGTCTCTAGCGCTGAGAATGCAATCCAGTGGATCGAACGCATTCGGCGGCTACCCGGCAGAGGGCGACCTGGTCCCGACAGCGGGCCGCTGAGGACAAGGACCCGACCGACGGAGCGAGCCGAGCGAACTACGGCGTCGCACCTTGGCATGATCGGGCGCACCGTTGCCTGGCCGCTGGGGCGCAACGAACCGTGCTGGTGCGGCTCGGGCTTGAAGTACAAGAAATGCTGCGGCTCGCTCGGATTACCTGCGACGGAGACGGAGTCCACGTAGTTCGAGCCGCTCCCCTCGAACTCACTACGCGCTGGCGATGACTTCCTCGACCCCGGCTGGTCTACTCCTGGCACGATCTCGGAATAACTGACCAATCGAACGAGGAGTCCAGTGTGGCCAACGAGGTGAAGGGCCCAGCGTCCTACTTCCCGTCCATCGAGAAGAAGTACGGTCGACCGATCAGCGAGTGGAAAGACCTCATCCGGGCTTCCCCGCTGGACAAGCACATGGACTTGGTTGCCTGGCTCAAGACCGAGCACGGGCTCGGCCACGGACACGCCAACGCCCTGGCCGCGCACACGCTGCAGGAGGACAAGGCCGCGTCGTCGCATGAGGGATTGAGCGGTCAGTGAATCCGAGGCGGGACCGCGATCCGATCGAGGTCGCGGGCTGCGCGGCGTCGGTCGCGGTGAGATGGGCGTACGGCGCAACCAGGTCGGCCTCGGACGACAGGTAGGTCGACTCACATCCGTCGACTGAATCGGACGCCGCCATCGGGCAGGCGTTTCATGTTCCAGGACTCGGGATGGTCAGCCATGTGGTGGTGCGGTGGACACAGAGGCAGTCCGTTGTGCAGATCGGTTCTTCCGCCGGCTGCCCAGGGCTTCGGGTGGTGGTACTCCACCCAGGCAGGTGGCCGGTCACAGTTGGTCGCGGCGCACCCGTGGTACCGATGGTTCAGTGCGATCTTCTGGTGCTTGTCGAACAACCGTTTCTCCCGGCCCAGGTCCAACGGGACGGAGTCGCCGTCGAGCACCATCGGGATGATCCCTGCCTGGCAGCCCAGCCGCCGGGCCTCTCCAGCCGAGATCCGGATGCCGGTTTCCACCGTCGCGACGCCAAGCCCGGTCTTCAACGCCTGCAGCCCGATGGTGACCACCACGGTGAAGGGTGAGCCGTTCACTGATGGCATCGACTCGAGATTGAGGTGCCCTTCCACGAGCTCCATCAGCCCTTGTCCGAGCAGTGTCGAGGACGGGAGCTTCTTCCCCGTCGCAGGATCGCATCGTCCGCTGCCGAGCCGCCGTGGCGAGGTCAATGCCTCCAGAGCCTTCTTCAACAAACCGGCGTGAAGGGTCGGTAGCCGGAACCGGCCCTCGCTGGTGCCGTCACCATTGTCGTGCATCGTCAGGTAGGCACGCCGCCGCGCGCGTTCTTCCTCGGCCGCCAGCCGGCGTCCCTCGGCCTCATCGGCGGCTTCGGGGCAAACCACCTCGAACAACCGCTTCCCCATCTGAGTCAGTGTCGGTGGGTCGAACCGGCGGGCCAGGTCCAGAAGGTGTGCCTCCGCCTTCGCGTAGGTGCCGGCCGGCAGCTCGTCGTACTCCTCCGTGAGCCGGCGCACCGCGGTGACGATGATCGCCGCCTTCTTCACATCGACGTCCCCCGCGGCCAGCGCCTGCCGGGTCGCGTCGAACTGCTCGTCCAGCGCCTGCGCCAGATGCAGATCCCGGAAACATGCCTGGCGGGTGGACTTCGTCTCGTGTGCTACCCAGGCCGCCGTCGAGGTCGCGCCGCTGTCCGCGCCGACCTGGTTGCGGTCCGCCGCGCACAGCACCCGCAGCTCGAGCTCTCGCAACCTTGCGTGCTGGCGCCGGAGCTCCACCAACGCCTGCCGCTGCTCACTCGGCGTCATCGACCATGCCGGGGTCTGCTCCAACCGGTCCAGCGCGGACGACAACGACCCGGTGAACCGCACTACCGCGTGCGGCTGAGGTCCCTGCGGGCCGCAGCCACCGTCACCGCCACCGGATCCCGAACGCGCAGCGTCCGCGGGCACAGCACCCGCCGCGGCAGATGCCGCGGAAACCGGACGGTCCGAACTCGAGGTCATGCCACGACATTAGGCACCCCCACCGGCACTGAATAGAACGAGTTTTCGAACTGTGGAGAACTCGTACCCTGCGTAAACCTGTGCACGATAACTGGCCACATCTGCCGTTCATTCTGGGGCGAGGGTGCACCATGGAAACCGTGACAACGCTGCCCCACGGCCGGGCGTTCATCCGGCCGGACCTCGAGTCGAATGCCCGATGACGGGCGTCGCTACGAGCTCATCGACGGGGCGCTGATCGTCCGTCGAGGTGGCGACCGTTGCCGGCGAGGAGATGTTCGCAGCGACCCACCCGTTCGGCGTGCAGGTCACTCCCCCGCTGCTTTAAGGCTCAGCAGCATCTCCGCGCCGGACACAGGTTCAGTATCTGGGGCCGGAGGGCGAGGCCTACGACCAGATCCTCGGCCCCACGTGCGCCTTGTGCGTCGATGCTCCCCAGCCCAACGCGGAGCGGATGTGATCGATCCGTTTGTACGCCGAACAGGTAGTGCCTCGGGTCCGTGCGCTGCTGATCGAGCAGGGATGAACGGATCGGTCACGGCTGCCGGGATGCTCCCCCGGCCGGGCCTATCGCCTGCAATGCCAGCAGCCGGGTGACCAGCCAAACCATGCCCACTTGCCACCCGATGGCAAGCACCAGCAGGAGCGGCCACCAGAGCGCCACGGTGTTCGAGATCGTCTCCCGGGGCACGGCGGCAAGCGCATAAGTGGGCAGCACGACCGTGACCCAGAGGATCATTACCGCCGCCCGGTAGTGTCGGCTGCGGTCGCGCGGCGGATCGATCCCCAGCCCCCGCACGTCATGCGGTGGGTAGTCCCTCAGCATCTGCCGCATCGAGTCATAAACCGTGGCGCGAGGATACGACGCCCCGAGCATCTGCCGCGCTCGGCGCGCCGCCCCGGGATTCCACCTAACCGCTGCGGGCAGCGCGACCGCGTCGATATGAGCCTGGGCCGCGCGAAACCCGCGGTCCCCGAGAACGCACCGCCCCCGGACCGAGATCACAGCGCTGACAGGGCCGAGCGCCACCGTAGCGCTGCCGGGCAGGTACCATCCGTACAGCCCGCACCGGCAGTCGGTCGCCGGCGCAGCGTGGTCGCGGCCTAGAGCACACACGGCACGCTGGACCTCGCCGTTCCAGGGCCCACACTCGCCGTGCACCAGCGGATAGAGCCCGTCGTTTCGCAGCTCGAACTGTCGGTAGCCGCGAAGTTCACCGGGCACCAGATCCGGACCCGGTATCGGGCGGCCCCTCTCGTTCACGTCGTTGCGGGAGCCGGTTCCGGCTGATCCTGCTCGGGCCGCCGGTCGGGCTCGCTCGACGGAGCTTCCGGAAGCGGTTCGAACTCGACCTCACGACGCTCGGTGCCGATGTTTCCCATGTTTCCATCGTTCGCCCGAAAGCGTTCGTTGTCGAGACCCTCCCTCGAGGATTCACGACTTCGTGACGCCGAGCTCCTTCCGCAGCCGGGCGACGTCCATGGCGAACGGACCGGGGTGCTCCCGGTCCTGCCACTCGAAGTCGTCGACCAACGCCTCCAGCTCGGGACGCAGCTCCGGGTCCGCGGCGGCCTCCCGCGGGGTCCGGTGACGACGACAGACCGTCCCCCTCCTCGAACTCGGCTTCCGAGTCCGCGACGGCCGGGCCCGACCAGGTGACCAACAGCGCGGACACCTCACGCCAACGCCGTGTACCCCCGTAGCGGGGTCGAATCGGGAACGAGGACCCCTGTCCCAGGACAGCGTCTCGGCGTAGATTTTGGGTTGGGCACAAGCCGGCGAGGACCGGCACCTCGAGGCGCCAGCGCACCGGCACGTGCCATCGTCCAGCCACTTGCCTCGAGGAGGGTCAAGCCGTGACCGTTGAGATGACTTCTGACCTCGCCCAGGACTTCGTTCTGGTCGACCGCTACACCGACATCGTCGGTCCCAGCAACGAGATGCTCGGTCCGGTTAAGGACGGTGGCCGCATCGAGTACCTGACGGTCCCCGGTTGCTGGGGGCCGATGATCACGCCCTCCATCCGCAGTGGTCACGAGGTCACGCTTCCGGTACGTGTCGATGGTGCACACGTCGGCGATTCCGTAGCGATATCGGTCGAGTCGCTGGAGCAGACATCGGCGGCAACCACCTCTGGCACGCACACCGGGGTGGAGGGCCGCTACATCAGCGACCCGTTCGTGGCCAACGTCTGTCCGACCTGCCGAGACGCCGGCCGGCACTTCCTCTACCCAGACACCTATCTCGACGGCATCGGTGAGTCCGCGGTGAAGTGCACCGCCTGCCACAGCGAGGTGATCCCGTTCCACATGATCGAGGGCTACACGATGGCCTTCGACGAGGACAAGGAGATCGGGGTGACCGTCACCCGGGCTCGTGCAGAGGAGCTCGCGCGCGACGCCCGGGACTGGGTCGCGCTCACCGAACACTCCACCCAGCACCCCATCGTGGCGCTCGCGAAGGCAGACCTGGTCGGGACCATGACACGGTGCAGGATCTCGGCGGGCAACCTCGGCTCGATCCCGGCGATCGACCTCCCGAGCTCCCACAACTGCGGCGACTTCGGCGCGTTCCTGGTGGGCGCGGAGCACGAGTTCGCGGTCACCGACGAGCAGCTCGAGATGCGCACCGACGTGCACATGGACATCGACTCCGTACGCCAGGGCAGCGTGGTGATCGTCCCGGTCAAGGTCGACGGTGCTGGTCTGTACGCCGGTGACGTGCACGCGATGATCGGTGACGGTGAGATCGCCGTCCACACCACCGACATCGCCGCCCGCCTGGTCGTACGCGTCGACGTCATCAAGGGCCTCGAGCTCGACGGACCGATCCTGCTGCCACCGGTCGAGGACCTGCCGTTCCTGGCCCGCCCGTTCACCGCTGATGAGATCGCTCGGGGCATGGCGCTCGCAGAGCTGCACGCGACGGTCCTGGAGGGTCCGGTGCTGCCGGTGCAGGTGCTCGGCTCCGGACCGTTCATCAACGCTGCCGTGGACAACGCCGTCGAGCGCGCAGCCAAGCTATTCGGGATGAGCGTGCACGAGGTGAGGAACCGGTCCACGATCTCCGGCGCGGTGGACATCGGCCGACTGCCCGGCTTCGTTCAGCTCAGCCTGCTGGTTCCTCGCGAACGCCTGGCCCGGCTCGGCATCGAGCACGTTGTGGAGGCGCAGTACGGCGAACCCACCGGCTGGTGAATACAGCGATGCAGGTGACCGTCACTCTCAAAGGACGGCTGACTGAGGGCAGGAAGACGTACGACGGACCCGTCGACCTGCCCGAGGGAGCGGTGACGACCGACCTGCTCGCAGCATGCGGGATCGACCCACGAGAGTGCTTCGTCGTGGTCAACGGTGCGGCCGTACCACGGGGAAGCCCCCTCGCGCACGGTGACCGCGCACAGCTCTACCCTGCCCAGGCCGGCGGGTGAGCTCGTCGGCAGTACTCAGCTGGGACGCCGCTCGATCGCGAACATGTAACAGCCGTAGGCAACGTTCCGGCTGTGCGCCAGCACAACCTCCTGATGGCCGAATGCCTCCGCGATCGCTTGTTCTGGACTAGAGCCATCGTGCAGGTGCGTCGCCGGATGTATGAATCCGCGGACGTCGTACGCACGCAGCACCTGCGGTCGGCCTCGCCATGCTTCGGGATAGCCCCGGGAGGGATCGTGTCCCGCGCACTCTTCGGG
This sequence comes from uncultured Actinomycetota bacterium, assembly GCA_963831375.1. GTDB lineage: Bacteria > Actinomycetota > Actinomycetes > Propionibacteriales > Nocardioidaceae > Nocardioides_C. The sequence goes on along the minus strand of CAWHPY010000026.1, from coordinate 666,025 downwards.
TCTCGCGTGTGCGTACACCGCGCCGCGCTCCTCGTAGGGACTCGGGGCAGGAAGCGGGGGACGGTAATTGAACAAAATCAGTCGATCCCCCGAGGCGGCGTCACGCAAGCAGCAGCGAAGCGGCTCGCCGCCGGCCGCCGTAAGTTCCTGAGTCGCGGTAGGCGCGCGAGACCGGTCGAGGAGTTGGGATCGTGCGTCGGCAAGGACTTGCTCGGGCAGCGCTCGGATAGCGTAGGAAGTAGTCAACGTGGTGTCGATGCTCATGACCCTAGCTTCGTCAAATGCGGCGGCAGGCGCTCGCGGGAAACGGACATCGCTGCTTCAACCTCGACGTGCAGCTCGGTGCTCGATAGCGGCCCCCAGAACTAGGCCGCTCATTGGCAGCGCGGCATTCAACCGCAAGTGCTGCTATCTGCTCTCGAGGTAGCCGAGCCATAATCCGTCACGTGCCCGCGTCATCCCGACGTAAAGCTCGCGTCGCTCCCGCTCAGCGCGCTCTCGGTACGACTCGGCCGACTCACCCGCCCACGAAGACGGTGGCCCGTCGCTTAACCCGGGAAGCAACACGAACTTGAACTCCAGTCCCTTGGCACGCTTGAAGGTGCCGACCTTCACCCGGTCGGTCGTGGTGCCGTCGTAGTCCATGAGGTCGATGTACGGGATCCCGGCGCGCCGCAGCACGCCGCCATAGTGCTCGAGCTCCCGTCGCGTGCGCACGAGCACAGCCATGTCGCCGCCCGGCACGCCAAGGCGTGTGATCGTGTCCTGGATCTGGGTGACCATCGCGGTCTCCAGGCTCTTCCTGTCGGCGGCCCGGACGGTGAGCGCCGTGCCACCGGTACGGCGAACGTCCACGTCGCGCGATCCCGCAGCGGGCATGTCCTTCGAGGTCGTCGTACTCGTCGGATGCGACCACCGCAGCCGCCACGTTGAGGACCTCGATCGTGTTGCGGTAGTTCGAGCGCAACACCGCCGCCCGTCCAGTGACGGCTATGCCGGCCTCGGCAAGCGTGAACCCGCCCGGATAGACCGCCTGCTGTCCATCCCCCACGATCAGCAGACCGTTCGGCCCGTCACCGGCGATGGCGTGCAGCATCTGAAGCCCGACGAGATTCAGATCCTGCACCTCGTCGACGACCACCGGCCCATAGGGCAGATCGACCTCCCCTTCCCGGATCACGTCCCGCGCCATTAGCAGCGCGTCGGTGAAGTCATGGGCTTCCATCCGGTCGAGCCGTCGCTCGTACTCGCCGTACAGCTCCCACATCACCTGTCGATGCTCGAGTCGCATCGGTGTCCGACGACCGAGGCGCGGCAGGTTGACGTACTCGTCGAAGTCGGTGAGGCCGCGGCCTTTGAGGACGTAGTCGATCTCCTCCTTCCAGTACGACGGCCGCTCGTCCAGCCTGGTGAGCACGACTGTCCTTGCCTACGGCTGCCCACGCACCGTTGAACGCGGTGCTGATCCGGGCCACGCTGATGTGTGAAGTGATGCCGACGCTGTCGAGGATGTCCACCGCGAGTCGGTGCAGGCCGGTGAAGTGAATGTTCGCCCGAGCAGTGGGCGACATCCGTTCGCACAACGACCCCAGCACCACCGGCAGCGTTTTGACGAAGCTGACGAACAGAACTTTCTTGGGGCTGCGTTCGGCGAGGTACGTCGCGCGGTGAAGCCCCACGACGGTCTTGCCGGTACCTGCGGGACCTCGCACGCGGGCCGGCCCGTTCCAGTTGCTGCTGACCAGCTTGAGCTGCTCGGGGTGCAAGTAGGTCATCCACGACTCGATAGGCCCGGCCAGTGCCGCCTGCAGCAGGGAGTCGGTCAGCTCGTCGACGTCGAAGAGCGAATCTGTCTGGCTGGTGCTTGCGACGCGCCGGCATCACCAGCCGGACCTTTGGCACTCGGACAGGCTTCGGTTCGGGGCGGCCGTACGGCGGGAAGTCCTGATCGAGCAGAAGAACGATGTCGTCGATCTGCTCCGAAGTCAGGCGGCGACCTCGCCGCGTCACCCAGGAAGCGACGTTGCGCTCCCCCACCAGCGCCACACGACCGAGGTTCTCGTCCAGACGTCGACTAGCGAACACCAGAACAGGCGTGAGGGCCTGCGGCACCAACCCGAGCAGGCTGACCGAGTCCTGCACGTGATCGGCCAGGCTGAGCAGCTTGCTGACCTCGTCGTCACGACAGTCGTCCTCACAGAACACGCTGCCGTCACGGACCTCGAGCGCCCGCCAGGCCTTGACGTCCACGACGACGACCCCGCCCGGGCCGACGAGCAGAAAGTCGACGTTCGCGCGCTTGGAACCGGCCCAGCGCCGGTCGGCCAGCACGCGCCAGCCCAGGGTCTCGAGTGCCGAGAGCCGACCACCGACCTCGGCTTCACTACGGCTGGCGATCTCGTAGCGACTCGCTTTGTCGATGGCCTGGCGATGGAGACGGGCGTACTCGTCAGCCTCGAGACGTGACCGCTCCGCCTCGTACTGCGCCGACGCTCCGGCTGTCATGTCCCTCCCATGCCTCGTCGCTACGCAGTCGAGGGTACGGCGAAGGATGGCTCACGCGCAGACGATCCGCTTGTTGGCACTCACCTCCGGGAGCCATCGGGAAGCCGCGACGAGCGCCGTCCGGAGTAGTCGGGGTTTAGGCGCAGGACCCGATTCGATCACAACGAGGGCGATGCTTTGAGCTCAAGGGTGGCATGCCAATCGTTGCCCTGGGCATCCTCGCGCGCGCAAAGCTCGGCGTACCACAGGTTCGTTGTCTTCCGCGCCGATCGGATTACAGCCCGTAGCTGTCGATCCCTGTTCGTCATGGCTAACCGCGCACTGCCGGTCAGTCAGAACACGACGCCAACACCGCCAAGTCGTGGCGAAACTCGGGAGTGAGCATCTCGCGCAGAACCGCCTCGAGCGGCATCGTCGCCATCCATGACTCGGGCTCGGTTTGCACGATCACGCACGACGACGCCCACTCATCGATGGGTGAGACGATCTGGCTCACAAAGCCCCGCAAGCGGATCGTGCCAGAGATCCCCGAGAGGTTTGACATGGCAAACCTGGCTATCCGTCGCAGGCCGCAGGGGCAAATTCGGACACGCCGCCTCAGCGCCCGGTGCCTGCGCTGGCAGCCCTCGTTGACGCGATGGGCGATGGAGCGTGACACCGGTGTGATTCTGCGACAAGCTGCCCTCATGAATGACAGGGCGTCAGATGCTTGAGGAACAGTTCAGCCGACTGGTACGGGAAGCGGCGATGCACTGGTTGGATGCCCGACCCAGACCGCAGGTCGACTACGCATGGCTTGCCACCTTTGAGTACGACGGACAGCGGATCGCGCTCATGGACCGGCAGCGTGGCATCCGCAAGCCCGCCATCATGAACGCGGCATTGTCGATGCGGACCGTCTTCACGAAACCGGGCGACACGCCGCCGTACGCCGACGCGGAAGGACCCGATGGGCTCCAGCGCTACAAGTATCGCGGCGAAGACCCGATGCACCCGGAAAACCGAGCACTGCGCCGCGCTTTCGAAGACGGCCTGCCGCTGATCTGGTTCGTCGGGGTCGACAACGGCATCTATGAGCCCATCTATCCGGTGTGGATCGTTGGTGACGAGCCACAGAACCTGCAGTTCGCGCTCGCGCTCGACGAGGGCCAGCGACTGATCACACCAGGCGTCCGGTTGGAGTCAGGTGTCAGGAGGTATGCGGAGAGGATCAACAGGGTTCGGCTTCACCAGCCCATGTTCCGCGCCAGGGTCCTGGCGGCCTACAACTCACGCTGCGCCATATGCCAACTCAGGCACGCCCAACTACTGGACGCGGCACACATCATCGCCGACGGCAAGCCGCACGGTGACCCAGTAGTTCCCAACGGACTGGCAATGTGCAAGATCCACCACGCCGCGTTCGACAGCAACATCCTGGGTGTACGGCCCGACCTCACGGTGCACATTCGGCAGGACGTCCTCGATGAGATCGACGGTCCGATGCTGCGCCACGGCCTTCAAGGGATGCACAACCAGCCGGTCAAGCCACCCGCTAAGCAGGACGCGAAGCCTGATTCCGATCGACTCGAAGAGCGCTACGCCGAGTTCCTTGCCGTCTAGACGGCTGATCGCAACCGGCCCTTCCATGCGCGATAGCCGACAGCCTTAGCCGCCGATCCACTTGTGAAGCAATCCTGAGCTGCAATGCGGCCGGATCCCTCATTCCCGATTGGTGACAGATCCAGTTTCCTGACCGGCATTGGTGCCGTTGATCGGGTGACTGGGGACGTTCGCCGCTCAGCCGTTCGTGGACCACATCGGCGCGCACTTTGCCTGGGAGCGGTCGACCCACTCCCCCGATCTTCGCCATATAACCGAACTGCACTTGGGCATCACCGGATCGATGAGCTTGGCTGGCACAGGTCGTCCATGGAGCACGGTTGGCTGCGCCTGGACTGGCTGCGCAGAGTTCGCAGAGCCTCGTGACTTGGTCCCCCGCGGACACCCTTCTCGGTCAGAGTCTTGTCGCCGGCAGCGACAGCTTTCCATTCGTATCCCGCGGTTTCACGATCGTTGACAACGGGCCGCATTCACGGCGCTGACCTGACGAGCTCGTAACTGAGCGGCGTAGCGCTGCTGCTCCTCCAGCTCGAGCACGCCCCGGATGACCTCGGAGTCCGTGCCCCAAAGGCACCGGGGACACGTCGGCGACCTCGCTCAGCGCCGCGTACTCCGCGAAGATGCGGCGCCTCGCCGCGTGAATGCGTATCAGGCGCGCGTCGACACTGTCCGGCGTGATAGGCAGGTGGACCTGCACTGTCTGATGGTGCCCCATGCGGTGTGTACGCTTCACCGGCTGGTCCTCCAGGGTTGGCTTCACCTGCGGCTCACACTTCGGCGCGGGACTGCGGTGGAAGGCTCGACGTGAAGTCAGGGCCGAGACGTGGCTCGTGAGCGTGTAGGAATCGGGGTCGTCGGGTGCTGCCGTCACCGGCGCCCTCACTCGCTCCGGTTCCGTCGCTGGTTGGGTGATGTCGATAAGCACCATCCCGGCGACCTCATCGGGGTAGCGGGCGGCGGAGGTCAGAACGTGGTGACCGCCGAAGGAGTGGTTGGCCAGCACGTAGGCCCGGGGACGTTTGCGCGTCGCAGCAGCGTGTGGAGGTCAGTGGCTATCTGGGCGGCATTCCCGCCGGGTGGTGACCGGGTCGCTCCACACCGATACACCCATCTCGACATCCGGGCTGAGCGCGGGTCACGTGAATGCGTGTGACCGCGTGCGACTCCTGCGTCAGGGCGCGTGGACGAGGTGCTTGAGGTCGTCACGTTCGTGCGGTGGTGCGGGCCGGTGGAACCGTTCCCGGATGCCGGCCGCTTCGACGAACCGCGCGGTGGCGGTAGCCCGGTCACCTGCGGCCAACGCGAGGCGTGCGAGCCCTTCGAGGGCGGACGCGGTCACGCTCGGTTCGCCGAGCCGGCGGCCCAGTTCCAGCGCTTCCTGGTACCGGGCTTGGGCTGCGGCGGTGTCGCCGTCGGCTTCGTGGCACCGCCCCAAGCCAGCCAGCGCGACCCCTTCGAGAACCGGGGTGCCGAGGTCGATGAACCCGTCCACCGCGATCGCGTAGTGCCGCCTGGCTTGGTCCCAGGCCCCGTCGACGTGGGCGAGGAGGCCGTACCCGTATCCAGCGAGTACCTCCCCGGCACCGTCACCGACCTCACGGGACGCGGATGCTGCTTCATCGAACAGCCGCCTTGCGGTGTCGTGGTCACCCAGGTGCACCTTCTCGATCGCCAGGTCGGCGAGTGCCCACTGGGCGGTGTTCCACAACCCGGCGCCCCGTGCGACGTCGATCGCTTCCTCCAGGGCGCGGGCTCCTTCTTCGAACCGGCCGAACTGCCGTAGCCCCCATCCGAGGTGGTACAGGGTGGCGGACAGTCCCCAGGAGTCGTCGAGCTGCCGGAACGCGGCGGCGGTGGTGCGGCCGATGCGGACCGCGGTGTCGACGTCGCCGGTCTTGATCGCGGTCTCCATCCGGACGAACCCGATGACCGCGGGCCCCCACGGGTCACCGTCGCGGTTGAACTGTTCCTCCGCAGCTGCCAGCAGCGCCTGCGACCGCTCCGGTTCCGCGCCGGTGACCCCTTCGACCGCGAGGAGGACTCGGGACAGGGCTGCGTGCCAGGCGTCGCCGAGCTGCTCGAACAGGGCCAGGCTTTCCGACGCAGTTTCGGCGCACCGGGGGCTGGGGTGGACCAGGCAGCCGCGGGGCCGTTCGACGATGGAGACTGCTTGCAGCGCCAGCGCCCGCGCCGCCGGTGACCCGTCGTGGCCGGCAACCAGTCGGGACAGCACTTGGCGGCCTTCGAGGTGGCGGCCGAGGTGCCAGAACATGCCGAGGGAGCCCGCCATCCTCAGTGCGGCGTCGCGGTCGCCGTCGGGGCCGCTGAGGAATGCCAGGGCGGCGCGGATGTTGGGTTGCTCGTCGCGCAGCAGCCGCAGCGTCTGCCGTTGCTCGTGCCCGCGCAACGCAACTTCGGCGTGCTCGACGATGCTCCGGAAGTAGGCGGCGTGGCGGCGCGCCACCTCGACTGCCCGCCCGGACGCCTGAAGTCGTTCGGCGGCGTACTGACGCAGCGTCTCCAGCATCCGGTACCGGCTGGTGGGGCCGGGTTCGACGACGACCATGGACTGTTCGACGAGCCGGCCGACGGTGTCGAGGACCTCGCCGGGGGGTGTGTCCTCGTCTCCGACGACATCCTCAGCCGACATCAGCGTCCAACCGCCCTGGAAGACCGAGAGCCGGTCGAACACCCGTTGCTCGGTCTCCGACAGCAGCTGGTAGCTCCAGTCGACGGTGGCGCGCAGCGTCTGCTGCCGTTCTTCGGCGGTGCGGGCGCCGGAGGTGAGCAGGGTGAACCGGTTCGCGAGCCGTTGGGACACCTCGACCGGCGACAGCGTCGACACCCGGGCGGCGGCGAGCTCGAGGGCGAGCGGGATGCCGTCGAGGGACCGGGTGATGGCACCGATCGCGGTCAGGTTGTCGGCGCCGAACAGCAACCCGGGGCGCACGGCGCGGGCTCTTTCGGCGAACAGCTGCGCCGCCGGGTAGCTGAGCACCTTCCCTGGCGGGGTGTCCTCCGGTGGCGTTTCCAACGGGCCGACGGTGACCTGCACCTCGTCGGGAATGGCGAGCGCTTCGCGGCTGGTGGCGATGACGGTGATGTCGGGGCAGCGGCTGAGGATGTCGTCGATGAGGACGGCGGCGGCATCCACGACGTGCTCGCAGTTGTCGACCAGCAGCAGCATGCGGCGCCGGGTCAAGAACGAGATGAGCCGGTCGCGGAGGTCGCGGGTCGCGACGGCGCCGTCCATCGGCATGCCGAGGGCGTCGGCGACCGCGACCGGCACCTGGTCGGGGGTGTTGACCGACGCCAGCCGCACCCCGAACGCACCGTCAGGGTAGTTCGCCGACGTGCGGACGACGGTGGCGAGCGCCAGGGACGTCTTCCCGGCGCCGCCGGGGCCGATGAGGGACAGCAGCCGTACGCCGCCGAGGAGCTCGGCGATGGAGTCCAGCTGGGCGTCGCGGCCGATCAGAGGGCGGACCACGGTGGGCAGGTTCGTCGGCGCCGTCCGGTCCTCTTCGGCGCGGGACCGGTGCGCCGGCATCGTGACCGGAACAGTCGTGGGCCCAGCCGCCTGAACAGCCGCCTGATCAGCCGCCGAGGTTGTCGATGCTGCTGCGGGGGCGGGGACCATGTCCTGCTGGGCGCCGAGGGTGGCGTCCTGGCGCAGCACCCGCTCGTGCAATGACCGCAGCGACACCGACGGTTCAAGGCCGAGGGACTCGTCGAGGACCTCCCGGGTGCGGGTGTACACGTCGAGGGCGTCGGCTTGCCGGCCGCTGCGGTACAACGCCAGCATCAACAACCCGGCGAGCGACTCCAAGGTCGGGTCGTGGGCGACGACTGGTTCGAGGTCGCCGATGACTTCCAGGTGCCGACCGAGCGCCAGCGCGACCTGAGCGCGTTCGGTCATCGCAGCCAACCGGAGCTCGGTGAGGCGGGCGGCTTCGGCGGTGGCCCACTGTTCGACCGCGAAGTCGCTGAGCGGGTCACCACGCCACAACGCGAGCGCGTCGTCATAGGCCTGCACGTGGGCCGGGTGGATGCCGCCGTTGTCGGCTGCGTTCGCGGCGGCCGCGCGTGCGGTCCGGATGCGGTCAGCGAAGTCGAGCGCGTCCACCGTCGACGGGTCGATGGTGGCGCGGTACCCGACCCCTTCGCGGGTGACGACGTCGCCGACCCCCATGGCTTTGAGGGCGCGACGCAGCTTGGAGACGCGGATCTGCAGCGCGTTCATCGGGTCGACCGGCAGCGTCGACTCCGACCACAACCGGTCGACGAGCATGGTGGCCGGGATGGTGCGGCCGGGGCTGAGGAGGAGCTGGGCGAGCAGGGCGCGTTCGGCGGTGCCGGGCAGCTTCACGGGTGCACCGTCGACACAGACCTCCATCGGCCCGAGCAGCCTGTAGCGCACGTCGTCCACTGCCGTTCCCATCCGCGAGTCGACCTTCATCGTCCTCCGAGGCTAGGGCGGTGAGCAATCCTCCGGACTGGTCGCCTCCTGAGTGGCGTCCTGACGTGGGTCAGTAGGTCGATGACCAGGGTGGTCAGGGTGCTGAGGGTGCTGCCGGCCCGCCTCGGGGTAGGCGGGCCGGCAGCGTGGGGGTGGGTCAGGACGCCTCGACGGTGAACGGCACCGTCACGACGTCGCCGTCGGCCAGCCGGAACTGGCCCCACAGCTGGTAGACACCGGGGGTGTCGAACTCGGCGTGCACGTCGAGCTCGGGACCGAACGTCTCCCCGGGGAGTGGCGAACACCGGGCGTCCCTGGGCGTCTTCGACCTCGGCGTGCTCGTGGGCGAACGTCTGCGCGTCGGCCCTCATCACCACGACGTGGCCGGCTGCGGCGAGGAACGGCTGCAGGTCGTCGACCGGCTTCCCGGTGGTGGCGTCGGTGAACTCGAAGTGCAGGTCGCTGGGTTCCCCGACGACTGCCTCCCCGCCCAGCTCGACCTCGACGCCGTCCACGACCACGGTCCGCGGGCCGGCGGCCAGGGTCACCGGCTCCGGTGCGTCACCGGCGATGGTGACCAGCTGACGCTGGTGCACGTCAGCCATCTCGCCCTGCTGCCGGAACTCGGTGTTCACCACGTACGTCCCGGCGGTCGGGAACGTCACCTCGACCTGCAGCTCCCCGGGGCGTCCGGTCGGCTCGGGGTGCACGTGGGCGAACGTGCCGAGGTCCTCACGGGTGGCGATGAGGTGCATCCACGCCTCGTGGCTGCGGGTCAGGTCGGTGATGGGCTCACCGGTCTCGGCGTCGACCACGGTCGCGGTGACCGTCGTCGGCACCCCGGGGCGGGTCGTGTCGGGCACGTGCAGCTGGACGTCGAGCCCGGCCTCAGCTGCCTCGGTCGGCGCGATCTCAGCGGTCATCATCGTCGACATCGCCGGCCGCATCGGCATCCCGGTGGTCTGCATCCACGCCAGCGTGCCGTTCATGCCGCGCTCGGCGAAGTCCATCCGGCTCACCGCGGTCAGCGTCCCGCCGATGGCCAGCGCCACGACAGCGACCGCGACCAGGTAGGCGTACTGGCCGACGCGCTGCTTCACCGGCGGGTGCAGGATCTCCTGCACCGTCTCCGGGCGGCGGAACCGGCGCAGCCGCAGGGCGTTCGACAGCACGCTGACCGAGCTCATCGCCATCGCCGCGGACGCCAGCACCGGGTCGAGCAGCAGCTCGTCCCACCAGTACAGCGCACCGGCGGCCACCGGGATGAGCAGGATGTTGTAGGCGAACGCGAAGCCAAGCCCCTGCTTCATCGTGGTCACGGTGCGCCGCGACAAGGCGATGGCGGAGACGATGCCGCGCAGGTCGCCGCCGATGAGGGTGATGTCGGAGGCGGCGATGGCGACGTCGGCGCCGGTGCCGATGGCGATGCCGAGGTCGGCCTGGGCCAGGGCGCCGGCGTCGTTGATGCCGTCGCCGGCCATCGCGACCACGTGTCCCTGCTCCTGCAGCCGGGCCACGGCGGCGGCCTTGTCGGCCGGCAGCACGTCAGCCATGACGTGGGTGATGCCGACCTGGGCGGCGACGGCGTGCGCGGTGGCCGCGTTGTCGCCGGTGATCATCCACACCTCGAGCCCGAGGGCCTCCAGCTGGGCGATCGCCTCGGCCGACTCGGCCTTGACGGTGTCGGCGACGGTGACGACGGCGGCCAGGCGCTCGTCGATGGCCACGTACATCGGCGTCTCACCCCGGCCTGCGGCGGCGTCCGCGGTGGCGGTCATCGCCGGGTCCTCCTCGATGCCGGCGCGCTGCATCATCGCGCGGTTGCCGACCCGGACCCGGTGGCCGTCGACGCGTGCGTCCAGTCCGTGCCCGGGGACGGCGTCGAACGCGTCCAGTGCCGGCACCGTGAGGCCGGCGGTGTGGGCGTGGGCGGTGATGGCCTGGGCGATGGGGTGCTCGCTGCCGCTCTCGGCCGCGGCGACCAGGGCCAGGACGTGGTCGTCGTCGAACGCGTCGGTGGTGGGGATGGCGGTCAGGGCGGGCTTGCCTTCGGTGATGGTGCCGGTCTTGTCCAGCACGACCGCGGTGAGGCGGCGGGCCTGCTCGAGGGCTTCCCCGTTGGAGATGAGGATGCCGAGCTCGGCGGCGCGGCCGGTGCCGACCATGACCGCGGTCGGCGTGGCCAGCCCCAGCGCGCAGGGGCAGGCGATGATGAGGACCGCGATGCTGGTGGTGATGGCCATGGTCAGGTTCTCGGTCGCCGGCCCGAACACCGCCCAGGCGACGGAGGTGGCGAATGCGCCGAGGATGACGGCGGGGACGAAGACCGAGGAGACCTTGTCGGCGAGGCGCTGCATGGGCACCTTGGAGCCCTGGGCGTCCTCGACCAGGCGGATGATCTGGGCCAGGGCGGTGTCGTCACCGACGGCGGTGACCTGGATCTGCACCGACCCGGTGGTGTTCAAGGTGGCGCCGATGACGGGGTCACCGGCCGCCTTGTCGACCGGGAGGCTCTCACCGGTCAACATGGACTCGTCCACCGCGGTGGTGCCGGAGACGACGACGCCGTCGACGGGGATCTTCTCGCCGGGGCGGATGCGGATGACGTCGCCGACCACGACGTCCTCGACAGGAACGTCGACCTCGACGCCGTCGCGGACGACTCGGGCGGTCTTCGGTGCCAGCCCGACCAGGGCGGTCACGGCGGCGGCGGTGGCCTTCTTCGCCCGGCCTTCCATCCACTTCCCGGCCAGGACCAGCGCGACGATGATGAGCGAGGTCTCGTAGTAGACGTGCAACGGCAGTCCGGCCTGTTCGGCGAGGGCGGGCCACAGGGTGACGAAGGTGCTGTAGCCCCACGCCACCCCGGTGCCCAGGGCCACGAGGGTGGTCATGTTCGTCGTGCGGTGCTTGGCGGCGGCCCACGCGGAGGCGTAGAGGTCCTTGCCGGCCCACCACTGGACGGCGGTGGCGACGACGAAGATGACCGGCATCAGCCAGTCCATGGTGTCGATGTACAGCGGGACGTACATCAGCCCCATCAGGCCGAGGCCGACAGCGAGTGCGGTCTGCCACTTGCGCTTCATGCGTGACAGCTCCCGGTCGCGCGCCTCGCCCTCGCCGGCCTCGTCGCCCGAAGAGGCGGCGCCGGTGTCGCCGCTGCGGCCGCCGCTGGCGCGCGTGGGCTGGTGGCGTGGGGTGGCGGAGTAGCCGGCCTTGACGACGGCCCCGGTGAGGTCGTCGAGCCGGATGAGGTCCGGGGCGTAGGTGATGGAGGCGACCTCGGTGGCCAGGTTCACCCGCGCGTCCGCGACGCCGTCGAGCTTGAGCAGCGCCTTCTCGATGCGTCCCACGCACGAGGCGCAGGTCATGCCACCGATCTCGAGCGTGCACGTCTCGCTGTTCGCGCGCCCTCAGTCGACGGTGCTGCCGGCCGGGTCGGGCAGGGTGCCGGGTGTGGTGTCCGGTGAGGCTGTGGTGGTCATGGCGAGCTCCCAAGGTTCGGTGAGGTCTGATGCGATGAGGCTGTTCGTGCGCTCTGTCCGCCCGCTGTCCATCCGGTGTGCGGCGCGGTAGGGGCTGTTCGCCGAGCCCGGTTCATCGGTCGACCCACAGGGACCGCAACAATGTGGGTCCGGGGGTCGGGATCACGCCTGGCCGTCGGCCGGACTGAACTCGTTGAAGCCGCGCCCCGGTGGGGGTCGGGGGGGTCTCACCCACCGGGGCGCGGGGCTAGGGGTCAGACCAGCGTGTAGCCGGCTTCCTCGACCGCGTCCCGGAGCGCCGTGGTCGGCACGGGCTGCTCGGCGGTGACGCGGACGACTCCGCGGGTCAGGTCGACGTCGACGTCGGTGACGCCTTCGATGGCACTGACCTCGGCGCGTACGGCGCGAGCGCAGTGGTCGCAGGTCATCCCGACGACGTCGTGGGTCTCGATGAAGCTCATGACAGTTCCTTCTGTGTGTCGGTCCCGGGGTAGTCCCAGGGGGTGGTGGATGCCGGTGGTGTCCGGCGGGTGCGGGGGCCGGCGCCGTCGCCGGCCCCCACGGGTTCATGCGGCGGCGTGCTCCGGCTCCCCTGTGTGGGTGGCCTCCGAGGTCGCCTGCGGGGTCCGCAGCCACACCCAGGCGAGGACGGCGCCGGCGGCGGCGATGCCGGCGGCGCCGAGCAGCCCGGCGGAGAACCCGTCGGTGAGGGCTACGGCGTTCCCGGCCTGGTCGGCACCGAACGCGGTGGCGACCGCGGTCATCGCGGCCAGACCGAGGGCGGAGCCGACCTGGTAGTTGGTGTTGACGATGCCGGCAGCGAGGCCGCCCTCCTCGGGCGCCGCCGAGGACAGCGCCATCCCGAGGGAGGGGATGAACGCCATCGCCATGCCGGCGGCGGTGACCAGGCTGGCGGGCAGTACGTCGACGGTGAAGCTGCCGTCGGGGCGGATGAACGACAGCCAGACCAGGCCGCCGGCCAGGGTCGCGAGCCCGGCGACCGTCATCGCCTTCGGACCGAAGCGGGCGATGAGGCGCGGGGCGGCGCCGATCATCCCGACCATGATGGTGACGGTCAACGGCAGCAGCGCCGCACCGCTGGCGAACGCTCCCAACCCGAGGACCTGCTGCAGGTACAGGTTGAGGAAGAAGAACATCGGGATCCACGCCGCACCGAGCAGGAACTGCGCGGCGTTGGAGGCGGCGAGGTTCGGTGCGGTGAAGATGCCGAGCCGCATCAGGGGCTCACGCAACCGCGCCTGCATGGCCACGAACAGCCCCAGCAGCGCCAGCCCACCGAGTCCGGCGGTCAGCGTCGACGCTGAGGTCCATCCCGCCTCCGGGGCGCGCACCACGGCGAACACGACCGCTGCGAGCCCGGCGGTGACGGTGGCGGCGCTGGTGACGTCCAGGGAGCCGCGGCGGGTCACGCCTGCGGGCATCACCGAACGGGTCACCGCCAGCACGATGGCGGCCAGGGGGACGTTGATGAAGAACACCCAGGGCCATGAGGCGTACTCGGTGAGGACGCCGCCGAGGAAGACACCGGCGGTGCCTCCGGCGGGTGCTGCGGCGCCGTACAGCGCCAACGCCTTGGTGAGCTCCTTCGGCGAGGAGCCGAAGGTCATGAACAGCAACGTCAGCGCGGCCGGAGCGATCAGCGCGGACCCGGCGCCCTGGACGGCGCGGCCGGCGAGCTCGACGGGGACGTTGCCGGCGAACCCGGCCATCAGCGACCCGGCGGCGAGGACGACCCAGCCGAGGCTGAAGATGCGGCGGGCGCCGAACAGGTCCGAGAGCCGACCGCCGAGGAGCAGAAGGCCGCCGAACGCGACGACGTAGGCGTTGAAGACCCAGCTGAGCCCCTGAGGGGTGAAGCCGAGGTCGTGCTGCATCTTCGGCAACGCGACGCCGATGATGGAGGTGTCCATGATGACCATGAACTGGGCCGCGGCGATGACGCCGAGAGCAAGCCAGCGGCGGCTGCTTCGGGCTTCCGCGGTGGAAGGCGTAGTAGACATGACGTGCCCTTCTGTGGTGACGGACCAGCCGTGGTCGGCTGTGGCACCAAGGTCACGGCGCTGACTTGCCGACTGCTGTCTCACCTCTGTCGCCGCTTCTGGTGCCGTCGAGCTGGGGCCGGTAGGTGGTGCCGGTGAACGCGGCGAGCACGTCTCCGAGCTGCATGGACCCCGACAGCCGGACCACGCAGTCGCCGGGGTTGGCGCTGACCGTCTCCACCCCGGGGACGTCGCGGAGGCGGGCGGTCACTTCACGGACGCAGCGGCGGCAGCTCATGCCGCCGACGAACAAGTTGAGCTGACGCATGACGGGCTCACTCTCGAGACTCCTTCGGCTCTGACGCCCCTCAGAGTGCGCTGCCGTGCTGTCCGCACGCTGTCCACGCGGCCGCCGCACTCCCGGCGGCACCACCTCGGCCACACGGCCCCTCGCCGCGGACAGCGGCCGGACAGGCCAGGGCAAGGCCGCCCGCTGAACCTGAAGGCATCAACAGCGGCCCGGAACCTCCGAGGCCCGCCCCACAGAAACAGGCGAAGGAAGTGTTCGAGATGGCTGCTTCACTGTTCATCGAAGAAGAGTCCGGCACCTACACCGCCCGGTTCCGGCACCCGCACAACGGCTACTACGCCGGCGACTTCTCGCAGACGTCTCGGTCTGGGTCCGAGCTGCGCGTGTCCTACGCCGAGCGCCGTGACGTGCCCCGCGCCCGGCAGTGATGGCGCACCGACGGCGCCAACCCTTCCGTCGACCAGCCAGCCGAAAACGTCGCGACCGGCTCCGCGGCTGCGATCCCGGCCATCTGACCGGGGCGACCAACCCCCGTTCGCGTCCACGCTCGACAGCAGTGACTCACCCGCCCAAGAAGGAGACCACGATGAGCACCCAGACCCACCCGACCAGTCGGCCGCACCGCACGCCTGAGCCGACCATAGACGCCACCAAGCGCCGCCCCGCCGGGCGCACCATCGTCGCCTCCGTCGTCGCCGGCGCCGTCGCCGCGCTGGTGCTGGCCCTCGTCGTGTTCGCCGGCGGCACCGAGGCCACCATCACCGGGGCCCTGCTGCTCGGGTTCGGGTTCGGCTGGGCGCTGATGGCCACGCTGACCGTGCGGCGCACCCGGCAGCCGCAGCGCTGGGCGGTCGTTCCCGCGGTCGCCATGGGCGCCACCGGGACCGCCCTGGTGGTCTTCTCTCCGGGCAACGAGACCATCACCGCGTTGAACTGGGTGTGGCCGCCGCTGATGGTGGCGCTCGCGGCGTGGATGTTCGTCCAGATGCGCCGCTCGGTGACCGGGCAAGGCGCGCTGGGTGCTCACCCCGGTGATCGCGGTGCTGGCCCTGGCCTCGATCGGCGCCACCTACGACAACATCGCGCGCACCGGCGACCAGGCCACCTTCGCCGCCCCGGGGAAGCTGTACGACGTCGGCGGCCACCGGCTCCACCTGGACTGCCACGGCCACGGCTCCCCCACCGTCGTGCTCTCCAACGGGCTCGGCGAGGTCTCCGCCGGCCTGGGCGCGGATCACCGCCCCCGTCGCAGCGACCACCCGGGTCTGCGCCTACGACCGCGCCGGACAGGGCTGGAGCGACGACGCCGCGAGCCCCCAGGACGGCGTCCAGTCGGCCGAGGACCTGCACACGCTCCTCGCCGAGGCCGGCGAGCACGGCCCCTACGTGCTGGTCGGGCACTCCACCGGCGGGACCTACGCGATGACGTACGCCGCCCGGTACCCCGAGCAGGTCGCCGGCCTGGTGCTGCTGGACAGCTCCAGCCCCGAGCAGTTCACCCGGATGCCCGCCTTCCCCGGCCAGTACGCCATGATGCGCCGCGCGTACGCCCTGATGCCGACGCTGAGCCGCCTCGGCCTGGGCCATCTGGTCCCCGCAACCTCCCACCTGCCGGCCGCCGACGCCGCGAGGGTCACCGCGATCACCTCCGCCCCCCAGGCCTATCGGAACCAGCGGGACGAGGTCTCGGTCATCCCTGAGGTCTTCGCCCAGGCCCAGGCGCTCACCACGCTCGGTAACCGACCGCTCGCCGTGCTGACCGCCTCCGCGACCAGCACCGGGACCGACGGCTGGGTCGGCGCCCAGGACCAGCTCGCCGCGCTGTCCCCCAACTCCGTCCACCGCACCGTGCACTCCACCCACACCGGCCTGCTCGAGGACGTCCGCCCCGCCGCGGCCTCGGTCCGCGCCATCACCGAGGTCATCTCCTCGGTCCGCACCAGCACGCCGCTTCCCTCCCGCTGACCCGCACCACTGACAAGGAGATCCGATGTCCGCCACCGCCCACCACGACAGGGTGCGCACCTCGGGGAACTCCCCGTGCATCGCACTCCACGACTAAGGCGTCTTCGAGGTCACCGGCGATCTGCTCCTGGCCCTGCCCGACCTCTAAGTGCCGAGAGTCAACCATGGGCCGGTCACTCCATTGGAGCGACCGGCCCATCGGTTATCGAGCCCTCAGGTTCGGTGCAGAAACTCGTGATACTCAGTGCAGGAGCTCGTGAGATTCGATATCAGCTGCAGCCGCTGGTGCTGCCGCAGCCCTCACAGACAAAGCATGATCCGGCAGGGCGCATCTTGGTGCCGCAGGTGAAGCACAGCGGGCTGTCGACCGCCGTACCCATGGATTCGAGGAGCTCCGCGGTGGTGTGGGCCCCCTTGGGAGCGGCCTTCGCCGAGGCGCTTTCCAGGTTTCGAGACGCTCGCTGCGCGCGCTCCTCAACCTCCGAACCGTCAGCCTCCTCAACCACCCGCTCGGACTTCAACGACTCGGCGTTGTCTGAAAGGAAGTCATCTTCCTCCTCGACCGGCGCAGCTTCATACGACCCGGTCTCCAGCTGCCGCTGACGCTCGTCGGCGGTGTAGATGCCAAGCGCCGAGCGCTGCTCGAACGGCATGTAGTCCAGCGCCAGACGACGGAAGATGTAGTCCATGATCGACTGCGACATCCGGATGTCCGGGTCGTCGGTCAGACCGGCCGGCTCGAAGCGCAGGTTCGTGAACTTCGAGACGTAGGTCTCCAGCGGGACGCCGTACTGCAGGCCGATCGACACCGCGATCGAGAAGGCGTCCATCACGCCGGCCAGGGTCGAACCCTGCTTGCCGAGCTTGAGGAAGACCTCCCCGAGGCCGTCGTCGGGGTAGGAGCCTGAGGTCATGTAACCCTCGGCGCCGCCCACGGTGAATGACGTGGTGCGCGACGGACGCGACTTCGGCAGGCGCTTGCGGGTCGGGCGGTACTCCACCACCGTCTCGACCTTCGACTCGGCCTCGGCCGCCTTGCCCTTGTTCTCGCCCTTGCCGTCCGACAGCGGCTGACCCACCTTCGCGTTGTCGCGGTAGATGGCCGTTGCCTTCAGCCCCAGCTTCCACGACTGCAGGTAGATGTCCTCGACGTCTTCGATCGTCGCCGACTCCGGCAAGTTCACAGTCTTCGATATTGCCCCGCTCAAAGAATGGCTGAGCGGCAGCCATCATCCGGACGTGACCCATCGCAGCGATCGAACGAGCGCCCATCGCGGTGTCGAAGACCTCGTAGTGCTCGGTCTTCAGGCTCGGCGCGTCGATCACGTGACCGTGCTCGGCGATGTACTCGACGATCGCCTCGATCTGCTCCTCCTGGTAGCCCAGCTTGCGGAGCGCGCGCGGGATCGTCTGGTTCACGATCTGCATCGAGCCGCCGCCGACGAGCTTCTTGAACTTGACCAACGAGAAGTCCGGCTCGATGCCGGTGGTGTCGCAGTCCATCATGAAGCCGATCGTGCCGGTGGGCGCGAGCACTGAAGCCTGCGCGTTGCGGAAGCCGTTCTTCTCGCCCAGCTTCACGACCGCATCCCACGCCTTGGTGGCGACCTCGTGGACCGAGCGGTCCTCGGGGTGCAGCGAGCGGATCGCGTCGTTGGCGGCCTGGTGCTTGCGCATCACGCGCTTGTGGGCGTCGGCGTTGCGGGCGTACCCGTTGTACGGGCCGACCACAGCGGCGAGCTCGGCGGAGCGCTTGTAGGACTGACCGGTCATCAGCGACGTGATCGCGCCGGCCATCGCCCGGCCGCCGTCGGAGTCGTAGCCGAGACCCATCGCCATCAACAGCGCACCGAGGTTCGCGTAGCCGATGCCGAGCTGGCGGTAGTTGCGGGTGGTGTCACCGATCGACTCGGTCGGGAAGTCCGCGAAGCAGATCGAGATGTCCATCGCGGTGATGATCAGCTCGACGGCCTTCGCGAACAGCGGGGCGTCGAAGGTGTCGTCGTCCTTGAGGAACTTCAGCAGGTTCAGCGACGCCAGGTTGCACGAGGAGTTGTCGAGAGACATGTACTCGCTGCACGGGTTGGAGGCCGTGATCCGGCCGGTCTCCGGGTTCGTGTGCCAGTCGTTGATCGTGTCGTCGTACTGCAGACCCGGGTCCGCGCACTCCCACGCTGCCCTGGCGATCTTGGTGAACAGCTCGCGGGCGTCGATCTCCTCGATCACCTCACCGGTGCCGCGGGCCTTGAGGCCGAACGACGTGCCGTCCTCGACCGCGCGCATGAACTCATCGGTCACGCGCACGGAGTTGTTGGCGTTCTGGTACTGCACGGACGTGATGTCCTTGCCGCCCAGGTCCATGTCGAAGCCGGCGTCGCGCAGCGCGCGGATCTTGTCCTCCTCGCGCGCCTTGGTCTCGACGAACTCTTCGATGTCGGGGTGGTCCACGTCGAGCACGACCATCTTGGCCGCGCGACGGGTCGCTCCCCCGGACTTGATGGTGCCCGCGGAGGCATCGGCGCCGCGCATGAACGACACCGGCCCTGACGCCGTACCGCCGGAGGACAGCAGCTCCTTCGACGAACGGATCCGGGACAGGTTCAGGCCTGCGCCCGAACCGCCCTTGAAGATGAAGCCCTCTTCCTTGTACCAGTTCAGGATCGAGTCCATCGAGTCGTCGACGGACAGGATGAAGCATGCGGAGACCTGCTGCGGCGAGGGGGTGCCGACGTTGAACCAGACTGGGCTGTTGAACGAGAAGTACTGGTTCACGAGGAGCCAGGTCAGCTCGTGCTCGAACAGCTCCGCGTCCGCCGTACTCGCGAAGTAGCCGTTGTCCTCGCCACCCTTGCGGTAGGTCTTCACGACGCGGTCGACGAGCTGCTTGAGGCTCCACTCGCGGACATCGGTGCCGACCGCGCCACGGAAGTACTTGGTGGTGACGATCGTGGAGGCGTTGACCGACCAGAAGTCGGGGAACTCCACGCCGCGCTGCTCGAACACGGTCTCGCCGGTCTTCCAGTTCTGCTGGACGACGTCGCGGCGCTCCCAGGTGAGCTCGTCGTAGGGGTGCACGCCCTCGGTGCTGAACACGCGGTTGATCTTCAGGCCCTTGCCTGCCTTTCGAGCGGACCGCGCTGCGCCGCTGACTGTCTCCGTCATGCTGATTCCTCTTTCCCCTGATGGTGACAACTCTGTCTGGGTGCTGCTGTTACTCAAGTTGGTTTGCCCGACGCACCGCTTCCCCACGATGCGCCGGGCAGTCTGTGGGTCAGCCCGTGCTCGTCGGCACCGGCTGAGGTCGCGCTTCCTGGGCGGGTACGACGGGCGCGTCAGCCGCGGCCCGCTCCGCCCGGAGGATCGCGATCTCCTCTTCGAAGGCCTCTGCGCTCTCGAACGCCTTGTAGACGCTCGCGAAGCGGAGGTAGGCCACCTCGTCCAGCTCTCGCAGCGGCCCGAGGATCGCGAGACCGACCTCGTTGGCGGGCACCTCGGCCCAGCCCTCGGCCCGCAGCGTCGCCTCGACGGTCTGGCCCAGGCAGGCCAGGTCGTCCTCGGAGACAGGCCGGCCCTTGCACGCCTTGCGTACGCCGGAGATGGCCTTGTCCCGCGTGAACGGCTCGGTCGCACCGGACCGCTTCAGGACCACGAGCTGCATCTGCTCGACGGTGCTGAACCGCTTCTCGCAGGCGGGGCAGGTGCGCCGTCTGCGGATGGCTCCACCGTCGTCGGCGACCCGGCTGTCGAGCACCCTGGTGTCGGTGTTGCGACAGTAAGGACAGTGCATCGTCTGCCGCCTCCTTCACTGGTGTCGAGCTGCCGGTCATCACGTATCTATTCCAACGCCCAGCACCGACAGTTTCGTCCCTCTCGATGCCCCTGCCGGCGACTGTTTTGGCATGCCGCTACCAAGGACAAGGTGTGGGTGATTCTGTGGGTAACCTGGGGACAACTTGCAGTTACATGTGCGTAAGTCAGCCGCATCTGTGAACTAGATGTGGAAAACCACAACCATGTAACTACTAGATGTTGTGGTAACCGTACGTCGTGCCACTAGAGCCACGCAACCGGAACGCTGAAGTTCGTCGAAGATTTTTTCCTGCCTCGCAAAACCGCAGGTCAGAGGCCCAGTCCGGTCTCGAGAGCCCGCGTGTCGGAAGCCCGCCGGGCGTGTCTTCTGAGCCCGTCTCAGCAGGTCGGCTGTGGGTTGTCGAGGACCCGTTCGGGCTAAATCCCACTAGTCACAGCAGCCTCGCCAGCCCCGCCGTTCGGTCAATCGCCCACGTCCTGGATGGATCCACAGGAAGGACTCCAGCAGCCCGTTGGGACGCCTTGTTCGGACGGCCAACCGGCCGGGTTCGGACGGCCCGCCAGCCCGGTTCGGACCGCGCCTCCGGACCTAAAGTAAAGAATCTCTGGGGCAGGACGCTCCCGTCTCGATTCTGCTGCGGACGGGGCTCGCACTCTGACACGCTTACTCTTGCCTGGTCCGGACCCGAGACCGGACCAGGCACCTCGAAACCCCGCTGACGTCTCCCCCGTCGCCAGCGGGGTTTCGTGGTATCCGGACCCGCCTCGAACGGTTGTTGCGGGGTCGTGACCAGACCCACACGCGGTACGCCCCGCAGAGGGCTGACCGGCACGACATACTCTGCGGCGTGAGTACCGGAGGCCGACGCGCGCACAGGCAGGACAAGTCCCGCAACAGCCTCCCCCTCCCCTACCTCGTCGCGATGATCGTCGGTGCCGTGGTGTCGGGGATCGCGTGGGTGTACCTGGTCCGGTCCGCCATCGAGTTCGGCCGGCTGGGCCGCGCCGGTCAGAGCGAGGCCTGGCTGTTCACGCTTGCCGCCTCGGCCGGCGGCGTCGTGTGCGCGCTGCTCGTGCTGGTGCTCGTGGCCCGGGTGCTGCGTGCGTTCGGGCTGATCAGCGACTACAAGCCGCAACGCGCGGCTGCCCGCCGTCGCGCGAGGTAACCGCTACTGCGCGTTGACGCCGATCTTGTAGTGGGAGAGTCGACGGCTGTTGGCGATGTCCGCTCAGTCGGCCTTGACGAGCTCGGGTTCCACCCCGTGATGCCTGATCGCCCGCCCGAACAGCAGGAGCGTCGGCGCGAGCAGCAGCGCACCAGTGGCCAGAGCAGCCCGCACACCCCACCGGGTGCCGACCGCGCCGAGTGCCGGCCCACCGGTCCACTCCCCGAAGCTGCCGGTGATGCTCGTGAACGACAGCACCGTGGCGCGCACCGATGAGTCGGTGATGGTGCCGTTCAGCCAGGTCTGGAACGGTGGTCCGGTCAGGTCGCGTACGACGGACGTGGCGAGGTAGGCCACCGCGGCCAGCAGGAGCGACCCGGCCAGGGCGAACCCCAGCGCGCAGGCCAGCAGGACCGCGTGCAGGACGAGGAGCAGCCTGGCGAGGCGTTCGGCCCGCAGCTGTTCGACGCGCCGTACCAGCGGTGCCGCGACCGCGAAGGACAGCACCAGCGTCGCTGCTCCGAAGATGCCGAACCAGGCGACCTCGCCGAGGGGCCCGATCTCGGGCAGGCCGACCTCGAGCAGCAGGTGCGCCTCCCAGAGCCGGTCGAAGCCTTCCTCGAAGGCACCGAGGAAGAAGAAGATGCCGAGGATCAGCAGCAGGATCGGGGTGGAGCGCACCAGCACCGCACCCTGCCGCGCGGTCTGACCGACAGCCCGGAGCGGGTGGCTGTCCGGGTGCCGTTCGGGTTTCGTGAACCCCGTCTCGGACATCACGATCGCTACGTATGCCGCGAGGGCGACCGTCGTACCGCCGGCCACCACGAACGGAAGCCGCAGGTCGACGAGGGCGAGCGCCACGGCCACCCCGATGCCGACCAGACCGGTGACGCGGGCGACCTGGGCGCCACGTTGGTACGCCGACCCCAGTGCGTCGTTGCCGATCTCGTCGGCGAGCCAGGCGTCCTCGGCGCCGCTGCGGAACGTCCACCCGAGGCCCCACACCGCCATCGCGGCGATCACGAACCCGACCTGCGGCAGCGCGCCGATCGCGATCATCGCAGTCCCGGAGACGAGGGCGCCGATGACGATCGAGAGCTTGCGGGAGTACAGGTCGGCGACGACGCCGGTGGGGACCTCGAACAGGAAGTACGCGAGCTCCAGGGCGGTCCCGGCGAGGACCAGCTGGAGCGGTGACATGTCGACGTCACGGATGAAGTAGACCGCGGCCGTGGTCCAGGAGAGCGTGCCGACGAACCCCCACACGCCGCGGTAGGCCAGCCACATCCGGTACGCGGCATTGGGGTCGGTCACGGGCCAAGGGTTCTTGGTTGACGTGGTGACCGCAACCGGTTTGCGTGTTCTGGTGCGTGTCCGGCTTGGGTCGCTCTGTCAGGATCGGACAGGTGAATCGCCGAACAGCTCTCGTGGCCACCGGACTCGCCTGCCTGATCACCCTGGTTGGCTGCGGCTCCGACTCTCCCTCTTCATCGTCTCCGTCCTCGTCGCCGTCGGCGTCGACGTCTTCTTCCGCGACTCTGGCCGGGCCGCCGATCCCGGCGTCCGCGAAGGGCGAGAGCCGCCAGGCCGCCGAGGCGTTCGTCGGCTACTGGGTCGAGACGCTCAACTACGCCACCAAGTCGGGTGACACCGAAGGCCTGGAGACCCTCGCCGCGGAGGACTGCGCGTCGTGTGCGGACTTCGCCGGCACGCTCGACCGGATCTACGGTGCCGGCGGGCACGTGGAGACCAAGGGCTGGAAGCTCGAGTCAGCAGTGCCGGTCGCCGATCAGCCCGAGGCCGAGCCATCCTTCCAGCTGGCCCTCAAGCTGGACGCTCAGAAGGTCTACAAGAGCAAGGACGCCAAGGCCCAGGAGTACCCAGGTGGTAGCCAGCCAGCCCGGATCTTCCTCATCCGCGAGGACGACCACTGGCTCGTGAAGCGCCTCGACATCTGAGTTGGTTGGTGTCACCGGTGCCAATGGCCGGAAACGGGTGCGGATCGGCCCGCGAGCAGGCACCATCAACGGCCATGGCTTGCTACACGCGCGTTCCGGTTCGGCGCATCCAGGCGGGTCGCCCATGATCACGGCGAGCCGCACCTGACGCGCGGGCGACGGCAGGCCGTCGGAACCCGGGTTCAGGTCGCGTACTTGTCCTCGGACCCGCAGTCCACCGCTCGGCGGACGGACGGGCTCGACGGGCTCTTCCCCTGGGTGCTGGTGTCGGTGGGTGTGCTTACCGCGGTCGTGTTCTCGATCCTGTCCTGACTGCGCGCATCCCCGACCACGCGGCCGACCTCGGGCAGGATGACCGCATGATCTCCCGAGGTACGACCGCCAAGATCGGCTTCGGCATGCTCGCCCTCGCCGACACGCTTCTTGCGGGCGGCAGCAGTCCAGCGGCACGGAGACTGAGATACGTCACCAAGCCGCTTCTGATGCCTGCCCTGGCAACGGCGTTCGCCTCGGCGACCCCTGACCGGGATGACGGGATGCGCCGCGGAACACTCGCGGCGCATGCGTTCTCCTGGGGTGGCGACGTGGCACTCCTCGGCACCAGCAAGCGGTCGTTCCTCGGCGGCGTCGGATCGTTCTTCGGCGCGCACGTCGCCTACGTCGCCGGGTTCCTCACGGAACGCGACCGGCGCGGTGAGCCGAGCGCCCTCACCCGGCCGGGCCCGAAAGCGGCAGCCGCAGTGTGGCTGCTGGTCTCTCCGGTGATGACGGTCGCCGCCGGACGCAAGGACCCGCGGTTCCGGGTGCCGATCGCGGTGTACGCCAGCGCACTGGCGAGCATGTTCGCGGCCTCGACCATGCTCGACCGCCATCTTCCGCAGGATGCCCGCCGGAAGGTCGTGCTCGGCACCTCGTTGTTCCTGCTGTCCGACACGATCCTCGGCGTTAGGGAGTTCGTGCTCGACGATCCCTCCCCCGTGCTCGGGTCAGCGGTGATGGCGACGTACACCGCCGGCCAGTGGTTCATCGCCGACGGTGTCGCGACAACCATGCTGAAGCCGTAGGAGAACCACTGTTTCTACTGCATTACAGAGCGTCTCGTGACCAGCCGGGACAACGTCAACACACCTCGTCCGGCGCTCGCGAACCTTGTCGAGCTCGAGGCTCCGCCGCGCGCCTGCCGAAGCGTAATCTGAAAGCCGGAGGCCCCTTGTCGGCTGACGTCTGCCGCGCGGCTGCGTTGACGCCGGTTCACTCGAGGGCCCGTCCAGAGCTGTCATCGGGGGTGCGAGGAGGGACCTGACATGACCATCCGACGACTGGCTCTGCTCGGTCCGCCACTGATGCTTGCCGCGCTGACCTTGTTCCACCCGCTCAACCACCCGGCCGACCTCGAGGGCGGCGTGACCAGGTGGCTCACCTTGCACGTCCTCCAGCTGGCGTTCTCTGTCCTCCTCGCCTACTCGGTCTGGACCCTGCTGGACGGCTTGGTCGGTCGCGCAGCCACCACCGCCCGCGCTGCGCTGCCGGTGTTCCTGGTGTTCTTCGCGGCCTACGACACCACGGCCGGCATCGCCACCGGCTGGCTCGCCCATGCCGGCGCCGGAGATGCGGGCACCGAGCGAGCTATCCGGGACCTGTTCGACGACAACTGGATCAGCGGGAACATCTCGCTGGTGGGATCCGTGTCCGCGATCGCCTGGACCACCGTCGCTGTGGCCTGTGCGTTCGCGCTGCGACGAGCCGGAGCAGACCGGCTCACCACGATCCTGATGGCGTCGTCGCTGTTGTTCATCAACCACCCGGTGCCGACCGGGACGCTCGGCATGCTCGCGTTCTTCGCCGCGGCGTACCGATGGGACCGCCGACGGCCCATCCACCCCGCGCACCACCCCGCGCCCGACAGGGCGCCGGCGACCCACGACATCGAGGCCACATCATGAAGGAGCTCACCGCGAAGCTGTGGCGCGAAGGACGGTTCGCCCACGCCGAGTCCTACCAGAAGTTCGGCTACGTCTGCGCGGCGATCCTGCTGGCCAGCGGCGTGGTGCACTTCGGCGTCTTCCTGGTCGACGGCGGGTCGTGGGAGGGACCGATCTCCTGGCGCAAGCCGGTCGTGTTCGGGCTCTCCTTCGGGATCACCCTGCTCACCCTGAGCTGGCTCCTCACCTTCTTCCCGATCAGGAGGCTGACCGGATGGATCGTGCTTGGCGTGTTCGGCGTCGCTGCACTCGGCGAGGTCTTCCTGATCTCGATGCAGAAGTGGCGTGGGGTCGAGTCCCACTTCAACGAGTCGACGGCGTTCGACGCGAGCGTGTTCAACATGATGGGCGCGCTGGTCATGGTGATCGGAGTGGTGAGCGTGTTCGTGACGGTCCGGTCGTTCTTCCGGCTCGATGCCGCACCCAGCCTCGCCTGGGCGATCCGGACGGGACTGGTGCTGATGCTGGCCAGCCAGGCAGTGGGCGTGCAGATGATCGCCGAGGGTGGGAACACGTTCGGGGCCGCCGGGTCGATGAAGCTGCCCCACGCCATCACCCTGCACGCGGTCCAGGTCCTTCCCGCGCTGGCCCTGCTGCTCGGGCTGTCCAGGTACTCCGAGGAGCGACGCGTCCGGGTCGTGCTGATCGGGGCGGTCGGGTATGCGGGTGTGATCGGCGCCGCGATGATCCAGACCTACAGCGGGAGCAGCCCGTTCGACCTCGGCGTCGTGTCGACCGTGGTCGCCCTGGCCGGGCTGGCGCTTCTCGCGGCCAGCGGGCTGGTCGCCCTGCGCGGAGTCAGCGACGCGTTCCACCCGGTCGGGCCCAGGATGGAAGGCCGGGCCCACTGACCACCGACCAGATGCGGCAGGGGCGGGTCCACATCCGAAGACGTGGACCCGCCCCTGCTCTTCCCCTCAACGCCGGCTCCGGGTCGAGTGAAGCCGGCGAAAAGTTCTGGTGGAGCTGGATCGACCGGGAGGTCACTCGACCGGGACCGCGATCTCCTGCCCCACGACGAGGGACGCGCTGCTCAGTGCGTTGAGCTCCTGGATCTGGTGGATCATCTCGCGCACCTCACCGGGCTCGGCCACCGTCGAGGCGATCGCCCACAGCGTGTCACCCTCGCCGACCTCGAGTGTGCGGGTCTGCACCGGAGCACCCGCCTCGCCGGTCGCTGCGGACTGGCCGCCGAACACGGTCAGGGCCGCGAACACCAGCGCGACGAAGGCCGCCAGGAACACCAGCCGTCCGCGGCGGGTCAGCCGCATGGACGTGTGCCCGGACGTAGCAGGTCGAGCTGGTCGACGTACTGCCGTGCGGGTGCTGCCGAAACCGGGGGCGAGTGCGATGGTGCTCATCTGAGACCTCCTGGGGAAGGAGACGGCCCGGGTGGCCGTTCGGTGGGTCGTGTCGTCGATCGCGGTGTTCATGAACAGATGTCTATCGGGGGCCACCGACAGTTTCGGTCCGGCGGGGTCGAATACCTGTTCGATCGAACACATGTACGAAGTTAGAGCACCTGTTCGAACGAATCAAGGACCTGGGCGAACAAATGTTCGAACGGCGTGTCGGGAGAGCTTCTCTAGCCTCGCCGGGCGATCGTGCGCCGACCCAGCGCACGGAACAGCGGCATGCCCTTCATCGCGATCGACGGAGCCAGCGCCGTGGTGCGCACCAGCCCCCCACGCCATCCCGGCAGTGTCCGGACCACGCGCGACGTACCCAGCAGCGCGACCGCCTCGGCGGCGACCGACTCGACCGTGAGCAGCCCGCCTCCCGAGTGCACCAGCGCCCTGGCCTGGCCGTCCGGCTGCATCACCGCCACCATCTCGGTGTCCACGCCATCGGGGCAGACCGCGTGCACACGAACGTTCCGCGGCGTCTCGAGATGTGTCGATCCGGTCAGCGAGACCACGGCCGCCTTCGTCGCGGCGTACACACTCAGCCCCGGCACCGGCCCATGACCCGACAGCGAGGCGATGTTCACGATGTCGCCGCCCCTGCCGTCGAACGAGGCGAGCGCGGCACGCATCCCCCAGATGGTGCCGAGCAGGTTGACCGAGACCAGCCGGTTCACCTGCTCGCTCGACAGCTCCGTCAGCGTGCCGTCGTCGCCGACCCCGGCGTTGTTGAACCACGCGGCGAGCCGGCCGTGCGACGACGCCACGGCCGCGACCATGGCGTGCGAGCCCTCGTCCCGGACGTCCTGGGCAAGACCCACGACCGCACCGATCTCGTCGCTGGTACGACGGGCAGCGGCACCGTCCACGTCGGTGAGCACGACCCGGTAGCCGCGACGGACCATCAGCTCGGCAATGGCACGGCCGATGCCGCGGGCACCGCCGGTGACAACAGCAGACTGGTCAACCTTCATGGGAAGAACCTACCGACACGCCCGTTCGAACAAATGTTTGAACAGATCGGCGGATCGGTCTACGTTGTGACCAACGATCGGTGATGCGATCCGGCACAGCGAGGACACGGGAAGAGGCAGGGCCATGGCAGCAGGTCAGATCGGAT
Source organism: uncultured Actinomycetota bacterium (assembly GCA_963831375.1). Lineage (GTDB taxonomy): Bacteria > Actinomycetota > Actinomycetes > Propionibacteriales > Nocardioidaceae > Nocardioides_C. The sequence continues at coordinate 638,260 of CAWHPY010000026.1, read as the reverse complement.
CAGGAAAGACCACCCGCTCCGCGAAGAGCGGCAAGGTCGCCGAGCTCCCCGACGGTCCCCCGGACTCGACCGGTCTCACCCCGCGTCAGCAGCGAGTCCTCAACGTCATCCGTGAGTCGCTCGAGGCCCGCGGCTACCCGCCGAGCATGCGCGAGATCGGCGAGAAGGTCGGCCTGACCAGCTCCTCCTCGGTGGCGCACCAGCTGCGCACCCTCGAGGAGAAGGGCTTCCTCAAACGCGACCCCAACCGGCCGCGTGCGCTGCAGGTCTTCAACCCGGACGAGAACGTCGTCGACGAGACCGGCATCGGCGACGCGATGCCCGCCGCCGCCTACGTCCCGGTGGTCGGCCGGATCGCCGCCGGTGGCCCGATCCTCGCCGAGGAGCGCGTCGAGGAGATCTTCCCGCTGCCGAAGACCCTCGTCGGCGAGGGCACCCTGTTCCTGCTCGAGGTCGCCGGTGACTCGATGATCGACGCCGCGATCTGCAACGGCGACTACGTCGTGGTCCGTCAGCAGCCCGACGCCGAGAACGGCGAGATCGTCGCCGCGATGCTCGACGGCGAGGCCACGGTGAAGACCTTCCAGCGCAAGAACGGCAAGGTCTGGCTGCTCCCGCACAACGAGCAGTACGACCCCATCGACGGCACCCACGCCACGATTCTCGGAAAGGTCACCGCGGTCCTGCGTCGCATGTAGCATCCCGCCATGGAAACCCTGTCACGGCTCGGAGTTCTGGGTGCGGTTGTCGCGGGATCCTCGCTGCTCGCGGACGCGCTGCTCGGTGTCGTCGCGGACACCGGCGACCACACCACCGCCGCGGGCGCGACCTCCGAGGTGCTGTTCGCTCTCGCCATGGTCGGTGGCGCGCTGCTGGTCAGCTCGCTCACCACCCGGCACCGCCACCCTGTCTCACGGGCGGCCGCCGGGCTCGCGGTCCTTGGCCTCGTGCTGATGGCGGGCACCGCAGTGAGTGTCCCGATCCGTGGCACGGAACCGTCGGACGGCTGGAGCTCACTGATCGCCTTCGGCGCGCTGATCGGGCTGCTGGTCTTCGGCGGCATCGTCATCGCGCGCGGCCTGTGGCCCCGCTGGGTCGGTGCGGTCGTCGCGCTGTTCCTCCCCGTTGTGTTCTTCGGTGGGGTGGCCGGTGCGCTGGTCGTCGCCCTGGCATGGCTCGGTGTCGCCTGGCAGCTGCGTGAGCCGGGTCCGCGGGCCGCGCCTGTGACCGCCTAACCCTCCAGCTGTACGACGAGCAGCGGACCGCCGTCGTACCTGCCACCGTCGATCGCCAGGACCTGCCCCTCGGCATAGAGGACCGGCCCGTCCACCTCCGAGGACGGGCAGTCGATCAGCGAGCCGATGATGCTGTGCCCGTGCACGATCCCCTTGGCGCCGAGCTTCTCCAGCAGGTCCCGCGCCACCTCGCGTCCGTCGGGGCGGGCGAAGTCGTAGCGACTGGTGAGCCGCGCCCAGACGTCCCAGTAGCCGTCGACGTCACCGGACTCGATGATCTCGCGCACCGTCGCGTTGATCTCCTCGACCGAGTCGCCCCAGCCGAGGTACGCCGTGGTGTCGGAGTGCATCAACAGGTAGTCGTCGACCTTCGCGAGCACCGGCAGCGACCCCAGCCAGTCGAGGTGCACCGGGGTGAGTGCGTCCTGGTCGCGGTCGAGCCCGCCGTTGATCACCCAGCTGCTCGCGAACCGGCTCTCGGGGAAGCGCTTCATGCCGAGCGCGAGGATCTCGTGGTTGCCCATCAGCATGTGCACCTGCTCAGGAGCCTGCTGCTGCAACGACATCACCAGGTCGACCACGCCGATGCCGTCCGGGCCGCGGTCGGTCAGGTCGCCGAGGATCCACAGCTGCGCGTCCCCGCCGCACCAGGTCCCGTCCCGGCCCGTCAACCCCTCATCGGCCAGCCCGGCCACCAGATCGTCACGGTGCCCGTGCACGTCGCTGACCACGAACAACGAACCCATGACTCCATGGTGTCAGCCCACCGAAGTCGACCGGTACCGTCGTGGCGTGAGCTCTTCTGCCGGGTCGGCCGCCGCCGTGGTGTGCCTGCTGTTCGCGGCAGCGTGCACCGGCGACCCGGGAGCGGGGACCACCGTGTCGCCGAGCCCGAGCCCCAGTCCTACCGCCCCCGCATCGACGTCCCCGGCGCCGTCCGCGGAATCGCCGGCCACGTCGCCGAGCACCTCCCCGACCCCACGGCCGGTCCGGTTCCGAGCCTCGGCGGCGATGGCCGATGTCGGCACCCTGGCCCGCGACATCGGTCCCCGGCTCGCGACCGGTCCGGGCTTCCGCCAGGCGGGCAGGTTCGTCGCCGAGCGGTTCACCTCGCTGGGCTACGACGTACGCCGGCAGTCGTTTCGCGTCCCGGCCGGTGACTCGTGGGGGGTACCCGTCGAGGCCGGCCGCTCCTTCAACGTCATCGCGACACCACCCGGATTCAAGGAGGTCAGGCCGCACCGGGTCGTGGGCGCCCACCTCGACACCGTCGCGGTCGCCCCGGGGGCGGAGGACAACGCCAGCGGGGTTGCCGTGCTCCTCGAGCTGGCCCGGCTGGCGTCCGAGGCGGAGACCACGCTCCCCACCGTGTTCATTGCCTTCGGCGGCGAGGAACCCGTCGGCTCCGGCGATGACATGCACCACTTCGGGTCCCAGCACTACGTGCGGGAGATGAGCCCGGCGCAGCGCCGTGGCCTGCGGGCGATGGTCGCACTCGACCGGGTCGGAGTCGGGGCGAGCGTCCCGGTCTGCACCGGTCCCCTGTCACCTCCCGGAGTCCAGAACGACGCTGCGCACGACGGCCCGGTTGATGGACATCGCGAACCACGGCTGCGAGCTCACTACGAGCGACCACTGGTCGTTCGAGAAGTCCGGCTTCACCGTGGCCCGGCTGGGGAGCACGCCGTACGCCGGCTACCACTCGGAGGCAGACCTGCCCCGCGTGGTCAACCCGCGTCAGGTCGCCCGGGTCGGGCGGCTCACCTGGGCCTGGCTCGGAACGCCGGCCCGCTAGTGGCCCACATCAGCCGCAGCGTGTCGATGCCCGCCCGGTAGGTCTGCACCCGCGGCGCGAACCGCGCGTCCATCCGGTAGGGCACGAACCGGGCGGCCTTGAGGTCCTCGCCCCAGTAGGTCAGCTCGAGCAGCAGCCCTCTCTGCGTCTGGTCCGAGAAGTCCATGTCGAAGACGAAGTTCCCGAGGGAGTGCACGACAAGCCGGTCCCGGACCATCTCCGCTCCCTGCACCCAGTGCGGATGCCCACCGGCGACCAGGTCCGCGCCTGCGGACACCAGCCGACGCGCGACCTTGCGCTGGACCGGCTCGGGCACGTTGGTGTACTGCGTCCCCCAGTGCGGGAACACCACGACCACGTCGACCCGGCCGTCCAGGCGACGCACCGCGTCCAGGAACCGGCGGAGCTCGCCGCGGTCCAACGGCCCGGTCCGCGGCGGCATGCTGACCGACACCGCACCCGGACTGCCCGGACCCACCTCGGGTGTCTCGCCTATCGCGTTGAAGCCGAGGAAACCGAAGCGCACCCCGGCCCGGTCCACCACCGCCGGCTGCCACGCCTGGCGCGAATCGGCTCCCGCGCCGAACGTCTGCAGGCCACCGGCTCGGAGACGCCGTACGGTCTGCACCAGGGCGCGCGGACCGAAGTCGCCGAGGTGGTTGTTCGCGAGGTCGAGTGCGTCGAAGCCTGCGTCCCGGAGGCCGCGGGTGACGCGCGGGTCCACCGCGAACGAGTCACCACCCTGGGTGGGCGCACCGGCCCGGGACAGTGTGCTCTCGAGGTTCCCGACGGTGAGGTCGGCCGAGGCGAGCCGCCGCTGCATCGGCCGCAGCGCCGGCGTCAGGTCCCCTGTCCCGCGGGCCGCCTCGGCCACGCCACGGCCCAGCATGATGTCGCCGACGACACTCATCGTGACGACCGGTCCGGCCTCTCGCTGCCGCCGGGGTCCTCAGCGGGTACCGATCCGGCTCCCGGAACGGGTCGACACCGTCCACGCGTGCCGCCTGAACCTGCGGGCCGGCTGCTCCCGCGGGTACGACGGCCACGGTCGTCCTGTCCCGCACGACGGCCCGGACGGCTGCCTGGGCGGACCCGACCGCGATCTCCTCGGCGGCGCCGACATCCGGTGCGGCCACGATGCGAAAGCCCCCACGGGACCCGCTGTCGACGGTCGCCCAGTCCCGGACCTCCCCCGCGAGGAGCTGCCGAGCCAGCTTCTTCGAGAGGTCCAGCGGTGGCCGGGTGGCGTGAGTGACCAGCACCAGGGGCTGCGTAAGCACCGGTTCCGCAGCCGGCGACCTGGACGGGGTGGCCGTCTTCGAGGCAGGAGTGTCCGGAGTCGCCGGAGGGCTCGCCGTCGGCGATGCCGGTTCGGCAGGTGCCCCACTGCACGCCGCCAACACCGGGAGCAGCAGTGCTCCCGCTGCGAGGTACCTCCCTGACCACCCGGATCGCGTCACCACTCTGACGTTAGCGAACTGACCGATGAGCAGAGTTGGCATTGGGCCAGGATGCGGCGAATCTCCTTGTTTCGTAGGGAATTCTCGGTGACCGCGGCCGATCGACAAGATGAACGAGAGTCGACTTCTCGTCGAACCCGGGCGATTCACTGAACGCTGCCACAAATTGGATCATCCAAAAGGATGACCCATGGATGAACCTGCACACGCGGCCTTGCTGTCGGGTCAGCGTCAAGTTGTCATAAGGATTGCGGCGGGTGTCTCGGGGTCCACCGTTCTCCAGAGGGGAGGACTTGTCCTGCTTTAGACGGCGGCGAACACCTAGAGGCATGCGGGGTCGGTGTGGCACTACACGGAGGCGAACTGCGCACCACTGACGCTAGGACCGCTCGGGAGCGGATACCACCTCAGCGCCAGCCGTCGGAGCGCGCCACGCGAGGTCCAGAGCCGGTCCCCGCTCCCGAGGAGCAGGAGCGCCGAGCACGTTGGGCAGCGGCGTGACGTACCGCTCGAGCTCTGCATCGTGCTCGTCGCCGATGTCCTTGCGTGGGGGCTCGTCGTAGCACTCACCCAGTCCCTGTTCTCCCGCTCCCTGCTCGCTGTCGTGACCATCGGGGTCGCGGCACTGACGTGGAGGGTCAGGGGACTCTACAACCGGCGCATCGCCCTGTCGGTCCTCGATGATCTTCCTGCGCTGACCACCGGAGTGCTGGTGGCGCTCGCTCCGGCGATGGCAGTCGTCCTGGCGACCGGGGGTCCGGTGGGCGCCAGGCCTGCGCTGTTCGTGGCAGGCGTGACTCTGGCCGCGATGGTTCTGGGCCGCAGCCTCGCGTACATCCTGATCCTGCACGAGCGGTCGAGGGGCAGGATCAGTCATCGCACCCTGATGGTGGGTGCCGGCGCTCACGCGGCGGGCCTGGTCCAGCGGATCCAGGCGCACCCGGAGTCAGGACTGCGTCTGGTGGGGACGGTGGCCAACCACGGCACGCCGTCACAAGTCACGCTCCCCTATCTGGGCACCTCGAAGGACCTCGCCCGGCTGGTCACCGAACGGCACGATCAGCGAGGTGGTCATCGGCTACGGCGGGATGTCATCGGCCGGCCTCGTCGACGTGCTGCGCACCTGCGACCGGATCAACGTCGAGATCTACGTCGTCCCGCGTCTCTTCGAGCTGCACACGATGCGCGGCAGCGACGACCACATCTGGGGACTGCCACTGGTCCGGGTCAGGAGGCCCGCACAGCGTGCGCTCACCTGGCGCGTGAAGCGCGCCTTCGACGTGACGTTGGCGACCGCCGGGCTGCTCCTGACGGCCCCGGTGACCCTCGCAGTGGCATTGGCCGTCCGGCTCGAGCTCGGCCGCGGAATCATCTTCAAGCAGACACGTGTCGGCCTCGAGGGACGTCCGTTCGAGCTGATGAAGTTCCGGTCCGTCCGTGAGTCTCCGGCGGTGGCGCAAGGCACCTGGACGGTGTCCGAGGAGCACATCGGACGGGTGGGTCGCTTCATCCGCCGCTACTCCCTCGACGAGATACCCCAGCTGCTCAACGTGATCCGCGGCGACATGAGCCTGGTGGGTCCACGGCCGGAACGTCCGGAGTACGTGCAGCAGTTCTGCGCCGCTGTCCCGAGATACGTGCACCGGCACCGTGTTCCCGTCGGGATGACCGGCCTGGCCGCGGTCAACGGGCTCCGCGGTGACACCTCGATCGAGGACCGCGCCCAGTTCGACAACTGGTACATCGACAACTGGTCGCTCTGGCTCGACTTCAAGATCCTGATCCGCACGGTCGCCGCGGTCCTGAGAGGTACGGGCGGATGACTGGGACCAGCACGTCCGAGCGGGCGTACGACTTCGACCTGCACGGCATCGTGGGCATCCGGCTGCTCGACGCGACCCCGGCCGACGTCGCGACGGTGACCAGGCAGCTGGGTCCCCTGCATGCCGACCTCGACCGGGAGCCAGACCTCACGATCCGGTTCGTGGACCGGGCCGGCACCAAGCCGGTCAGCTATGTCGGGCTGGGCGACACCGGGTTCAACCGCGACGGGTTCTTCGTGATGAAGGGCAGAGGCGGTGTTGCTGCGAAGGCGCGGATCCCGTTCGGGGAGATCGGCAACCGCCCGCAGATCGTATGCGAGCGGGCGATGCCTGCGGTTCCGCACCTGTTGGCGTTCATCAACCTCACCGCCCTCTCCCACGGAGTCCTGCCGCTGCACGCTTCTGCCTTCACCATCGACTCGCTCGGCGTGCTGGTCACCGGGTGGGCGAAGAGCGGCAAGACGGAGAGCTTGCTTGCCGCCATGAGCGAAGGCGGAAGCTACGTCGGCGACGAGTGGGTCTACCTCACGCCGGACCGTCAGATGTTCGGCCTCCCCGAGCCCATCCGGGTGTGGGCCTGGCACCTCGACCAGCAACCGGCGCTCCTCAGGGGGCGCCCCCGCGAGGAAAGGATGCGGCTGTCCGCCTGGAAGGCAGCCGCGACCGTGGCCCGGGCCGGGTTGACCCCCCACCTCCCCGGTTCGGGCCTCGTCCGCCGGGGCGCCCCCGTCATCGAACGGCAGGCCTACCTGCAGGTCCCACCGACGCAGCTGTTCGGTGCCGACCGGGTTGCGCTGCGGGGGCACCTGGACTCGGTGGTGCTGATGCTCAGCAGCAGTGAACCGGGCATCACCACCGGCGCGGCCGGCCCTACCGAGGTCTCGGGTCGGATGCTCGCGTCCCTGGCCGACGAGCGCGCCCCGTTCATGGCGCACTACCGGCAGTTCCGTTTCGCCTTCCCCGGGCACGCGTCAGCGGTCGTCGACACCGCGCACGAGGCCGAGGCCCGGTTGTTGAGCGCGCTGTTCGACGGCCGGCCGGCGGCGAGGGTGGTCCACCCCTATCCGTGCGACATCGCGGAGCTCGGCCGGACGGTGCTGTCGGCGGCCCACGTCGTGGCACAAGCGCGGACCGCACCAAGCGAGGTGGAGGCCTCGTGAGCACACGAGCGAAGAGCCGGCTCCGGGTGGCGCTGGTCGGCGCGGACGGCGCGGGCAAGAGCACCGTCAGCGAGATGCTCGAGCGGACACCGCTGCCGTTCCCGGTGAAGCGGATCTACATGGGCGTCAACCTCGAGGCCAGCTCGCTGATGCTCCCCACCACCCGGCTGTTGCTGGCCGCGAAGCGCGCGCGCGGCGGACGGCCCGACCTGGTGGCCAGCAACCAGGCGCCGCGCCCTGAAGTTCCGGGTGAGGTCGAGCGCAGCCCCTGGCGTCGCAGCGTCAAGGACGGGACCCGCATGACGGTCTGGATGCTGGAGGAATGGCTGCGCCAGCTCGTTGCCGCCGGCTACAGCAGCCGCGGCTACACCGTCGTGTTCGACCGGCACTTCTTCGCCGACTACTACCACGCGGATGTCGTGGCCGGACCGGCCGACCGCGCCGCCTTCGCACGGCTGCACGGCTGGATGCTGCAGCACGCCTACCCGAAACCGGACCTGGTGGTCTGCCTGGACGCGCCGGCCGAGGTCCTGTTCGCGCGGAAGCCGGAGGCCAGCCCCGAGTGGCTGGAGCAGCGCCGGCAGCAGTACCTGGCCCTGGCCGGAGTCGTCCCCGCGTTCGTGGTGGTCGACGCCGACCGTCCGCTCGACGACGTCTTCGCCGAGGTCGTCGACAGCATCCACACCCACCGGAAGGCCGCAGCCTCGTGAAAATCCTGTTAGCCAGCCCCATCGACCCTCAGGCGGTCGAGACGTTGCACCACGACCACGACCTGCGACAGCTCGTCAGCCCCGAGCCGTGGGATCTCCGGGCGGCCGTTGCCGACCGGGAGGCCGTGGTCCTGCGCAGCGGAGTGCTGCTCTCGGCCGACATCCTGTCGCACGCCACGAACCTGCGGCTGGTCGTGCGCGCCGGCTCCGGCCTCGACAACATCGACCTGGACTGCGCCAGGCAGCGCGGTATCCGTGTCGTCCGCGTGGCGGGCATGTCGGCACCCCCGGTGGCCGAGTTCACCTTCGCGCTGCTGCTCGCCCTGGCGCGGAAGGTCAGCCTCGCCGACCGGCTGATCCGGGAAGGCCACTGGCCGAAGCCCGAGCTGGGCGGGGCGCTGCTCCGGGGGAAGGTCCTCGGCGTCGTCGGGGCGGGCAACATCGGCAGCCTCGTCGGTGAGATGGGGAACGCCTGGGGCATGCGGGTCCTGGGCTGTGTCGGTCATCCCACCGTCGAGGTGGCGGCTCAGCTCGCGAAGCGCGGCATCACGCTCGCCGACTTCGACCGGGTCGTCACGGAGGCAGACTTCCTGACCCTGCACGTACCGCTCGACGACGCCACGCATCACATGGTCGATGCATCCGTGTTGGACCGGATGCGGCCTGGTTCGTTGCTCGTCAACGTGGCCCGGGGCGGCGTCGTCGACGAGAAAGCGCTGCACGAGACCCTCGTGAACGGCAGCAGCGTCGCCGGCGCCGCACTCGACGTACATGAGTCGGAAGGCGAGGGCACGGTGTCCCACCTCGCGGAGCTGCCCAACGTGGTGCTCACCCCACATATCGGCGCGATGGCGTTGGACTCCCAACGGCTCATCGGCGAGCGCGTGGTCGAGCTGATCGACGCGTTTCATCAGGGAAGGCTGGACGGAGAGGTGCAAGATGGTGAACACGTCGTCTGAGTATCAAGGGGCGGTCAACCGAGCGGACGCGAAGCGCTTGCGGCTGCGTGCCGGGTTGTCCGGCGACGGACCCGTGGTGGCGGTGGGAGCGCACGACGCGATGAGCGCGCGGCTGATCGGGGCGTACGGTTTCGACGCCGTCTGGGTCAGCGGCTTCGGGGTCTCCGCGATGGCGTACGGCCTACCGGACCTCAACCTGATCACCATGTCCGAGACGCTGGACGTCACCCGCCGGATCGAGGGGGTCACGGAGCTTCCTGTCGTCGTCGACTGTGACAACGGGTACGGCGGCCTCAGCAATGTCGTGCGAACCGTCGTGGAGTTCGACCGGGCCGGCGTGGCGGCCGTGTGCATCGAGGACAACCTGTTCCCGAAGCGCAACAGCCTCTACCAGGGCCAGTCCCAGCGCGAGCTGGTGAAGACCGCCGAACAGGCCAGGCGACTACGGGCCGGCAAGGCGGCGCAGGAGTCGCGAGTCCTTCGTGCTGATCGCCCGGGTCGAGGCACTGATCGCCGGCCACGGCGTCGACGCTGCCGTCGAGCGGGCCGTCGCGTACGCCGACGCCGGCGCGGACGCGATCCTCATCCACTCGAAGGACAAGAGCCTCTGGGAGATCGAGACGTTCCTCGAGCAGTGGCACCACACCGGCATCACGACACCGCTGGTGGCCGTGCCCACCCTGTTCCCCGACTACACCGCCGACCAGCTGTACGCCAAGGGCTTCGCGATGGTGATCCTCGCCAACCACCCGATGCGCGCCTCCGTGCAGGCGATGGAGGAGACCCTGACGCTGCTGCGCGACGAAGGCAAGCCCGCGGCGGCAGACCCGCACATCGCCAAGGTCGACCACATCTTCGACCTCGTGCACACGCGCGAGACGATCGAGGCCGAGGAGAGCGGATGAGCTTGCCTGACGGCTCTCCTCCGGCGGTCGTGGTCGGTCTCGACAGCATCACCGGCCTGCAGACCGCGCGCATCCTGGCCGACCACGGAGCGTCCCGGTGGTCGGCGTGGTGGCCGACCGCAGCCACTGGGGCGCGCACACCAACGCCTGCATCGAGGTGATCGAGTCGCCGCTGACCGGAGAGGAGCTGGTCTCCTCGCTGCTGCGGCCTCGGCGAGCGTCTCGACCGGACGAGCGTGCTGTTCCCGTGCACGGACGGCAGCGTGGCACACCCTGTCCCGGCACCGCGACCGGCTCGCCGACCGGTTCATCGCTCCCGCTGGCCTCCCACGCCGTGGTCGAGATGCTGATGGACAAGGTCAGCTTCGCGCGTCACGCCGCCGAGGTGCGGACTTCCGGTGCCGCGGACCGAGGTGGTCCTGAGCCAGCCGCCGAGCTGGCGGCCGCGGCGGCGCGGGTCGACTTCCCCTGTGTGCTCAAGCCGCCGACCAAGTCTGCGACCTGGCTCGCACACACCAGTGCCAAGGGGTTCGCGGCTACCGACGTCGACCAGCTGCTGTCCCTCTACGACAAGGTCGGCACCTGGTCTCCGCTGCTGCTCGTGCAGGAGTGGGTGGACGGGCCCGAGGACGGCTTGTTCTCGTGCAACGCATACTTCGGCCGGAACGGGACACCGCTCGCCACGTTCGTGGCCCGCAAGGTCCGCCAGTGGCCACCGGAGATCGGCACGAGCGCATCGGGCGAGGAGTGCCGCAATGACGAGGTGCTCGACACCACCGTCCGGCTCTTCGGCGACGTCGGCTTCCACGGGCTCGCCTACCTCGAGATGAAGCGGGACGTGCGCACCGGGCGGCTGATGATCATCGAGCCCAACGTCGGCCGCCCCACCGGCCGGTCCGCGATCGCGGAGGCCGGCGGCGTCGAGCTGGTCTACACCGCCTACTGCGACGCCGCCGGGCTCCCGCTGCCGGACGCGCGCGACACAGCGCTACGGCGGCGCGAAGTGGCTCGACCTGCGCCGCGACGTCCAAGCCGCCGTGGTCGCCCGTCGGCAGGGCACCCTCTCGGTCGGTGACTGGGTCCGATGGGTGCGCGGGCCGAAGGCGCACGCGATCTGGTCACGGGCCGACCCGGCCCCGTTCATGGTCGATCTGCCCACGCTGCCGCCACCGGCGCACGCATGCTCGCCTCCCGTCGGAACCGCCCGCGCCCCGTCCCCTGGGCGAGCCCGTGACCGCGGACTTCCGTTCCTGGTACGCCGGGCGTTTCCGGAACCTAGACTGTGAGAACTTCCGGAAGGGGAATGCCCATGAAGGACAGTGGCGACGTTTTCGTGGTCCTCGGGTGGGGGCTGCGCAAGTACGCCTGGGTGGTGGCCATGTTCGTGCTCGCCCTCGGCGTGCTCATCCCCAGGCTGCTCGAGCAGGTGCCCGACGAGTTCGAAGCGCACGCCCAGGTAGGACCGAGCGAGAGACTCGGCCTGCCCAACCTGGACCCCCTGCCGCGGCTGGGTCAGTCGGTCTTTTACAACGGTGTCGTGGCAGAGGCCGTGAGGGAGTCCGTCGAACCGCCGCTTCCGAGATCCGTGAACGTCATACCGGAACGCGTGGAGCTCGTGGCCGCACAGGACAACATCGTGTTCACGGTCACCGGTCGTGGGCCCACCGCTGAATATGCGCAGCACGTCGCAAACGTCGCAGCTGCCAAGTTCACCGAGGAGCTCAACAAGTACTCCGCGTCGGTCGGCTCATTCGCCATCCAGCGCCTTGCCACTCCACCGGGACAGCCGGTTCCGAAGCTGGGTGGCGCGCTTGCGGCAGGTATCGGGGTCCTGGCCGGTCTCGCCGCGGGTGTGGGAATCGTGGCCCTACTTCTCGTGTGGCGACGACCGGTCGTGGCCGCCGGCCACGCCGAGGAGGTCACCGGCGCTCCGGTCCTCGGGCGAGTACTGCTGTCCCCGGCACGGGACGGCACCAGGGGCCTGCCACAGCTGTGTCATCGCTTGTTGTCCGGCCCCATCGACATGCTCCTGCTCGCCGGGCCGCACGACACCCGCCGAGCACGACGGCTGTTGACGTCGGAGCTCACCAAAGTCCTGGGCTGGACCCGCAGCGTCGTGGTGACCAAAGGGCAGGGCGGCGCGCACCACCGGGCAGCCCCGGAGCCGGTCTCCGCCGAGGGCGAGCCGCGGCCCGAGCTACACATCATCGCCGAACCGTCCCAGGTCGAGGTCGCGACCCGGTCGAGCACGTCGTTGACCCTCCTGGTCGTGCGCGAGGGAGTTGCTCACTCGGTCCTGCGTAGGCAGGCCGAGCAGTACCTGGACGACGGCGTGACGGGCGTCGTTCTGGTTCGAACACGAAGGGTGGACCCCCGTGCGTGGTGGGAGCGCCTCTTTCGCTCACAGAAGAAGGTAGACGCCGAACCCAGGTCACACCGGAAATGGATCGCCAGCGACCCAACCGCCATGCCGTCCGCTCAGGACTGAACCGACCGCGGGCTACGCGCAGACGACGACTGCTCGGCTTCGGCCGCCTCTGCAGCTGCCAGGTTGCGGTAGAGAGCAATCATGATCAGCAGCATCCAGAAGAACTTGAACTCCATGCTGGACAGAAAGACGACCCCGAAGATCAGGCCGACGACCGCGCTCAGCGGTGGCCCCCTGAGCTCCCCGGGCAGGCGCAGCGCCTCGTACAGCGCGGTTCCCAGACCCCATGTCAGCAGGATGAGCCCGGCAATGCCGAGCTCGACGGCTGCGAGCAACCACAGGTTGTGCGCCTGGTAGGAGCCCTGGTTTCCCACGAGCACCCTCGCGCCGGGAACGAACGCCTGTGTCTCCGCGTAGACCTGCGGGTACGTCCCCCATCCGGCGCCCACGGGGCAGTACTCGGTGCAGGCGCTCAGGCCGACCTCCCAGATGTCGGTGCGACCCGACGACGACGTCACGGTGTCGAACGTCCTGACCGCCAGACCCGCCGGGTGGTAGACCCACACCAGGGCCACCACCGCAACGCCGACAGCCGTGCAGGCCAGCAGACCGTTGCGTGCCCTCCGGGGGCTGGCGAGCGCGAGGGTGACCAGGACTATCCCTACCGCGATCGCGCCGGCCCGGGACCCGGTCATCAGGACACCGGTGAGTATCAACGCCGCCACTAGGCCGTTCCGGGCTCGCAGGCGGCGATCGGTCTCCTGGAACACCCGGTTCAACGCGATGACGAGAGGCAGCAGCAGTGAGATGGCCTGCACGCCGGGCCCCAGCAGATCGTTGCCGAACCGTCCGTCCGGTGTGATTCCGGCGCCTGGCGTGTCACCTGGGAACCCACCGAGGATGATCAGCTGGTACAGGCCGTAGCAGACTGACGCGACCGCCCCCAGCAACAGGCCGTTCTCGGTGCGACGCACGATCGTCCGGTCGACGTGGTTCACGGCCACAAGCGCGTAGACGACGATGAGGCTGGCCAGCACAGCGATCCCGCTGATGGTCGCGGAACGGTCGATCGTCCACAGGGTCGTCGCCCCGGCAACGCCCAGGAAGAGCAGCCAGATCGGGACGGACATGGACAGCCGGGGGGCCGCCCGACGCGCAGTGACCAGCTGGAGGAGGAGGCCGCCGGCGAGAAGTATCCCGACCAATGACGACAGCGAACCGTAACGGGAGGGGCCCACCGACAGCGCTCCACCGAAGGGGATCAGAGCTGCATATATCGGCAGTGCGACCCTCATCGGGTCGCGGAGACAGACCAGGACGAGCGCGAGCACGAACGGCGCTGCGCAGAGCACGAGCAGCCAGAGCGCCATGTGACCGCCCTTCTCACGGAAAGCATGACCGTTGGCTCATGCTAACCACCGCGGTCCGCGATGGCAGCCGATCAGGTCGATTGCCTTCCGGGTCTGCTATTCGCCCTCGGCAAGAACGTCCCAGTACTCCGAGGTGAACGGCAAGCCGCACAGTGCGTCTGCGGGCACGTCCCACAGCTGGCCTCGGCCCTCCGCGACGGTGTTCTCCAGCTTCAGCGCCGTCGTTCCGCCCGAGTCACCGATGTAGAACCCGTACTCCTGAAGGGCCCGGGCAATCACCAGCGCCTCCTCGTGCAGCTCGAGCTCGGCCAGGTCGACGGAGGGTTTGATCCGGAACCGCAGCCCCTGGGCCGGCACGCCCTCGTTGTCGCCGTGGTAGTCACCGTCGGACCCGACCATGGGAAAGACGAACCGGTTCGCGACCTCGGGGCCCGCAGCCACCTTGAGCACGTGCCGGATGGCACCACCCTGGACCTCGTGGAACGGGACCGCCATCGTGGCTCCGTTGTTGCCGCGATGCGTGCCTCGGTTGCGCGGGTCGTCAGCGCGGCCAGTTCCGACGTGAAGGCCGTTCGAGTCCAGGTAGGTGACCGTGCCGCCAGAAGCGGTCCATGTGTCGGAGCCGGCATCGTAGTCGGCGTCGGTCAGCGCGACGACGTATCCCTTTTGACGGTCGTACACAGTCATGTTCCCGTCGCTGTTGTTGGCGGAACGCGCACCCGGAGGAATCCGGAGCCTGTCCAGCTCCGGCGGGCGAGGGCCTGTCAGGCCGGTCACGTCGTACGCCGGGTCCCGAGGCGCGGCCCAGTAGATCGGGTGTCCCCATCGGCCGTCGCCTGCCCCAGCGAGCATGAGACACCCCTGACCACTCTCTCTGCCTGTCCGCAGGTAGTCCAGGATCTCGGCGGCCGCAGGGTGTAGCGACACCTCTTCCGGCAGCGGGGTGTTCCACCAGGAGTTCGGGTGGAACGCGGGCCGCACGGCCGGCGCCGACCAGTTCGAGGCCGGCTCACCTCGCGGGTGCGGGTCCACGCGTGTCCCGTCGACGCCGGCCAGGAACACGCCGCCGCCGATGGTGAGTGCCGCGGTGGCCAATACGATGAGGCCCCGATGTCGCGCGCGGAGCGCGCCGGTACGACGTCCCACGCGTCGTTGTCCCGAACCCCCCTCCCGGCCCCTCATCATGCTGCCATGATAGGCACGACGGCCGGTACGCCGAGCCGGCCTGACGCCGAAAGTGCATAAAGAAAAACGAGGCTATTGATGAGCGATCCCGACATCCCGGTCAAGGTTCTCTCCGTCGTCGGCGCCGGACGGAGCGGCACCACCGTACTGGCCAGCATCCTCGGAGAGGTCGACGGATTCGCCAGCGCCGGGGAGCTTCGCTGGCTTTGGGAGCGCGGCGTAGTCGCGCAACGACCTTGTGGCTGTGGCAGGGCACCGACAGAGTGCGAAGTCTGGTCACCGGTGATCGACAAGACCTTGGCCGCCGTCGAGCGGGATCTTCACGGTACGACGATCGAGATGGTCATCGCCGCACAGCACGACGTGGCTCGCAGTCGCAACCTCCTGCGCGTTCTCCGCGGAGTCGAAGGCGGCCGGGATGACTGGGCCGCGTTGCAGGTGGTGCGTATGGTCACGAGCGCGGCCTGCGCGGCGTTCGCAGAGGTGACCAACGCCCGGGTGGTCGTCGACACGTCGAAACGGCCGGTCGACGCCGCAGTGCTGGCCGGTGTCCCCGACGTCGAACACTACGTACTCCATATCGTCAGGGACCCGCGTGCCGTCGTGCACTCCTGGCGACGGGCGAAGTCGTTCACCACAGCCGGGCAGACACGGACCATGGGGACCCGCAGCCTGCAGTCGACGGTACGACGATGGACCGGCAACTGTCTGTCCGCCGAGATCCTCCGGAAGCGCGTCCCTGGTTCGCGCTGGCTGCACATCAGGTACGAGGACTTCGCGACGGCACCTCGGTCGTCGGTGGAGCGGGTGCTCGCATTCCTGGGCGAAGCGGGGGAGCCTCCGTTCGCCGACGACCACACGGTGACGCTGCATCCGAACCACATCGTCGCCGGGAACCCGAGCCGCTTCACGACAGGGGCGGTCACCATCAAGCCGGACGACGAATGGCAGCGCAACATGTCCCGGCGAGACCAGCGGCTGGTCTTCCTGTCGACGCTTCCGCTCCTCGTGCGCTACGGGTACCACTCTGGTGGAGCGCGTCACCCATAAGGAGTACAGGCCGCTGTGACCAGCCCGAATTGGCTCTTGTGCCACCCAGGTGCCGGGCGTATAACGACGGATGAGACGCACCAGGCGCACGCACCCCAAGGAGTCGCTCATGGCCACAGACCGGCTACCGAACCTGCTCGTCGTGGGGGTACCAAAGGCAGGCACCGGCTCCTTGTTCGCCTACCTGGCACAGCATCCGGAGATCTGTGGGGCCGACGAGAAGGAGGTCGGCTACTTCAACTACTTCAACCCCCGGCGAGAGCCCGGTGAGCCGCCGCCACTGGAGGTCTACAGCAGTCACTTCGCGCACTGCCGCGATGAACGCTATGCGTTCGAGGCGACCCCCACGTACTCCTACGGCGGCCGACCCGTCATCGATGCCATCCGGGAACAGCTGCAGGCACCGAAGATCATCCTCTCGTTGCGCAACCCGGTTGACCGGCTGTGGTCGGCGTACACGTTCCAGCGAGGGCTCGGGAACCTGCCCGACATCCCGTCCTTCGAGAACTACCTGGAGGCCTGCGAACGGCGCGCGCGGGACGGCAGCGATCTCGTGCCGCGGGACCATCTGCATGGTCTCTACATCGGTTACTACGAGGACTACGTGCCGCAGTGGCTCGAGGCGTTCGGCGACGACATCAGGGTGGTGTTCGCCGAGCAGCTGCGAACCGATCCCCGTGGCGTGGTCGGAGAGCTGTTCCGGTGGCTCGACGTCGACGACTCCGTGGCCACGGACATGGACCTGCTCCCCCGCAACGCCACCCATCACCCGCGCAGCACTCGTGCGGCGCGACTGACCTACTCCGTCAAGCGCTCCGCGGACCGCGTGGGGATCATCCCCTCGGGTGTCCGCGCTCCGCTGCGTCGTCTCTACTCGCGGGCCAACGCCGGCCGTCCTCCCGAGGCGATGGCTCCGGACGTACGACGGCACGTGGAAGCGTTGTACCGGGAGTCCAACGAGCAGGTGGCACGAACACTCGCGGCCTACGGCTACCACAACCTTCCTGACTGGCTCAGGACGGAAGCGGCGGCCTGAGACACCACCGGACACCTGAGCCGGCGGATGGGCTCAGGTGATGACCTTGCGCACCAACGGGATGCGTCCCAGCTCGGGAAAGGTGTCCTTGAGCGCCAGGGCACGCCTGCTGCCGACCAGCACCCCAAGGCTCACGAGGGCGGCTGCGGCCAGACTGGCGACCAGACCCGGCGAGACCAGAAGCTGGAACGCCCACAGGACCCCGGCGCCCGCGACGATGAGGGCGTAACAGAACCGGCAGCTGCGGTCGATGAAGGACGTGCCGATGCTGCGTCGCAACGCCCACTGGTTGAGGAGGTTCTGACCGATCAGCGCCGCACAGTTCGCGGCTGCCACCCCCACGGCCGCGAACCGCGGAGCGAGCAGGATGCAGAGCCCGACGTTGAGCACGGCCACGAACATGTTGACGCCGACGAGGTACCGGATGCGGCCACACACCTGCAACGCGTAGGCGTTGAACCCGAGCATGACGTTGACGTAGTAGCCGACGGCAAGCGTGGACAGCACCAAGGCGGACTCGGCGTACCGCTCACCGAAGAGCGTGACCGTGGTCGCCGGCGCCAGCGGGCCGGTGAGCGCGAAGATGGGGAACGTGAACACCGCCACGAACACGGCCGTGTGCCAGTAGCTTCGCCGAAGCCCCTCGATGTCCCCACGCGAGAACAGGCGCGCGATCACGGGCAGGAACAGCGTGGTGAACGACGCCGTGATCGCCGTGTTGAGCCGGGCGGAACCGAACACCGCCCGGTAGTTCGCCACCTCGACCGCAGAGTGGAAGTAGCCGAGCACGACCACCCCCCCGACCGTCATCGACAGCAGGGCCAGCTCTCCCGTGATCAGCGGGAAGGAGAACTCGAAGACTGCCCGGAAGGGCACGACGATCTGCCGTGGCCTCAGCTCCTTCAGCAGACCACGCTCGCGCAGGATCCGGATGAGCAGACCCACATAGAGGAGGACCCCGACCAGCGCGGCAAGCACATACCCGACGGCCACGAACATGACGCCGGCCCCGGTCAGGGCGAGGAGCGCGACCACGACGAGCCGGAGTCCGGGAGCCATCAGGTGCTTGCGGAAGAAGATCGCACTGGGTTTGCTGAACACGGCGAAGAGCGACACGAACACCTGGTCCAGCGCCTCGAGGGGCGAGAGGAAGATCAGCACGAGCACGAGCTGCACGGCTGCGTCACCCTGCACCACACTCCCGATCAGCTCGTCACTGAACAGGTACAGAGCCCCGATGGAGACGACACTGGTCACCACGATGGTGCCGACGGCGAGCAACATCGCCCCGAACATCCGCGGGTAGTCGCGTTCCTCCTCGTAGGTCGCCATGAAGCGGCTCAGCAGCCTGCCCTGCCCCAGGCTGAGCAGGACCCGGGCGGCTGCGGCCAGCGCCAGGGCATAGGCAAAGGCGCCGAAGTCTTCCTTGGTCAGGGTCCTCACGATGATGACCTGAGTGGTCATGCTGAGCACCAGGGCCACGATCCGCCCGAGCATCAGCGCCGAGGACCCTCGGACCTGGTCGCGCTGGAGGTTCGGTGCGCCGTTCTCCCGCGCGTCCTCGGGCCCGTGCCCGGGCCCGGGCACGGCCGCGGCCGGACGTCGGCGGGCCTGCCGACTGCGCCGTCTGCGCATGGACCCTCCGGGCAGAGTGGACGAAGCAAGGCTGCCACTGTAAGCGACACCGGAGCCTCGCGAGAGGCGAACAACTTCTTCCGTAGGGCGGTCGGTTCGTGCTCGGTTTCCTTGCCAACCGGCAACATTTGCCCGACACTCGGGATACTTTGGAGTAGTAGACCGACAGCCGTCGCCGGGGGTGGCCCGTGAAGATGTTGTTAGTCGGCAGCCTCTTGGCTGTCGCACTCCTCACGCTGGGGTGGCGGCTGACCGGAGACGTCAACGCCAAGGACGGCGATCGCGAACCAGGCACGCCTCGGGACCCGCACCTCATCGCCACGGACAGCTCCGGCAACGGTAACCACGGCGTCATTCAGGGTTCCCCCACCCTCGGGCTGCGTGGACACAGCGGGACTGCTTACTCCTTCGACGACCGGGGATCCTGGGTCTCGGTTCCGTCGACGGCCTCGCTCAGGCCGGGCAATGGTGACTTCCTCTTTGCCGCGTGGGTCAACTTCAAAGTTGCGCCGACCCCCGGCGAGACCTTTGACATCGTCCGGAAGGGTCTGGCGGACAGCTTCAGTGGCGAGTTCAAGGTCGAGATCATCCCGGGTGGCCACGTCAAGTGCAGCGCCAAGGACGCGGACGCAGTAGAGGCCTCGATCAGCGGCCCCGACACGAACCTTGCGGACGGACGCTGGCACCGCATCGGCTGTGCCCGGACTGGTCCGAGATGGAGCGTGATCGTCGACGGGACCGTCTCGTCCAAGGCCGGCGGCCTCGGGGCCATCGGCAACTCGTCGCCGCTGTCGATAGGGTCGAAGTACGGGCTGGAGGATCTGCCTCGTGGGCGTGTCGACGAGGTGGTCATGTACATCTCGGACGCGTCTCGTCCCCGCACGAAGCCACGAGCTGCGATCAGAAAGCTGGAGGCTGGCACGCCCGTGGGCCTGTGGCACCTCGACGAGACGGCGTAAGCCCCACACCTGACCTGGTCTACGTCGAACGCTCCCACGAAGCCGGCAGGCTCAGGCCGAGGCCGGTGAGCTGCCCGGCCAGGCGCTCGTTGTAGGGGCGGAAGAAGTCCTCCAAACGGGTTCGCATGACTGGCGACATCCCCGGCTGGGTGCGAGCACGGTTGACCGCGTAGTAGCCGCTGCGCAGTACGCGCTTGGTCTGCTGGTGGGTGTGGAAGAAGCGTTCGGTACGACGGTTCACCCTGACCGCCACAGCCTGCAGTGCCTTGTTGCGGTACTGCTGTGTCTTGTTGTCGACGGCGAACTGGAAGTCGTCCACTGGGTCGGTGTCCAGGTCGAGCCATGTGCAGATCGACGTGACGACGGCCCTTGGGTCGGCGACCAGGTCATCGAAGAAGACCACCCGGAAGCGCTCTCCTAGCTCGTCGACCCAGGCGTCGAGCCAGTTCGCGTAGCACCCCCCACCGAGCCCCCAGAACGGTTGGTTCTCCAAGGCACCGTCGACGCCGGCGTGGTGCAGCTCCTCACAGCGGTCGACATAGTCCTCGAAGGTCATCTCCTTCGGTATCCGCATCCGGCTCTTCACGAACCCGAACCACGACCAGCAGCGGTCCACCGGTGACCGCAGGCTGACCAGCACGTGGACCCCGGGACAGGTGTCTGCGATCCCGCGCGCAAGCGGCTTTCCGCCGTAGAAGTAGCCGGGTGTGGCCTCCAACGCGTACCTGTCGCGCTCACACCCCTGGAAGTGACTGGTGTAGGACTCGATCGGCTCCAGCGCCCGCCCGTAGCGCAGGGGCGTGAAGTACCGCAGCTCCTTCACGTCCGATGTCCCGATGTCGGGATGCTTGCCGAGGTAGTGGAACAGCGAGGTGGTGCCGGCCTTGCTGACGCCGGCTATCACCAGGTTGGGCAGTCTCGGAGCGGTCTCCGGGGCCAGGTCGCCGGACATGTCAGTGCTGTCCTCCTTGTGAGGAGCTGCGCAGGAGGGTCCATGCCGCCCGGACGTCATCCAAGGACCGCCCGTGCTGCATCTTCCGGAAGGCGTCGCTCATCCGGACCGACCTGCGGCTGCGGACCCTGGCCAGTGCCCGTTCGGTGTGCGCCAAACGACGGGCCAGCTCCTCAGGGCTCGCGTCGATGGCCGGAGTGGACGGCCGCTGCTCGAAGTCCACGCGACCCTCCCACTCGCGTCGCCGCTGCGCCAGGTCGGTGCCGGTGAGCACCCGTTCCAGTCGAGCGTCGGCCGGCGTGAGGCGGGCAAGCCTGTTGGGGTCGACCGGGTCGTAACCGAAGAACTCCGCGAACCCGGCGATGCTGTCCAGCGCCGCGAAGTCATCGGACGTGGCAGACCCGGTCCACTGCACCGCTCGCCGGGCATCGATCGGGTCGTCCGTCCGGGTACTGCCCTCGACCACGCGGGGAGCACCCTGCTCCCCCTGGACGCGGTGGTGTTCGAGGACATCGGGGTGCCACGGCTCGTCCAGACGGGTCATCAGCTCGCGGAGGGTCCGCTCGCCCTCGAGCAGCAGGTCCTCGTACCTGCACAGGGTGAGCCGTTCGCCGAGCTCGGTGCCGGCCCGGACGAGATCCAGGTTGGTGGCCGTCCAGTACGACAGTGCGTCGACGAAGCTGTAGTGGAAGTTCTTCCGGAGCGACGCCGCCACCGCGCCAGGATGTCGCACGATCCCCACGAAGACGGAATCCGGGAACACGCGTGCCATCTCGACCATGTGTGAGGTGTGGAAGGGGGTCTTCTCCCCCCAGCGTTGCTTGCCCTGCTGCGCGGCATACCGCTGGAACATGCCGCCGTAGAACTCCCGCAGTCGTTCGTCGACCTCCTGCTCGGTCCAGTTCAGCCGTTCGTACCACCCTTTGCCGAACTTCCAGTGCGGGATCTCCTTGGTGCCGCGCAACGCTCCCATGAAGCCCGTCTCAGCGCCGATCGCGATGTTCGGGTGGCTGTCCAGGATGAGTCTGAGCATGGTCGATCCGGAGCGCATCGAGCCCACCACGAACACGGGGCCGGGTTGTGGCACACCAGGTTCGCTCATGACGTCACACCGGTCGTCGTACGTCGTGCCCGCCGCACCAGCTCGTAGCCGGGGCCGGTCCGGAGCGCGAGGTACGGCCGCGCCGACTTGATCCGCAGCTCCCGCAGACCGTTGCCCTGGTAGAGGCCGACCCGGGGCACCGAGTAGGGACCGACCGGCTCCCGGCCCTCAGGCAGCGTGAAGGCGTGGCTGTAGCCGGCGCGCCGGGCGGCCGCACGGACCGCCTCGTTGTGGCGCCCGCGCGGGTAGGCCAGCAGGCGCACCGGGTGGCCGAGCAGGGACTCGAGCAGCTCCCGGCTCTCCCGCAGGTCACGGACGCAGTCCTCGAAGCTCAGCTGTGTCAGGTCTGCGTGGGACCAGCTGTGTGACTCGAAGCTGAAGCCGGCCGACTGCATCTCGCGCACCTGGTCCAGGTTCAGCGTGGCCAGTCCCTCATCGGGCGGGTCGTCCACCCAGTCGACCCGCTGTCCCGACGCGGTCAGCGTCTGCGCGACCAGGAAGACCGTTGCCGGCAGACCCAGCGACGAGAGCACCGGCAACGCATGCTCGTACACGCTGGCGAACCCGTCGTCGAAGGTGAGCGCACTCATCCCTCGTGGCAACCGGCCCGAGCGGTCCAGACCTTCGACGGCGCGCTGCAGGGGCACCACCGTCTTGCGTCTCGCCAGCCAGCCGCACTGTTCGGCCAGGGCTCGTGGGTCCATCGTCATCGGTGATGCCCAACCGGCCTGCACGGCGTGGTAGCACAAGATGGTCATCGGCGGTTTCCCAGCACCGCGGCATACAGGTCCGACACGGCTCGGGCGGTGACGACGCTGGAGAAGTGCTCCTCGGCGCGTCTCCGGCCCGCCTGGCCCATCCGACGGCACAGTGCCGGGTCGACCAGCAGCTTCCGCAGAGCACCCGCGAGCTGGTCGGGCGTCTGCTTCGCCACGACGTACCCGGTGCGTCCCTCGTCCACCACCCGCTCGACATCGCCGACGTCCGTGGCCACCACGGGCAGGCCGGCCGCCATCGCCTCGAGCACCGACAGCGGCATCGCCTCCCACCAGGACGGCAGGCAGAAGATGTCGGCACTCTCGTAGGCGGCGGGCATCTCTTCCGGCAGCCGGGTTCCGAGGAGGGTGGCGTGGCCCCTTGCTGCGTCGTGCACGGGCTCGGCGGCCGCAGGGCCCTCGTCGGGGATCCCACCGAGCAGCCACAGCTCGTGCTCGACGCCCTCCTGGGACAACATCCGCGAAGCCAGGATGAGGTCAAGCACCCCCTTGCGGGGCGTGAGCAGGCCGACGTACAGGATGCGGGGTGGCTCGTGCGCGGGCTGCGGATCGGTGAACCGCGAGGCGTCGACGCCGTTGTCGATCAGCCACACCCTGTCCTCACCGAGCACGCCCGCCAGGGCCCGGTGCCCCGCCGTCCAGCATGCCGCAACGCCGTGGGCGGGCATCATGGCCACCCGCATCACCAGACGGGAACGCCATGTGGTCAGCCAGGTCTCGATGTTCCCGCCGTGGGCGTGCACGACCACCGCGCACCCGGCGAGCCTCGCCGCGAGTGCGAGCACGCCGGCTCGCAGGACGGTGACCGCTGGTGCGAGCGCCGAGTTGATGTGCACCACGTCCTGCCCGCGGGCCGACCGCCACAGGGCAACCGCATCCCTGATGGTGCGACGGACATTGCCGAGCGACGGCTCGCCGCCCTGCGGCGTGCCGTCGTGGGCGACGTTGAGGAAGGTGATCTCGTGCAGTCGCGACAGCTCCCCGGAGCGCAGGTCGTTCAGGAAGCTCGGGATGCCTCCCCGGTCCGGGGCCCCCTTTCCCACGAGCAGTACACGACTCATGACAACCCACCCGGGACGTTGCGGGCAGAGCCGGCGAGGGAGACATAGCTGTCGAAGAGCGCCTCCGCCTCGCTCAGCAGCATCCGGGTCCGGGGCCGCTGCATCATCGCGCGGATCTCCTGCTTGCGCTCCTCGCGCTGCGCCGACGGCCGGCCGACATGCGACTCCACAAGCTGCCCTCGGCACTCCAACCGGTTCATCTCCTCCACCAGCGCAAAGGCCGCCGCCTGGCTCTCCGCGGTCGGACGGTACGCCGTGA
The DNA here is from genome assembly GCA_963831375.1 of uncultured Actinomycetota bacterium. Taxonomy (GTDB): domain Bacteria; phylum Actinomycetota; class Actinomycetes; order Propionibacteriales; family Nocardioidaceae; genus Nocardioides_C. The sequence goes on along the minus strand of CAWHPY010000026.1, from coordinate 614,400 downwards.
AGGAGGTGCCGAAGCGCTCGTTGACCTCGATGATGACCGCGCCGAAGTCGGCGACGACCTGGTCGAAGAGGCCGACCACGAACCCGTCCCGGACGCGCCATGCCGTGCGGTAGAAGTCGAGGTACTCGGCCAGGGCATCATCGGGCGTCAGCGTCGGGCGCCGCACCAGATAGGACGAAACGGCGTCTGCGGGCTGTCGGACCAGCACCACCGTCGGCAGCCCGAGCCGCACCGCCCGCAGGACGTGCGGGGCTCCGTGCAGGTGCCGCGCAACATGGTGACGCGATCCGTTCGCCACGGCGAACGCGGCCACGCTGAACGTGTTTCCGGACCGCAGGAACCCGTCGATCACGATCGCGGTGTCGCGACGAGCGAGGGTGCTGCGCTTGTCCGCCCGCGCGAGCATGGCAAGGTCCCACACGTAAGGGGTTCGCGCTATCGGCCGTCGGACGTGGTGCCGGAGACGGTCGATCCCTCGCCGGAAGTTCACGCAGTCACGCTACCGCCGGTGCACCGGCCGCATCCGGCGATCAGGAAGATTTACCGGAGGACGACGAAGTCGCTCCAGGTAAGGCCCCTCAGCGAGTCATTTCGGAGCATCCCGTTCCACACCGGGCGAGCGCTGTTCTCCTGCTCGGCCTTCAGGCACGACCCGGACCCCGCGTTGTCACCGAAGTAGCACCCGTAGTTCTGCAGCGTCCGGGCGATCACCAGCGCCGCCGGGGAGAGACGACGTTTGCTCAGGTCGACCGAGGGCGCGATCGCGATCCGCTCCCCTTCGGCTCCGAAGCCGTACTTGCCTTTCTCGGCACCCACCATCGGCCCGCGGACGCCGTCACTGGTCCGAGTCTCGACGAGGAACATGTGCAGGACGTGACCGAGGTCGGTGTTGTTGGCGATGCCGTACCGGACCAGGTCCTTGCGGATCACCATGGCATCGGAGATCCGGCCGCGACTGGTGAAGTTGCGTGCGTCGTTCGAGTTGCGGTGACGGTGGTCGAGTCCGTTGGAGGAGTGGTAGGTGATCGCCCCGGACCTGGCCTTGATCAGGTGGTCGCCGACCACTTCGGCATTGGCGCAGAACATGGTGAACCCCGAGGCCCGGTCGATGACACACAGCGGGGAGTCGTTGGTCCCGGTGAGCATCTTGCCCAGCCACTCCGGCGCGTGGAAGCCGCGCACCTCCAGCCTTCGTGACCGCTCGTCGTTGTCCCCGGTCAGCCTCCAGATCGGGTCGTTGGCGGTCCCCATCGCGTAGGCGGTGCCCCAGCGGTTGCCCCCCACCCCGTTGATTCGCGGATAGGTGAACTTGCGCTGCTCCGGATGGGTCCTCATGAAGGACCGGAAGGCACGGGTCCGCTCCCGGTCGACCGCTGCCCCTGAGACAGGGCGTCTGAAGTAGGACGCGGGGCGGTAGGCGAGGAACGGCCGCTTCCCGGCAGCGAACGCGGCCTCCGGCGCCGCCCAGGTGCCGGCGGACGCACCGAGGGCCGCGGCTGCGGCGGCGCTGCTGCGCAGGAAGTTTCGACGGGTGAGTTCGTGCATGGTAGAGATATCCCGAAACGTAGGCGTCAAAGACGGTTACACACCGTACAGGCGTTTTGCGTCATATCCCACCCGGTCCGGAGCAGTTCCTGCCGAACCGGTTGCCGCGGCCGTGGCTGCTTCCTACGATGTGCAAGGTCGGGCCGGACGGCCCGCACGGAGCGGGGGCCACATGCGCGACGAAGAGCTCGTGACCGTAGTGGTTCCCGCCTGCAACGAGGAACGCTTCCTGGGTGCCTGCCTCGACTCGGTGCGCGCGCAGGACTACGACGCTCTCCAGATCGTGGTGGTCGACGGCGCCTCGACCGACGGCACCGCCGAGGTCGTCCGGGACCGGATGGCTGGGGACGAGCGGATCGAGCTGCTGCACAACCCGCGCCGGAACATCCCCTCGTCGCTGAACCTTGCCGTGGACCAGGCCCGAGGCCGGTGGCTGGTCCGGGTCGACGCGCACTCGACGATCGGTCCGACGTACGTGCGCACCGCGGTGGAACGCCTTCGGGAAGGCACCTGGGGCGGCGTCGGCGGACGCAAGGACGCGGTCGGTCAGACCCCCGCAGGACGAGCCATCGCCGTGGCGATGGGCAGCCGGTTCGGCGTCGGCAACTCGACGTACCACTGGGGCACGACGGCCCAGGAGGTCGACCACCTGGCGTTCGGCGCCTACCCGGTCGAGGTCGTACGTCGGCTGGGTGGCTGGGACGACGAGCTGACCGCCAACGAGGACTTCGAGTTCGACCACCGGGCCCGCACGGCCGGGTTGCGCCTCCTGTTCGACCCACGGCTGGTGATCAGGTGGCACTGCCGGCAGTCAGTGGCCGATCTGTACCGGCAGTACCACCGCTACGGCCAGGGGAAGGTCGACGTCGCCTGGCTCCATCCGGAGTCTCTGCACCCGCGACACATCGTCCCGCCGGCTTTCGTGGCGTATGCCTCGGTCGGCCTGCTGCTCAACACCCGCCATCCCGCACGGTGGTTCGCGATGGTCGCCCCGTACATCGTGGCGGTGGCCGCCGAGTCCGTCCGTGCAGGGCGGCGTCTCGAGTCCCCCGGCGACCGGCTCCGGCTGCCCGGGGCGTTCGTAGCCATGCACATCGGTTGGGGCGTCGGGTTCTGGTCCGGCGTGAGGAAGACACTGCCGCAGCGGACCCGTCGCTGGCTGCGCAGCATCCGCTGACTGCCCAGGACGACAGCCTTTGCGAGAAATGTCAGCCCCATCTGGGGCTAGCGGGGTCGTCTCGCTCCGCATAGCCTCACCTGCACGCACTCACGGGAGGGGCAATTCGATGCGCAGGTTTCTGGGCATGGCGGTCGTCGTGATCAGCAGCATGGGGGTGTGGCTGGCACCGCCTGCCGCCGCCGCAACAGCCGGAGGGACGTGGCACCTGGACGAGTCGTCGGGCTCGTTCGTCCAGGACAGCTCGGGCAACGGCAACAACGGCACGGTCCGCGGGCGGGTCGCCCTCGGGCTGCCCGGCCGCGTGGGCGGTGCGTTCTCGTTCGCGACGCCGGGATCGTGGGTGGAGGTCCCCTCGTCGGCAAGCCTGAACCCGGGCACGAGCAACTTCACGATGTCCGCCTCGGTCTACATCGGCGTCGTGCCTGGCACTGGGGAGACCTACGACATCATCCGCAAGGGCCTGGCAGGGACCAGGACCGGCGAGTTCAAGCTGGAGATCGTGAAAGGTGGCCTGCTGCGGTGCACCGCCAAGGACTCCGCTCGCGTCAGGGGCGTGATCACCTTCCCCAAGGTCAATGTCGCGAACGGCCAGTGGCATGAAGTCGGATGTGCGCGCACCGGCTCGATGTGGCGGGTGATCCTCGACGGGAAGGTGCGGTCCAAGACCGTGGCCTTCGGGTCCATCGGCAACTCCAAGTCGCTGGCGATCGGTTCCAAGTACGGCAACGACGACGGCACTCCCGGACTCGTCGACGAGGTGCAGCTGTCCATCGGGTGAACGGTTGCGGTGACTAGTCACCGGACATCCGGGTCGCACCATTTTGGGTCACCGTGGCGCATTCCATGACTAGGTTCGTCGGCGAACTTTCCCACCCACAATTAGCTCATTGAGGTGTCGACCCGAGCAAAGAACCGATGTTAGACAGAGAGTCGATCTACACCTGGGGAACCGGGGGAGGCATGGTGGCAGGGAGCACGGGGGTCAAGCGAACGACCGGTTCGGGCGAGGACTCGACCGCGCTCGTCGCCTTCTGTCATGACTTGCGGCAGTACGTGGCAGCCGGCCTGCTGTTGTCGGAGATGCCGGAGGACGAGTGCCTCGATCCCGAGCTGCGCAAACGACTCGAGCTCATCCACCAGCAGTTCGTCCATGCCGCCGACCTGATCGCCACCGCAGCCGGTGCCTTCACGCCGCGCAGGTGGCACCTCGACCTGTCGCCGCTGGTCGAGGAGTGCGTGGAGGTGGTACAGCTCACCCGCCCTGTGTCGATGAAGGTGGACGTCTCCAACCACCCCATGGCGTACGGCGACCCGGTGCTGATCCGCCGGGCACTCGTGAACGTCCTCGACAACGCCTCGCGCGCGGTCGGTCAGGAGGGGATCGTCACAGTCTCTGTCGGCGACGACGACACGACGGCCTGGGTGAAGGTCGTCGACAACGGGCGCGGCTTCGGGCAGATCGAGTCCGGCACCGGTCATGGTCTGGCGATCGTGACCGCGGCCGTACGCGCCAGTCGTGGCCGTCTGGAGATCTCCAGCGGCCCCGGGCCCGGCACGCAGGTCCGGATGATCCTTCCTACCCAGCTCGCCGGTTAGCAGGGCGTCATGCGGCTGGTTCTCTGCGACGACCACGACATGTTCCTCGATGCGTTGATGACCGCGTTGACCTACCTCGGTCGTGAGATCCAGGCGGTCAGCCAGCGCGCCGACGAGGTCGTCGACCTGGTGGTGGAGCACCAACCGGAGGTGTGCCTGCTCGACGTGATGTTCACCGTCGGTTCCGGGCTCGACGCAGCCGTCCTGATCCGGGAGCGGGCACCCGCGGTCAAGGTGCTGCTCCTGACCGGCGCCGCGACCGACGAGGTGTGGGACGCCTACGACCGTCGAGTGGTCGACGGGGTGGTGAACAAGGTCTGCGACATTGACGTGCTGCAGGCATCGATCAGTCGCGTGGCCGGCGGCGAGCGTGTCGTCGAAGGCTGGACCCGACCCGCGCAGGCTCCCGGACCGGAGGAAGATACCCAGACGCTGACCGGCCGGGAGCGACAGGTCCTCGCGCTTCTCGTCGACGGGGCGACGACCGGGCTGATCGCGGACGAGCTCGGGATCAGCGGGAACACGGTGCGCTCCCATGTCCAGAACGTCCTGAACAAGCTCGGCGTCCACAACAGGTCCAAGGCCACGAGGATGGCCCTGTCCCGGCACCTTCTCGAGCCCGCGATGCGCCACCCATGACCGCCCCGTCCCTCGAGACCCGGCTGAGCATTCTACTGGTGGAGGACCACCGTGTGTTCGCCGATGTCCTCGCTCTGCGCCTGAGGGCGGACTCCCGCATCACCCGTGTCGAGGTCGCCCACACGCTCACCGAGGCACGCTCGGTGGTGACCCGGTTCCGGCCGGACGTCGTCCTCCTCGACATCCAGCTCGTGGAGGAGTCGGGGCTGGACCTCCTGGACGACATCGACCGGCTCCCGGTCCGCCCCGAGGTCCTGGTGCTGTCCGGGCTCAGCGACACCCTGCGCATCGTGGACGCGCTCGAGGCCGGCGTCCAGGGCTGGATCAGCAAGGAGTCCAGCTTCGAGGTCCTGGTGCTTGCGGCGAGTGAGGTGCACCAAGGGCACATGTACCTCTCCCCTCCCACGATCAGGCCGGTGGTCACCCAGCTGCTCAGCGAGGCCCGGGGCGAGGGGCGCGAGCCCAGCTTTGTCGACGACCTCAGCCGGCGTGAGCTCGAGGTGCTCCGCTGCCTGGTCTCCGGCATGACCCGCAGGGAGATCGCCACGAGTCTCTACCTGTCGGTCAACACCGTTCGCACACACGTGCAACACCTGCTGCGCCGCGCCGACCAGCACTCGACGCTGTCCCTGGTGGCCCTGGCCCGTGAGCTCGGCGTCGCCGGCATCGACGAGGACGTCCCCCTCAGCCTCCCCAGCCAACGTCAACCGGTCACGGGACGTAGTCGTCGGGGCGCCGTCACCGGCGAACGATCCTGAAGCTGTCCGCAGCCGAGGCGGCGGCGGCGACGAAGTGTCCGCGGATCCGGTTCGGGCGCACCAGGTAGCGCACGAAACCGTGCGCGTCCCCGTCCACGCTGGTGAAGTACCCCCGCTCGGAGTCCCCCGGGTCAGCACCCGTCTCCCGGCCGCCAAAGCTGCCGGCCGTGACCAGCACCGTCCCGGCGCCCTTGCGGTAGACCGCGTCACGCCACCCCGGCACCACGCAGTCCGGGTCGAAACGGCCGGGCCTGATCAGACGACAGTCGCTTCGGTTGAGTCGCAGCTGCTTGCTCCGCTCGTAGACGTGGTTGTGGCCCGCGAGCACGAGGTCGACCCGCTTGCGCACCAGCAGGTTCAGGATCATGGGCCCGGCGTCGCAGTCGTGCGCCGTCCCTGTGGTGATGCAGGGGTAGTGCATACCGACGATGACCCAGCGAATCCCGTTGGCGCGGGCCCGGTTGATCTGCCGCATCAGCCATTGGCGGTGCGGCGACCCGAACCGGTAGGTGTGCAGCTCTCCGTCGACGGTCAGGTTCGGGGAGATCATGATGACCTTTGCGAGCGGGTTGCGCCGGGGGTACGTGAAGGCGTACTCCGCGCCGTACCGGCTGCCCGGCCCGGGCATCGAGCCGAGCCGGTCGGGCAGGCACCGGGCGTGGTTCCGGATCCGCCCATCTGTCCCGCCGTCCTGCTCGTGGTTGCCGGCGACCAGCTCGAACGGGAACGTTCTCCCCTTCCTGGGCAGGTGGTTCTTCACATAGCCGCACCAGGCCCGGTCCGTCCGGGTCTCGTCGTAGTCGAGGTCCCCGAGCGCGAGGTAGAACCGCGCGTCCGACCGGTCGAGCAGGCTCAGTGCTGCCGCCGTGTGCGGGGTGGCGCCGTGGTCACCCGCTGCCGCGAATGCGAACGGCGGTGGTGCGACCCGCCCCCCACCGACGGACTCCACCTGCGCCGTCGCCGGTACAACTCCTCCCGTCATCAGGAGGCAGGTCAGCAGCGCGAGGGTTCGGGTGAGCCAGCACGGCATGTCTTCGAGGATACTCACGACAGTGCACCGGGCCGAGCCCTTTTTTTGGCGGACCAGTGGGGCGCTTATCCGTCCGCGTCGGCTAGCTCCGACAGTCGCCTCAGCGCGTTGAGCACGATGGCGCGGTCCGTCGTCGGCCACATCGGTGGGAGCGAGGCACGCAGGAAGCCGCCGTACCTCTGGGTGACCAGCCGGGGGTCGAGGATCGCGACGATCCCCTTGTCGGCAGTGGTGCGGATCAGTCGTCCCGACCCCTGGGCCAGCAGCAGCGCGGCGTGGGTCGCGGCCACGGCCATGAACCCGTTGCCGCCGGCCCGGTCGGCGGCACGCTGCCGGGCCGACATCAGCGGGTCGTCGGGTCGTGGGAACGGGATCCGGTCGATGAGCACCAGCTGACACGTGTCGCCGGGGACGTCGAGGCCCTGCCACAGGCTCAACGTCCCGAACAGGCAGGCGTGCGGGTCATCGACGAACAGCCTGGCCAGCTCCGGCAGCTGCGCGTCGCCCTGGGCCATGATCGTCAGGTGGGGCAGGCGTTCGCGGGCGGCTTCGGCGGCCGTCTCCGCCGCGCGGCGGCTGGAGAACAGCCCGAGGGTGCGCCCGTCGGCGGCGTCCACCAGGTCGACGATCTCGTCCAGCTGGGCGGGACCGAGCCCGTCTCGCCCCGGTGGTGGCAGGTGCTTGGCGACGTAGAGGATCCCCTGCTTGCCGTAGTCGAACGGCGAGCCCACGTCGATCCCCCGCCACGGCAGCGCCTCGTCGTCGGGCTCGGGATCGGCGGGGGCCTCGCCCAGTGAGTGGTCGACCCGTTCCCCCGGCTTGAGCCCGATGCTGGTGGCCACCGAGTTGAAGTCACCGCCGAGCATCAGGGTGGCGCTGGTGAACACGACCGTCTTCTCGCTGAGCAGCTTGTCGCGAAGCGGCCCCCACACCTGCAGCGGCGCCACGCACAGCTGGTTGCCGCCCCTGTTCCGTTCGCGCTCGGCCAACCACAGCACGTCGGACTCGACGTGGGCGGCCATCCGCTCGGTGGTCTTGAAGATCTCCTGCACCCATCCCTTTGCCTGGGTGCGCCCGGGGTCGGCCTCACCGGCGGCCGACGACTCCTTCGGGAACGCCGAGATCAGCGCGCGGGCGGAGTCGCGCACCAGCGCAAGCGCGTCCGCGAGCGCCACCGGGAGCGTGTCGATCCGGCCTGGCGCGCAGTCGTCGTAGGCGTCACGCAACGCATCCGCGGCGTCGGTGAGGTCGTCGGCCTCGTCGCCGTCGATGTGCTTCTGGGACCGTTTCGCGGCGCGTGCGATCTCCGGGACCGAGAGCTCGTCGGTTGCTGCCTGGGTCACCCGCGCGGACAGCTCGTGGGCCTCGTCGATCACCACCACGTCGTACTCGGGGATCATCGGCACGCCCTCGATCGCGTCGATCGCGAGCAGTGAGTGGTTGGTGACGATCACGTCGGAGTGGGCCGCCTTCTCGCGGGCCCGCTCGGCGAAGCACTCGACGGCGTACGGGCACCTGCTCGCACCCAGGCACTCCCGGTGGGTGACCGAGACCTGACGCCACAGCTTGTCGGTGTGCTTCGGGGCGGAGTCGCGATCACCGTTGCCGCCCCGCTCCGACTCCTCCTCGGCCCATTCCCGGAGCTTGAGCACCTCAGCGCCCATGGTCCCCTCGGGGATGTCGACGAGGACGCCCTGGTCATCGGGGACACCCTCGCGGATCCGGTGTAGGCAGGCGTAGTTGGAGCGGCCCTTGAGTACGGCGTACGTCGCATCCTGGCCGAGCACATGGTCGGCTGCCTCGAGCAGCGCCGGGATGTCGCGCTCGACCAGCTGGTGCTGCAGCGCGAGGGTGGCGGTGGCGATCACCACCCGCTTGTCGTGCAGCAGCGCCGGCACCAGGTAGGCCGAGCGACTTCCCGGTGCCGGTGCCGGCCTGGACGAGGAGGTGCTCGTGCTGCTCCATCGCCCGGGTGACCGCCTCGGCCATCTGGATCTGGCCGGCCCGCTCCTGCCCGCCGAGAGCCTCGACAGCGCCCGCGAGCACCTCCTTGACGGAGGGACGCGTGCTCGGGGCAGGCGCAGCGGAGGTCGATGTTTGGGGCACCGAAGAACCCTAACTGCTCGGACCGACAGCCTGGGCCCGCCAATCCACAGGTGGGGGCTGGTGCCGAAACTGCCCGGTCACTAATGTGACGCACGTCACGGCAAACCCACACCAACCAGTCGGAGGGCCACATGTCACTCGAACGTCGGACATTTTTGCGGGGTGGCGCAGCCGCTGCCGGGGGTGCGCTGCTCGGCGGGCCCTTCGCCGGGTACGTCGCGGCGCCGGCCGGCGCCAAGCGAGGGGACGGCCGCAAGAACGTAACCCTCGTCCCGGTCCGCGACAAGCGTGACGGCGAGGTGAGGCTGCACCTCCCCCGCGGGTTCAGCTACCGGTCCTTCCACGACACCGACGTGCCGGACCCGACCGGCGACCCGCTGACACTGCCTGACGGCACCGGGCTTCCCGGCCGCCACGACGGCATGGGCGCCTTCCGGGCGCGAGAAGGGGACGTGATCCTGGTCCGCAACCATGAGGTCAACAACCCGACGCCGGCGTTCGGTCCCGGAAGGCCGTACGACGCGATGGGTGGCGGCGGCACCACCACGATCCGGGTCAGCAAGCAGGGCAAGGTCCGCGACGCGTACACCAGCCTGAACGGGACGATGATGAACTGCAGCGGCGGCATCATGCCGTGGGGCAGCTGGGTCACCTGCGAGGAGACCGTGAACGGTCCGGACGTAGGCGCCGACTTCACCGGGGTCCCGAACATCCCGCTGAAGAAGCCGCACGGCTACGTCTTCGAGGTCCCCGCCCGGGGGCAGTCGGACCGGGAACCCATCACCCGGGCCGGCCGGTTCGCGCACGAGGCCGTGTCGTTCGATCCCCGCGAGGGGGTGCTGTACCTCACCGAGGACAACTTCGGGTTCCCGTCCGGGTTCTACCGCTACGAGCCACGGCGGAACCCGATGCGGTCCGGCCACCTCGACAATGAGGGCAAGCTGCAGATGCTCGCCGTCAAGGGCAGGCCGAACGCGCACCTCGAGGGCCGGCAGACCCGCGGCGCGACCTACGACGTCACGTGGGTCGACATCGACGAGCCCGACAAGGAGTTCCCGTACACACCGGGTCAGGCCGCACCGACCCCCAACGACGAGGCCATCGTGTTCGTCGGGGACCAAGGTCGCGCGGAGGGCGCAGCCGGGTTCTCCCGGCTCGAGGGGCAGGCGTACGACGACGACGTCGTCTACTTCACCTCCACGCAGGGCGGCGGGCCGGTGATGACGGGCCCGAACACCGTCGACGGGTACGGCAACGGCGAGGGCCAGGTGTGGGCGTACCACACCCGGCGGCAGACCCTGACCTGCGTCTACCAGTCCCCCGGCCCGGAGGTGCTCGACTTCCCTGACAACGTCACGGTCAGCCCGCGTGGCACGGTCGTGCTCTGCGAGGACGGTGGCGACGACAACTACCTGCGAGGCCTGACCCAACACGGGAAGCTGTTCGACATCGCGCTGAACCGGCTGGTCGGGCGAGACGGTGCGGAACGGTTCGACGACGAGTTCGCCGGCTCCACGTTCAGCACCGACGGCCACACGCTGTTCGTCAACATCCAAGCCAGCAAGGGCATGACGTTCGCGATCTGGGGCCCCTGGAGGTCGATCGGAGTCTGACCCTCGGTCCGAGGGGGTGGTGCGAGACGAGGCTTCGCAGGAGACTGGGAAGTCCGTCGTACCCGACACCGACCCCGTGAGGAGCGACCATGACCACCAAGACGTGGACCGTGCAGGTGACGATCGAGGAACAGGGCGACGCGACCAGCGCCGACGCCCTGCTCAACCTCGACAACAAGATGGAGATGCGTGGCCACGGCGACAGCCATCGAAACCCGTCCGACGAGTCCGAGCCCCGGATCGGGGACGAGCTGGCGACGGCACGAGCCCTGTCCGACCTTGCCCACCAGCTGCTGCACACGGCCGCGAGCGACATCGAGTCCAAGACCCATGTTCCCGCGGCGCTGCGGATGTAGCTAGCGGGTGAGCCGCAGGAAGCTCGCTGCCCGAACAGGTGCCGCCGTTGTTGGCCCCGGGACGGCTCGAGGAGTGGCACGAGCGCTGGGGTCCGTCCGCACATGCCCTGGTCTGGTCGCACGGCATGTTCCTGGCCAGCGCCGCGCAGCTCTGACCCTGCCCGTCGTACGCCCGCGCGGGCTGGTGCGTCAGACGACGGCGCCGGAGTCGGCCGGGTCGCGGGCCACCTTCTCGCGCTTGACCTTGGCCTGCGTCGACAGCGGCCACTTCTTCTGCAGCAGGACCGCCAGCGGGGTCGCGGTGAACACCGACGAGTAGGTACCGATCACCAGACCCATCAGCAGCGCGATCGCGAAGTCTCGCAGCGAGTCGCCACCGAGCACGGCGAGCGCAGCCAGGATGAACATCGACCCGAGGCCCGTGTTGACCGTTCGCGGCATGGTTTCGAGGACCGCCTCATTGGACACCTCGGCGAAGGTGCGGCCCTTGCTGCCGGTCCACACCTCCCGGATCCGGTCGAACACCACCACCGAGTCGTTGACGGAGAGTCCGATGATGGTCATCGCGGCGGCAAGGAAGATACCGTCGATCGGCTTGCCCATCCAGGCGAACGCACCCACGACCAGCACCACGTCGTGGAGCATGGCAAGGACGGCGGACGCGCCGATGGTCCACTTGAACCGGATCGCGAGGTAGATCATCTGGGCGATGAGGGCGATGCCGAACGCGATCAGGGCCTTGTCGCGGAGCTCGGAACCGAGGCTGGGCCCGATCAGCTCGTCCCGCTCCTTGGTCGCACCGCCGGCAGCCTCACCGATGGACTCCCGGATGGCGACCTCGTCGTCGTTCGAGATCTGGCCGGTGCGCACGGAGATCTTGTCGTCGTCGGACTCCTGGACGACCGCGCTCGGGAAGCCTGCGTCGGCCACCGCCTCGCGGGCCTCGTCGGCCGACAGCGTCCGGGTCGTGGAGTACTCCATCAGCCGGCCGCCGGTGAACTCCACGCCGACATTGAGCCCGTTGACCACGATGCCGGTCACGGCCACCACCAGGGCGGCGAACGAGATGCCAAGGAACATCACGCCGCGGCCCATGATGTCCGGGTTCCACCGACGCAGGGCCTCACGGACCCGGCCGGTGGTGGACAGACCACTGAACTTCGGGTGGTTCCCCAGCCAGCGGGTCTTCGCGGCCTGCTCGGTGAGCACCCGGGCGATGATCAGAGCAGAGACCATCGAGGCGAGCACACCGATCGACAGCGTGACACCGAAGCCCTTGACCGGGCCCGACGCCAGGAAGAACAGCAGACCCGCGGCGAGCAGCGTCGTGACGTTGGAGTCGATGATCGCGGTCCACGCCTTGTTGAACCCGACCGTGAGCGAGTTTCGCAGGCTGAGGCCGCGGTCGGTGTACTCCTCCCGCGCTCGTTCGAAGATCAGCACGTTCGCGTCGATGGCCATACCGATCGCGAGCACGAACCCGGCCAGGCCGGGCAAGGTGAGCGTGGCACCCATCACCACCAGGACGGCATACGAGATCAACGCGTACATCGCCAGCGCGAACGTCGCCAGCAGGCCCATCAGCCGGTAGACGATCGCAATGAACAGGCCGGTCAGGATGAGGCCGATGACGCCGGCCTCGAGGGAGGCGTTGATCGCCGCGTCACCCAGTGTCGGGCCCACGGTGCGCTGCTCGATGATCTCCACGGGGACCGGTAGCGCACCACCCTCGATCAGGATCGCGAGGTCACTGGCCTCCTCGGCGGTGAAGTTGCCGGTGATCTGGGTCGACCCGCCGGGCATGCCACCGCCGCACTGGATGCTCTCCACGACCTGCGGGGAGGAGATGATCTGGTTGTCCAGCACGATGGCGATCCGGCGCGCGGGATCCGACATCGGCGCACAGGCGGCATCGGCGGTCAGCTTCCGCCACTGGTCGCTCCCCTCACCCTTGAAGTCGACGGTGACGAACCAGCCGGTGCCCTGCGACGGGTCGTTGCCGGGGTCCGAGCCCTCGACGTTGTCACCGGGAACAGCCGTCGGGCCGAGCAGCAGCGGGTTGCCGTCCTCATCGGGGATCACCAGGTTGTCGGGGTTCTTCTGCTGCTTCGGGGTCGGCACGCCGACGACCGGGTGAAAGCTGAGCTGCGCGGTCTTGCCGATCACCTCGGCGGCCTGGCGGGGGTCCTGCACCCCGGGAAGCTCGACGATGATCCGGTTCTCCCCGGCACGGGCCAGGGTCGGCTCCGCGACGCCGAGGGCGTCCACACGCCCACGCAGCACCTCGAGCGTGCGGTCGGTGGCCTCCGCGTCCGCCTCGACGGTCGCCGAGTCGCTGGTCTCGAGCACGATCTGCGTTCCGCCGCTCAGGTCCAGACCCAGCCGCGGGGTGGCGGTCAGCGCGACCGCGACGGACCCGCCCAGAATGAGCAGGGCAAGGATCAGACGGAACAAGGAAGCGCGGGCCATGCGGTACATGATGTACTGCCCGGGGCCTCTGTGCTAAATCGGGGCAGATCACGACGAGCCGGCCGGGCTCCTGGACCGGGCCGTGCCATGCATGCACACCGCGATCCGGACACGGTTTGCACAGAACTCAGTAGGCGACGGAGGCCGCCGCTCACGTCAGGCGTTGGCGGACGAGGTGATGTACGGCGCGAGCTCGCCGGCCAGGTTGGCGTGCACGCGGCCGTGGACGACGGTCCCCTCGCCGGTGTGGTCGATGTAGTCGACCTCACCGTTCTCGTGGATCTTGTTCAGCAGGTCACCGCGCTCGTAGGGCAGCAACGCCTCGAACGCGATCCCCGGGTGCGGCAGGTCGGCCTCGACCGCCATCAGCGCGTCGGCGATGCCCTCCCCGGTCTTCGCGGAGACCACCACCGAGTGCGGCTCACGCTGCCTGAGCCGCGCGATCACCATCGGGTCGGCGGCGTCGGACTTGTTGATCACGACGAGCTCGGGAACCTTGTCGGCGCCGATCTCGGCGAACACCTCACGCACCGCGTTCAGCTGGCCCTCCGGGTCGGGGTGCGACCCGTCCACGACATGGAGGATCAGGTCGGAGTCGGCAACCTCCTCCAGCGTCGAGCGGAACGCCTCGACCAGCTGGTGCGGCAGGTGCCGCACGAAGCCGACGGTGTCGGACATCGTGTACACACGGCCGTCGGAGGTCGTGGTCTTGCGAGTCGTCGGGTCCAGCGTCGCGAACAGGGAGTCCTCGACGAGCACACCGGCGTCGGTCAGCCGGTTCAGCAACGAGGACTTGCCGGCGTTCGTGTAGCCGGCGATGGCCACCGACGGCACGGCATGCCGCTGTCGTTCCGCCCGCTTCGTGTCGCGGGTGGTGCGCATGTGCGCGAGCTCGCGACGCAGCTTGGCGATCTTGGTGTTGATCCGGCGACGGTCGGTCTCGATCTTGGTCTCACCGGGACCACGGCCACCGATACCGCCGCCCTGGGAGCCGACACGTCCACCGGCCTGGCGGGAGAGGTTGCCACCCCAGCCGCGGAGCCGCTGCTTCATGTAGTTCAGCTGGGCGAGCTCGACCTGGGCCTGGCCCTCCGCGGACTTCGCGTGCTGGGCGAAGATGTCGAGGATCAGCGCGGTCCGGTCGACGACCTTGACCTTGACCTTGTCCTCGAGGTTCCTCAGCTGCGAGGGCGCGAGCTCACCGTCGAAGATCACGGTGTCTGCGCCCGTGGACTGCACGATCTCGCGCAGCCCGTCGACCTTGCCGCGGCCGATGTAGGTGGCCGGGTCCGGCTTCTGGCGGCGCTGGTAGAGCGCGTCGAGCACCTGCGAGCCGGCGGTCTCCGCGAGCAGCGCGAGCTCGGCCATCGAGTTCTCGGCGTCCTCGACGGAGCCCTCGACCCACACCCCGACGAGCACGACCCGCTCCAGGCGGAGCTGGCGATACTCGACCTCGGAGATGTCCTCGAGCTCGGTGGACAGGCCCACGACGCGACGCAGGGCATGGCGTTCGGCGAGGTCGTAGGAGCCGGCACTCTCGCCGGCGCTCTCCTCGGGGTCGTCGTGCTCGTCCCACTGGTCGTCGACGGGCTCGTCGGCGTAGCCGGACTCGAAGCCGTCCTCGATTCGTCGAGCTCCTCGAATGCCTCGACCGGCTCGTCGACCGCCCGGATCGGGTCGGGTTCGTTGTATGCGTTCTGAGATTCAGTCATATCCACCACTAGCAACATCGGTCGCGCCGGAAATGTTCCGAGTACGCTCCTCCGATGCTTGCACGGGCTGGGTACCCCTCGCGAACGAATTTGGAACCTGCCCGGTGGCCACGATCACCGCGGGCCCGGTCAGCAGCACGTGCCCGTCCTCGCGCCAGGTCACCCGGAGCACCCCACCCGGGACGTCCACGCGGTACGTCGTACCCCGCTCCCCCCCGTTGAGATCCGCCTCGTTCGCTGTTGAGTCCCGCCTCGTTCGCTGTTGAGATGCGCCTGGTTCTCCGAGCGCGGCCGCCACCATCACCGCGCAGGCGCCGGTGCCACAGGAGCGGGTCTCCCCCGAGCCACGTTCGTGGACCCGCATCGCGACATGCCGTTCCCCCCGTCGTACGACGAACTCGACGTTCACGCCCTGGGGAAACGTGCCGGTGTCGAAGGACGGCTGCTCCAGGAGCGGACCGGCGTCGTCCAGGGAGTCCACGAACGCCACGGCATGCGGGTTGCCCATGCTGACGTGGGTGGCCGGCCAGCTGCGTGCCCCGACACCGACCTTGGTCTCGTCGAACACCGCCGGTACGCCCATGTCGGCGGTGACCTGCCCGTCGTCCTCGAAGGTGAGCACCATGATGCCGGCGCGGGTGCCGATCCTCAGCGGGACGGCAGTCGAGACACCTTCGTGGTCGACGAGGTACCGGGCGAAGACACGGACCCCGTTGCCGCACATCTCCGACAACGAGCCGTCGGAGTTGCGGTAGTCCATGAACCACTCGGCCGATCCGCGGGCCGCGACGGCGGCCGGGTCGTCGTACGACGCGCACCGGATCACCCGCATCACGCCGTCGCCACCGATCCCGGCGCGCCGGTCGCACAGGGCGGCCACCAGACCAGCTTCCAAAGGTCCGTGCACGGTGCCGTCGGGGTCCGGCAGGAGCACGAAGTCGTTCTCGGTGCCGTGACCCTTCAGGAACCGGAAGGAGTCGCTCACCCCACCAGGCTACTCGGGCGGCCCGTTCGGGCGTGGCTCCCAAAACTGTCGGAGCCGTCTGGCACCGTTCTGGGCATGGAGAACAGATCGGTCATCTTGATGCTCAGCGGCGT
Organism: uncultured Actinomycetota bacterium; assembly: GCA_963831375.1. Taxonomy (GTDB): domain Bacteria; phylum Actinomycetota; class Actinomycetes; order Propionibacteriales; family Nocardioidaceae; genus Nocardioides_C. Next base: position 598,298 of record CAWHPY010000026.1, on the reverse strand, counting down.
CGCGGCGTTCTGCGCGGACTGCGGCGACGAGCGGATCTTCATGCCGGTCGAGGACGGATGCGACTTCGACGGCTGCGAGTTCTGCTGCACCACCTGCGACGCGGGGGTGTTCCTGCTCGAGGTCCTCGACAACACCGGCACGCCGCACCGCAGGGTCGCCTGACCTACCGCACGCCGCCCGTACGCCTGGGTGACACCACCAGCGCGGACCCGCCGCCACGGCGAGTCGGTTCGGAGACCGCGGTCATCCGGCCGCGCTTGCCGAACTCGATCGCGGTGGCCGCGCCGATCTCCGCGGCGCTGGTGAACTGGTCACCTGACTTGGTCAGGGTGTGCCCGTAGGGCTCGAGCAGCGAGCCGTACTTCGTGATGAACTCCGGCTCGGCCGTGACCGACGGGGTGTTGCGCTGCGATGCCCGCGGTTCGGCGATCGCCTCAGGAAGCGTCATGCCCAGGTCGACGCGGTTGAAGATCATCTGCGCGACCGTGGTGATGATCGTCGAGCCACCCGGTGACCCGAGGGCCAGGAACGGCTTCCCGTCCTTCAGCAGGATCGTCGGCGACATCGACGAACGAGGCCGCTTGCCGGGCTGGATGCGGTTCGGGTCCTCCTTCACGTACTCGGTCGAGAAGTCGGTCAGCTCGTTGTTCAGCAGGAACCCGCGACCGGGCACCAGCATTCCGGAACCACCGGTCTGTTCGATGGTCAGCGTGTACTCCACGACGTTTCCCCATTTGTCGGCCACGGTGAGGTTGGTGGTGGAGACGTTCTCGGTGTCCTCGGCGGCCTCGCCGGCCTCCCGCGCACCGTCGCACTTCCCGTCGTAGTCCTCGACATTCCCGGCGGCAGTGGGCTTGTCCATCGCGGTGGTCTCGCTGATGGTGCAGGCACGCTCGGCCGCGAACTTGTCGGAGAGCAGGTCATCGAGCGGTACGTCGACGAACGCCGCGTCCCCGAGGTAGGCGCCACGGTCCGCGAACGCGAGGGCAGTTGCCTCCAGGTAGTGGTGCAGCGCGTCCGCGCGTGACATCTCGGAGAGGTCGTACTGCTCGAGGATGTTCAGCGCCTCCCCGACTGTAGAGCCACCCGAGGACGAGGGCGCCATGCCGTACACGTCGTAGTCGCGGTAGTCGACGTGGGTCGGCTCCTGCAGCAGCGCCTCGTAGTCCGCGAGGTCGCTCGGCTCCAGGTACCCCGGAGGCACCGGCAGCTTGGTCGACGGGCTCTTCGGCGGGTTCTGCACCAGGTCGGCGATCTGGCCGGCCAGGGCACCGGTGTAGAACGCGTCCATCCCCTTGCGGGACAGCATCCGGTACGTCCGGGCGAGGTCCTTGTTCTTGAACACCGACCCCACCCTCGGCGCGTGCCCGCCCGGCAGGAACAGCTTCGGGGTGGTCGTGTACGCCTCGAACCGCAGCTTGTTGTCGAGAGTCTGCGACCGGAACGTCTTGTCCACCACGAACCCGCGGCGGGCCAGCTTCGTCGCCGGCCGCAGCGCCTTCCGCAGCGAGTAGGTGCCCCACTCGTCGAGCGCGCTCTCCCAGGTCGCCGGGGTGCCCGGGACGCCGACCGACACTCCGCTGGTGACCAGGTCGGGGGTGAAGGTGTACGGCTTCTTCGTGGCAGGGTTCGATGAACGCATCGTTGGGCATCGACGCCGGAGCGGTCTCGCGCCCGTCGATGGTCCGCACCTTACCGGTCGACGCGTCGTAGTACACGAAGTAGCCGCCGCCACCCAGACCGGAGCTGTACGGCTCGGTGACACCGAGCGCCGCGGCCGTGGCGACTGCCGCGTCGACGGCGTTCCCACCCTTCCTCAACACCTCGATGCCGATCTTGGATGCCTCGGGGTCGACCGAGGTCACCGCGCCGCCGTGACCGGTACTCGTCGGTGTCTTCGTGGGATACCGCGGATCGGCCTGCGCGGTCCCGACGGACCCGACCAGGGCGCCGGCGAGAACGGTGGCTCCGGCGGCGGCGACGGCGACCGCACGGACGGGGCGGCTGCGGAGCGGCGACATGGTTCCTCCCAGGATGAGAACGTCGCCTGCTCCTACCCACGGTGAGCCAGCCCACACCTGCCGGCGCTCGAGACGGTACGACGGGCAGCGGGACGCCCCACGTTCGCGGTCTGAGTCGGTTGGTTCAGCCGCCGGCGATGGCGGCAACCGTCTTCGTTGCACGGTCGGGATCGTCCCAGTCGACCCAGGTGATCCGCGGGTCCTTGCGGAACCAGCTGTCCTGACGGCGCGCAAACCTGCGTGTGCCGTTGACCGTCAGCAGCTTCGCCTCGTCCTCGCTGATCTCTCCGTCGAGGTAGGCGAGAACCTGTTGGTAGCCGAGCGCCCGGTTCGCGGTGCGCCCCTCACGTAGCCCACGATCGGCGAGGTGGCGTACCTCGTCGACGAACCCGGCCTCCCACATCCGGTCCACCCGCAGCGCGATCCGCTCATCGAGGACCGGCCTCGGGATGTCCACACCGACCTGGTGGACGCCGTCGTAGAAGTAGGTCAGGTCCGGCAGCGTGGCGCTGAACGGGCGGCCGGTGATCGCGATGACCTCCAGGGCGCGCACCACCCGCCTGCCGTTGGTGGGAATGATCTTCGCGGCGGCGTCCGCGTCGACGGCGACCAGTCGCTGGTGCAGGGCCTCCGGACCGGTCTCGGCAAGCTCCTGCTCGAGCTGGTGCCGCACCGCGGGGTCGGTCCCGGGGAACTCGAACCGGTCGAGGATCGCCCGGGTGTAGAGCGCGGACCCGCCGACCAGGATCGGGGTCACCGCACGGGCACGACAGTCGTCGATCACCTCCCGCGCCCACCGCTGGAACTCAGCCACCGTGGCCGGCTCGGTGACCTCGAGCATGTCGAGCAGGTGGTGCCCGATGCCGCGCCGCTCAGCCTGCGGAAGCTTTGCCGTGCCGATGTCCATCCCGCGGTAGATCTGCATCGAGTCGGTGTTCACGACCTCGCCGCCGAGGCGCTCGGCCAGGTCCAACGAGAGGTCGGACTTCCCGGCGGCGGTCGGGCCCACGATTGCGACGATCGGGGCCATTGCATGTGTGCGGGTCATGAGGCAGAGTCTGACAAAGAAGCTCCGGACAAATCGGACACCGGTGTCCGTGGCGGCAACATCACACAGAGGAGTTGGTCATGGGCTTCCTGGACAAGGCGAAGGACGCGGCGAAGAAGGCCGTCGACGAGCACGGCGACAAGATCAGCTCGGCGGCCGACAAGGCCGGTGACCTCATCGACGAGAAGACCGGCGGCAAGCACACCGACAAGATCCAGTCCGGCAAGCAGAAGGTCGAGGACGCGCTCGACAACCTGGACGGCAAGAACGACGACATGCGCTGAACAGTTTCGGCCACCGGCCACGCGGGTACGCCTCCTGCTGACGCAGCCCCGCGCGGCCGGTGTGCCATTTTCCGGACGTCGAGCCTGGCTGCAGCCGAGACGAAGCGAGGTAGCACCATGGCATCGACCGAGGACCCCCACAACGACACCGACACGCCGACCGGTCCAGCGAACCCTCGCGGCGCAGGCGGCCCCGATGCACCACAGCCTCCCGGCGGCCCGCAGCGTGCAGACGCGCCGGACGCGACGACGACACCGGTGCCCACCGGGTCCACGACGCCGGACGCTCCGGTCGAGCCCGGCTCCCCCAAGGACCCCGGCGACCCGGGCGAGCCGGTGAACCCCCCGGATCCCGAGGTGCTGCCGAGCACTACGCCGGAGGGCCCGGGCACGATCCCGGCGCCGTCCACGCCCGACAGCGAGCCCGGACCGGACCGGGCCGAGAACGCCGCCACCTCTCAGGGCGAACCGTCCGACGCCTCGGGGAGTGAGGGCGCCACGACGGGGTAAAGAACAGAAAGTCCACCAGGAGGAGGCGCACCATGAGCGAGTTCGGCGCAGAGCGCACCCAGGACGACCCGATCGAGGGCACGGCACCCGTCGACGACCCGACACCCGGGGAGTACGAAGCCTCGGAGCAGTCCGGAGGTCAGTCCCCGGACACCGGGGTCAGCTACGACCGCACCGGTGAACCCGAGGAGACCCCGAACGACCTCGAGATCGCGCAGGCGAAGGACGAGGAGCCGCTGTGAGTGGCACCGACGCACGCGACTCCAACCCCAACGCAGCCGGCGCGCAAGGCCTCGAGGGCGGGATGGGCGTCAGCAGCGAGCGCACCGGCCCGTCCGACGTGAGCGATCCGACAGACGAAGGCGTCGAGGGCACCGGCACCCGCGGAACCGCTGCCGGGCACACGGAGGGCACCACGAGCACCGAGCGCAAGCAAGCCGGAGGCCCCGCCGAGAGCGAGGACAACACCGCCGAGGTGCCGGGCCACGAGCTCGACGCGACCAAGAACCCCGGCCACTCCCACGGCTGAGCTGCTGGGCACCAGACCCCTCCGAAGAAGCCGCGGCCTCCGCAACCGGGCCGCGGCTTCGTCTGTCCCGGAGACCCTGCACCTGCCCTAGGGTGGCCACATGATCGACCGTTTCGTTGTCGTGCCCGCGGCCTACGTGTTCTTCCTCCGCCCCTCGAAGTCCGATCCGACCGAGCGCGAGGTGCTCCTGCAGCTGCGTGAGGGCACCGGCTACATGGACGGCTTCTGGGCGGCGGCCGTCGCCGGGCACGTGGAGAAGGGTGAGTCGGTCTTCGAGGCCGCCGCACGTGAGGCGGTCGAAGAGGTCGACGTGCGGGACGTCGGGCTCACTCCCCTGTGCGCCATGCACCGTACTCAGGGTGCTGCCGATGCCGATCCGATCGACGAGCGCGTGGACTACTTCTTCGCAGCGACCTCCTGGTCGGGAGACCCCAGGATCGTCGAGCCGCACAGGTGCGCGGACCTGCGGTGGTTCCCGCTGCACGCTCTCCCTGCGCCCGTCGTACCCCATGAGCTGACCGTCCTCGAGGCGATCCGCGCCGGCGACGTACCGCCGATCGTCACTTACGGCTTCCGTTGAGTCGCGCCTCGTTCGCCGTTGAGACGCGCCTCGTTCGCCGTTGAGTCGCGCCTCGTTCGCCGTTTCGCCCGTCAGCCGGGCGAGCAGCCGCCGGTCTCTGTGGGCAACGGGTCGGGCACCCCGACCGTTGGCAGGCCGAGGAGTACGCCGGGCGTGGCGACTGTCGTGCGCGCCTCCCATGCGTCACCGGCCCGTGTCCTGCGGACCGAGCGCACCGGAGCGTCGGAGACCAGGTGATGCGGGGCGGCATAGGTGATGTCGACCTCGACCATGTCGCCGGGACGTACGTCGACCGGCTGGTCGTCCTGGTCGACGGCAGTGAAGTGCACCAGCCGGTTGTCGGGGCCGCGGCCGGAGAGCCGGTGGGTCGCGGCGTCCTTGCGCCCCTCCCCCTCGGCCACCATCAGCTCGACCGTCCTGCCGACCAGTCGCTTGTTCTCGTCCCAGGCGATGTCGTTGACGAGCGCGACCAGTCGCTCGTAACGGTCCTGCACGACCTCCTTCGGAACCTGGTCCTCGAGCACTGCGGCCGGGGTGCCGGGGCGCTTGGAGTACTGGAACGTGAACGCACCGGAGAAGCGGGCCAGCTCCGCGACCTTCATGGTCTCGAGGAAGTCCTCCTCGGTCTCGCCGGGGAAGCCGACGATGATGTCGGTGGTGATCGCGGCGTCGGGGATCGCGGCGCGGACCCGGTCGATGATGCCGAGGAACTTCTCCTGCCGGTAGGACCGGCGCATGTCCTTGAGCACCTTGTCCGAGCCTGACTGCAGCGGCATGTGCAGCTGCGGCATCACGTTCGGCGTCTCGGCCATCGCCGCGATCACGTCGTCGGTGAAGTCCTTCGGGATGCGGGCTCGTGAAACGGACACGCTCGAGACCCTCGATCTCGCCGCAGGCCCGCAGCAGCTTGCCGAACGCGAGCCGGTCGCCGAACTCGACGCCGTAGGAGTTCACGTTCTGCCCGAGCAGGGTCACCTCGGTGACGCCCTCGGCGACCAGCGCGCGGATCTCGGCGAGGATGTCGCCGGGCCGCCGGTCCTTCTCCTTGCCGCGCAGCGGCGGGCACGATGCAGAACGTGCAGGTGTTGTTGCAGCCGACCGAGATCGAGACCCAGGCGGCGTACGCCGACTCCCGCTTGGTCGGCAGCGTCGAGGGGAACACCTCGAGCGACTCGAGGATCTCGACCTGCGCCTCGTCGGCGATGCGTGCGCGCTCGAGCAGCACCGGCAGCGAGCCGATGTTGTGGGTGCCGAACACGACGTCGACCCACGGCGCCTTCCTGGTGATCTCGCCCTTGTCCTTCTGCGCGAGGCAGCCACCGACGGCGATCTGCATGCCGGGGTTGGCGGCCTTGATCGGTGCGAGGTGGCCGAGGTTGCCGTACAGCTTGTTGTCGGCGTTCTCACGGACCGCGCAGGTGTTGAACACGACCACGTCGGCCTGGGAGTCGCCCGGCGCCGGGACGTAACCGGCCTTCTCGAGCAGACCGGTGAGCCGCTCGGAGTCGTGGACGTTCATCTGGCAGCCGTAGGTGCGGACCTCGTAGGTGCGGGCCTGACCTTCGAGGCGTGCCGTCGACGTGGTGAGAGAGCGTGGAAGACATAACCCGACAAGGGTACGGCGCGATCCCATGCTCCACGAAACCCTGTCGCGAGCCACCCGAGCGGCTCGCGACACGGGTGCTACTCGGGGTTCCTGTCGGCGGCCTTCCGCAGAGTTTCGGTCTCGCTGGCGATCGCCTTGGCGGTCGAGCCCTCGACGATGCCCTCGGTGCCCGGCTGGTTCAGATCCTGCTCGGCAGTGCTGGGGTTGCTGCCGAGTGCAGCGCCGGGTGTGCCGGCCGGCGTGGTCACGTCGTCCCCGTCACCGTTCGCGACCTGCTCGGCTGGCTTCGGCGTCTCCTTGACAGGCGTCTCCTTGGCAGCGGCCTTCTTCGTGGGGAGCTTGTCACCGGGTGCAGCCTTCTTGGCGGCGGACGCCTTCTTCGCCGGCACCTTGGTGGCTGACGCCTTCTTCGCCGGCGTCGCCGCGGTCTTCTTCGGGTCCTCGGCAACGGCGGCCTCGACCGTCTTCGCGACGTCAGCGGGGGTCGCGGCCGCCTTCTTCGCGGCCGGCCCCTTCTTCGCCGCAGCGGCCTTCTTGGCGGCCGTCTTCTTGGCGGCCGTCTTCTTCGCGGGTTTCACCGGATCGCCCTGCTCCTTGACCGGTCCGGACGACCTGTTCTCCTCCGGTGTGTGACCGGCCTCGTTCACGTCCGGCACGGACCGCAGCGGGGCGGCCGGCTCGGCGAACGGACTGTCGGTGGCCTCCATCGGGAGGCGCCTTGCTGTCCGGCTGCGCGGCCCGTGACAGCACTGACCGTCTCGCTTGCCTTGGTCACCGCCGACTTGCCCACCTGCCCGGCCACCATCTTGCCGAACGCGGCGGTCCCCTTCGCCTGCTCGACGACCTTGCCCGCCGTTCCTACCGGGTCTCTCAGCGACCTCACCGCGGAGTCCGCGAGCCTGCCGATGGGGATCTTCGGAGCCACAATCATCCCTTTCGTAGACGACGGACCTCGTGCCCGTCTTAACCGTATTGAAACGCCGACCTCGGTGGTTCGTATAGGCACCGGGGTGTGAACTCGCTAACGTGACGCCATGACTGCCGCTGCCGAGGATCAATCAAGGCTGAGCTCGAACGGTCCACTGGTCATTCTCGACCACGTGAACAAGTGGTTCGGTGACCTGCACGTGCTGCAGGACATCAACCTCTCGATCGACCGCGGTGAGGTAGTTGTGGTGATCGGTCCGTCCGGTTCAGGTAAGTCCACGTTGTGCCGGGCGATCAACCGACTCGAGACCATCAACGACGGCAACATCAGCCTCGACGGGCAGCCACTCCCCGAGGAGGGCAAGCAGCTCGCGAACCTCCGCGCCGAGGTCGGCATGGTGTTCCAGAGCTTCAACCTCTTCGCCCACAAGACGATTCTCGAGAACGTCACGCTCGGCCCGACCAAGGTCCGCAAGCTGGGTAAGTCGGAGGCCGACGCGCTGGCGAAGAAGCTGCTGGACCGGGTCGGTGTCGGCCACCAGGCCAACAAGTACCCCGCCCAGCTCTCCGGCGGTCAGCAGCAGCGCGTCGCGATCGCCCGGGCGTTGGCGATGGAGCCGAAGGTGATGCTCTTCGACGAGCCGACGTCGGCCTTGGACCCCGAGATGATCAAGGAGGTCCTCGACGTCATGGTCGACCTGGCCAAGGGCGGCATGACGATGGTGGTGGTCACCCACGAGATGGGATTCGCGCGTACGGCGGCCAACCGGGTCGTCTTCATGTCCGACGGAGCCATCGTCGAGGAGAACACGCCCGAGGAGTTCTTCACCAACCCGAAGTCCGATCGAGCCAAGGACTTCCTCGGCAAGATCCTGAAGCACTGATCGATCCACAGAGCTCGGTCGGGTACCGGCCGAAAAACAAAAGGGGAAACCATGCGGTTCAAAAAAACAAAGGCAGTGATTGCGACTGTCGGCCTCACGTTCGCGCTGGCCGCCTGCGGCGGTGACGAGGGCGGCGGTGCCGCCGTCGAGGAGAACCCGGAGTTCGAGGCCGGAACCACCATGGCCAAGATCGCCGACGCCGGCACCGTCACGGTCGGCACCAAGTTCGACCAGCCCGGGTTCGGCTTGCTGGGCCTGGAGGACACACCCGAGGGATTCGATGTCGAGGTCGCCAAGATCATCGCCGGCGCCATGGGCATCGCCGACGCGGATATCACGTGGGAGGAATCGCCCTCCGAGCGTCCGCGAACAGCTGATCGAGGACGGCGACGTCGACTTCGTCGTGGCGACGTACACGATCAACGACGAGCGCAAGGAACGGGTCACCTTCGCCGGCCCCTACTACGTGGCCGGCCAGCAGCTGATGGTCATGTCCGACAACGACACGATCACCGGACCGGACGACCTGAAGGCAAACCCGGACGCCAAGGTCTGTTCGGTGACGGGCTCCACCCCCTCCGAGGGGATCAAGCCGTACCTCGCCAACGAGAACCAGCTCGTTCTCTTCGACGTGTACGAGAAGTGTGCCGACGCTCTGCGCACCGGCCAGGTCGACGTGGTGACCACCGACAACGTGATCCTGCTCGGCTTCGTGTCCGAGTCGGACGGCGAGTTCAAGCTGGTCGGCGACCAGTTCACCGACGAGCCGTACGGGATCGGCGTCAAGAAGGGCGACGTCGCGTTCTGCGAGTTCATCAACCAGACGCTGCAGGACAACGAAGACGCCTACAACGAGGCGTGGGCCAGCACGGCCGGCGAGGTCGAGGGGACCGAGGCACCGACGCTTCCCGAGCCCAGCGAATGCAGCTGACCTGAGCTGGGCGGTCCGTCACGGCGCCGCTGATGGCGCCGTGACGGACCTGACGACCTGAACCGAGGAGAGGAAGGCACGTGGAGGGAGTCACCCAGAACCTCGACCTGTTCTGGTCGGGCTTCCTGCGGTCGCTGGGCATCTGTCTTTGGGGCATGGTCGGATCGTTGCTGCTGGGAACGGTCATCGCGGCCTGCCGGGTGTCCCCGATTGCGTCCCTCCGGGCGTTCGGCACCGGATGGGTCACGGTCATCCGCAACTGTCCGCTCACGGTCGTGCTGTTCTTCTTCGCCTTCGGGCTACCGGAGATCGGCATCAACTCCTCGTACTACGTCTTCGGTGTCACCGGCCTGATCATCTACACCTCGGCGTTCGTCTGCGAAGCACTCCGGTCCGGCATCAACGCCGTTCCCGCGGGTCAGGCCGAGGCTTCCCGTGCCATTGGCCTGACCTTCACTCAGTCCCTGAGCCAGGTGGTGCTCCCGCAGGCCTTCCGCACGTCGGTGCCGCCCCTCGGAAGCGTCATCATCGCGATGTTCAAGAATTCAGCCGTCGTCGGCGCGTTCGGTGTCGGACGCGACCTGTTCAGCGTCGGCAAGAACCTCACCAGCGCACAGGGCTACGAAGCGCTACCGGTGCTCACCGGCGTGGCCATCGGCTACCTCTGCATCACGATCCCGGCAGGGCTGCTCCTCGCCCTGATCGAGCGCAAGGTGGTGATCGCCCGGTGAGCGCCTCCGATACGGTTCTCTACGACGCACCAGGCCCGCGGGCGCGCCGCCGCGCGCTCATCGGAACGATCATCGCGACCCTCGTGCTCCTGGCACTGGGCTACGTGGTGATCAGACGACTGGCCGAGCAGGGTCAGTTCTCCATGGAGCTCTGGGGACCGCTGATCGACCCGTCCAACGAGGACTTCGCCAGCGTGTGGCGGCTGATCGGACTCGGCCTCCAGGCGACGCTGATCGCCGCTGCCCTGGCCATCGCGTTCTCGCTCGTCGTGGGCACGCTGCTCGGGGTGGCCCGGATGATGCTGGGCAGAACGGCCCGGATACCCCTCGTCGGCTTCATCGAGCTCTTCCGCGGCCTCCCAGTGGTCATCACCATCTTCTTCGTCTGGCGAGTGCTGCCAGAGATCGGCGTCGATGTCGGTCCCCTGCCCGGGGACGACGGGCTCTGGTTTCTCGTCATCGGCCTTACCCTCTACAACTCGGTGATCATCGCCGAGATCGTGCGCGCCGGTGTGGCGTCGCTGCCAAGCGGACAGGGTGAAGCAGCCCGCGCCATCGGGATGACCGAGTCCCAGACCATGCGCACCGTCCTGCTCCCCCAGGCTTTCCGCACCATGCTGCCGGCTTTGATCAGCCAGCTGGTGGTGGTCCTCAAGGACACCTCGCTGGCGGCGGTGCTCGCTCTGTACACCGAGCTCCTGCGCCGCGGAAACCTCATCGCCGCGAACCTGGACAACCCCATCCAGACGCTGTTCGTCGTCGGGCTGATCTTCATCCTGATCAACTACGGGCTCTCCCGCCTTGCCGTCTGGACCGAGCGGCGGCTGTCGCGTGCCGGCAAGGGCAAGGTCGCTGCTGACGCGGTGGCGATCGAGAGCGGCGTGGGCGGCGGAGCCTGACCTGACCGTCAGGGGCGCGTGACCGCCCGCAGATAGGTCAGCACGGCCGCCACCCGGCGATGCGTCGTTGGCTCTACTGCCAGACCGAGCGCGCTGAAGATCGAGTTCACGTGCTTTTCGATCGACGAGATCGACAGGTGCATCTGCTCGGCGATGCTGGGGTTGCTCAGCCCCTGCGCCATGAGACCCAGCACCTCGAGCTCCCGTGGCGCCAGCTCCGCGACCGGCGACGTCTTCTCGCGTGAACGCGCGGAGACCAAGGCGTCCACAACTCTGGCGTCGAGGACGGAGCCGCCGCGCGCGGTCTCCTTCAATGCGTTCACGAGCTCGTCGCGCTGGCCGATCCGCTCCTTCAACAGGTAGCCGAGGCCGTCCGATCCTGCCGAGTACAGCTCGACGGCATAGGCATCCTCGAGGTGCTGGGAAAGCACCACGACTCCGATCCCGGGCCATCGTCGGCGTATCTCGAGCGCAGCACGGATGCCGTCGAGACCGTTCCCGGGCGGCATCCGGATGTCGGTGAGTACGGCGTCGGGCTGGTGCTCCTCGACCGAAAGCAGGAGGGCGTCCGCGGTGGCCACGGAGGCGACGACACGGACCTCCGGCCCCGCCTCCAGCAGGGTGCGCATCCCTTCGCGGACCAACAGGTGGTCGTCGGCGACCACGACCCGTAGCTCCATCCTCATGAGTTCACCATGGTCGTCGGGAGCTGTGCCCGCAGGCGGGTCCAGCCGCCGGACTCGACCGCATGGATCGAGCCTCCGAACGCCTCGAACCGGTCCCGCAGGCCGGCAAGTCCGGTGCCGTTGGCCGGGTTCACTCCCCCACGACCGTTGTCACGGACCTCGATGACCAGGGAGCCGTTGCCGTAGGAGACCTCAGTAACTGCCTCGCTCGCCTGCGAGTGCTTGAGCACGTTGGCCAGCCCTTCCTGCGCGAAGAAGTACGCCGCGCCCTCGACCTCGGCCGGCCAACGGACGCCGGCCAGCCCCTCCTGCGCCACGACCCGGACCGGCAACGGGGAGTGGGCGGCACGTGAGGCGATCGCGTTCACCAGGCCGAGATCCTCAAGCACCGGCGGCCGGATGCCGTGGGAGACTGCGCGCACCGCCTCATACGCGCCTCGGGCGAGGACGCTCGCCCGATCCAGCGCCAACGCGGAACCTTGGGTGTCGTCGCCGGCCTGGAGACCGGTCCGCGCGGCCTCGATCTGAGCGATCACCGCCAACAGCTCCTGCTGCGCGCCGTCGTGCAGGTCCCGCTCGATACGCAGCCGTTCGGTCTCGGCCGCCTCCGCCATCCGGCGGCGGCTCTCGTCGAGCTCTCCGGTCCGCATGGTCAGGAGCTGCACCTGCCGGCTGAGGTCTTCCTGAAGCCGCTCCCGCTCGTCGGCGAGAGTGAGCAGCTTTCGACGCACGGGAGTCGCAAGGATCAGTGACAGAACACCACCGACGAGGACTGCAGCGGTGAGACCGCGCGGTCCGGCGGCCCAGGCCGAGGCCGAGATCCCCATGCCGTACGCCGCGGCCGCGACCGTCCAGGTGCCTCCGAACACGGCAGTCCTGCGCAGCAGCCGGTCCACCTCGAGCGGCGGTCGGCCGACCGAGCCGAGCACCAGAGACACAGGGAGCAGCGGCGCCGCGAGCAGGAAGAGGACGTCGGTCGCCGGCGGCAACGACGACCCGAGCATCAAGGACGTGAACGCGATGAGTGCCACCAGACCGATGCCGAGGATCGGCCAGCGCATGCGGTGGCGGAGCTCCTGCGACGACCTGAGATACCTGACGACGAACACGACGACAGCCAGCAGCGGGAGCGCCAGCACCACACCACCCAGTCCCGCCAGGCCGGGCGGTAGGACCTGCGCGACGGGTCCCAGCATCGTGGTCCGGCTTCCGCCGCTCTGCAGCACCGCAGGGCTGCTGCCCGCCAGACCGCCCGTCACCGGGAGCGCGACCGTTGCAGTCAGGGCCAGCGCGAAGACCCGCCTGCGCTCGCGAGTGAGCCGACCTGACGGATAACAGAGCGCGAGACCGAAGAACAACGAGAACCCGAGGCCATACGTCACCTGAGAAGCGACATGGAGCACGTCCGTCGTACTCCCGCTCAGCGCCAGCGCCCAGGCTGACATCGGGATCGCAAACAAGTGCAGGGTACCCACGCCGGCGACCAGCCGGACTACCGTGCGATCCGCGTCCCACCACGTCCCCAGTGCGGCCGCTGCGCCAAAGCAGGCGGGTACGAGCAGCACCTCGAAACTCTCGTGGAAGCCGGCCTGACCGCTCAGGAGCAGCGCGGTGAAGCCGAGCACGACGGCTGCCGCTAACGCCGCAGCGCCACCGATAAGTCTCCACACCCGACGAGTGTCCCGCGAAAGGGCCCGCCGCCACATGAGGTTGACCGTAAATGTCCGGTAGGTCGACCGTCACCCGGTTTGCAGCAGGCATGGTGCCGGTGGCTTCTCGCGGCACCTAGCGTCGACGCACCAACCCAACCACCTGGAGGCACCATGAACGTCGCGGCCCGGATCGGACAGATCGTCCTCGCAGTGATCAGCGTGATGTGCATGCTGATCGCGATCTCGGTCTTCTTCGTCGAGGACCCGTTCCACCACGACGCCCGGGTGCTCATCGGCTCGTTCGGTGTCGGCATGGGCGCGTTCGCGCTCATCAACGTGGCCAGGCTCGGCGGCGACCGCTGGGCATGGGCGTCGTTGTGGGTGCTTCCGGCATTTTTCGTGTGGCACGTGATCGCGCTCGGCACCGTCGTACCGGACGGGGTTCTGGCGGTGGTGTCGGCCGTCTGCCTGGGGGCAACGCGTCCGCGGCGCTCGGCAACCACGTCGGGGGACGTCAGCCTCTCGGCGGCTTCTCGGTGACCCAGAGCCGGATCGTTCCTTCGACGACCACGGTGCCGTCGTCGCGCACGCCACGAACCCGCACCGGCAGGTCGGGGTCGTCGCCGGTCCAGGCGGCCGGGTCGGTCTCGGCGACACAGGTGATGTCCGAGGTCGCCTTGGCGGCGTAGCTGACCTCCATCCCCTTGGGGATCCACCGCTTGTGCTGCGGGATGGTGACCTCGGCGAGCGCTCCCATGGCGGCCTCGAGGCCGTTGCAGATGGCGATGACATGCACTGTGCCGATGTGGTTCTGCACCCGGCGACGCTTCCTGATCGTGAGCTGGGCGTAGTTCGGTCGCAGCTCGCTGAATCGGGGCCGGACGCTCGCGAAGTACGGCGCCTTCAGCGTGAACATCCGGGAGAAGAGCATGGTGCCGCGGGGAAGTCTGGTGACCCGGTCGTACAAGTCCATAAGGTTCGCCATGCGGCGATATTACTCGCAGGTAACCTCAGCTCCTGCACGTGGGTTAGCGCGGCACCGTGGTGGGTACCCACGGACATGAGCACCTCATCGGATGAGTCCAACGAGCCTGACGAGTCCTCCACCAAGGACGACGGCCCCGGCATCAGCGACGACCAGCTCCCTGAGGACCTGCGCCCCACCGACGACAACCCGCTCGCCAAGAACCCGGACGAGGAAGGTGATGAGGATGACAAGTCCTCGGGCTTCAAGCCGGACCTCGGGGACAGCGGTGATCCCGGTACGCCGCCCGGCCCCTGAGCATTCGGAGGGGCCCGCTCAGCCGAACATCCGCCGCACGTCGAGCGTGCAGGAGATGACCGTGTCCACCCGGCCGCCCGAATGAGGCTCGTCGAACCACAGCCCCTGCTCGAAACCGAGCTTGTCGAGCACACGCAGCGAGGCAGCGTTGCGGTGGTCGGGAGCGGCGAAGTAAGTGGTGGCGTCGTGGTAGTGCGGTCGCAGCACGTCGCGCAGGTAGACCCACAGCACCCGGGTCCCGATCCCCCTGCCCACCCAGGACGGTGCACCGATCGCGTAGTCGAAGCCGATCGCGTCCTGCGCCGCGGTCAGCAGGGCGTACTCCGGATGGTCCCCGATGCGGTAGTCCTGGACGAAGCCGACCGATCGCCCGTTGAGCTCGACAACCCACATCCGGGTCGGGTCCTCGCCGTCCAGGGCCGACCCATAGGTCCGCTCGGCCGCAGCCACGTCGGGGTTCTCGTTGTTCCACCAGCGCGCCACATGCGGCTCCCGCTGCCAGCGAACCACGTCCGGGAAGTCCGCCCGCGTCATCGCCCGGAAGCCGATCGCCAACGGGGGCACGGCCTCGTAGCCGAAGACCTGCGGCTGTCCCGAGAGATCGACCGCCCACACGTCGACGCCGACGATCCCCCGCTCGCGGAGCTCGTCCAGGACGAACGCGTAGACGGGTTGGTCGGGATCAGTGCCCTGCAGCAGCAGCTCGTTCTCCGGTTCCTGTCGCCCCGCCCGTCGTACGACGATCCCACCGTCCGGCCGGGGCTGCGTCAACGGGCGACCTCGGTGGCCCGGGACTCGCGGACGACGGTGACCTTGATCTGCCCGGGGTAGGTGAGCTCCTCCTCGAACTGCTTGGCGATGTCGCGGGCGAGCACCTGCGCCGCGATGTCGTCGACCGCGTCCGGCAGCACCATGACGCGTACGTCGCGGCCGGCCTGCATCGCGAACACCTTCTCCACGCCCTTCTTGCTGAGCGCGATCTCCTCGAGCCGGTGCAGCCGCTCGACGTACGCCTCGAGCGACTCGCGTCGGGCGCCGGGGCGGCCACCGCTGATCGCGTCCGCTGCCTGGGTGAGGATCGCCTCGACCGTGCGCGGCTCGACCTCGTTGTGATGCGCCTCGATCGCATGCACCACGTCGTCGGACTCGCCGTACTTGCGCGCCAGCTCGGCGCCTACGAGCGCGTGCGAGCCCTCGACCTCGTGGGTGAGTGCCTTGCCGATGTCGTGCAGGAACGCGCCGCGCACGCAGACGTCGCGGGCAAGGCCGAGCTCGTCGGCCAGCAGGCCGGCGGCGTGGCCGGACTCGATCAGGTGCTTGAGGACGTTCTGGCCGTAGGAGGTTCGGTAGCGCAGCTTGCCGAGCGTGGCCACCAGCTCCGGGTGCAGGTCGGTGATGCCCATCTCGAACGCGGCGTCCTCGCCGGCCCGCACACAGAGCCGGTCGACCTCGACGCACGAGCGTTCGTGGACCTCCTCGATGCGGCTGGGGTGGATCCGGCCGTCGGCGACGAGGTCCTCGAGGGTGACCCTGGCCATCTCACGGCGCACCGGGTCGAAGCAGCTGAGCAGCACCGCCTCGGGGGTGTCGTCGATGATCAGGTTCACGCCGGTGATCTGCTCGAACGACCGGATGTTGCGGCCCTCGCGGCCGATGATCCGGCCCTTCATGTCGTCGCTCGGCAGGTGCACGATCGAAACCACCGACTCGGTGGTCTGGTCCGACGCGAGCCGCTGGATCACCGTGCTCAGGATCTTCCTCGCACGCGTCTCGGCCTCCTCCTGGGCGGCGTGCTCGATGTCGCGGGCGGTGATCGCGGCGGTGCGCTTGGCATCGTTCTCGATCATCTCGACGAGCTGCAGCTTCGCGTCCTCGGCGGTGAGGCCGGCTACCCGCTCCAGTGTGAGACGCCGGTCCTCCTCGATGTCGAGCAGCTCCGCCCGTCGTACCTCGAGCTGGCTCTCGCTCTCGGCGAGCTCATGCGCCCGGTCCTCGAGATGACGCCCCTCGGTGTCGAGCCGCTCCTCGCGCTCGGAGATCCGGTGCTCACGTCTCTCGATGTCCTGCCGCTGCTCCTGAAGGTCCTGGTGCAGGTCCTGCTCGCGCCTGTTCGCATGGTGCCGGCTCAACAGGACCACGCCGAGCGTGACCACGGCCAGTGTGACCACGATCGCGAAGATGACCAGAAGGAGCTCGACCAGGCCACCACCGGCGACCATCGCGTTCGCGTCTACCGCCTGGTTCACCGGAAATACGAGTCGGTTCATGCCAGGCTCCTGTCCCTATGGCGCGGGACAGGTTCGGTGTCGGGCTCGAGGCTGACTCAGGTACGCCAAAACAGGCGACGGTCCGCCGCTCCTCAACATCTAGCCGTGTCACGCACATTCCGGCTTGCGCCGGGTTCAAATGTCTTCTCAGGTGTCCGGTACCCCGGACGGGTCCACTCCATTTGAGGCTAGGTGGCCAGCCGCGGTCGGTCAAGGAGCTCCGGTGGACGGTTCAGTCGAGCGGGTCGCCCCCGTCGAGACCATCGGGGTCGTCGAGACCATCGGGGTCGTGTCCCGCGGCAGCGAGCTCCTCGCGGACCACGCGAAATGCCACACCGGGCGGGTACCCCTTGCGGGCCAGCATCCCGGTCAGCCGCCGGATCGCGGTGTCCCGGTCGACCCGCTGGACCGAGCGCAGCTTGCGTCGGACCAGGATCCGGGCGGACTCGACCTCGTCATCGGGGTCGACCTCCTCCAGCGCCTCCTTGGCGACCTGGTCGTCGATGCCCTTGCGGCGCAGCTCCTGGGCCAGCGCACGCCGGGCCAGCCCCTTCCCGGACTGACGCGACTCCACCCACATCCGGGCGAACGCCTCGTCGTCGATCAGACCGACCTCCTCGAAGCGGGTGAGCAGCCGCCCTGCGACGTCGTCCGGCACGTTCTTCCTGGCGAGCTTGGTGGCCAGCTCGGCACGGCTGCGGGCCTGCCCGGTCAGCTGGTCGAGGAGGATCTTGCGGGCGACCGCCTCCGCGTCGGCCTCCGGACCGATCATCTCGATGTCTTCCGGCGGCACCTGCTCGGCACGTACAGAACCGCCCGCCTGGTCCCCTGGGAGGGGAGAACCAGACGAACGGTTGTCTGTGTGGTCAACCACGCGAACGGATCAGAAGTCGATGTTCGTCGGCTCGGCCGGTGGCTCCGGGGTCTCGGTGTCCACCTGCGGGCCGACCCCCAGCTTCTCGAGGATCCGCTTCTCCAGCTCGTTGGCCAGGTCCGGGTTGTCGCGCAGGAAGTTGCGCGAGTTCTCCTTGCCCTGACCGAGCTGGTCCCCTTCGTAGGTGTACCACGCACCGGCCTTGCGGACGAGACCCGCTTCGACCCCCACGTCGATGAGACCCCCCTCACGACTGATGCCCTGGCCGTACATGATGTCGAACTCCGCCTGCTTGAACGGCGGGGCGACCTTGTTCTTCACCACCTTGATCCGTGTCCGGTTGCCGACCATCTCCTGGCCGTCCTTCAATGTCTCGATTCTGCGCACGTCGAGGCGCACCGACGAGTAAAACTTCAGCGCCCGGCCACCGGTGGTGGTCTCAGGGCTGTTGTGCACCATCACACCGTCGACGAAGTAGTTGTGGTTGCCCTCGACCTCGATGTCGAAGCTTGTGCATCGACCGCGTCGGCGGCTTGACGTGGATATCGAGGATCCGCGCGGGCACCGGCCGGACGCACCGGCTCGACGAACTCAGGCTCGACGTCGAACTGGCCACGCAGGCCTGCGGCAGCAGCTTGTAGTCCATCGACGGGTGGACGTACGGCGCCACGAGCTCGAGGAACCGACGCGACGACTGCGTCGTGAAGCGTCAGCACGGCCTTCTGTGCGCGCCGGCACGTCGCCAGGAGCACGTCGAGACCGTGGGTGTCGCGCAGGTAGTCGACGAGCCGGTCACGCGAGCCCTCGCTCATCGCCTCGATGCAGAACTGGACCCGGCCGCTGCCGCCCGCGGTGCGCTGCTGCACGCCCTTGGATCGCACGTGAAGGTGCCGTCGTCCATGAACCAGATCGCCAGCGCCAGCGGTGTCAGCGCCTTGAGGTACTCCTCGGTGATCGTCTTCTTGCCGTCGCCCATGTAGACCGTGCGCTGCAGCTCGCCGAGCTCGGGCAGCGGTGTGAAGTCGGCGAACACCGCGCCCTCGGTCGTTCGTCCGGCGCGAGCACGCGATGTTGCCGAGCAGCGACGACCTTCCAGTCCAGGTAGTCGCGCTGCTTGGCGCCGTGGCCGAGCCGGAAGCGGACGCCGTTGCGGTCCGCGACGGTTGGGCGACAGGTTGCCGTCACCCAGCAGCGAGCCGAGCACGACCTGCCACTGCTGTCGCTGAGCCGGTGCGTCTCGGTCGGCCATCACCCGGTCGCCGGCGATCAGCTCGCCCGCCTCACGCCAGCCGCCGGGAGTGCGGATCAGGTGGTTCTCGGTGGCGGCGAACTGGGCGCGTCCGTTGCCGCTCGACTTCTCGACGGTGAACTGGAGGAACTTGTCGGCGATGCCGTTGTCGAACCAGTTGACGACCTTGCGTCGGCACGATCTCGTCGGCGCTCGGGGTCGTAGGACA
Organism: uncultured Actinomycetota bacterium; assembly: GCA_963831375.1. Lineage (GTDB taxonomy): Bacteria > Actinomycetota > Actinomycetes > Propionibacteriales > Nocardioidaceae > Nocardioides_C. The sequence continues at coordinate 579,129 of CAWHPY010000026.1, read as the reverse complement.
GCACCTCGACGTCCAGCTTCTGGTTGACGATCTTGCCGATCTTCTCGGTCGTGCCGTCGGCCAGCGTCACCCGCGTGCCGCCTGAGAAGCACCCGAACATGACTCCGATCTTTTCGCGGAGCTGGTTGATGAAGATCATCGTGGTGCCGGAGCTGCTCAGCGCACCGGTCATCTTGCGCAGCGCCTGGCTCATCAGCCGGGCCTGCAGGCCGACGTGGCTGTCGCCCATCTCGCCCTCGATCTCGGCGCGCGGCACGAGCGCGGCGACGGAGTCGATGACGATCAGGTCCAGCGCACCGGAGCGGACCAGCATGTCGGCGATCTCGAGCGCCTGCTCGCCGGAGTCGGGCTGGGAGACCAGCAGCGCGTCGGTGTCGACCCCGAGGGCCTTGGCGTACTCCGGGTCGAGCGCGTGCTCGGCGTCGATGAACGCCACGATGCCGCCGGCGCGCTGGGCGTTGGCCACGGCGTGCAGCGCGACCGTGGTCTTGCCGGACGACTCCGGTCCGTAGATCTCGACCACGCGCCCGCGCGGCAGACCGCCGATGCCGAGGGCGACGTCGAGCGCGATCGACCCCGGTGGGGATCACCTCGAGCGGGGCACGCGTCTCGTCGCCGAGCCGCATGACCGAGCCCTTGCCGAACTGCCGCTCGATGTTCGCGAGCGCGGCATCGAGTGCCTTTTCGCGGTCTCCACCAGCCATGGAAGTAGTCCGTCCGTCTGTCCGCCTGTTCGCGGAACCTGCAGTCTTTTTCATTGGCAGTGACACTAGATCGGACCTCCGACAGTTTGGGCTTCCGGCCTCAGCCTGTGGATCTCGACCCCACGTGCCTTGGTTGTGCGCCGTTGTGGCTTCCTGGTGGCACCACCCTAGCCCGAACACCTGTTCGACCCGGAACGTGGCTCGGCGTGTCGCGGACGGGCCGTCCTAGATCGCCGGCGACCTCCGGCCGTCGGGCGCCGGGCGGTCCGTCGTACGCCTGGCGAACTCGGCCGCGGTGGCCACGCCGGTGACCAGCAGGGCGGCGAAGAGGTTGAGCGCGCCGTACCCGAACGACCCCACGATCACCCCGGCCAGGGCACCGGCGGCGGCCGCGGTCAGGCCCATCACCAGGTCGGCAGCGCCCTGGACGTCGGTGCGGGCGTCGAGCGGCGCGGACTCCGAGAGCAGGGTCGAGGCGGCCACCGTGCAGAACGACCAGCCGAGGCCGAGCAGGAACAGCCCGACCCCGATCCGCCACGACGCGCCCGCCGGCGACGTGCCGGCCAGGAGCAGGGACGCGAACAGCACGACGCGCCCCGCATCAGCACCGCCGGGCGGCCCGAGCCGGTCGGTGGCCAAGCCGACCAGCGGCGCGAACGCGAACATGCCGAGCACGTGGACGCTGATCACCACGCCGATGATCTCGCAGGGTCGCGCCGCCGTGGTGCATGTGCAGCGGCGTCATCACCATCACCGCGACCATCACCGCGTGCGCGAGCGCCAGGGCGGCGGCGCCGGCGGCGACCCCGGCCGCTCCCGGACGACCGTCGTCACCCGCGACCAGTGAGTGCCGGTGCGTCGACGCCGGCGCCCCTGGCGAGTGCCGCCTCACGGGCGACCAGCAGCGGGTCCGGACGCATGAACACGCCGATCACCGCGGCCGGCGGCCCATCCCGACCACGCCCGACGACGAACGGGCCGGTCAGCGTCGGCAGCCCGAAGCCGTCGGCGAGCCGCCCGGCCAGCCGGTGAGGTTCGGCCCGGCGACCGCGCCGATGGTGGTGGCCCACACGACCATCGACAGGGCACGCGCCCGGTGCTCGGGCCGGCGAGGTCGGTGGCGGCGTAGCGCGACTGGGCGTTGGCCGCCGTGGTCGACCCGAGCAGGGTGGCGCCGACCAGCAGCAGCGGGAACGAGTCGACGACGCCGGCCAGCGACGCACAGCGCGGCGCCGCTCGCGCCGAGCACGTAGCCGAGCATCAGGCCCGAGCCGCCGCCCGCGCCGGCCCATCAGTGGGCGAGCAGGAACGACGCGATCGCGGCGCCCGAGCACCTGCATGGTCTGGGCCAGGCCGGCGAGCTTCTCGGACCCGGAGATGTCCTCGGCCAGCAGGGCGGCGACCGCGATGCCGATGGTGATGCCGAGCCCGCCGAGGCCTGCGCGAAGACCAGGGTCCAGATGGTGCGGCGCTGTACCTGCTGCACCTTGTGGTCGGGCCACTTGACGCCGCCGAGGACGCCGCGCGCGAAGCCGGACGCTCCTCCGCCGACCCAGCCGGCCACGCGTCGGCCGGCCTGGTCCGGCGGGACGCTCATCGCTGCGTGGGTGGTAGGCCGAGCGTCTCCCAGACCGCGCGCCACACGGCCTTCGGGCTCTCCCCCGCAGCCAGCGCCTCGGAGGCGGTGCGTCCGTCGAGGTCGGCCATCACGTGCTGCTCGGACCAGGTCCGGGCGTACGCCGGACCCAGCGCCGACTCCATCCGCGCCCAGAACTCCGTGTGTCGCACCGCTGCTCCCTGCTTCGCGAAATACCGGCTACGAGCCTACGTCGTAGAGGTGGTGCACGACGTCGTGTAGGTGGTAGCGCCCGAGGCTCTCCACGGTGAACACCGAGCCGTTGCTGCGTCGGTCCGCGTCGCGTCCCACTGGTCCCCACCGACGGTCGCGTAGCGGCCCGCCGCGGCCGCGGCGGCTTCGACCAGCTCGACGGCCACCGTGGCCGGGTCCTGTTCGCCGTAGCCGTTCTCGACCGCCGTCGCGTCCTGGTCCCAGTTCTCGAACATCGGGTCGTCGCTGCTCGAGCATCAGCTGCACGCGCTCGTCGAAGAGCCGGTGCACGTCGCGGACGTGGCAGGCGTACTCCAGCGGCGACCAGATGTCGCGGCGCCGGGCGGACCGCGACGTCGGCGGCTCCGAGCACGCCGGCGTCCAGCCGCGCGCGTTCGCGCGGATCAGGTCCGGCGAGCTCGCGACGCGTCGACCGCCGCGGAGTCGAAGCCGCACTCGGGGCAGCGGCGCTCCAGGACCCAGGTCCAGTCCTTGGTGTCAGGTTCGATGCTCATGGCGAGAAGTCTGCCTGAAACAATGCGAGCCATGCCCCCTGAGGTCATCATCCGTCCGGCCGTCGACGACGACCTGCGCGACATCGCGGCGATCTACAACCACGAGATCGCCAACAGCATCGCGACGTTCGACCTCGAGCCGCCGACCCTGACCTACTGGCAGGAGAAGCTCGCGGCAACCACCCCGGGGACCATCTGCTGGTCGCGGTCGACAAGGACGACGACGTCGTGGGCTACGCGTACTCCTGGTCCTACCGGCCCCGGCCGGCCTACGACACGACCCGGGAGACGTCGATCTACCTCGACCCGTCGGTGCGTGGCCAGGGAATCGGTCAGCTGCTCTACCCTGCTCTGCTCGAGACCCTGGCCGCGTCCGGCGTACACAGCGCGGTCGCGCTGGTCGCCCTGCCGAACCCGGGCAGCGAGCGGCTGCACCTGGCCTGCGGGTTCGAGCACGTCGGCACGATGCGCGAGATCGGTAACAAGTTCGACCAGTGGATCGACGTCGCGTGGTACCAGAAGCTGCTCGGCTAGGCACGGCGGGGCTAGGCGGAGAGCTCGCGAAGCAGGTAAGCCACGTATCCGCCCAGCTCCCACCGGGACGCAGGCTCCTGGGCACGGTAGATGTGCTCGTAGCTGATCGCCTCGAACACTCGGTTCGCCAGCGGCGCCAGCTGCAGGGCGCGGTCCACGTCGGCGCCCGGGTAGGCCGTGCGCCAGGTCTCCGCGTAGGCAGCCAGCACCGCGGCCCGCTCCTGCTCGTCCGATCGCCCGGCCAGCAGCGCGGCGTCGAGGAAGGGGTGGCCGATGCACGCGTCGGTCCAGTCGTAGATCACCGGCGCCGGACCGCCGTACGCCACGTTGGCCGAATGCAGGTCGCCGTGGCACAGCGTCCAGGGCAACCCGCACCCGGCGAGCTCCTCGAGCTGGGCGACCAGCCGGGGCTGCGCGGCCCGCGCCGCGCGCAGCTCGTCGGCACTGAGCAGCGGCAGCTCGACGCTGTCCGCGAGAACCATGGCCAAGCCGTCGAGGGTCGGCCGCAGCGTCCGGTCCGGGCAGCCGGCGGCGCGTAGCCGGTCGAGATGGTCCAGGGAGCGGAGCTGGTGCTCGGCCAGCACGCATGCGGTCTCGACCAGCTGGTCCGTGGTCGGCGCCACCTCGACACCGAGCAGGCCGCGCATCAACATCCACGGCCGGCTCTCGTGCACGGCGAGCACCTCGGGGGTCCATTCCGGAGCGAAGCGCGCGATCTCCTGGGTGACCTTCGGTTCGGTCCGGAACCAGTCGCACGCCGCCTTGAAGTACAGGTCGTTCTCGTCACCAGCTGCGTCGACGCAGGGGATGCGAACTATCGCCGACAGGCTCCAGACCTTGAGCTGCACGGTGGGTCCGGTGCGGCGCATGCCGAGGTCGCCCAGTCGCTCGTCGACCCAGGCGTCGACCTCGGCCAGCCACCCGTCCCGGTACCAGTCCGGTCGCTGGCTCGGGCGTTCGGTCGTCCCGTCGTTCTCGGCCAGGGCGCGTCGAACGGCCTCGAGCAGGTCAGCCGGCTCGTCGAGCGTGCTCAGCCTGTCGAGCGGGAGCCACACCTGCCCCTGGGGACGCTCCCCTCCCCGCCCGGAGAACACCTGCACGACGCGGACCGGGTCCTGCGACGTGCGGCACGGGGGACCCAATGGCACGGCAGCCGGGTCGTGCAGCGCCGGCTCCAGGTCGGGCCGGTCCGGCCACTCGCCGTCCCAGCTGATCGAAGGGAGCATCGCGGAACCACGACCGTCCCCGGCCCCGGACTGGACGCTCAGCTGTCCGTCGCGAACCAGGGCGATGACACAGCGCCACTGCACTGTCGGTGCTCGCTGCGTCGGTGCTCACAGGAACGACGTGGTCGCTTCGCCGTGGCCGATCTGCTCGTCGATGAAGTCGGTGACGTCGTCGAGGACCTCGTCCTTGTTGGTCTCGTTGAAGACCTCGTGCCGTGCGCCCGGGGTACGTCTTCCTGCGTCAGCGTGCTCGCCGCCCAGGTCTGCTCGATGCCCGCCGCGGGAGGCCTCGATCGGCACCAGCTGGTCGTCCTCGCCGTGCACCCACAGCGTCGGCAGGGCCCGAGCCTGCCGGCCTCGCCGGATCGCGTCGATGGTGGCCGACAGCGCCTCGAGGGTGGGCCGCTTGAACGGGCCGTGCCAGACCAGCGGGTCGGCGGCGTACGCCTCGCCCGACGGCGGGGTCGCGCGACAGCGATCGCGGTGTCGATCGGGGCGTCCGGGATCTCCGTCGAGCGCGAGCAGCTGCGGCAGCACGCGCCCACGAGCCGATCACCGGGCCGGACAGCACCAGCGCCGCCAGCGCGTCGCCGTAGCAGCTGCGCGTAGCGGGCCGCGATCATCCCGCCCATCGAGTGCCCGATGAGTACGACGGGCAGCCCGGTGTTCTGCGGCCCGGGCCGCGAGGTCGAGCACATGGAAGTCCTCGACGACCGGCTCGAAGTCCGCGATCAGCACCCGCTCGCCCGCGCTGCTGGCCGTGGCCGACGTGGTCGACGCCGTGCACGACGGCGCCGTGTGCGACGAGCGCGGTCGGCGACGTGCTCGTAGCGGCCGATGTGCTCGCCGTACCCGTGGCACAGCAGCGCGACGTACCGGGGGTCGTCGTGCAGCCAGGTGCGCGCCACCCGCTCCCCACCGTCGAAGCCTTCATAGGTCCACTCGGTCGACCCGGCCATGTCCACCATCCTCGCCTCGGCGATGTGCTTGCGCTCAAACTACGCTGCCGGGCGGGCCCCCGCGCTAGTGCAGCAGCAGCTTGTCGAACCGGCGGGAGGCGACCATCAGCCCGACGTCCCCATCACCAGCCAGGTAGACCACCGAGACCGCCGAGTCCATCGTGAGCGCACCGGTGGAGAGCTCGCGGCACCAGCACCACGCCCCGGTAGAGCGGGGTCGCCTCGACGATCCAGCGCAGCACCCCGTCGTACGCGTCGATCGGGAAGAAGGTCGCGGAGAACAGGAACATCGGCATGATCGCGAGCTGGATGTACTCGAAGTCCTGCCAGGACCTCATGAACGTCGTCAGCGCCATGCCGACGCCGGCGAACGCGAAGCCGATCAGCACGGTCGCCGGCAGCGCGAGCAGCGCCCACCACGAGTCGACCAGCCCCATCGCCAGCCATCACGACGCAGGAACGCCGCGGAGTAGACGCCGCCGCGCATCAGCGCCCAGGCGATCTCGCCGCGGGCGACGTCGACGGTGCGCATCGGGGTCGCCAGCACCGCGTCGTAGACCTTGTCGTACTTCAGCTTGAAGAAGATGTTGAACGTGGAGTCGATGATCGCGCCGTTCATCGCGGACGCGCGCGAGCATCGCCGGGGCGACGAACGCGGTGTAGCCGACCTCCCGCCCGTTGAAGCTGAAGCCGCCGACCAGCTGCGCCGACGCCGACGCCGATCGAGAACAGGTAGAAGCACCGGCTCGAGGAAGCCGGTCAGGAAGACCAGCCAGCCGCGCCGGTAGACGAGTGTAGTTGCGCTGGACGAGTCGCCCAGCCGCCGGTCCGCGCGGGCGACGGCCGACGCGCCGGGCCGGCGACGCGCGGCCGACGAGCGCCACTCAGACCACCAGCCGCTTGCTCGAGCCGCCGCACGGCGACCACCAGCCGACGCGCGGCGAGCAGCGAGCAGGTAGGCCACGTGCACCAGCGCCGAGCCGGCCTCGACGTGTCCGAGCGCGCAGCATCCGGGACAGCGTCGACGCCGTGCCAGAGCGGCGTCAGCCTACGCGACCGCCTCCAGCGGCGTCGGGCAGGTTGCGCGATCGGGAAGAACGCGCCGGAGAACAGGAACATCGGCATGACCGCAGCCGGAAGATCAGCGCGAAGCCCTGCTCGGTCTTCGAGCGCGCCGAGAAGGCGTAGACAGGACCGGCGAACGCCAGCCCGAGAGCACCGCACCGGCCAGGACGCAGCGACCGCCCCGAGCGACGGTCGAAGACGCCGAACGAGCGCCAGCACGACGCAGGAACACCGCGGCGCTGGTCGCGACCCGGAACGTCGACGAAGGAGCAGGTGGCCGGCGACGATGTCGGCCACGCGCAGCGGGGTGGCGATCATCGCGTAGTAGGTGCGGTCCCACTTGATCGCGCCCATCACCGGCCAGGTCACCTCGCCGGCCGCGATCTGCATCGCGGTGGCGGCGAGCAGGCCGGGCGCGACGAAGCGAGGTACGACGACGCGCCGCTCGAGGTCCGCGCCGCCGTCGTCGACGTAGCCGCCGAGCAGGACGCCCATCGCGGCGACGTAGAGCAGCGGCTCACGAACGAGGTGATCGCCGAGCCCTTCCAGGTGCGCCGGTAGACGCGTGGCCAGTAGTCGAACTGCCGCGCAGCACCATCGGGTCCGAGCGCGCGTCGGAGCGCCGGCGGGTGCGTGGCTGGCGCCATCAGTCGACCAGCGTCCGGCCGGTGAGGCGGAGGAAGACGTCCTCCAGCGTGGACGCGGCGCACCAGCACCGCGACCGGCGTCGAGCCCGCGCTCGTGCACCCGGGCCAGCGCCTCCTCGCCGTCGTCGGTGTAGAGCAGCAGCCGGTCGGGCAGCACCTCGACCCGCTCGGCGAGGTCCGTCGACCTCGGTCGGCGAGCGTCTCGTGCTCGCCCACCCCGAACCGCAGCTCGGCGACCTCGCGGGTCGAGTGCTCGCGGATCAGCTCGAGCGGCGACCCCTCGGCGACGATCGCGGCCGCCGTCCATCACCACGAGCCGGTCGCAGAGCTGCTCGGCCTCGTCCATGTAGTGGGTGGTGAGCACCAGCGTCACGCCCTGCTGCTTGAGCCGGAACAGCCGGTCCCACAGCAGCGTGCCGGGCCTGCGGGTCGAGCCCGGTGGTCGGCTCGTCGAGCAGCAGCAGGTCGGGGTCGTTGATCAGCGAGCGGGCGATGGTGAGCCGCCGCTTCATGCCGCCGGAGAGGTCGCTCGACCTTGGCTCTTGCGCTTGTCGCGCGAGCTGGACGAACGTCGAGCAGCTCGTCGGCGCGCTCGGCGACCTCGGCCGCGGCCGATGCCGAAGTAGCGGCCGTAGATCGAGCAGGTTCTCGCGCACCGTCAGCTCGGTGTCGAGGGTGTCCTCCTGCGGGCACGACGCCGAGCCGGGCCCGGATCTGCGGAGCCGTCGCGCGGCCGGGTCGAGCCCGAGCACCCGCAGCTCGCCGCCGGTCGGCGGCGAGACGCCGCGATCATCCGCATCGTCGAGGACTTGCCGGCGCCGTTGGGGCCGAGGAAGCCGAACGCCTCCCCGCGGCGCACCTCGACGTCGATGCCCTCGACCGCCTCGAAGTCGCCGAAGCGCTTCGCGCAGCCCGCGGGCGCGGATCATCGGCGTCCGGGTCGCCGGCGGCCGGCTGCGACGGCGGCGCGTCGGGTCCGGCGGCGGTCCGGCGGTCGATCGAGGTCGCGGCGTCGAGCGTGGTCGCGGCACAGCGTCGAACATAGCTCCGGCCACCGACAGCAGTCGATGCCGATCGGCGCCGGATGTCGGCGCTGGGCCAGGACTGTCGGCTGACGATGCGTCGGTGCGCGTGGCGACAGGATGCCCGGGTGGACGACGGCGCGACGGTGTGGGCCCAGCTTCAGCGAGCCGACCCGGGCCTGGTTCGAGGCCGCCTTCGCCGCGCCCACCGCCGGCCCAGGTCGGCGCCTGGGCGGCGATCGCCGCCGGCCGCAACGCGCTCGTCGTCGCGCCGACCGGGTCCGGCAAGACGCTGCCGCGTTCCTGTGGTCGCTCGACCGGCTGGCCGCCGAGCCCGCCGCCGGAGGAGCAGCAGCGCCGCTGCCGGGTGCTCTACGTCTCGCCGCTCAAGGCGCTCGCCGTCGACGTCGAGCGCAACCTGCGCGCGCCGCTGACCGGCATCCGGCACACCGCCGCCCGGCTCGGCGTCCCGGTGCCCGACATCACGGTCGGCGTCCGCTCCGGCGACACCCCGGCCGACGAGCGGCGCCGGCTCGCCACGCACGCCGCCGGACATCCTGATCACCACGCCCGAGTCGCTGTTCCTGATGCTCACCTCGCAGGCCCGCGAGGCGCTGCGCGGCGTCGAGACGGTGATCGTCGACGAGGTGCACGCCGTCGCCGGCACCAAGCGCGGCGCCCACCTCGCGCTCTCGCTCGAGCGGCTCGACGCGCTGCTCGACGCGCCCGGCGCAGCGGATCGGCCTGTCCGCCACGGTGCGCCCGGTCGAGGAGGTCGCCCGCTTCCTCGGCGGCAGCCGCGCCGGTCGAGGTCGTCGCGCCGCCGTCCGACAAGGAGTGGGACCTCCAGGTCGTCGTCCCGGTCGAGGACATGGCCGAGCTCGGCGCCGACCGGCGGCGACGACCTCGAGGGGTCGGCCGCCGGCGCGGAGCGGCGCACCTCGATCTGGCCGCACGTCGAGGAGCGCGTCGTCGACCTCGATCGAGCAGCACCGCTCGACGATCGTCTTCGCCAACTCCCGCCGGCTCGCCGAGCGGCTGACCGCCCGGCTCAACGAGATCGCCACCGAGCGCGCCGACGCGGTCGAGGCAGCTGCCGCGAGCGACCGGCCGGCGGTCGCGCACCCCGGCCGCAGGTGATGGCCCAGTCCGGCGCAGTCCGCGGGGCGCCGACCGCGTCGATCGCCCGCGCCCACCACGGCTCGGTGTCCAAGGAGCAGCGCGCGCTCGATCGAGGACGACCTCAAGCGCGGCCGGCTGCCCTGCGTGGTCGCCACCTCCAGCCTCGAGCTCGGCATCGACATGGGCGCGGTCGACCTCGTCGTCCAGGTCGAGTCGCCGCCGTCGGTCGCCAGCGGCCTGCAGCGGGTCGGCCGCGCCGGCCACCAGGTCGGCGAGGTCTCGCGCGGCGTGCTGCTTCCCAAGCACCGCGGCGACCTGGTGCAGACCGCGGTCGCGGTCGAGCGGATGCGCGCCGGCGCGATCGAGTCGCTGCGCGTGCCGGCGCAACCCGCTCGACGTGCTCGCCCAGCAGGTCGTGGCCGACGATCGCCGTCGACGACGTGGGACGTCGACGAGCTGTTCGACGCTGGTGCGCCGGGCCGCGCCGTTCGCCTCGCTGCCGCGGTCAGCGCCTACGACGCGACGCTCGACCTGCTCGCCGGCCGCTACCCCAGTCGACGAGTTCGCCGAGCTGCGGCCGCGGCTCGTCTGGGACCGGGTCGCCGGCACGCTCACCGGCCGGCCGGGCGCGCAGCGGCTCGCGGTGACCAGCGGCGGCACGATCCCCGACCGCGGGCTGTTCGGCGTCTTCCTCGTCGGCGAGAAGGCCGACGCCGGGTCGGCGAGCTCGACGAGGAGATGGTCTACGAGTCCCGGGTCGGCGACGTCTTCACCCTCGGCGCGACCTGCTGGCGGATCGAGGACATCACCCACGACCGGGTGCTGGTCTCCCCCGCGCCCGGCCAGCCCGGCCGGCTGCCGTTCTGGAAGGGCGACGCGCTCGGCCGGCCGGCCGAGCTCGGCGCGCGCGATCGGCGCGTTCACCCGCGAGCTCGGCGGCGCTGCCGCGCGACGAGGCGCGTGAGCGCGCTGCCGCGCGGCCGGGCTCGACGAGTGGGCCGCCGACAACCTGGTCGCCTACCTCGCCGAGCAGCGCGAGGCCACCGGCACGCTGCCCGACGACCGCACGATCGTGGTCGAGCGGTTCCGCGACGAGCTCGGCGACTGGCGGCTGGTCGTCCACTCGCCGTACGGCGCGCAGGTGCACGCGCCGTGGGCGCTGGCGATCGGCGGCGCGGCTGCGCGAGCGCTACGGCGTCGACGCCCAGGCGATGCCCGCCGACGACGGCATCGTGCTGCGGCTCCCGGAGACCGACCAGGACCCGCCGGGCGCCGAGCTGATCGCTGTTCGAGCCCGACGAGATCGAGGAGATCGTCACCGACCGAGGTCGGCGGCTCGGCGCTGTTCGCCTCCCGGTTCCGCGAGTGCGCCGCCCGGGCGCTGCTGCTGCCGCGCCGCGACCCCGGCCGCCGCTCGCCGCTGTGGCAGCAGCGGCAGCGCTCGGCGCAGCTGCTGGAGGTCGCGCGCGAAGTACCCGTCGTTCCCGATCGTGCTCGAGACGGTGCGCGAGTGCCTGCAGGACGTCTACGACGTGCCCGGCGCTGGTCGGCCTGATGCGCGACCTGTCGCGCGCGCAGGGTCCGGGTCGTCGAGGTCGACGACCGCAGCAGCCGTCGCCGTTCGCCCGGTCGCTGCTGTTCGGCTACGTCGCGGCGTTCATGTACGAGGGCGACTCCCCGCTCGCCGAGCGCCGGGCCGCGGCGCTCTCGCTCGACCAGGGCGCTGCTCGCCGAGCTGCTCGGCCGGGCCGAGCTGCGCGAGCTGCTCGACCCCGAGGTGCTCGCCGAGCTCGAGGCCGAGCTGCAGCGGCTGGCCCCGGACCGCCGGGCCCGCGACGCCGAGGGCGTCGCCGACCTGCTGCGGCTGCTCGGCCCGCTGACGACGCCGAGGAGGTCGCGGCGCGCTGCACCGCCGACGCCGGCGGTCGGCCGACTGGCTGACGCTGCTCGACGACGCCCGCCGGGTCGTCCGGGTGCGGATCGCCGGCGACGAGCGGTGGGCGGCGGTCGAGGACGTCGCCCGGCTGCGCGACGCGCTCGGCGTCCCGGTGCCGCCGGGCATCCCGGAGGCGTTCATCGAGCCGGTCGCGGACCCGCTGGCGACCTGGTCGGCCGCTACGCCCGCACCCACGGCCCGTTCACCGCCGCCGACGTCGCCGACCGGCTCGGGCTCGGCGTCGCCGTCGCGCACCAGACCCTGGCGCCGGCTGGCCGCGCCAGGGCCGGGTGCTCGAGGGCGAGTTCCGGCCCGGCGGCGCCGGCACCGAGTGGTGCGACGCCGAGGTGCTGCGGCGGCTGCGGCGCCGGTCGCTGGCCGCGCTGCGCAAGGAGGTCGAGCCGGTCGAGCCGGTCGACGCTCGGCCGCTTCCTGCCGGCCTGGCAGCACGTCGCGGCCGGGCACGCGGCTGCGCGGCGTCGACGGCGTGCTGCGCGGTCGTCGAGCAGCTCGCCGGCTGCGCCGTGCCGGCCTCGCGCGCTGGAGCCGCTGGTGCTGCCGGCAGCCGGGTCGCCGACTACAGCCCGGCGATGCTCGACGAGCTGACCGCCACCGGCGAGGTGCTCTGGGCGGGCCACGGCTCGCTGCCCGGCACCGACGGCTGGGTGTCGCTGCACCTCGCCGACTCGGCGCCACCTGACGCTGCCCGACCACGAGCGAGCTCGACGCGACGCCGCTGCACGACGCGGTCCTCGACGCGCTCGCCGGCGGCGGCGCCTACTTCTTCCGCCAGCTCTGCCGACGCCGCCGGGTCGACCGACGACCAGGCGCTGCGACGCAGGCGCTCTGGGACCTGGTCTGGGCCGGCCGGCTCACCAACGACACGCTCGCGCCGCTGCGCGCGCTGACCGCCGGCGGCCGCGGCGCCCACCGGCCCCGGCGCCCGCCGCCCCGGGCCCGGCTCGCGCGCCCGGCCGCCGGCCGCCCGCGACGCTGCCGACGCCGCACCGGGCCGCCCGACGGCCGCCGGCCGCTGGTCGCTGCTGCCCGACCTCGAGACCGACCCGACCCGGCGCGCCCACGCCGTCGGCCGAGGCGCTGCTCGAGCGGCACGGCGTCGTGACCCGCGGCGCGGTCGACGCGCGAGCGGGTCCCGGGCGGGTTCGCCGGCGTCTACAAGGTGCTCTCGGCGTTCGAGGACTCCGGGCGCTGCCGGCGCGGCTACTTCGTCGAGGGGCTCGGCGCCGCCCAGTTCGGCGCGCCCGGCGCGGTCGACCGGCTGCGGTCGTTCTCGCCGCGACCGTCGGCCGACGACCGGGCGGCCGACGACCGAGGCGCGCGCGCGCCGTCGCGCTGGCCGCGACCGACCCGCCAACCCGTACGGCGCGGCGCTGCCCTGGCCGGACCGGCGCCGACCCGACCGGCGACGCCGCGGCCGGTCACCGCCCGGGCCGCAAGGCCGGCGCGCTGGTCGTGCTCGTCGACGGCGCGCTCGTGCTCTACGTCGAGCGCGGCGGCCGGACGCTGCTGACCTTCACCGACGACGTCGACGTGCTCACGCCCGCGGTCGACGCGCTGGCGCCGCCGTACGCGAGGGCGCGCTCGGCCGGCTCACCGTCGAGCGGGCCGACGGCGAGCAGCATCCTCGGCCGGCAGCGACCCGCGTGCGCGCAGGCGCTCGAGGCCGCCGGCTTCGTCGCGCACGCCGCGCGGGCTGCGGCTGCGTGCTGAGGTGAACCGTGCCTGAGGGCGACACCGTCTGGCGCACCGCGCAGCACCTCGACCAGGCGCTGACCGGCCAGGTGCTCACCGCGCACCGACTTCCGGGTGCCCGTCGTTCGCCACCGCTCGACCTGTCCGGCGCAGCCGGTCGACGGCACGGTCGCGCCGCGGCAAGCACCTGCTCACCCGGATCGGCGACGGACCACACCCTGCACACCCACCTGAAGATGGAGGGCTCCTGGCACCTCTACCGGCCGACGACGCCGTGGCGCCGGCCGGCGCACGAGGCGCGCGTGGTGCTGCGCACCGACGAGTGGCCCGCGGTCGGCTTCGCGCTCGGCATCATCGAGGTGGTCGCGCCGCGACGACGAGGACGACGCGTCGTCGGCCACCTCGGCCCCGACCTGCTCGGCCCCGACTGGGACGAGGACGAGGCGCTGCGGCGGCTGCAGCGCCGACCCGGACCGGCCGATCGGCGAGGCGCTGCTCGACCAGCGCAACCTGGCCGGCATCGGCAACATGTACAAGGCCGAGCTGTGCTTCCTCGGCCGGCGTCCACCCCGACCGCGCCGGTCGGCGACGTGCCCGACCTGCCGCGGCTGGTCCGCCGGGCCAAGCAGGTGCTCGAGGCCAACAAGGAGCGGGTCGAGCAGGCCACCACCGGCGACCTGCGGCGGGGCCGGCACGACTTGGGTCTACCGGCGCGACGGGCAGCCGTGCCGGCGCTGCGGCACGCCGGATCCGCGTCGCCATGCAGGGCGACGAGCTGGCGGAGCGGCCGACGTACTGGTGCCCGCCTGCCAGCCCGACCCGGATTAGCCCCCGCGGGGCGCTCCACCATGGACCCCGGTGAAGTCGGGGCCCGAGGGGTCAGGCGGCGGAGGCGACCGACGTCGCCGGACCGGGACCCGCCGGCGGACGTGACGGTCTCGAGCTGGTGGTGTTCAGCGTGACGTCCTCGAGCGCATCGCCATCGCGGCCTCCTCGAGCGCCACGGCGTCGCTCACCTCGGAGAGGATCTCCGAGAGCGGCACGTCGAGCGCGCGCAGATCGAGGCCAGCAGCTCGCAGGACGCTTCCTTCTGGCCGCGCTCGATCTCGGACATGTAGCCGAGGCTGACCCGGGCGTCGGCGCACACCTGGCGCAGCGTGCGGCCCTGGTCGCATCCGCTGCGAGCGGAGCACGTCACCGAGCAGGCGACGGAACAGCACCATGGTCGCGCTCCTCTCTGTCCAGCGTCGAGCGGTGCGACGACCGGTCTGAAGACTCGGAGGGCAACGCTACCCGGCGCCGGAAACTTCCGGTCAGCGCAACCTACCGGAGACTTCCGCGTCCATCGCAGGCCGACGATCATCGCGAGCGCCGCGGCGTCGCCTCCGGTCGCTCCGGCCCGGATCGCCGCCCGGTCCCCGTCGAGGTGCAGCTCGCGGTCGCGACCCCGTCCGGGCCTCGGCGACACCGACGAACACCAGCGCCGGCCGGCTTGCCCTCCTGCGCGGTCCGGCCCGGCCACCCCGGTCGTGCTCACCGCCGACGTCGGCGCCCAGCAGCCGGCGCACCCCGCCGGCCATCGCGCGCGGCGCACGGCGCGGAGACCACGCCGTGCCGTGCACGACGTCGCTCGGCACGCCGAGCAGCTCCACCTTGACCCGGGTGGCGTAGGAGATCACCCCGCCGACGTACACCGCGCTCGCGCCCGGCACCGACGTGAGCAGTCGCCCCGAGCCCGCCGCCGGTCAGCGACTCGGCGGTGGCGAGGCGTCAGGCCGCGCGCGCAGCGAGCGTCGTCGTCGAGCGACCGTCGGCGGCCGAGCTGATCCGGGGTCATCCACGGCGCATCGTAGCGCGCACGCCAACGTCGCGCCTGACCGGGCAGTCGCTAGGTGCAGCATGCCGCTGCCGATCGAGGACTACGCCGTCGCTCGGCGACACCGCGCACCGCGGCCCTGGTCGGCACGCGACGGCTCCGTCGACTGGCTGTGCCTGCCGCGCTTCGACTCCCCCGCCTGCTTCGCCGCCCTGCTCGGCGACCGCCGAGCACGGCCGCTGGCTGATCGGCCCGGCCGAGGCAGGCGCGAGTGCAGCCGCCGGTACGTCGGCGACAGCGCGGTGCTCGAGTCGACGTACACCACCGCGACCGGGCACCGTTCCGGGTCATCGACGTGATGCCGATCGGCGACCAGCGCGCCGACCTCGTCCGCCGGGTCGAGGGGCTCGAGCGGCACCGTGCGGATGCGGCACGAGTGGGTCGTGCGGTTCGGCTACGGCAAGATCCGGCCGTGGGTGACCCGCGACGCACGCACGACGGCGAGGAGGTCATCACCGCCGTCGCCGGCCCGGACCGGCTGATCCTGCGCGGCCCGCGGCTGCCGCACGCCGGCGGACGGCCGGCACGTCGACGAGTTCGACGTCTGCGGCCGGCGAGCGAGCTGACCTTCTCGACCACCTGGCGCCCGTCGCACCTGCCGTTCCCGCGCGTTCGCTCGACGCTCGACGAGCGGCATCGCGGAGCACGACCGCGACGCTCCAGGAGCTGGGCCGACCGCTGCACCTACGACGGGCCGCTACCGCGACGCGGTGGTCCGCTCGCTGCTCACGCTGCGGCTGCTGACCCACGGCGGCACCGGCGGCATCGTCGCCGCGCCGACGACCAGCCTGCCCGAGGACGTTCGGCGGCGAGCGCAACTGGGACTACCGCTTCTGCTGGCTGCGCGACGCCTCGCTGACCCTCGAGGCGCTGCTGCGGCTGCGGCTACCGCCGACGAGACCCGGCTGTGGCGCGACTGGCTGCTGCGCGCGGTCGCCGGCGACCCGGCAGGACCTGCAGATCATGTACGCCGTCGACGGCGGCCGGGACCTGCCGGAGCGGGAGCTCGACCACCTGCCCGGGTACGCCGGCTCGCGGCCGGTCCGGATCGGCAACGGCGCCGTCGAGCCAGCGGCAGACCGACGTGCTCGGCGAGGTGATGGTCGCGCTGCACCTGGCCCGCGAGCGCGGGCTCGACGACGACCGCGGACTCCTGGGCGCTGCAGCGGGCGCTCGTCGACGACCTCGCCGAGCACTGGGACGAGCCCGACAACGGGCTGTGGGAGATCCGCGGCCCGCAGCGGCACTTCACGCACTCGCGGGTGATGGTCTGGGTCGCGTTCGACCGGGCGGTCCGCGGCGTGCGAGGAGCACGGCCTCGACGGGCCCGGTCGAGCGGTGGCGCGAGCTGCGCGACCAGGTCCGCGCCGAGGTGCTCGAGCGCGGCGTCGACCGGAGCGCGAGCACCTTCACCCAGCACTACGACACCACCGAGGTCGACGCGTCGCTGCTGGTGCTGCCGCCGCTCGGCTTCATCGCCGGCGACGACCCGCTGATGCTCGGCACGATCGCGGCCATCGAGGAGGACCTGATGCGCGACGGGCTGCTGCTGCGCTACCGCACCGAGACCGGGGTCGACGGGCTCGCCGGCGACGAGAACCCGTTCCTCGCCTGCTCGTTCTGGCTGGTCTCGGCCTACGCGCGCGGCCGGCCGCGTCGACGACGCCGAGCGAGCTCTCGACCGGCTGCTGGCGCTGCGCAACGACGTCGGGCTGCTCGCCGAGGAGTACGACCCCGTCGACCGGACGGCACGCCGGCAACTTCCCGCAGGCGTTCTCGCACCTGACGCTGGTCAACGCGGCGCTCGACCTGGAGGCGGCCCGCGAGGCGCTGACCGCGTCAGGCTGACCGGCAGCTGCGGCGCCGGCTGGTCCGCGGCCTCGCGGCGGCGCCGCGACGCGCCTCGCGCGACGTAGTCGACCCCGGTCAGCACGGTCAGCGCGACCGCGGCGGCCATCAGCGACCACCGCGATCCACCACAGCA
Organism: uncultured Actinomycetota bacterium; assembly: GCA_963831375.1. Classification (GTDB taxonomy): domain Bacteria; phylum Actinomycetota; class Actinomycetes; order Propionibacteriales; family Nocardioidaceae; genus Nocardioides_C. Next base: position 561,998 of record CAWHPY010000026.1, on the reverse strand, counting down.
CCTCGCCGACCGGCTCCCAGAAGCCGTCGAGCAGCCGCAGCGGCATGATCAGCAGGCCGAGCGCGACGGTCTGCACGCACGGTCTTCAGCTTGCCGCCCGGCCGGCCGGCATGACGACGCCGTGCCGGATCACCCAGAACCGCATGAGCGTGATGCCCCACTCGCGGACCAGCACCACGATCGTGACCCACCACCACAGCTCGCCGATGATCGACAGCCCGACGAACGCCATCCCGGTCAGCGCCTTGTCGGCGATCGGGTCGGCGATCTTGCCGAAGTCGGTGACCAGGTCGTGCTTGCGGGCGAGGTCGCCGTCGATCTTGTCGGTGATCATCGCGAGCCGCGAAGAGCACGAAGGCGACCCAGCGCCAGCCGGCCGACTCGCCGTCGTCGACCAGCAGCGCCCAGGCGAAGAACGGCACCATGACGATGCGCAGCGTGGTCAGCGCGTTGGGGACGTTCCAGTTGCTCGGCTACGCTCGGGGTCGGCTCGGCTGACCGTCGTCCGCTCGGGCGTCGCTCATCGGACCGCCTCGGCGACCAGGTCGACGCCGTCGGAGTCGACGACCACGGCGCCGCACGAGGTCGCCGACCGCGACGTCCGGCGGCAGGTCCGGTCGACGCGTCGTCGATGCCGTCGACCTCGGGCCCCTGGTGCGCGGCCCGGCCCTCGGCCGTCCGCCGCCGTCGACCGCTCGACGAGCACGCTCGACGCTGCTCGCCGATGCGGTCCTCGGCGCGCTGGGCGGTCAGCTCCTCGACCAGCGAGGTGACGTGCTCGGTGCGGGCGCGGATCTCGTCCTCGTCGAGCTTGCCGTCGTACGACGCGGCCTCGGTGCCGTCCTCGTCGGAGTAGCCGAAGACGCCGACCACGTCGAGCCGGGCGGCCTCGAGGAAGTCGCAGAGCTCGTCGAGGTCGTCCTCGGTCTCGCCGGGGAAGCCGACGATGACGTTGGAGCGGACGCCCGGCCAGCGGGCGCCTGGCGCGCGGATCTGCGTCGAGCAGCGCCAGGAAGCTGTCGGGGTCGCCGAAGCGGCGCATCCGGCGCAGCACCGGCGCGGACGCGTGCTGGAAGGACAGGTCGAAGTAGGGCGCGACGCCCGGCGGTGCCGGCGATCGCCTGACCAGGCCGGGCCGCGTCTCGGCCGGCTGCAGGTAGGAGACCCGCACCCGCTCGACGCCGTCGACGGCCGCCAGCTCGGGCAGCAGCGTCTCGAGCAGCCGCAGGTCGCCGAGGTCCTTGCCGTAGGACGTGGAGTTCTCGCTGACCAGGAACAGCTCCTTGACGCCCTGCTCGGCCAGCCAGCGGGCCTCGCCGAGCACGTCGCGCGGGCGGCGGGAGACGAACGAGCCGCGGAAGCTCGGGATCGCGCAGAACGAGCAGCGCCGGTCGCAGCCGCTGGCCAGCTTCAGCGGGGCCATCGGGCCGCCGTCGAGCCGGCGGCGTACGGCGCGGGGGCCGGTGCTCGGGGCCACGCCGGCCGGGCAGGTCGGGCGCGGCGATGGTGTGGCCGGGACGACGACGCACGGCTGCTCGGCGTCGCGGTCGGCCGGGGTGATCGGCAGCAGCTTGCGGCGGTCCTGCGGGGTGTGCGGCTGCGTGCGTGCTCGCCGGCCAGGATCGCCGCGCAGCCGCGCCGGCGATGTCGGGGTAGTCGTCGAAGCCCGAGCACGGCGTCGGCCTCGGGCAGCGACGTCGGCCAGCTCCTTGCCGTAGCGCTCGGCCAGGCAGCCGACCGCGACGACGGCCTGCGTGGCGCCGTCGGCCTTGAGGTCGGCGGCCTCCAGCAGCGTGTCGACGGAGTCCTTCTTGGCGGCCTCGACGAAGCCGCAGGTGTTGACCACCACCGTCTCGGCGTCGGTCGGGTCGTCGACCAGCCGGAACCCGCCGGCCTCGAGCCGGCCGGCCAGCTCCTCGGAGTCGACCTCGTTGCGGGCGCAGCCCAGCGTCACCAGCGCGACCGTGGTCAGGTCGGCGTCGGTGCGGGGGCCGGAGCGGGGTCCGCGGAGATCGTCATAGGCGTCTTCGAGTATGCCGGGCGGCGCCCAGAACCGGCGAACTCAGCCGGCGTGACCCTCACCGTCCGCCTGTGTAACGCGCCTGACCCCGGTCCGACGCGTGTCGGTGTTGAAGCGACGCTGAGCCCCGACGCGCTGACTGCGGTGCACAGCAAGTGCGCGTCTCAAGCGCCGAGGCGCGTTCAGGCCGAGAGGCGCGTCTCAGCGGAAGGCGCGGCGTGGCCGGGCTGGCCGACCTCGCCGAGGACGCCCCGGTCGCTTGCCGTTCACCCGCACCTCGAGCGCGCCGGCGTCCGCGGCGCCGGACCCGTACCGGCGGGACGACCGCGAACCGGCTTCTCGCCGAGCACCGATCTCGCCGCGAACGACGACCTCGCCGTCGCCGTCGCGGACGACCACGCTGCGTGTCGGCGACCGCGGCGGTCGAGCATGACCGGCATCGGCTTGGCGCCGGCGCCGGGCCCGGTCGGCGCGGTGTACCCGTTGTCGATGCCCGGCCGACGCCGTTGAGCACCGGCGGCGGGGTCTGGAGCACCTCGGCCGGGCTCGGCCGCGAACAGCCGCACCACGCCCCAGACCAGCACCAGCGTGAGCACCACGCCGACCAGCAGCGCCCAGTTCGGGCCGCCCACGGTGCTGCGCATGCTGCCGGTCATCCCGGTCGCCAGCTCGGCCTCGAACACCCGGCGCGGCGTTGATCGGGGCGTCGGCGTAGCGGTCGTCGAACGGCGCCAGCATCGGCGCCGGGTCCTTGCCCAGCACCCGGGCCAGGGTGCGGATGTGGCCGCGGGCGTAGAAGTCGCCGCCGCACGGCGCGAAGTCGTCGACCTCGATCGACTCGATGACGTGCGGCCGGATCCGGGTCCGCTCGGCCAGCTCGTCGACGCTCAGCCCGACCCGGGTGCGGGCCGCGGCCAGCTCGGGACCGATGACCGGGTCGTACGCCGGCTCGGCCTCGAAGTCGTCGATGACCAGCGGCTCGACCGGCGTCGCCGAGACGGGCGATCGGGCGGACCCGGTCGCCCGGACCGGGTGTCTCGAAGACCAGGTTGACGCTGCCCGGGCGGCGCAGCTCGCGGCCCTCCGGCAGCGGCCGCGGACGTCGGTCGTCCGCGGTCGTGCAGCGCGGCCGCGCCGAGGGTCGTCGGCAGTCGCGGGTGACCTCGGCGCGCAGCCGGGCGGGTCTCGCGCAGCGGCGGCACCGGCGGCGGGCGCGGTGCGGCGTCGATCCGGCGTCGGCTGCCTCGGCGGCGTCGTCGGCGCAGCTCGGCGTCCTCGGCCGTCGACGTCGTGCGGCGGCCTCGGCCGCCGGGACACGGTCGTGCCGATCCGCCGCGATGCTGCGGCGGCCGGGCAGCGGCGTCGTGCCGCGTGGTCGTGTCGTGCGTCCGTCGACCTCGGCTCGTCGCCGGCTGGCCTCGACCGCGTCCTCGCGTCGACGACGCGCTCCGGCGTCGACCCGCGACTCCTCGGCGCGCTCGACCGGGCGCGTCTCGGCGCCGGCTCGGCGGCCTCGGCGGCGACTCGGCCGTCTCGGTCGACTCGGCGGTCGGGCCTCGGCGGACTCGGCGTCGATCGACCGTCGGCGCGGCCGTGCGACAGCGCGGCGACGCGTCGGCGAGCTCGCTCGCCGTGGCGCCGGAGACCCGGGTGGTGAGGCCGAGCGGCACGGCGAGCGCGGCGCCGTACATCTTCTGGTTGAGCCGGCGCGTGCCGGCGGCCGCGCCGTCGAGCCCCTCGATCGCCGCTGCAGGTTGTGCAGGGCGAACACCAGCCGGCCGTCGTGGAGCAGGCCGCGGCGCGGGGCGTGACGACGACCCGGTCGATGCGCCTCCCACGGCAGGCCGCGCCACGGTGGCCGAGCCGGATCCGGACCCCCAGCTCGTCGGCGACCAGCAGCGGCGTGCGCGCGTCGAGCGAGCGCGTGCAGGTAGGTCGCCGCGAGCACCGCCATCACCACGCACAGCACCCAGTCGAGGACCGCGCCGGTCTGCGACGGCGCGCCACAGGTAGGCGATCGCGACCGCCGAGGCGGCCGCGCCGATCAGGGCCGAGCACCGGCGTTGCGGCGGACCTCGACCGGCGTCGGGCGCCGCGCTCGGCGTCGTCGTGCGCGCCCGGTCTCGTCGCTGGGCCGTCGTCGTCGTCGGCGCTCGGTCCTCGCTAGCGTGCTGCTGCGCTCACTGCTCCCCCTGCAGGGTGGCGATGACCTCGTCGAGGTCGTCGGGCTTGATCAGGACGTCGCGGGCCTTCGAGCCCTCGCTCGGGCCGACCACGCCCCGGCTCTCGAGGATGTCCATCAGCCGGCCCGCCTTGGCGAAGCCGACCCGCAGCTTGCGCTGCAGCATCGAGGTGGACCCGAACTGCGTGGACACGACGAGCTCGATCGCCTGGACCACCAGGTCGAGGTCGTCGCCGATGTCGTCGTCGAGCTCCCGCTTGGCTGCCGCCGGCGCGGTGACGTCCTCGCGGTAGGTCGGCTGCAGCTGCTCCTTGCAGTGCTTGACGACCTGGTGGATCTCGGCCTCGGTGACCCAGGAGCCCTGCACCCGCACCGGCTTGGAGGCGCCCATCGGCAGGAACAGCCCGTCACCCTGGCCGACCAGCTTCTCCGCGCCCGGCTGGTCGAGGATGACCCGGCTGTCGGCGAGGAGCGAGGTCGCGAACGCGAGCCGCGACGGCACGTTGGCCTTGATCAGGCCGGTGACGACGTCGACGGACGGGCGCTGGGTGGCCAGCACCAGGTGGATGCCGGCGGCGCGGGCCAGCTGGGTGATCCGGACGACCGCGTCCTCGACGTCGCGCGGCGCGACCATCATCAGGTCGGCGAGCTCGTCGACGACGACGAGGAGGTAGGGGTACGGCGCCAGCACCCGCTCGCTGCCCGGCGGGCACCTGCACCTTGCCGGCGCGGACCGCCTTGTTGAAGTCGTCGACGTGCCGGAAGCCGAACGCGGCGAGGTCGTCGTACCGCATGTCCATCTCGCGCACGACCCAGGCCAGCGCCTCGGCGGCCTTCTTCGGGTTGGTGATGATCGGCGTGATCAGGTGCGGGATGCCCTCGTAGGCGTTCAGCTCGACCCGCTTGGGGTCGACCATGATCATCCGCACCTCGTCGGGCGTGGACCGCATCAGGATCGAGGTGATCATCGAGTTGACGAAGCTCGACTTGCCGGAGCCGGTGGCGCCGGCGACCAGCAGGTGCGGCATCTTCGCCATGTTGGCGACGACGAAGCCGCCCTCGACGTCCTTGCCGAGCCCGACGATCATCGGGTGGTGGTCGTTGCGGGCGTTGCCGCTGCGCAGCACGTCGCCGAGGGAGACGATCTCCTTGTCGGTGTTCGGGATCTCGATGCCGATCGCGGACTTGCCGGGGATCGGGCTGAGGATCCGGACGTCGGCCGATGCCACGGCGTAGGCGATGTTCTTGCCGAGCGCGGTGACCTTCTCGACCTTGACCGCCGGGCCGAGCTCGACCTCGTAGCGGGTGACCGTCGGGCCGCGGGTGTAGCCGGTGACCTGGGCGTCGATGTCGAACTGCTCGAGCACCTCGGTCAGCCGGCTCGACCACGTCGTCGGAGGCCTTGGTCCGGGCCTTGTGCGGGCTGCCGGGCTTGAGCACCTCGTTGGCCGGCAGCGAGTAGGTGATGTCGCCGGACAGCGCGAGCTGCTCGACCCGGGCCGGCAGCGGGGTGTGCGGCGGGCGGCTCGAGCTCGCCCTTCTCGTCGACCTTCGACTCGCCCTCCGGGGTCTCCGTCGTCCTGGGCGGCCTTCTTCGCGCTTGCTGACGCTCGCGGCCCTCGAGCACCGGGCTGTCGTAGGGCGGGTCGCCCATGTCCTCGTCGATCCTCGGCCATCGGCCCGACCCGGCGACGCGGGCGGCCGCGCTTGAGCGGGGCGGTCTCCTCGGCGTCCGGGGCGGCGGCCTCGTCCGTGCGTACGCCCCAGCAGCCGGTCGCGGAGCGCCGCCAGGCGCTCGGGGATCTGGTAGACCGGCGTGGCGGTGATCACCAGCACCCCGAAGAGCGCAAGCAGCACGAGCAGCGGTACGACGACCAGGGTGCTGCGCAGCAGGTCCATCAGCAGCGAGGCGACGACGAACCCGACCGCGCCGCCGGCCTGCTGGAGGGCCTCGGCGTTGCCGGGTGCGGCTCGGGCTGCCGTTGGCGATGTGCACCAGGCCGAGCACGCCGAACAGCAGCGCGGCCCAGCCGATGACCTGGCGGCCGGCGGGGCCGTTGCTCTCGGGGTTGCGCAGGTTGCGCCAGCGCGACGAAGACCAGCAGCAGCGGGACGAACCAGCCGAGCAGGCCGACCGAGCCGTTGACGACCGTGCGGGTGATCTCGCCGACGCCGCCGGGCAGCTGCCACCAGACGGAGGCGGCGACGACGACCGCGAGGCCGATCAGGAACAGCCCGACCCCGTCGCGGCGGTGCTCGGGCTCGAGCTCGCGGGCGGTGTGCCCGACCCGGCGCACGGTCGCGCCGAGCACGTGGGCGACGCCCAGCCAGACGGCTGCGATGCCTCGGCCGAGCGCGGCGAAGAGCGTCGCGATAGGGCCAGGCCCGTTGCGGACCGCCCGGGGCGCCGGCCGCTTCGACTTGGAGGACGAGCGTCTCGACGACGAGGACTTCCGTCGGGTCTGGCTGCCGGACGACCGGGATCGCGAACTCGAACCGCCCTTGCGGGGGTGGCCTTGCTTCGCGACGCCGGTGGGGAAGACGTACGGGTCGCCATGGTGACGAGGCTAAGCCACCGTCACACCAGTCTCACGTGTTACACGCCGGACACGGCTCCCGAACCCGATCGTGACCTTCCCCTTCGTTTCCCCGCGCTGGCATGAGGTCGGGTCAAAACGGGCACGTTAGTGGTCCACCCCCTGACCCGGGAAGCGAGACCCAGCGTGTCCGACCTATCTGTGACCTCAGTGACGGACCCTTCAGCCCAGCCGGACAATGACCTGAAACGGTCCATCACCGGCCGGCTGCTCTTCTTCTACGTCCTCGGTGACGTCCTGGGGTCGGGCATCTACGTGCTCATCGGCAGCGTGGCGGGCGCGGTGGGCGGCGCGTTCTGGATCGCGTTCGCTGTCGGTGTCGCGGTGGCAACGATCACTGGCCTGGCGTACGCCGAGCTGGTCACGAAGTACCCCCAGGCCGCCGGGGCGGCGCTCTACGTGCAGAAGGCGTTCCAGAACAAGTTCCTGACCTTCCTGATCGCGTTCTGCATGCTTTCGGCGAGCTTCGCCGCGGCCGGCTCGCTGGCGACCGGCTTCGCGAGCTACTTCCTGGAGGTGTGGGACCTCCCGCCGGAGCTGCTGCTGGCGCTCGCCTTCGTCGTGGTGCTCGCGGTGATCAACTTCATCGGCATCACCGAGTCCGTCGTGGCCAACGTGGTGATGACGGTCATCGAGGTGGCCGGGCTCATCATCATCATGGTGATCGGCGTGGTCTACGTCGCCCAGGGCAACGCCGAATTCGGCACCCTCACGCAGTTCGAGGCTTCGGGAAAGAGCCCCCTGTTCGCGGTCGTGGCGGGTGTGGCGCTGGCCTTCTTCGCGATGACCGGGTTCGAGAACGCCGCCAACGTCGCGGAGGAGACGGTCGACCCCCAGCGGGCCTTTCCTCGTGCCCTGGTCGGCGGCATGATCGTGGCCGGCGTCCTCTACGTGCTGGTCGCGATGGCCGCGGCCCTGACCGTGCCGATCGGCACGCTCGCCGGATCCGACGCCGCCCTGCTCGAGGTGGTGAAGGCGGACATCCTGCCGATCCCGCTGGGGATCCTGACGGTCGTGTTCGCCGTCATCGCCATGATCGCGATCACGAACACCTGCCTGGTGGCCCTCGTCACCCAGTCCCGGATCCTGTACGGCATGTCACGCGAGGACGTCGTACCCGGCGCCTTCAGCAAGATCCACCAGACGCGGCGCAGCCCGTGGGTGGCGCTGATCTTCGCCGCGCTCGTGGTGTCCGGGCTGCTCCTCTCCGGAGCGGACCTCGACCGGCTGGTGGCGGTGACCGTGGTGTTCACCTTGTTCATCTACGCCCTCGTGATCGTCGCCGCGCTCAAGCTGCGCAACCAGGACGTGGGTGAGGGGACGTTCCGGGCCTCGACCGCGCTGCTCGTGGTCGGGATCGTCGGCAACGCGGTGCTGCTGGGTTACGTCATCTACACCGACCCCGCATCGCTCCTCTGGTGCGCTGCCCTGCTCGGCGTCGGGTTGGTGCTGTTCGTTCTGGAGTACTTCTTCGGGAACCGGACCGCGGACACCAGGAGGGGAGCATGAGCATGCACATCCTGATCGCCACCGACGGGTCAAAGCAGTCGCTCGCCGCTGCCCGTCAGCTGAAGTCGTTCGCCGACCCGACCAGGATCACCGATGTCTCGGTGGTGGCAGTGATCCGGCCGTTGGCGGCGGTGGCGTTCGCCAACGACCTGTCCCCCACCGAGCAGCGGCAGGCGGACAAGCGGGCGCTGTCCTTCCGCGAGTCCGCGGAGAGTGCGGTCGACGTGATCGCGGCGGAGTTCGACGGCTGGGGACCGAAGGTGCACAAGCGGATCCGTAGCGGCTCGCCCGCGAACGAGATCATCAAGGCAGCGAAGCAGATCGAGGCCGGGTTGGTGGTCGTGGGCAGCGGCAGCCGCGGCGTGACCGAGACGGTCCTTGTCGGCAGCACCGCCCAGCGGGTGCAGCACTACGCGCCGTGCCCGGTGCTCGTCGTACGCCCTGCTCCGCGCCGGCCTCGACGTACGGCCCGGAAGAGGACCTGACCGGTCGTCCTTGGACCTGCTACTGCAGGGCCGAGGTCAGCCGCATCACGTTGTCGACGTACTTCGAGCCGCCAGGGCCGCTGCTGCCACTCCTCCAGGGTCAGCTCGCGCGACAGCGAGCGGTAGGCGTCCTCGACCTCGCGCATCCGCGCTCGACGATCTCCGGGCCGAGTGAGCATCAGCGAGACCTCGTAGTTGAGCGCGAAGGAGCGCATGTCCATGTTGCTGGACCCGATCACCGCCACGTCGTCGTCGACCGAGAAGTGCTTGGAGTGCAGGACGTACGGCGCCGGGTACAGCCAGATGCGCACGCCCGCCTCGAGCAGCGCCTGGTAGTAGGAGCGCTGGGCGTGGTAGACCATGAACTGGTCGCCCTCCTCGCTGACGAACAGCTCGACGTCGACGCCGCGCTGGGCCGCGGTGGTGACGGCGTACAGCAGCGACTCGTCGGGCACGAAGTACGGGCTGGTCATCGAGAGCCGCCGCTGGGCGGAGTAGATCAGCGTGGTGAACAGCCGCAGGTTGTTCTCCGTGGCGAAGCCCGGGCCGCTCGGGACCACCTGGCACGACGAGCTCGCCCGCCGGCGCGGGCCTCGACGCGCGGCGTCGAGTCCATCGTGTCGTCGAGCATCTCGCCGGTCTCGCTGTACCAGTCGGTCGCGAAGACGACGTTCAGCGCGGCCACCACCGGGCCCTCGACCCGCACGATCAGCTCGACCCACTCGCGGCCCGCCTTGTGGTTCTTCGGCTTGTTGTAGCCGGGCTCGATCAGGTTCTGCGACCCCATGAAGCCGACGCCGCCCGTCGACGACCAGGATCTTGCGGTGGTTGCGCAGGTCGGGGCGCCGCAACTCGCCCTTGAGCGGCTGGATCGGCAGCATCGGCCGCCACTCGATGCTTCGTCCCGTCGAGCCGCGCGAGCATCTCCTTGTAGCCCGGGATGCCCCTGCGAGCCGAGGTGGTCGAACAGCAACCGCACGGTCACGCCGCGCTCTGTGGCCCGGACCAGGGCCTCGAAGAACGCGCGCGGTCACCTCGTCCCAGGCGGTGATGTAGAACTGCACGTGGACGAACCGCTCGGCCGTCTCGACCTCGGCGGTCATCGCGGCGATCGACTCCCGGTACCCGGAGAACAGCTCGGCCGAGCTGCCGCTCATCGCCGGCAGTGCGCCCAGGTTCCGGTTCAGGGTGGCCACGGACCCGATGTACGACGGCCCCGGGTACTCCTCGAACAGTGATGCGACCCCTGCCGTGCGTTCGTGGATCCTGTCGCTGACCTCCACCTGTTTCCGGTGCCGACGCCCACCGAGCTTGTTGCTGCCGAGTAACAGGAAGATGGCGAACCCCGCGAGTGGGACCAGCAGGATCAGCAGCAGCCACGCCATCGCCGAGGAGGGTTTGCGGTTGCCGGGAATGATCCCGAGCGCAGCCACCCGGAGGCCGAGGTCCACGAGGAGGACACCGATCCCGACCAGCACGGTGAGCGATCCTACCCAGTCGGGCACTTCGGGCAGTTGCACATCGCCTCCCTCGAGGACGGTCAGGCCGGCTGCACGCTGCGCCCGTGCAACATGAACTGCGCCAGAGCTGAGATGAGCGAGATGACGAACGCGCCGATCACCGCCGGGAGGAACCCGCCGACCTCGAGGTTGCTGCTGAGGCCCGCGGTCAGCGCCAGAAGAGCACCGTTGATGACGAGAGCGAACAGGCCGAAAGTGATCAGCGTGAGCGGCAGCGACAGCAGTCGCACGAACGGGCCGATGATGGCGTTGACGATCCCGAACAGGGCGGCGACTCCGAGCAAACCCAGGAACCCGCCACTCACCTCCACGCCGGGAACGATGGCAGCCGTCATCGCGATGACGCTCGCGATGAACAGCCAGCGGACAAGGATGAGCGCGACCAACATGGCTCAAGCCTCCGCTCCCTGCAGGCGCGCGGCCTCATCCCACGCGGGTGATCACCTCCGCGTTGATCTGAGCCTCAGTGCAGGATGGTCTCGAACAGATCAGCACCAAGCCGAGCCTGCCACGGCCCAGAACACCAGGCTCGGCACCGCGGCGAACGCGAACACCCGCCCGGCCGACCCCTTGCGGCGTGCCGGCTAGGCGAGCCCACCCGCCGGGGGGGTCGCAGGCGGCTGGTTGACCGTGGCCCTGATGTAGTCCTGCAAGGCCTGCTCGCGCCGAGCGGCCTCCTCCATGTCGCGTTCCTGCATCTGGCCACCCCTGATAACCAGGTAGAGCAGGACACCGAGCAACGGGAGAAGCACCACGAGAAGCGTCCAGCCGGCTTTCGCTGCGCCGGACAGGTCCCGACTCCGGAAGATGTCACGCAGGATGGTGAACAGGCAGGTGATCCAGGCGATCATCAAGAAGAACCACAGCACCGTGAGGAAGGCGCCAAGCATGGGGTAGTCATCCACCGGAAACACTCCTCTTCCTTTTCCTCGACGTTGCACGCGTGAGGTCGCGTACGTCTCGATGCTGTCCCGATGCACGGGCGTTGCCATCACCCCTGGCGGGTGAGTCGGAAGGCCATCGCAGCGTCACCCGCCGCGGGTGACGCACCAGGCTGGCGCTGTCCCTAGCGTTGACGACATCAGCGGCACATCCCGAGGGGAGGAGCCGAGAATGCATCACGGCCCGTCCTGCTGCGCTCCGGCAACCCCGGCAACCCTGACCGCCCAGCGCGGGTCGGTCCATCTCCCGACGACGCGAGACCGCAGCACGCGTGGACAGGTCCCCCTCCCCGGCGGGCGGTTCGCGATGGGCGACTCGTTCGACGAGGGGTACGAGCACGACGGCGAGACCCCGGTCCACGAGGTGCAGCTCGAGCCGTTCTTCGTGGATGCGACCGCGGTGACCAATGCCGCCTTCGCCACCTTCGTGAAGGCCACCGGGTTCGTCACCGGGGCCGAGGAGTTCGGCCTGTCCGCGGTGTTCCACCTCGCCTTCCACGGCGACCGCCGCGACGTCGTGAACGCCGCCGGCGACGCCCCGTGGTGGCTCGCTGTCCGCGGGGCCTCGTGGCGAGCTCCCGAGGGGCCGGGTTCGGATGTGTCCAAGCGCGCCAACCACCCCGTCGTACACGTCTCCTGGGACGACGCCCAGGCCTTCTGCGCCTGGGCAGGCAAGCGGCTCCCCACCGAAGCGGAGTGGGAGTACGCCGCCCGCGGAGGACTCGACCGCAACCGTTACGCCTGGGGTGACTCGCTGACACCCCGCGGCCGGTGGATGTGCAACATCTGGCAGGGCACCTTTCCCAGCGTCAACACGCAGGAGGACGGCCACCTGACCACGGCCCCGGTGAAGAGCTTCGCACCCAACGGGTACGGACTCTGGAACATGGCCGGCAACGTCTGGGAGTGGTGTGCGGACTGGTTCGACCCGGGGTACTACGCGGCTTCCTCCGCCGCCTCACCGGCCGGCCCCGACAGCGGAGAGCAGCGCGTGATGCGGGGCGGCTCGTACCTGTGTCACAGCTCGTACTGCAACCGCTACCGGGTGGCCGCCCGGTCCAGCAACACCCCCGAGTCGACGGCAGGAAACCTCGGCTTCCGCTGCGCAAACCCGGCCGGAACCGGCCAGCAGGCCTAGCCCCGGTGCCAGTCGTAGACCACGTGCGTGCGGAGCAGTAGGTCCTGGACCGACCGCCGTTCAGTGCTCACCGCCGCCCAGAGGATTCCGATCGGGAAGACCAGGCAGCAGACGGCGCGTAACGCGGCGCGACCCCAGCCGGGAATCTGACCCGAGGCATCGACGAGCCGGATACCGAGGAGGGCTGCGCCGTAGGTTCGGCCGGACACCGCCCAGCCCGTCGTGAAGTAGGCGGCCGCGAGTACGGCGCTGGAGCCGAGCAACGCAAAGGGACCGGGATCGGGGGCCGTGAAGCTTGCCGGCGCCGTCATGAACCGGACCGCGACGAACGCGGCGTAGATCAGCATGTCCAGCGCGAAGACCGCCACCACGTCCACCACCGCCGCGAGGCCACGGCTGACGATCCCCGCCGGCTGCCCCCCGCCGAGCACCTCCCTGCTGCCGGAGGTCACGCCGGTGCTCACGTCGGGACCACACCTGGGGCAATGGGACCAGGAATGACCGCGGGCCCGTGCCGACGTCCGAACAGCCGGTCCGTGAAGCTGCCCACCGCGTCGTCGGCGTGCATGGCCTGCTCCCGCGCCCCCCGCACCGTCTCCGACGCGAGCGACCCCGTCGACTCCCGCACGATCGCCGGCAGGTCAAGGCCGTCGACGACTTCCCTCGCCAGGGCCACCATGTCCACCTGCTCCCGTACCAACGCCGTCAGGTCCATCTCGCGCAAGGTGGACTCTGCGGCGGTCCGGCCGAGGGGGCCGATGATCGCGTCCGCATAGTGGGTGGCTGCCTCGATGGCGGTCTTCCCCCTGCCGGAGAGGTCCGCAAGAACGCGGTCGCCGACGCGACCCACGGGTGCAGGAGCATGCCGCCAGACGGTATTCACGGGTCTGCCGAGCACCGCTGCCCGGTGCAGCATTGTCACCGATAGATCGGCACCCAGCGCCGCGATTCCGACCGCGATCTCGAGCGCTGCCCGGCGATCGGTTGAAGCGTTCATCACGAGCTCCTCTTCTCCGGGGACCACCACGGTCCGGCTGGCCACGCGGGCGCGCGCCTGCGGTGCAACATCTGACCCATCCCGTGCAGCGCCGTGGGGGCTATCAGCACGAGAGGAACGATCGCGAGTACGGCAACCGTGAACCCGCCGTCACCGAACAGTGCGAGTACAGCAGCGACCAGACCTACCGGCCACACCGCGGCGTAGACGGCGTACAGCCAGCCCGGGGCGGGATTCTCCGGTGTCCAGCCATGTTGCCGCTGGTAGGCGAGTCCCGCGCGGAACTGCCGGCCCGTGATCGCGCCGGCCACCAGCACCAGCACGGCCACTGCGCTGATCCGAGGGTCGCGTTGGTTGGCCGTCGCCAGCGCACTGACGAACAGTCCGGTGCAGAGTCCCAGGACGACCGCCTGGACGATCGGTGGCTTCCGGGTGAGGAAAGCTGCGAGCATCGCCCAGACCACGGTCGACCTCCAAGGTTGCGACTGTGCCTCAGTCTCGGATGGAACTGGCACCTTCACGTCATCCTCCACGGGTGATCCGCGGACGTGTGGTGACGTGTTGCAGCGGCTTGACGGGACCGCCTTGCGCCACAACAGTTGCGGCAATGGATCCGGAAAACGCTGGCGGTCTACCGGCGCTTCGCGGACGACGGACCGGTGCCGCCCTGGACGAGCTCTCGGCCGCCTGTGCAACAGACCTCTCGACCCTCGATGACGGTCTCCGCAGCCTCGCCGACCAACGGCACGTGGTGCTCGACGCTGGTGGCCACATCGTGATGGCGCACCCGTTCTCCTCGGTGCCTCTCGGGTTCTCGGGAGTGGGCAGGTCGACCCTGTGGTGGGGTGGCGGCACGAAGCACCGGCCGGCGACGAGGTCGCGCACTCCCGGGTTCCCGTCGTGCACATCTGCAGCAACCAACGACTGTTCTGCTCATCCGGGTGCGTGGACGCCTGGCTCGAGCGGACCGGGAACAAGCGCGGTTACGAGATAAACCTGGCGACGCTGTGGCGGCTCGCACGGGGTTAGTACGCCGGCCGCCTCGAGCGTGGGTACCAGCGACGGGACACGGCCACAGCGGCGGCCCACTTCCCTCGCTGGAACCTCACTCCCCTCGGCCTGTACGTCGTGGGGGGTGCCGCTTCACCAGGGCACCATGGTGAAGCCGGGGGCAGAGGGACGGGAGGGGGTCAGGCCTCGAGGACGACCGGGATGATCATCGGGCGCCGACGGTGCTTGTTGCTGACCCACCGGCCGACGACCCGGCGGATGGTCTGCTGCAGCTGGTGCATGTCGTCGACACCGTCGGCCACGGCCGCGTCGAGGGCCTCGATGATCGCCGGCTTGATCTCGTCGAAGGTGGCGTCGTTCTCCACGAACCCGCGGGCGTGGATCTCCGGCCCCCCGGACACCTTGCCGGTGACCGAGTCGACCACCACGATGACGGAGATGAAGCCCTCCTCGCCGAGGATCCGGCGGTCCTTCAGTGAGGACTCGGTGATGTCACCGACCGACGAGCCGTCGACGAACACGTAGCCGCACTCGACCTTGCCGGCGATCCGGGCCACCCCGTCGATGAGGTCGACCACGACGCCGTCCTCGGCGATGACCACCCGCTCGACCCCGGCCTCCCGGGCCAGGTCCGCGTTGGCGCGCATATGCCGGATCTCGCCGTGGACCGGCAGGACGTTGCGGGGCTTGACGATGTTGTAGCAGTAGAGCAGCTCACCGGCCGAGGCGTGCCCGGACACGTGGACGAGCGCGTTCCCCTTGTGCACCACGTTGGCGCCCCAGCGGGCCAGTCCGTTGATCACCCGGTAGACGGCGTTCTCGTTGCCGGGGATCAGGGACGATGCGAGGACGACGGTGTCACCCTCCTCGATGTGCACGAAGTTGTGGTTGCGCTGCGCGATCCGACTCAGCGCCGACAGCGGCTCGCCCTGCGATCCGGTGGAGATCAGCACGGTGTGCTCCGGCGGGTACTCCGCGAGGTCCTTGGCGTCCACCAGCGTGTTCGGGGGCACGTTGAGGTAGCCGAGCTCCTTGGCCACCCCCATGTTGCGGACCATGGAGCGACCGACGTACGCCACCTTCCGGCCATGGGCGACGGCGGTGTCCATCACCTGTTGCACGCGGTGTACGTGGGAGGCGAAGCAGGCCACGATGATGCGCTGGTCCCTGGCCTGGTGGAAGACCCGGTCCAGTACCGGGGTGATCTCCTTCTCGGAGGTGGTGAACCCGGGCACCTCGGCGTTGGTGGAGTCGACCAGGAACAGGTCGACGCCCTCCTCGCCGAGACGGGCGAAGGAGCGTAGGTCGGTGATCCGGCCGTCGAGCGGCAGCTGGTCCATCTTGAAGTCACCGGTGTGCAGCACCAGGCCGGCGCCGGTGCGGATGGCGACCGCGAGTGCGTCCGGGATCGAGTGGTTGACCGCGACGAACTCGAGCTCGAACGGGCCGAACGAGATCGTGTCACCTTCGCGGACCTCATGGTGCACGGTCTCCCTGAGCCGGTGCTCGCGCAGCTTCGAGGTGAGCAGGGCCAGGGTCAGCTTCGACCCCACCAGCGGGATGTCCCCGCGCTCGCGGAGGAGGTACGGGGCGGCGCCGATGTGGTCCTCGTGGCCGTGGGTGAGCACGAGTGCCTCGACATCGTCGAGCCGGTCCCGGATGGGGTCGAAGTCGGGCAGGATCAGGTCGACGCCCGGGTGGCGGTCCTCGGGGAACAGCACCCCGCAGTCGACGATGAGGAGGCGTCCGCCGTACTCGAAGACGGTCATGTTGCGACCGACCTCCCCGAGCCCTCCGAGGGGGATGATCCGAAGACCCTTCTTGGGCAGTGGTCCTGGCGCGGAGAGTTCGGGATGCGGATGGCTCATGAAGCTGGTTCCTCCAGTAGTCCTGCGTGTTTGAGCTCGGTGCGCAGGTTCTCGACGAGATCGTCGGATGCGGGCACGAGCGGAAGTCGTACGTTGCGGTTCGGGAGTACGCCGAGCAGCTGCATGGCCGCCTTGGCCATCATCGCCCCCGGCGCGCGGTTCATGATCGCGTCGACCACGGGGACCAGCCGGCGGTAGATGTCGAGCGCAGCAGGCAGGTCACCGTTCTCCACGGCAGCCACCATCGCGGCGTACTCCCGGCCGGCCACGTGGCCGACGACGGAGACCACGCCACAGCCGCCGTGGGTGAGCCAGCCGAGGTTGAGCACGTCGTCGCCGGAGTAGAACGCGAGGCCGGTGTCGGACATGATCCGGACGCCACGGTACAGGTCGCCGACGGCGTCCTTGACCGCGACGATCCGGTCGTGGCCGGCGACGCGCGCGTAGGTGTCCTCCGCGATCTGGAGGCCGGCGCGGCCGGGGATGTCGTAGAGCATCACCGGCAGGCCGGTGGCGTTCGCGACGGTCTCGAAGTGCGCGGCGACGCCCTCCTGGCTCGGCTTGTTGTAGTACGGCGTGACGAGGAGCACGCCGTGGGCACCGATCTTCTCGGCCTGCTCGGCGAGCTCGACGGAGTGTGCGGTGTTGTTGGTGCCGGCACCGGCGACCACGGTGACCCGGTCCCCCACGGCCTCCACCACGGCGCGCAGGATCCGGCCGTCCTCCTCGGTGCTGGTGGTCGGCGCCTCCCCGGTCGTACCCGAGACCACGATCCCGTCATGACCGGTGCTCGCGAGATGCTCGGCGACCCGGGCGGTGCCGTCCAGGTCCACGGACCCGTCGTCGGCGAACGCGGTCACCATCGCTGTCAGCACCCGCCCGAACGGGGCGGGCGCGAGTGAGGCGGAAGTCATGGCTCTCAGGTTATCGGTACCCGACCGGGCCCGTCGTGCCCGGACCTCCGTCGACTCGCTCCAGCCACACCCAGCTGAACCCGTCCCGGTCCTCACGGCGGGTCTCGCGCCACTGGGACCGGTCGAACTCCGGGTAGTACGTGTCGCCCTCAGGCCGGGCATGTACCTCGGTGAGCACCTGGTGGGTCGCGAGCGGCATCGCCAGCTCGTAGATCTGGGTGCCGCCCCCGATGACGATGTCCCCCTCGATGCCGGCCGCGACGGACAGCGCGCCGTCGACGTCGCTCGCCACCAGTACCCCCTCGGCGGACCATCCGGGCTGGCGGGTCACCACGATGTTCGTGCGGTGCGGCAGCGGGCGGCCGATGCTGTCGTAGGTCCTGCGGCCCATGATCACGGTGTGCCCGCTGGTGGTCTCGCGGAAGTGCTTCATGTCCTCGGGAATGTGCCACGGGATCCCACCGGCCTGGCCGATCACCCCGTTGTCGGCCACCGCGGCCACCATGACGACCCGCTTGCCCGTCGTCGTACGGCGCTGGTCGGGGCCGGTCATACGGCGATGGGTGCCTTGATCCCGGGGTGCGGGTCGTAGCCCTCGATCGTGAGGTGCTCGAGGTCGAAGCCGTCGAGAGCGGTCACGGACGGGTCGAGGCGCAGGGTCGGCAGGGGGCGCGGCGACCGGGTGAGCTGCAGCCGGGCCTGCTCGAGGTGGTTGGAGTACAGGTGCGCGTCACCGAGCGTGTGCACGAAGTCGCCCACCTGCAGCCCGGTGATCTGGGCGACCATGTGCGTGAGCAGCGCGTAGGAGGCGATGTTGAACGGCACGCCGAGGAACACGTCACCCGAGCGCTGGTAGAGCTGGCAGCTGAGCCGACCCTCCGCGACGTAGAACTGGAAGAGCGCGTGGCACGGCGCCAGGGCCATGTCCGGGATGTCGGCGACGTTCCAGGCCGAGACGATGTGGCGACGTGAGTCGGGGTCGCGGCGGATGGTCTCGACGACGTTGACCAGCTGGTCGATGTGCCGACCGTCCGGCGCCGGCCAGGACCGCCACTGGTAGCCGTACACCGGGCCGAGGTCGCCGTTCTCGTCGGCCCACTCGTCCCAGATGCTCACCCCGCGGTCCTGCAGCCACTTCACGTTGGTGTCGCCGCGCATGAACCACAGCAGCTCGGCGAACACCGACCGGGTGTGGATCTTCTTGGTGGTGACCAGCGGGAAGCCCTCGGAGAGGTCGAACCGCATCTGGTGGCCGAAGACGCTGCGGGTCCCGGTGCCGGTCCGGTCGCTCTTTTCGGTGCCGTCGTCGAGGATCCGCTGGAGAAGGTCGAGATACTGCTGCACGCCGCCAAACCTAACACCGCGCCGGTCCGGTGCGGGCTCAGCCGCACCGACCGGTCAACGGTCAAGCGCGGTTCTTCTTGCCCTGGCCGTGGTCGGCATGCTGGCGCCGCCACCCTCTGTGGTGGAGGTGATGAACTCGTGGATCGAGGCGTTGTTGACCTCGCCGTACACACCCGGAAACCCGGGAGTGGCGCAGCCGAGCCCGTAGCTCACGATGCCGACCTGCACGGTCCGGCCGTCAGCCAGGTTGCCGAACAGCGGGCCTCCCGAGTCACCCTGGCACGAGTCGCCGCCGAGGGTCTCGGCGCAGATCTCCGAGTCGGCCTGGAAACCCATCAGCCCGTTGGTCGTGCACTCCTGGTCCGCGACCGCCGCGACGTCGACGGCCTTCATCCGGGCCGGGATCACCGGCGACCCGAAGAACTCGGTGCCCCATCCAGACACGGTGAGCGCGGCGCCGGACTGCTCGAGGGTGTCGTCGCCGGTGGGAGCCAGCGCAATGGCCGGCGAGCTGATCGGCTCGGTGGTGTGGATCAGGGCCGCGTCGAAGGTCCCGGTCTCCTCGTAGTCGGGGTGCACCACGATCCGGTCGACAGCGAGGGTCTGTCCGGTGGACAGGTCGTCGATGTCCGTGCGGCCGACGGCGACCTGGATCTCACCCGGCTTCGTGTCGACCATGCAGTGCGCGGCGGTGAGCACCCATTCGGCGCCGATGACCGAGCCGCCGCAGAAGTGGCCGGAGGTGCCGTCGGAGCCCTGGCTCTGGATCGAGGCCATGAAGTCGAACTGGCCCTCCTCCACCTGGTAGCCGCCAACGATGGCGGTGGCCGGGGCGGCGGTGAGGCCCGCGCCCAGGAGGACCAGGGTGGCGAGCACCGCGCACAGCGGAGCAAGTCGACGCATGATGTTTCCTCTCGTCTGCCGGCGCGGACCCGAGCCGCGCCACGCACACGCCCAACGACGACGGACGCGTGAGGTTACGCACCAGCGCCTTGACAGCCCTGGCTAACCTCATTAGCTTTATGGCTATGCCTATGTACTTGCAGCGTCCCGAAGGGCGCATCGGCTATGACCTCACCGGCGAGAACGGACCGCTCGTGGTCTGCGTGCCCGGGATGGGCGACCTGCGCCAGACCTACCGGCTCCTGGTCCCCCGGCTCGTGGACCAGGGCTACCGGGTGGCCACGATGGACCTGCGCGGCCACGGCGACAGCGACGCCACGTTCTCCGCCTACGACGACGTGGCGGCGGCCACCGACATCCTCGCCCTGATCGACCAGCTCGGCGGACCGGCAATCGTCGTCGGGAACTCGATGGGCGCCGGCGCCGCCGTCTGGGCCGCGGCCGAGGAGCCAGCCCGGATCCGCGGGCTGGCCCTGCTCGGCCCCTTCGTCCGGAACCCTCCGGGCGGTCGGCTGACGACACAGCTCTTCCGGCTCGCACTGCTCAAGCCCTGGGGTCCCGCGGCGTTCATGCGCTACTACCCGAGGTGGCTGCCCGGGACGAAGCCGGAGGGGTACGACGAGCACACCGCGCGTGTCCGCGAGAACCTGCGCCGGCCCGGGCACTGGAAGGCCTTCTCCCGGACGGCCCGCACCTCACACGCTGCGGCACAGTCCCGGCTCGCCGAGGTCACCGCCCCGGCGATCGTCGTGATGGGCGCCGACGACATCGACTGGAAGGACCCGGCCGCGGAGGCCGCCTGGGTCGGGGAGCAGCTGCGCGCCGAGGTGGTGATGGTGCCTGGTGTCGGCCACTACCCCCAGGTCCAGGCGCCCGGGGTGACCGCGGCCGCGGTCACGCGGCTGGTCGACGGGGCGGCTCGTGCCTAGAGCCGGCCTGTCCGCCGGGGTGGTGGTGGAGGAAGCGGCCCGGCTGGTCGACGAGGTCGGCTACGACCGGCTGACCCTGGCCGGGCTCGCCAAGCGGTTCGGGGTCGCACTGCCCAGCCTCTACAAGCACGTCAACGGGCTGGACGACCTGCACCGACGGCTGGCCGTCCGGGTCGCCCACCAGCTCGGCGACGAGATGCGCCGGGCAGCCACCGGGAAGGCCACCGCGGACGCGGTCCGGTCGGTGGCGGCGGCGTACCGCGACTACGCCCGCCGACACCCCGGCGGATACGCCTACGTGCTGCGCGCCCCCTCCGCGGATGACGCCGAGCACGTCGCTGCGGCCGCCGAGATCCTGGACGTGCTGTACGACGTGTTCGCAGGCTACGGGATCACCGACGAGGACGCCGTCGACGCCGCACGTTTCGTGCGTAGCGCGCTGCACGGGTTCGTCAGCCTCGAGGTGGGTGGCGGCTTCGGCATGCCCCGGTCGGTCGACCGCAGCTTCGAACGCGTCGTGGACGCCCTCGACCACGCGCTCAGCACCTGGGCGGCTCAGGCGTCGTAGTCGAGCACGACCTTGTCGGAGGTCGGGTGCGCCTGGCAGGTGAGCACGTAGCCGCGCTCGATCTCCTCAGGCTCCAGCGCCCAGTTGGTGTCCATCTCGACTGTCCCCTCGAGCACCCTGGCCCGGCAGGTGCCGCAGACCCCGCCCTTGCAGGCGAACGGGGCGTCCGCGCGCACCGTGAGCGCGGCCTCGAGCACCGGAGGGCCGTCGGTGTTCAGCTTGAAGCTCGACCTGCGGCCGTCCAGCGTGATCGTCACGTCTGCACCGGTCGCGGCGGGGGTCTCGACCGTCGTACGGCGGACAGGGGGAGCGCTCTCCACGTGGAACACCTCGGCGTGGATGGCCTTCTTGGACACGCCCTCGGCGACCAGCAGCTTCCGCAGCGAGCTGACCATCTCGAACGGCCCGCACAGGAACCAGTCGTCGACGGTGTCCGGTGGAAGGAGGGAGTCGAGGAAGCGTTGCATGCGGTCGGTGTCGAGCCGCCCCGAGAACAGCTCGGCCTCCTGCGGCTCCCGGGACAGCACATGGATCAGGTGCAGCCGTTCGCGGTAACGGTCCTTCAGGTCCTCGATCTCCTCGAGGAACATCACCGTCTTGTGGGTCCGGTTGGCGTACACCAGGGTCACCGTCGAGCGCGGCTCGACCTCGAGCACGGTCGCCACGATCGACAGCACCGGGGTGATCCCCGAGCCCGCCGCGACGCACACGTAATGCTTCTCGTTCGCCGGGTCGAGCTCGGTGAAGAAGCGTCCGCTCGGGGTCATCACGTCGAGCACGTCACCGACCCGGAGCCTGCCCAGTGCGTGCTCGGAGAACGCTCCTCCGGGCAGGCGCTTCACGGCGATCCTCAACACCCCGGAGGACACGGGTGAGCAGATCGAGTAGTTGCGGCGTACGTCGTCGCCGGCCAGCTCGGTGCGGATGGTGATGTGCTGGCCCTGGGTGAACGCGTAGTCCTCGCGGAGCTCCTCTGGCACGTCGAAGGTGACCGCGATCGAGTCCTCGGTCAGGGGTTCGATGTGCGCGATCGGCAGCGGGTGGAACACCGAGTGGCGGCTGGTCACGTCAGATGGCCTTGAAGTAGTCGAAGGGTTCCCGGCACTGGTTGCACACCCACAGGGACTTGCAGGCCGTGGAGCCGAAGCGGCTCAGCTCACGGGTGTCCGGCGACCCGCAGAGGGTGCAGCGCACGGTCAGGGTCAGCCTCACCGGCCCCTCGCCACGAGGCTGCGGCGGCGCGATGCCGTACTCCGCCAGCTTCCGCTTGCCGTCCTCGCTCATCCAGTCGGTGGTCCAGGCGGGTGCCAGCACGAACTCGACGGTCATGTCGTCGTAGCCGGCCGCCGCGAACGCCTTCTCGATGTCGGCGCGGATCGCGTCCATCGCCGGGCAGCCGGAGTACGTCGGGGTGATCTGCACGTGCACGTGGCCGGCGGCGTCCTCCCGCACGTCACGCAGTATGCCGAGGTCCTCGATGGTCAGCACCGGCACCTCCGGGTCGAGCACCGAGGCCGCGATCTCCCAGGCAGCGTTGGCGGAGCGTGCCGCGACCGTCACCACGTCGCCCCCGGGTGGGACCGGGCGAGGTGCTGCATCTCGGCGAGCAGGTAACCCATCTGCTGGTCGTGCATGCCCCTGCGGCCACCGGTGACGGCAGGACGCACGTCAGGCAAGGTCAACGTGGCCTCGGCGACCACATCGGCCATCCGCCTGTTCCACGTGTCCCGCAGGCCGGCCGGGTCGACCGCGACGCCGCTGTCGAGCAGCGTCGGGTCGATGTGGGCGTTGTCGAACAGCTCGTCGGCGTACGGCCACTCGGCGTCGAGCGCGGCCTGCATCCGCTGGTGCGACTCCTCGGTGCCGTCCCCGAGCCGGAGCACCCACATGGTGGCGTGGTCGCGGTGGTAGTCGACCTCCTTGACCGCCTTCGCCGCGACCGCGGCCAGGGTCTCGTCGGTGCCGGTCTGCAGGCTGGAGTAGACCTCGTACTGGTAGGTCGACAGGATCAGCAACCGCGCCATGGCCACGCCGAAGTCCCCGTTGGGCCGCTCGACGAGGTGCACGCTGCGGAACTGTCGCTCGTCCCGGAAGTAGGCGAGATCGTCCTCGGTGCGTGGCGGGTCCTGGAGCGACCCGGCGTACGTCAACAGCGACCGTGCCTGGCCGAGCAGGTCGAGCGCGATGTTGCCGAGGGCGACGTCCTCCTCGAGCTGCGGGGATGCGGCGATCCACTCCCCCAGCCGCTGAGCGGAGATCAACGCGTCGTCCGCGAGGGAGAGCACGTAGTCCACGGTCGCCGAGTCGTCGGGATGGTGAACGGCGATGGGCGGCTGCGGGGCTGACGAGTCGGGGGAAGCGGGGACGGTCACAGGTGGTCCACTCCCTCGGGCACGTCGTAGAACGTGGGGTGCCGGTAGATCTTGTCGCCCGCCGGGTCGAAGAAGGCGTCCTTCTCGTCCGGGCTCGACGCGGTGATCTCGGCTGCCGGCACGACCCAGAGCGACACGCCTTCCTGGCGTCGGGTGTACAGGTCGCGGGCGTTGCGCAGCGCCATCTCGGCATCGGGCGCGTGCAGCGACCCGACATGCACGTGGTTCAGCCCGCGCTTGGCGCGCACGAACACCTCCCACAGCGGCCAGTCCTTGCTCATGCCACCGCCTCCGACGTACGACGGGCAGCGGCCCGCTTCGCGGCATAGGCGTCGGCGGCCTCACGTGCCCAGGCGCCGTCCTCGTGAGCCCGCACCCGGTGCGCGAGCCGTTGCTTGTTGCAGGGGCCGTTGCCCTTGATCACCTCGAACAGCTCGGAGAAGTCGATCTCGCCGAAGTCGTAGGAGCCACGCTCCTCGTTCCAGCGCAGGTCCGGGTCCGGCAGGGTCAGCCCGAGCGCCTCGCACTGCGGGACGGTCATGTCCACGAACCGCTGCCGCAGGTCGTCGTTCGAGAACCGCTTGATCCCCCAGGCCATCGACTGCGCGGAGTTCGGGGAGCTGTCGTCGGTGGGCCCGAACATCATCAGCGAAGGCCACCACCAGCGGTCGACCGCGTCCTGCGCCATCTCCTTCTGCGCATCGGTGCCGTGGGACAGCGTGTAGAGGATCTCGAAGCCCTGGCGCTGGTGGAACGACTCCTCCTTGCAGACCCGGATCATCGCTCGGGCGTACGGCCCGTAGGAGCAGCGGCACAGCGGGACCTGGTTCACGATCGCGGCGCCGTCGACCAGCCAGCCGATCGCCCCCATGTCGGCCCAGGTGGGCGTCGGGTAGTTGAAGATCGAGGAGTACTTCTGCCGGCCGGTGTGCAGCATGTCGAGCAGCTCACCCCGGTCCGCTCCGAGGGTCTCGGCGGCGGCGTAGAGGTACATCCCGTGACCGGCCTCGTCCTGGACCTTCGCCATCAGGATCGCCTTGCGGCGCAGGCTCGGCGCCCGGCTGATCCAGTTGCCCTCGGGCTGCATGCCGATGATCTCGGAGTGCGCGTGCTGCGCGATCTGGCGGATCAGCGTCTTGCGATAGCCCTCCGGCATCACGTCACGTGGCTCCACGCGCCCGTCGGAGTCGATGATGCGCTGGAAGCCTTCGAGGTGCTGCTCGACGTCGGCGGGCTCGCCGTCGCGCACAGGGCCGGCGTCGTCCGGGGCGGTGAAGTCGTTGCCGTACATGCAGCCAAGCGTAACAAAGATTTTGTTACACCTGACCGCACAGATGGCGTCAACCTGTAACAGACGAGCCCCGCTTGCGGGGTCAGACCTGGATCAGGCAGAACTCGTTGCCCTCCGGGTCGGCGAAGACCTGCCAGGGGGTGTCGCCGCCGTGCTGCTCGGACAGCTCCCGGGCGCCGAGCTCGAGCGCACGCCCCTTCGACGAGGGGAAGTCGTCGACCTGCCAGTCGAGGTGGAGGCGGTTCTTGCCGACCTTCGCCTCGGGGACGAGCTGCAGGCTCAGCGCCGGACCACCCTCGCCGAGCTGCCCGAGGTCGAACCACTCGGCCTCCTTGGTGACGACCTCCATCCCGAGGAGCGAGGTCCAGAAGTGCGCCTCCGCCTCCAGGTTGTTGACGTCGACCACAACGGCGCCGGCCCGGATGCCGGACATCAGCAGGTCCCCGCAATCGATGCGGCGCGGCTGCAGTGCACGTGGTCCGGTCCGGCCGCCCAGTGCCGCCACTTGCCTGAGGACAGCCGGGGCAGCTTCACCCTCCCCGCCTGAGACCGGTCCACACCGGCGCGCCGCGCCGCGCCGAGGTTCTTGGGTGCGGGCCACCGTCGGCCACTGGTGGGCTGCCGAGTAAACAGCGGAGCGCCGGTCCGTGCGGCGATCTCCCGCTCACGCTGGTTCGCAACGTCTTCCATGTACCACATGTCTACCTCCAGTTGAACACCTGCAAACACACTATGCCCGTGTCGCCTGTCTTGCAACCCCTTAACTGGTTTTGCTGGTGTCGCTGTTTCCCCACACGGCCAAACCGCGTATGCTGGTGTCGGGTCGAGAGGAGATACGGCATGCCCGCAGATGGAGTGCCCCGGCACGTGGAGCTGATCCGGGAGTTCGCGAACACGCTCGACGTCGACGACGCGACCGACAGCATCACCACTCGCAGCGAGCTCACCCGCTGGCTGTACGAGAACGGGCTGCTCGTCCGTCGTACTCCCAGCACCGATCACGACCTGGAGCTCGCCCGCCGGCTGCGCGCCGGGATCCGCGAGGCGATGACAGCCCACCACGGCGACCAGCCGGTGGAGTCGGCCGACCTCACAGCAGCCACCGCCCGGCTCCCCCTGCGGTTGGACTGCTGCGGTGACGGCCCGCACCTCGAGCCGGTCGACGGTGGCGTGCGCGGCGCGCTCGCCCGGATCCTGGTGGCGGTGAACCAGGCGGTGATCGGTGACGACTGGCAGCGGTTGAAGGTGTGCCCGGACGACACCTGCCAATGGGCGTTCTACGACGTCACCAAGAACCGTTCGAAGAGCTGGTGCGGACCCGACTGCGGCAACAAGGCGAAGACCCGGCGCTACCGGCAGCGACAGAAGGCCGGCTGAGTCCGCCTGACAGACTGTCCGCATGACCACCCCGGGTGGCGGCCCTACCGCCGATGTCTCCGTACGTGTCGGCTGGGCGGACGACGCCACCGGCATCGCCGAGGTCCAGGTCCGTGCCTGGCGTCAGGCGTACGACGGGCTCCTGCCCGACGAGGTGCTCGCGGCTATGCACCCCGCGGACTTCGCCGCCGCCTGGCACGCGTCCCTGAACAAGCCGAAGGATGCACGGAACCGCGTGTTGGTGGCTCTCGAGCGCAACACCATCCGCGGGTTCGCGATCACCGGACCCGCGAACGACCCCGACTGCGACCCGGTCGCCGACGGGGAGGTCTCCGAGTTCACGGTCGACCCGGACCAGACCAGGCAGGGTCACGGGTCACGGCTGGTGCAGGCCTGCGCCGACACCCTCCGCGCGGACCGGTTCACCCGGGCCGTGCTGTGGCTGAACACCACCGACGACAGGCTCCGCGGCTTCCTGACCGAAGCCGGCTGGGGCCCCGATGGCGCGCACCGGGAGCTCGACCTGCACGGTGACGGTTCGGTCACGGTCAAGCAGGTGCGTCTTCACACCGATCTGTCCGAGAACTAGTTTGGGAGTCCCAGGATGGCAACCAATGCGGCGTCTCGTTCGTCCTAGTAGGTGAGGGCCCGGCCGGGCCCATCAGCATGCCAGGCGCGTTGATCGATCGGGGAGTGCGAATGCTAGGTCCTCTGCCACGGATGTACCGCATCATCGTTTCCGTCGTCGCGATCGTGGTCTTCGCCGCGGGCGGGGCCTGGGCGGCCTACGTGCTGCCGTACCCCTTCCTGCTGAGCGTCGGCGCGGGCGTAGGCCTGGCGATCGGCGGGCTGTGCACCTTCGTCCTGCTGCACGAGTTCCATCACGCACATTCGGCGCAAACCAGCCGCGTGCGTCGTACGCGCTCGCACTGACTCCCGCGGGCGGCCACCGGCGGCGCGCTTGCTAGATTCGGGCGGTGAGCGCTGCCCCCTCCCCCGAGCCGGCCCTCGAACCCGGTGAACGGTCCGCGATCATCCGTGACGGTCTCGCGGTCGGCGTCGCCACCGGCGCCTACGGAATCTCATTCGGCGCCATCTCGGTCGCCGCCGGCCTGAGTATCCTGCAGACCTGTGCCCTGTCCCTGCTGGTGTTCACCGGCGCCTCACAGTTCGCACTGGTCGGTGTGGTCGCCTCCGGCGGTGCGGCGATGTCCGGTGCGCTGACCGGGATGCTGCTCGGCACCCGCAACACGTTGTACGGCCTGCGTCTGGCGCCGCTGCTTGACTGGCGCGGCTGGCGGCGAGCAGGCGCGGCGCACCTGCTCATCGACGAGTCCACGGCGATGTCGGTCAACCGCGAGGGCACGTCGGCCGCCCGGGTCGGGTTCCTCAGCACCGGGCTCGCGGTCTTCGTGCTGTGGAACCTCGCCACGCTCGGCGGCGCGGTCGCCGGTGAGGCGCTCGGCGACCCGCGCACCTATGGGCTCGACGCCGCGGTCGGCGGCGCGTTCCTGGCGCTGCTCTGGCCCCGGCTCCGGGATCGCCGCAACCAGGTGACGGCCGTGCTCGCGGCGGCGCTGGCGCTGAGTCTGGTCCCGGTCACCCCGGCGGGCGTGCCGGTCCTGGCCGCGGCCGTCGTCGCGCTCGTGATGGGCGTCCTCACGCACGCCATCGACCCGACCGAGATCCCGACCCGGGACGACCTGCCCAGCGGGGGTGAGCACCACTCATGATGTGGGCTGCCATCCTCGTCACCGGCCTCGGCTGCTACCTGCTCAAGCTTGGCGGGCTCTCGGTGCCGGGCACCGTGCTGGAGAAACCGGTCGTGGAACGCATCGCGGACCTGGTGCCGGTCGCGCTGCTGGCCGCGCTGATCGGCGTGCAGGTGTTCGCGTCCGGGACATCGTTGGTGCTCGACGCCCGGATGGCCGGCCTGTTCGCGGCTTTCGTGGCACTGCTGCTGCGGGCGCCGTTCATCGTGGTGGTGTTCGTCGCCGCGCTCACGGCGGCGCTGATCCGCCTGCTCTAGCCACCTCACCCACGAGGGGCCCGTGGGCAGCGGTCCACGGGCCCCTCGTATCTGAAGGGGTCAGCCGACGCTGACGGCTGACCATGCGGTGGCGACGGCGTTGTACTGGGCGCTGCCCTGACCGTAGAGGTCCTTGGCAGCGTTCAGCGTGGCCGTGCGCGCACCGGCGTAGTTGGTGCTCGAGGTCATGTAGACCGCGAGCGCGCGGTACCAGATCCGGGCCGCGACGTCCCGACCGATGCCGGTGACCGTGGACCCGTTGCAGGTGGTCGAGCTGTGCGCAACGCCTCCGATCGTCTTGGATCCCGACCCCTCGGAGAGCAGGTAGAAGAAGTGGTTGCCCACCCCCGAGGAGTAGTGGACGTCGAGGTTCTTCACGTTGGAGTTCCAGCAGTTGACCGAGCTGCCGTCCGACGACGGGTTGTCCATCCGGCGGAATCCGACGTGGTTCTTGAGGTCGAACTCCTCGCCGATCAGGTAGTCACCGGCGTCGTTCGGGTTGGCCGCGTAGAACTCGACCATCGTGCCGAAGATGTCGCTGGTGGCCTCGTTCAGCCCGCCGGACTCGCCGGAGTAGGTCAGCCCGGCGGTGTTCTCCGTGACGCCGTGCGACATCTCGTGGCCGGCCACGTCCAGCGAGGTGAGCGGGCCGAAGTTGACCCCGTCACCGTCGCCGTAGGTCATCTTGGTGCCGTCCCAGAAGGCGTTCACGTATCCCGAGCCGTAGTGCACCCGGTTGAACGATCCGGAGCCGTCGCCGAAGATGCCGTTGCGACCGTGCTGGTTCTTGTAGTAGTCCCAGGTCAGGTTCGTGCCGTACTGCGCGTCGACGGCCGCCGACTGCCGGTTCGAGTTGCTGCCGGTGCCCCACACGTTGTCGGCGTCGGTGAACAAGGTCCCGGTGGCGCATCCGCTGCCGAAGATCTGGCAGAACATCGAGTCCGACTTGTTGTTCATGTCGGTCGTGTAGGTGTTGCCTCGCGTCGGGTCCTTGAGCTGGAAGCTGCTCCCAGACTGCGTGGTCCTCAGCGGGACGGTGCCTCCGTACAGCGAGTGCCCCTGCCCGTCCGCGGTGTGGATCTGCTGTTCGGTGCGCAGGACCGTGCCGGTGCGGGCGTCGACGTACGTCGCGAGGCGGCTCGGCGTGCCGTCGGCCTGCGTCCCACCGCTGAGCACCTCCCAGGCCAGCCGGGCAGTACCACTGGCGGCGGCGTCCACGACGAGCCTCGGCTCGCGCTCGACCTGCTCACCGCGAACAGCCTTGTTGGCCCTGCTCGGAGCGACCGCTTCCCGCTTCGCGGCAGCCCTGCTGACCGACGGGGTGGTGGCGAGGTCCAGCACCGTATGCAGGCTCTGGCTGGTCCCTCTCCACCCCTTGCCGGGGCCGCGGTGCACGACGAGGTCGCCGCCCAGGACGGGCAGCCCACGGTAGCTGCGGTCCATCCGGACATGGGTGCTGCCGTCGGGGTCGATGAGTGCGTCGGTGACCGTGAAGCCCTGGCCGTCCCCGACCTTGGCGGCATCGGGGTGCGCCTCGAGGGCGGTCACCGCGGAGCGGGCAACCGCACCGGCCTGGGCTGCCTGGCGCATCGGCTGTGCGTGCTCGTCGCCGGCCACCATGGGTGCGGCGCCGGCGGAGTACGTTCCCGCGCCGAGAGTTGCGACCACGAGTGCGGCCGCGCTGAGTCCTGCTGTCCTGCGCATTGACTTCCTTCCCGAGAGTGCGCTGAGCTGCGCACCGAACCCTGACATCGCTGATGTCGGGCAGGGAAGGAGGCGGGCGGTGCAGGTTTGTGTGTTGCAGGGTTATGCAGGGGGTCGGTCACGCTCGAACAGGGCGATCGCGTGCCGCACCGCCGAGCGCGCCCGGGTGCGGTCGCCCGCGTCGTCGTAGGCAAGCGCGAGGCGGTACCAGCTGCGCCAGCTGCCCGGGTCGGCCTCGGTCTCCGCCCGCCTGGCGGCGAACACCCCGTCCGCCGCGGTCCGGTCGACCCGACCGGAGGGTCGTCGGGGCAGGTCGTCGACGGGCAGTCCGCCCTCGGAGTCGAGTACGGCGGCCAGCTCGGCCGACCTGCGTCCGAACTGGATCTCCCGCCACACCAGCCAGACACCCACCAACGGGATCACCAGCAGGGCAACGCCGAGCACCATGCCGACCGCCGAGCCGGACCTGAGCAGGGCAATCCCCTTCGCGCCGATCAGCAGGGCGTAGAAGACCAGCACCACCACCAGTACGGCGACGGTGATCCTGGTGCGCATCAGATCACCCCTGGTCCAGGCCCATGAAGCCCTCGAGGCCGACGGTCAGGCCGGGAGCCTGCCCGATCCTGCGCAGGCCCAGCAGCACGCCCGGCATGAACGAGACCCGGTCCATCGAGTCGTGCCGGATAGTCAGCGTCTCGCCCGGGCCGCCCAGGATCACCTCCTGGTGCGCGACCAGCCCACGGATGCGCAGTCCGTGCACACGGATCCCGTCCACGTCGGCCCCCCTGGCCCCCTCGAGCGAGGTGCTCGTCGCGTCGGGGACCGGACCGGCGCCGGCGTCCCTGCGGGCCTGGGCGATCAGCGAGGCGGTGCGTCGAGCGGTGCCCGAGGGGGCGTCCGCCTTGTCGGGATGGTGCAGCTCGACGATCTCGACGGACTCGTAGAACACGGCTGCCTCGGCGGCGAACCGCATCATCAGGATCGCGCCGATCGAGAAGTTGGGTGCGATGAGCACTCCGGTGCTCCCCGAGGCTGCGAGCCAGGTCCGCAGCTGGTCGAGCCGGCCGTCGTCGAAGCCCGTCGTGCCCACCACGGCGTCGATGCCGTGGTCGATGCAGAACTCGAGGTTGTCCATCACCACGTCCGGGTGGGTGAAGTCGACGGCGGCCTCGGCGCCGGCGGAGAGCAGCTCGCCGATCTGGTCTCCGGCGTCGATGGACGCCACCAGCTCCATGTCGTCGGCCTGCTCGACCGCACGACAGACCTGTTCGCCCACCTTGCCGCGAGCGCCGAGCACACCGACCTTCAGCTTCTTGTTCACGCGACCAATCTAGTGGTGGGCGGCAGCGCGACAGTCGCCGGTTCCCGCTCGCGCAGCTTCCGTGACACGTCGTACGCCGTGTAGTCGGTGGCCTGTTCGGAGAGCCGGAAGGCGAACACGGGAAGGTCTCGGCCGTCAGAGACCAGTGCGAACTGCGGCATCTGCTCGACGCTCTCGCTCAGATGGATGGCGACGTTCTGGCAGGTCTGCTGCACGCGGCGATAGCCGGCGAACCCGAGCCGGAGGAACTGGAGTACTGCAGGAGCACCTGCGCGCCGGGCCGGGAGATGTTCAGCGCGAAGGTCGGCATGTCCATGGCTCACGGCACGGCCGGTCCTGCGACGGTTGCCTCGTCCTGGTCGGGCGAGGTACGACGGGCAGACCGCGCACCCCCCGAGCGGGCGTCGAGAGCGCCGGCCAGCAGCGGTCTCAGCCAGACCGAGTCCCGGTCGACGTCGACCAGAAGGGCTTTGACCAGCAGCGTCAGCGGGACCGCGAACAGCGCCCCGACCGCACCCAGGACCCAGGCCCAGAAGATCAGGGACAAGAACGTGATCGACCCGGAGAGGCCCACGGCGTCGCCGACGAACTTGGGCTGGATGACCGACTGGATCACGAAGTTGAAAACGGAATAGACAACGACCACCAGCACCATCAGCCCCGGTCCACCCTCGAGGAGACCGAGGATCGCCGGCGGGATCACGCCGATGACGAAGCCGATGTTGGGGATGTAGTTGGTGATGAAGGCAAGCAGCCCCCAGAGCAGTGGGGCGGGAATCGGTGTGAACGCCAGGAACGTGGCGTCGACCACGGCGACGATGAAGCCGAATATCGTGGAGACCACGAGGTACCGGCGGGTGCCGTGGGCGAAGGACTCCAGGGCGTCCACCACAGCACCGCGCTGGGCGCGCTGCTCCGCCAGCTTCTGCGGGAACTGGCCCGCATCGATGCCGAGGAACAGAAGCAGCGTGAGGAGGAAGAAGAGGCTCGACAGGGCCCCGAGCAGGTCGGACAACACGGCTCCGGCGGCCGCCACAATCTTGCTGGCATCGAACGACCCGGTGATGTCGTCGGCCTGCTGCTGCCCAACACCGACGTCGCTCAGCGTGGCAGCGGCTGACTGCAACAGGTCGTTGAAGTCGTCCTGGTACTGCGGCAGCAGGGTGGCGAACCTGGCGATCGCGAGCACCAGAGCGACCGCGAGACCGATCACGAGCACATAGACCGTGATGATGCCGATGAGCGTCCCCGACCAGGCCGGCCAGTGCCGCCGGGTCACGTAACCCCGCACCGGGTGGACAGCTATCGTGAGGACCAGGGCGAGGAACGTGGGCCCGACGATGCCGGAGGCCGACTGGAGACCGCCGATGACGAAGACTGCTGAGGCGGCACCGATCAGGATCATCAGTCCGCGAGGCAGCGGCCACTCCACGCGAACGCCCGGGGATGTCGCCATGTCCTCATCGTCAGGCGTCTACCGGGTACTCCGCGTCATCCGGCGCGCATGACCTTTTTCGTCGGGCTCGGCACCCGTTTGTTGGGCGCGACGGCAAGGCCTGAACATCACCAACAGCGCGCCGGCACCCACCAGCGCCGCCGCGTTGTCGGTAAGCATGGGGCCGGACTCCGGGCCGATCTTGGTCAGCGCCACGAGCAGCGGGAGTGCCGCCTGCCTTCGGTTGGCTGGAACGAGGATGGAGTCGATCCTCTGGTTCAGGCGGCCGCGGCACATCGTTCCTCAGTGGTGAAGTGCTTCGACGGCGCCTCGCCGCTGCGTCATCCCCGGCAGACGATGACACCCGATCCGCCCTGCGGAAGGTTCGGTGCTGGATGCCGACGTGAGAGGACTCTTCCATGGACGAGTACCCACCCATCGAGGACCATGGGCTCATCGGAGACCTCCAGACGGCGGCCCCTGGTCACCAAGAACGGGTCCATCGACTGGTTCTGCTGTCCCCGCTTCGACTCCCCCAGCGTGTTCGGCAGCCTGCTCGACCACCGCCGAGGCGGGCACTGCGAAATCACACCGACCGAGTCCTCGTACTCGTCGCGGCAGCTGTACTTCCCGGACACCGCAGTCCTCATCACTCGGTTCATGACTAAGGATGGTGTCGGGGAGGTGCTGGACTTCATGCCGGTCAGGGAGGGGCACCGGCCGACGGACAACCACGAGCTCGTGCGCATGGTGCGTTGTGTCCGGGGACAGATGTCCTTCCAGATCGACGTGGCACCCCGGTTCGACTATGGGCGGCTTAACCACACCGTCCAGGTGTCGGAGCACGGCGCCGTGTTCCGGGCCGATGGCGTCACGCTGACGATGCACGTGATCCGCAACTCTGGCGATGAGCACCTGACCAAGGTTTCCGTGCACGGAGACGACCGTGTCCACGGAACCGTCACCCTGAGCGCCGGACAGGTCCGGGGTGTCGTGCTCGAGTCCGCAGCCGCGACCGCCCCGCACGAGATCCCGGTGTCCGAGGCGGAACAGGTCCTGCACAAGACCGTGGGGTTCTGGCGTAGCTGGCTGAGCCAGTCGACGTACACCGGGCGATGGCGCGAGTCCTTGCTGCGGTCGGCGATCACCCTGAAGCTGATGACCTACGCACCGACGGGTGGCATCGTCGCGGCTCCGACGACCGGGCTGCCCGAGCAGGTGGGCGGCGAGCGCAACTGGGACTACCGCTACACGTGGGTCCGTGACGGCTCGTTCTCGGTGTATGCGCTGCTGGGGCTGGGATTCACCGAGGAGGCCGCCGCCTTCTGTGCATGGTTGCGTGACCGGGTTCAGGAGAAGGTCGGTGGCGAGGGCGGCCCGTTGAACATCATGTACCGGGTCGACGGTTCCTCAGATCTCAAGGAGGAGAGCCTCGACCACTGGGAGGGTTACAAGGGCTCGCACCCGGTGCGCATCGGCAACGGCG
The DNA here is from genome assembly GCA_963831375.1 of uncultured Actinomycetota bacterium. GTDB lineage: Bacteria > Actinomycetota > Actinomycetes > Propionibacteriales > Nocardioidaceae > Nocardioides_C. Next base: position 528,057 of record CAWHPY010000026.1, on the reverse strand, counting down.
CCATGGGCCAACGCCAGATGGACATCTACGGGGAGGCTCTGGACAGCATCTACTTCGCTGATCAGCACGGCATCGAGCTCGACCATCAGAGCTGGCTGGCGCTGCGCGACGTCGTCGACTGGCTGGTGGACCACTGGGACCAGCCCGGTGAGGGAATATGGGAGACCCGCGGAGGCCAGAAGCACTTCACCTACGGGCGGTTGATGAGCTGGGTGGCGTTCGACCGGGCGATCAGGCTGGCCACCCGCCGCGGCCGCCCTGGGGCGATCGGTCCGTGGACCACACAGCGCGACGCGATCTACGACCAGATCATGGACCGTGGCTGGAGCTCACAACGGGGGGCTTTCATCCAGCACTACGACGGCCAGGTTCTCGACTCATCGCTCCTACGGATGACCGCGGTTGGCTTCATCGCCCCGCACGACCCCCTGTGGGCGTCCACGTTGCGGGCCATGGACAACGAGCTCGTCACCGACAGCCTCGTCTACAGGTACGACCCGGAGGCCTCCCCCGACGGTCTTCGTGGGTCGGAGGGCACGTTCTCGCTCTGCACGTTCAACTACGTCGACGCCCTAGCCCGCGCCGGCCGCCTCGACGAGGCACGGCTCACGTTCGAGAAGATGCTCACCTACGCCAACCATCTCGGTCTGTACTCCGAGGAGATCGGGCTCACCGGAGAGCAGCTGGGCAACTTCCCTCAGGCCTTCACCCACCTGGCGCTCATCGACGCGGCGATCACCCTCGACGACGCACTGACCCGGCAGGCCGACCGAGCCGGCAGCGTGCCGGTTTCGTAGCGGATCATGCAGCCCCGGTTGGGCGCTTCACCACAGGTTCACCCCTACCAGGCGGGCTCATGGGGTCCTGCTCGCGCAGACCGGCTGACTGCCGGGCAGGGTGGCCGGTAGGGTCCATCGGTGGAGTGACGGCCGGTTCGGGCGGCTGCGGCGAAGGCACCGCCCCGTCGTCGATGTCGGTGCGGTGTCCCAGGGCGCGAAGTATGGTCCGCAACGCCACGTGCAGCGAGTCGGCCCCAATCACACGGTCCGGCGGGAACGGTAGGTCACGTGGTACGACGACGAAGGCCCGGTCCTGCCATCCGCCGAGCCCACCGTGACACCCCACCAGGTCCTCGAAGGCAGCCACCTCTTCGGTCCCCGCGTCCACGAGGCTGTTGACGTAGATGTCCGGGGCCTCCGGCCGCAGGGCCACCCTGAGGACGAACTCATGCGCACGCGGGCCGAACGGAAGAAGGGGGTCGACGCCCTCCACGTGTCCGTCGGTCAACCGCACCGAGCCCTCACCGCCCAGGGCCAGGGGGCCCTCCACCTCATCGAGGACGATGACGAACCCCACACCCGGATGTCCGGCGAGCCCGGACACCAGGGCCGGATAGCGAGAGTCGATCTCGCGGCGGCTGAGCCGTTGGCGCTCACCTCGCACGTAGATCAGCCCGAGATTCCCCGAACCGAACACGTGGAAGCTCTGTTCTCCCGCTGTCGCGTGGCGTGCGGTGTCCGCGCCCACGGTGTCCGGTTCGTTGCGATCCCGTCGTTGCATTCGGTCAGAGGCACTACGCATGCTGCGTCCACCGACACCGCTGCCCGTGGCCAGCTCATCGACCAGTACCCGGGTGCGTCCCCAACCCTCCACGTCGTGATCCGACGCCGCGACATCTGCACGTGCCAGTCGGGACACCAGGACGGCCAGCTCCTCGCCGTACCGGTCCGCGAAGGTGGCGCCCTGAGCCTGTCCATGGTCGGAGAGCACCACGAAGTGATATCGCCTGGGCGAGACCGAGGACACCATCTCCAGCTGTCGGAGTACTCCGTCGACCGCCTCCAGGGCCTCGAGGCTCTCGGGCCGGAGCATGCCCGCATGGTGGGCGATCTCGTCGTAGTCGACATAGTCCACGTACACAGAACGCGTGCCCTGCAGCATGTGCTGCGCCACCAGGACAGTGTTGATGTCGCGAAGGGCGCCGTTGGTGACGCAGCGAAGCAGCGCGGTCGTCCAGGTGCGGTGGCAGCGTGGCTGGACGTCGCGTCGCACCGCGCGGCGGGCCTGGAACCGGTCCCGGACCAGCTCCGAGATCGACCGGGACAACGACCTGGTCAGCCCGGCCGGGTGCACGACGAAGTGGGCCACGGCGCGCCGGGTCGTCTCTCCACCGCGGCTGCGTCGACTCATCGTCAGCGCGGCGGCGGGGGCATCCCCCGTGAAGAGGTTGCTGATGCTGGCACCACGGTCCACGAGCAGTCCACGGCCCGTTGTCAGCGCAGCCTCGATCGAGGCCGCGTCAGCGGGCCGGTTCGCGACCATCACCTTGTCGTTGAGCCGGTCGTACCAGCGGAAGGCCGGGATGCCCTCGATCACTCCGTGCAGGATCCCCATCTGGCTCGCGGGCGTGGTGGCAGGCAGCTTCGGCGTCCACTCGTGCAAGGCGTGTGTCCCACTCCTGATCCACCGCGTCAAGGTGGGGACCGTGCCTGCGTTCACCGCCATCTGTAGGACCGGGAACGGGACTCCGTCCAGCTGCACGAACACGACGCCGGCCACCTGCGGGTCGTCGAGGGGCGTGGGATGGCGCCGGCTGGAGGCCACCAACCGGCCGACGAGGGCCTCGTTCGTGCCGGAGGTGGTGACCCAGCCGGCGACCGTGGCGACGAGACCGATGATTAGCGCAACCAAGAGCGCGGACCAGAAACCGTCCACGCTGACGCCAGGCAGGAGCCACGCCGCCGCAGCGACGACCAGCACCTGACCCAGCAGCGCCAGGAGCAGCACGCCGAGCCAGCCGAGCCGGACAGCGCCGGCGACCAGCAGCGGTTGCAGCAGCAGGCCGGTGGCACCCAGGACGAGTGCAAAGCCGATCGGGCCCGCCGGCGCTGAGGCGTGGAACCCGGGGACGATGGCGTTGCAGAGCAGCACCGCAAGCCCGGTCACCGCGAGCCAGAGCAACAGCGAGAGCACATGTGCGTACCAGGGTCGGTCCATCGACCCACGCGCCAGGTCGACGGCCAGTTCTTTCCGCTGCCCGCCCCCGCCTTGCCGCGTCGCGCGTTCGGCCCGCATCACAGCTCCTTCGGCTCGAGCCAGTGCTCACGCCAGCGCGCCAGAAGGCGGACCGGCTAAGTCGATCCTGATCGTGTGCAGTCCCGCACGGATCATCCCGTGCGGACGAGGCCGCCTCATGCCCGCACAACTACGACACGAATCGCGGGACATCGAGCATCCTCGACTGAACGACAGGAGGCTACGGCTCGGAAGCCGATCAGTGTAGAGCGACCTTGAGGAGCGCCACGAGGACGCCCAACACCGCCCCCGCGGCCGCGCTGGTGATCCTGCCCCAGGTGTCGAGCCCGCCACGCACGCCGGCCATGTAGCTGTAGGCCGTGAGCAGCGCGATGGTCGCGATCAGCGCAGTCCACGCCGCGGTCAGCAGGTCCGCTCCGAGCAGCGAGGTGACCAACAGGACCAGGACGGGCACCACGGACGCCGCGGCGATCGGCCAGGTCTCGGCGAGGGCGTGCCTGAGCGCCGCGACCGGATGGTGCCGGTGTGTGAGCGAGCTGCCGATCGTCACGGCATGCAGGTGCGCCAGCCAGTAGACCGCGACGGTGCCGAGGATCGCCCAGGTCAGCTGCGCGACCGAGTCGACGTGGTTGCCGCCGTAGGCGATCACGGCGGCGCACACGACGGTTCCGGTGATCATGCCCTCGCCCCCGGTGACCAGCCCCAGGGGGTCGGCGCGGCCCGTACTTCGCGGTGACGTCATCTTCCGAGCACGTCAGTCCCCGCCGAAGGTCTCCAGCAGGGTGTCACGTTCTGGCTCCGTGAGGTTGGTGCTGATCAGCGTCTTGTCGATCCCCCGGAAGCGCTCGCCCAGCCGGTCCAGGTTGCCCTCCTCGGTGACCACGAACAGCGCCGACGTCCCCTCGACGACCTCGGTACGGATCCGGGTCAGGTCGTCCTTGGTGATGCCGGCGCCCTCTGTCGCCTTGGCCAGCGCGCCGATCGCGACGCCCACGACGCCGCCGACGACCGGCACCATGAATAGCGCGCCGGTGAGGACACCCCACAACGCCCCCCAGGCCGCGCCGCGCTTGGGGTCGTCGTGCTTGTGGTGGGTCTCGGGCTTGTCGGCGCCAGCGGGCCAGGACATGACCGCATGGTCGACGATCTTGACCAGGCCGTCGGACTCGGCGTCCTTGAGGACCGAGGCCGCGTGCTGCGCGCCCTTCGGGTCATCGAACTTCCACACCGTGAAGGTCGTCATCTTCACTCCTCGTCATCGATGGGCACGTCCGCCGTGGCCAGGGTCGGACCACTCCTCGAGGCCAAGCCTGTGCGGAGACCGGGTGGGTGGACGCCACCCCCGGGCGGGTGGCATCCGACTCACGTGAGCAGCGCGCCCGCGCCCAGCGCGAGCACGCTGAGCACCGCGAGCATCGCCAGCAGCGGCCAGACCCACCTCAGGTAGGTGCCGTACGGGACCCGGGCGATCGCGAGCCCACCCATCACGACCGCCGAGGTCGGGATGAAGAGGTTCATGATGCCCGAGGCGCTCTGGTACGCCGTGACGACCAGCTCCGGTGGCACGTTGGCGAACGTCGCCAGCGGGCTCATGATCGGCATCGCGACGGTGGCGAGGCCCGACGAGGACGGGATCAGGAACGACAGCGGCAGGAACAGCAGGAACATCACGATCGCGAAGCCGGCCTGGCCGACGTCGCCGAGCGCCTGCTCCGCCCAGTTCAGGACGGTGTCGGTGATCTGGCCGTTGTTCATGATCACGGTGATGCCGCGGGCGATGCCGATGATCAGCGCGACGCCGAGCAGGTCGCGAGCGCCGTCGACGAACGCGCTCGTGAGGTCCTGCTCGGACATCCGGCCGATGACCCCGATGACGATGCTGAACAGGATGAACGACGCGGTCATCTCGGGGAACCACCACCACAGCGTGGGGAGGCCGATGCTGAGGTCCTCCCACGGGATGACGCCGTACATCATCACGACGAAGGCCAGTGCGAACACCAGAAGGATCGCCTTCTGGCGACCGGTCATGACCGCCGCCGCATCGTCGCTGCCGACGCTGAAGTGCCGCGCGTTCTCCTCCCGCATGTCGGCGACCACCGAGCGGGACGGGTCGGCCTTGACCCGGTCGGCGTACCGGAGCACGAAGAAGATGCCCAGCGCGAGGCCGACGACGAGCATCACCAGGCGCAGCACCAGGCCGTCGCTGATCGAGACGCCGGCGAACCCGGAGGCGATTCCGGTGGCGAACGGGTTGATCGTCGAGCCGAACGTGCCGATGCCACAGCCGAGGAGGACGACCGCGGCGCCGGTGAGGGCGTCGTACCCAGCCGCGATCATCACCGCGATGACGAGCGAGTAGAACGCCAGGCTCTCCTCGGCCATGCCGTATGTCGTGCCGCCGAGCGCGAAGACCGTCATCAGGATCGGGATCATCCACCGCTCCCGGCCCCGCAGCCGCGCCACCAGGCGGCCGATTCCGGCCTGGATCGCGCCGGTCCGCATCGTCACGCCGAGGAACCCGCCGATCACGATGATGAACAGGGCCACGTCGATCGCGCCGAACAGCGTGCCCGAGTTGTAGTAGTTGATGTTCCCCTTGGCGTCCTCGATGCCGTAGAGACCGTTGATCGGCGCGGTGAGCGAGTCGACCAGGATCCGTGCCGGGTTGCGAGTCGACCGAGTGGTAGGTGCCCGGGATCGGGCTCCCCTCCTTGTCGAGGTCGTACGTGCCGGCGGGGACGATCCAGGTCGCGATCGCCATCAGCACGATCAGCGCGAACAGGATCGTGTACGCCGAGGGGAGCTTGAACCCCCGCCTCGGCTCGGTCGGCGCCGTCGTGGTCGTGTCAGCCATGTGGTCTCCTCCGGGTGCGGCCGATACCGCCGCAGGCGTGGTCGTGTCGTCGTCCTCCCAGGGCGCCTCCGCGCGGGGCACCTTGAAGCCGAGGTAGCCGTACACGATGTCGAGCAGCGGGCTGAGCAGGTTGAAGAAGCAGAACGGGAAGTACGCAGCGGTCGAGACGCCGAGCACACCCGAGATGTAGGCGCCGCAGGTGTTCCACGGCACCAGGACGGAGGTGACCGTGCCGGAGTCCTCGACCGCGCGGGACAGCACCTGGGGCGCCAGGCCGCGGCGGGCGAACTCCTTGCGGAACATCCGCGCCGGCAGGACGTCGGCGACGTACTGGTCGCCGGCGATCACGTTGAGGCCGACGCCGCTGGCGTTGACCGCGGCGATGAGGGAGCCGCGCCGGCGGGCGCGGGACACGATCGGCTCCAGCAGTCGCTGCAGGAAGCCGGCGCGCTCCATCACGGCGGCGAACGAGAGCGCGCCGAGGACCAGCCAGATCGTGGTGAGCATGCTGGCCATGCCGCCGCGCGAGAACAGGTCGTCGATCTGGGGCACGCCGGAGTCGCTGACGAAGCCGGTGGCCATCGCGGCGTACCCCGCCTTCACGGCGGTCGCGACCTTCCCGAGGCTCGGGTCGTCGACGAACGCCACCACCGCGTCCCACTGGAGGAACGGGGCGAGCACGGCCGCGAACACCGCGGAGCCGAGGATCGACAGGAACGGCGGCATCCGCAGCACCGCCAGCACGACGAGCAGCAGCAGCGGCAGCAGGTTGAGGGCGGAGATGTCGAACGCCGTGGCCAGCGCCTCGCGCGCCTTGTCGGTGCTGATCTCGGCGTCGGGGTCGGCGAGCGCGCCCGAGCAGGAAGAAGATCACGAGACTGATCGCCAGCGCCGGTCCGGCCGTCCAGACCATGTTCCGCACGTGCTGCCCGACCGTAAGGCCGCCGCCGACGAGCTGCGGCACCAGGATCGTGGTCTCCGACAGCGGCGTCATCTTGTCACCGAAGTACGCCCCGCAGATGACCGCGCCGGCCGCGACCGCCTCGTCGAGGCCGAGGACGTTGCTCATGCCGACGAACGCGACGCCCAGAGTGCCGGCGGTCGTCCACGAGCTGCCGGTCACCATGCCCACGAGGGCGCACACGGCGGCCGCGGTGAAGTAGAACCAGCTCGGGCTGACCAGCCGGATCCCGAAGTCGACGACGGTCGGGATGGTTCCGGCCATGTTCCAGGTGCCGATCAGGGCGCCGACGGCGAGCAGGATGAACACCGCACCCATCGCGGCGGTCACCCCACCCACGGCCGCCTCGGCGACCGACTGCGACGGTGTAGCCGTTCTTGAACGCGACCAGGCTCGCGAACGCTGCGCTCAGCAGCAGCGCCACCTGGAGCGGACCGTCGGTGGCGCTCACCCCGAACAGCGCGATCGTCAGCGCGAGCAGCCCGATCAGGACGACGATCGGAAGCAGTGCGTCGAGGAGGCTCGGGGGTCTCGGGCCGTCGGCCGGGTGCGCGCGCGCCATGACAGTCTCAGGGACCCACGACGGTAACGACGATCCCGAGCGAGCCGACCTCGTCGCCGCGGCGGTGATCATCGCCGCGCGCCCACACCAAGCAGGCACACCACGAGCACAGCCGCCACGGCGGCGACGACCCAGCGGACAGCGCTGTTCATCGGCCTGCACCCCTCACAGCGGGTCCCGCAGCAACGGGCAGGTCATGCAGTGGCCGCCGCCGCGCCCCTTGCCGAGCTCGAAGCCCTCGATGGTGATCACCTCGATGCCGGCCTCGCGCATCTTCGCGATGGTGTAGGTGTTGCGCTCGTACGCGACGACGACGCCCGGCTCCATGGCGACCACGTTGTTGCCGTCGTCCCACTGCTCCCGCTCCTGCTGGTAGGCGTCGCCCCCCGTCTCGATCACCCGCAGGTCGGGGACGCCGAGTGCGTCGGCGACCGTGGAGAGGAAGCCCTTCTCCTCGGTGACGTGGAACTCCGCGCCGTTCACGCCAGGGCGAAGGCTGATCGCCCGTACCTTGTCCATGACCCGTGGGTAGACCGTGACCGCGTCGCGGTCGAGCATCGTGAACACGGTGTCGAGGTGCATGTGGGCGCGGTCCTTCGTCATGACAACGGCCACGACGCGTTCGGCTGCGCCCTTGGCGAACAGCGCACGGGCCACCTGCTCGATCATGCGAGCCTGGGAGCGCTCGCTCATGCCGATCAGTACGGTCCCGTTGCCGATCGGCTGCACGTCCCCGCCCTCCAGCGAGGCACGGCCGAAGTCGACGGCGTTGAAGCGGTCGTCGTCGCCGAGCTCGGGGTACCAGTACTCGAAGTCGGCCTCGGCGAACATCGGATGGTAGCGATAGATCGCGGCGACGTTGTATCGCCTCGAGCCGCCGTGCGGGCCAGAACATCGGGTTGATCGACACCCCGCCGAAGATCCAGCACGATGAGTCGCGGGTGAACAGCGTGTTCGGCAGGGGTGGCAGCACGAACAGGCTCTCGTCGTCGACGGCGGCCGCGATGACCGACTGCGAGCGGAGCCTGCCGAGGTCGAGACCCGACTCCGCGACGGTCAGGCCGCCGATGAGATGGCGGGCCAGTGTCTCCGGGGCCATCTCCCCCAGCACGGAACGCACCTCGTCGACCATCGAGAGGCCGACGGTGAACTCCGACGCGGCCAGCTCGACCAACCGGCGCCGGCCCTCGTCGCTCGCCGCGAGTGCCTCCCCGAGCAGATCCCGGAGCAGGAACACCTCGACGCCGCGATCGCGCATCTTCGCCACGAACTGGTCGTGCTCGTACTGCGCCCGCTCCACCCACAGCACGTCGTCGAACAGCAGACCGTCGTGGTTCGACGGGGTCAACCGCTGCAGGCTGAGCTCGGGCCGATGCACCATCACCTTGCGGAGCCGGCCCACCTCCGAGTGGACGCCGAACATCGTCATCTCTCCTCCGTTCCGGACGGTCTGAGGTTCACTGGGCCACCACCTGGGTGCCCACATCGCCGTCGACGATCTGCTGGATCTGCGTGAGCGCACCGATCGCGGCGCGCCCACCGGTCGCCTCCACGAAGCGGCAGGCCGCCTCGACCTTCGGCCCCATCGAGCCGGCCGGGAAGTTCTGCTTCCGCAGCTCGTCGACCGTCACCCGGCCCAACGCCCGCTGCTGCGGCGTCCCCCAGTCGGCGTATACCGCGTCGACGTCCGTCGCCATCACGTACAGGTCAGCTGCGACCTCGCGGGCGAGCAGCTCGCTGGCGAGGTCCTTGTCGATGACGGCTTCGACGCCGACCAGCGTCTGGGCAGCGTCGTCAAGGAACATCGTCGGCACACCCCCTCCGCCGGCGCAGATGGTCACGACGTCGTGCTCGAGGAGCCAGCGGATCGGGTCGATCTCGAAGATGTGCCGTGGCTCGGGCGACGGCACCACCCGACGCCAGCTGTCGCCGTCCGGCTTGAAGAGCCAGCCCTTGGCGGCGTGCAGCGCGTCGGCTTCGGGCTTGGTGTAGACCGGCCCGACGAACTTGGTCGGGTCCTCGAACGCCGGGTCCCCCGGGTCCACCTGCACCATGGTCAGGATCGTCGCCAGCGGCGCGTCGGGGGGCATCACGTTGCCCAGCTCCTGCTCGAGGACGTAGCCGATCATCCCCTCGGTCTGCGCGCCCAGGATGTCGAGCGGGTAGGCGTCGACCTCGGTGTACGCCGCCGCCTGCAGCGCCAGGAGGCCCACCTGGGGGCCGTTGCCGTGCGAGAGCACCAGCTCGTGCTCCTTCGCCACAGCGGCCAGTGCCGGCGCGGCGGACCGTACGTTGACACGCTGGTTCTCCGCAGTCATCGGCTCCCCGCGCTTGAGGAGGGCGTTGCCACCCAGGGCCACCACCACGCGCATCGGTTCGTCCCCTCGGTCTACTCAGTCGCCCAGCGTGGCGACCATGACGGCCTTGATCGTGTGCAGGCGGTTCTCGGCCTGGTCGAAGACGATCGAGTGCTCCGACTCGAAGACGTCGTCGGTGACCTCGAGGCCATCCATGCCGTACTGCTGGAAGATGTCCTCGCCCACCTTCGTCTCGCGGTTGTGGAACGCCGGCAGGCAGTGCATGAACTTCACCTTCGGGTTGCCGGTGCGCGCCACCACGTCCTTGTTCACCTGGTAGGGCGTGAGGAGCTTGATCCGCTCCGCCCAGGCGCTCTTGTCCTCACCCATCGATACCCAGACGTCGGTGTAGAGGAAGTCGACGCCGGACACGCCCTCGTCGACGTCCTCGGTCAGCGTGAGCCGGGCCCCGGTCTCCTCGGCGATCCCGCGGCAGGTCTTGAACGAGGTCGTCGTGCGGCCACAGGTCGCGGGGGGCGCACAGCCGGACGTCCATGCCGAACTTGCAGCCGCCGACCATGAGCGAGTTGCCCATGTTGTTGCGGGCGTCGCCGAGGTAGCAGTACGAGATGTCGCGCAGGTGCTTGTCGCAGTGCTCGGTCATCGTGAGGACGTCGGCGAGGATCTGCGTCGGGTGGAACTCGTCGGTGAGCCCGTTCCAGACCGGCACGCCGGCGTACGTCCGCCAGCGTCTCCACCGTCTCCTGGGAGAAGCCGCGGTACTCGATCCCGTCGAAGGTGCGACCGAGCACCCGCGCGGTGTCCTTCATCGACTCCTTGTGACCGATCTGGGAGCCGCTCGGCTCCAGGTAGGTGATGTGCGCGCCCTGGTCCTTCGCGGCGACCTCGAACGCCGTACGCGTCCGCGTAGACGTCTTCTCGAAGATCAGCGCGATGTCCTTCCCTGCGAGACGGGGCCGCTCGTAGCCGGCGTACTTGGCGGCCTTGAGGTCGGCGGACAGCTTGAGCAGGAACTTCAGCTCCTCGGGCGCGAAGTCGAGCTCCTTGAGGAAGCTGCGGTGGCGCAGGTTGAAGGACATCAGGCGATCCTTTGCTCAGAGGAGGGGGCGGACGGGCACGAGCTGGGGCGACAGCGCTTCGGGCTCCGCCTTCCCCCGATGCCGGAGGACGAGCTTGATCAGCTCCTCCACGACGATGATGGACGCGGCGATGCCGGCGCAGGTGCACCACTGCGCGAAGCTGAGCCCCACGGTGCCGAAGATGCGCTGGAGGAAGTCGAGCGTCGTGACGAGGACGATCGCGAGCAGCGAGAGTCCGTAGCGCCGTAGCTGCATGACCGCCGGAATGGCCGCCCGGTCGAAGATCGTGCCCTGCTGGTCGCGGCACAGGAGAGCTGCGGCCACGTGGAACAACGACAAGGTGGTGAGCAGCATGGTCCCCGCGACCACTGCGCCGTCCTGGTCGTCCCCGATCTGGTACGCCGCGAGCGAGCCGATGGTCATCACGGCGCCCTGGGCGCAGAGCCGGATCCAGTTGTTGCGGGAGAGAACCGGGGCTCCGACAGGCCGCGGCGGCCGCGCCATCAGGCCGCGGGCGGGACGGTCGAAGCCGAGTGCGATCAGCGAGCGGGATGTCGACGACCATGTTCAGCCACAGGATCTGCAGCGGGTTCAGCGGGGCGCCGTTGGCGATGCCGAGGATCCCGGCTCCGATGAAGATCGGCGATGTAGGCGACGAGCGTCGACATCTGGAAGCGCAGGTACTTCAGCAGGTTGTCGTAGAGGGTGCGGCCGTAGGAGACGGCACCGACGATGGTCGCGAAGTTGTCGTCGGTCAGGATCATCACCGCGGCCTCCTTGGAGACCTCGGTGCCGGTGATGCCCATCGCCACGCCGATGTCGGCGGCCTTCAGGGCCGGGGCGTCGTTCACGCCGTCGCCGGTCATCGCGACCACGTTGTCCTTCTGCTTGAGCAGCCGGACGAGGCGGACCTTGTCCTCGGGCGCCACCCGCGCGACGACGCCGATGTCGTCGAGCTCGGCGATGAGCTGCTCGTCGCTCATCGCGGCGAACTCGGTGCCGGTGACCGCCCGGCCCTCGATTCCCAGCTCACCGCGCGATCGCGGCCGCGGTCGTCGCGTGGTCGCCGGTGATCATCCGGACCCGGATCCCGGCCTCGCGGCACTCGGCGATCGCAGCCTTGGCCTCGGAGCGCGGTGGGTCCACGATGCCGACCATGGCGAGCAGGGTGAGGTCGCGGACCAGCTCGATGAGGTCGCCGTCCCTGCGGAAGCACTGTCGGGTCGAAGTCGCGCTGCGCTACCACCATCACGCGCTCGCCGGCGTTCGCCATGCGGTCGTTCGCCTCGAGCGCCAGATGACGGTTGTCCTCGGTGACCGGTACCAGGTTGCCATCCGGGGTCGCGGTAGCTGCCGCCGCGCGAGATGAGGACGTCCGGCGCGCCCTTGACGTAGCAGCGCACGACCGGTGAGCCGTCCGTCCGCCGTCATCTCGTGGAAGGTGGCCATGAACTTGTAGTCGGAGTCGAACGGCACCTCCGCGATCCGCGGGAAGTCGCGTCGCGTCGCGTCGATGTCGAGTCCACCCTTCGCGGCGAGCACGATGAGCGCACCCTCGGTGGGATCACCGATCAGGTTCTCGCCGTCGAGGACGGCGTCGGCGCACAGGATCATCGGCAGCAGGTAAGGATCGAGGTCGATCCTTGAGCCGCCGACATGCTTGATCTCGCCCTCGGTGCGTATCCCTCCCCCGAGACCGTGAAGCGGTTGTGGCCGGGGATCGACCAGCTCGCGCGCGGTCATCTTGTTGAGGGTCAGGGTGCCGGTCTTGTCCGAGCAGATCGCGGACGTCGATCCCAGCGTCTCCACGGCGGGGAGGCGCTTGACGATGGCGTTGCGGCGGGCGATCTCGCGGGTGCCCATCGAGAGCAGCGCGGTCACCACGGCCGGTAAGCCGGTCGGGATCGCAGCCACGGCGAGGGCGACTCCGGTGACGAACAGGGTGTCGAACGACTCGCCGCGCGCCAGACCCAGCAGCACCACGAGGACGAGCGCGACGGCGGCGATGAACGCGATGATCTTGGACAGCGAGTCCAGCTGCTTCTGCAGAGGTGTCTTGCTGGTCTCGGTGTTGGCGAGCATGTCGGCGATGTGGCCGATCTCGGTGTCCATCCCAGTGGCGGTCACGAGCAGCTCGCCACGGCCGCGGGTGACCGACGTGTTCATATAGGCCATGCAGGTCCGGTCGCCGAGCGGGATATCCTCCCCCGGGACCGGCACGGTCGACTTGCCGACCGGGAGGCTCTCTCCGGTGAGCGCCGCCTCCTCGATCTCCAGGGTGGCGGCGAGGCAGACTCGCCCGTCAGCGGGGATCCGGTTGCCTGCCTCGACCAGCACGACGTCGCCCGGGACCAGCTCCTCAGCGTCGATCTCGACAGCCTGGGCGTCCCGGCGTACCCGCGCGATCGTCTTCATCATCTGCGCGAGAGCCTTGACACTTTCCTCGGCCTTGGCCTCCTGGCGCAGGCCGATCACGGCGTTGAAGACAGTCAGCCCGGCCAGCACGACGGTGGTGCCGGTCTCCTGGGTGACGATCTGGTTGACGATGGCCGCGACCAGGAGGACGACCTGCATGAAGTCTTCGTACTGACGGAGGAAGGCGCGCCAGCCGGGCTCCTTCTTGCCGCTGGCCAGCCGGTTCGGACCGTGCGAACCCAGCCGGGACCGGGCCTCCTCGGCCGAGAGTCCACGACCGGGATCGACCCCGAGGTCGCTGGCCACCTGGTCAACCTGGGCGGCGACGGGATTGGCCACAGTCCGGTCGGCGACCGGCGCGAGATCCCGATCTGCCATCGATGCCTCCACGAGTCCGTCGGTCTGGACTCCGATGGTGGTGACGCCCTGGGTGGTGCCGCCACACCCCCGGCGGGGTGGGCCGTGCGCACGCCTTCTCGAGACGGCGAACTCATCCGGTGCGGGTGATGCCGGGGTCACACGGCGGTGGAAACGTCCGTGTTGATCGGACCGGACGTGCCGCCCTGGTGGCTCCGGTACCGCACCGAGGAGGACCAGATGACCCAGACCGATCTGAACGTGGGACCCGTCGACTACCTGGCGGTTGAGTTCCCGGGCGCGAAACTCACCGGTGAGGCGTTGACCGAGCTGGTCGATCTCGCCGACCGCGGGATCATCCGCATACTCGACCTGCGGGTCGCCGTCGTTGGCGACAACGGTTTCACGGCAGTCGCCCTCACCGACCTCGACGGGGACGGCGAGCTGGATCTGGCCGTCTTCTCTGGGGTCGAGTCGGGACTGCTGGACGACGACGATGTCGAACAGAGCGCGTCGCTGGTCGGCACGGGCGACGCCGTGGCCGTGCTGCTGTACGAGAACACGTGGGCGGCTCCGTTCGTCTCGGCACTTCGCCGGCAAGGCGCCGACGTGATCGCCAGCGGACGCATCCCGGCCGACAAGGTCATCGCCGCCCTCGAGGCACTCGAGACCGAGACCGAGACCGCCGGCTGACCGCCGGCATCGCACGGAGGAGGAGCAGAGATGGGTTTGATCGGTGGAATGGCACGCACGGCGGTAGTCGCAGGCACAGCGACGGCCGTCTCGAACCGGGTCTCCCGGCGCCAGGCGGGGCGCTGGGCAGCCCAGGAGCAGCAGTCCGCACCCCCGCCGCAGTACCAGGATCCTCCGCAGTACCAGGCTCCTCCGCAGGCTCCCGCGGGCGGCGACGACGGGGAAGACCTGATCGCCCAGCTCGAGAAGCTGGGAGGGCTCCGGGATAAGGGGATTCTTACCGACGAGGAGTTCGCGGCCCAGAAGGCGCGCCTCCTCGCCACCTAGCACGCCGGTGCCGTCATGCCTGGACTCGTACAGCCAAGTAGTGTCCAGCGGGGACGCCTGGACTTGCCCCTCTTCCGGTCCAAGTTCCGCGTCCCCACGACGCCACACCGCTGCGTGCACCGAGCCAGGCTGATCGAGCTGCTGGACGACCTCGCGGCGTACCCCGTGACGGCTGTGGTCACTCCCGCTGGAACGGGCAAGACGGCTCTGGCCGCTGACTGGGTGCGCCACTGCGGGCGGCCCTTCTCGTGGCTGGCCCTCGACCAGTCGGATCGCGACCCTGCCCGGTTCTGCGCGGCGGTGATCTCGGCCGTGGAGGCGCTCGCTCCGGGCGTCGCGGACCGAGCGATGGCAGCCGTGAACGGACCTGGTGGACCCGCGGGCGCCCTCTTCGTGCTCACCGAAGACCTGGAGCTGGCCGAGGCCGATGCCTCGGTGCTCGTGATCGACGACGTCCACCACATCGACGACGGCGAGCCCACCCGGTCCGCACTGGTCACGTTCGTCGAGCACAAGCCCGACTGGCTCCACCTCCTGCTGCTGAGCCGGCGGCGCCCGGCCATCGCGGTCGACCGGCTGCGCGCAACCGGCAGGCTGGCCGATATCGGTTTCGACGCTCTGAGATTCTCCGAGCCGGAAGCTCTGGAGATGTTGACCGGCCTGTGCCCCGATGCCGCGCAGCAGGACCTCACGACGATTGCCGAGGGCTCTGGAGGATGGGCCGCCGCACTCCAGCTCGCGGCTCTCGCCGTCCGCTCGAAGCGACCGGCACACCTCACCATTGGCAAGAACGGCCGCACCAGCCCGGTCGGTTCGGAGCGGCTCGTCGACAGCTACCTCTGGCACGAGGTGCTGGAGGCCGAGCACGCCGAGCTCGTCGAGCTGCTCCTGTCTACCGCCGTGGTCGACCGGATGAACTACGGGCTGGCCGAGGCCCTCACCGGACGATCCGATGCCGGCGACCTGCTGCTCGAGGCCGAGCGACGGGGTCTGTTCCTGACCAACTTTGCCGGCGGGTGGTTCGAGGTTCACAGCCTGGTGCGAGAGATGCTGCTCGCCGAGCTCGAGCGGCGCTCGCCTGAGCGGCTGCGCGAGCAGCACGCTCGGGCGGCCCGGTGGTTGGAGAGCATGGCCGACGGCTTGGCGGCGATCGAGCACTGGCTGGGCGCCGACCAGCCGGCTGAGGCGCTCCGCCTGCTGGCAGCGATCTCCATGAGCCGTTTCGACGGCGGCACCGACGCGATCGACCGGGTCATCGAACGGATCCCACCGCAGGTCTCGGGCGCGGATGCCGCCTCACTGGTGCAGTTCGCCTGGTGCCGTCTGCTCGTCGACCGGGCCGGATTCCTCGACACCCTCGCGATCGCAGAGAGCGCTGTCGCCGAGCAGAGTGCCCACGATGAGATGGGCCGCCTCGGCATCCTGCGCTCGGTGTCCGCCTGGCTCGGCGGCGACTGGACGGCATGTATCCACCACGCGCTCGCTGGGCTCGAGCAGCTCGGCGACGGAGCACTGGCCGACCCCATCGGGCGGTTTGGCTGGAGCTTGGTGACCCACGGGCTCGCCCTCGACGAGCGCTGGAGCGACAGCGGCAGTGTCGTCGGGGAGGGACGGGTCGCCGTCGCCAACGACAGCGACCGCCGGCTCGCCCACGAAGGGGCACGCGCGGTAGGTCTCGCGCTCGCCGGGCATCCGCTCGACTCGCAGCGCGTCGCCGCCGGTGTCCGGCGCGCGGCGGAGTCAGCCGAGATGGGGACGCTCCGCACCGAGCTCGACATCGCCGAGGCGATCGTGGCGCGCGAGCTCGGTGACCGTGACCGCGCTGAGCCCGCACTCCAGAATCTGGCATCCCGGTCGGCGTATCCCTACACCTACGTCCGGGTGCTCGCCCTGCTCGAGCTGGTCGAGATGCGGCTCAGCGACGGCGACGTCGCGGCCGCAGGATCGCAGTTCCGCCAGGTCGAGGAGCTGGCCACGCACGAGCTCGACGGTCCCGCCGGCCGAGGCTGGCTGGCGAGGGTCGGGGTACTGGTCTCCCTGAGCGAGGAAGACCTCGCCGCCGCCGAGCACTGGTCACGTCAGACCGACGACTCCTTCTGGCGACCGGTCTGCGAGGCCAGAGTCCATCTCGCGGCCGGACGACAGTCGGACGCGGCCGAGGCAGTCCGCCGCGCGGAGCCGCGCTGCTCCCGGCACCTGGTCGTGCGAGAGCTGTTGCTGGCGCGTGCGATCTCCCGACGTCGACCGCGAGGCTGCCGCCAAGTCCGTCGAGACCGCCGTCGACATCGCCGCGGAGCACGGCATGCTCCAGACGGTCGCTGCGGACGGCGGGGCGGTGCTCGAGCTCGTCGAGCTCGCGGCGTGGCGGGTGCCGAGCGCGTGGATGGATCGCCTCCGCCGTGCCCTGACGCCCGGCCTGGCACTCGGGACGGCGGTTCCGGGGCTCGTCGAGGAGCTGACCAGCCGCGAGCGTGACGTGATGCGCCTGCTCCCGAGCCGGCTCACCTTCCGCGAGATCGCGTCCGAGCTGTTCGTCTCCCAGAACACGCTGAAGTTCCACCTGCGGCGTGATCTACCGCAAGCTCGGCGTGAACTCGCGCGCGGAGGCGGTCGAGACCGCCCGCATGCTGCGGCTCCTCGCCCGGGGCTAGGTGTGCGGCCCTGGCCGGAAGACCTTCTCCTCCTGGCGCTCGAACTCCTCGGCCGACAGCACGCCACGCTCGACGAGGCGCAGCAGCGCCCGCAGCTGGTCGACCCGGCGTACGGCGCGGGACGCGGGCGGGTCCACCGCCACGGCGTCCAGCACGGGACGGCGCCGCAGCAGGTCGACGTGGCGCCGGCGGGAGGAGGCGACGCGCTTCACGTCCGGCCTCCGCCTTCCGGCCCGGCGGTGCGGGATCGCCGGGACTGCTCGAGCCGGTGTCGCGGGATCCGCTCGCCGCCGATGATCCGCCCCCCGCTCTGTCGTGCGGCGTCCGCCAGCATCTGCGCCCAGCGGTCCTCGACGACGACGATCAACGCCGACGTACCGCGTTGGAGGGCGCTGCTCGCGAGTGTGATGTCGTCCTCGCTCAGCAGGCCGCCCACCTCGCCCTCGACGCTGTCGAGCGCTGCCAGGCCGGACAGCAGCTCCGGCTCGACGGCCGTGAACCGCCCGTCCGGACCGGTGGCCACCCCGACCAGGTCGAGGATCCGGATCTGCGCGGACTCGACGAGCGCTTTGAGGGCCGCGGCGACCTCGACGGCCGAGGACAGCTCGGGCACGGAGATCACGACGTACTCGACGAGGTCCAGGTCCGGCGTCGTCCCGTCGGCGGCGCTTGCTGGCCCGGTCGTCGTCCCGGTGCTGCTGCATCTGCCCTCCCGGTCGCGAGCCGTGCGGAAACTGCCCGTCAGGCCAGGAGCTTCGCCTTCGCCCGGCGGTACTCGTCGTCGGTGATGGCACCCTGCGCCTGCAGCTGTGCCAGCTTCTCGATCTCGCCTGCGGTGCTGGTCGCCGCCCGCGACGTCCTGCACGTAGCTGCGCATCTGCTGCTCGTGGCGCTCCGCGTCCCGTTTCGCGTGCTCGCCCATCTTCTTGCCGCGGGCGATCAGGTAGATGAACACGCCGAGGTACGGCAGGACGATCACGAAGATCGTCCAGAGCGCCTTGCCCCAACCGGAGAGGTCGTCGCTGCGGAAGATGTCGCCGAAGACCGCGATGAGCAGCCAGATCCAGATGAAGAACAGGAAGAACCAGAGCATGGTCAGGAACGATTCCCAGACGGTGAACTCCCAGACGATTGCCACGATGAACCTCTCAGAATGATGGGTCCGAGGTCACCGACGGCGGAGCACCGACGGGTCGGACGGGTGTGCGCCACATGGTCGGCAGACGGTGGGTAGGGCCGCACCACCCCCAGCGGGGTAGAACCGTCGGGACGCCGCGCATCGGGCGCTCACGCCCCGACGGTGCGCGCATCACGTCGTCCGCTTCCAGCCGAGATCCAGCAGGATGCTCAGCAGCAGGATGACGACGAGGGCGACCGCTGTCGCAGGCTCCTCGACGAGTGTGGTCACGGCGAACGTGACGAGCACGACGACTGTCGATGGCGATGGCCACGACGAGCAGCCAGGGACGCGCACCGGTCTCCCGGTGCACGCGCAGATGGCCCGCGGTGACGAGGGTGAACACGACGAGTGCCACCCCGCTGCCGAGCGAGGCGATCGAGGTGAGGTCGAACCCCACCGCGAGGACCGCGGCGGCGACGGCGGTGACCAGCAGACCAGCCGGTGCCCGGTCGCGGAAGTTTCGCCCGAGCAGCGGCGGGAACTGGCCCATCGATGCCATCTGCTCACACAGGCCCGCCGCCGGGTAGAGCCCGGCGTTCGTCGCTCCCGCCGTCGCGAACAACGCCGTGACACTCATCAGCCAGTACCCGGCGGTGCCGAGAACCGGCTCGGCTGCCACGGCGAGGGCCGTCCCTCCGGAGTCGACAACCTCGTCGACCGTCAGGGTCCCAAAGACGCCCAGCGCCACCGCCACGTACACGACGGTCGCGATGCCGAGGGCGAGGAAGACGGCCCGCGGCAGCTCCCGAGCGGGATCAGCGAGGTCCTTCGCCGTGAACGTGATGACGCCGAAGCCGAGGAACGCGAAGAACGTCAGCGCGACGCTTGACACGATGTCGCGCAAGGGTGGGTAACCGGAGAAAGCCAGCAGGTCCGGTTCGAGGTTCGCCAGGGTGGTGACGGCGAAGATGGTGAGGATGCCGATCACGACGACCACCACGACCGTCTGGACCCGGGCCACGACCTGAGAGCCGAGGATGTTGAGGATCGTCATGACGACCACGACGAGCACGGCGAACGCCGTGGTCCATCCGCTGCCGCCGTCCGCGAACGCCGCGCTGGCATAGCTGCCGAACGAAACCGCGACCATGGCGGTGATGATCGCGTTGGCCGCGAGCAGCAGCCATCCGACGACTCCCGTGAGATGGCCGTTGCCGAAGGCGCGGACGACGTACTCCAGGAGGCCGGCACCAGTCGGGTAACGGGCACCGAACTTGGCGAACGAGTAGCCCTGGAGCGCAGCGATGGCGCCGGCGAGCAGGAAGGAGATCCAGACGGCCGCGCCGGCCACCTCTCCGGCCGCACCGAGCAGCGCGAAGATTCCCGCGCCCACCATGGCCCCCACGCCGATGAACGCGGCCTGGCGCACCGACAACGTGGTCGGGACGTGGCCGTCGACGGTCATGGATCTCCGCCCTCGCCCTCAGTCGCCGAAGGTGTCGAGCAGAACCGTGCGTTCCATCCAGTGCCGCGGGCCGTCGAGCGTCCACGCCGTGAGGGCCGTCATCGCGTGCTCCTTCGTGTCCATGATCGAGTGGGTGAGATCCTCGGCGTTCCGGAGCCGGGTCGACCGCGCCGCGCCGATCAGTTGCTCACTCGACGATGACGCGGAAGCGGGTAGCCACGCACCACCCCCGTTCGGGTGGGTGGCGAGGCGGCGGTACGCAGAAGCCTCGGCGGCGAGGGTGCAGATGCCCGGCAAGCGGCACCCGGTGCCTCGATCGGGTTCGGCCTCGACGCCGAAGTGGTCGCTGACGCGGGGGCCAGCTAGGCGCACGGGGTGTTCTCGTCCACGAAGTGCGGCTCCGTTGCCTCAGGCAATGGTGATGACACCCTCGACTCGCAGGCCTCGCGAGTCGAGGAGGCGCAGCAAGTCCACCAGGTCCCGGCCCGGAGAGGCGCCGGCAACCAGAATCGTGCACGCCTCGATACGGGCCACGTCGAGCGGCTGAAGCGCCAGCCGGAGCACCGGCCCGACGGCTCCGGCGATGGTCAACTCGTAGCGTGCGGGGCACTCCTCGGTTCTCTCGCGGTTCATGAGTCAGCTCTCCGACGGGGCTTGTTCGGCATCTCCGGTCACGATCTGTCGCACCTCGACGATGTCGAGGCCGTAGGCACGCACCCGATGCAGGAAGCCGTATAAGGCCGCCTGGTCCTGGAACCGACCCACCAGCACCGTTCGCAGCTCCTGCGAAGTCGCCTCGACGTCCTCGAGCTCGAGGAGCACATCCGTCGGCACCAGGCCGGAGATCCGCACCTCGAACACCCGGTCGTCGGTCATGGCCGTGTCCTCGGAATCTCGGTAGCGAACTACGCCTGAATCACGGGCTCGCTTCCGTGCAAGGCCCCCTGAAGGCGCTGCTCGTCCCCGACGTTGCGACTTACGACAGCGATCGCATCCGGCTGGATGATCAGGTCCGCAGCCAGCTGACGTGCCTCATGTTCCGCAGCGAGGGCAATTGTCTCATCTGGATAGCCGATTGCTATGAGCGTGGCCATTCTGGCCTCCTCTGACCTGGTACGGAGTGTTCCTCCATGGCACCGTGACTCCGGCCTGAGGGCATCATCCCGTGGGGATGATCGGCTCAGACGGTCAGGAGCTCGAGCTCACGAGCGCGTCGTACGGCAGCATTCCTGCGTGATACACCAAGCTTGCGAAGGATGCTGCGAACGTGCGTCCGGATCGTGTTCACCGACACGAACATCGCGCCCGCGATCTCCTCCGTGGTGAGCAGCTCGGCCAGGTGACCGAGAACCTCGAGCTCCTTCTCCGTCAGTGTCTCGACAACGGGCGTAGCGGGGTCGGCCTCAGTCTCCGCTTCCCTCGGGGCGCGTCTCTGGGTGGTGATCCTGACGTGACCAGGGTCCGAGGGCACGTGCAGCCAGCTCGTACGAGTGATGAGCTGGGCCTCCCTCACGAGGACCTTCCTGACCTCGGGTGTTGCCTCGAGGAACGGGCGGCGAAGACATTCCGGTTCGGCCAGCTTCAGTGAACGGTCGAGTGCGACCCTGGCTCGCGCAGGAGAGTGACGGCGCAGCTGCCTCGCGGACTCGACGAGCCAACCTGTCACGAGCGCCGTCGACGGCGCCCCACGGACCAGCACACGAGCCAGCGAATCCTCGACGGCACTGTCCTGGCCACTCTGCATCTGCGCCTGAGCCAACACCAACGCGACCTCTGCTTCGTTCCCTTCCCCAAGGCCCTCCACGTCGAGCACCGCAACCTCGCCTTCACCGTTCGCGAGTCGCAGGTTCGCGGCCTCGATGCGGAGGCGTACGACGAGCCAGCTGGCCGGGTCGGCGGCGTCGGAGACAGCACGGTCAACGGTCGTGATGGCTCCTGGCAGGTCGCCGCGGGCCACCTGCAGCCTTGCCGTCACCATGGCCAGCAGGGCCCTCACCACGAAGTCACCCGAGATGAAGTCAGACTTGCGGGCAACCTTGACGTGCTCCACCGCAGAGCGCAGCTCGTACTGCTCCACGTCCACCCATGCGAGTGCTACCTGGGCGGCGGACTGGCGGTCCTCCATCGGGATGCTGAGGCTGTCGGCTATTCCGACAGCCCTGCTCGCAAGGGTCCGGGCGCGGGACAGCTGACCTTGGAAGCACCCGATCAAGGCCATGTAGCCCAGGCACTCGACCAGCAGGGACTCGCAACCGGGTCTCGTCGCAGCCCCGGTTCCGGCCGTGAAGGTCTCGTCGGCCTTGGTGAGCTGCCCCCGGCGGACCATCGCAATCCCCTTGCTGGCGAGCACGAGTGCCGCGAGCTCGGGATGCGTGTCCGCCCTGGACTTGGTCTGGGGCTGGTTCAGCGCCTGCTCGGCCGCCTCTGCGAGCGCGATCGCGTTGCGCGGGTCCCCGGAGAACCGGGCGCGGACGGCCTGAAGCACGGCCACCGCCAGGGACACCGACGGGTGCGAGGAGCGCTCTTCCTCGGAGACCTCCAGAGTGTGCTCGAGCTCCTCGCTGAACCGCTCTATGTCGCCGTCGGCCAGTGCCAGCGTGGCCCTGACCACCGAGACAGACGGATCCGCGACGTCGGCCGGGATCCGCCTCAATGACCTGCCGAGCGCACTGGTGCCGTGGTCAACCAGCAGCTGACCGACGGCGAGCTCGTCGACCACCTCGCCGGCTGCCTCCGCCCAGGCATCGATCGCCGCGAAGTGGTTCACTGACGCGGCGAGAAGGCCCTCCCGGGCGAACCATCGTGCTGCTTTGCGTTGCAGCCGGACCATCTGCTTAGGGGACTCATAGGCAAGCTCGGCCCGCAGCAGGTCCCGGAAGAACGGGTGGTACCTGTAGAAGCCCGGGTGTTCCGGCACCGCTTCGATGAACGCGTTCACCCTGGTGAGGAAGGCCAGTGTCCGCGCCGCTGACCGACCTGCGAGCTCCTCAGCCAGACCCGGCTGAATGGTGTCGGGAATGCTGGTGCTCAGCAGGAGCTTGCGGACCGCAGGAGTCTGCGCGGCGAGCACCTCCCCCATCAGATACTCGCCGATGCTTCCGGTGTCACCCGCCACATCGGCGACGCCGCTCTCAGGGTCGTCGCGATCGACAAGAATCTTGGCGGCGAAGCGGAGGCCGGTGGCCCAGCCCTTCGTGCGTGCGTTGAGCTCACGGACAGACTCTGTGGTCAGATCGACTCCGGCGACCTTCAGCAGCTGTCGCGCCTCATCGTCATCGAACGCCAGATTTGCCATGCGAATCTCGGCGAGCGTGTCCTCGAGACGGTAGCGATACAGGGGTAGCACCGGGTCTGCGCGGGTCACCATCACCAACTGCAGGCGGTGTCCGCTGTGTCTGAGCAGGAAGTCCAGGTCATTCGCGACATCGGCCGAGACCAGCTCGTAACCATCGACCACAAGCCTCAGCGGGTCAGTACTGCCGGCGACTGCCACCGCGAGCGAAGTGAGCAGCCGACGGTCAAGAGCACCGGGCGCACCCGTGAACCCCGCGGTTGCCACGGGGACTCCCAGCGCCTCCAAGCAGCTCACCAGGCCCGGCCAGAATGCGTCGTCCTGCTCCTCGAAGGTCACCCATGCGGTGCGATGGACGGCATGTCCGGTGGCGACCCAGTCGGCGATGAGCGCGGTCTTTCCGCTGCCCGCGGGTGCACTGACCAGGATCAGGGGCCGGCTGTGGTTCTGGTCCAGTGCGTCCAGCAGGCGGGGACGGCTCACGTAGTGCCTCGGCAGGGCCGGGATCCCGAACCAACCGGCATACGACGGGTCACGCTCGGGGCACGCCTGTTCACGTCCAGCGGGCTCACGCTGTGTGTTCATAAAGCGGAAACCACTTTCCCCAGGCTCCGGGCCCGTACTTCGAGATGGTCGCCTGCCCCACGGAGGGCTCGATGGCGGCGCGCTTCAACCTTAATACGGCACTACGGAGTTCGCATGACCTGCTTGGGCTATGACATCTCAGGCAGAACAGTCACACGTGGGCGTATCGGGTGATCCTGCGTGGCTGGTTGCGCGACCGGGCGCGTACTCACCCTTTCTGGACGATCCGGTCCTCAAACCGCGCGGTGCAGACTGGGTCATGCACATCGAGGTCACCTGGCTGGGTCACTCGACCGTCGTACTCGACCTGGGCGGCACCAGGCTGCTCACCGACCCGCTGCTTCGGCGGCATGCCGGGTTGCTGCGACGCCGCGGGGGCCGACCACCAGGCACGCTGTGGCGCGGAGTGGACGCCGTGCTCTTGTCCCATCTGCACCACGACCACGCGGACCTCAAGTCGTTGCGCATGCTGGACGGCAGCCAGCCGATCATCACCGCGTGGCGCAACGCGCTCTGGCTCCGCAGACGGGAGCTCCCCGGCGCCACTCCTCCGGAAGGCGGATGGCTCGAGGTGGGCGTCGGCGGCATGGTGAGCGTGGCTCTGACTCCGGCGGTGCACCAGTCCCGGCCCATGCCGCACCGGCCCAACCAGGCCAACGGCCACATCGTGCGGTCCCGGGAGGGCGGAGTGGTCTGGGTAGCCGGGGACACCGCGCTCTTCCCAGGGCTGGGTGTGATCCCGGACCAGGCCGGCGCACAGGTCGATCTCGCGGTCGTGCCGGTCTCCGGTTGGGGTCCCCGCCTTTCCGAGGGACATCTGGGTCCGGCGGAGGCCGCGGACGCCTGCGCGTTGGTCGGGGCGCGATGGGCAGCCCCGGTGCACTGGGGAACCCTGCACCTTCCCGCCGGACAGCACCTACCGGCCGGCTGGATGGACAGGCCCGGTGAGGAGTTCGTCGCTGAGCTGGCCCGTCGTGCGCCTGGCTGCCAGCCACTTCTCCTCAGGCCGGGTGTGCGAACCACTGTCCTGCGCACGCCCGACTCGTAGTCGGTGTTCTCCAGATCAGGCTCCAGGCAGTCGGTCGAGAGCAACAATGCCGCCCTGAGCCCCCACTCGTCGACGTCAGTGGTCTACTCGGCGATGCCAGGCGGTGTCCGGGAACCCTCGACGAGATCGACGACCTGGGGGTACGGCGACAACCACGCTGATTTCTACATCTGGGGCGACAACGGGTCGTCGGGGTACTCGAACCCGAGCCGGTCGGCCAGTTGGGGAAGGGCCGACGGGCGTCGTCCTCGCCCGGCGTGTTGTGTCACTTCCCCCACGCGCCGGTGCCGTAGCCGTAGGCCTTGCGTACCTCCGGGGTAAGCGGGCTGCTGAGCACATCGCCGACGTGTGGAAGCGGACTGCAGACCGACTCCTGCATGGTGCGGCCCGCGGTACTGCCGGGGAGGAGGACCGCGGCGCTTCACCCTCGGTGCATGAGTCGGTGTGGGCGGCTGCGGTGGGAGAGTGTCGAGCAGTAAAGCCTCAGCCGGCAACGAGGAGGCAGCTCGTGGGACTGAAGGATCGGCGTCGCCAGCGACGCGAGGAGCGAAGCGAGTTCGGGGCCGGCGGCACCGGGACCCGCTACCAGCTGAAGCAGAAGATGCTGGCGTTCGGAAACGACTTCTGGATCCAGAACGCCGGGGGAGAACGCGTCTTCCGCATCGACGGCAAGGTACTCAGGCTGCGCAACACGATGGACCTCGAGGATGCGCACGGGACGCAGCTCTGCCGGATCCAAACCCGAGTCATGCACCTCCGCGACACGATGGAGATCGAGCGTCCCGACGGTCGTCGCATGGCGTTGGTCCACAAGGCCTTGGTCACCCCCCTCCGTGACAGGTGGAAAGTCGACGTCGAGGACGGCGCGGACCTCGAGGTGCATGGCAACATCGTCGACCACGAGTACGACATCGAGTGTGACGACCGGAAAGTGGCCGAGGTGTCCAAGAAGTGGTTCCGGGTCCGAGACACCTACGGGATTCAGGTCGCACCATCCGAGGACCCCGTTCTGCTGCTGGCGGTCAGCGTCGCCCTGGATGCGATGGAGCACCCCGCCAAGTAGCTGTCCTGTTGGCCTCATCCATTACGGATGAGGTCGCCTCGAACGCCAAGGGGCATGCTCGCAAAGGGGCATGCTCGCATCAGTATCGGTCCGCAGGGAGGAAACGATGGCGCAGTACGCAGAGACCAGTCCCACCGCCGGGACCACGCGCACATACAGTGGCACGTCAGCATGGGTCGGTTGGATCGCGTTCGCCGGCATGATGATGACCATGCTCGGTGTGTTCCACATCGTCCAGGGCTTCGTGGCGCTCTTCAACGACGAGTACTTCCTCGTCGGGCCGTCCGGCCTCGTCGTCAACGTCGACTACACCGCATGGGGTTGGACACACATCATCGCCGGGATCGTCGTCCTCGTCGCCGGCTTCTGTGTGTTTGCCGGACAGATGTGGGCGCGTGTGGTCGGCACCATGGTTGCGCTGGTCAGTGCCATCGTCAACTTGGGCTTCCTGGCCGCGTACCCGATCTGGTCGATGATGATGATCGCTCTCTCCGTGGTCGTCATCCTGGCACTCACCGTGCACGGGTCGGAGATCAAGGCAGGCGACTGAGCCAGTCGCCGCCCACGCCGTCTCGGCCTAGCCCCGGGTTCGCGACATGGACAGTTCGGTCACCGGTGCGCAGGCCGCCACGGCGACCGACCGTGCTGCCCGCCGGGCACATCTGAGGCCGGTGACCGCTTCGGTCATCCGCATCTGCGTACTGACCGGGCTGCTCGTCTGGTTCTTCGCAACGGCACCACTGGACCCGCGACCAGAGCGCGCGACCGTGATCCAGCTGGTGGTCTCTCTGCTGGCGCTCGGCGTCGTCGTCACCTGGCAGATCATCGCCGTTGCACGTTCACCGTTCCCAGGGCTCCGCGCCGTCGAAGCGTTGACGATCAGCGTGCTCCTGCTGCTCGTCATCTTCGCGTCGGCGTACTTCGTGACCGGCCGGGCGAACCCCGCCAGCTTCAGCGAACCCATATCTCGCTTCGACGCGATGTACTTCACCGTCACCGTGTTCGCGACCGTCGGGTTCGGAGACATCGCGGCGAAGACCGATGCTGCCAGGATCGCAGTGACGGTCCAGATGATCGCCAACATGGTGCTGATCGGGGTGATCGCACGGGTGCTGCTCGGGGCGGCCCAGCAGCGCCGGCAAGCCCTCACCACCATGGCGGCGGAGGCGCGCGAAGTGACCGGTACGCCCCCGGAGGAACGCGGCTAGCGCGGGCTCTTGGCGAGGGCTGGTGGCTCTGTGTCGGCTGGCACCGCGGAGTCGGGGTCCGTGCGCATCTGCGGGATCACCGCCGCTGCCTCGGGGCCGGCCGGTGCTGCTTCGGTCGTGGGCTCGCTGGCGAGCACCTGGACGACGAACAGGCCGAGCAGGAGGGCCGCGGTGACCCAGAGCACCAGCGCGGGCGTTGGGTAGGTCGGGATCACGAACGCGGCGACGGCGAGCACGACGAGCCCGGCACGCCACAGGTGACCGTGCGTCCGTAAGGAGTCTGAGAGGCGGTCGGAACGCAGCCCAAGGGACGCCAGCCCGTCCGAGGTTGCCTGTGCGGCACGACCCAGAGCTGCTCGGATCCGGGTCGCGGTCACCGAGTGGCCCGTCAGGAACGCGCCCGCAGCGAACACCAGGCCGAGCAGCCCGACGGCACGGATCACCTCGCGAAGGAATCGGACGGCGGTGTCGAACAGCACGGTTGCCGCCTCGCCGGGCAGGACGCTCGCCGGCACCGCGTCGAGATACGCCTCGCGCGCGAGGAAGAGGGCGATGCCGCTGGCGAGCATCGCGGCGGCCAGCCCGAGTCCGGCGCCGATGAACGCACGCCGATGGTCGCGGGCGATGTACACGCCGAGGGCGATCACCGCTCCGCAGATCGGTCCGAGCCAGAACCCGAGCGTGCTGAGCACGTCGTAGCCGCGTTGCACCTGCGCGAGATCGTCCGACTGCAAGATGACGAACTCCGCGTCGATCTCGGGGATCTGGTTCGCGAGGGCGAACCCAGTCTCCGCTAGCCGGTCCTTGACCGCTGCAGCGAACGAGGACAGGTCAACGCTCACGGTGCCGTTCTGGATCTGGAGTGTCCCTGAGTCCTTGCCGCTCAGAG
The DNA here is from genome assembly GCA_963831375.1 of uncultured Actinomycetota bacterium. Taxonomy (GTDB): domain Bacteria; phylum Actinomycetota; class Actinomycetes; order Propionibacteriales; family Nocardioidaceae; genus Nocardioides_C. The sequence goes on along the minus strand of CAWHPY010000026.1, from coordinate 500,131 downwards.
CGGCGACGAGCGCCGTGTGGGCTGCGCGGTTGGCCTCGGTCCAGGCCTGCGCAAACGTGTCGCTGGCGACGATCCTGGCGACCTGGTCCTGCGCGGCACTGCGGATGCCGGCCGCGATCGGTCCGGACAGCGCGTTCAGCTGCTGGGCGACGTCGGGGGGAAGCTGGCTGCCCAGGGCGTCGACGGCTCGGGTGGTGAGCGTGTCCACGTCGAGCCGGCTGAAGATCTCGTTGGTGATGTCCTCGGTGACAGCGGCTTGCAGGGCCGGGTCCTCTGCCAGCGGGGCTATCGTCTCGACGTACCGGTCGGTGTCGCCGACGATGCCGCTGGCCCAGAGCGCCACCACCGCTGGTGGGCCGAGCAGACAGCCGATGGTGATGGTCAGCACGGCGGCAGTCGTCCTGACCCAGGCGCGACCGCGATGCGTTGACGCCGGTGGTGCCGCCTGGCGCGCTGCACGCTCGGCACGCAACTGCTCGAGCTCGGCACGTTCGTCCACGCTGAGCGGGACCCCGGGTGGGACCCCGGGTGGGGCACCGGGTGGGGCACCGGGTGAGGCACTGGGTGGGGCACTGGGTGGGTCCTGGGAGGACATACGCCATTGTTTGCCCTTCTAGCCAGCCGGCGCCTCCCCCACTGCGGACGACTAACAGCCGGGCAGCGCGACGCCCGTGGGTCAGCCGGCGACCTTCTGCTGCTCATCGAACGGGCCGACGATCGCCAGGGTCTCCGGCTGGTTCAGCAGCTCCTTGGCGAGCACGTGGACGTCCTCCACGCTGACCGCGTTGATCCGTCGGATCACCTCGTCGAGGCTCGGCAGCTCGTCGTACAGCAGCTCGGCCTTGGCGATCCGCGACATCCGGGAGCCGGAGTCCTCGAGGCTGAGCACGAGTCCGCCGCGCAGCTGTCCCTTGCCCCGCTCGAGCTCCTCGGCGGTGATGCCGTCTTCGGCGACCTTGCGCAGCTCGTCGCGTACGACGGACAGCACCTCGTCGACCTTCGACGGGAGGCAGCCGACCGCGACACCGAACATGCCGGCGTCGGCGTAGTGCGAGGCGAACGAGTAGACGGCGTACGCCAGTCCCCGGTGCTCCCGCACCTCCTGGAACAGCCGCGACGACGTACCACCGCCGACGGCCGCGTTGAGGACCCCGAGGGCGTAGCGACGGTCATCGGTTCGGACGAGGCCGTTGACGCCGAGCACGAGGTTGACCTGCTCGAACGGGCGGGACGCGACGATCTCGCCGGTGCTGGACCTCTTGGCGCGCTCGGCCCGGCGCACCGGCAGCGGCCGCGCGGCCCGGTCGGCGAGGAACCGCTCCCGGCTGAACGCCTGACGCACCAGGCGGACCACGTTCGCATGGTCCACGTTGCCGGCGACCGCGACGACCATGTTCTCCGGACGGTACCGGCTGCGGTAGTAGCGGGTGATCTGGGCTCGGGTCAGCGACCGGATCGACTCGACCGTCCCGGCGATCGGCCGGCCGAGCGGGGTGGAGCCCCACGCCTTCTCGGCGTACAGGTTGTTCACCACGTCGTCGGGGTCGTCGTCGTGCATCGCGATCTCGTCCAGGATCACCTCACGCTCGGCCTCCACGTCCTCCGCAGTGATCAGCGACGAGGTCACCATGTCGCCGAGCACGTCGACGGCCAGTGGCAGGTCCTGGTCGAGGACCCGGGCGTGGAAGCAGGTGTACTCCTTGGCGGTGAAGGCGTTGAACTCTCCACCCACCTCGTCGAGCTCGATGGAGATGTCCATCGCCGTACGCGTCGAAGTGCCCTTGAAGAGCAGGTGCTCCAGGAAGTGCGAGGCGCCGGCGAGCGTCGGGGCCTCGTCACGTGACCCGACGCCGACCCACACACCGATGGTGGCGGACCGGACGCCGGGCATGGCCTCGGTCACGACCCGCAGCCCTCCCGGGAGGACGGTGCGGCGGACGAGTCCACCGTTGTCCTCCGTCAGGAGAGTGCGGGTCGTGCCGGGCTTCTGCTGTGCTGCTGGCGAAGCCTTGGTCACTCTGCTTCGGAGCCACCCTCGTCGTCGGAGGACTCAGCGGAGCCGTCCCCGGTGACTTCGACGACGGGGATCAGCGAGAGCTTGCCCCGGTCGTCGATCTCGGCGATCTCGACCTGGACCTTCTGGCCGACCGACACGACGTCCTCGACGGCCTCGACGCGCTTGCCACCGGCAAGGCCGCGGAGCTTGCTGATGTGCAGCAGGCCGTCCTTGCCCGGGAGCAGCGACACGAAGGCGCCGAAGTTGGTGGTCTTCACCACTGTGCCGAGGTAACGCTCGCCGACCTCGGGCATCGTCGGGTTGGCGATGCCGTTGATGATGGCGCGTGCGGCCTCGGCCGACTCGCCGTTGGTGGCACCGATGTAGATGGTGCCGTCGTCCTCGATGCTGATCTGCGCACCGGTGTCGTCCTGGATCTGGTTGATGACCTTGCCCTTGGGCCCGATCACCTCGCCGATCTTGTCGACCGGGACGGTCACGGTGATGATCCGCGGTGCGTGCAGCGACATCTCCTCGGGAGCGTCGATCGCCTCGGCCATCACGTCGAGGATCGCCAGACGGGCGTCCTTGGCCTGGGTGAGCGCACCACCGAGGACCTCGGCGGGAATGCCGTCGAGCTTGGTGTCGAGCTGCAGGGCCGTGACGAACTCGCGGGTGCCGGCGACCTTGAAGTCCATGTCGCCGAACGCGTCCTCGGCGCCGAGGATGTCGGTCAGCGCGACGTACTCGGTCTTGCCGTCGACCTCACCGGAGATGAGGCCCATCGCAATACCGGCGACAGATGCCCGCAGCGGGACACCAGCCTGCAGCAGCGACATCGTCGAGGCGCAGACCGAACCCATCGAGGTGGAGCCGTTGGAGCCCAGCGCCTCGGAGAGCTGGCGGATCGCGTAGGGGAACTCGTCCCGCGTCGGCAGCACCGGAAGCAGTGCCCGGCGGGCGAGCGCGCCGTGCCCGACCTCGCGGCGCTTGGGCGATCCCACGCGACCGGTCTCACCGGTGGAGAACGGCGGGAAGACGTACTTGTGCATGTAGCGACGTGACTTCTCCGGGGAGAGCGTGTCGAGCTTCTGCTCCAGGGTCAGCATGTTCAGGGTGGTGACGCCCAGGATCTGGGTCTCACCCCGCTCGAACAGCGCCGAGCCGTGCACGCGCGGGATCACGCCGACCTCGGCGGACAGGGTCCGGATGTCGGAGAGGCCACGGCCGTCCATGCGGACCTTGTCGCGGAGCACCCGCTCACGGACCAGTGACTTGGTGAGCGAGCGGAACGACGCGCCGACCTCCTTCTCGCGACCCTCGAAGCTCGGGCCGACCTTGTCCAGGACAGCGGTCTTGACCTCGTCGAGCTTGGCCTCGCGCTCGAGCTTGCCGGAGATTGCGAGCGCTGCCGTGAGGTCAGCGGTGGCGGCATCCGCGACCGCCGCGTAGGCGTCGTCCTGGTAGTCCAGGAAGATCGGGAACTCCTGGACAGGCTTGGCGGCCTGCTTGGCGAGCTCGGCCTGTGCGTCGCAGAGCTGCTTGATGAACGGCTTGGCCGCATCGAGCCCGCCGGCGACTACCTCCTCGGTCGGAGCCTGGCTGCCGGAGCGAACCAGGTTCCAGGTCTGCTCGGTCGCCTCGGCCTCGACCATCATGATCGCGATGTCACCGGTCTCGGTGACCCGGCCGGCGACGACCATGTCGAAGACGGCGTCCTCGAGCTGGCTGTGCGACGGGAACGCAACCCACTGGTCCTCGATGAGCGCGACGCGCACACCGCCGACCGGGCCGGAGAACGGAAGGCCGGAGATCTGGGTGGACAGCGACGCCGCGTTGATGGCCAGTACGTCGTAGGGCTGGTCGGGGTCGAGCGCCATCACCGTGATCACGACCTGGACCTCGTTTCGCAGACCCTTCTTGAAGGTCGGGCGAAGCGGGCGGTCGATGAGGCGACAGGTGAGGATGGCGTCCTCGCCCGGGCGGCCCTCGCTACGGAAGAACGAGCCGGGGATCTGACCCACGGCGTACATCCGCTCCTCGACGTCGATCGTCAGAGGGAAGAAGTCGAAGTGGTCCTTGGGCTGCTTGCCGGCCGTCGTGGCCGAGAGCAGCATGGTCTCGTCGTCGAGGTAGGCGGCAACGGAGCCGGCGGCCTGACGGGCAAGTAGGCCGGTCTCGAACTTGACAGTGCGAGTGCCGAACTTGCCGTTGTCGATGACGGTCTCAACCGTCGAAACGATGGGTCCCTCCATGGGGTACCCCTTTCTGAATCGCGGAGCGAACACGCGAGGGCGCCTTCGATGACCGGGCGTGTGCCCGCACCAACTGTGCAGCGCGGGGCCTCCGATACCAGAGGGGCCGGTCTTCGATCGAGGCCCGCGGCGGCACACCCGTGAAGGGAGCTCCCGAAGGCCACTACCGAGGACCGGGCCAAGACGTCCGCGGTCGCTCCTGTTAATGGTTCTCTGTTCAGTTGTGGTCTGGTGCAGACCCTAGTCGCACCCATGCGGGGAAGCGAAGTCCCGACACTCGGGGCGGCTGGGCCGGATGTGACAGGAGCGGCGACCCGTGCGGGGCGCCGCTCCTGCAAAGCTCATCGGCGAAGGCCGAGCCGCTCCACGATCGAGCGGTAACGGTTGATGTCTTCCTTCTGCATGTAGTTCAGAAGGCGACGACGCTGACCGACCAGGAGCAGCAGGCCACGACGGCTGTGGTGGTCGTGCTTGTGGTCCTTCAGGTGCTCGGTCAGGTGGGAGATCCGGTGGGTGAGCAGCGCGACCTGAACCTCGGGCGAGCCGGTGTCCCCTTCGTTGGTTGCGTACTCTGCGATGATCTTCTTCTTGGTCTCCGCGTCAGTACCAGTGGACACGCGAGCTCCTCTCAAGGTGTGTCGTTGCGCGGCGCGCCGGGGCCTGTTCACCCGGGCACTCTCGATCCGCGGCCGTCAGACGGCAACTGCACAAGATTATCAGCGGAGCCCGGTTTCTCCGAATCCGCCGCTGCCCCGGTGACCTGGCGCCGTTTCGAGTGTGCCCGTCAGGATCTCGCGTACGACGGACCGCGCTGCTGCCGGATCGACCTGGGCCAGGGCAGCCTCGGCCGCTTGCTCGCAGTCGTCCATGCTCACGGCCGCCAGCTGAGCGCCGACCGGGCGCACGGCGGCCAGCGCCATCGACAGCGACGTGACACCCATGCCGACCAGGGCCGTCGCGAGGATCGGGTCGGCAGCGGCCTCGCCGCACACGCCTACCGGCTTGCCGACCTGGCGTCCGGCCTCCGCGGTGATCGCGATCAACGAGAGCACCGCCGGCTGCCACGCATCGGTGAGGTGAGCCAGGTCGCTGGCCATCCGGTCCGCGGCCATCGTGTACTGGGTCAGGTCGTTGGTGCCGATGGAGAGAAAGTCGACGACCTCGAGCAGCTTGTGCGCCTGGAGCGCGGCGCTCGGGATCTCGACCATCACCCCGGCCTTCAGACCATGGCCGCGGACCTTGTCGGCGAACACGGTCGCCTCGGCCACGGTGGCCACCATCGGTGCCATCACCCACGGCGAGGCGCCGGTCCGCTCGGCGGCCCGGCCGATCGCCTCGAGCTGGCGATCCATCAGGCCGGGGTTGCCGAACGACAACCGCAGGCCGCGCACGCCGAGGGCCGGGTTCTCCTCACCGCCCAGGGTGGCGAATGCGATCGGCTTGTCGGAGCCCGCGTCCAGGGTGCGGATGACCACGTGCCGGTGTGCGCCGAAGGCGTTCAGCACCTCGGCGTAGACGCCGGCCTGCTCCTCGACGCTCGGCTCGTCCTTGCGGTTGAGGAAGCAGAGCTCGGTGCGGAAGAGGCCGACCCCCTCGACCGGCCCGGCCGCGGCCGAAACCGCCGAGGCTCCGTCGGCGACGTTGGCCAGCAGCTTGACCGCGGACCCGTCCGATGTCGCCCCCGGGCCGGTCCACCCTGCCAGCTCTGCACGGTTGGCCTCGGCGGCAGCCACCCGCACGTGCGCCGCCCCGGGCTCGGGCTCCACCTCGACCGCTCCGGTCGTACCGTCGACCAGCACATGCACCCCTGGCCGGAGCGACATTGCCCCGGCTACCCCGACCACACAGGGGATCCCGAGCTGACGGGCGATGATCGCGGTGTGACTGGTCGGGCCCCCCTTCTCGGTCACCAGCGCAACGATCCGCGCGGCATCCAGGCCGGCGGTGTCTGCCGGCGCGAGGTCCTCGGCGACCAGGATGGACTGTCCGGCAGGGATCGGGACCCCCGGCTCTGGTTCTCCGACGAGGCGCGCAATGACGCGGTTCTCGATGTCGCGAAGGTCGGTGACCCGCTCGGCCATCAGGCCGCCCATCTGGGTGAAGAGGCCCGCGAACTGCTCGACCGCGGCCGCGAGAGCCTCGAGCAGGGAGTCTCCTGCACCGACCCGCTTGGCGACCGCGGAGCGCAGCCCCTTGTCGCGCGCGAGACCCGCGGTCGCGGTGAGCACCTCGGTCGCGGCCCCGCTCGCCGCGGCTGCACGGGCGGCCAGCCCGTCGGCGACGGCCCCGACGGCTGCGTCAAAGGCTGCGAGGGCGGCCGCTTCGTCGGCGAAGGCGCGGGCCTCGAAGGCCCGCACGGCGTCCGGCGAGATCCGGGCCGAGGCCACCACTGCGGGCGCGAAGGCCACGCCTGGGACGACCGGAGTTCCGCGCAGGATCACGGTGGATGTGGGTGTTGACATACCTGAACCATAATCCGGCGCCCTCTTGACAGTCAACAGATTCGGGCGTAAAACAATTCATACAAAGATTCTTTCCCACACAAACACAGGAGCGCTCGTGTACGCCGAGGAACGACAGCAGGCCATCGCGGACCTGATCGGCCAGCGTGGCCGGTTATCGGTCAACGCGATCGCCGAGGAGTACGCCGTCACCACCGAGACCGTGCGCCGCGACCTCTCGCTCCTCGAGCGTGCCGGCATCATCCGCCGGGTGCACGGCGGCGCGGTGCCCGCCGAGTCCCTGACCGTCCTCGAGATCGCGGTGACCGACCGCGACCGGGCGCACACCGACCAGAAGGACCGGATCGCCCGGGCGGCGCTGGCTCTGCTTCCGACATCCGGAGGCAGCCTGCTGCTGGACGCGGGAACCAGCACCGCCCGGCTCAGCACCCTGCTCCCCCGCGACCTGAAGCTGACCGTGATCACGAACGCCGTCCCCATCGCCGGTCGGCTGGCCGGCCTCGGCCACATCGACCTGCACCTGCTGCCCGGCCGGGTTCGCAGCACCACCCACGCAGCGGTGGGTGAGGAGACCGTGGCTGCGCTGCACCTGCTGCGCACCGACGTCGCGTTCGTGGGAACCAACGGGCTCTCCCTGGAGCACGGCCTGAGCACCCCGGACGCGAGTGAGGCCGCCGCGAAACGAGCGATGGTGGCGAGCGCACAGCGAGTGGTGGTGCTGGCCGACTCCTCAAAGATCGGTCGCGAGCACACCGTCAGGTTCGCGGAGCTCGACGACGTCGATGTCCTGGTCACGGACTCCGGTATCTCCGACAAGGACCACCAGGCGCTGACCCGCCGCGACGTCGAGGTCGTTGTCGCATGATCGTCACCCTGACCCCGAACCCGAGCGTGGACCGGACCGTCGCGCTGACGACCTCCCTCGAACGCGGCGCGGTGCTCCGAGCGAGCTCCGTGACCTCGCAGTCCGGCGGCAAGGGCGTCAACATCTCCCGTGCCGCGGTCTCCGCCGGACTGCACACCATCGCCGTGCTGCCGGCCGACAAGGACGACCCCTATGTGCTCGACCTGCTCCGTGCCGGCATCGACTGCCGTCCGGAACGCCCGGCCGGACCGGTGCGGGTGAACCTGACCATCACGGAGCCTGACGGCACGACCACCAAGATCAACACGCCGGGCGCCGTCGTCGACCAGGACTCGCTCGACCGGCTCGAGGCCGCACTCCAGCAACGGGCGCAGAAGGCAACCTGGGTCGTGCTGGCCGGATCGCTGCCTCCCGGTGCTCCCGACGAGTGGTACGCCACCCTCGTGCGTTCGCTGCGTGGTACGTCGGCCAGGGTCAGCGTCGACACGTCAGGGACCCCCCTCACCGCGCTTGCCGGCCGCCTTGCCGACAGCGCCCCCGACCTGATGAAGCCCAACGCGGAGGAGCTCGCCTCACTGACCGGGGGCGACCCGGTCCAGATCGAGGCCGACCCCGCCGCCGCCGCGAAGGCGGCCAACGTTCTGGTCGAGCAGGGCGTCGGTGCCGTGCTGGCCACCCTCGGAGCGTCGGGCGCAGTGCTCGCCACCTCCGGCGGGGCCTGGCACGCCACCCCTCCCCCGACCAACGTCGTCAGCACCGTCGGTGCCGGCGACTCCAGCCTCTTCGGCTACCTGCTCGGCGACCTCCGTGGCGTCGAGCCGGCCGAACGGCTTCGTCTGGCCGTCGCCTACGGCAGCGCCGCCGCAGGGCTTCCCGGCACCACCATTCCCACCCCGGACCACATCCGTCCCGACCTCGTGCACGTCCGCGAGCTCGCCCTCACCGAAAAATGAGGAACACCATGTCCGACCAGACCCGACCCAGCATGATCACGGCCGCCCTGGTGCGGCTCGACGCAGAGCTCGGCTCCGACAAACACGAGGTGATCCGCGCCCTGGCCGGGATCGTCGCCGACGCCGGTCGCACCGGGAACGCGGGCGGACTGGCCGAGGACGCGCTGGCCCGCGAGGCCACGTCGTCGACCGGACTCCCCGGAGGCATCGCGATCCCGCACTGCCGCACCGAGCACGTCGACGTACCCACTCTCGCGTTCGCTCGCCTCCAGCCACGCACCGACTTCGGCGCCAAGGACGGTCCGGCCGACCTCGCGTTCCTGATCGCCGCTCCTGCCGGCGGTGACGCCACCCACCTGAAGCTGCTCACCCAGCTGGCCCGGGCGCTTGTGAAGCAGGACTTCACCGACGGCCTGCGCAACGCGCAGACGACCGACGAGGTGGTGGCCCTGGTCAGCGCCGTGGTGCAGCCCGCGCCCGAGCCCACGTCGGCTCCGGCCGCGGACACGCCACGCACGGCCGCCGAGCCCACGCCCTCGCGGCGGCGAAGCATCGTCGCGGTCACTGCATGCCCGACCGGTATCGCGCACACGTACATGGCGGCCGAGGCGCTGGAGGCCGCAGCCGCCCGCGCCGGCGTCGACATCCACGTAGAGACCCAGGGTTCCGGTGGTTCGACGCCGTTGCCGAGCAGCACCATCGCCGGTGCGGACGCGGCGATCTTCGCCGCCGACGTCGGCGTCCGGGACCGAGGCAGGTTCGCCGGGAAGCCGCTGGTCGCCGCCGGCGTGAAGCGGGGCATCGACGACCCGGACGGGATGATCGCGCAGGCGCTCACCTATGCCGACGACCCGGCCGCGCCCCGGGTCGAGGGTGCCGCCGGCGCTGCGTCCGCCGCCACGCACAGTGGCCACCAGGAGTCGTTCGGCCTGAAGGCCCGTCGGGTCCTGCTCACCGGCGTCTCGTACATGATTCCGTTCGTCGCCGCCGGTGGCCTCCTGATCGCTCTGGGTTTCCTGCTCGGCGGCTACAAGATCGCCAACACGGCAGCGGTCGACGGAGCCGAGATCAAGATCAGTGAGCACATCCTCGCCAACTCCACCCTGTTCAACCTGCCCGACCCGAGCGTCTACGGCCTCGACCACAACGGGCTGCTCAGCTATCTCGGCGCCGTCCTGTTCGTCCTCGGTGGAGCCGCCTTCACGTTCCTGGTGCCCGCCCTCTCCGGCTACATCGCCTACGCGATCGCCGACCGGCCGGGCCTGGCACCGGGTTTCACGATGGGCTGGATCGCGTCCTCGGTGCTCAATGCCGGCTTCCTCGGCGGCCTGGTCGGCGGTGTCCTCGCCGGACTTGTCGCGCACTGGATCGCCTCCTGGAAGGTGCCGACGTGGGCGAGGGGACTGATGCCGGTAGTGGTGATCCCGCTGTTCGCGACCTTGATCTCCGGGTTCGTGATGCTGGCCATCCTCGGCCGACCGTTGACCGCGTTGATGACCAACCTGTCCGAGTGGCTCGGCGGGATGACCGGGACCTCCGCGGTCGTGCTCGGCGTCATCCTCGGACTGATGATGGCCTTCGACATGGGTGGCCCGCTGAACAAGACCGCCTACGGCTTCGCGACCGCGGGCCTCGGCGCGGTGTCCGCCACGGCCACCGACGCCCCGCAGCTGGCGATCATGGCTGCGGTCATGCTGGCCGGCATGGTGCCGCCCCTGGCCCTGGCCCTGGCCACCGTTGTCCGGCCGCGCCTGTTCAACGAGGTCGAGCGCGAGAACGGCAAGGCCGCGTGGGCACTGGGGGCCTCGTTCATCACCGAGGGTGCGATCCCGTTCGCGGCGGCAGACCCGTTGCGCGTCGTACCGTCGATCATGCTCGGCAGCGCAGTCACCGGCGCCCTGGCGATGTCGCTCGACGTCACCCTCCGCGCACCCCACGGCGGCGTGTTCGTGCTGTTCGCCGTCGGCAACATCCTCGGGTTCCTGGTCGCCCTCCTCGCCGGGGTCCTGGTAGCCGCTGCCTGCGTCCTGGCGCTGAAGAGCTTCACCGAGAGCAAGGAAGAGATCGAGGAGCTCGCTGAGGCCACCGTCTGACCTTGCCCATACGCCCACCAACACCCCGACCGACCCCACCCAACTAGGGAGAACCTCATGACCACCAGAACCGTTACCGTCGGCTCGTCCGTCGGCCTGCATGCTCGTCCCGCCGCGATCATCTCCGAGGCCGCCGGAGACCTCAGCTCCGAGGTCACCATCGCGGTGCCGGGCGGCGACCCCGTCGACGCCGGCTCAGCCCTGCTGATCATGACGCTCGGCGCCGGATGCGGTGCGACCGTGGAGGTCTCCGGTGACGACCCGGCCGCTGTGGACAAGATCGCGGCGCTGGTCGAGCAGGACCTCGACGCCTGACCGGGACCAGGTCGGTCAGACCGGCACGCCGCGGAGGACCAGCTGCAGAAGGTCCTCGCGGCGCCGCCGGGCGTCGTCCACGGTCAGGTCGGGGCGACCGTTGGCCCGCCACACGTCGGTCATCGTCGCCCCGGTCGCACCCGACTCGCGGCCGGACGAGCCGGGGAGGAATGCCAGGAGGTCCATGAGCTGCCAGTAGCGGCTCGCCTCCGGATCCACCTCGAGCACTCCCCCGGCGTCGACGTACGCCTGCCGGAACGCCAGCGCGCACTCCACTCCGTGCAGGCCGGCAAGGTTCGAGGCACAGTGCGCCACATCGAGGTCCGCGGGGCCGGTCGACGTCTCCACCCAGTCCACGAGCCCGGTGAGCGCGCCGTACTCCCAGAGCACGTTCGCCGGGTGGAAGTCGCGGTGGAGGAACGTACGTCGGAACGCCGGCGCCGTCTCGCGCAGCCGCGCGAAGGCCTCGCGGTAGAGATCGTCGTCGCGCGACCAGGGCGGCACCCGGAGCTTCTCCTCGAACGCCCAGGACTGGTACTCGCGTGGCCACCGGCCCTCCGGCGGCTCGAACCGGTGGATCCGCACGAGCAGGGCGGCCAGACCGGCGAGGTACCTCTCATCGTTCCGGACGATGTCGACGCGGCCCGGGAGCCGGCTCATCAGCAGCGAGGGCTCGCCTGATCCGGAGCCGTCCGGGTCGACCGCGATCGGAGCTGGTGCGGGAACGGGGGTGGCTTGCAGCATCGCCTGCACGTCGTACTCGCGGCGGAGGAGGTCTCCGGCGAAACGCCGCCAGGGCTCGACGGTCATTCGTCGTAGCACCGCCTCATCGCCCGCCGCGGTGCGGATCGCGAGCATCTGCGAGGACACACCGCCGGTGAGCACGCAGACCGAGGCCACCGGTGCGTGCAGTGCCTCCGCCGCCCAGGAGGTCGCCGGCTCACCCAGCATCTGTCGGCTCACGCTTCATCGCGCGGTAGACCGCGCGCACGCCGACCGCTCGTTCCAGCTCATGGGTGATGGCGGTGAAGAACTGTCGCCGGTAGCTCTCGTCGGTGACGGCGTACACCGTGAAGTAGAGACCGGAGAAGGCCGCCAGGAACACCGCCACCTGGGTCAGCTCGACGCTGGGCCCGGGGAGACCCGGGATCACCGACCGCGGTTCGTGACCGATCCAGGAGCTGACCACGGCGTCGGTCATCACGATGCTCCCGAACACCAGGAAGAACAGGAAGACCGAGACGGCGAGCAACAACACCTGCACGACCTGCGAGACGAGCAGCACCAGGATCAGGTTGGCCTTCTGGAACCCGGTGATCTCGCTGTCGGCGGCCAGGTCGAACAGGTCCCGCTCACCGTCGACGAACGTGCTCGCGACGTGTTCCAGGGGCGTGCCCTCGCAGCTTTTCACGAGCCGGGAGCCATGGATCTCGTCGTCGACGTCGTCGAGCTCCTCGGGAAGCCGGACCAGCAGGAACCCCACGGCGACGGCTCCGAACAGCAGCACCGCACCCCACAGGATGCCGCCCTTCAACGACGTCGCAACCTGCCAGACCTCGGTGTTGATGAAGAGGAAGGTGATGAACAGCAGGAGAAGCGGTAGGGCACGGGTCACCAGGGGGAACAGCAGACCCAGGCTGCGGAACGTGCGTGCGACTGCCCAGGTGGCGATCGGCCATGCACGCAACGCCGTCGCGGCGTAGATCCCCACCACGACACCGACAGCGGCCGACCCCACGGCCGTCCCGTTCGTGGCGTCCCCATCGAGCCACCCGACCAGGATGCCCAGCCCGGCGCCGACCGCCAGGGCGACCACGGCCATCGGGGCCAGCCTTCGCGCGGACAGCGCCCGTCTGGCGGCGAACCGTTCGCTGTCCACGAAGTAGGGCAGGCCGTGCCGGATGAACCAGTCCTCGACGTTCCTGGTCTCCGGCGTGGAGTGGGCGCTCACTCCGGCTCGGGGATGTCGAGGACCAGGTGTGCCCGCGCCACGTCGTCGCCCATCGTGGCGACCAGGTCGTCGATGGAGGCGAACTTCTTCATTCCGCGGAGCCGCGCCACGAAGGACACCTCCACCTGCACGCCGTACAGCTCGAGGTCGTCACGGTCCAGGACGTAGGACTCCACCCGCCGCTCCCGCTCCCCGGCGAAGGTCGGGTTGGTGCCCACGCTGATCGCGGCGGGCATCGGCTCGGACCCGTCACCGAGACGTCGCAGCCACCCGGCGTACACCCCGTCGGCCGGTGCGGCGTGCATGCCGTGGGTGGGGACGTTGGCGGTCGGGTACCCGAGCTCACGCCCCCGCTGTTCACCCTTGACCACCTCACCCCGGACGGTGAACGGACGGCCGAGCGCCTCGGTGGCACCCTCGACGTCGCCGGCGGCGAGACAGTTGCGGACGTACGTCGAGGACCACACCTGCGGGCCTCCGTCCAGGGGGATTCCCTCGGTGACGAAGCCATGCTGCTCGCCGGCTGACCGGAGCGTGCTCACATCACCGGCGGCGCGGCTGCCGAAGCGGAAGTTGGCGCCGACGACGACAGCCCTCGCGTGCAGCGCATCCACGAGAATCTCTTCGATGAACCGCTCAGGTGACCAACCGGCGATGTCGCGGGTGAACGGCACCACCAGGACGTCGTCGACACCGACTCGTCCGAGGAGCTCCACCCGGCCGTCGACCGTGGTCAGCGTCGGTGGCGCGTGCTCGGGGCGTAGTACGGCGATCGGGTGCGGGTCGAAGGTGACCGCGACGACGTGCTCCACACCGAGCTCCACGGCGACCTCACGCGCGCGCCGGATGACGTGCTGATGGCCCAGGTGCACACCGTCGAAGTTGCCGATGGTGACCACGGTGCGACCGAGGTCGGCCGACACCTCGTCGAGCGAGCGCCAGATCCGCACGATGCCTGTGCTCCTGTCCAGGTGGCCGGTGAGCTTCCGATGTCGGAAAAAGACTGCCACATCGGCGTCCCAGCTGTGGTCGGGCCCGCCGCGTTCAGCCGGTGAACACGGCGACCGGCACTGCCGCCGGACCCTTCTGCTCGTAGAGCGCGAGCAACCCGCCCCTCCCGTCGAGCAGCGCCACCGGGCCGGGTGCACCGAGCTCGAGCGGCAGCGTGCGTCCGAAGGAGATGTCGCGTGCACCTGTGTCGTCGACGGTGTACGTCGGGAAGCAGCGCGCGGCCACCTCGCCGAGCGGCACCAGGTCGAACGAGTCGGCGAGCTGTTCGAGGGAGCGCGCCTCGGTCAACCCGAACGGACCGACCGCGGTGCGCCGCAGGACCGTCAGGTGTCCGCCGACGCCGAGCACGAAGCCCAGGTCGCGGGCGATGGCCCGGATGTAGGTCCCGCTGGAGCAGTGCACCGAGATGTCGACGTCGAGGAAGTCCCCCTCGCGGCGCAGCGCCTTCACCTCGAGGGAACGAACGGTGACCAGGCGTGCGGGTAGGTCGACCGACTCACCGGCCCGCACCCGTTTGTAGGCGCGTTGCCCGTTGACCTTGATCGCCGACACCGCGGACGGCACCTGCTCGATGTCACCGACGAACCGGCCCGTCGCACTGCGCACCTCGGGTTCGGTGAGGTGAGCGGTAGGCGTCTGCCCGAGCGACTCGCCCTCCGCGTCGTCGGTGCTGGTGCTGGCCCCGAGACGCACCGTGGCGTCGTACCGCTTCTCGGTCAACATGAGGTGGCCGAGCAGGCGGGTCGCCTTGTTCACGCCGAGCACCAGGACACCGGTCGCCATGGGGTCGAGTGTCCCGGCGTGGCCGACCTTGCGGGTGCCGGCGATCCTGCGTAGCCGGGCGACCACGTCGTGCGAGGTCATCCCGGCAGCCTTGTCGACGACGACCAGCCCGGACGCGTTCCCCGAAGGTGGCTGCGTCACGCGTCGGTGTCGTCGGCGTCGTCGTCCTCGTTCGGCTTGCGGTACGGGTCCGCCTCCCCGGCGTACGTCGCACCGGCCGCCGCGGCGGCGACCTTCGCGTCGGACTCGGCTGCCTTGGCGAGCAGCTCGTCGAGGTGACGGGCGTTCTCGGGCAGCGCGTCGTGGATGAACTCGAGGCTCGGCACATGACGCATCCCGAGCTGCTTGCCGACCTCCGAGCGAAGGATGCCCTTGGCGGACTCCAGCGCCGCAGCGGTGCCGGCGACCTCCTCGGCCTCGCCGAGCACCGTGTAGAAGATCGACGCGTTCTGGCTGTCGCCGGTGACGCGGACGTCGGTCACGGTGACGAAACCCAGCCGCGGGTCCTTGATCCGGCGTTCCAGCATCTCAGCCACGATGACCTGGATCCGGTCCGCGACCTTGCGGACTCTGGGGCTACTCATGATCTGCTCCTGGTTGACTTGTGTCTGCCATTCCCCGGGCCTGCGTCCACCAGCGGGACGGACCGGGCGAGCGGGGGACGGCGAGGCGTGGATGGGCCTGGCCGCCGAGCGAGGAACGAGCGAGGCTGGATGCCTCGCCGTCCCCGCTCGGTAGGTCCGGACCCACCCATGAGGGCCTATGCCCGGGGGATCTCCCGCATCTCGAAGCACTCGACGATGTCGCCGATCTTGATGTCGTTGTAGCCACGCAGGGTGAGACCACACTCGAAGCCCTCGCGGACCTCGGAGACGTCGTCCTTCTCGCGTCGCAGCGACGACAGATCGAGGTTGTCGGAGACCACGGCGCCGTCACGCAGCAGACGCGCCTTGGCGTTGCGGCGGATGACCCCGTCGGTGACCATACAACCGGCGATGTTGCCGATCTTGGAGGAGCGGAAGATCTCGCGGATCTCGGCCTGACCGAGCGACACCTCTTCGTACTCCGGCTTGAGCATGCCCTTGAGGGCCGCCTCGATCTCCTCGATCGCCTGGTAGATGACCGAGTAGTAGCGGATCTCGACACCTTCCTTGTCGGCCACCACGGTCGCCTTGCCCTCGGGCCGGACGTTGAAGCCGATGATGATGGCGTCGGAGGCAGCAGCGAGCATCACGTTGGTCTCGGTGATCGCACCGACACCGCGGTCGATGACGCGCAGCGAGACCTCGTCGCCGACGTCGATCTTCGACAGCGAGTCCTCGAGTGCCTCGACCGAACCGGACACGTCGCCCTTGAGGATGAGGTTGAGCTCCTGGCTCTCGCCCTTCTCCATGGAGGCCATGAAGTCCTCGAGCGTACGACGGCCGCGACGCTGTGCCTGGAGGGCAGCGCGCTCACGGGCCTCACGCTTCTCTGCGATCTGCCGGGCCATCCTGTCGTCGTCGACGACGAGGAAGTTCTGGCCTGCACCAGGAACCGCGGTCAGACCGAGCACCATCACCGGACGCGACGGGTCGGCCTCCTCGACGGAGTCACCGTGCTCGTCGAGCATCGCGCGGACACGGCCGAACGCCGGGCCGGCGACGATCGAGTCACCGACCCGCAGGGTCCCGCGCTGGACCAGCACGGTCGCCACCGGGCCACGGCCACGGTCGAGGTGTGCCTCGACGACCAGGCCCTGAGCGTCCTGCTCGGGGTTCGCGCGCAGGTCCAGCTCAGCGTCCGCCGTGAGGACGACCGCCTCGAGCAGGGTGTCGAGGTTGAGCTGCGACTTCGCCGAGACGTCGACGAACATCGTGTCGCCGCCGTACTCCTCGGGCACGAGGCCGTACTCGGTCAGCTGGCCACGGACCTTGGTCGGGTCTGCGTCCGGCTTGTCGATCTTGTTGACCGCGACCACGATCGGGACACCGGCGGCCTTGACGTGGTTCAACGCCTCGACCGTCTGCGGCATCACGCCGTCGTCAGCCGCAACGACGAGGATCGCGATGTCGGTGGCCTGCGCACCACGAGCACGCATCGCGGTGAACGCCTCGTGACCCGGGGTGTCGATGAACGTGATCCGACGGTCCGTGCCGTCGACCTCGGTCACGACCTGGTAGGCACCGATGTGCTGGGTGATCCCACCTGCTTCCTTGGCGACGACGTTCGCGCTGCGAAGAGCGTCGAGAAGCTTGGTCTTACCGTGGTCCACGTGACCCATCACGGTCACGACCGGCGGCCGGGCCTCGAGGTCGGCCTCGACACCCTCGTCGGAGCCGAACTCGAGGTCGAACGACCCGAGCAGCTCGCGGTCCTCGTCCTCGGGCGAGACAACCTGCACCGTGTAGTTGAGCTCCTCACCGAGCAGCTCGAGAGTCGCGTCGTTCACGGACTCGGTCGCGGTGACCATCTCGCCGAGGTGGAACAGCATCTGTACCAGCGACGCCGGGTCGACGTTGATCTTCTCCGCGAAGTCGGTCAGCGAGGAGCCACGGGCAAGACGGATCGTCTCGCCGTCGCCCTTGCGGACCCGCACGCCACCGATCGTCGGGGCCTGCATGTTGTCGAACTCTTGACGACGCTGACGCTTCGACTTACGACCACGGCGCGATGGGCCACCGGGGCGACCGAACGCACCTTGGGTGGAGCCGCGCTGACCGGGACGACCGCCACCGGGACGGCCACCGCCACTGGGCCCGAACCCGCCGGGACGACCGCCGGGTCCACCCGGTGCTCCACCGGGCGCACCCTGACCGCCGCGGGCCGGAGCACCGCCACGTGCGGGAGCGCCGCCGGGACCACCACGACCCGGAGCGCCACCGGGGCCACCACGGCCACCGGGTCCGCCCTGACGTGCGCCTGGGCCACCACCGAACGCGGCGGGTGACTTCGGCATCATCGCCGGGTTGGGCCGGGGCATGCCGGGGCGACCGGGTGCTGCACCGGGACGACCCGGTGCGCCACCTTCGCGACCTGCCGGCGGCCGGGGCGGCCGGTCACCGGGCGTCGGCTCACCGCTGCGTGCTGCCGGGGCAGCGGGACGACGACCCATGCCCTGCGTGGACGAGAACGGGTTGTTGCCGGGGCGCGGGGCACCCGGACGTGCGGCACCGCCGGGCCGGGGTGCGGACGGGGTCGGACCCTGCTTCGCCGCAGGCTCCTCGGTTTCGGCGGCGGGCGCCTCGGCGCTGGCCGCGGGAGCCTCGGTGCTGGCCGCGGGAGCCTCGGTGCTGGCAGTGGGAGCCTCGGCGCTGGCCGCGGGGGCCTCGGGCTCCGGTGCCGACTCGGGCTCGGCCTTCTTGGGACCGGGCTTCGGGCCGGGCTTGACGGCTGCCTTGGCAGCGGGTGCCTCGGCAGCGGACTCCTCCGCGGTGGCTGCCGCAGGGGCTTCCGTAACGGCGTCCTCAGACTGTGTCGACGGCCTCGGCGGGCTTGTCGGCTGCCTTCTTCGCGGCCTTCTTGGCGGGTGCCCTCTTGGCTGCCTTCTTCTCTCGCGGCAACCTTCAGCTCGTCACCGAACTTGTCTGTAAAACGCTTGACGACAGGGGGCTCGACAGTCGACGACGCCGACTTTACGAACTCTCCCATTTCTCCGAGCTTGGCCAGAACGACCTTGCTCTCGACTCCGAACTCTTTCGCGAGTTCGTGGACTCGGACCTTAGCCACGCTTCTCCTTCTGGTCCGAGCCGCTTTCGTCTGGCCGGACCGTTAGTTGGTGTGCATGCTCATCGCAAAGTACTCATCGAGTGCTCATGAGCTGCTGCTCCATTTTCTGTCGGTCAACACGGTCACGTTCCTTGCCGTGCTTCTTGTTTCTGCAAGCTGCGCACGAAGTCGCGCACTGCCTCACTGGCAAGTCCTTCCCGGACCCGGAGGGCGCGGGGGAAGGCTCGACGACGAAGCGCGAGATCCAGGCATTCGGGCGTGGGGTGCAGGTGCGCTCCCCTGCCCGGCGCCCGTCGCCCAGGATCGGGGATCACGGCCGGGCCGGACCCCTGATCAATGACGACTACTCGCAGCAGGTCTTGCTTCGCGGCCCGCCGCCGACATCCGATACACGTGCGCACAGGTGCTTTTGCGCATGCTTCCAGGACGTTTTGGCGAGCCACTGTCGTTAAGTCTACCGGTTGCTGCGCTCAGAGCCGAACCGGATCAGGCGTCGGACGTGCCGTCGGCCCCAGGGGCTGCGGCGACGGCGGGATCGACGACCTGATCCGAAGCGGGCCGCTCCGCCGGGACCTCGCCGGTGGCCGCCGTGGCCGCTGGCGCCTCGTCGGAGCGGATGTCGATCCGCCATCCGGTCAGGCGTGCGGCAAGCCGGGCGTTCTGCCCTTCCTTGCCGATCGCCAGGGACAGCTGGTAGTCGGGCACCACGACACGGGCGGACCGAGCCTCGAGGTCGACGATCTCCACGCTGCTGACCCGGGCCGGCGAGAGTGCGTGTCCGACCAGCTCAGCGGGGTCGTCCGACCAGTCCACGATGTCGATCTTCTCGCCGTGCAGCTCGTGCATGATGTTGCGCACGCGCTGTCCCATGGGACCGATGCACGACCCCTTGGCGTTCACTCCCGGGATCGTCGAGCGGACCGCGATCTTGGTGCGGTGTCCCGCCTCACGGGCGATCCCGCAGATCTCCACGGTGCCATCAGCGATCTCCGGCACCTCGAGGGCGAACAGCTTCTTGACCAGGTTCGGGTGCGACCGGGACAGCATCACCTGCGGGCCACGCATGCCCTTGCGCACGCTGACGACCAGGCACTTGATCCGGGTGCCGTGCTCGTACTTCTCGCCGGGGACACGTTCCGCAGTCGGCAGCAGGGCCTCGAGCTTGCCGAGGTCGACCATCACGTCCTTGGGGTCCCGCCCCTGCTGGATTATCCCGGAGATGATGTCGCCCTCCTTGCCGGAGAACTCCCCGAACCGAATCTCGTCCTCGGCGTCGCGCAGCCGCTGCAGGATGATCTGTTTCGCCGTCGTGGCGGCGATCCGTCCGAAGCCGGCCGGGGTGTCGTCGTACTCGGTGAGCGTGTTGCCCTCGTCGTCGGTCTCCGCGGCGTACACGGTGACGTGCCCGTTCTTGCGATCGAGCTCGACGCGCGCCTTGCGGCTGCGCTCCCGGTGACTTGTGGTAGGCCGTGAGGAGTGCCTGCTCGATGGCCTCGACGAGGATTTCGAAGGAGATCTCCTTCTCGCGCTCGAGCGAGCGCAGGATCGCCATATCGATGTCCATGCGGCTCAGCTCTCCTTCCTGTTGAACTCGATCTCGATGCGGGCCTTCGCCACCTCGGCGTACCCGATCTCCCGCTTCTGCCCCCCGACGTCCACCGTCGCGTGGTCCTCGGCGCTGCCGATGATGCGGCCGGTGAAGGTGTCGCCGCCGGCGAAGGTCACCTTGACCAACCGCCCCTCGTTGCGGCGCCAGTGGCGCGGCAGGGTCAGCGGACGGTCGGTGCCCGGAGAGGTGACTTCGAGGGTGTACGGGTGCTCGTCCATCACGTCGGACTCGTCGAGCAGTCGGGAAACCTCTTTGGTGGCGTCGGCGATGTCGTCCATGGTGACCCCACCGTCCTTGTCGACGGCGACGCGTAGGAGGCGGCGCTTACCGGCCGGGGTGAGCTCAATGGCCTCGACATCGAGGCCCACAGCAGCGAGGGGGTCGGTCAGCACCCCTGCAAGTCGGTCCCGGGTCGTCTGATCGGTGCTCACGGGCATCCTTCCTGCTGTGCTGTTGTCAGTGGGGACACCATAGCCGAATTTCCAAGCCGTTCGACGCGCCTCAGGTCCGCATCAGGAGGGTCCCCCGAACGGCCGGACGGGAAACCTCCCACCTGGTGTCCCGCGGTAGACCCCGGACGGCGCACCGCCGACCTGAAACCGCAGGTCACGCGCTAAAGTCGGCGCCGTGCCGAGCCCCTCCGTCCCCACTCGTGGCAGCGTCCTCACGCGTCGTGCGGCGGTGGCCGGTTTCGCGGTCGGCGCCGGTGCGCTGTGGGCCGGTTGCACGAACGACGACGACAGGCAGAGGGCACGGCGACGGCGGGAAGCCGACCGGACGTCGGAGCAGGACCCGGACATCGCGACAGCTGCCGAGGCCCTCGCCGGTGAGCAGGTGGTCCTCGACGCGCTGACCGCGACGACCGCTCGTCACCCGGACCTGGCGCCCGCCCTCTCCCCCGTTATGGAGATCCATCGCGCGCACGTCACGCTCCTCGCCGAGGCGGTTCCCGACGAGGACCCGACGCCTTCCCTGGCGGACACGGTCGCCCCGTCCGACGTACCGCCCGTCACCGAGGACCCCTACCAGGTGCCGCCCCGGCCAGCGGCCGCGATGCGCGGACTGGCGACGCTGGAACAGGAGCTGAGCACCATCAGCAAACGGCATGCATTCGCGGCCGAGAGCGGCGCCTTCGCCCGGTTGCTCGCCAGCATGGCGGCCTCTGCGGCCCAGCATGCGGTCGTGCTGCGGCAGGCCGTTCCGGCCGGACGGCCCGGCCTGTGAAGCCGCTCGATGCGATCCAGGCCTCGCTCGCCGGCGAGCATGCGGCCGTCTACGTGTACGGCGTTGTCGGCGGCCGCGTGTCGCTGTCGACGGAGCCGGAGCTGTGGAACAAGGTGCGGGCCGCGTACACCACCCACCGGGGGCGTCGCGACCAGCTGATCGCGATGGTTCGGGCAGCCGACGCCGAACCGGTCTCCGCCGAGATCAGCTACGACCTGCCGAATGCGGCGGAGACGCCCGCGCAGCTCAAGCAGGCGTCCCTCGACCTCGAACAGCGATGCACGGCGGTCTACGCCGACATGGTGGGCAGCACCTCCGGGGCCAACCGGCAGTGGGCGCTCGAGGCGATCAACGACGCCGCGGTGCGCCAGCTCGGGTTCGGCGGCCGGCCGGAGGCGTTCCCGGGCATCAGCGAGCTCTGACCCCCCGTTGAGATCCGCCCTATTCACTGTTCATTCGGGCCCGGTTCGCTGGTGAGACGTGCCAGATTTTCGCGACCCGGGCAGCTCGTTCGCGAACCTTGCGCATCTCAACCGGAACCCCACGAGTCTCAACCCGAAATCTTGCGGGTTTCAACGCGAAATGAGGCGGATCTCAACGGGGTGGGGGTCAGCTGCGGTAGGCGGTCCACATGGACGCCATCCGGGAGGACTGGCCGGAGGTGAACCGGTCGTAGCAGCTGTCGAAGCTGTAGTCCATGTAGTTGTGGATCGGGTCCAGGCCGGGCAGCGAGCACGAGTCGCGTCCTCCGGGGCAACCACTGGTCGGGCTGCTCTGCGCGGGAGTGTCGGAGACAGCGTCGTTGGTGGCGGTGCACCCGCCCTGGAACGTGTGGTACAGCCCGAGCCAGTGCCCGGCCTCGTGGGTCGTGGTCTTGCCGAGGTCGTAGTTCACCGCCGCACCGCCCGGCAGCGACGTGTAGTTCACCCGGATCCCGTCGATGCTGCCCTGGCTGCCGTAGTCCCAGGGGAAGGTGGCGACGCCGAGGTAGGAGAAGTCGACGAGCCAGATGTTCAGCGCGTTCGCGCCGCCCTGGCGGGTCTGTGACCGGTACGTCGCGCTCTGCCGGTCGGCGTGCCACTTGTTGTTGTTGTACCGGTCGAGGCCGGCCAGGTGGAACGTGAACCCGGTGTTCGCCCCGGCCGCGGACTCCTGCCCGTCGTACGTCTGGTTCAGCACCGAGATCTGCTGGTCGACCTGGTTGTTGCTGACGTCCCCGTTGCCGCTGCTGTCGCGCATCACGTGCACGTAGACGGGGATCGAGCCCCCGGCGGCTGCACGCGCCGACGGGTTCCGCCTGTCGAGGATTGCCTTGGTGCGCCGCTCGATCGCGCGTTGCTCCTTCGCGGAGATGTCCCGGTGGTCGGTCCCATGGGCAGCGTCACCGCCGCGCGCACCGGCGCCGAGATCGTGGGGGTCGAAACAGCTCGTGCTTCGGTCGGAAGCAGGAACGGCGGCGTCGGCGGGCGCGGTGGCGCCCGTCAGAGCCAAGGCTGCGGCGCCGATGAGCGCCGCGCTGCGATGAAGACGGTTCATGTTCTGCGACGTCCTTCTGGTGAGGGGAAAGCCTCGATGCGTTCCCCACGTGATCCTTCTCCAAGATCACCGCCCAAGGAACAGTCAGAACCCTTTACTTTCTGCAGGTTTGCGAACATGCGGAACCCTGCAGCCCTGCAGCTCAGCGCCAGGCGGAGACGATGTCGAACACCTCGCTGAGCCGGTGCGCGATCGCGTCCGGCTCCCCGACCGAGTGGCCGACCTGCTCGACCGGGACGTCGCTGTGCGGCACCAGGATGGTGCGCATTCCGACATTCGAGGCGCCCCAGATGTCCTCGAAGAGCCGGTCGCCGACGAAGACGCAGCGCGACGGGTCGGTGGCGCCTACCGAAGTCATCGCGGAGAGGAACGCCTCCGGCGACGGTTTGGTCCACGCGATCTCGCTGGTATAGACGGCGCCGTCGAGCATGTCGAGGATGCCGTCGCGGTCGAAGAACTCCTCGTGCCAGGTCCGCGGCCACACCGTGTTCGACAGCACGCCCACCTTGATGCCTTCGACCTTCAGCCGGCTGATCAGCGGGAGCACGTCCTCGTCGGTGTAGGTGGCGTGTTCCCAGAACTCGCGGTACGCGGTCAGATGGGGGTCCTCGAAGGCCACGCCGGCCAGCTCGCAGATCTCGGCCAGTGACGCGGAGCGGTGCTCCTCGCGCGAACGTTTCCATACCATGTCCGCGGCGTCGAGGAGCGCGGTCGTCGTCTCCTCGACCCGGTCGGGCGCGGCCATCCGGGCCAGGGTCGACCACTCCTCGCTGGGGTCGATGCTCTTCCAGGGGGTGAGCGTGCCACCCCAGTCGAAGATCACTGCTTCGATCGGGTCAGCCACGGACCACACCTACCACGTGCTCGAGGACACTGTCCACGGCCACGTCCTGCCGGGTGCCGCCGGCCCGGTCCTTGACCTCGATGACGCCGTCCACGAAACCCTTGCCCACGACCACGATCGTCGGGATGCCGAGCAGCTCCGCGTCCTTGAACTTCACTCCCGGCGACACCTTGGGCCGGTCGTCGTAGACCACGGTCAGCCCCTGACCGTGGAGGTCAGCGGCCAGCCGTTCGGCGGCCTCGAAGACCGCCGCATCCTTCCCGGTGGCGACCAGGTGTACGTCGGCCGGGGCGATCTCGCGCGGCCAGATCAGGCCGAGCTCGTCGTGGGAGTTCTCGGCGATCGCGGCCACGGCCCGGGAGACGCCGATGCCGTAGGACCCCATCGTCACGGTGACCAGCTTGCCGTTCTCGTCGAGCACCTTCAGGTCGAGCGCGTCGGCGTACTTGCGCCCGAGCTGGAAGATGTGTCCCATCTCGATGCCGCGTGCCATGTACAGAGTGCCGTTGCCCCCGTCGGACCAGCACTGGGGGCAGGGGTCGCCGTCCCGGACCTCGGCCGCCTCGATCGTGCCGTCGGGCGTGAAGTCACGGCCGGCGACCAGGTCGATCACGTGGCTGCCGGCGACGTCCGCACCGGTGACCCAGCGGGTGCCTTCGGCGACCCGGGGGTCGACCAGGAACCGGATCTTCGACTCGTTCTTCTCTCCCAGCACGCCCGGTCCGATGTAGCCCTTGACCAGCGCCGGGTGCTTGGCGAACTCCGACTCGTCGAAGGGCTGTACCTCGGTCGGCTCGAGCTGACCCTCCAGCCGCTTCGCGTCGACCTCACGGTCACCGGGGAGACCGATCGCGATCGGCTCCTTCGTCCCGTCCGGGTGCTTGAGCACCACCAGCACGTTCTTCAACGTGTCACCGGCGTTCCAGGCGCGGTCGTCGCGCGGGAACTTCTCGTTGAGGTGGTCCACGAGCGTGTCGATGGTGGGGGTGTCCGGTGTCTGTTCCGGATGGGCAGCCGGCTGTCCGTCGTACGACCGCGGCTCCGGCGGGCGCACCTGCACGGCCTCGACGTTCGCGGCGTAGTCACACCCGGTGCAGCGGACATATGTGTCCTCACCGTTCTCGGCCGTGGCCAGGAACTCCTCGGACTTCGAGCCACCCATCGCACCGGCGGTGGCCTTCACGATCACGTAGTCGAACCCGAGCCGGTCGAACGTCCTGATGTAGGCGGCCCGGTGGGCGGCGTACGACGCGTCGAGTCCCGCGTCGGTGTAGTCGAAGGAGTACGAGTCCTTCATCACGAACTCGCGGCCCCGCAGCAGTCCTGCCCGGGGACGTGCCTCGTCGCGGTACTTGGTCTGGATCTGGTAGAGCCACAGCGGCAGGTCCTTGTACGACGAGTACAGGTCCTTCACGAGCAGCGTGAACATCTCCTCATGAGTCGGGCCGAGGAGGTAGTCGGCGCCCTTGCGGTCCTGCAGCCGGAACACCCCGTCGCCGTACTCGGTCCACCGGCCGGTCGCCTCGTAGGGCTCACGCGGCAGCAGCGCCGGGAAGTGCACCTCCTGGGCGCCGATCGCGTCCATCTCCTCGCGGATGACCCGCTCGACGTTGCGCAGCACGCGGTAGCCGAGCGGTAGCCACGAGTAGATGCCGGGCGCGGCACGGCGGATGTACCCCGCGCGCACCAGGAGCCGGTGGCTCGGGACCTCCGCGTCCACGGGGTCCTCTCGGAGCGTGCGCACGAAAAGGGTCGACATCCGCATGATCATTCGGTAAGGCTACCTATCGCCCGTACGGGACCGCACACCAGTTTCCGGTCTAGTCGGGATCCGTAATTCGCCGGTCTGCCGCAGATGGTTTTGGCATCATCGTGGCGTGGCCGACGAGCAGCTCACCCGACGCAGCACTATGTTGCGTGTCCGGTTCGCAGCCGACCCGGCCAGCGTGCCCGGCGCCAGGCGCTTCGTGGCCGACGGGCTGACGTCCTTGGGACGTGTGGCGCTCGTCGACGACGCGAGCCTGTGCGTGAGCGAGCTCGCCGCCAACGCGGCCCTGCACAGTGCCAGCACGTACATGGAGATCGCCGTCCAGGCCCTCGACGACGCGGTCCGGATCAGTGTCGAGGACGACGGGATGACGCCCGCCGAGGCCGTGGTCCCGCGATCGAGCTTCCCGGGCCCCGACGACGACGACCTCCTGCTCGCGGACGAGCCGACCACCGGGCGTGGTCTGGCGATCGTGTCGATCCTGGCCAGCGACTGGGGCGTCGAGAGGCTCGAGCACGGCAAGCGGATCTGGGCCGACCTCACCGAGGTCGCCGACGACCACGGCGTTCGCCAGCCGAGGACCACGGTGGCCGAGGAGCACGGCGAGCCCGCAACGACGTTGCCCGAGGGCTGGGTGCTGGTCCGGTTGGTCGGCTGCCCGGTCGAGCTGAGCCTGCGACAGGACCAGCACCTCGACGAGCTGGTCCGCGAGCTGCAGCTGATGCAGGGCGACTCGGCGTCCCATGCCCTCGCGGCTGAGATGGCCGGCCTGCTTTCCGGGCCCGCGCACGCCCGACACATGGGACGCCGGCTCGCCCAGGAGGCGGCGGATCAGGGAAAGACCCACATCGACGTTGAGATGGCGATGCCCATCGAGTTCGGCCGCGAGGTGGTCAAGCTGCAGGAGGCGGTCCGGGCGGCGGACGTCCTGTGCGAGGAGCGCCGGCTGCTCACGCTCGCCTCGTCCGAGGACCTGCGCCTGCTCAGGGCATGGATGACGGAGTCCGTCGTCGGGCAGGCGGAGCGCGGCGCAGAGCCGGTCAGCTGGGCCACCTGGCTGACGCGGCGGGACTGAGCTACCTGCCGCGGGCCGCGCGGAAGGCCGACCACAGCATCGGCAGCTGCATGGGCAGCCGCCCGAAGGCCACCGCCTTGTACGACGTGTTGTCGGTCTTCGTGGAGTCGGCCGCCATCTTCAGGTTCGCCGGGTACACCGCCAGCAGCAGTCCCAGGCTGACCCAGCCCGCCGTCTGCCGTGTCTTCGGCACGAGGAGCCCCACGGCGCAGGCCAACTCCGCCACACCGGACGCGTAGATCACCAGACGGTGGGAGGGCACGACCTTCGGCATGATCGGCTCGTAGACCTCCGCTTTGAGCAGGTGCACGACCCCCGACGTCGCCAGGATGCCGGCGAGCGCCCTGATGTCCCTTGCCAGTGATGTGTCAGCCACGCGCCGACACTAGCCGTCGCACCGTTGTTGCGAGGGTCCGGCCAGGCCAATGCAACCCGGGCAGCGGCCGCGACGGGCAGTGCCGCTGCCGCCGACTACCCGGACGGTACGACGCTCCGTCCGGCCCACATCGAGCGCGGGCAGAACACCCGCCTGGTGCACACGTCCGGCAGGGTGCTCGCCGAGCCCGGCGACGACTGCGTATCGACCCCGTTGCTCTCCGACGACGGCAGCCACGTGGTCCTGAGCGAGTGGGGCAACAAGGTCAAGCGACGTTCTGGTGGGACCCGCACAACGACATGCAGACCCGGATCTCCGGGAGCCGGCCTACATCGTCGACATCTCGGCCAACCGCCTCGGCCTGTTCGTGTCGGAGGTCCCGCGGTCCTGTCAGCGTGTGGTCAAGCTCTCCGACCCGTCCACCACCCTCTGGCGGTCCTGCAAGAACCGCGCCTTCAGCTTCTCTCCGGACGGACACCGGATGGTGACCGGGCCACATCCTCAGCGACGGACCCGGTCCGAGCCTGGTCCAGGTGCGCCGCGACCACGGCTGGCTACTTGCGACGTACCGCTCGAGCTGGTTCGGCTTCATCGTGTGGGAGAACCGCCGTTCAAGAACCGGGGGCCCGGACCCGTTCTTCCCCCGGCGATGCACTGGACGTTCGCGAGCTGAGGCCACGCCTCAGAACATGATCGTGGCGAACACGCCGGTCTGCTGGAAGCCTACGGTCTCGTAGGCCCGGCGGGCCGGCGTGTTGTGGTGGTTGACGTACAACGACACGACCGGCGCGATCTCGCGGAGCGCGGTGGCCACCACGGCCGCCATCCCCCTGCCGGCGAACCCCTCGCCACGCCGGGCGGGGTCGACGTAGACCCCCTGCACCTGGCAGGCGTACGGCGAGACCGCTGCCACCTCTGCCTTGAACACGACCCGCCCCTGCTCGATGCGCGCGAACGACCAGCCCTTGCTGATCAGCTGCGCGACCCGGGCACGGTACATGTCGGCGCCACCACCGGCCTCCGGTGAGACACCGACCTCCTCGGTGTACATCGCCACACAGGCCGGGTAGAGGACGTCGAGGTCGGCTGGGGTCGTCCGTCGTACCAGTGGGTCCGGGGCGACCTGCGGCTGATCGCTGATCTGCAGGTGCGGCTGGTTCCACCGGAACTCGCGGGGCCGGGACCAGTGCGAGGACAGCTCGTCCCACAACGGCGCGACCGACTCCACCGGCCCCACGATCGTGGAGGACCGCCGGTGCTGGTGGATGCCGCGGGCCGCGAACACCTGAATGGCTGCGGGGGTGGCCTCCACCGGAACCAGGTTGGCGGCCACGTGGCAGGCGGACACCAGCTTGCCGTCCTCGACGTACCCCCACATCTCGCCGCCCATCCAGCGCGGGTCGAGCGTGGTCAACCGGGCCCGGTAGTCGACGAACACGTTGGTGACCGGGTCGCGGGCAGCAAGCTCCAGCATCGCGGGGAGGTCGGACGGGCCCAGCAGCCGCAGTCCGTGCTGTGTCCGAAGCACGTAGCGGAGCCTACGCGACGGGAGCCGTCCGCTCACCCAGGTTCGGTTCGATCCGGGCCGGTTGTTCTCGACGCGCCGCGCGGCGGCCGGCGAGGGTCAGCTGACTGTGACGGTCGGGGCCCCGGAGTCACCGTCGACCGGCTCGCCCATCTCCTCGGCGATCCGCATCGCCTCCTCGATGAGCGTCTCCACGATCTGCGACTCGGGAACCGTCTTGATGACCTCGCCCTTGACGAAGATCTGCCCCTTGCCGTTCCCGGAAGCGACGCCGAGGTCGGCCTCGCGGGCTTCGCCCGGCCCGTTGACGACACAGCCCATCACGGCGACACGGAGCGGCACCTCGAGCCCGTCGAGGCCCGCGGTGACCTCGTCGGCGAGCTTGTAGACGTCGACCTGGGCACGACCGCAGGACGGGCAGGAGACGATCTCGAGCCGGCGGGGACGCAGGTTCAGCGACTCCAGGATCTGCAGGCCGACCTTGACCTCCTCGACCGGAGGCGCGGACAGAGAGACGCGGATCGTGTCACCGATCCCCCGCGACAGCAGGGCACCGAAAGCGACCGAGGACTTGATCGTGCCCTGGAACGCCGGGCCGGCCTCGGTCACACCGAGGTGCAGGGGCCAGTCGCCCCGCTCCGAGAGCATCTCGTAGGCCTGGACCATGACCACCGGGTCGTTGTGCTTGACGGAGATCTTGAAGTCGTGGAAGTCGTGATCCTCGAACAGCGAGGCCTCCCACACCGCGGACTCGACGAGCGCCTCGGGGGTGGCCTTGCCGTACTTCTCCAGCAACCGCTTGTCGAGCGAGCCGGCGTTGACGCCGATCCGGATCGAGGTGCCCCGGTCCTTGGCCGCCCGCGCGATCTCCTTGACCTGGTCGTCGAACTTGCGGATGTTCCCCGGGTTCACGCGCACCGCGGCGCAGCCGGCGTCGATCGCGGCGAAGACGTACTTCGGCTGGAAGTGGATGTCGGCGATCACCGGGATCTGCGAGTGAGCCGCGATCTGCGGAAGCGCGTCCGCGTCGTCCTGCGAGGGGCAGGCCACCCGGACGATGTCGCAACCGGACGCGGTGAGCTCGGCGATCTGCTGCAGGGTGGTGTTCACGTCCGAGGTCAGTGTGGTCGTCATCGACTGGACCGATACCGGGGCGTCGCCACCGACGAGGACCTTGCCGACCTTGATCTGCCGGGTGGGTCTGCGCGGAGCGAGCACCGGCGGTGGCGCAGCAGGCATTCCCAGGTTGACCGAGGTCACGAGTGGTCTCCTTCTTTCACGTCTCGGAGGTGGGTCTCGACATGCACGGGCGCGGATACGACTCCATGCCGCGCTAACCGAGCTGGACCGGGGCGACGATGTCGGCGTAGATGAGCACCACGCTCATCAGGAGGATGACGCCGGCCATCACGTAGGCCACGGGCAGCAGCTTCGCGACGTCGAAGTATCCGGGGTCGGGCCGCCGGAACAGCTTGGCCAGGCCCCGTCGTACGGCTTCGTACAACGCACCGGCGATGTGACCGCCGTCCAGGGGCAGCAGCGGGATGAAGTTGAACATGCCGACGAAGAGGTTGATGGCGCCGAGCAGCATGATCAGGCTGATGAACCGGTCACCGATCGGGATCTCGTGCTGGGACGAGATCTCCCCCGCAACCCGGCTCGCGCCGACCACGCTCATCGGGCTGTCGGCCTGCCGGTCCTCGAGACCCAGGGCGGCCTTGGTGACGCCGACGAGCTTGACCGGCATCTCACCCAGCGCCTTGATGGTCTGCCAGGTGTAGTCACCCATCGTCGTGACGACGTAGACCGGGCCCTTCGTCTCCCGCACGAACTCCGGGGTCACGCCGAGGAAGCCGACCTCGACGAACTCGTCCGGGTCGTCGACTGCCTGCCGCGCGGAGACGGTGGTGTTGGTGGTGGTCGTGACTCGCTCGCCGTCGCGCTCGTAGACGATGGTCGCGTTGCCGTCGTCGTTGGCGCGGATCAGCTCGGTGAGCTGCTCCCACGACGTGACCTCGGCGCCGTTGAAGGCGAGGATCTGGTCGCCCTTCTGCAGGCCCGCCTGCTTGGCCGGCGCCACCGGGTCGGCATTCGTGCAGACCCTGTCGGGCTCGGCCTCGGAGGCCGCGATGACGCAGTCGGAGACGTCGTCGACCGTGGTCTTCGGCTCGAGCACGCCGTGGAGCATGAAGACGCCGCCGAAGAGCAGGAAGGCCAGCACCAGGTTCACCGTCGGCCCGCCGGCCATCACGATGACCTTCTTCCACCACGGCAGCCGGTAGAACAGGCGGTCCTCGTCCCCCTCCTCGACCAGCTCGTATTCTGCCGCGCGTGCGTCGGAGATCAGCTGGGTGAACATGCCGGTGTTGCTCTTGCGGATCTTGCCCGGGTCATCGTTCTCACCCGGCGGGAGCATGCCGACGAGCTTGACGTACCCACCGAGCGGCACCGCCTTGAGGCCGTACTCCGTCTCGCCCCTGCGTCGGGACCAGACGGTGCGGCCGAAGCCGATGAAGTACTGCGTCACCTTTACGCCGAACTTCTTCGCCGGCACCATGTGCCCGACCTCGTGCAGGCCGATGGACGCCGCCACACCGACGACGAACAACACCACGCCGAGCGTGTACATCAGCACGGTCACAGGTTCGGGTTCCTTACGATCTCCACTGCTGCCTCCCGCGCCCACGCATCCGCCCGGAGTACGTCGTCCACGGTCAGCCCTTCCTCCATCGAGGGTACTTCGTGCATCCCCAGAACACGCTCGATCGTGGGCACAATCGCGGTGAACCGCATCTCACCACGGAGGAACGCGTCGACGCAGACCTCGTTCGCGGCGTTGTAGACAGCCGGTGCGGTGCCCCCGCGGGAGCCGGCCGCGCGGGCCAGGTCTACCGCCGGGAAGGCTTCGGCGTCGAGCGGGAAGAACTCCCAGGTCTGCGCCCTGGTCCAGTCAACGGCGGCCGCGGCGCCCGGGACCCGGTCCGGCCACGCCAAACCGAGTGCGATCGGGATCAGCATCGAGGGCGGCGACGCCTGCGCCAGCGTCGAGCCGTCGTAGAACTCCACCATCGAGTGCACCACCGAGGTCGGGTGTACGACGACCTCGATGCGGTCGAACGGGATGTCGAACAGCAGGTGCGCCTCGATCACCTCCAGCCCCTTGTTCACCAGGGTCGCGGAGTTGATCGTCACCACCGGGCCCATCGACCAGGTGGGATGGGCGAGGGCCTGGTCCGGCGTCACGTCGTGCAACTCGTCGCGGGTCCGACCCCGGAAGGGTCCGCCGCTGGCGGTGAGGACGAGCCGTCGTACCTCGTCGGCCCGGCCACCCCGCAGGCACTGGGCGAGGGCGCTGTGCTCGGAGTCGACCGGGACGATCTGGCCGGGCTTGGCGCGGGCGAGGACCACCGGTCCGCCGATGATCAGCGACTCCTTGTTCGCCAGCGCCAGGGTGTTCCCGGCGTCCAGGGCAGCCAGTGTCGGTCGCAGGCCCACGGCGCCGGTGATCCCGTTGAGCACCACGTCGCACTCCAGGGCCGCGGCCTGACAGGAGGCTTCCTCCCCCGTACCGCTGAACCGAGGGCTGAACTCGTCGCACTGCGCCGCCAGCAGCTCCGGGTTGGAGCCACCAGCGGTCAGCGCGACGACCCGGAAGCCGTCGGGGTTGGCGCGGATGACATCGAGCGCCTGGGTGCCGATGGAACCGGTGGAGCCGAGGATGACCACGTTGCGGGGGGCGGATGAGCTCACGGGCCCCATCCTCCCAGGTTCTAGTCTGGGTCGATGGACCAGACGCACGGATCCCGGATCGAGGCCGCTTTCACCGGGCAGGCCACCACCTTCGAGCAGTCGGACCTCAACGTCGCGTTCACGTCCGGGCTGCCCTGGCTGCTGGGTCTGGCCGCCGCAACGGCGTCCGACACGGTGCTCGACGTGGCCGGCGGCACGGGCCTGGTGGCCAGGGCGATCGCGCCCGCGGTCCGTTCGGTCACCGTCCTCGACGCCACCGAGGCGATGCTGACCGCGGGGCGCGAGGCCGCCGCCGCGGAAGGGCTCGACAACGTGGAGTTCCTGCACGGGGACGCGGGGGCGCTGCCCTTCGACGACGGGACCTTCTCACTGGTCATCACCCGCTTCTCGCTGCACCACTTCGCCGACCCCGCCCCGATGCTCGACGAGCTGGTCAGAGTGACTGCGCCGGGCGGCCGGGTCGTGGTCAAGGATCTGGTCGCCGGCGCGGATCCGGACCTGGCCGGACGCCAGGACGAGGTGGAGCGGCTCCGGGACGACTCGCACGTGTCGATGCCGGTCGAGGGAGTGGTCCGGGGATGGCTGGAGCAGCGCGACTGTCAGGTGGAGCGGTCCGAGCTGAAGACGATCGACCGCCCCCTGGAGCCGTGGCTGGAGCAGTCGCTCACCCCGCCCGGGCCGGCCGATGCCGTGCGCGCGCTGCTGCGCGACGAGGTCGCGGGAGGCCGGCGTACCGGCATGCGTCCGCACGTCGAGGACGGAGCGCTGTGGTTCCACCAGACCTGGGAGACCACCGTCGCTCGCCGACCCGAGTAGTCGGGGTGTTGCCCGGTTACAGCCGTGCACACTGCTGACAAGTCGGCTACAACCAGCCGGGGACGATCAGGACCGCCCAGGCAACGAGCGGGGCGATCAGCACGATCGCGAAGCCGAACGCGAGCAGCTGCTTGTAGACGCGCTCCCGGTCGTCCTCGTGGGCGTTGGCCAGCACCAGAGCCCCGTTGGTCGAGAACGGGCTGACGTCGACCACGGTGGACGAGACGGCGAGTGCCGCGATCACGCCGACCGCACCCACCTCGCCGGCGAGCAGGAACGGCACCGCGAGCGGGATGATTGCGCCCAGCAGCGCCGTCGACGACGCGAACGCCGAGACGACGGCGCCGACGTAGCACAGCAGCAGTGAGGCCAGTAGCGGGGAGCCCAGCTCCGCGACGTTGTTGCTCACGTAGTCGATGGTGCCGATCTCTTCCAGCACACCCACATAGGTGAGCACACCGGCGATCAGCAGCACCACCGGCCAGCTGATCTGGGACACGGCACTCTTCTGCTCGTGCGGGGAGACGAACACCAGCCCCAGGGCGACGGTCAGCGCGACGAGACCGACATCGAGCTCGAAGATGAGCGTCGCGACTCCCAGCCCGAGCAGCCCGATCAGGGTGAAGAGCTGGTACGCCGTCGGGCGGATCGTCCCGGCAGCCTCGTCGTCGGTCTCCTTGGCCGCCTCGGCGCGTACGTCGGTGCGCCGCGACAGCAGGTCTCGGCCGCCGAAGATGACGAAACCGACGATGGCGATCGCGAGGTTGAAGAACAGGCTGGCGAGGAACAGGGTCAGCGGGCTGCTGGGCAGGTCCGTCTGCGCGACGATGTCGTTGGTGATGGTGCCGTAGATACTGATCGGCGAGAAGCCGCCGGCCTGCGCGCCGTGGACCACCATGATGCCCATCAGCAACGGGTTGATGGAGTACGTGTAGGCGAAGCCGAGCGCGACCGGCGCGATGATCGCCACCGCCGCGGGGCTGACCGCGCCGAACGCCGTGAGGGTCCCGGCAATCAGGAACATCACCCAGGGAAGAGCCACCAACCGGCCCCGCACAGACACCGTGGCGACCCGCACCAACCAGTCGATCGTCCCGTTGTTGGTGGCGATCGCGAACAGGTAGGTGATGCCGATCAGGGTGACCGCCAGCTCGCTGGGGAACCCGGCGAGGATCGTCTCACCGTCCATGTCGGCGACGGTGCTGCCGACGACGAAGGCGGCCACGAAGGCCATCACCCCGATGTTGATCGGCAGGAGCGTCGCCAGCACGAACATCGCCACGAGCGCGAGGATCGAGATGACCTCGGGTGACATGTGCTGCTCCTCGGAGAGAAGGGCCCCGTCCTGAGGAGTTACTTGCCCTGCCGGAGCAGCACCAAACAACGCACGTCTGCGCACGAACAACGAAATCAGGGCATCAATCCCTTAATCGCCACGATTTCATGCAGGAAATCTCGATGTCTACCATCAAATTCGTAGCAGAAACGGCTCTCGGCGCCGTAATCTGTTGTCATGACGGATGCCATGCGGGGCGGGTCGGACCTGCCCCAGGAGCGCCGCCTCGTCACCGAGATCCCCGGGCCCAGGTCGGTCACCAAGTTCGCGCGCCGGCAGACCCATGTCGCGGCCGGCGTGGGCACCACACTCCCCGTCTTCGTGGTGGCCGCCGGGGGCGGCGTGCTGATCGACGCCGACGGCAACTCGCTGATCGATCTCGCGTCGGGGATCGCGGTCACCGGCGTCGGCAACGCCGCGCCCGAGGTCGTCAGCCGGGTCATCGACCAGGTGCAGGCGTTCACGCACACGTGCTTCATGGTCACGCCGTACGACGGGTACGTCGACGTCGCGGAGCAGCTCGGTGAGCTCACGCCCGGCGACCATCCCAAGAAGTCCGCCCTGCTCAACTCCGGGGCCGAGGCCGTCGAGAACGCGGTGAAGATCGCCCGCTCCTTCACCGGCCGCGACGCGGTCGCCGTCTTCGACCACGCCTACCACGGGCGCACCAACCTGACGATGGCGATGACGGCCAAGAACATGCCCTACAAGGACGGCTTCGGCCCGTTCGCGGGCGAGATCTACCGGGCGCCGATGTCCTACCCGTTCCGGGAGCCCACCGAGATCAGCGGCGAGCAGGCCGCGGACCGGGCGATCGAGATCCTCGACAAGCAGGTCGGTGCCCGGAACCTGTCCTGCGTGGTGATCGAGCCGATTCTCGGCGAGGGCGGGTTCGTCGTACCCGCCGACGGCTTCCTCCCCCGACTGCGCGAGTGGACCGCCGAGCACGGCATCGTCTTCGTGGCCGACGAGATCCAGACCGGGTTCTGCCGCACCGGCGACTGGTTCGCCTGCGACCACGAGGGTGTCGTGCCGGACCTGGTCACCACCGCCAAGGGCATCGCCGGCGGGTTCCCGCTGGCCGCCGTCACCGGACGCGCCGACGTCATGGACGCCGTCCACGTCGGCGGACTGGGCGGCACCTACGGCGGGAACCCGGTGGCCTGCGCCGCCGCGCTCGGCGCCATCGAAGCCATGCAGAAGCACGACCTGGTCGAGCGCGCACGCGCCATCGGCGAGGCGATCCACACCAGACTCGACCGCCATCGGCGACAACCACCCGAGCGTGGGTGACATCAGGGGCCGGGGGGCCATGATGGCGGTGGAGATCGTCGGCGCGGACGGGCAAACCCCTGATGCCGTCCGCGCCGGCTCGATCTCGGCGTACTGCCACGCCCACGGCGTGGTGACGCTGACCTGCGGCACGTTCGGGAACGTGCTCCGGTTCCTGCCGCCGCTGGTGATGCCCGACCACCTGTTGGCCGAGGCCTTCGACGTCGTCGCCGAGGCCTTCGACGCCACCGCGTAGTCCCGTGTGACTAGGGACAACATCACCCGGATCGGTCGATTCCCTGACCGATCGGTCTCGCGGAACTCCTGCGGCCGGCGTCGTCGCGGCCCTACAGTCCGATGGGGAGGACTCCGACTGCGGTCCTTGACGTGAGGGGTTTCGGATGGCTGTGTCAATGACAGGGTCCCGGATGTCGATGGCGAGCATCCGCACGATCGCCGTCGTCGTCGGCGCTGCGCTGGGCCTGGCCTACTACGTCTACGGCCCCGCCGTCACCCCGGTCATGCAGGCTGCTGCCACCTCGAGCTGCAACGAGCTCACCGGCGGCAACTTCCGCAGCTACCACTTGGAGTGGGTCGTCACATCGCGCCCGCACTGGAACTGCTGGGACCAGAGCGACCCGGCCAGGCCTCCGGTGAACATGGGCTGGTGGGTCACGCCGGGAAGCTGACCGCTACTGCTCCCGCTGACCCCACGGCGACCCATACTCCTGGAGCAGGTCCAGGAACGGCACCGCGTCGAACGCCTCCGGTCCGAGCACGCCCGAGCCCGACCAGGTCCCGTTCGCGAGCAGCTCGAGCGCGATCACCGGGTTGACCGCGGTCTGCCAGACCACGCACTGGTGGCCGTACTCCCGCATCGCCCACTCGTTGTCGACCACGTGATAGAGGTACGTCGACCGCGGCCGACCGTCCTTGCCGGTGCCGGTGACGTGCAGGCCGGCGCAGGTCTTGCCGCGCATCCTGTGCCCCAGAGTCGCCGGGTCGGGCAGGCAGGCGGCCACCACGTCGCGCGGTGACACCTCGCCACCGCTCACGCGCACCTTCTCGGTGCTGTCCAGGCCGAGCTTGTGCAGGGTCTTGAGCACGTCGATGAACTCGTCGCCGAGGCCGTACTTGAAGGTCGCCCGCTTCGCCTCGACCCAGCGCGGCATCAGGAGCACCTCCTCGTGCTCGACGTTGACGCACTCCACCGGCCCGATCCCCTCCGGAAAGTGAAAAGTCTCCGGCTCGCTGAACGGCTCGGTGGTGAACCAGCCGCGGTCCTTCTCCCAGACCACCGGCGGGTTCAGGCACTCCTCGATCGTGGTCCAGATGGAGAAGGATGGAGCGAAGTCGTATCCCTCGACGGTGAGGTTCGCGCCGTCCCGCACCCCCAGCTCGTCGATCTCGCTGAACAGGTGGTCGGCGGCGTACCTCGCGAACACGTCGGAAAGCCCCGGCTCGACGCCGATGCCGCACAGCGCGAGCCGGCCCGCCTTCTCCCAGTCGTCGGCCGCGGCGAACTGCTCGTCGCCGAGCTTGACGCCCGTCCGGGAGTACGGCGCCTCCGGGTGTGGCTGCGACAGGCTCATCGCCATGTCGAGGTAGTCCGCACCCGCCGCGAACGCGCCG
This sequence comes from uncultured Actinomycetota bacterium, assembly GCA_963831375.1. GTDB lineage: Bacteria > Actinomycetota > Actinomycetes > Propionibacteriales > Nocardioidaceae > Nocardioides_C. The sequence goes on along the minus strand of CAWHPY010000026.1, from coordinate 462,976 downwards.
TCGAAGATCGGCATCACGAAGCGGGGGTCGACGGCGTTCATCACGTGGGTGGCCCGGTGCTCCATCGCGAGCGCACCGACCGCCTCGGCGCTTGAGGCGTCGATCCGTGCGGCCACGAACCGCTCGTCGGCTGCGGCCGCCTTCTCTGCCCGGGCGAGGTCGTAGTCGGCGACCACGACCTGCTCGAAGAAGTCCCGTCGGGCGGCGATGGCGGTGAACGCCGCGCCGACACCCCCCGCGCCGACGAGGAGGATGCGCACCGGTCTACTCCCCGATGTAGGACATGACGTGCTTGATGCGCGTGTAGTCCTCGAGGCCGTACATGGACAGGTCCTTGCCGTAGCCGGAGTGCTTGAATCCGCCGTGCGGCATCTCGGCCACGATCGGAATGTGCGTGTTGATCCAGACCGCGCCGAAGTCGAGGCGCTTGGCCATCCGCATCGCCCGGCCGTGGTCCTTGGTCCACACCGAGGAGGCGAGGCCGTACTTCACGCCGTTGGCCCAGCGCAGCGCCTCACCCTCGTCGGTGAACTGCTGCACCGTGATCACCGGGCCGAAGATCTCGTCCTGGATCACCTCATCGTCCTGCTGCAACCCGGAGACCACGGTGGGGGTGTAGAAGAAGCCCTTGTCACCCTGTCGTGCACCACCGGTCTCGAGGTTGGCGTGACCGGGCAGCCGCTCGATCATGCCGGTGACACGAGCCAGCTGGTTCGCGTTGTTCAGCGCTCCGTAGAGCACGTCCTCGTCGTCCGGGGCACCGGTCCGGGTGTTCTTGGCCTTTTCGGTCAGCGCCTGCACGAAGTCGTTGTGCACCCCGGGGCCCGCGAGGACCCGGGTGGCCGCCGTACAGTCCTGGCCGGCGTTGAAGTAGCCGGCCACGGAGATGCCCTCTGCGGCCGCCTCGAGGTCGGCGTCGTCGAACACGATCACCGGTGCCTTGCCGCCAAGCTCGAGGTGCGCCCGCTTGAGCTGGGCCGCCGCGGATCCCGCGACCTCCATGCCGGCCCGCACCGACCCGGTGATGGAGACCAGCTGCGGGGTGGGGTGGTCGACCAGCGCGCGGCCGGTGCCCCGGTCGCCGCAGACCACGTTGAAGACGCCCGGCGGCAGGAACTCCTGGGCCATCTCGGCGAACAGCGTGGTCGACGCGGGCGTGGTGTCCGACGGCTTCAGCACCACCGTGTTGCCCGCGGCCAGCGCGGGAGCGATCTTCCAGATCATCATCATCAGCGGGTAGTTCCACGGCGTCACCTGGGCCACCACGCCGATCGGTTCGCGGCGGATGAACGAGGTGTGGTCCTTCATGTACTCGCCGGCGGAGCGGCCCTCGAGCACCCGGGCGGCACCCGCGAAGAACCGAAGCTGGTCCACGCACGGGGGCAGCTCCTCCTCTGCGGTCAGCCCGAGCGGCTTGCCGGTGTTGGCCGACTCCACCCGCACGAACTCGTCCGCGCGGGACTCGAGCGCATCGGCCATCTTCAGCAGGGCCTTCTGACGCTCGGCCGGCGTGGTCTCACCCCATGCCTCGAACGCGCCCGAGGCGGCCTTCATCGCCCGGTCCACGTCCTCCGCACCGGAGGCGGGCGCCTGGGCGTACACCTCTCCGGTGGACGGGTTCACGATGTCGTAGGTCTCGCCAGATGCCGCGTCGACCGGCTTGCCGTCGATGATGTTCCGGAACTGCTGTGTCGTCGCCTGTGCCGTCCTCTGGGCCATCCTCTTCGTCCCTGCCTCGGTCGTCGGAGTCGTCGCCGGGCGGGTCACCCGGCACGGCTGAGCCTAGCCAGGGAACTACGGAATCGGTATAGCTAGCCGCGAATCCACGACGGATTCTTCACCCGCAACGCCTCTCGACGGATGACATCGCCGTACCTGGCCACGCGCAGGCACCATCAACCCCGGCACGTCGCCAGCCAGTCCGCGTAGTCCCACTCCTCGAGGAACCGCTCGCCCGCCTCCCGGCCCGCCGCGAGCAGCCGCTCCTGCTCCTCCTTGCTGAGGTCGAAGTCGATCGCGCCGACCGTGCCGGTGTCGACGTAGACGCTGCGCGCGACGTTGCACGGGTCGAGGACGTGCTCGGCCTGGCAGGCCTCGATGGAGGTCTCGACCAGCGCGATTCCCATCGCCACCGGACCGTGCACCGGCTCGACCTGGCCGGCATCGCCCGGCCGGCGGCCGGTGCCGATGCCCAGGGCGTCGAGCCGGATGCCGATCGTGGCCCAGCGCGGCGGGTTCTCGTCCGCCCGGTCGAAGATGCTGATCGGGTAGTTGGAGATCAGCCCGCCGTCGACCAGCGTGGACGTGCCGCGGCTCCCCTTCAGCTCGACGGGTTCGAAGAAGTACGGTATCGAGGCGGAGGCCCGAACCGCGTCCACGACCCGCTGCTCGTCGGGGTCGAGGCCGTACTCGCCGTAGTCCCACGGCAGCCGGGTCAGCCGCTTCCGGGACAGGTCGCTCGCGGTGACCACGAGGGAGTACCGATGGTGGATCCGTCCGTCGTCGCCGCGGTCGTCCCTGCGCAGGTCACCGAACGTCTCGACGCCCAGGTCGCCGAGCACTCCGGCCAGCCAGTCCTCGAGGTAGTCGCCCTCGAACACGCCGTCCTCGAGCAGCACCGAGAACCCGTCGGTGAGGAACCCGAGCGGGCCGAGGTACCGGCCGGGGAACCCGCGGTCCCGGAACTTCGCGTAGTCCAGGGTCCGGGCGATGTCGTCGAGCCGGCCGAACGGTTCACCGCGTCTCTGCAGCGCGGCGAGCACCGAGCCGACGATGGCACCGGTGGAGGTCCCTGCGATCCGCGGGAAGCGGTAGCCCGCCTCCACGAGGGGTGTCACCGCACCGACGAGCGCGATGCCCTTTACACCCCCACCCTCAAGCACGAGGTCGGTGACCGGTTCCGGGTGCGTGGGTCCTGTCGCTGCCATGGCTGCGACCCTAACCAGGAGGGTCGACAGGACCGGGGTACGACGGCCGCGCGTCCGTCGTACCCACCGAGGCAGATGCTTCGGATTTCGTGGACTGCGTCGATTCTGGGGGCTGACATGGCTAACGCCTGCGCGTCTCAGCAACTGATTCGCTTGCATAACCCGATGCGGTCGCGCAAGATGAGTAGGTCGAGCCACCGCGCGAAAAGGGAAGCGTCACATGTCATCTGAGCCGATGGACAACGAAATCTACGCCGGCCTCCAGCAGTCAGCCCGTGACCATCTGTGGATGCACTTCACCCGGATGTCGAGCTACGACCACGCAGACGTCCCGGTGATCGTCCGCGGCGAGGGCGCCTACATCTACGACGCGCAGGGCAAGCGCTACCTCGACGCGCTCGCGGGCCTGTTCGTGAGCCAGCTCGGCCACGGCCGCACCGACCTGGCCGAGGCCGCCGCCAAGCAGGCCTCCGAGCTCGCGTTCTTCCCGCTCTGGTCGTACGCGCACCCGAGCGCGATCGAGCTCGCCGAACGCGTGGCCGGCTACGCCCCCGGCGACCTGAACCGGGTGTTCTTCACCAGCGGCGGCGGAGAGGCCGTCGAGTCCGCCTGGAAGCTCGCCAAGAACTACTTCAAGCTCACCGGGAAGCCGCTGAAGCACAAGGTGATCAGCAGGGCGATCGCCTACCACGGCACCACCCAGGGTGCCCTGTCGATCACCGGGCTGCCCTCCCTCAAGGCCGTCTTCGAGCCCCTGGTGCCGTCCACGTTCCGGGTCCCGAACACGAACTTCTACCGGGCACCTGAGCATGGCGACGACCTCGAGGCGTTCGGCCGCTGGGCCGCGGACCAGATCGCGGTCGCCATCGAGAACGAGGGTCCCGAGACGGTTGCCGCGGTGTTCCTCGAGCCCGTGCAGAACTCCGGCGGCTGTTTCCCGCCGCCGCCCGGCTACTTCCAGCGGGTGCGCGAGATCTGCGACGAGTACGACGTGCTGCTGGTCAGCGACGAGGTGATCTGCGCCTTCGGCCGACTCGGCCACATGTTCGGGTCCGAACGCTACGGCTACCAGCCCGACATCATCACCTGCGCGAAGGGGCTGACCTCCGGGTACTCCCCGCTCGGCGCGATGATCGCCACGGACCGCCTGATGGAGCCGTTCCTGGAGGGCACCAACATGTTCGCCCACGGCTACACGTTCGGTGGCCACCCGGTGTCCACCGCGGTCGCCCTGGCGAACCTCGACGCCTTCGAGAACGAGGGCATCAACAAGCACGTGCTCGCCAACGAGAGCGCCTTCCGCGCCACCCTGGAGAAGCTGAAGGACCTGCCGATCGTCGGCGACGTGCGAGGCGACGGGTACTTCTACGGCATCGAGCTGGTGAAGGACAAGGACACCAAGGAGACGTTCGACGACGCCGAGGCCGAGAAGCTGCTGCGCGGTTTTCTTTCCAGGGCACTGTTCGATGCCGGCCTCTACTGCCGCGCGGACGACCGCGGTGACCCGGTGATCCAGCTGTCACCGCCCCTGATCTGCGACCAGCAGCACTTCGACGAGATCGAGCAGGGCTTGCGCTCGGTGCTCGAGGAGGCCTGGAAGCTGCTGTGACACCCGGCCCCGACCGGAGCGGGACGCGGGACCGGGACTCGGCGGCGTCCCAGTAACCAGAAAGGTGATCCGACTCTTCTGGAGGGGAAGTCGGATCACTCTTTCTGTGCCCCAGCGCACCAGCTGCCCCAGCTTCACCAGGGCACCAGCTGCCCCAGCTCATCAGCTGCCCCAGCTTCCCCAGGGCACCATGGTGAAGCCTCACTCCCCATGACGAGCTCGGCGTGGGAAGTGCGGGCTCACCAGGGCACCATGGGGAAACTGAGGGCTCAGGAGTCGAAGCCGAGGCCCAGCCGGTCCAAGGTGCGCAGCCACAGGTTCCGGCGTCCGGCGTTCGCGTCCGCCCGGTCCATCGACCAGCGGGTCAGCTGCACCCCGGCGAAGCGCACCGGCTCCGGCGGGAACGGCAGCGGCTTCTCGCGGACCATCCGCAGCCGGGTGCGCTCGGTCTCCTCGCCCTGCAACAGGTCGAGCATGACGTCCGCACCGAACCGGGTCGCGGCCACCCCGAGGCCGGTGTACCCCAACGCGTAGGCCACCCGCCCGTCGTACGCCCTGCCGAAGAACGCCGTGAACTGCGTGCAGGTGTCGATCACACCGCCCCAGCGGTGGCTGAACCGGACGCCGCGCAGCTGCGGGAAGGTCGCGAAGAAGTGCTCGGCGAGCAGCCCGTGGGTGACCTCGCTCTGCTCCAGCCGGCGGTGGATCCGGCTGCCGTAGTAGTAGACCGCGTCGTATCCACCCCACAGAATGCGGTTGTCGCGGGTGAGCCGGTAGTAGTGGAACTGGTTGGCCGCGTCGCCCACGCCCTGCCGGTGCTCCCATCCGATCGAGTCCATCTGCTCGGCGGTCAGCGGCTCGGTCATCAGCACGTAGTCGTAGACGGGCACGGTCATCAGCCGTAGCCGGCGCAGCAGCGGCGGGAACGCGTTGGTGGCCAGCGCGACCCGACCCGCGCGGACCCGGCCGGTGGTGGTGCGCACGACCATCCCGGCGCCGTCGCGGTTCAGGCCGGTCACCGGGGTCTGCTCGAAGATCCGCACGCCGTGGGACAGGCACGCCGCCCGCAGCCCCCACGCCAGCCGGGCCGGCTCGACCATCGCGGTCCCGCGCCGGTCCCACACGCCGGCGAGGTACGACGGGGACGCCACCTCTTCCCGGACCGCCGACCCGTCGAGCAGCTCGACGTGATGTCCTGCGGCGTTCATGTCACGGGCGAGCTCGGCGAGCTCCTGGACCTGGTGCGGAGCGGTCGCGACCATCAGCTCGCCGGTCGTCTCCCAGCCGCAGTCGATGTCGTAGTGGGTGATGGTTTCCCCGATCGCGGCGAGGTTCTCTGCACCCATCCGGTCGAGCTCGACCAGCTCGTCGGACCAGCGGGCCTGGCCGTTCCCGAAGCCATGGGTCAGGCTGGCGCTCGCGAACCCGCCGTTGCGGCCGCTCGCCTGGTCACCGCAGCTGCCCGCCTCGAGCAGCACGACATCGAGGTCCGGGTAACGCTCCTTGGCGCGCAGCGCGGTCCACAGTCCGGTGTAACCGCCGCCGACGACGACCAGGTCGGCATGGTCCGTGCCGCCAAGGGCGGGCCGGGGCTCCGGGCGGGCGGCATCGGCGAGCCAGAAGACCGACGGCTTTGCGGCGGCCAGCGCCTCCCGCGCCCACGCGTCCTGCGCGGTCACAGTCAGCGGACGGTCTGACGACGACGACCCAGCTCGACGCCGACGACGAGCAGGAGCGCGACCAGGAACATCACGGTACCGACCACGTTGATCTGCATCGGGATCCCGCGTTGCGCGGCCCCCCAGACGAACATCGGGAAGGTGACCGTCTGACCGGAGTTCAGGTTGGTGATGATGAAGTCGTCGAACGAAAGCGAGAAGCTCAGCAACGCCGCGGACAAGATCCCGGGGAAAACCAGCGGGAAGGTCACCCGCCAGAACGTCTGCCACTCGTTGGCGTACAGGTCCATGGCTGCCTGTTCGAGCCGCGGGTCGAGACCGCTGAGTCTCGCCTTGACGGTCACGACCACGAACGAAAGACAGAACATCACGTGAGCGACGAAGATCGTCCAGAAGCCGAGCACCCCGGCGAACCCGGCGCTCACGAACAGTGCGACCAGCGAGGAGCCGAGGACGATCTCCGGTGAGGCCATCGGCAGGAAGATGAACACGCTGGCGGCCCCTCGCCCCCGGAACCGGTGCCGCACCATCGCGAACGCCATCAGCGTGCCCAGGATCGTGGCGACCACGGTGGCAAGCAGGCCGATCTTGAGGCTGGTGGTCACCGACGAGCACATCTGGAAAGGCCCGCACGGGTTCAGCCAGTTGTTCCACGTGAACCCGTCGAACTCGTAGCTCTGCCGGCTGGCCGGGTCGTTGAACGACATCAATATGACCACGAACACCGGCACGAACATGTAGAGCAGCACGAGCAGCGCGTAGAACAGGATCAGGTGGCTCCCGAGCCACCCCTTTGTGGAGCGCAGGACCTCGGTCATACCAGGTCCTCGGTGCCGGCCCGCCGTACGTAGAAGAACACCATGACCACGATCACCGCCATGAGCGTCACCGACAGCGACGCCGCCACCGGGTAGGAGCCGGCTGAGAACAGGTCCTGGATCTCGTTGCCGATCATCCGCGTCTTGGGGGTGCCGAGCAGCTCGGAGTTGATGAAGTCTCCGGCGGCCGGGATGAAGGTCAGCAGGGTGCCCGCGATGAGTCCGGGCATCGACAGGGGCAGGGTGATCTTGCGGAACGCGGTGAACGGCGTGGCGTACAGGTCGCTGCCGGCCTCGATCAGCCGCGGGTCGATCTTCTCCAGGCTGGCGTAGAGCGGCAGCACCATGAACGGCAGGAAGTTGTACGTCAGACCGGTGACCACCGCGAACGGGGTCGCCAGCAGGTGACCCTCGGGGCCGAGGATGCTCAGCGCCTTGAGGAAGCCGACTGCCCAACCGTTGTCCCCCAGCAGCAGCTGCCACGAGAGCGTCCGGACCAGGAAGCTGGTGAAGAACGGGGCGATCACCGCGACCAGCATCAGGTTCTTCCAGCGCCCCGCCTTGAATGCGATCGCGTAGGCGAGCGGGTACCCCAGGATGAGGCACGCCACCGTCGCGAGGAGGGCGTAGACGATCGACCGGAGGAACGGGGTGGCGTAGTCCTTCACCGCCTCGACGTAGTTCTGCCAGTGGAGGGTCATGTCATAGCCGGTGAGGATCGAGCCGCTCGGGTCGTAAAGGCTGGTGCTGACCAGGGTCACCGTCGGGACCACGAAGAAGACGGTCAGCCACAGCGCGCCCGGGAGCAGGAGCAGGTAACCGGCGAGACCTCGCTTCCGCGCTGACTCCTCCGGGGGGAGCTGCTGCTCGCCTGCGCCGAGGTGCGCTGCGGACACGCTCACGTGTCGTCCTCCGGCTCCGCTCCCGCAGTGGCGTCCTGCGAGGCGTCGAGGAGGAACGTGTGGGCCGGCATCCAGTGCAGGTCGACCCGGTCGCCCACCCGGAAGCTGTTCCGGGCGCCGGTGTTCTGCTCGAACACCATCAGCTCCTGCCCCCACGGCATCCGCGCGAGGTACTGGGTGCTCACACCCACGAAGCTGACGTCGGTGACGACTCCTCCCCGCAGCACGTTCGAGCCGTCCTCAGTCTCCGACTCGGCCGCGGCCAGGAACACCTTCTCGGGCCGGACACCGATCCACACGTTCCCCTCCGACGACCGGGCCCGCGAAACCGGTGCGACGAGCTTGGCGCCGGCGACGTCGAGCAGGAGGTTCTCGCCGTCCACCTGGAGGACGGTGCCGGAGATCAGGTTGGACTGTCCGAGGAAGTTCGACACGAACGTCGTAGCCGGCGCCTCGTACAGCTCGAGCGGGTCACCCAGCTGCTCGATGACCCCGCCGTTCATCACGGCGATGGTGTCAGCCATGGTCATGGCCTCCTCCTGGTCGTGGGTGACGTGGACGAACGTGATTCCTACGTCGGTCTGGATCCGTTTGAGCTCGATCTGCATCTGGCGGCGCAGCTTGAGGTCGAGCGCACCGAGGGGCTCGTCGAGCAGCAGCACCTGCGGACGGTTGATCAGTGCCCGGGCAAGTGCGACCCGCTGCTGCTGGCCGCCGGAGAGCTGGGCGGGCTTGCGGCGGGCATACTGCCCCAGCTCGACCAGCTCGAGCATCTCGTCGACCTTCGGCTTGACCTGCTTGCCGCCCTGGCGTCGTAGACCGAAGGCGACGTTCTCGAAGATGTTCAGGTGCGGGAAGAGCGCATAGCTCTGGAAGACGGTGTTGACCGGCCGGCGGTAGGGCTTGAGGCCGGTGATGTCCTGCTCACCCAGCCGGATCGATCCCGCGGTCGGTTCGTCCAACCCGGCGACCATCCGCAGCGTGGTGGTCTTGCCGCAGCCGGAGGGTCCGAGCAGCGCGAAGAACGACCCTTGGGGGACGGTGAGGTGGAGGTCGTCAACGGCCGTGAAACCGCCGAACCGTTTCGTGACGGAGGTGAGTACCAGGTCGGTGTCGGTCATGGCAGCTCGTCAGGACCCGATCACCTGGGCGAACTCCTGCTCGTACTTCTCGCGTGTCTTCTCGTCGACCGCCATGAACGGGGAGGCATTGGACAGGAAGTCCGCGTCCGGGAAGATCAGCGGGTTGTCGACGAGGCTGGCGTCGACCTTCTCCATGGCCTCCCGGGCGCCGTTGACCGGGCAGATGTAGTTCACCCAAGCGGAAAGCGTGGCCGCCACCTCGGGGTCGTAGTAGTAGTTCATGAGCGTCTCGGCGTGGGTCTTGTGGGTGGCCCGGTTCGGCACCATCAGGTTGTCCGACCACAGGCCCAACCCCTCCTCCGGGACGACCCACTTGATGTCGGGGTTGTCGAACTGCATCGCGATCACGTCGCCGGACCAGGCTTCGCAGGCGACCACGTTCCCGGCAGCGAGGTCACGGGTGTAGTCGTTGCCGGTGAAGCGCCGGATCTGGCCGGAGTCGACGTACTCCTGAAGCCTGTCGAGCGCCTGGCCGAACTCGTCGTCGGTGAAGTCCTCCGGATCGGCGCCGGTGATGCGGAGCATGAACAGCATCGTGTCGTTCATCTCGCTGAGCAGGCTGACCTTGCCCTTGAGGTCGGCACGGGTGAGCAGGTCCTCCATGCTGCCGACCTCCCCGGTGTACTTCGCGTTGTACGCGATACCGGTGAGTCCGGTCTGCCACGGGACGCTGTAGTCGCGATTGGGGTCCCAGCCGGGAGTCTTCAGGTTCTCCACGAGGTTCGCGTCGACATTCGGCAGGTTGGCCTTGTCCAGCTTCTGCATCCAGCCGAGACCGATCATGCGGGCGCACATCCAGTCGGTGAGCACGATGAGGTCGCGCCCGGTGGGCTCGCACTCGGCGAGCTGGTTGCGGACCTTCGCGAAGAACTCGGCGTTGTCGTTGATGTCGGTGTTGTAGGTGACCTGGATCCCGGTCTCGGCCTCGAAGTCCTCCAACGTCGGGATCACAGTGGTCTTCTGTCCGCCGACCTTCTTGGTCGCGACGTCGATGTACTCGGGCCAGTTGGAGAAAATGAGCGTCTTCTCGGCGGCCGACAGGTCCTCGCTGACACACGACTCCGCGGTCTGCTTGCGCGGCCTCCGTGCCGCACGCGGCAAGCAGCGGTCCGCTCGAGAGCGCGAGCGCGGACAGTGACGCACCCCGAAGGAATCCCCTGCGGCTGACCCCGCGCTGCTGAGCCATCTGGACCAAGGCGTCCAGCGCTGATCGATCCTGAGACATCGAGGGAACCTCCTGCGGGCAGTGCACGTGTTGAGTGCTGTGGATACTGTCAAAGAGTACTGCTGTCGACAAGGGATTCAGTAGAAAAGAAACGACATCGCAACGGATTCCCTCGAAGAGTTTGCTTGGTTTCTTTGACGCGCTTTACTTTGGCCTGTCAAGATCCATCCCGTGGGCAAAACATCGAGGCCAGATCGCAACGGCATCCAGCTCGACGCGGTCTCCAAGGCCATCATCGAGGAGCTCCAACAGGACGGCCGCCGGTCCTACGCGTCCATCGGAAAGGTCGTCGGTCTGTCCGAGGCCGCGGTGCGGCAGCGCGTGCAGCGACTGACCGACAGCGGTGTGATGCAGGTGGTCGCGGTGACCGATCCGCTCGAGCTGGGCTTCGCCCGCCAGGCGATGATCGGCATCAAGACGAGGGGTGAGCTCGAACCGATCGCCGACCAGCTCGCCGCCATCGACGAGGTGGACTACGTGGTGATCACCGCCGGGTCCTTCGACCTGCTCGTCGAGGTCGTGTGCGAGAGCGACGAGCACCTGCTCGAGGTGTTGTCCACCCGGATCCGCAGGATCGAGAACATCGTGTCCACGGAGACATTCATGTATCTCGAGCTCCGCAAGCAGACCTACTCGTGGGGCGTCCGCTGAGCTACCGCGACCTGTCGCTGTGGCACCAGACCACCCCGGACGACTGGGTGCCGCGCGACCCGATGCCCGGGGACGTGAACGCCGACGTCGCGATCATCGGCGCCGGCTTCACCGGTCTCTGGACCGCCTACTACCTGCTCCGCGCGGCCCCTACGCTGCGGGTCGTCGTGCTCGAGGCGGAGACCGCTGGCTTCGGGGCGTCCGGCCGCAACGGCGGCTGGTGCTCGGCGTTGTTCCCGGCCTCGCTCGGCAAGCTGGCGGCACTCCCCGGCTCGAGCCGTGAGGACGCGCTGGGCCAGCACCGGGCGATGCGCGGCTCGGTCGACGAGGTGGGGCGGGCGGTCGAGCTCGAGCACATCGACGCGCACTACACCAAAGGCGGGATGCTCGCCCTGGCACGCAGTGCCGCGCAGCTGCGGAGTGCGCGCGCGGAGATAGCCGCTGCCCGCGACTGGGGCCGGCCCGACACCGAGATCCGGCTACTGGACCAGGCCGAGGCCCGCGCGCGGCTGGCCGCGACGCGGTTGCGCGGCGCGACCTACACCCCGGACTGCGCGGCGATCCACCCCGCCCGCCTGGTGCGCGGCCTCGCGCGAACCGTCGACGAGACCCGCGGCGGCCGGGTCTACGAGCAGACGCGGGCGCTGCGCATCGAGCCCCGCAAGGTTCACACCGATCGGGGCGTGGTGCACGCCGGCACGGTGGTCCGCGCGACCGAGGGCTACACCCCTTCGCTCGAGGGGCACCGGCGCACGGTCGTCCCGGTCTACTCGCTGGTCATCGCCACCGAGCCGCTGAGCAACCTGGTCTGGGAACAGATCGGGCTGCGGGAGCGCGAGACCTTCACCGACCACCGCAACCTGATCATCTACGGCCAGCGCACGGCCGACGGTCGGCTGGTGTTCGGCGGTCGCGGCGCGCCGTACCACTTCGGCTCGACCGTGCACCCGGGGTTCGACCGCGACCCCCGTGTGTTCGCGGCTCTCTGGTCGACGCTGCTAGAGATGTTCCCGGTGCTCAGCGGCCACAAGGCCACCCACGCCTGGGGCGGTGCGCTGGGTATCCCGCGCGACTGGTGCGCCTCGGTCGGTCTCGACCGGTCGACCGGGCTGGCCTGGGCGGGTGGCTACGTCGGCGACGGCGTGAGTACGACGAACCTGGCCGGTCGCACGCTGCGGGACCTGATCCTCGAACGGGACACCGAGCTGACCCGGTTGCCGTGGGTGAACCACCGCTCCCGCCGCTGGGAGCCCGAGCCGCTGCGGTGGCTGGGTGTCAACGCTGGTCTCCGCACGATGGGCCTGGCGGACCGCGAGGAGCGCCTCACCCGCAGGCCAAGCCTGGTCGCGCGCGCCATGTCACCGCTGATCGGCGGCCACTGAGCCGGGTCGCGCGCACAGGGCCGCGTGATGCGCCGACTCGACGCCGGGCTCCTCTCACGGGGGGGTGGCTCCCCTCCCGTGAGGAAAGGGTGGAGACTGGGTAAGCACGTGTCGTGACCTATCGGGAGGTTCACCATGTCAACCGCTACGTCGACGCAACGGTCGGGGCCGAGGATGACACCGCGGTCCATGCTGGTGTGGGGGGCCGTCGCCGTCGTCGGCGCCATCTGCTGGGCGGTGCTGGCGTTGTCGCGGGGCGAGGAGGTCTCCGCCCTGTGGATCCTTTTCGCCGCGCTCTCGTCGTACGCCATCGCCTACCGGTTCTACGCGAGGTTCATCGCCTACCGGGTCCTCGGTGTCGACGACTCGCGTGCCACGCCCGCCGAACGTCTGCACAACGGTGTCGACTTCGACGTTACCGACCGGCGGGTGCTGTTCGGGCACCATTTCGCGGCGATCGCCGGGGCCGGACCACTCGTCGGTCCGGTGCTGGCCGCACAGATGGGTTATCTCCCCGGGACGATCTGGATCATCGTCGGCGTTATCCTCGCCGGCGCGGTCCAGGACATGGTCGTGCTGTTCTTCTCCATGCGCCGCGACGGCAAGAGCCTCGGTCAGATGGTGCGTGAGGAGATCGGCGTCATCGGCGGGATCGCCGCGCTGATCGCCGTCTTCGCGATCATGATCATCATCCTGGCGGTACTCGCCCTGGTCGTGGTGAATGCACTGGCCGAGTCGCCCTGGGGCGTCTTCTCGATCGCGCTCACGATCCCGATCGCTTTGTTCATGGGCTTCTACCTGCGCTACATCCGGCCCGGACGTGTCATGGAGGTCACCGCGATCGGCGTCGCGCTGCTGCTGCTGGCGATCATCGGTGGAGGCTCTGTCGAGCAGATGGGCCTCGAGTCGGCGCTGACGCTGTCCCCCGAGAAGCTTGTCATCGGCCTCGTGGTCTACGGCTTCGTCGCATCGATCCTCCCGGTCTGGATGCTGCTGACCCCGCGTGACTACCTCTCCACGTTCATGAAGATCGGCGTCATCGTGCTGCTCGCGGTCGGCCTGGTCATCGCCACCCCTGCGCTCCAGAACCAGGCGGTCACCGACTTCGCGCTCGAGGGCACCGGCCCGGTGTTCGCGGGCAAGCTGTTCCCGTTCGTGTTCATCACGATCGCCTGCGGCGCCCTGTCCGGTTTTCACGCGCTGATCTCCTCGGGCACCACCCCCAAGATGGTCGCCAAGGAGAGCCAGGTCCGGATGATCGGCTACGGCGGCATGCTGATGGAGTCGTTCGTCGCGATCAGCGCCTTGATCGCCGCGTGCGTCATCGACCAGGGTCTCTACTTCGCGATCAACAGCCCCGCAAGCGTCACGGGTGGCACACCCGGGGCGGCAGCGACCTTCATCAACGAGCTCGGGTTCACGATCAACCCGGCCGACCTGACCGCAGCGGCGCAGAGCGTCGAGGAGGAGAGCCTGATCTCCCGCACCGGTGGTGCGCCCACCCTCGCGTTCGGGATCTCGCTGATCTTCAGTGAGGCGTTCGGCGGCGGACTGGCGGCGTTCTGGTACCACTTCGCGATCATGTTCGAGGCGCTGTTCATCCTCACCGCGGTCGACGCCGGCACCAGGGTCGGCCGGTTCATGCTGCAGGACACCGTCGGCAACATCTGGCCGAAGTACGCCGAGATCTCCTGGAAGCCGGCGTCATGGTCGGCCAGCGCCGTGGTTGTCGCGCTGTGGGGCTACATGTTGTACGTCGGGGTCACCGACCCCCTCGGCGGCATCAACCAGCTGTTCCCGCTGTTCGGCATCGCCAACCAGCTGCTGGCGGCGATCGCCCTCACCCTGTGCGTGACGCTCATGATCAAGCACGGCAAGGCCAAATGGGCCTGGGTGCCCGGGATCGGCCTGGCCTGGGATCTGATCGTCACGATGACCGCGAGCTGGCAGAAGGTGTTCTCGAACGACCCGAAGATCGGGTACTTCCAGCAGCGGTCGGACTACCAGACCGCGATCGACCAGGGTGAGCTCCTCGCTCCGGCAACAGACATGGGGCAGATGCAGCAGATCGTCACCAACTCCACAGTGAACGGCACACTGCAGGCGCTCTTCGCGCTGCTGGTGATCGTGGTCGTGGTCAACGCGATCTTCATCTGGGTCAAGGGAGTGCGGGCCGGCAGCCTGCCCACGACCGAGGTGCCGCACCAGCAGTCGCACCTCGTGGCCCCTTCGGACTTCTTCGCCACCAAGGACGAGAAGGCGGCGGTCCGGGAGCACGAGCTGGTTCAGTCCGGGGCCCGACGATGAAGGCGGCAGTCCTGCGGGCCGGCCGCGGGATCCGGTGGTACCTCAAGCAGGCGACCGGCGAGTCCAAGTGGGACGAGTACGTCGACCGCTGCCGCACCGACGACGTCGTACCCATGTCCCGCCGGGAGTTCGAGCGGCACCGCGCCGACCACCGCGAGCAGAACCCTCAGTCCCGCTGCTGCTGACCCGGGCCCCGAGCGCACCGGCTCGACGTCACGACTGGCGGCGCAGAGCCGGCCGCATCGTGTCGAGCACGGCCTCGTCCTCGATGGTCGACGGGACGGTTGCGTCCTTGCCGTCGGCGATCTCGCGCATGGTCTTGCGCAGGATCTTTCCCGAGCGGGTCTTGGGCAGCCCACCGACGACGGTGACGTCCTTGAACGCGGCGACCGCGCCGATCTCGTCGCGGACCATGGACACCAGCTCACGCTTGATGTCGTCGGGGTCCTCGGTGACGCCGGCCTTGAGGACGACGAAACCGCGGGGCAGCTGTCCCTTCATCGCGTCGGCGGCGCCGATCACCGCGCACTCGGCAACCGCGGGGTGCTGCGCGATCACCGCCTCCATCGACCCGGTGGAGAGCCGGTGCCCGGCCACGTTGATCACGTCGTCGGTGCGACCCATCACGAACAGGTAGCCGTCCTCGTCGAGGTACCCGCCGTCACCGGAGAGGTAGTAGCCGTCGAACGCGGACAGGTAGGAGGAGATGTAACGGTCGTCGTCCCCCCACAGCGTGGGCAGCGTGCCCGGTGGCAGGGGCAGCCTGAGGCAGATCGCGCCCTCGTCCCCCGCGGCGACCGGCTCGCCCTTCTCGTCGAGCACCCGGACGTCGTACCCCGGCACCGGGACGGTCGGTGAGCCGGGCTTGATGTCCATCGGGTCAAGGCCGCGTAGGTTCGCGGCGATCGGCCATCCGGTCTCGGTCTGCCACCAGTTGTCGATCACGGGGACGCCGAGGGTCTTGGTGGCCCACTCATAGGTGTCGGGGTCGAGCCGTTCACCGGCCAGGAACAGGGTCCGCAGCGAGGAGGTGTCGTACCTCTTCAGCAGCTCGCCGTCGGGGTCCTCCTTCTTCACCGCCCGTATCGCGGTGGGTGCGGTGAACAGGGCCTCCACGTTGTGCTCGTCGATCACCCGCCAGAACGCACCCGCGTCCGGGGTCCCGACCGGCTTGCCCTCGTAGAGCACCGTGGTCGCTCCGACGATCAGCGGCGCATAGACGATGTAGGAGTGGCCGACCACCCAGCCGACGTCGGAGGCGGTCCACCACACCTGCCCGGCGTGCACGTCGAAGATGTTGGGCAGCGACCAGGCCAGCGCCACCGCGTGACCGCCGTTGTCACGCACGATCCCCTTGGGCTTTCCGGTCGTACCCGAGGTGTAGAGCACGTACAAGGGGTCGGTCGCCGCGACCTCGACGCACCCGGCCGGGTCGCTGGCGCCGGCCTTCATCGCCACGTCCCAGTCGACGTCGCGGGTCTCGTCCAATGCGGCCTTCAGCTGGGGCCGTTGCTTGATCACGCACACGCCGGGCTTGTGTGTCGCGAGCTCCAGCGCCCTGTCCAGCATCGGCTTGTACTCCACCACCCGGCTCGGCTCGATGCCGCAGGAGGCGGACACGACCACCTTCGGCTGTGCGTCGTCGATGCGCACCGCGAGCTCGTGCGGCGCGAACCCGCCGAACACCACCGAGTGCACCGCACCCAACCTGGCGCACGCCAGCATCGCCACCGCGGCCTCGGGGATCATCGGCATGTAGATCACGACCCGGTCCCCCTTCTCCACCCCGAACCCGCGCAGCGCCCCGGCGAACGCGGCGACCTTCTCCAGCAGCTCGGCGTAGGACAGCTCGGTCGTGGTGTCGGTGACCGGGCTGTCGTAGATGAGGGCGGTCCGGTCCGCGTGGCCGGCCACCACGTGCCGGTCCAGCGCGTTGTAGCAGGTGTTCAGCGTGGCATCGGGAAACCATCGGTAGAACGGGGCGTTGCTCTCGTCGAGAACCTGCTTCGGTTTCCGGAACCAGTCGACCAGGGTGGCCTGCTCGGCCCAGAACTCCTCGCGGTCGGAGATACTCGCTTCGTAGGCGTCTCGGTAGATTCCCATGCCACCCATCTTGCTGAGTCGGACCGGATCGGGCCAGCGGCGGTCCGCGAAATGTCGTCGAAACGCCGGTTTCGTGCGTTCAGTGGAGAACGCTCCCGGCGTCAGTCGGCCCGGTGGTCGGCGACCATCGACCTCGCCTCCGTGATCGTGTCCGCGTCGACGTCTGCCGGGTCCAGGCCGAACCGTACGGCGTACGCGTCCACCACTGCGGCCTCCACGTCGTCGAGGGTCGTCGCCGGTGCCTCGTCGCGCACGGCACCGACCGATGCCGGGTCGAACGGCAGACCCAGCCCGTCGTACACACGGCTCAGCAGGGGGCGCAGGACCGCGGCACCGTCGAAGATCAGCACCGAGCTGAACAGCCACCCGTTGCGGATCAGTCGTTGCGCCGTACCGACCAGCTTCACCTCCCCGTGTGCGTTGACACTGTGCGCGCCCGGGCAGTACTCACCGGGAACCTCACCGACCCGAGCGTCCACCCCGAACCCGCGGAACACCTCCGCGAACAGGTTCCCGAACTCGGCGAACCGTTCGTCCATCCCGCCCGGCGACAGCGGGTCCGGGCTGACGTGGTCGATGACCAGCGCGTCGCCGGTGTGCGCGACGGCCCGTCCGCCGGAGGCGCGTACGACGGGCGTGAACCCGGCAGCGCGGGACGCGACAACGGCATCGGCGAAGCCGGTGAGGTTGGTGTCGCGTCGACCGAACGCGACCACGTTGTGCCTCGGGCGGTGCACCCGCAGCGTCGCGCCGATCTCGTCCCGGCCGGCCCGGCGGAGCAGGGCATGGGCGAACGCGAGCTCCATCGCAGGGTCGTCGTTCCCGGGCAGCGGGCCGGTCAGGTAGCGCACGCCCGGACCCTACCGGGCAACGATCGCGATAAATCAGTTGCGCGCCGTTCGTCGGTCGATCACGCTGGGTCGTGCGTGACGGCACTCGGCCGCACCTGAGCAGGGAGGAGCGTGACATGCGCATCGCTGTCCTTGGCGTGTCTTTCGCCCATCGTTCCTCTCACTCATGGAGTACACCTACCGATGTCACACGACGTCTACTTTCCGGAGCGCAGCTCCGCTAGCTACACCGACAACACCGATCTCGACCCGCTCTTCGTCTTCGACTTCCAGGCCCTCGACGGTCCCGGCGACGGCAGCTGCGACCAGGGCCGGCGCTGGAGCAACTACTGGGACGTGGAACGGCTCTGCCGAGGTCCCGAGCCGGCGCCCGACTGGGTGGTGACCGACCGCGCGGCGATCGACACCGACCTCGGCGTCCTGAAGACCGGCAAGGAGGCCGACGTCTTCCTGCTGGAGCGTGGCGTAGACGACGACCCGGACCAGACGGTGGTGATGGCGGCCAAGCGCTACCGCACCGAGGAGCACCGGACCTTTCACCGCAGCAGCACGTACACCGAGGGCAGGCGCACCCGGAACTCCCGCGACGCCCGGGCGATGGCGAAGAAGACCGACCACGGCCGGGCGGTCGCCGCGGGCCAGTGGGCCTGGGCCGAGTGGGAGGCGCTCAAGCGGTTCTGGTCGGCTGGGATCCCGGTCCCCTACCCGGTGCAGATCGACGGCACCGAGATCCTGATGGAGTTCGTCTCCATCGACGGTGAGGCGGCGCCGCGCCTCGCGCAGACCCGACCCAGGGGCGACCTGCTCACCTCGTACTTCGACCAGCTGCGTGACGCGATGGCCGAGCTCGCCCGGCACGGCATCGCACACGGCGACCTGTCCCCCTACAACATCCTCGCCGCCGGCGACCGACTGGTGATCATCGACCTGCCGCAGGCCGTCGACATCGTCGGCAACCCGGCCGGGATGGACTTCCTGATGCGTGACTGTCACAACGTCTGCTCCTGGTTCGTCGCCCGGGGACTCGACGTCGACGAGCACACGCTGTTCGGCGAGCTGCTCGCGCAAGCCTTCTGAGCTGTCGGGCGGTGGCGGTGCCCTGGCACCCCGAGCGCCCGACAACACGGTGCGAGGATGGCCGCGTGAAGAAGGAACGTGGCCGCACCATCGAGGTCGAGACGCTCGACGAGTTCGACGATCGGGTCGCCGACGGGGCCACCTCGATGGACGGGTGGCACCTGCAGGCGCTGGACCTGACCGGACGCAGCGACGACCTCGCGCGTCTCGACGTCTCCGGCGCGTTGTTCCTCGGATGCTCGTTCGCCGACGGCGTCGACCGCGACCTCGGCGGTCGCGGCGCCCTGATCTTCCCGGTCGTCCCAGACGTGCCGGTGAACGCCTACCGCGCCTCGCTCTACTCCCCGCAGGAGCTGTACGACGGACTCGACTCGTCCTACGAGCAGACCCTCGACGCACGCATCTACGCCTGGTCCAAGCAGCCGTCCCACCTCGACGTCTCGCTCGCCAAGGCCTTGCACGACCACGCTGTCGACGACGCGCTGCGGGACTGCGTGACCGGCAAGAACCTGGTCGGGATGATGGGCGGCCATGCGCTGCAGCGTGGGTCGAAGGAGTACGCCGAAGCCGCACACCTGGCGCATGTCCTGGCCGGCAAGGGTCTGCTCGTCTGCACCGGAGGCGGCCCCGGTGCCATGGAGGCCGCGAACCTCGGCGCCTACCTGGCCGGTTACCACCCCAGCGAGCTCGACGAGGCCCTCGACCTGCTCGCGGCGACCCCCGGTTTCCGGCCGTCCGTCACCGCCTGGGCACGGGCCGCGTTCGACGTCATCGAGCGCTGGCCGGACGGCGGCCGATCGGTGGGCATTCCCACCTGGCACTACGGACACGAACCTCCGAACGCGTTCGCCACGTCGATCGCGAAGTATTTCAAGAACGCGATCCGCGAGGACATCCTGCTGCACCTGTGCGCGGCGGGGATCGTGTTCCTCCCCGGCGCCGGTGGCACGGTCCAGGAGATCTTCCAGGATGCCTGCGAGAACTACTACGCCAACCCGGCGACGGTGGCGCCGATGGTGCTGGTCGGCCGCGACTACTGGACGAACGTGGTGCCGGCGTGGCCGTTGCTGGAGTCGTTGGCGAAAGGTCGGTCGATGGAGACCGTCGTCCACCTCGTCGACGACCTCGACGACGTCGCTCCCCTGCTGGCCGACGGCAGCGTGAGGTAGCGGAGATGCCGCCGGCCGCTCACGGAACCGGCCGCAGCCGGTGTGGCTCAGCGGCGGCACCAGAGTCCGCCGAACGCTTCACGATCTGCGCGGCCACGTACTCCGCATCCGTGCCGGCACCACCGACGGCGGCGTGCCCGAACGCCCGGTCGCGACCAGGACGTGGTCCGCGGACGGCTTCTCGACATGGGTGTCCGGCAACACCGGCAGGTCGAAGTGGCGGGCGTACGCCTCCAGGTAGTCGGCCATCTTGTCCTTCGTCGGGAACGACCAGCGGCGCCGGAAAGCGCATCCCCGGCAGTCCGTCGTACCCCGGAGTGTGAACAACCGAAGCGTGTCCCAGGTGCTGAACCCGATACGCCGACTGCGAACCGGCGACCAGAAGAACGTGCAGTTGCCCGACGTCGGAGCTGCGGGTGAGCCTGCGCCGGGCAGGACCGCCCGGCAAGTGCACGTCCGAGTGGCCGTCCCGACCACCTTCGGCCGCGGGTGGCGCGACCTCAGCGGAGAGTTCAGCACCCAGGTGCTGAACCCGAGAGCCCGACTGCGAACCGGCGACCAGAAGAACATGCAGTTGCCCGACGTCGGAGCGGCGGGTGAGCCTGCGCCGGGCAGGACCGCCCGGCAAGTGCACGTCCGAGTGGCCGTCCCGACCACCTTCGGCCGCGGGCGGCGCGACCTCAGCGGAGAGTTCAGCACCCAGGTGCTGAACCCGAGAGCCCGACTGCGAACCGGCGACCAGAAGAACGTCCAGTTGCCCGACGTCGGAGCGGCGGGTGAGCCTGCGCCGGGCAGGACCGCCCGGCGAGTGCACGTCCGAGTGGCCGTCCCGACCACCTTCGGCCGCGGGTGGCGCGACCCGACCGAACCGGGTGGGTGGGCAGACGTGGAAAGGAGCTCCAGCCGCTCGTCTCCCGGCATGCCGCCGCTCCCTGGTCGATGGTGTCGCCGGGCTGGTCGATGGTGTCGCCGGGCTGGTCGGGCGGCGGGCCGGGACGGCCGGAGACGGCAGCGGCCTGCGGGTGAACTCGCCACCGCAGGGAGGCCGCGGGGCAAGCATGGCTCTAGTGCTTCCGAAATGCCGAGACCGCGAAGACCTGGCCCGCCGCGGCCGAGGCCCATTGTGTGCTGGCCGCGAAGGACGTGGCCCCGACGAAGCCGAGATCGTGCCGGGCGGCGACGGCGGTGACCCGTTCACCGTGGTCGGCGTTGGTACGACGGACGTGGCCATGTGCGAGGTCCTTGTCCACCGTGCTCACGAAGTGGCCTCCTGTGCGCAGCACCCGGGCTGCCTCGGCGACCACCCGGTCGGCTACGGGGATCGGCAGGAGGTGCAACAGCCAGATCGTGCTGACCAGGGCGGCCGATCCGTCCCGTACCGCGAGCCGGTCGGCGGACGTGGCCACGACACGGCCCGGCAACCGGGACGCGGCCACGGCGAGCATGCCGACGGACAGGTCGGCGACCACGACGGAGAACCCTAGCCGGGCGAGCTCCGCTGAGACGATCCCGGTGCCGCCGGCGACGTCCACCGCGACCCCGCGCGAAGGCACGAGGGAGGCGACGGCGGCCGCGGCGGCCTGCGCCCGAGGAAAACCCCCACGGGTGTCGTCGTAGACAGCCGCCTCCGCGTCGTAGTAGGCCGGGTTGCCGATGTTCACCCGATGGGCCTCCGAGCCCCGTGCCCTGATCAGGCTTCGACCGCGGCGAGCTGGCCGCAGGCACCGTCGATCTCCTGGCCGCGGGTGTCGCGCACGGTGGTCGGCACCCCCTTGGCCTCGAGCCTCCGCACGAACTCCCGTTCGACCTCCGGCCGGGATGCCGTCCACTTCGACCCGGGAGTGGGGTTCAGCGGGATCAGGTTCACGTGCACCCACCCCCAGTCGCCGTAGGAGGTGAGCACGTCGCCGAGCAGGTCCGCGCGCCAGGCCTGGTCGTTGATGTCGCACATCATGGCGTACTCGATGGACACCCGGCGCCTGGTCGTCCTCGCGTAGTTCCACGCCGCCTCGACCGCCTCGTGCACCGACCAGCGGGTGTTGATCGGGACCAGCTCGTTGCGCAGCTCGTCATCGGGTGCGTGCAGGGACAGGGCCAGAGTGACCGGGATGCCTTCCTCGGTGAGCTGGTTGATCCGTGGCACGAGGCCGACCGTCGAGAGGGTGACGCCGCGCGCGGACATGCCCAGGCCGTCCGGAGCGGGTTCGGTCAGCCGCCGGATCGCGCCGATCACGGCCCTGTAGTTGGCCATCGGCTCGCCCATCCCCATGAACACCACGTTCGACACACGGCCCGGGCCACCGGGCACCTCACCCCGGGCGAGCGAGCGGGCACCGGCGACGACCTGCTCCACGATCTCTGCCGTAGACATGTTGCGCTGCAGGCCGCCCTGGCCGGTGGCGCAGAACGGGCAGGCCATTCCGCATCCGGCCTGCGACGACACACACATCGTGACGCGGCCCGGGTACCGCATCAGCACGGACTCGACGAGCGCGCCGTCGAACAGCTTCCACAGCGTCTTACGGGTGGTGCCCTTGTCGGCCTCCATGGTGCGCAGCGGTGTCATCAGGTCCGGGAGCAGCCCCTCCACCAGCGAGGCACGCTCGGCGGCGGGAAGGTCGGTCATCTGGTCGGGGTCGTCGACCAGCCGGGAGAAGTAGTGGGTGGACAGCTGCTTGGCACGGAAGCCGGGCAGGCCCAGCTCGGTCGCCAGCTCCTTGCGCTCGGCCGGGGTCAGGTCGGCCAGGTGCCGCGGCGGCTTCTTGCGGCCACGGGGCTCGTTGAACACCAGGGGAAGGGTCTTGATGGGCTCTTCAGACATAACCAGCCAAGTGTCCCACCCGCGGCAAGCCGGGGCCGAATCACGCCCACGCGAGCGTGGTCACAGACCGGCCCGTGCCGGCCGGCACCCCCACGGGAGCTACCGCTCGAGGACCCAGAGGTCGGGCATCTGCAGAGCGATCCAGGCGTCGAGGTCGGCGTCGGTGTCGGTCAGTGCGGCCCTCAGCGTCGTCCATGCGGTCCCGTGCCCGGCGAGCACGACCTCCTCGTCGGGGTGGTCGGCGAGGATCTGCCGCACCGCGGGGACGACCCGGTTCCGGGTGACGGTCAGCGGTTCCCAGCCCGGCATCGCCGGGGCATCGGGCTCGCTGAAGACGCGGCGGATCACCGACCGCCACTCGTCGAGGTCGTCGAACCATGGCGTCGGACCGCGTTCGTGCTCGCGCAGGTCGTCGACCACGGTCACCTGCACATCGGTGAGCCGTCGGGCTGTCCCGAGCGCTTTGGGTTCGGGCGAGGAGTACCACCGGGCTTGCCGCGGAAGGCGCCCGGAGGCGCGCAGCTCGTCGATCGCGGCGAGGCCGGTGGGATCGAGCTGCCACCGGGCCGCCGGCAGCTCCGGCTCGATGACCGGCTTCCCGTGCCGGACCAGGTACAGCCGCCGCCCGTCCGCAGCCGCAGCAACGGGAGAGCCGGTCGAGCCGGACGGGAGAGTTGCCACGGGCTCAGAACACCAGGTAGTGCAGCAGCAGCCAGGTCGGGGCGATCGTCGCGAGCAACGAGTCGAGCCGGTCCATCAGGCCACCGTGGCCGGGGATGATCGATGACATGTCCTTGATGCCCAGGTCCCGCTTGATCACGGACTCGCACAGGTCACCCAACGTCGCCATCACCACCGTGATCAGGCCGAGCAGCACACCCACCCACCAGTCACCGTCGAGCAGGTACACCACCGTGGCCCAGCCCGCGGCGACGCAGAACGCGGTGGATCCGGCGAAGCCCTCCCACGACTTCTTCGGGGAGATCACCGGAGCCATCGGGTGCCTGCCGACGAGTACGCCGACCGCATAGCCGCCGATGTCGGAGGCGATGGTGACCAGGATGAAGGTGACCACCCCGAGCGCGCCGTCGTCCTCGGCGAGCAGAAGGACCACGAACCCGGCAAGGAAGGGGACGTACACCCCGGTGAACACGGCGGCGGTGGCGTCCCGGACGAACCCGTCGACCCCGCCCCGCAACCGCCACAGCATCGTAGCCAGCGCGGTGACCGCCATTGCCGTCACCAGGGCGGGTGCCCCTCCGACGTACGCCCCGACCAGCATCACCACGGCACCGGCCATCAACGGTTCGTACGGCAGCCGGATGTCCTTGGCGGCGAACCCCTGCTTGAACTCCCAGATGCCGATCAGGATCGCGGCGGCTACCAGGATGACGAACGCCGGCTTCCAGAAGTAGAGCGACGCGGCGATCAACGCCAGGAGCACGACCCCCGACGCGACCGCGGCCGGTAGGTCACGACCGGCGCGACTCTTCTTCTCCGCCGGTACTGGTTGTTCCGGCGGGGTGTCGGGGGTGGTCATCGATGTCGGCAGCTCAGACTTCGAGCAGCTCGGCTTCCTTGTGCTTGAGCAGCTCGTCGATGGTGTCGGTGTGCTTCTTGGTCAGCGCGTCGAGCCGCTTCTCGGCGCCGGTGACGTCGTCCTTGCCGACCTCGCCGTCCTTCTCGAGCTTGTCGAGCGCCTGCTTGGCGTTGCGGCGGATGTTGCGGACAGCGATCTTGGCGTCCTCGGTCTTGGTCTTCGCGA
Source organism: uncultured Actinomycetota bacterium (assembly GCA_963831375.1). Classification (GTDB taxonomy): domain Bacteria; phylum Actinomycetota; class Actinomycetes; order Propionibacteriales; family Nocardioidaceae; genus Nocardioides_C. The sequence goes on along the minus strand of CAWHPY010000026.1, from coordinate 438,548 downwards.
TCTTGATGTACTCCTTGCGGCGCTCCTCGGTGAGCTCGGGGAGCACCACGCGGATCGTCTTGCCGTCGTCGGTGGGGTTCACTCCGAGGTCGGAGTCGCGGATCGCCTTCTCGATGGCCGACATCGCGCCCATGTCGTACGGCGCGACGATGACCACCCGTGCTTCGGGGACGGTGAACGAGGCGAGCTGCTGGAGCGGCGTAGGGGTGCCGTAGTAGTCGGCGGTGATCTTCGCGAACATGGACGGGTGCGCGCGGCCGGTGCGGATCGCCGCGAAGTCCTCCCGTGCGACCTCCACGGCCTTGTCCATCTTCTGGCCGGCCTCGGCGAGGGTCTCGTTGATCACGGCTGCTCCTTGTTCGCTCGTCAGTGCAGGGTGCGGCCGGGGCCGCGTTCGCTACGGTCAGGCGTCGCGCGAGACCGTCGTACCGATCTTCTCACCTTGGACGACGCGGGCGATGTTCCCCTCGACGGAGAGGTTGAACACGATCATGTTCATGTCGTTGTCGCGGCACAGGCTCACCGACGTCGCGTCCGCGACCTGGAGTCCGCGCTGCAGGAACTCGTCGTAGGTGAGGTGGTCGAACTTGACCGCGTCGGCATGCGCGTTCGGGTCCGCGTCGTACACGCCGTCGACACCCTGCTTGCCCATCAGGATCACCTGGGCGCCGATCTCGAGCGCACGCTGGGCGGCGACGGTGTCGGTGGAGAAGTACGGCATTCCGGCGCCGGCACCGAAGATGACCACACGGCCCTTCTCGAGGTGCCGGATGGCTCGACGCGGGATGTAGGGCTCGGCGACCTGGCCCATGGTAATCGCGGTCTGTACCCGGGTCTCGACGCCCTGCTTGTCGAGGAAGTCCTGGAGCGCCAGGCAGTTCATGACCGTGCCGAGCATGCCCATGTAGTCCGCCCGGGAACGGTCCATGCCGCGCTGCTGCAGCTCGGCGCCGCGGAAGAAGTTTCCGCCACCGACGACGATCGCGACCTGGACGCCGCCACGGACCACCTCGGCGATCTCCTGGGCGATCCCGTTGACGACGTCGGGGTCGACGCCGATCTTCCCGCCCCCGAAGACCTCACCGGAGAGTTTGAGCAGGACTCGTTTGTACGCGGTCACGGTCTTCCCCTGTGCTGTCGATGCCGGTTGTCCTAGCGGGCTTGGGCCGCCGGAGACAGACGAGGAGGCCGGTTCTCCAGGTGCTGAGCTGCGCTCCACGGAACCGGCCTCCTCTGATGTGTGTCTGGCGTGAACCTTAGTTGATCAGGCCCCAACCTCGAAGCGCGCGAAGCGCTTCAGGGTGACACCGGCCTCGTCGAGGACGGCCTTGACGCTCTTCTTGCTGTCCTGGACGGACGGCTGGTCGAGCAGCGCGACGTCCTTGAAGAAGCCGTTGACGCGACCCTCGACGATCTTGGGCAGCGCCTGCTCCGGCTTGCCCTCCTCGCGCGCGGTGGCCTCGGCGATCTCGCGTTCCTTGGCCACGATGTCCGCGGGGACCTCGTCGCGGGAGACGTACTGCGGGCGCATCGCGGCAACCTGCATCGCGGCGCCGCGGGCGGCCTCCGGGTTGTCGCCTTCGTACTCGACGAGCACGCCGACGGACGGCGGCAGGTCGGCTGCACGACGGTGCATGTAGGTGACGGCGGGCCCCTCGAACACGGCGACGCGACCAAGCTCGATCTTCTCGCCGATCTTCACGGCCAGGTCACCGACGACGTCGCCTACGGTGGAGTCACCGAGCTTGACGGCGCTGAGGGCCTCGACGTCGGCCGGCTTGGCCTCGTTGGCCGCCTCGGCGATCTTCTGGGCAGCGGTGACGAACTCGTCGCTCTTGGCGACGAAGTCGGTCTCGCAGTTGAGCTCGACGAGCGCGGTGCCTGCGGTGGCGACCAGGCCGTTCGACGCGGTGCGCTCGGCACCACGCTTGGCCGCCTTGGCCGAGCCCTTGACGCGCAGGATCTCAACGGCCTTGTCGAAGTCGCCGTCGGCTTCCTCGAGGGCCTTCTTGCTGTCCATCATGCCGGCGCTGGTGAGGTCGCGGAGGCGCTTGACGTCCGCGGCGGTGATATTCGCCATGACTGTGTTTACCTCGTAGCTTCGTGGATTGACATTCGTGGTGATGCGGGAGGGCTACCGCGGGGTGCGGGGGCTGCCGGAGACCGGTGCCCCCGCACCTGCGAGGTACATCAGGCCTTCGTCTCGCCCTCGGCCGGAGCCTCGGTGGCCTCAGCAGCCGGAGCCTCGGTCGCCTCAGCGGCCGGAGCCTCGGTGGCCGGAGCGTCGGAGCCCTCCGCAGCGGCGGGAGCCTCGCTTGCCGGGGCCTCGGTGGCCTCGGTGCTGGCGCCGGTCGACTCGGACGCCGGGGTGTCGGTCTTCGCGGCGTCACCACCGGTCGCCTCGACGGCGGCCTTGTCGGCCTGCCCCTCGAGGAGCTCACGCTCCCACTCGGCCAGCGGCTCCTCGGAGCCCAGCTCGGCGCCGGCCTCGTCGGTGCTCTTGGCGCCGGAGCGGGCCATCAGACCATCGGCCACGGCGTCGGCGACAACGCGGGTGAGCAGCCCGACGGCGCGGATGGCGTCGTCGTTGCCCGGGATCGGGAAGTCGACCAGGTCGGGGTCGCAGTTGGTGTCCAGGATGCCGATGATCGGGATCCGGAGCTTGCGCGCCTCCTCGACGGCGAGGTGCTCCTTGTTGGTGTCCACGATCCACACGGCCGAAGGCGTGCGGGTCATGTCGCGGATGCCACCCAGGGTCTTGTCGAGCTTGATCTGCTCGCGCTTCATGTGCAGCAGTTCCTTCTTGGTGCGGCTGCTGCCCGCTACGTCGTCGAAGTCGATCTCGTCGAGCTCCTTCAGACGGTTGATGCGCTGGTGCACCGTCTGGAAGTTGGTGAGCATGCCGCCGAGCCAGCGCTGGTTGACGTACGGCATGCCGACGCGCGTGGCCTGCTCCGCGATCGCTTCCTGGGCCTGCTTCTTGGTGCCGACGAACATCACGGTGCCGCCCTTGGCGACGGTGTCCTTCACGAACGCGTAGGCGCGGTCGATGTAGGCCAGCGACTGCTGCAGGTCGACGATGTAGATGCCATTGCGCTCGGTGAAGATGAAGCGCTTCATCTTGGGGTTCCAACGACGGGTCTGGTGCCCGAAGTGGACGCCGCTCTCAAGGAGCTGGCGCATGGTGACGACGGCCATGGCCTTCGTTTCCTCCTGGTCAAATGACCCTTTTCACGCGCGAAGAACGGCGGGCTAGGGCCCGGCGCAGTGCCACCGCGTGAGCGGGTCGCTTCAGTTGTCGCAGGTCAGCGGGTGCTGCCTGCCCTGACGCTCGACGCGCGTCCTGGACCCTGTCGGCCGAGGCCTCCGGAGACTGAAGGGACGTCGCCCGCGGTGACCCGCCGACCCGCTCGGAAGCGGGGTGACGGCTCGTTGCGGAGTGCGAGCGTGCGAGGTCAACCCGCATGCACGGGCTGCCACCCGCGATTCTAGACGAGGATCGCCCGCGGGCCCTAATCGGCGGACCGGCTCCTGATGCGTCCACAGGCACCGACCGGACGCAGTTGTCCACAGGCCGCGGCGCGGGAGTCGGTACGACGGGCGGGGCGGTTCATGCTCGGCCCATGACCAGCACTGTCGCACACCTGCTCCTCGCTCCCCTCCTCGCGGTTTCGGGCCTCGGGACCGGACCGGCACCGGGTCCGGTCTCCGCGGTGTGGCCACTGGATCCCCGCCCCGAGGTGGTGGAACGGTTCGATCCACCCGCAGAGCAGTGGGGCGCCGGGCATCGCGGGGTCGACCTGCTCGGGAGTCCGGGGCAGGGCGTCCGCGCCGCCCGGGACGGGACGGTGACGTTCGCCGGCATCCTGGCAGGTCGCGGCGTGGTCGTGGTCAGCCACGGGGCGAGGCGGACGACGTACGAACCGGTCCACGCCTCGGTGCATGTGGGTGACGCGATCCGCGCGGGGCAGCCGATCGGGGTGCTGGAGATCTTCGGCTCCCACTGCTGGCCACGTTCGTGCCTGCACTGGGGGCTGATCGAGGACGAGACGTACCTCGACCCGTTGTCCCTCGTCGGCGCCGGACCGGTCCGGCTGCTGCCACTGTTCTCCGAGCATCCCGCCGCAGTCCCCTCCGCCAGGACACCGGTTCCGGTGACGCCGTCGGCACGGTTGCCTAGGCCCGGGGGTGTGCTTGGCGGTAGGCCTGGCGCAGTCGGTCTGTGGTGACGTGTGTGTAGATCTGGGTGGTCGCCAGCGAGGCGTGGCCCAGCAGCTCCTGGACGGTGCGCAGGTCGGCGCCGCCCTCGAGCAGGTGGGTGGCCGCGGTGTGCCGCAGACCGTGCGGGCCGAGGTCAGGGGCACCGGGCACGTCCACGAGCCGGGCATGCACCATGGTCCGCACTGCCCGCTGGTCGACGCGCCTCCCGCGGGCACCGAGGAACAACGCCGCTCCGGCGCCGGGGACCGCCACCTGTGACCGGACCCCCATCCAGGCCGCGACGGCCCGGTCGGCCGGCTGACCGTACGGCACGGTGCGTTCCTTGCGGCCCTTGCCGAAGACGCGCACCACCCGACGCTCTCGGTCCACGTCGTCCACGTCGAGCCCGCAGAGCTCCCCGACCCGGATGCCGGTGGCGTACAACAGCTCGAGGATCGCGACGTCACGAAGCCCGAGCGGGCTGCCGTCGTCGGCGCGGGCCGCGGCCGCCTCGAGCAGGTCGCGCGCCTCGTCCACACGCAGCGCCGGGGGCAGGGTGCGGTGCGCCTTGGGTGAGCCGAGCAGTGCCCCGGGATCGGTCTGGGCCCGGCCCGGTGCGCTGCGCCCAGCCGGTGAACACCCGGACCGCGGTCGCCCGGCGCGACATGGTGGTGCGTGCCTTGCCAAGGGTCTGCTGCTTGGCCAGCCAGCTGCGCAGCGTGCGCACGTCCAGGCTGGCCAAGTCGACGTGGCCGAGCATGGCGGCGTGCCCGAGCATGCCGGCGATGTCGCCGAGGTAGGCGCGGACGGTGTGCGCGGCGAGGTCCCGCTCCGAGGTCAGGTGCCGCTCGTAGTCGGCGAGTGCCGCGGCCATCGGCTCGGGGAGCCCAGCATCACCGCCGACACCCTCGCCCGCAGTCTCGTCGGGCGAGGACTGGCCGGCCGCGGACGGTGGCACCTCGTTGGACACCTTCCGAGCCTAGACGCTGGGGTCGACGTCCCAGCGCTCACAGAACTCTTCGGGCGTGAGTGTCGCGAGCTGCTCCCGCACGTGGCTGACCAGCAGTGCCGCCTCCTCCTCCGCCCCGGCGTCGACCCGCATCATCTCCTGCCCGTCGGAACGGCGGCGCACGACAACCTCCCCGACCGAGGTCCCACTCACGTCTCCCGTGACCACGGTCGACACCATGACCCAGGCGGCGAGCGCCAGCCGCCGGACCGCCTTCCGGCCGGTGTCCGCCGCAAGCTCGACGGAGTACACGTTCCCCGCCACGGGCCGGTCCTCGATCGCGTGCGGTGGCTGGTCCATGACGCGAGTCTAGGGTCCACCCGCCGCCGTGGCAGGGCTACTCGCGAGCAAGGCGCCAACGGTCGTCCACCTCCTCCACGAAGCCTTTGACCCGCATCCGGTCCAGTGCGCCCGCGACGTCGGCCGGCGCGAGACCAGCGGCGCGGGCGATCGACGCACTCCCGGCCGGCTGCGCGACCGGGACCGCGTCGAGGACCCGGCGCTCGCGTTCGGTGAGAAGGTCACGCGGACGGTCCTCAGCTCGGGGTGACGCCGTCAGGAACGACCCCGCCGGTGACACCAGCTCGAGCACGTCCGCACCCTTGGTGACCAGCGCGGCGTCGCGAGTCCGGATCAGCTCGTGCACGCCTTCGGACGGGGCGCTGGTCACCGGCCCTGGGACGCCCATCAGCACCCGGTTCAGCCGGGTAGCCCAGTTGGCGGTGTTCAGTGCGCCGCTGCGTACGGCCGCCTCGACCACCACCGTGCCCTGAGCCAACGCGGCGATCACCCGGTTCCGGGAGAGGAACCGCAGCCGCGTCGGCGCACACCCGGGCGGCAGCTCGGACACGACGAGCCCGACGTCGCCGATGTAGTCCAGCAGGTTCTTGTGGGCGGACGGGTAGGCCCGGTCCACGCCACAGGCCAGCACCGCGACGGTCGGCGCCCTCACCGCCAGCGCACCGCGGTGTGCGGCCTGGTCGATCCCGAAGGCCGCACCCGACACCACGCTGACCCCGTTCGAGCCGAGGGCAGCGCCGAGGTCCGCAGGCGACGTTCGCGCCGTAGCTGGTCGCCGACCGCGACCCGACGACGGCGACCGAGCGCGCGCAGGCGTCGCGCAGCCGCAGCGGCCCCCTCGCCCAGAGACCGAGTGGCGTACCGCCGCGTGACTGCAGCGGCTCGGCGTGGTCGAGCTCGTCGAGCCAGGTGCGGCCACTCGTCGTCACCGGGGCAGATGTATCGGATCCCCGCCGTCGCTGCGTCCCGCAGCTCCCGATCCGGGTCCAGGCCTCGGAGCCGGCTGGCGACATCGGTGTAGACACCGGCGATGTCCTCCTCGTTGCGCAGCAGGTCGTAGACCTTCTCCGCACCCAGCTGCGCCACCAGCGTGGCCAGACGCAGGTCGCCGGGTTCACTGAGCCGGCTCAGGGCCGCGCGTGCGCTCCGCTCGCTCATCCCGCCCTCGCCACCTGCAGCGTCTGCAGACTGAGCGGCTCACCCGTGCGGAGCCTGAGCGCGACATCCAGCTCACGCGTGGCTGGCTGCGGCACCTCGGACAGGTCGGCGATGGTCCAGGCGAGGCGGTGCACCCGGGTCGCCCCGCGACGGGTCAGCTCACCGGAGTAGACCCGTTCGGTGAGGTGCTGGTCCGCCTCCTCGGTGAGCGGCCAATGCTCCCGCAGGGCCGGACCGGACACGTCGGCGTTGAGCCGCCAGGGTGTCCCGGCGTACCTCTGGGCCTGGCGCATCCGTGCCCGCGCCACCCGGCGTCGGATCGGTTCGGACGGCTCGGGTCGGGCAAGCGGGTCGCGCACCTCGTGTGCGCGGACCGGTTCGATGTGCCGGGTGATGTCGATCCGGTCCGCGATCGGTCCGCTGATCTTCTTGCGGTACTCCCGGCGCTTGACCTCCGCGCAGGTGCACCGGTTGTCGCGGTTGGTCGGGTGGTAGTCGCCGCACGGACACGGGTTGCAGGCGATCACGAACATCGACCGCGCCGGGAACGTGGCGGACTCCTCTCCCCGGGCGATCGTGATCTCACCGCTCTCCAGCGGCTGCCGGAGCGCCTCGATGATGTCGGCCTGGAAGAGCGGGAACTCGTCGAGGAACAGGGCGCCGGTGTGGGCGCGGCTGACCTCCCCGGGCCGGACCCGGCCGGTGCCGCCGCCGAGCAGGCTGGCCCGTGAGGCCGAGTGGTGCGGTGCGAGGAACGGCGGGCGGGTGATCATCGTCTGACCGGAGGGCAGGCAGCCGGCGAGCGAGTAGATCGCGCTCAGCTCGAGGGACTCCTCCACGGTGAGGTCGGGCAGCAGGCTGGGTATCCGCTCCGCGAGCGTGGTCTTCCCCGATCCTTTCGGGCCGCTCAGCATCAGGTGGTGGCCGCCCGCTGCGGCGACCTCGAGGGCGTAGCGGGCGTCGGCCATCCCGAGCACGTCGGCCATGTCGAGGTCGTTGATCCGCTCCTCCCCCCGCCATGACAGCAACGGCCCGCTCGACAGCGGCTCGACCGGAGGCGCCTCGGGCACCTCCTCCCCGCACAGCACGGCGACCACCTGGGCCAGCGATCGCACCGCGATCACGGTCATGTCGGGGACCATCGCCGCCTCCTCCGCCTGCGGCTCGGGAACGACGACACAGCCGATCCCCCGAGAGGCCGCCGCCATGGTCATCGGCAGCACCCCTGGCACCGAGCGCAGCCGCCCGTCGAGGGTGAGCTCACCGATGAACACCACACCGTCCAGGGCGCGAACCGGGACCGTGCCGGAGGCCGACAGCGTCGCGATCGCGATTGCCAGGTCGAAGTGCGGCCCGCGCTTGGGGAGGTCCGCAGGGGACAGCAGGATCGTCACCCGGCGAGTGGCCGGCCACTCGAAGCCGCTGTTGGTCACCGCCGCCCGGCAGCGGTCGCGGGCCTCGCTGATCGAGGCGTCCGGCCGGCCGACCATCGCGGTCTTGACGACTCCCTGGGACAGGTCGACCTGGACGTCGATCAGGTAGCCGGTCGCACCCTGCAGCGAGATCGTCCTCGCGGTGGCGACGGCCATCTCAGGCCACGCCCCGGACGTGGTCGACCTGGACCGGCGCGCCACGCACGGCCAGGACACCGACCAGGTCGATGCGGACCTCGGCCGGCCGGACGCTGTGCGCGGCCAGCCACCGAGCGGCGAGCCGGCGGATCCGGGCCGCCTTCTGCTCCGTCACCCCCTCGAGCGGTGACCCGAACGCCGTGGTGGAGCGGGTCTTCACCTCGCACACGACGAGGACCGGTCCGTCGCGGAGCACCAGGTCGATCTCGCCCTGGTCGCACCGCCAGTTGCGGTCGAGCACGATCATCCCCTGCTCGATCAGGTGGCGGGCCGCCAGCGTCTCGCCGTACGCCCCGAGCGCCGAGCGTTGTTGTGCAGTCGTCGTCATCGAAACCTCCTCCGCGAACACTCGCGCAGTGGAGGGCCGGTTTCAGCGGTCGGCTCTCCGGCTGGGGACAAGCGGCACCGGCGTGCGGCTGTGGACGAAACCTGGCCCGCAACCCGACCGCGGGCCGGAAGAGCCGGACCGGAGCGACCGGTTCAGTCCTTCGGCGGTTCGATGTCGGCCTGGGAGAGCTCCTCGACGTTGACGTCCTTGAAGGTGAGCACCTTGACGTTCTTGGCGAACCGGGCCGGCCGGTACATGTCCCACACCCAGGCGTCGGTCATCGACACCTCGAAGAACACGTCGCCGGCCTCGGTGCGGGCCTTCACGTCGACCTGGTTGCACAGGTAGAAGCGACGGTCGGTCTCGACGACGTACTTGAAGATGCCCACCACGTCGCGGTACTCGCGGTAGAGGTGGAGCTCCATCTCGGTCTCGTACTTCTCGAGATCCTCGGCACTCATCGGCCCATCTCCATCGAATGTGTCTCCATCGGCTCGTGAACCAGGTCGTCGAGCTCATTCTCGCTGAGAGCCTCGAGCTCTTCGGAGACAGACTCACCCAGCGCACGCCGTACGTTCACAAATCTGCGGCGGTGGATCTCGCACGGTCCGTGCTCGTCCAGCGCCGACGGCGTGCACGGGCGTGATGTAGCCCTTGTGGGTGACGAAGTCGTACTCCGGATACTTCTCGTGCAGCCCGACCATGATCCGGTCCCGGGTCACCTTGGCGATCACCGACGCCGCCGCGATACAGGCCGCGACCCGGTCCCCCTTCCAGACCGCGAGCCCGGGCACCTCGAGCCCGTCGACCGGGAACCCGTCGGTGAGGACGTACGACGGACGCACGTCGAGCCGCGCCAGGGACCGCCGCAGCGCCTCGATGTTCGCGACGTGCATGCCGAGCCGGTCACACTCCTCGGGCTCGATCACCACCACCGACCAGGCCACGGACCGCTTGAGGATCTGGTCGTAGCAACGCTCGCGCGCCTTCGCGGTCAGCAGCTTGGAGTCCGCGAGCCCGGGAACCTGTCCCCGCTGTGCCGTCCGGGAGGATCGCCGCCGCCGCCACCAGCGGACCGGCGCAGGCGCCGCGACCGGCCTCGTCGACGCCGGCGATGGGGGCCAGCCCGACCCGGCGCAGGGCACGCTCGTAGCCGTACAGGCCGGCGTCGCGGCGTACGGTCAGACCTCGCGGCAGCACACTCATGACGACACCATTGTCATGCCGACTCCAAACAACGGTGACCAGGGGTTACTCAGAGCCCACTGAGTCGAAGGTCGCCGGTCGCTCGATCAGCTTCGTGTTGTCCCACGGCCAGACGACCATGAACACCTTGCCGACGACGTCGTCGACCGGGATCTGCCCGCCGCCGGGGTCACCGAGATGCACCCGCGAGTCGGCGGAGTTGGACCGGTTGTCGCCCTGGACCCACATGTAGCCGGGCTGGACCTTGACGTCGAAGTCGATCATCGACGGCTTCTCACCCTTGGCCAGGTAGGACTTCTCGTTCAGCGGGACACCGTTGACGGTGATCCTGCCCCGGTCGTCGCAGCACTTCACCTCGTCACCGCCGACACCGATCACGCGCTTCACCAGGTGGCCGCCGGTCGGGTAGAGACCGAACAGCTCGAGCGTCTTGGTCATCGGGTTGGTGGCTGCGCGGACCTCCGACGAGTCCAGCCAGCCGCCGGGGTCCGCGAACACCACGATGTCACCGCGCTCGGGTTCGTCGCCGCCCCAGTAGGTCACCTTCTGCACGAGGATCCGGTCGTTGAGGACCAGTGTGTCGTTCATCGATCCGGAGGGGATGTAGAAGGCCTGCATGAGGAAGGCCTTGATCACGATCGCGAGGACGAGGGCGATGCCGAGCAGCAGGGTCATCTCCTGCCAGATCGGCAGCTGCTTGTCGCTCTTGGAGCTCTTGCCGTCTGTGCCGCTCTTGGACCTCAGGGAGCTCTTGCCGGGACGTGGCGGCACGCCGTTCGACTCCACCGGGACGCCAGAAGGCCGCGGCGCTGCTGCCGAGGTGCCTGCCACGGACGGATCCGGTGCGGGCTGGTCGGCGGGGCCGCGGCCCACGTTCTCTGACGCGCTAGTCACCCGTTGAGCCTAGCCAAGAGGGTCAGCTGGACGGGGTCGCCTCGCGGAACTCCTTGATCTTGGCGGCCTTGCCGCGCAGGTTGCGCAGGTAGTACAGCTTGGCGCGACGGACGTCACCGCGGGTCACGACCTCGATCTTCTCGAAGATCGGGGAGTGCACCGGGAAGGTGCGCTCGACGCCGACACCGAACGAGACCTTGCGGACGGTGAAGGTACGGCGGATGCCGGAGCCCTGGATGCGGATGCAGACGCCCTGGAACACCTGGATACGCGCGCGGTTGCCCTCGACGACCTTGACGTGCACCTTGAGGGTGTCACCGGCGCGGAAGGTGGGGATGTCGTCGCGGGCTACGGCCGCGTCGATCTGGTCGATGACGTTGGTCATGATGTCTCCTCGTGAGCGCCACAGGTCACCCACGGAACTGGTGTTCCGAGTCTGATGATGATGCCGGCCCCGCTACTCAGTGCGGCACTCCCCCTGTGGCAGGTGGACCGCCGACTCCCGTCCGAGCACTGATGACACAGCCGGGCAGTCGCGACGCGCAGGACCGAGGGTCAAGTTTGCCACAGCGGCTAGTCCTCCGTGAAATCGGCGAGCACCTCACGGTCGCGCCGGTCGAGTGCCTCCTCGGCCAGCTTGTCGAGCAGGTCGGGCCGGCGGTCCGCCGTACGCCGCAGCGCCTGGTCCCGGCGCCAACGGGCGATCTGTGCATGGTGCCCGGAGAACAGCACCTCGGGGACGTCGAGCCCGCGCCAGGTCGGCGGCTTGGTGTAGACCGGATACTCCAGCAGCCCGCCGCCCTCCCCGGTCCCGTGGGACTCTTCGAACAGGGACTCCGGGTTGCCCATGAACCCGGGCAGCAGCCGGACGACGGCCTCGATGACCACCAGTGCGGCGACCTCTCCGCCGTTGAGCACGTAGTCGCCGATGGACACCTCGCGCACGTCCATCCGCGTCCGCGCGTGGTCGATCACGCGCTGGTCGATGCCCTCGTAGCGTCCGCACGCGAACACCAGCCAGGGCGCGCCGCTCAGCTCCTCGGCGACGTGCTGGGTCATCGGCTCCCCCGACGGCGTGGGCACCACCAGCACCGGCTGCTCCGACTGGTCAGGCCCCTGCCCGGCTATAGCCGCCGCAGAGCCTGACAACCCGGTGATGTCGTCGAGCGCCTCGCCCCACGGCCCGGGTTTCATCACCATGCCGGCGCCTCCGCCGTACGGGGTGTCGTCCACGGTGTGGTGGCGGTCGGTGGTCCACTGCCGCAGGTCGTGCACGCGGACGTCGAGCAGCCCGGACGCCTGGGCCTTGCCGACCAGCGACAGGTTCAGCGGGGCGAGGTAGTCGGGGAAGATGGAGATCACGTCGATACGCATCTCAGGCGCCGCCTTCCTCGTCCTCCACCGCGGGAGTGAGCAGGCCGGGCCGGTCCTCCACGACGATCCGGCCACCGGGTACGTCGACGGTGGGTACGAGCTGGGAGACGAACGGAATCAGCACCTCACGTCCGTCGGACGTCCTGACCGACAGCAGGTCCTGGGCGGATCCGTGCACCACCTCGGCGAGCTCGCCGACCTCGCCGCCGTCGGTGGTGACCACGGTGAGCCCGACCAGCTGGTGGTCGTAGAACTCCTCGGGGTCCTCGGGCGTCTCGGTGTCGTCGATGGCGGCGAGCAGGAGGAGGCCGCGCACCGCCTCGGCCTGGTTGCGGCCGGCCACCTCGGCGAACGTCACCAGCAACCGGGACTGGTGCCAGCGAGTGGTCTTCACGGTGAGCGTGGCGGGTCGGTCGGCGCCGTGCGGCGCGCCGCCCCGCGGGGTCTCGGTGGCGAGCACGGCACCGGCGGCGAATCGACGGTCGGGCTCGTCGGTGCGCAGCTCGACCGTCAGCTCACCCTTGATGCCGTGCGGCTTGCCGATCCGGCCGACCACGACCTCGGTCGTGCTCACTGGTGCACCATCCTCCCGTTGAAACCCGCCTCGTTCGCTGTTGAGACCCGCCTCGTTCGCTGTTGAGTCGCGCCTCGCTCGCGTTGAAACCCGACTCGTTCGGTGCGTCACGAAGGTCGCGGGTCCGACGTACCGCCGGAAATGCCGAATGGGGAGACCAGCAGGCCTCCCCATCCGACAGAACGATCATCTGTGCCGAACAAGACGCGTCTCATCGGCGAACGAGGCGCGTTTCAACCGAGTCAGCGGCGACGGTCCACATCGACGAAGTCAACCCGGGCCCCGCCCTTTCCGGCGAGCGCGCTGATCACGGTGCGGATTGCGGTGGCCGTACGCCCGCCCCGGCCGATGACCTTGCCGAGGTCCTCGGGGTGCACGCGCACCTCGAGGATGGAACCGCGACGAAGCTGCTTGTCGCGGACGGTGACGTCATCGGGGTTGTCGACGATGCCCCGCACCAGGTGCTCGAGCGCTTCGGTCAACACGATCAGGCCTTCTCGGCCTCGTCGACGCCGGCCTTGTCAGCCGGGGCGTCGCCGCCGGCCTTCTCCTCGGCCTTGTCGGCGTCGAGCGCCTTGACCTCGGCAGCCTCGGCCTCCTCGGTCGCACCCTTAGGGGTCTCGACCTTCGGGGTCTCGGTGGCGGCCGGAGCCTCCTGCTTGGGGGCCACCGGTGCCTCCTGCTTGGGAGCCACTGGGGCCTCGTCGGCGGGAGTCTCCATCTTCTTCGACTTCTTGGTGACCGCCTCGCCCCTGGGCTCGTTGGCAGACTCCTTGAGAGCCTCGTTGAAGATCTCGGCCTTGTCACGCTTCGGCTCGGCGACCTTGAGGGTGCCCTCGGCGCCGGGGAGGCCCTTGAACTTCTGCCAGTCACCGGTGATCTTGAGGATCGCGGCGACCGCCTCTGACGGCTGCGCACCGACCCCGAGCCAGTACTGCGCCCGCTCGGACTTGACCTCGATCACCGAGGGCTCTTCCTTGGGGTGGTACTTGCCGATCTCTTCGATGACCCGGCCATCGCGCTTCTTGCGTCCGTCGACGGCGACGATGCGGTAGTACGGCGCACGGATCTTGCCCATGCGCTTAAGACGAATCTTGACGGCCACGAGTGTGGTGTCTCCTTGATTTATTGGCGTGGGTGAGCGTCACGAACCAGGTGGGGACCAGGCCGATCAGCTCGGCGGACGCTGCGTGACCCGGATGAGAGGGTCCGAGCACGCAGGACTCGACACGACATTCTGCCAGACGGCCCGCACGGCTCCTAATCCGCACCCGGGGCTCATCTGATCCACTGCACCGCCTGCTCACGGGCGGCTTCGACCTGTGACCCGGACTGCCGGCGAGCCATCCGACGGAGTACGCCCGGCACCACGAGCACCCCGGCCAGCGCCCAGGCGCCGAGCACCAGAGCCGTCTCGACCGGACGCCAGGACCCGCCCACCTCGATCACTGCGGCCGAGTCGGGCAGGAACGCCGAGCGCATCCCCAACCCCAGCCAGTACATGGGGAAGACCTGAGCGACCACCTGCACCCATCCCCACATCGCCTGGATCGGGTAGAAGATGCCGGAGATACCGGTGAGTACCAGGATCGGGAGCATCCCCCATGTCCCCACCTTCTGGGTGTTCGGCACGGTCGCCCCGATGACCATCCCGATCGGCATCGTCGCGAGCAAGCCGAGGACGAGGACCCAGGTCACCGTCAACCAGCCCGAAGCCCCGTTGGCCATCAGGTCGTCGAAGATCAGGAAGCTCGGCACCAGGATCACCAGCATCTGCGGGACCAAGGAGAGGCTGTTGAACAGCAGCTGCCCGGTGAAGTAGCCCACCAGCCCGTGCGGCACCGCCTTGTGCCGCAGCAAGGTCCCGTCCTCCCGCTCCATGGCGAGGGCGTACGCCGGCCCGATCACCACGCCGAACGCGACCAGGGCGGCGAGGATGCTCGGAAGTGCCACCGACGGCAGCAGGAGGTCGGTGCCCTCGACCTTCGTGTTGCGCCGGAGCAGGAGGTAGCCGAGGACACAAGCCGCGGTGAAGAGGTAGTACCCCTGGTCCTGGGGACTCCGCACGCTCTGCCTGAACTCGGTCACGCCTCTGCGAAGCCCGAGCCGGATGGCGTGCACCCGAGGGTTCATTTCGTGACCCCTTCGAACAGGCGCACCGCGAGGTCGGAGTCGCCGGACTCGTGCTGCTGCACCAACGCCAGGTAGGTGTCCTCCAGGCTGGCCCGCCGGACCTCGAGGTCTCCCAGGCGATCGCCGTACTCCGCGAACAGACCGCGGACGAGTGCGGTCGCGTCCGGCGATGTCTCCGTGTACTGCTCCCCGTCGACGGTCCACCGCACCTCGGTCTCGCCGGCCACCTGCCTGGCCAGCTGGTCCGCGGTACCGTCCGCGACGATCCGCCCTCCCGCGAGGACCAGGATCCGGTCGGCAACCTTCTCGGCCTCCCCGAGGTCGTGCGTGGTCAGCAGGATCGTGGTGTTCTCGAGCGCGGAGAGCCTGTCGACCAGGGTATGGAACTCACGACGCGCATGCGGGTCGAACCCGGCGGTCGGTTCGTCGAGGAACAACAGGTCGGGCCGACCCACGATCCCCACGGCCACGTCGAGCCGCCGGCGCTGACCGCCGGAGAGGGTGGCGATCTTGTTGTCCGCGAGGTCAGCGAGCCCGACAGTCTCGATGAGTGCGTCGACGTCGAAGGGTCTGGGTCGTTCCGGTGTCGAGTACGGGGCGTAGTAGCCGCCGAGCTGGGTGAGCAGCCGCCGCGGC
This sequence comes from uncultured Actinomycetota bacterium, assembly GCA_963831375.1. Taxonomy (GTDB): domain Bacteria; phylum Actinomycetota; class Actinomycetes; order Propionibacteriales; family Nocardioidaceae; genus Nocardioides_C. Next base: position 423,105 of record CAWHPY010000026.1, on the reverse strand, counting down.
GTCCACCGCGGATGGTCGCGCCAGGACTGGAGGACCACTCCGGTGCGGGCCCGCCAGTCCTCACCGGCGGTGGCCGGGTCCGCGTCGAGCACCGACATCTCGCCGGCGCTGCGCAACCGGAACCCTTCCAGGATCTCGATCGTCGTGGTCTTCCCCGCCCCGTTCGGCCCGAGGAGGCACACCACCTCGCCGCGGCGTATGTCGAAGTCGACTCCCGCCAGCACGTCGCGGTCGCCGTACCGCATCCGTAGGCCTCGCACGGTGATCACCGTCTCTGGCACACTCCGCCTCCCCCACGCACAGCTGGGTTCTCGCCATTCTGCTACATCGCGCTGCTCAGACCACCCGGCCGCGTAGCACGATGCGTTTCGGGTCCTTGAGGACGCCGAGGTCCTCGAGTGGGTTGGTGTCGAAGACCACGAAGTCCGCGGGCGTGCCCTCGGCGAGCGTCCCGTCGAGGCCGAGCCACTCGCGGGCACGCCACGAGGCGGCACCGAGTGCGTCCTGCGGGGTCAACCCGTAGGACGCGAGCTCGATGACCTCGTCACCGATCAGTCCGTGCGGCAGCACCCCTCCGGCGTCGGTCCCGGCGTAGATCGCCACGCCTGCGTCGTACGCCGCGCGGATCGTCTCCCGGCGCCGCTCGAACAGGGCCATCATGTGCTCGGCGTACTTCGGGAACTTCGCACCGCCTACAGCGGCGTAGCTCGGGAAGTTGTTCAGCTGCTTGGCGGTCGGTACCAGCGCGACCTCGTTGGCGACCATGGTGTCGATCAGGTCGGTGGACAGGCCGGTGCCGTGCTCGATGCAGTCGATGCCTGAGCCGATCAGGTCCGGGAGCGCGTGCTCGCCGAACACGTGGGCGGTGACCCGTGCGCCCCGGTCGTGCGCGGCCTTCATCGCCTCGTCGAGGGACTCCCTGGTCCACGACGGAGTCAGGTCGCCGGCGTCCCGCTCGATCCAGTCACCGACCAGCTTCACCCAGCCGTCCCCCCGCTCGGCCTCCTTGGCGACGTAGGTGGCCAGGTCCTCCGGCTCGATCTCATGGGCGTAGTTGCGGATGTAGCGCCGGGTCCGCGCCAGGTGCCGGCCGGCCCGGATCAGGCGCGGCAGGTCCTCGCGGTCGTGGATCCAGGAGGTGTCAGCGGCCGACCCGCAGTCACGCAGCAGCAGCGCGCCGGCGTCACGGTCGGTGAGCGCCTGCCGCTCCTGCGTCTCCACGGGAACCGCGCCGTTCTCGTCGAGCCCCACATGGCAGTGCGCGTCCACGAGACCTGGGACGATCCACCCCTCGGCGACCAGGTCGGCGGAGGCGACTGGTTCGTAGGTGACCTTGCCGTCGACGACGTACAGGTCCCTGCTCTCCCCCTCGGGAAGCACGACGCCGCAGAACTTCAGTGCGCTCATGCCTCCGCACGCTACCGCGGATCCGCTCAGTGGCTGTGGCTGTGGGTCTCGACCTCGGGGTGCGCGATCGCGTGCGGCAGCTGCAACGGCATCGGCCCGCGGTCGGCGTGGCGTGCCGAGGTGGGTGAGAGCGAGATCCCGTTCGGGTTCGCTCCGACGTCGACCGTGTACAGGGCCCGACGTGACCGTACGTCGATCGCGGTGACCGTGTCGTCGTAGGAGTTGGTGACCCACACCTTGCTGCCCAGCTCGTCGCTGGTCAGGCCATGGGGTCCGGAGCCGGTGGGCACCTCGCCGACCACGCTGAAGTCGTCGATGTCGATGATCGAGACGCTGTCACCGGGTTCCTCGACGGAGCCCTGGTTGGCCACGAACAGCCGGTCGTCGACGAGCAGGATCTGGGCAGGCGCGGCCGGCATCGTGAGCCGTCCGGTGACCGTGCCGGTGCCGAGGTCGACGCTGACCACCTCGCGGGGTCCGGCCACGGAGACGAAGGCGCGGGATGCGTCCGGGGTGATCGCCACCTGCACCGGCGACGAGCCCACCCGAACCCTCCTGGTCACCGTGGCGGTGGTGGTGTCGACGACGTCCAGGCTCCCACCCGCGCTGTTGGCGACCGCGGCTGTGCGACCCGTCACGTCGAGCCTGACCCCGTGCGGCGCCCCCACCAGCTCGACGGTCGTGTCCAGGTGCAGGTCCGCGGTGTACCTGGTGACGCGGCGGTCCACGGAGGTGCTCACGTACACGTTCCCGTGCAGGTCGTCCACCACATGCGCCGGATGCTTGCCGGTCCGCGCGAAGCCGGCCACGGTCAGGTCGTCGGCGTCGATCCGCACCACTGCTCCCGCGCCCGACGTCGCGAGCACGGCCTGCCCGTTCGAGGTCGCCTGGATGTTGTGCGGGGTGGAGATGCCGACCAGGGTGGCGAGGACCTCACCGGTCCTGGGTCGAGGATCGTGATCGAGTCGTCGCCCTCGTTGGCCACCCACACGGATCCTTGCGGTGTCGTGGGGTTCGTGGAGCCCTCCGCGTTGCCGCAGGCCGCGGCGAGGAGCAGGATCGGCAGCGCCAGGGACGCAGCGGGTCGACGACGGAGAGCGGACACGGGTCCCCCTGGTGGGTGCGCGGAACAAGACACCCTCGAGGCTGCCGCGGACTGCGCCCGTGCGCGCCTGCCGAACGGCCCGAACCAGCTGGACCTAGGTCCCCTGCAGTTGGGGCTACTGCTTCGGCAGGTACTTCGAGAACTCCTTGGGGAGCTGGAAGTCCTCGGGGTCCATCTGCTCGGCCGCGGCCGGGGCGCCGAAGGGGTTGGCCCCGTTTCCGGAACCCTTCTGAGCGGCTGCCTTCTCCTCCTGGGCACGCTTGGCCGGGTTGCCGGATCCGCGCTTGGCCTTGCCCTTCTTCGGTGCCTGCTTCGCCTTCGACCGCTTGCCCGCCCCCATGCCGGGCATCCCTGGCATCCCTGGCATCCCGGGCATGCCACCGCCCTTGGCCATCGACATCATCATCTTGCGGGCCTCGAAGAACCGGTCCACGAGCGTGTTCACGTCGGAGACCTGGGTGCCGGAGCCCTTCGAGATGCGGACGCGTCGCGAGCCGTCGATCAGCTTCGGGTTGCCCCGCTCGGCCGGTGTCATCGACTGGATGATGGCCTGGATCCGGTCGATCTCGCGCTCGTCGAAGTTCTCGAGCTGGTCCCGGAACTGGCCCATGCCAGGCAGCATCCCCATGATCTTCGACAGCGAGCCCATCTTGCGGATGGCCTGCATCTGCTCGAGGAAGTCGTCGAGGGTGAAGTCGCCGCCCTTGCCGGTGAGCTTGGCTGCAGCCTTGGCGGCCTGGTCCTGGTCGAAGGACTTCTCGGCCTGCTCGATCAGCGTGAGCATGTCGCCCATGTCGAGGATGCGCGAGGCCATCCGGTCCGGGTGGAACAGGTCGAAGTCGGTGAGCTTCTCGCCCGCGGAGGCGAACATCACTGGCTTGCCGGTGATCGAGGCGATCGACAGCGCGGCACCACCACGGGCGTCGCCGTCGAGCTTGGTGAGTACGACGCCGTCGTACCCGACCCCGTCGAGGAAGGCCTGTGCGGTGTTCACCGCGTCCTGGCCGATCATCGCGTCGACGACGAACAGGACCTCGTCCGGCTGCACCGCGTCGCGGATGTTCGCGGCCTGCCGCATCATCTCCTCGTCGACACCGAGCCGTCCGGCGGTGTCCACGATCACCACGTCGTGCAGGGTCCGTCTGGCCTCCTCGACACCACCGCGGGCGACCGCGACCGGGTCACCCACGCCGTTGCCCGGTTCGGGCGCGAACACCTTCACGCCGGCGCGGTCACCGTTGACCTGCAGCTGGTTGACCGCGTTCGGGCGTTGGAGGTCGGCGGCGACGAGCAGCGGGCTGTTGCCCTGCTCCTTGAGCCACAGGGCTAGCTTCGCGGCGAGCGTGGTCTTACCGGCACCCTGCAGGCCGGCGAGCATGATCACGGTCGGCGGGTTCTTGGCGAACCGCAGCCGGCGGGTCTCGCCGCCGAGGATCGTGACGAGCTCGTCGTTGACGATCTTGATGATCTGCTGGGCGGGGTTCAGCGCCCCGCTGACCTCCTCGCCGCGGGCCCGCTCCTTGACGGCGCCGACGAACTGCTTGACGACGGGCAGCGCGACGTCGGCCTCGAGCAGCGCGATCCGGATCTCCCGGGCGGTCGCGTCGATGTCGGCTTCCGACAGCCGGCCCTTGCCGCGAAGGTTCTTGAAGGTGTCGGCAAGGCGGTCAGAAAGAGTCGCAAACAATGGTGGTCAGTCCTCGTATCAATGGCGCTTCGTCAGCCCTCACGGCAGGTCGGCCCGCGAGGCGTTCAGGCGTCAAGGGTAACCGGGTCCCCCAGCGCCCGTCGTACAGCGTGCGCCGCCGCGGCCGCCCGCTCGTCACTCAGCGCGCCCGCGCCGGTCTCCTGCACGTAGAACACGTCCACCGCCTGCGGACCCACCGTGGTGACGTGCGCGGACCGGACCGACAGGTCCAGCGCCGCCAGCGCGGCGCAGATCAGGTGCACCACCCCGGTCCGGTCGTCCATACGAACCTCCAGCACGGTCGCCTCCCGCGAGGCCTCGTGCCGCACGGCCACCGAAGGCTCCAGCGGCCTCGCTCCCCGTGCGGGCACGGCCGCTGCCTGGTTCAGCCGCCCGGCCAGCACGCCCTCGAGCCGCTGCCGGAGCACCGCCGCGTCCAGGTGCATGTCGTCGACGTCCCAGACCGACACTGCGTACTCCCCCTGCGCCCACGCTCGCGCCGACCGGACCGAGACCCGTTGTACGGCGAGCGCGGAGGCGACTGCAGCGAGCAGACCGACCCGGTCCCCGGCTGTGACCGTGACCCGGCCACCGCCGGCCCACGGCTCCAGGCGTACGTCGACCAGCGTGCTGTCCGCACGCACCCGTGACGGGATCTCGGTCTCGTCCAGCGAGGGGTTCGGGCCAATGTCCTCCCGGTGGGCGCCGCGCCCGGACATGTGAGCGCGCACCCGTTGCACGAGCTGCCCCACGAGACCGGCCCGCCAGCTGCTCCACGCCTTCGGGGCGGTGGCCCGGGCGTCCGCCTCGGTGAGCACTGTGAGCAGGTCGAGCATCTCCGGGTCGTCCACGAGCGCGGCGACCTGCTCGACGGTCGCCGGGTCCTCGAGGTCCCGGGTGGTGGCCATCTCGGCAAGGAGCAGGTGCCGGCGCACCAGCCCGGAGACCAGTGCTTGCTCACGGTCAGTGAACCCGAGCCGTCGCGCGACCGTGGCCGCGACCGGCTCCCCGGCGACGCTGTGGTCCTGGACGCCGCCCTTGCCGATGTCGTGCAGGAGCGCGGCCACCATCAGGACGTCCGGGCGGGCGACCCGCCTGATCAGCCGGGAGGCCTCGATGCAGGTCTCGACCAGGTGTCGGTCGACGGTGAACCGGTGCACCGAGGAGGCGTGCGGGAGCAGCCGGACCCGTTCCCACTCCGGCAGCAGCCGGCTCAACGCACCGGTCTCGTCGAGGGTCTCCCAGACCGCGAGCAGCCCCGGGCCTGCGGCAAGCAGCCGTACCAGCAGGTTGCGCGCGTCCCCGTCCCAGGGGTCGGGTACGTCCGGGCACTCCCGGGAGAGCCGGGCTGCCGTCGCCGGGGCCAGGATCAGGTCCCGTTCGGCGGCCTCGGCTGCCGCCCGGAGCAGCAGCAGCGGGTCTCCGGCCGGGTGGGCGCGACGGTCCAGGACCACCTCGCCGGAGGAGACCGCGAGCCCCGGCGCGATGTGGTCCAGCGCGGGGGTCCGGAGCGCGCCTGGTGCGGTGGGCCGGGCGAGGACGGAGTCGACCCGCCGCCAGGTGAGCCGTGAGATGTGCGTGATCCGACGGCCGACCTCGCGCACGTGCCGCTGCGCGGCGGGGCCGTCCGGAAGGCCGAGCCCGGCCGCGAGATCGTCCCAGAGCTCGGGCGCCACCCGGTCCGTGGAACGGCCGGCCACCTCGTGCAGGGTGTCGCGCACGTCGAGGAGCTGCCGACGAGACCGCTCGAGGTCCGTGTGCGGGACGTCGACCAGCCAGGTGGCGACGAGCGCGGTGAGCACGGTGGCGTCGCGCAGCCCCCCGGTCGACTCCTTGAGGTCCGGGACCGATGCGTGCGCGAGCTCGCCGACCCGGTCCGCACGCTGTGACACCAGGTCGCGCAGTGCCGGGAGCCGGTCCCGCGCGTCACGGCGCCACCCGGCGAGCAGACCGGTACGCAGCCGAAGGGTCAGTGACGGGTCGCCGGACAGGTGCCGGGCGTCGAGCAGCCCGAGCGCCACCCGGACGTCCTGCTTGGCCGCCGCGGTCACCTCGGACAGCGCCCGCACCGAGTGGTCGATGTCGGCACCGGCGTCCCAGAGCGGGTACCAGACCCGTCCGGCGGCCTCGGAGACGTCCACGTCGTCCTCGTGGACGAGCACCACGTCCAGGTCGCTGTGCGGCGCGAGCTCCCGGCGTCCGTACCCGCCGACCGCGACCAGCGCGATGCCCCTGGTGTCGGGATCGGGCACGGCGTGCGCGAACGCCGCCGAGCACAGGGCATCGGCGGCGTCCGCGCGTCGTTGTCGCTGACTGGCGGTCACCGGCTGGTCAGAGCGCTGCCTCGTCGCGGTCCCCGGTGCGGACCCGGACCACGCCGTCGACCGGCACGACCCAGACCTTGCCGTCACCGATCCGGCCGGTCTGCGCGCTCTTGACGATGATCCCCATGACGTCGTCGGCGTCCCGGTCGTCGACGACGATCTCGATCCGGATCTTCGGGACCAGCGCGACGTCGTACTCCGCGCCGCGGTAGACCTCGGTGTGGCCCTTCTGACGGCCGTAGCCGCTGACCTCGCTGACGGTCATCCCGGCCACCCCGAACGTCTCGAGCGCCTCCCGGACCTCTTCCCACTTGTGCGGCTTGATCACCGCGGTGACGAGCTTCATGCGGATGCTCCTTCCTCGACGGGTGCGGGCTTGGTCGTGACCGTAGTGGCGCTCGGCAGGCCGCGCTTGCCGGACGAAGTGCCGGCGAAGTCGTACGCGGTCTCACCATGCTCCGCGAAGTCGATGCCCTCGACCTCGTCTTCCTCGGGGATCCTCCACCCCATGGTGTACTTCAGCGCGAGCGCGATCGCCAGGGTGAACACGCCGGACCACAGCATGGCGAACAGCGCGATGACGACCTGGATGACCAGCTGCTCCAGCCCGTCTCCGTAGAACAGCCCGCCGGACGTGGCCAGGAACCCGATACCGACGGTGCCGATGAGGCCGCCGACCAGGTGCACACCGACCACGTCGAGCGAGTCGTCGTACCCGAACCGGTACTTGAGGCCGACCGCGAGCGCGCAGACGGCACCGGCCACGACGCCCAGGATCAGTGAGCCGATGGGGCTGAGCGAGCCACAGGCGGGCGTGATCGCCACCAGACCGGCGACCACACCGGAGGCCGCACCGAGGCTGGTCCCCTTGCCGTCCCGGATCTTCTCGACGAGCATCCAGCCCAGCATCGCGGCCGCGGTGGCGGCAGTCGTGTTGACCCAGACGAGTCCGGTCTCGCCGACGAAGTTCGTCGCGAACTGGACCGAGTTGTCGAAGAGGTCGCCCGACTCGCCGGCAACGCCGGGGGTGGTTGCCGGCACGAACGAGCCGACGTTGAAGCCGTACCAGCCGAACCACAGGAGCCCCGCGCCGAGCATCGTGAACGGCAGGTTGTGCGGTCGCATCGACTCCTTGCCGAACCCTCGGCGGACACCGAGGACCAGGGCGAGGACCAGTCCGGCCATACCGGCGTTGATGTGTACGACGGTTCCGCCGGCGTAGTCGACCGGGATGACGCCGTCGAAGATCTTCGTCGCCAGGGCGCCGGGGTTGCCGCTGAGGAACCCACCGCCCCAGACCATGTGCGCCAGCGGGAAGTAGGAGAGCGTCACCCAGATCGGCACGAACACCATCCAGGTCGAGAACTTCGCCCGGTCGGCGATGGCGCCACTGATCAGCGCCGCGGTGATGATCGCGAACGTCACCTGGAAGGCGACGCTGATGTAGGCGCCCGGGTCGATGCCGTTCAGCCCGAACAGCTCGAACGGGTTGCCGAACAAACCGGCCGTGCCGTCACCGAACGCGTCGGTGCCGTACGACATCGACCATCCCCAAAGGATGTAGACCACGGTGACGATGCCGATCGCGCCGAACGACATCATCATCATGTTCAGGACGGACTTGGATCGCGTCATCCCGCCGTAGAAGAACGCCAGACCCGGCGTCATCAACAAGACCAGGGACGCGGAAGTGAGAACCCAGGCTGCGTGGCCGGTGTCCATGAAACCTCCAGAATCGGTATCAGAAGGGTGGCGTCGCACTCGACCGCGCTGTCGGGCCCGACCCATCCGCTGGGCTAACCCTGCGGCGCACAGATTTCGCGCTGCGGCACGCTGTGTTGCGCTCCGGTGACGAGTTGCCGCGCAGTGTTACGAGTTCGTGAACGATTTTCCGTACGCACTGCGTGCATAGGTATCGGAACTCTGCGTATCGTTACTGTCATGACGAATTCCGGCACCACGCCATCCGAGGACACTCCCGTACGACGGGGGCGCGGACGTCCCCGCAACCCGGAGACGGACCAACGGATCAAGTCGGCCGCCGCGGAGCTGATGCTGCATCGTGGCTTCGACAAGATGACCGTCGACCACGTGGCGGCCAAGGCCGGGGTCGGCAAGGCGACGGTCTACCGGCGCTGGCCGTCGAAGGAGGACCTGGCCGTCGCCGCGATGAAGGAGATCTACTCGGTGGAGCTGCCCGACCCCGACACCGGGTCGATCCGCGGTGACCTGACCGAGAACTTCCGGAACGTGCTCAACTTCGTGAACTCCCCCGAGGGCGAGGCCTACTTCCGGATGTCCATGGCCGAGTCCATCCGGGACCCGCGCATCGCCGCCCTCTACCGGGCGTCGACCGAGCGCGCGGAGGAGACGGCGGCGCTGATGTACGAGCGCGCGATCGCCCGCGGCGAGGTCCGGGCCGACATCGACATCCCGGTCGTGGTGCAGTGGCTGGGCGGGCTGATCGGGGCCCGCGCGATCGTCCACCGCCCGCTGCCGCAGAGCGATGCCCTGGAGGTGCTGGTCGAGTTCACCCTGCGCGGCATCCTCGCTTGACCGTTGAGATCCGCCTCGTTCGCGGTTCAGATCCGCCTCGTTCGCCGTTGAGACCCGCCTGGTTCGCGGTTGAGACCCGCCTGGTTCGCTCAGCCGTCGCCGAGCAGCGCGTCGACGAATGCCTCGGGGTCGAACGGGGCCAGGTCGTCGGCGCCCTCGCCGATCCCGACCAGCTTCACCGGTACGCCGAGCTCGCGCTGGACCGCCACGACTATGCCGCCCTTGGCGGAGCCGTCGAGCTTGGTGAGCACGATGCCGGTCACGTCCACGACCTCGCTGAACACGCGGGCCTGGATCATTCCGTTCTGACCGGTGGTGGCGTCGAGCACGAGCAGCACCTCGGTCACCGGGGCCTGCTTCTCGACGACCCGCTTGACCTTGCCGAGCTCGTCCATCAGGCCGGCCTTGTTCTGCAGCCGTCCGGCGGTGTCGACGATCACCACGTCAGCCTCCTGCTCGATGCCGGCCTTGACGGCCTCGAACGCGACGCTGGCGGGGTCGCTTCCCTCGGGGCCGCGTACGGCGGGCACCCCGACGCGCTCACCCCAGGTGGTCAGCTGTTCCGCGGCAGCGGCGCGGAACGTGTCCGCGGCACCGAGGACGACCTGCTTGTCCTCGGCGACGAGCACACGGGCGAGCTTGCCCACGGTGGTGGTCTTGCCGGTGCCGTTGACCCCGACGACCAGGGCGATACCCGGAACACCGTTCTTGCGGTCGACCTTCAGGGTGCGGTCCATGGTCGGGTCCACCAGGTTGAGCAGCTCCTCTCGGAGCACGTCGCGCACAGGAGCGGCCGCCGTACCCTCGACCCTGAGCCGGCTACGCAGCCTCTCCACCAGCTCCTGGGTCGGCACGACGCCGATGTCCGCGGTGAGCAGGGTGTCCTCGATGTCCTCCCAGGTGTCCTCGTCGAGGCGATCCCGGGAGAGCAACGCGAGCAGGCCGCGGCCCAGACCACCCTGTGAGCGCGAAAGCCGCTCACGGAGACGGACCAGCCGACCGGCCGCGGACTCCGGCCGTTCGAGGGTGGGTGTGGTCGTAGCGTCGGGGAGGTCGGTGTCCTCGATGGTGCGCTTCGGCGCGTCCCGAGGCGTCTCCGCATCCTCGCCGACGCGCGGCTCGGGCTCGGGTGGTGCGATGACGTCCGTGTCGGCACCGCGGTCGACCTTCTTGTTGACCCCACGCGTCCTCGTCGTGACCAGGCCGACGACAGCGGCGAGGAAGATTACGGCTACAGCAATGATCAGATAGAGATAGTCACCCACGGGCACCATCCAACCAGACCTGTTCAACCGGTCGACCGGCCACGGGGGCGGCGGCCGAGTCGGGGGTCAGGCGCTGACTCAGAAGTCCTGACGCTCACGCTGGTTGTCGAGGGTCGGCAGCTTGCTCACGCCCTTTTTCATCGCGTCGCCGACCCACGGGGTGTGCGGCATCTCCTCGCCGCGGTGCGGGAAGGCCACGTAGAGGACCACCACACCAGCCAGCACCATGATCACGAGCATTGCAAGGACGATCGGAATCACTGAGCACCACTTCCCGAGACAGCTGCGTACGGCGTCCATGGTTGCACGATCACGAGACGCTCCCGTTCCGCTGGACGTGACATGGTCACCGAAGTGACGAGGGTCATGTCCCCAGAACCAGGCAGCTCAAACAGGCGCCCGCGGAGATGGTGGCCCGGGCCGGTCTACTCGGGGGGCTTGCGCAGTCGTTCCGCCACGGCCCGGATCTCGTCCGGGAGCGGGCGCACCGGCCTGTTGCCTGCGCCGTCGGAGTTGTCGACGTACACGTGCACGAACCGTCCCTCAGCGGCCGCCTCGTCCGCGTCGCCCTGGAACAGGCCGATCCGGTAGATCACCGACGAAGTGCCGACCCGGTCCACGACCATGCCCATGTCGACCGGCTCGGGAAACCCGATCTCACGGAAGTACCGACACGACGTCTCCGCGACCACTCCGATCGCGGGCAGCTTCCGGACGTTGACGCCCGTCGCCTCGAACAGGTGCGCGTTGACCGCGGTGTCGAACAGCTCGTAGTACGTCGCATTGTTCATGTGGCCGTACGCGTCGTCGTCGTGCCAACGCGTCGTGGCGCGGCGCCACACCACGTAGTCGGCGCGGGTCGGCCGTTCAGGTCTGCTCATCGGGTACGACGGACTCAGGCCGGCTCTGCTTCACGTAGCCGCTGACTGATCACGGCCGAGACGCCGTCGCCGCGCATGGTCACGCCGTACAACGCGTCGCCGACCTCCATGGTCCGCTTCTGGTGGGTGATCACCAGCAGCTGGCTGTTCTCCCGCAGCTCCTCGTAGATCTCCAGGAGCCGGCCCAGGTTGGTGTCGTCGAGCGCCGCCTCGACCTCGTCGAGGATGTAGAACGGCGACGGCCGCGCCTTGAACAGCGAGACCAGGAACGCCACGGCCACCAGGGACCGTTCACCGCCCGACAGCAACGAGAGCCGCTTGACCTTCTTGCCGGCCGGTCGGGCCTCCACCTCGATGCCGGTGTTGAGCATGTCGGACGGGTCGGTCAGCACCAGCTTGCCCTCCCCGCCCGGGAACAGCCGCTTGAACACATGGTCGAACGCGTCGCGCACGTCGGTCCAGGCCTCGGTGAACACCTGCTCCACCCGGTCGTCGACCTCGCGGACGATGTCCATCAGGTCGCGACGGGTCTTCTTGAGGTCTTCGAGCTGCTCGGTGAGGAACTTGTGTCGCTCCTCGAGCGCCGAGAACTCCTCGAGTGCGAGCGGGTTGACCTTGCCGAGCATCGACAGCGCACGTTCCGCGGAACGTAGCCGCTTCTGCTGCTCCTCACGGACGAACGGAACCGGGTCCGGTTCGACGTCACGCTCCTCGCCGGCTGCAGGCAGCGAGGCCGGCACCAGGTTCTGCGGGCCGTAGTCGGCGACCAGAGCTTCGACGTCGAGGCCGAGCTCCTCGATGGCGCGTTCCTCGAGCTGTTCGATGCGCATCCGCTGCTGGGTGCGCGCCATCTCGTCGCGGTGCACCGTGTTGACGAGCTCGTCGTGCTCCTTGGCCAGGTCTCGCAGCCGGGTGCGGATCGCCATCAGCTCTTCCTCACGGCCACGGCGCGCCTGCTCGACAGTCGTTCGCTCCTCCGCCGCGGCCGCGATCGAGACCTCGAGACGCTGGAGTACGACGGCGACCCCACGCCCCACGGCCCCGGCGACCTCACCCTCGCGGATCAGCCGCTCACGTCGTGCGGCGGCCTTGGCGCGGGCGTCGCGCTCGGCCTGTGCGGCCTTCAGCAGCGAGTCGGCGCGACCGGCCAGGGCACGGGCACGCTCTTCCGCGGTCCGAAGTGCCAGCCGGGAGTCCATCTCCTTCTGGCGTGCGGTCCGGGCGGCATCGGAGAGGCGTTCCCGCTCGCTGGTGTCCGGCTCCTCCTCGGGCGACTCTTCCGCTGCGACGAGTCGGTTCTCGAGATCTGCCAGGCCGGCTACATCCTTGTCACGAGCAGCCTCCGCAGCCTCGATCGCCTGGGCCAGACGGTCCGCCTCGCCCTTGGCGGATCGCGCCAGCGATCCGTACTGACCGAGCTCCTCCGCGACCGCGGCAAGGGTGGCGTCCGACTCGTGGAGCTTGGCCAGCGCGACGTCCACGCGGTGCTGTGCGTGCTCGCGCTCCTCCTCGAGCCGGGACAGGTCGAAGACGAGCCGCTCGCAGGTGTGCGTGGCGTCGCTCAGCATCTGGGTGGCCTCGTCGACCGCCGCCTGGACCTCGATCAGGCTGGGCTGGGAGGACGAGCCGCCGGAGGCGAAGTGTGCGCCGAGCAGGTCACCCTCGCGGGTCACCGCGGTGACGTCGGGAACCTCACGCACCAGGTTCTTGGCGGCCGGGAGGTCGTCGACGACGGCGACCTTGAACAGCAGTCGGCTCAGGGCGGGGCGTAGCGCATCGGGGCAGTCCACGACGTCCATCGCGTAGACGGCGACACCCGGCAGGTCCGGCCACGACGCGTCGTCGATATCGGCGCCGCCGAGCAGGATCCCGGCCCGGCCGAGGTCGTCGGACTTCAGGTGTGAGATGGCCCCGATGGCAGCATCGACGTGGTCCACGGCGACCGCGTCGGCGGCGCTGCCGAGGGCACCGGCAATCGCGGCCTCGTAGCCGGAGCGGACCGACAGCAGCGCGGCCACCGAACCCAGCAGGCCGGAGATGGACTCGTTCGCTGCCAGCAGCGCGCCGGCGCCGTCCTTGCGGTTCAGGCCGAGCTGGAGCGCCTCCTTCCGCGCGGTGAGCGAGCTGCGCTCACGTTCGGCGAGCTGGACCTCGTCCCGGGTCTTGGCCAGCCGGTCCTCGATGTCGGCGAGCGCGGAGGCTGCCCCCTCGTGCTCGGCGTCGAGCCCCTCCTCACCCGCGTCGAGCCCGGCGACCTTCGTCTCCAACGACGTGAAGTCCCGCTGTGCGCGCTCGGCGCGGTCGACGGCCTCCTCGCGGGCGGACGTGAGCCGGCCCAGCTCGTCCTCGGCGGCCGCGGCCCGGCTCTTGAGCGCGTTGACCTGGCCATGCAGCCGGGCCAGGCCCTCTCGACGGTCGGCTGCCGCCCGCTCCAGGCCGGCGACCCGCCGGTCCTCCTCGATGTGGGCGGCCTCCGCCTCCTGGCGCCTGGCGAGTGCGTCGTCGAGCGCGGTGCGGTTGCGGTCGACCTCAGTGTTGATCTCGGCTTCCTGGGCGCGGACCCGCTCGGCCTCGGCGACCAGCTGCTCAGGGTCGCGACCGGAACCCGCGGACGGCTCGGCGGTGCTTTCGTGGGCGTTCCGCACCCGCTCGGCGGCCAGGCTCGCTGTGCCCTTGAGCCGCTCGCGGAGCCCGGACAGCGCGAACCAGTTCTCCTGTGCCTTGGCCAGCGCCGGCAGGTCCTCCCGCAGGGCGGCCTCGAGCACGCCCTCGGTCTGCCGGGCCTTCTCGATCGCGGCCTCGACCTCGGTGCGCCGTTCGACCAGGACGCTCTCGTCGGCGAGCTCCTGCTCGAGGGCGGTGCGGGCGTTGACCAGATCGTCGGCGAGGAGTCGGGCGCGGGCATCGCGAACATCGGCCTGGACGCTGGCGGCCTTGCGGGCGACCTCGGCCTGGCGTCCGAGAGGCTTGAGCTGACGGCGGATCTCGCTCAGCAGGTCGTTCAACCGGGTCAGGTTGCCGTCGGTCGAGTCGAGCTTCCGGAGAGCCTTCTCCTTGCGCTTGCGGTGCTTGAGGACGCCGGCGGCCTCCTCGATGAATCCGCGTCGGTCCTCGGGGGTGGCATGCAGGATCGAGTCGAGCTGGCCCTGCCCGACGATCACGTGCATCTCCCGGCCGATGCCGGAGTCGGACAGCAGCTCCTGGACGTCCAACAACCGGCAGGGCGACCCGTTTATGGCGTACTCGGAGCCGCCGTTGCGGAACATCGTGCGGCTGATCGTGACCTCGGCGTACTCGATCGGCAGCGCGCCGTCGGCGTTGTCGATGGTCAGCGCGACCTCGGCGCGGCCCAGTGGCGGACGGCCGGAGGTGCCGGCGAAGATGACGTCCTCCATCTTGCCGCCGCGCAGCGACTTGGCGCCCTGCTCACCCATCACCCAGGCGAGCGCGTCGACGACGTTGGACTTGCCGGAACCGTTGGGCCCGACGATGCAGGTGATTCCCGGCTCGAGCTGCAGGGTTGTCGCGGACGCGAACGACTTGAACCCGCGGAGCGTCAGGCTCTTCAAATACACTTCGGAGGCTCCCCTCAGAGGCCATTTCCGGGGCCGGTTTTCTGTCTGGTCGGACGACAGATCATGTCAACTCGTTGCCGTGGGGAAGAACAGCAGGCAGCAGCCTACCCCGGCCCTACCCCCAAAGTTGGTATCAGCGACTTGCGCAGCAAGGTGGCTGTCACCTCGAAGCCCATCTGCTCGTACAGGGAACGTGCGCCATGGTTGTGCCCGAACACGTTGAGGCCGATGGCCACGACACCACGGTCCCGACACAGGTGCTCGGCGGCGACGACGATCGCGCGGCCGTAGCCCTTGCGCCGCAGGCCCTCCCGGACGATGAAGTCGTAGCCGAACGCGTGAAGCCCGTCGGATTTGGCTGCGATGTTGAGCCAGACCATGCCGACCTCGGTGTCTGCGTCGTACCCGGTCCAGAAGAGCTGCTCGGGCGTGTCGAGGCCGGCGGGAAGCAGACGCGCGAAGTCTGCAGCGGACTTGGCCCGAGCCTCCTCGAGCGGCAGCGTCCCCGATGCCGCGATGCTCTCGGCGTAGCTCTCCTCGGCCTGGGCACGGTAGCGGCCGAACTGCCGTTCGCTCATCGGTCTGAGGCTCACCGCGGGTCCCCCGGAGAAGGTCAACGGCTCAGTGCTCTCCAGCCGTCGGCTCATCATCGTCGAGGACGTCTCGTAGCCCAGGTTGTCGTAGAGCCGTTGTGCCGGGAGGTTGTGGCCGAACACGGTCAGCTTCATCGTGTCGGCGCCCAGGTCGCGGGCGGCATCCTCACCGGCGAGCATGAGGGCGCGACCGTAGCCACGGCCCTGAAGGCTCGGGCTCACCGCGACGTCGAAGACGTATCCCTCGACCCCGTCCGACTGCTGCCTGACCCTGAGCCACAGGTAGCCCACCTCGACGTCTCCGTCGTACGCGGACCAGACGTGGTGCCCGCGAGTCAGCAACCCCTCCGGGAGCAGCTTGTCGAACTCGCGCTCGGCGTAGTCCCGGGCCTCCCTGGCCGGCATCGAGCCGGACGCGACCTGCTGCTCGGCGAACCCGGTGATGGACTCCGTGACCCAGGACGGGTAGCGCGTAGCGCTCATCGGCAGCAGCCGCACCCGGATCACCCGTCGCGTCGGGCCGATCGGCGTCGCAGCGCGGCCGATCCGACGAGTGCGGACACGACCAGCGCCAACGGCACGGCGTCTTCGGGCCAGGAGAGCCGGAACGGGCTGACGGAGGCCAGCGAGACCGTGCCCGCCAGGGTCGCCCCGCCCGGCATGTCGACGGCGTACACGTCCAGGCCACGCACCAGGTCCACGGAGTACACCAGGTTCGTCTTCCTGCCCGTGGCCACGCCGTTCTTGTTGTATACGGGCAGCCAGTAGGAGTCCCACACCTCCGAGGCGCCCCAGCTGGCGTGCCCGTAGGACTTCAGGTGGCTCGGGTCGCGCACGTCGATCAGCTGCGTGCCTCCCCCGTAGAAGCCGGCCGCGACGATGCCGGAGGGGTGGTAGTCGAACCAGTGCGCGGAGCAGAAGGCGTACTGCGGCACGGGGAAGCTGCCGAGGTCGGCGAGCTCGACCTTGTCCAGGGGGACGATCGCGTCCGGTGTGCCGTCGAGGCGTTTGACCCACCAGGTCTGGAACGAGCCGGCCTGGGCGCAGTCGGTCTGCTCGTAGTCCTCCTCGGTGACGAGAAGCACGTTGCCGTTCGCGAACGACGGTGCGGCGCCGGGCGTGAACGTGGAGGCGTTCGGCCGGAACGAGTTGTGGTGGATGAAGTCGTTGTAGCCGGCGTGAGCGGGGTCCTCTCCCCTACCGGCCGCCCCGGTGGTGGTCACCAGCTTCGGGGAGCGCGGGTTGCTGACGTCGAACATTCCCGAGCCGCCCCATCCGGTGTGTGTGCCGTACCCGTCGTCGTCGAAGTTCCACTTGTGCCCGGCCGTGGGTGAGGTGAACGCTTGGAGGCCGGCCCGGTCGGGGTCGCTGTCGACCTCGACGGGGTGGTCGAGGTCGGTGAGGTCGAAGACCGAGAACGTGTCGCCGGTGCCGGCCGAGTAGACGAAACGGCAGTCGGTGTCGACGACACAGGTCACGGTGTGGGTGCTGGTCGACCCCGGCACCCGCGACCGGATATGCGGGGCGGCCGGATCCGTGACGTCGACGACTATCAGCTCGTAACCACCGTTGACGGGGGTGTTGACGTGCGTGATGTCATCCGGGGAGGCCTGGTGGGTGTCGACGCCGATCAACGAGAACCTCTCGGTCCCGGACCGCGTCTTCCGCTCGCCGCAGTTCATTGCCTCGTTCTCGAACTGGAGGCTCGGGAGCGTTCCGGTCAAGGTGGGCTTCAGCGGGTCGCTGACGTCGTAGACCTTCACCGTCTCGAGGTTCGACATCACGAACAGCGGGGCGCTCTTCATGAAGCAGCCCGAGATCCCGGCCGATCCCGGGTCGGATGCCACCAGGTTCACGTTCGAGCTCGCGACGAGCGGGATGTTCATCCCCGCGGAGTACTCCGAACGCATCTTCTCGATGCGCTCCTTGTCGCTGTGGGCCGACGCCGGCGATGCGGCGGTGAGACTCAGGGCTGCTGTCGCGGCGACGGCCGTTACCAGGCGCACGACGGCTCGAAGACGGGTCTGGTTCATGCGGGTCCTCCACCAGGTTCGTCGGTCCGGATGGACGACGTCACCGGTTCAACGAGGTACCCACAAAGGAGTCACGCGCCACACCGAGCGAGTGATCTCAGGCGGGCTGCATGCTCTCGTCGAGCGTGAGGAGCGGGGAGTCGTGTACGGCGGCGGCGAGCGAGTCGTTCTCGGCCTGAAGGCGCAAGACGTGCGCCTCGAGGTCGGCCACGCGCTGCCGAAGTCGCTGGTTCTCTGCGGTGATCTGAGCTAAGGCTCTTGGGTCGCTGCTGCTCATGTAGCCGAGGAGCGCCTTCGCCATTGATTTCCTCCGGAGGAAGAGAGGGTCTGATCGCACCACGAGGCCGGCTCTTGATCAGCCGCGAGGGGTGGGGTGCACTGCTCCAAGAATCCCACTCCAGGGCGTTTCGGTCAATCCCGCGCTAGCAGCCAGCAAGCACCCCCGCAGCTGACCGGGCCGGCCGGTATGGCCGAGTCGGTAGATTTCATCGCATGTCACGCCCCCTCGAGGTCGCCGCCTGCCGCTCGATGTGCAGCTGGGCCGCCACCGACGCGCGACTCGAGGGTCAACGGCTCTTCGCGTGCGACGGCTGCGGAAGTGAATGGGTCGCCTCCGAGCCGTGGACCCCGATCGACTGGACGGGCGCCGTGCCCGAGGCGGTTCAGGCGGAACGCAGCGGGTCGTGACCCAGGGCCGTCAGCGCCGGTCAGGAGGAGCGGCGACGTGGCTTCGGTTGGCAGCTCGGGCAGAAGTACGAGGAGCGGTTCATGAACGACACCCGCACGACCGGGGTGGCGCACCGCGAGCACGGCTGACCTTCCTGCCCGTAGACCTCGAGCGACCGGTCGAAGTAGCCGCTCTCGCCGTTGACGTTGACGTAGAGCGCGTCGAACGACGTACCGCCCTGGGCAAGTGCAGCGGCCATCACCGTGCGCACCCCGGCCAGCAGAGTCACGGCGTCGGCACGGCGCAGCTTGTTGCCGGGCCGCTCTCCGTGCAGCCTGACCAGCCAGAGCGCCTCGTCGGCATAGATGTTGCCGACCCCGGAGATCAGGGTCTGGTCGAGCAGCAGTCGCTTCACACCCGAGGTGCGCTTGCGGAGTCGGCGTAGGAACAGGTCGTCGTCGAAGTCGGGATCCATCGGGTCCCGGGCGATGTGCGCGATCTCCGGGGGCAGCTCGGCTCCCCCGGCGGAGATGGCGAGACCGCCGAACATCCGCTGGTCTACGAAGCGCAGCTCGTGGGGGCCGTCGAGGCCGATCCGGACCCGCAGGTGGCGTTCGGCGGGTGCGTCCGCGGCCTGCACGAGCATCTGCCCGCTCATGCCGAGGTGGGCAAGGATGGCGTCACCGTTGTCGAGGGGCAGCCAGAGGTACTTGCCGCGGCGGCGGGCGGCGGTCACCCGTCGTCCGACGAGCTGGGCGGCGAAGTCGTCGGGTCCGGCGGCGTGCCGGCGGACGGGGCGGGGATGGAGCACGTCGACCGTGGTGATCGTCCTGCCGACGACGTGGTTGTGCAGGCCGAGCCGGACGACCTCTACTTCGGGGAGCTCGGGCAACTCAGGCGTCGGCCTCGGGCGCGTCAGACACCGCGTCGGCCTCGGGCGCGTCAGACACCGCGCCGTCCTCGGACGCGTCGTCGACCGCGGCCTCGGACACGACCACGGCTCGGGCGTTCTCGCCGTGCTCGGCGGCGATGGCGCGGTAGGCGGTCTCGGCTGCCTGCTGCTCGGCTTCCTTCTTCGAGCGGCCGGTGCCGTGGCCGTAGAGCTTGTCGCCTACCTGCACCTGCGCGGTGAAGGTCTTCTCGATGGTCCGGCCCCTCGTCCTCGATGACGTACTCCGGCACACCGAGGGAGTGCTCTGCGGACAGCTCCTGGAGGCTGGTCTTCCAGTCCAGGCCGGCGCCGAGCCCGGCGGCGGTCTCCATCAGCGGGTCGAACAGCAGGTGCACCACGCCACTGGCGGCCTCGAAGCCGCCGCTGAGGTACACCGCGCCGATCACGGCCTCGACCGTGTCGGACAGGATCGAGGACTTGTTCCGGCCTCCGGTGGCCTCTTCGCCGCGGCCGAGCTTGATGTGTTCGCCCAGACCGATGGTGCGCGCCACCTCCGCGAGGGCGCGTGCGTTCACGACGGCCGCCCGCAGCTTGGCCAGGCGCCCCTCGGACAGGTCGGGGTGGGCGCGGTAGAGCGTGTCGGTCACCACGACGCCGAGCACGGAGTCCCCGAGGAACTCCAGGCGTTCGTTGGTGGGCAGCCCGCCGTTCTCGTAAGCGAAGGAGCGGTGGGTGAGGGCACGGTCGAGCAGCTCGGCGCCCAGGTCAGGGCTGCCGAGCGCATCGCGCAAGTCGTCGTACGACGGCTCGCTCACCGTCGTTGCCGTCAGAGGACCTGGCGGCGATCTGCGCGGGCGCCGTACTGACCGCAGTCAGGGCAGGCGCGGTGCGGGAGGTGCTTGGCACCGCACGCAGGGTTGGCACAGGTCACCAGTGAGGGCGCGACGGCCTTCCACTGCGAGCGACGGTGACGCGTGTTGCTGCGCGACATCTTCCGCTTCGGGACTGCCACTTATCTCACTCCTCTGTCGGGCCGGTGTGCCGGCCCCTCATTCGGTCTGGTCATCATCAGTCTGTTGGGTCAGCCCTTGGAGCGCTGCCCAACGCGGGTCGATCGCATCTTCGTGCTGGTGGTCCGGGTCGTCCGCGAGCCTGGCACCGCACTCGATGCACAGCCCCGGGCAGTCTTCCCGGCACAGCGGCTGGAACGGTAGCGCAAGCACCACCGCGTCCCGCAGTAACGGCTCGAGGTCGAGCAGGTCGCCCTCCAACCGGCTGGCCTCGTCCTCCCCAGCGTCGCTTTCGTTGTAGACGAACAGCTCCTGGAAGTCCGCGACGATGTCGTCGTCGATGGCCTCCAGGCACCGCACGCACTCGCCGACGAGGCCGGCCTGCGCCGTACCCGTCACGAGCACGCCCTCCATGACCGCCTCGAGTCGAAGCTCGAACTCGACGGACGACCCTTCGGGAACGCTGAGAACTTCGATGCCAAGATCTGCCGGCGCCGGTGCCGAGAACGACTTGATCCGCTGCGACCCCGGGCGGCGGCCGAGCTCGCGGGTATCGAGCACGAGCGGCGCTCTCGGGTCGAGAGGCACAGTTCCATCGCTTTCGTCATCGGGCACAACAGATCAGTCCGGACCAGTCCGACCGGGGTGTGACCTCGGGCGAGCACGCCGAACCGCCCTCAAGAGTACCGGCAGGTGCCGGTGTCGGCCAAAACGGGCGTCGCGCGCTCAGCCCTCGAGGTGCTCGGGGAGCTTGATCTCGTCGACCTCGTCGTCGGTGAGCGAGTCCATGGCGGAGCGGCCGGCGAGCCGGTCCCGTCCGCGTTTGACTGCCTCCATCGTGCGCTCGAGCGTGATCTCGAAGGTCGCGAGCTTGCCGTCGACGTAGTCGTCGGTCTCCTTGCGCATCTCCTCGGACTCGGTGCGTGCGTGCTCGAGCACCTCGTCCGCGCGGCGCTTGGCCACCCGGAACACCTCGGTGTCGGAGACGATCCGGTCCCGCTCGTTGCGGGCGTCCTGCACGATCTCGTCGGCTTCCTTGCGGCCCTCGTCGACAAAGGCCTCCCTGTCGGAGATGACCTCTTGCGAGTCGCTGAACGCCGCGGTCAGCGCGTCCCTGAGCTCGTCCAGGAGCGAGATGAGCTCCCCACGGTTGACTACTGCGGAGGCAGACATCGGCATCGACCGAGCCTGCTCGACAACCTGCCGGATCTCGGCAAGCTTTGCGTGCACGTCCACGTTGACCTTTCCTACGGTGGGGGCTGCGTCGGGGGTACCTGCGCAGCAAGGGACGCCGACGCACTCCCCCTATGACGATATGCCCAGTCCGGCGAACATCACACGTCGTCGCGCTGTTCCCGGAGCCGGGCGGTGAGCCGTTCCAGCACGCGGGGCGGGACCAGCGAGGAGACGTCTCCCCCGAAGGTCGCCACCTCCTTGACCAGACTGGACGCGAGGAAGGAGTACTCCGGGCTGGTCGGCACGAACACCGTCTCGATGCCGGCAAGGCTGGAGTTCATCTGGGCCATCTGCAGCTCGTAGTCGAAGTCGCTGACCGCCCGCAGACCCTTGACGATCGCGTGCACGTCGTGCTGCTTGCAGAAGTCGGTGAGGAGCCCGTCGAAGGAGTCGATCCGCACGTTCTGGTAGCCGGAGCAGGCCTCGGTGAGCATCTCGATCCGCTCGTCGGCGGAGAACAGCCGCCGCTTCGACTTGTTGACCCCCACGGCCACCACGACCTCGTCGAACAGCATCGACGCACGGCTGATGATGTCGATATGACCATTGGTGACCGGGTCGAAGGATCCGGGACAGACGGCTCTGCGCACTCTTGCTCCTGGGCGTTCAGACGGCGTCGTCGTGCGACGGGCTTGCTGCGTGACCGTACCAAAGCGTCGTCTCGCCGTACTTCTTGGAGCGGTCCGCCGCGAACCCGTCCGGCCAGGTGAGCCGACCGTCGCGGGTGGACCGTTCCACCACCACGAGCGCCTCGTCGGCGAGCCAGCCGTTGGCGCGTAGGACGTTCAGCGCTTCGAGTACGTCGGACGTCGGCACGGCGTACGGCGGGTCCAGGAAGACGATGTCGTACGGCGCACGTGGTGGGTGTACCAGGACCCGGCCGACGGTGGAGGCGACCACCTCGACGTTGGAGAAGCCGATCGCCTTCACGTTCTGCCGGATCAGCGACGCGGTGCGCCGGTCGTGCTCGACGAGGGTGACGACACCCGCTCCGCGCGACCTCGCCTCGAGGCCCACCGCACCCGACCCGGCGTACAGGTCGAGGAAACGCAGTCCGGTGATCGAGCCGAGACCCGCGTCGATCGTGGAGAACATGGCCTCGCGGACCCGGTCGGAGGTCGGCCGGGTGTTCGCGCCGGTCGGGGTCCGGAGCCGGCGACCGCCGGCCGAGCCGCCGATGATCCGCGTCATGCCTTTTCCAGGTAGTCGCCCTGCTCGGACTCGTCGAGCCTCCGGACCGCCGTGGCGAGGTCGGGCTGCGAGGACAGGTCGGGATCCTTGGCGATGAACGCGGTGGCGGCCTCGCGGGCCTCGGCGATCACGTCCTCGTGCTTGATCACCGACAGCAGCTTGAGGCCGGAGCGCCGCCCGGACTGCGCCGAGCCGAGCACGTCACCCTCGCGGCGCTGCTCGAGGTCGACCCGGGACAGCTCGAAGCCGTCGGAGGTCGCGGCGACCGCCACCAGCCGCGCCCTGGCGACCGAGTCCGCATCGGAGCGGGTGACCAGCAGGCACAGGCCGGGCAGACCGCCACGCCCCACCCGGCCGCGCAGCTGGTGCAGCTGGGAGACGCCGAAGCGTTCTGCGTCGAGGACCACCATCACGGTTGCGTTGGCGACGTCGACGCCGACCTCGATGACGGTGGTGGACACCAGGACGTCGATCTCGCCGGCCGCGAAGGCGCGCATCACCTCGTCCTTGCGCTCAGGCGGCATCCGGCCGTGCAGCGCCTCGACGCGGAGCCCGTGCAGCGGCCCTGCGGCCAGGGTGGGCCCGATCTCCTCCACGGCGGCGAGGTCGCTCCCGTTCCTCGCCCCCTGCTCCTGCGCGTCCGGGTCGCCGTCGGCTTCCTCGTTGTCGAGCCGGCTGCTCTTCGTCTGGCCACCGATCCGCGGGCAGACGATGTAGGTCTGGTGCCCCTTCTCGGCCTCCTCCCGGACCCGGTTCCACGCCCGCTCCAGCCAGTCGGGCCGGTCGAGCATCGGCACCACGCTGCTCTGGATCGGTGCCCGGCCGGCCGGCAGCTCGGTGAGGGTGGAGGTCTCCAGGTCACCGAACACGGTCATCGCGACGGTGCGCGGGATCGGGGTCGCGGTCATCACCAGGACATGCGGCGGCACCTCCCCGGACTTGGCGGTGAGGGCGGCGCGCTGCTCCACGCCGAACCGGTGCTGCTCGTCGACGACCACAAGCCCCAGGTCGGCGAACTGCACCTTCTCCTCGAGCAGGGCATGGGTGCCGACCACGATCCCCGCCGTCCCGGAGGCGGCATCGAGCAGCGCGGACTTGCGGGCGGCGGCACCGAGGGAGCCGGTGAGCAGGGCGACCTGGGTGCCGTCGTCGGCGCCGCCGAGCATCCCCCCTGCGGCGAGCTCGCCGAGCATCGCGGTGATCGAGCGGTGGTGCTGCTGGGCGAGCACCTCGGTGGGCGCGAGCAGGGCAGCCTGACCGCCCGAGTCGATGACCTGCAGCATCGCCCGCAGCGCCACCACGGTCTTGCCCGAACCGACCTCGCCCTGCAGCAGCCGGTGCATCGGGTGCCCGGCGGCGAGGTCGCCGAGGATCTGGCCGCTGACCTCGACCTGTCCCTCGGTGAGGGCGAAGGGCAGCCGCTCGTCGAACCGGTCCAGGAGCCCGCCCGTCGTACCGGTGCGTGGCTGCGCGTCGAGCGCCGCGAGCGCCGCGCGTCGGCGGGCGAGCACGGTCTGGGTGACGAACGCCTCCTCGAACCGCAGCCGCTTCTCCGCGGCGCCCTTCTCCTGCCACGAACCGGGCCGGTGGATCCACTCGAGCGCCTGGCGGGCGCTGAGCAGCCCGTGCTGGAGCCGGACCTCGGGAGGGATCGGGTCAGGCACCTCGTCGAGCAGGTCCAGGGCGAACTCGATGGCGTCCTGGATCTGCCAGGTCTGCACGGTCGAGGTCGCCGGGTAGATGGTGAGCAGGTTCGGCAGGCTGTCCCACGCCGCGTAGGCCTGGTCGACGCCGCTCTCCATCTTCTCGTTGGAGTAGATCTTGGTCTGCGGGTTGGTCAGCTGCCACCGGTTGCGGAACCGGCCGAGCTTCCCGGAGAACAGCCCGGTGGTGCCGGCGACGATGCTGCGCGACCGCCAGTCCGCAATGTGTTTCTTCGTGTCGAAGAAGGTAAGCGTCAGCTCGTCGGCGGTGGTCTCGAGCAGCACCTCGAGCCGGTAGGAGATGCCGCCGCGACGCTTGTCCTGGTAGGGGATCTGCTTCGAGGAGACCACCCGTGCGATGAACGTGACGTGCTCGTCGAGCGCGAAGCCGCCCGGGTCGCTGAGCTTCCCCTTCTCGACGTACCGACGCGGGTAGTGGCGCAGCAGGTCGCCGACCGTGCGGAACCCGAACGCCTTCTCGATCTTCGCGGCCTTGTTCGCGGCGACGGTGGCGAGCTTGGAGTCCCAGGTGATCGTTGGCATGGCTCAGCGCCTACTCGACCGCGACGAGCAGCGGGTAACGCTCCTGCCCGCCGTCGTAGACGACCACGTCAACGGTCGGGTGCTCGGCGGAGAGGTACGCCACGCAGCGGTCCGCGAGGTCACCCGACTCGGCCCCCGACACCACCGTGACCAGCTCACCACCACCACCCAGCAACCGTTCGAGGACACCTCTGGCCACAGTAAACAGATCCGCACCGACAAGAACGAAGTCGCCCTCGATGGCACCCAGCACGTCGCCGGGCTCGCACGGGCCGCCGGTGGTCATCGCCTGCCGGGCCGCGATCGTGACCGCGCCTGAGCGTGCGTGCCGGGCCGCGGCGGTCATCTGCATCAGATCGTCCTGTCGAAGCTGCGGCCGGGTTCGTGCACGGCAAGGGCGGCCAGTCCCTGCACCTGCGCGTTGGTCGGGATCACGGAGACCCGGATCTCGCCGGTCTCGCGCGCGGTCCGGGCAGCCGCCTCGGCGACCGCGACCGAGTCGCGGTCGTTGGGCAGCACGATGACCTCAGCCGCGGACGCGGTGGTGATCGCCTCGAGGATCTGCCCGGTCGAGGGGCGGCGTCCCGGGCCGGCGGGTACGACGGACGCGCCCGCCTCCGCGAACAGCTCCTTCAACCCGTCTCCCGCCGCGACGACCACGACCTTGCGACCGCTGCGCTCGGAGGCCGACCGGACCGCACGCCGGTCGATCTGCTCCGCGAAGTGGGTGACCCGGATCCGGTAGGGCCGGCCGCTCTCGATGCCGGCTTCGACCGCCGCACCCACGTCGTCGACGTGGACGTGCACGTTCCAGAGCCCGTCCCCGCCGACGACCACGAGCGAGTCGCCGAGCGGTGCGAGCCTCCTGCGCAGGGCGTGGATCCGGTCGTCGTCCGCGTCGAGGAGGTACATCACCTCGTACGCCGGGCCGTCCTCGGTGAGGTCGCCCGAGGGCAGCGGCACCGGGATGGCGCGGGTGCCGAACGGGGCCTGGCTGCCCACCGGCCGCTTGCCGGTGACCGCGGTCTCTGCGGCGTCGAGGATCACGCACAGCCCACGGCCTCCGGCGTCGACGACCCCGGCGTCCTTGAGCACCTGCAGCTGGTCAGGCGTACGCGCCAGCGCCTCACGGGCCGCGGTGGCCGCCGCCCGGATGACATGCCCGACCCGGGCGGTGTCACGCGCAGCGGTCCGTTGCGCGGCCTCCGAGGCGGCTTTCGCCACCGACAGGATGGTGCCCTCCACGGGCTCGCCGACCGCGGCGTAGCTGGCTGCGGTCGCCAGGGCCATCCCGTCCGCGAACACCGCGGCCGCGCGGTCGCCCGGCCCGGCCTCGCCGACCCGCTTGGCGAGCGCACCGACGAGCTGGGAGAAGATCACACCAGAGTTCCCGCGCGCGCCGAGCAGGGCGCCGCGGGCGAACGCGGTCAGCGCGACCCGCAGATCACCACGCCCTTCGTCGTCGAGGGTCTCGAGCATCGCGTTGCGCGCGGACTCGAAGGTGAGGAACAGGTTGGTGCCGGTGTCGCCGTCGGGCACCGGGTACACGTTGAGTGCGTCGATCTCCTCACGGGCCGCACCGAGCGAGGCGAGCGCGATCTCGGAGAACCGTAGGATGGTCGGCAGGTCGAAGGTGGCCACGGCGTCGTCAGGCATCTGCGCGGTCGACCCTCCTCGAGGTGGTGCCAGTCACGTCCAACGGAGATGTCAGGTTAGTGCGTGACGCTCGATTCGCGTGGACCCAGCCCCATCAGATACTCTTGTGCGGTTGCCCGGGCTGACTCGGGCACCCCAGATCGAAACCAATCTAGCTTTCCAGGAGTTCACGGTGGCTGCCGTCTGTGACATCTGCGCCAAGGGGCCGGGCTTCGGCAACAACCGACCGTGGTCGCGCAAGATTACGAAGCGTCGCTTCAACCCGAACATCCAGCGCGTGCGCGCGACGGTCAACGGCGCCCCGAAGCGCGTGAACGTCTGCACCGGCTGCCTGAAGGCCGGCAAGGTCACCCGCTGACCCAGCGTCATCCGCACAGCATGATCAGCACAGGGCCGTCCTTCGGGGCGGCCCTTCTGCTTCCCGTTGAGATCGCGCCTCATTAGTGTTGAGACCCGCCTCTTTCTCTGTTGAAACGCGCGAGATTTCCGCCGCAGGCCGAGCGGGAGTCGCCGCGGCCCGCCCGTCGTACGCCGGATCGGCCTAGGATCGGGACATGTCCCAGCAGCCGCTTCCCGTATATGTCCTCACCGACCAGTCGCCTAAGACGGGTCAGGCCGTCGTGGGGTGGATCCTCACCGTCGTGACCGGCGGCTACATGCTTCCGTGGGCGATCGCCGCGACGCGGGGTAAGTCCAACTCCGCGTTCATCGGGTGGCTCACCTTCCTGCTCGGCTGGACCGTGGTCGGCTGGGTCGTCGCCCTGGTGATGGCCTGTCAGCCGCACCGCCGGCTGACACCGCGTTACTGACCGCGTCTCCGAACCCCGCGCGACTCAGCACGAATCTCACGGATCTGAACCGGAAATGAGGCGCGACTCAACGGAAGTGCTGGTGGCCGGCGGGGCCGTCGTACTCCGCGCCGTCGACGGTGACACCCGCCCCCTCACCGACCTCGCCGATCTGCCGCCACTCGTCCGGCAGCGACGTGCCGGCCGGGAACGTCGCCACGAGGGCGTGGTCGTCTCCCCCGGTCAGGATGAACTGCATCGGGTCCGCCCCGAGCGCGGCGCCCACCGCGCGCAGCGGCTCGGCCACCTCGAAGCTCCCGGTGTGGATGTCGATCGCCACCCCGGAGTCCTCCGCGATGTGCGCGACGTCGCCGAGCAGGCCGTCGGAGAGGTCGATCATCGCGGTCGCCCCCAGACCGGCCGCCTGAGCTCCCGCCGCGTAGGGCGGCTCCGGCCGGCGGTGCGCCTCGACGAGTGCCCGCGGCGAGCGAAAGCCCCGAGCGAGTACGGCGAGGCCGGCCGCCGCCCACCCCTGTCGTCCGGCGAGCGCCACCAGGTCCCCGGGACGAGCACCCGTCCGTCGTACCGGCTCCCCGTCGCACCGGCCCGAGCACGGTGATCGCGATCATCACCGCGTCGGCGCGGGTGACGTCACCCCCCACCACCGACGCGTCCACGAGGGCCGCCTCCTCCGCGATGCCGTCCGCGAGCTCGAGGGCCCAGGACACGGGCAGGTCAGGGGGCGCGGCCAGGCCCACGGTGAGCGCAGTGGCGCGGCCGCCCATCGCGTTGATGTCGGACAGGTTCTGTGCGGCCGCCTTGTGGCCGATGTCGGTCGCCGAGGCCCAGTCGCGCCGGAAGTGCCGGGTGTCGACGAGCAGGTCGGTCGAGACCAGCACCCGGCCATCGGGTACGGCGACCACCGCGGCGTCATCGCCCGGGCCCAGCAGGACGTGCTCGCCCTGCGGGAACCGGCCCTTGAGGGCATCGACCAGGCCGAACTCGCCGAGGTCGGCCAGGGTCGCATTCGCGGGAGGGTGGCCGGGGGAAGGCACAGCAGTCATGGTGCACATTGAACCCGATGCCGGGACCGTGTTCCGGGAGGGGTGTGCGACACGGTAGGTTGAGCCAGGATCTACGCACCGAAGGACGGGTGTCCCTACGAGACCGCAGGAGTTCACATGGTGGTACAGGCCTACATCTTGATCCAGACCGACGTCGGCAAGGCAGCCGAGGTGGCCGCCGAGATCGCCGAGGTCAAGGGCGTCACGATGGCGGAGGACGTCACCGGCCCGTACGACGTGATCGTCCGCGCCGAGGCGCGCAACGTCGACGAGCTCGGCAAGCTCGTGGTGGCCCGGGTCCAGAACATCACCGGCATCACCAGGACGTTGACCTGTCCCGTCGTACACATCTGAACGGGTCCGCCGCGACCCCTCATATGCTTCGACAGCGCCCCGATCCGACCCGGACCGTGGGCGCTGTCGCATGTCTGGGCCTGCTCGCCGCACTGGCCACCGGATGCGGCTCCGGGAAGGTCGAGGTCGACTCCCCCGAGCTCAGCGACGCCGACGCACGGACCTGCCGAAAGCTCGTGGACGCGCTTCCCAACGCGGTCTCCGACGAGCTTCGGCGGCCGGTGGAGCCGGAGGACGCGTACGGCGCGGCCTGGGGTGACCCGGCGATCGTGCTGCGCTGCGGGGTACCCGTGCCTGACGGGTTCGACAAGTTCGCGACCTGCCAGGTGGCCAACGACGTCGCCTGGTTCGTGCCGGAGTCGCAGATCGAGGACCAGGGCGCCGACGTGGTGATGACCACCGTAGGACGCACCCTGAACGTCGAGGTGCAGGTGCCCGATCGGTACCGGCCGCCCGCCGCGGCGATGGTGGACCTGGCCGGCCCCATCAAGCGGACGATCCGTGAGGTCAAGCCCTGCGTGTAACGCGCCCCGAGTTGTCGGGCCCTCACCCGGTCAGAGCCGCGCAGCAGCCTGACAGCTCGGCGGGGTTGGGGTCAGCGCAGGCCGGTGGGACGGTGCAGGGCCAGCTGGATCAGCCGGTCGACCAAGGCGGGGTACTCCAGGCCGCTGGCCGCCCACATCCGCGGGAACATCGACGACGGCGTGAAGCCCGGCATGGTGTTGATCTCGTTGATCACCACGCGTTCGTCGGGAAGCACGAAGAAGTCCACGCGGGCCAGGCCCTCGCACGAGAGTGCGCCGAACGCGTCGACCGAGAGCTGCTGGACGCGCTCGGCGACATGGCTCGGCAGCTTCGCGGGTACGTCGAGCTCGGTGTGCTCCTCGGGAAGGTACTTGGCGGCGAAGTCGTAGAACTCGTGGCTGCTGTGGATGCTGATCTCCGCCACCACGCTGGCATCCGGCGGGTTGGCCCCGAAGCCCTCGATGACCCCGCACTCGACCTCACGCGCCACCCTCGGCCGCGGTCTCCACGATCACCTTCGGGTCGTGCCGACGAGCCTCCTCGACGGCCGCTTCGAGCTCGGAGCTGGAGTGCACCTTGCTGATCCCGATACTCGAACCACCGCGGCACGGCTTGACGAAGACCGGGTACCCGAGGGAGTCGACGGACTCCTGGCAGGCGGCGCGGTCGATCTCCCAGGCACGTGGGCTGATCACCGCGTAGGGAAGCACCGGCAGTCCCTGCGCCTGGAAGATCACCTTCATGTAGTGCTTGTCCATGCCGACCGCCGAGGCGAGCACGCCGGCGCCGACGTACCGGACCCCGGCCATCTCGAGAAGTCCCTGGATCGTGCCGTCCTCGCCCCACGGGCCGTGCAGGAGCGGGAAGACCGCGTCCACCTCACCGAGCGTCCGTGGCACCGAGCTCGGCTCGTTGACGACCAGATGGCTCGAGGTTGCGTCGTTGGACAGCGCGACCGCGGCCCGGGTCGGGTCGACCTCGGGCAGCTTGTCCGGGTGAGGTGATCGCCAGTCGCTCGGGGTCACCGGACTCGAGGACCCAGCGCCCGTCGTGGGTGATGCCTACGGGGACGACGTCGTACCGGTCCCGGTCGATCGCGTTCAGGCACGCTGCCGGCGGTCACGCATGAGATCGCGTGTTCGCTCGACCTGCCTCCGAACACGACCGCTATTCGGGGCTTGCGCGTCTCCCGCGGCGTCGTCGGGGTTCTCGTCGGACCGGTGCGACGAGGGGCAGCGATGCGTTCATGGTGACCAGACCCTACCCGCCCGTCTGCGGGCGCCGCGGTAGCGCGTCCTAGTGTGGGGCCCATGTCTTCGGCGTCCCCGAGGCTCCCCAGGTCCCAGCAGCTTCCGGCCCGCAACCGTGGCCGTCACCGCGGGCCGGCCGCCGCACGAGCCGGACAACCCGCTGAACCCGCCGATCACGATGGCCTCGACCTACGTGGCCGGCGGCGACGTCGAGTACGGCCGCTACGGCAACCCCACCTGGACGGCGTTCGAGGAGGCCCTCGGTGACCTCGAAGGCGGCCGGGCCCTCGCGTTCGCGTCCGGGCTGGCCGCGGTCGCCACGATCCTCGACCTCGTCGGGCAGGGCACCAAGGTGGTCGCGCCGCGGCACGCCTACAACGGCAGCGTGATGCAGCTGGCCGACCTCGAGTCGCGTGGCCGGATCACCGCCTCCCTGGTTGACATCGCCGACACCGACGCGGTCGTCGCCGAGTGCGCGGACGCGTCGCTGGTGTGGTTGGAGTCGCCGACAAACCCGGCCCTGGAGATCGCCGACATCCCGCCGATCGTCAAGGCCGCGCACGAGGCGGGGGCGTACGTCGTGGTCGACAACACCTTCGCCACTCCCCTGCTGCAGCAGCCCCTGTCGATGGACGTCGACATCGTGCTCCACTCGGCCACCAAGTTCATCGCCGGCCACAGCGACGTGCTCCTCGGTGCCCTGGTCACCAAGGACGACGAGCTGTTCGACGTACTCAAGAAGCGACGGGACATGATCGGGGCCGTGCCCGGACCGTTCGAGACCTGGCTGGCGCTGCGCGGGATGCGGACCCTGCACGTTCGCATGGAGCGGGCGCAGTCCAATGCGCAGGAGCTCGTGACCCGACTCTCGGAGCACGCCGCGATCCGCGAGGTGCGCTACCCGGGGTTCGGCGCGATCATCTCGATCGTCATGGCGCAGGGGGCGCTGGCCGCCGACCTGCTGACCCACAAGACGCAGCTGTGGGTGCACGCCACCAGCCTCGGCGGTGTCGAGTCGACGTTCGAACGGCGACGGCGGTGGAAGGTCGAGCCGGCCACCATCCCCGACGGGCTGGTCCGGATGTCGGTGGGCATCGAGGACGTCAACGACCTGTGGGACGACCTCGCTACCGCCCTGGACCAGCTGACCGGTGAGCGTCCGGCCTAGTCGCGCTCGTGCTTGGTGTCGCGGGAGATCAGGCTGGTGAGCATGTCGGCCGCGGTCATCTTGCCCTCGACGACGTCGTGCACGTGGTTCACGATCGGTGCGTACACCTCGGCGCGGTTGGCCAGGTCGAGCAACGACGCGCAGGACTTCACGCCCTCCGCGACCTGACGGGTCGACGCGGTGATCTCCTCGGTGGTCATTCCCTGGCCCAGCTTCTCGCCGAAGGTGCGGTTTCGGGACAGCGGTGAGGAGCACGTGGCCACCAGGTCACCGAGCCCGGCCAGTCCCATCAGCGTCATCGGGTCCGCCCCGAGCGCCATCGCCAGACGAGCCGTCTCGGCGAGCCCCCGGGTGATCACCGACGCTGTGGTGTTGTCGCCGAAGCCCAGACCGACCGCCATCCCGACGCTCAGCGCGATCACGTTCTTGTAGGCGCCACCGAGCTCACAGCCGACCACGTCGGTGCTCGAGTAGGGCCGGAAGGCCGCCGAGTGACACAGGTCGCGCAGCCGCATCGCGACCTGCTCGTCGGCGCAGGCGACCACGCTGGCGGCTGGTTCACGACGGGCGATCTCCTTGGACAGGTTGGGGCCGCTGACCACGCCGATCCGCTCCGGCCCGGCGCCGGTGACCTCGGCGATCACCTCGCTCATCCGGCTTCAGGGTCTCGAGCTCGACGCCCTTCATCAGGGAGACCATCACCGAGTCGCGCGGCACGAAGTCTGCCCAGTCGGTGAGGTTCTTGCGCAGCGTCTGCGACGGCACCGCGAGTACGACGAACTCGGCCCCGTCGAGCGCCTGCTCCGGGTCGTGCGTTGCCGCGATCGACTCGGGCAGCTCGATGCCGGGGAGGTAGTCCGTGTTCTCACGACGCTCGTTGATCGTGGCGCACACGTCCTCCCGGCGGCCCCAGATCGTGACGTCGTTCCCCGCGTCGGCCAGCACGATGGAGAACGCCGTACCCCACGAGCCGGCACCGAAGACAGCGACCTTGCTCATTTGTTCCTGCCCGTCCTGTTCCTCTGCCGACGTCCTGCCGGGATTCTCGTTCGGGATTGCCGATCTCGCGCACCCCTGCCGCGCGCGGGTCGAAGCGCGTCTCCGGCGGGTGCCCGTCACGAATGTCGTCGAGCAGTGCAGTGATCGCGTCCATGATCCGGCTGGTGGCCTCGCGCAGCACCTCCGGGGTCAACGGCCTGCCGCTCAGGTCCTCGAGGTCGACCGGGTCCCCGGCCTTCATCGTGATCATCTTGCGGGGAAAGAGCCTCGGCTTCTTGGCGTACGGCGCGAGGATGTGGTTCGCGCCCCACTGTGCGATCGGGATCACCGGGCACCCGGTGGTCAGCGCGATCCGGGCCGCCCCTGTCCGGCCGGCCATCGGCCACAGGTCGGGGTCGCGGCTGATCGTGCCCTCGGGGTACACCACCACGCACTCGCCCTCGTTGACCGCGGCGACCGCGGCGCTGAACGCCTGGTTGGCGTCGGTGGTCAACCGGTAGACCGGGATCTGGCCGGCGTTCTTCACGAGCTTCCCGCCCACGGGGACGTCGAACACCGCTGCCTTCGCCAGGTAGCGAGGCAGCCGCCCGTTGTCGTAGATGAAGTGGGCGAAGGTGAACGGGTCGAGGTGCGAGATGTGGTTCGCCACCACGACGCAGCCTCCGGTCGGCGGGGAGCTTGTGGGCGTCGATCCAGCGGTGCTTGGTCAACGCCAGCAGCGGCGGCTTCACTAGCGCAACACAGGTGGCGAACGCCCATCCGCGTTTCTGCTGCAGCTTGCGCGGCTTCGCCACCGGTACCTCGTCTCTGGTCAGTTCCGTCCCGACATTACTGTTGGGCAAGCATGCCTCATTGGATGCCCGTGTCGTGGTCTCCTGGCAAGATCATCGGTGATGTCCTCCTCCGCAGCCCTGCCCCACTACGGGATCGTCGTCCCCGTGAAGCCGCCCGCCGTGGCCAAGTCCCGGCTGCTCGGGCTCGGTGACGACGCCCGCCGCGACCTCGTGGTCGCCTTCGCGGCGGACACCGTGACCGCCGCCCTGGAGTCACCGCTGGTCGACCTGGTGCTGGTGGTGACCGACGACTTCATCCTCGCCGGTGGACTCGCCGAGCTCGGCGCCGACGTGATCCCGGACGGCACCACGGACGACCTGAACGGTTCCTTGGTGCAGGCCGCGGCCGAGTTGCACCGCCGGAGGCCCGACCTGCGGGTCGCCGCCATGTGCGCCGACCTTCCTGCGCTGCGGTCCGAGGAGCTGACCCGGGCGCTGGCCGCGGCCGCCGACGAGGGTCAGTCGTTCGTCTCGGACAGCGCCGGGGTGGGTACGACGGTGCTGGTGGCTGTCTCACCGGCGGACTTCATGCCGCAGTTCGGGACCGGGTCGCGCGCCGGACACCTCTCCGACGGGGCGATGGAGATCGACCTGGCCGACATCCCCACCCTGCGCAGGGATGTGGACACTCCCGCGGACCTGGCCGCCGCACTCGACCTGGGAGTGGGTGCGCGCACGTCGATGGTCACGACAAGGCTTAGGCTCTGACCATGCAGGCGACGGTCTCCTCCTTCGACCCCGACACGTTCACCGGTTCGGTGCTGTTCGACGACGGCGTCGAGGTGCCGTTCCTCTCCTCGGCCCTGGCCGGCACTGGCCTGCGGATGCTGAGACCGGGACAACGCGTGCGCCTGCAGACGACCGGGGACGGTGACGCGCTCCAGGTGGAGACTCTGCAGATCATCACCCTGACCTAGCAGACGCCGTACGTCACAACGGCGCACGTTGCGCGTTGGGTCACGGTCCGGCCGGGCAGCACGCGCAGATGGGCCGGCCCGTCATCGGGCCGGCCCATCTGCAGGTGGTGCGAGGATCAGGACTTCTTGGCGGCCTTCTTCGCCGTCGAGGTCTTCTTGGCGGGTGCCTTCTTCGCGGTGGCGGTGGTCTTCTTCGCCGCCGAAGCCTTCTTGGCGGGTGCCTTCTTGGCGGTAGCGGTGGTCTTCTTCGCCGCCGACTTGGTCGCCGTGGCCTTCTTCGCGGGAGCCTTCTTGGCCGTGCTCTTGGCGGCGGTCGTCGTCTTGGCCGCCGACTTCGTGGCGGTCTTCTTGGCCGGAGTGGTCTTCTTGGCGGCGGACTTCTTGGCGGGGGTTGCCTTCGAAGCCGCTGCCTTCGCGCCACTTGCTGCGGCCGTTGCTGTGAGCTTCGGCAGCTTCTTGGCGCCGGAGACCACTGCCTTCAGGTCAGCACCTGCGCTGAACTTCGGGATCGCGGTCTTCTTGGCCTTGATCCGCTCACCGGTGCGCGGGTTGCGAACCCAGCGCGCGTCACGCACCCGCTTCTCGAACGAACCGAACCCCGTGATGGCGACCTTCTCGCCCTTGGCGACCTCTCGAGTGATGGTGTCAAGCACCGACTCCAACGCATGCGACGCAGCCTTGCGGTTGCCGTCGAAGCGAGCCGCGAGGGTATCAACTAGCTGACTCTTGTTCACTTGCTTCCCTTTCGTGAACCTTGGGCCGAGCCTATGCTCGACTTTTCCCTTTGTACGTTAGGGAACAGTAAGCCCCGCCACAATCACCACACGCCAAAACATGACCACGTTCTTGGATGGTCCCTCCCGCCGGTGTGGCTAGTCTCGGTCCATGCGACAGGACAGCTGGGGCGAGGTTGCGGCCTGGTGGGCCGACCTGTTCGGATGCGAGAAAGCCCTGTTGTGGCAGGGAGTATCGGTCTCCCCGCATGCCCGACTCGGCGACTACGAGGGCATCTTCGTGGCGCACCGAGACGCTGGCTGCCACATCTCACTCCCCACCTGGTCCGATGACAACCTTCGAGAATCCCTAAGCCAGCAAGGGATACCGCAGTTCGGCGACCCTTGGTTCTGGCATGCACTCCCGGCGACGTCGGGGCTCTCGGTCCTGGGCCCGAGCGTGCACAGCTACACCGACCACGACCCGGGAACGGTCGCCGGAGTGGAGCTGGCCGATGCCGAGGAGCTGGTCTCGTTCCGGTCGGCGATCGACGACGCCGAGTGGCACGAAGGCGGGTTCGCGGACGCCCTGCTACGCGTTTTCGTGCTCCGAGAAAGTTCGGGGGAAATCGTGGCCGCCGCCAACCTCACCGAGTTCCTGGGCCCTCCGGCCGATCTCGGGGTCGTGGTCCATCCGGCCCATCGAGGACGGGGGCTCGGGTCCAGGGTTGGCCGGGCCGGCACGTCGTACGCCGTCCAGCATTGCGGCATCGCCCGGTGGCGGGCACTGACCACGAACGTCGCTTCACGCAGCACGGCAGCAGCCCTCGGCTTCGAGGACTACTGCCACCAGCTGGCGATCCGCGCGTAGCCGGTCAGAGCGTGGCGGGCTTCCAGGACGGGCGCGAGGCCTCGTAGGTCTCGATGTCCTCGTCGTGGGAGAGCGTGATGCCGATGTCGTCGAGCCCCTCGAGCAGGCGCCAACGCGTGTAGTCGTCGATGTCGAAGGGTGCGATGAGGTCGCCGGAGCGCACCTCACGGGCCCCGAGGTCGACCGTCACCTCGGTCTTCGGGTCGGCCTCGACCGCGGCCCACAGCTTGTCGACCACGTCCTGGTCGACCTGTGCGGCCAGCAGCCCGGCCTTGCCGGAGTTGCCGCGGAAGATGTCGGCGAACCTGCTCGAGATCACGACCCGGAAGCCGTAGTCGGTCAAGGCCCACACGGCATGCTCACGTGACGAGCCGGTGCCGAAGTCGGGTCCTGCGACGAGGACGCTGACCCCGACGTACTCCGGCTTGTTGAGGATGAACTCCGGGTCGTTGCGCCAGGCCCCGAACAGGCCGTCCTCGAAGCCGGTCCGGGTGACCCGCTTGAGGTAGACCGCGGGGATGATCTGGTCGGTGTCGACGTTGCTGCGGCGCAGCGGAAGCGCGGTGCCGGTGTGACTGGTGAACTTGTCCATGCTCTCTCTTTCGGTTCCTGAGCCGGAGGGCTCGGGCGCTCAGACCAGCGCGGGCAGATCGGCGGGTGAGGCCAGGTGGCCGGTGACCGCGGTAGCGGCGGCGACGAGCGGTGACACCAGATGGGTCCGTCCGCCCTTGCCCTGGCGACCTTCGAAGTTGCGGTTCGAGGTGGAGGCGCTGCGCTCGCCCGGCTGGAGCTGGTCGGGGTTCATGCCCAGGCACATCGAGCACCCGGCACCGCGCCACTCCCCGCCGGCCTCCTTGAACACCACGTCGAGGCCTTCGTCCTCGGCCTGGAGCCGGACCCGGACCGAACCGGGTACGACGAGGAGGCGGGTGTTGTCGGCGACCTTGCGGCCCTTGATCACCTCAGCGGCCGCGCGGAGGTCCTCGATGCGGCCGTTGGTGCACGAGCCGACGAAGACGGTGTCGACCGTCACCTCACGCATCGGGGTACCGGCTTCGAGACCCATGTACTGCAGTGCCTTCTCGGCGGTGACCCGGTCACCCTCGTCGGCGAACTCGGCCGGGACGGGCACCCTGCCGCCCAGCGGAACTCCCTGTCCGGGGTTGGTGCCCCAGGTGACGAATGGCGTCATCTCGCCGGCGTCGAGCGTGATCTCCTTGTCGAAGGTGGCGTCGTCGTCGGTGCGCAGGCTCTCCCAGTGCGCGACCGCGGTGTCCCAGTCGGCGCCCTGCGGTGCATGGGGCCGGCCCGCGATGTAGTCGAAGGTGGTCTGGTCGGGTGCGATGAGGCCGGCCTTGGCACCCCACTCGATGGACATGTTGCAGATCGTCATCCGCGCCTCCATCGAGAGCTCCTCGATGGCGGACCCGCGATACTCCACGATGTAGCCCTGGCCGCCGCCGGTCCCGGTGTGCGCGATCAGGGTGAGTACCAGGTCCTTCGCGGTGACGCCGTCGGGCAGGGACCCGTTGACGGTGACCGCCATCGTCTTGGGCTTGGCCTGCATCAGGGTCTGGGTGGCGAGCACGTGCTCGACCTCGCTGGTGCCGATGCCGAAGGCGATCGCGCCGAACGCTCCGTGGGTGGAGGTGTGCGAGTCGCCGCAGACGATCGTCATGCCCGGCTGGGTGAGCCCCAGCTGCGGCCCGACCACGTGCACGATGCCCTGCTCCACGTCGCCGAGCGGATGCAGGCGTACGCCGAACTCCTCGGCGTTCCTGCGCAGCGTCTCGACCTGCGTCCGGGAGACCGGGTCGGCGATCGGCTTGTCGATGTCGAGCGTCGGGACGTTGTGGTCCTCGGTCGCCAGGGTGAGGTCCGGTCGGCGTACCGTCCGGCCGGCCAGCCGCAGCCCCTCGAACGCCTGCGGGGAGGTGACCTCGTGAATGAGGTGAAGGTCAATGAAGAGGAGATCCGGTTCTCCAGCTGCACTGCGGACGACGTGCTCGTCCCACACCTTCTCTGCAAGGGTCTTGCCCATTGCCCTGCTCCTTCATTTGGTCCGGCCGTTATGAGAGGTCTGTGTCACAACAGGCCTCTCTTTGCCTATCCTTCACTTGCATCCCAGGATGCGAGACGGCAATATTGGTATATGGACAACTCTAGCGGAGTCGGCGTTCTGGATAAAGCCGCCCTGGTTCTCGCAGCTCTCGAGTCCGGGCCGGCAACTCTGGCGGGCCTGGTCGCCGGCACCGGCCTGGCCCGTCCGACGGCGCACCGCCTGGCGGTGGCACTCGAGCACCACCGGCTGGTGGCGCGTGACATGCAGGGCCGGTTCGTGCTCGGGCCGCGGCTCCAGGAGCTTTCCGCGGCCGCCGGCGAGGACCGACTGCTCGCCGCCGCCGGGCCGGTGCTCGCACGACTGCGGGACATCACCGGCGAGTCCGCCCAGTTGTGGCGCCGCCAGGGCGAGTACCGCGTCTGCGTCGCGGCCGCGGAACGCCCCTCCGGACTCCGGGACACCATCCCGGTCGGCTCGCAGCTGACGATGCGGGCAGGGTCCGCAGCACAGATCCTGCTGGCGTGGGAGGACCCGGAGCGGATGCACCGCGGCCTGCAGAACGCGGCGTTCTCCGCCACCGCACTGTCCGGGATCCGTCGCCGGGGCTGGGCCCAGTCGGTCGGTGAGCGCGAGCAGGGCGTCGCCTCGGTGTCGGCTCCGGTCCGTTCTCCCTCGGGCAAGATCATCGCGGCCGTGTCGGTGTCGGGGCCGCTCGAACGGTTGTCGCGTCAGCCGGGTCGCATGCACGCGCCCGCCGTACTCGCCGCCGCCGAGCGACTGTCCGAGTCGCTCCGCCGCGCCGCCGAGTAGCCGCCCTGTTCCGACTTCCCACGACGGACCCGCACTTCCCGTGGCGAGTGCGCCGTGGGGAGTGCGGGTTCACCAGGGCACCATGGTGAAGCCGGGGCGGGAGGTGGTCAGCCGGCGGTGAGCAGCCCGATGCCGAGGCTGACCAGGCCGGCAGCCATGACGGCCGCTCCGACGAACACGAGCGCGATCAGACCGTTCGGTTTCTCACGCCCGCGGCCCATCGACGAGAAGAAGAAACCACCCGGCATCATCAGGGCCGCCAACGCCACTCCAGTGCGCGACAGCCAGTCGAGGAGGCCGGACTGGTCGGTAGCGTCCGCGAGGACCTGGCACAGCAGCGCCAGGATCAGGAGCACGCCGGCGTGGGCATGGCCCGCACGGGCGAAGGAGACCTGGAAGGGCGTCGCCTCCGCGGCCCCACGCACCAGCTTGACCATGTACATGCCGCCGGTCTCCACGGTGACCAGGGCGAGCAGCAGGATCCCGGCGAGCTGCCGCGACTCAGCCGAGAGGACCAGGCTGGTTTCCATGACTCCCACTCCTTAGATAGTTCTACACTCCAATATTGGACAGTAACGTTATCCAATGTCAAGATATTTCCATGTGGATGTCGGAGCTGTCGCAGCGCAGCGGTCTGCCGGTGGCGACGATCAAGTTCTACCTGCGCGACGGCCTGCTCCCGCCAGGCGAGGCGACCGGGGCGACCCGGGCCAGGTACGACGACTCCCACGTGCGCCGCCTCCGGCTGATCCGGGCGCTCGTCGACGTGGCCGGGATGCGGCTGGACGCGGTCCGCGCCGTCCTCGCCGCCGTCGACGACGACACCGTCTCCATGCACGAGGCGCTGGGCAGCGCACACACGCGGCTCTCCGAGAACGCCGGTGCCGCACCCCCCTCGCCCGAGTCGACGACCCGGGTCGAGGCGCTATTGAAGCGGTCCCGCTGGAGGGTGGCCCCCGGAAGCGCGCACCGCCAGGCGCTGGCCCGGGCGCTGGACGCGCTGGCATCGCTCGACCATGAGGTCAGCGACGCGTTGCTCGACGACTACGTCGCGGCGATGGCATCTGTCGCGGAACGTGAGGTGGCGGACGTGGTGGCCGACTCGTCCCGCGAGACGGCCACCCAGCGGGCGGTGATCGGCACGCTGCTGCTCGAGCCGGTCCTGCTCGCGATCCGCCGGATGGCGCAGGAGAACGCCTCGGCGAGACGCTGAGCCGGTCCTAGAACAAGGCGTCCTGCTCGAGCTCGAGCAGGGTCTGCTTCCGGTCGATGCCACCTGCGTACCCGGTGAGCAGCCCGTTCGCGCCGACCACCCTGTGACACGGGATCACGATCGGGATCGGGTTGCGGCCGTTGGCCAGGCCGACCGCGCGTGAGGCGGTGAGGCTCTTGCCCAACCGCGCGGCGATCTCGCCGTACGACGTGGTCTCGCCGTACCCGATCTTCCGCAGCTGCTCCCACACCGACAGCTGGAACGGCGTGCCCGCGGGCTCCAGAGGGAGGTCGAACTCCTTGAGATCACGTTCGAAGTAGGCCGTCAGCTGGCGCACCGACTCCACCAGCAGCGGATGCGCGTCGTCGCGCTCGCCCACCGGGCGACCTGCGGAGAAGGCCGCGGCCCGGTTGACCGACGAGTGCTGCGAGAGGCTGCGCGGCTTCGGTCCGGCGAACTCGATCGCGGTGACCGCGGTGCGGTTCGCGACGATCCGCAGCGGGCCGACCGGCGACTCCATCGAGGTCCACATGCGCGTCACTTCTCCTTCTGATGTCGGGTGCGCACCGGGGCAGGGCTCAGCGAGCTCCACAGGTGCATCTGCGCGTACGAGCGCCACGGTCGCCATGCCTGGCTCAGCTGTTCGGCCCGGTTCGGGTCCTCGCCGAGCAGCACGATGCCCTGCCGCACGCCGACGTCGGTGAGCAGGAACACGTCGGGGTCACCCAGCGCCCGCATCGCGATGTAGTCCGCGGTCCACGGCCCGATCCCGGGTACGGCGAGCAAGGCGGCGCGTACGTCGGACCGCTCGGCGCTGCGGTCCAACGCGATGTCCCCGGAGGCCAGCGCCGCGCACATCGCGTTGAGCGCGCGGCCGCGGGCCCGGGGCATCGGGATCTGCTCGGGGTCGACCTCGGCGAGCACCTCGGCCGACGGAAAGAGGTGGCTGACTCGTGGCGGCCGGTCCACCTGCTCGTCCGCGCCGCTGAGGGGCAGTGGTTCGCCGTACTCCTGGACCAGCAGGCCGGCGATGACGCCGGCCCGGGCAACGGAGATCTGTTGACCGAGCACGGCGCGCACGGCGACCTCGTTCCCGTCGACGTGGCCGGGCACCCGCAGGCCCGGCCGCGCGCGAACGAGACCGGCGAGACGTGGGTCCCCCGAGAGTTCGTCGTCGACGGCGACCGGGTCGCAGTCGGCGTCGAGCATCCGCCGGCAACGTTCCACCGCGGCCGCGACGTCCCGGAGGTCGCAGAGGCGCAGTGTGCAGTCCACGAAGCCGGTGCCGGTGCCCGGTTCGGCCGGGGGCACGGTGAGTCGCGCGGTGCCCTGCCCGTGGGGAAGACGCAGGCTGCGTTCGTACCAACCGGGGCCGGCGGCCTCGATGCCCGGCACCACCCGGCGCGCCAGGAACGCGAGCAGCTCGTCGGCGGCGAAGGGTTGGCGCACCGCGAGGCGGAGGTCGATCTGTCCGGGCGAGACGACCGGGCCGGTGCGGCGGCCACGCAGCTCGGTCGGTGAGCTGGCGTAGACGGCGCGCACGGTGTCGTTGAACTGGCGGACGCTCGCGAACCCCGAGGCGAAGGCGGCATCAGCGAACGACATCTGGGTGGTCTCGATCAGGATCCGTGCGGTCTGCGCCCGTCGTGCCCGGGCCAGCGCGAGCGGCCCCGCGCCGAGCTCGGTCGTGAGCAGCCTGGCGAGGTGCCGACTCGTGTACCCGACCCGATGGGCGAGGCCCTCGACGCCCTCCCGGTCCACCACCCCGTCGGCGATCAGCCGCATCGCGCGCCCGGTCACGTCGGCGGCGACGTCCCACTCCGGGGAACCGGGCGTGGCGTCGGGAAGGCACCGGCGACAGGCACGGAACCCTGCACCCTGCGCGGCGGCGGCTGTCCGGTAGAACGCCACGTTCTTCTTGTGCGGAGTGATGGCCGGGCAGGAGGGCCTGCAGTAGATACCGGTCGTCCTGACCCCGGTGTAGAAGACCCCGTCGAACCGGCGGTCACGGGCCTTCACCGCCCGGTAGCAGCCTTCGGTGTCCTCGATGTCCATGCCCACGATCCTCCCCGACGCGGCGGCGCTGCGCTAGCGGAAATCGGACATGACCGCAGAGCCGTCCGGAAACAAAAAACCCAGTCGCGCTGCGACTGGGAATCTTGCCTGGGTGGTACCCCCGACCGGATTCGAACCGGCGCTACCGCCTTGAGAGGGCGGCGTGCTAGGCCACTACACAACGGGGGCCCGAGCGGACGGAACTCTAGCCGACCGGACTCTGAGGAGTCCAATCGCAGCGTCATTGTCTGCTCTAGCTGGGGTACTAGGACTCGAACCTAGACTAACTGGACCAGAACCAGTCGGGCTGCCAATTACCCCATACCCCATGGGATCGGGCTTCTTGCGAAGCCGACGGTTGAGAATACACGCGCCACCCGCTGACGACCAAAACGGTCAACGGCCGGATCAGCCGTGGGTGAGCACACTCACATCGGAGGCCGGCGAGGCCTGCACTGGCGGGTTCGTCCGGGTGCGCAGGTTCAGCTTTCTGGCCACGAGAAGCACCAGCAGCGCATAGGCGATCGACTGTGTCAGTGTGAGCGGGATGTTGCTCCAGCCGACCTCGGAGACGTTCAGCGTCTCGGTCAGGTCGGAGAAGGTCAACGCGAAGCCGAAGGCCAGGAAGTTGTTCAGGATGTGCATCGCGATGCCGGCCTCGAGACCACCGGTCCTGACGACGAGCCAACCCGCGATCAGGCCGAACATGAACCGGTCGAAGAACAGCGGGAAGTTCTGCACGCCGTGCGCCACCGCGAACAGGCTCGCGGTCACGATCAGCGCCACCCACTTGTTGAGGAACAGCGACCCCAGCGCCTGCATCAGGTAGCCCCGGAAGACGTACTCCTCCCCGGCCGCCTGGAGCGGGGTGGTGAGCAGCACGATGATCGCGAGGACCGCGGTGGTCGCGGTGAAGTCGTTCATCTCCTGGCTGACATCCGCCTCTTGGGAACCGGGCAGCAGTGCGCTGACCCCGATCTGCGCGATCAGCGCGAGCACCGCCAGACCGAGACAGATGAAGAAGAACCTCCACCGCATCTTGGGCACGACTGAGGTGAGCCACCGCGGCCGCATCCGGTGGATCACCCGCATCACGAACCAGGTGACCAGGATCGTCGAGCCCAGGGTGAGGTTGAGGTACAACAGCGACGAAGGGCCGATCGCCTGCAGGGTCGCCGCCTTCTCGAAGTTCTCCCAGAACGGTCCACCCTCGATCGCGACGCCGGCGACGAGCACCGGCATCAGCACGAGCGGTGCGACGATGATCATGCCGAAGCCGACGAGGAGGATGCCGACGACCGGC
Organism: uncultured Actinomycetota bacterium; assembly: GCA_963831375.1. Classification (GTDB taxonomy): domain Bacteria; phylum Actinomycetota; class Actinomycetes; order Propionibacteriales; family Nocardioidaceae; genus Nocardioides_C. Next base: position 379,856 of record CAWHPY010000026.1, on the reverse strand, counting down.
TTCCACCAGGCGTAGTTCCAGGTGCGGAGCATCTGGTGGTACTCGCGGGGCTCGGGGTGCGGGTAGCTCGGCAACGGAGCGGCCGGTGGCGGCTGGACGGGCGGCCCCCACTGCGGTCCCCACTGGGCCGGCGGTCCCCCGTGCGGCGGCTGCTGCGGGGGGGTCCACTGCGGCTGCTGCGGATTGCCGCCAGGGTACGGCTGCTGGCCGCCCCCCGGATAGGGGCCGCCTGGGTACTGGCCGCTCATCCCGTTTCCCCCTCCACCGCTGGTCACTCAGCCTTCCTGCGCACTCGTCAACCGGGCCAACGCACGGTCCCTGCCCAGCAGCTCGAGGGACTCGAACAACGGCGGAGAGATGCGTCGGCCGGTGACCGCGACCCGAACCGGGCCGAACGCGTTGCGCGGCTTGAGTCCCAGCTCCTCGACCAGCGCGCGACGCAGCGCCTCGTCGATGGAGGCGGTGTCCCAGGAGCTGAGCTCGGCGAGTGCGTCATGGGCGGCCTTGACCACCGCCCGGCCTTCCTGGTTCAGCAGCTTCTCGGCGTCCGCGGGGTCACGTTCGAAGGAGGCGTCGTCGAGGAACAGGAAGCCGAGCATGTCCACCGACTCGCTCAGCGTGGTCATCCGCTCATGCACCAGCGGCGCCGCCTGCGCGAGCAGGGCACGCTGTTCGCGGGTCACCCGGTCGCCGAGGATCTCGGCGCGCTGGAGGTACGGGATCATCCGCTCGGTCAGGTCGTCGACGCTGAGCGACCGGAGGTGGGCGGCGTTGATCGCTTCACACTTCTTGTAGTCGAAGCGGGCGGGGTTCGGGTTCACCCGACGGATGTCGAACGCCTCGGCCATCTCCGCCATCGTGAACACGTCACGGTCCTCGGCGATGCCCCAGCCGAGCAGCGCCAGGTAGTTCAGGATCCCCTCGGGCAGGAAGCCCCGCTCGATGTACTCGGTGAGGCCGGATCCCTTGTCCCGCTTGGAGAGTCGCTTGTTGCCCTCCCCCATCACGATCGGGAGGTGCCCGAAGCGTGGCGCCCCGATGCCGACGCCGAGATCCTGCAGCGCCTCGTAGAGGGCGATCTGCCGGGGCGTGGACGACAGCAGGTCCTCCCCCCGCAGGACGTGGGTGATCTCCATCAGCGCGTCGTCGACCGGGTTCACCAGCGTGTAGAGCGGGTGCCCGTTGGCGCGGACCAGCACGAAGTCCGGCACGTGCTCGGGAAGGAACGTGATCTCCCCGCGGACCAGGTCCTGGAAGACGATCGGCCGGTCGGGCATCCGGAACCGCAGGACGGGTTTGCGTTCCTGCGCGATGAACGCTGCCCTCTCCTGCGCGGACAGCTCGCGGCAGTGTCCGTCGTACCCGCTCGTCTTGTTCTCGGCCCTGGCCGCCTCACGGCGCACCTCGACCTCCTCCTGCGAGCAGTAGCAGTCGTAGGCCTTGCCGGCCGCGCGAAGCTGGTCGGCGATGCCGGCGTACTTGTCGAACCGCTCGGACTGGAGGTACGGCGCGAACGGGCCACCGACCTCGGGGCCCTCGTCCCACTCGATGCCGAGCCAGCGCAGCGAGTCGATCACCGACGCATAGCCCTCCGGGGTGTTGCGGGCGAGGTCGGTGTCCTCGATGCGGAGCACCAGGGTGCCACCGTAGTGCCGGGCGAACGCCCAGTTGAACAGGGCGCTGCGGACGTTCCCGACGTGGAGAGAGCCGGTCGGGGACGGTGGGAACCGCACGCGCACCTTGGAAGGCTCCAGGTCGCCGAGCACGGTGTCGCCCGGAACCGCCGCGCTGCCAGAGGGGACGTCAGTCACCGGGATACCACCTTGTTCGTCAGAGTTCCGATGCCGGTGACGGCCACTTCGACCTCGTCACCGGGGTTCATGGGCCCGACACCGTCCGGGGTGCCGGTGAGGATGACGTCGCCCGGCAGCAGCGTCATCACCGAGGAGACGTAGGCGATCAGCGTCGCCACGTCGAAGATCAGGTCCTTGGTGGAGCCGTCCTGCATCAGGTCGCCGTTGAGGTGGGTGGTGACGCGGAGGTCGCTGGTGTCGAGCTCGGTCTCGATCCATGGACCGAGCGGACAGAACGAGTCGAAGCCCTTCCCGCGGGTGAACTGCACGTCACTCTTCTGCAGGTCGCGCGCGGTCACGTCGTTGCCGACGGTGTACCCATAGATCACGTCGTTGGCCCGCTCGACGGGGACGTCGCGGCAGATCCGGCTGATCACCACCGCGAGCTCGCCCTCGTAGTGCACGTTGCTGCTCTGCCTGGGGTAGAAGACCGGGTCGCCTGGACCGATCACCGAGGTGTTCGGCTTGAGGAACATCAGGGGTTCCTCAGGCACGTCGTTGCCCAGCTCGGCGGCGTGCGCGGCGTAGTTGCGGCCGATCCCGACCACCTTGCTGCGCGGGATCACCGGCGCCAGCAGTCGCACGTCGGCGAGCTTGTGCTCCTGGTCGGTGAGGTTCACGCCGACGTACAACGGGTCGCCCGCGAGCGCGACCACCATCGAGTCCTCTGCCGGGATCCCGAGGTCGTCCACGTCGCCGGTGACCACGCCGTACTGCGGGTCGTCTCCGGTGGTGAATCTTGCGATACGCACGGGGCGAGCCTACCCGCGGCGCGAGGTTGGCCGGGTTACTACCCTCGACGGTGTGGAAAAGGTGGCTGCACCCCCGGTCGAGGTCCTCGACGAGCCGACCTGGCATGCCCGCCGGGACGCCCACGAGGCACGGGTAGACCCCTGGATCCAGCCGTACCTCGCCCGGCGAGGCAGCGGCGACATGCACCCGGTGGAGGACTTCCTGTTCACCTACTACTCCCAGCGGCCGGCCGCGCTGCGCCGGTGGCATCCGGGGTTCGGCTTCGCGCTCGCGGGGTCCGGCACCGCCGACTACCTCGCCCTCAAGGGGTACGACGGGCAGCGGTACGACGGGCAGGGGGACCGGGTCGGTGTCGGCCGGGCCCATGTAGAGGCGCAGCGGCCCCTGATCAGCTCGCTGCGCACCCTGCTCTCGGCGACGGCGGGCCGCCCGGCGCAGCTCGGCTGCTTCGGGATGCACGAGTGGGCGATGGTCTACCGGCTCGAGCATTCCGATGTCCGTCACTCCTCGTGGCCGCTGCGGCTCGGGGCGTCCGGGACCGACGAGGTCGTGGAGTCCCACCGGATCGCGTGCACCCACTTCGACGCGTACCGGTTCTTCACGGCGCCGGCCCGGCCGCTGAACATCCTGCAGCCCGCTCGAGACGACCGGCCTGCGTTCGAGCAGCCGGGCTGTCTACATGCGGGGATGGACCTGTACAAGCACGCGTTCCGGCTCACGCCACTCGTGTGCTCCGAGCTGGTCGCGGACTGCTTCGAGCTCGCCCGCGACGTCCGGGTGCTCGACATGCGGGCGTCGCCGTACGACCTGTCCTCGCTCGGCTACTCCCCCGTCCGCGTCGAGACGTCGGCGGGGAAGCAGGAGTACGTCGCGGCGCAACGGTCGTTCGCCGGGCGTGGCGCGCCCCTGCGGGCACGGCTGATCTCCGAGTGTGACCGGCTGCTCGTGGCATCCGAACCTGCGAGCGTCTGACGCGATGGCCCGACCGGCCCGAAGCGGGACCGGTCGGTCAGTCGTCGGTGTCGAGGTAGAGGCAGAACGGGTGACCGGCCGGGTCGAGCAGCACGCGCACCGTCTCCTGCGGCTGGTACGACGCCACCTCCGCGCCGCACTCGACGGCGTACGCCACCGCTGGCTCCAGGTCGTCGACCTCGATATCGAGATGCATCATCATCTGCGGCTTGCCCTCCTCGGTCGGCCAGACCGGTCGGGCGTAGTTCTCCTCGGTCGCGAACGCGAGGTTGTACCCGGCGTCCTCCGAAGGGGCGAGGTCGGCCCAGCCCTCGGACTCGTTGAAGATCCGCCAGCCGAGCAGCCGCGCGTAGAAGCGGGCCAGCTCGGGGCCGTCAGGTGCGTCGAGCACGACACCCCACCATTGCGTCTTCGTTCGCAGGGCCATGAGTCCACCCTATTCGCCGGTGGTCCAGGTCACTCTACGGAAATGTAAAACCCTTGGAGGCTCGACCCCCCTGACGGCTAGCGTTGCCGGCATCACCGTTGTCCGTAGCTTTGGGGAGCCACATGTCCGAGACAGCCGCCGCCCGCGCCATCGACCTGACCAAGGTCTACGGCAAGGGACAAGCCGAGGTCCATGCACTCGACGGGGTGACCCTTGACCTGTTCGCCGGTCAGTTCACCGCGATCATGGGCCCGTCCGGTTCGGGCAAATCCACGCTCATGCACTGTATAGCCGCGCTGGACACGGCTACGTCCGGTCAGGTCCTGATCGGTGAGACGGACCTCTCCACGCTCAACGACAAGAAGCTGACCGAGCTCCGTCGCGACGACATCGGCTTCGTGTTCCAGGCCTTCAACCTGGTTCCCACCCTGAGCGCGCGGGAGAACATCCTGCTGCCACTGTCGATCGCGGGCAGGAAGCCCGACATGGAGTGGTTCGACACGGTGATCGACACGGTGAACCTGCGCGACCGGCTCAGCCACCGTCCGAACGAGATGTCGGGAGGCCAGCAGCAGCGGGTCGCCTGCGCCCGTGCGCTGGTCAGCCGACCCTCGATCGTGTTCGCCGACGAGCCCACCGGGAACCTCGACTCGACCTCGGGTGCGGAGGTGCTCGGGTTCCTGCAGCGCAGCGTCCGCGACTTCGGGCAGACCATCGTGATGGTCACCCACGACCCGGTGGCCGCGTCCTACACCGACCGGGTCGTGTTCCTCGCCGACGGCAAGGTCGTGGACGAGATGTACGCGCCGACCGCTGACAGCGTGCTCGAGCGGATGGCCGCCATCCAGACCCACGCAATGGCCGCGGCATCGCCCGCAGAGGAGCGCTGACCCTTGCTGCGAGTGACCTGGCGCAACCTGGTTGCGCGCAAGATCCGTCTGGTGCTGAGCGCATCGGCGATTGTGATCGGGGTGGCATTCGTCGCCGGCACGCTGGTGTTCACCGACACGATGGGCAAGAGCTTCGACGACATCGTGAAGGGCGGCACCTCCGACGTCACCGTGCGTCCCGACGGCGCCGGCGCGTGGGACGACCAGTCGGCCACGATCGACACCCGGACCATCACCGCGGAGTTGCTGCGCGAGCTCGAGAGCACCGACGGTGCCGCACGCGTGGACGGCACCGTGCAGAGCCAGAGCCTGTTCATCGTCGGTGACGACGGCAAGCTCGTCGGTGGCACCGGCGCACCCACTCTCAGCTTCAACTACAACGACGCGCCGTCCATCACGGGCGAGCCCGCGGTGCTGATCAGCGAAGGCGAGGAGCCCCGAGGGCCGGATGAGGTCGCCCTCGACGAGCGGACCGCCGACACGGCGGGCTACGGCATCGGCGACACCGTGCAGATGCTCAGCTCGGGCGAGACTCCGCACCGCACCGCGACCCTGGCCGGGATCGCAGAGTTCGGCGGCGGTGGGCTCGCCGGCGCCTCCCTGGTGCTGTTCGACACCCCCACCGCGCAGGACCTCTTCCTCGACGGCCGCGACGCGTACCACTCCGTCGCCCTGACCGCCGAGGAAGGTGTCAGCCAGTCGGAGCTCGCCGCCACCGCGCAGCAGATGCTGCCCGAGGGGTTGGAGGCGGTCACCGGTGACAAGGTGGCCAAGGAGACCCAGGACGCGATCGGTGAGGTGCTGAACTTCCTCAACATCTTCCTGCTGGTCTTCGCCGCCATCGCCCTGGTGGTCGGAACCTTCCTGATCATCAACACCTTCTCGATCCTGGTCGCCCAACGCAGCCGGGAGCTCGCGCTGCTGCGTGCGCTGGGCGCGTCGCGCAGGCAGGTCACCCGGTCGGTCCTCATCGAGGCCATCGTGGTTGGCTTCGTCGGCTCGACCCTGGGTCTGCTCACGGGCTTTGGTCTCGCCGCTGCCCTGAAGGCGCTCTTCGCCAACTTCGGCCTCGACCTGTCGGCCACACCGCTCGTGTTCGGGCTCCGAACCGTGCTGGTGTCCTACCTGGTCGGCGTGCTGGTCACCTTGTTCGCGGCCTACCTCCCCGCGCGACGTGCCGCCAAGGTCGCCCCGGTCGCAGCGATGCGCGACGACATCGCGCTTCCCGAGTCGTCGGTGCACCGACGGTTGATCGTCGGGCTGGTCCTCGGGCTCGTGGGTGCCGGGCTGATGGTGGCCGGCCTAGTCGGGGAGGGCGGTCAGGGAGCAACGTTGGTCGGCCTCGGCGTCTTCGCCATCCTGATCGGGGTGGCCCTGATGAGCCCGGTGATCGGCCGTCCGGTGCTGCATGCCCTGGGTGCGGCGTACCGGAAGATGTACGGCACCGTCGGCACCCTCGCCACCGAGAACTCCCTGCGCAACCCCCGCCGTACGGCCGCGACCGCCTCCGCGCTGATGATCGGCCTCGCCCTGGTCACGACGATGTCGGTGCTCGGTTCGTCGGTGAACAAGTCGATCGACGCCAGTGTGCAGGAGGAGTTCACCGCGGACTTCCTGCTCACCAACGCGATCGGGCAGCCGTTCTCCACCTCGATAGCCGAGCAGGCGCGCGAGGTCGACGGGGTGGCCGCAGTGGCCGCGATGCAGTGGCTGCCGGCGAAGGTCGGCGCCGACAACCTCGGGCTCACGGTGGCCGACCCGGCCGACCTTGACGTGATCTTCGAGCTGACGGCCGCCAGCGGGACCGTCGACGTGTCCGATGGCCAGATCGCCCTGGCGGAGTCGACCGCCGAGGACCTCGGGGCCCGTGTCGGTGACACCATCACGGTGAGCTTCCCGACCGGCAAGCAGAAGGCGGAGGTCGTCGGGACCTACGAGCAGTCCAACGTTGTCTTCAACGGGTTGGTGCCGTTCTCGATCGTCGACGAGGCGGGCCTGCCGAGGTTCGACAACGCGATCGGTGTGAACATCGACAGCGACGTGTCGTCGGCGCTCGTGGGCAAGGAGCTCAGCTCCCTGGTCGAGGACATCCCCACCGTCACCGTGCAGACCCAGGACGAGTTCTCCGAGGCGCAGCGCGCCAGCGTCGACCAGCTCTTGTACCTGATCTACGCCCTGCTCGGGCTGGCGATCGTGATCGCGGTGCTCGGGATCGTGAACACCCTGGCGCTCAGCGTGATCGAACGAACCAGGGAGGTCGGTCTGCTGCGTGCGGTCGGGCTCTCCCGGTCCCAGCTGCGCCGGATGGTCCGGCTGGAGTCGATCGCGATCGCGGTGCTCGGTGCTGTGCTCGGGGTGGCGATGGGCCTGCTGTTCGGGGTGGTGCTGCAGCGGGCGGTCGCCGACCAGGGGATCACCCACTTGTCGGTCCCCAGCGTCCGGCTCGCGATCTTCGTCGTCGTGGCAGCGCTGGTGGGTGTGCTGGCTGCGGTGTTCCCGGCGCGCCGGGCCGCCCGGCTCAACGTGCTGCGGGCGATCTCGAGCGAGTAGCGGTACTCGGTGTCGTGGCCGGCTGCTCACCAACAGGTCGGGTGCCGGTCACGCCAGGGTGCGGCCGACTCGACCTGTGCCGACAGTGCGAGCAGCCGGTGCTCCTCGGCGGGCCGGCCGGCGAGCATCACCCCGACCGGCAGCCCCGCGGACGTCATGTGCAGCGGCAGCGAGACCGCCGGCATCCCGGTGAGGTTCCACACGGACGTGTAGGGCGTGAACCGCTTCTGGTTCTCGAAGTCCTGGGCCGGATCCGCGTCGTCCCGGATCTCGCCGATGCGCAACGGTGGCTGTGCCAGCGTGGGGGTCAGCACCGCGTCGTACCCCGCCAGGCTCTCGAGCGCCCGGGCGGCGATCCTGCGCAGCTCACCGATCGCGACGCCGAAGTCGGGGCCGGACACGGAACGTCCGCGCTCCTGCAGCCACCGGGTCAGTGGCCGGAGCCTGTGATCCGCGCCGGCCGGGACCGGCGAGAGCGCGCTGAGCACCGACCAGCACGTCTCGAAGGTTGCGACCGCGTCGTGCGCGATCGGTACGTCGACCTCCTCGATGTCATGACCGAGGCTCTCCAACAGGGCAGTTGCGTTCTCGTAGGCCAGCCGGCACTCGTCGTGCACCTCGGCGTCCGCGATCACCGGCGCGATGAACCGGGCGATGCGGAGCCGGCCGGGGTCACGCTCGCACCAGCCGAGGTAGCTCTCGCCGTCCGGCAGCGGCGGGGCCCAGGAAGGGTCGCCCGGGGCAGGGCCCGCCATCACGTCGAGCATGGCGGCGGCGTCACGCACCGTGCGGCTCAGGGGTCCGGCCGTGCCCAGGCCGACCGGGTCGCCGTACACGGGTCCTCCGCTGATCCGGCCACGACTCGGCTTCAGTCCGAACAGCCCGCAGCAGCTCGCCGGGATCCGGATCGACCCCCCGCCGTCGGAGCCCTGTGCGATCGGCACCAGACCCGCGGCGACGGCCGCACCCGCGCCGCCGCTCGAGCCACCGGCCATCCGGTCCAGGTCGTACGGCGTCCGGGCGGCCGGCGCGACGTCGGGCTCGGTGTAGCAGGGAGAACCGAACTCCGGGGTGTTCGTCTTGCCGAGGCTGATCATCCCGGCCTGCTCGATGCGCAGCACCACCTCGTCGGAGACGTCCGGCACGAACTGCTCCATCGTTGCCGAGCCGAAGGTGGTGCGGATCCCGGCGGTCTGGTTCAGGTCCTTGATCGCGGTCGGCACCCCGAAGAGAAGGGGCAGGTTCTCGTCGCCCAACCGCGACTCGGCCAGCTTCGCCTGCTTGCGTGCGCGCTCGTCGGTCACGGTGACGAACGCGCCGGTCTGGTCGGAGAGGCGATCCACCCGGTCCAGGTAGTGCTCGACGAGCTCGGTGGGCGAGACGTCGCCGCCGCGGATCGCGGTGGCCTGCTCGAGCGCGGTCAGATCGTGGAGTTCCGGCATGCCTCGACGCTACTGCTGCGCGAGGATGGGCAGCTTGGACAGGGCATCCGTGACGGCACTCTGGATGTCCGCGTCCGCCCAGTCGTGGTCGACGATCTTGCCGGACAGATAGGCGTCGTAGGCCGGTAGGTCGAGGTGGCCGTGACCGCAGAGCGCGGTGAGGATCACCCTCTCCTCACCCGTCTCCTTGCACCGCAGCGCCTCGTCGACCGCAGCAGCGAGGGCATGCGTGGGCTCCGGCGCCGGAACGATCCCCTCCGTCCGGGCGAACAGCACCCCGGCCGCGAAGCACTCAAGTTGTGGCTTCGCCACCGCCTCGATCTCCTTCTCCTCGAACAGGTGGCTGATCAGCGGGCTCATCCCGTGGTAGCGCAGACCGCCGGCGTGGATCGGGTCGGGGATGAAGTCGTGGCCGAGGGTGTGCATCTTCATCAGCGGCGTCATTCCCGCGGTGTCCCCGAAGTCGTACGCATAGGTGCCCTGCGTCAGTGACGGACAGGCCGCCGGCTCGACGGCGCGCACCGTAGGACTCATCCGCCCTGCCCACTTCTCCCGCAGGAACGGGAACATCAACCCGCCGAAGTTGGACCCGCCGCCCGTGCATCCCACGAGGAGGTCGGCCTGTTCGCCGATCTTGGCCAGCTGGAGCAGCGCCTCCTCGCCGATGATCGTCTGGTGCATGAGCACGTGGTTGAGCACGCTGCCCAGCGCGTAGTTGGTGGTCGGGTCCTGGGCGGCGACCTCGACGGCCTCGCTGATCGCGATGCCGAGGGAACCGGTGGAGTCGGGGTGCTCGGCCAGGATCGCCCGGCCGGCGTCGGTGAGGTCCGATGGGCTCGGGTGCACGGTGCCACCGAAGGTCTCGATCATCATCCGCCGGTACGGCTTCTGGTCGTACGACGCGCGCACCTGCCACACCTCGCACTCCATGTCGAACTGGGCGCAGGCGAACGCGAGCGCGGTCCCCCACTGGCCCGCACCGGTCTCGGTGGTCAGCTTCTTGATGCCGGCCTTGGCGTTGTAGTAGGCCTGCGGCACAGAGGTGTTCGGCTTGTGCGAGCCAGCCGGCGACACGCCTTCGTACTTGTAGTAGATCCTCGCTGGAGTGCCGAGCGCCTTCTCCAGGCGATGTGCCCGGTACAACGGGCTGGGTCGCCACAGCCGGTAGACGTCAAGGACCTCGTCGGGAATGTCGATGTACTGCTCGGTCGACACCTCCTGCAGGATCAGGTCGATCGGGAAGAGCGGCGTCAGGTCATCCGGGCCGACCGGCTGGCCGGTGCCCGGGTGCAGCACAGGTGGAGGTGGCGTCGGGAGGTCGTTGAGCACGTTGTACCAACGTGTCGGCATCTCGTCCTCGGTGAGCTCGATCTTGTGCTGCGCTGCCATCCCTGACCTCCGGAGCGTGCGGTTGGTTTCCCCGAGGCTACTGCGGTTCCTCTCCGTTGCGACGAAGTCCGAAGGTGACCGCGTCGACGAGCGCGCCCCACGACGCCTCGATCACGTTGTGACCGACGCCGACGGTGACCCACGAGCTCTCGCCGTCACTGGTCTCGATCAGCACCCGGGTCACCGCATCGGTGCCGTGGCCCTGGTCGAGGATGCGCACCTTGTAGTCGATCAGCTCGAACTTCGCGACGCCCGGGTACGCCTGCCCGATCGCCCCCCGCAGTGCGTGGTCGAGCGCGTTGACCGGGCCATTGCCCTCGCCGGTCGTGATGATCCGGATGCCGCCCGCGGTGAGCTTGATGGTGGCCTCGGAGACCGCCTCCTCCGCCGGTTTCGTCTCGGTGATCACCCGCCAGGACTCCACATCGAAGTACGACGGACGGGCGCCCTCGACCTCTTCTACGAGCATGAGCTCGAACGACGCGTCGGCGGCCTCGAACGTGTACCCCTTCGACTCGAGCTCCTTGACCCGGTTGGTGATCCGGGTGACCAGCTCCTTGTCTTCGGACAGGTCGAACCCTAGTTCCCTGCCTTTGAGCTCGATGCTCGCGCGCCCGGCCATGTCGGAGACCAGGAGCCTCATGTCGTTGCCGATGTGGACCGGGTCCATGTGCTGGTACAGGTTCGGGTCGACCTTGATCGCGCTGGCATGCAGGCCGGCCTTGTGCGCGAACGCGCTTACGCCGACGTACGGCTGGCGTGATGCGGGCGGGAAGTTGGTGACGTCGGCGACGGCGTGTGCGATCCGGGTTGCCTCACGGAGGAGCCCGTCGGGCAGCACCTTCTTGCCCAGCTTCAGCTCGAGGTTCGCCACGACCGAGACAAGGTCGGCGTTGCCGGTGCGCTCGCCGTACCCGTTGAGGGTGCCTTGCACGTGGGTGGCGCCGGCGTCCACGGCGGCGAGCGTGTTGGCGACGGCGCAGCCGGTGTCGTTGTGGCAGTGGATGCCGACCCGAACACCGGTGGACTCGATGACATCGTTGACCACGTCGCCGACCCAGGGCGGGAGCATGCCGCCGTTGGTGTCGCAGAGGGCAATCACATCCGCCCCCGCGTCGTACGCCGTGCGGAGCACCTCGAGCGCATAGTCGCGGTTGTCGCGGTAGCCGTCGAAGAAGTGCTCGGCGTCCAGGAAGACCCGCTGACCCTCCGCGCGCAGATGGGTGACGGTGTCCCGGATCATCGCGAGGTTCTCCTCGAGCGTGGTCCGCAGTGCGAGCTCGACGTGCCGGTCGTGCGACTTGGCGACGAGTGTGACGACTCCGGCGCCGCTGTCGCGGAGTGCGGCGATCAGCGGGTCGTCGGCGGCTTTCATCCCAGCGCGGCGCGTCGCTCCGAATGCGGCGAGCTGCGCGTGCTTGAGCTGGAGCTCCTCCTGGGCCCGGCGGAAGAACTCGGTGTCCTTCGGGTTCGCGCCCGGCCAGCCGCCTTCGATGTATCCGACCCCAAGACCGTCGAGCTGGCGGGCGATGTTCAGCTTGTCGGCGACGGAGAGGTTCAGCCCCTCCTGCTGGGCGCCGTCACGCAGCGTCGTGTCGTACACATGAAAGTCGGTGGTCGTCACGGTCATGTCCTCGGTCGGCATCGGTGTCGAGCAACAAAAAAACCTCCCGTGGGGACGAGAGGTCAGCGCGCCAAGTCTTCCTAGCGCGCTAGCTGATAATGATGTTGCTGAGCTGGTTCACGGCTTCGAGTCTGCCAGAGCCGTCCAAGCCATGGAACCCGATCTCGCAATGCGGATTGCGCGTGGTGTCGTCGCCTACTCGTAGCTTCCGGACAACACGGCGGTCGCCTCGCTGATCCGGAGGTCCGTGGTCGGTCCCGCGATCGTCACCGTCTCGGCGATGTCCTGCCACGCTCCCCCGTTGACCCGGAACCGAGCGGTATACGTGGCGTCGACGCTCGGGCTCACCGTCGTGTGCGCGTCCGAGTAGCTGTAGGTGATCTCCTTCGAGGGGTACGGCGCACCCGGGGTCGTCGTGGTCATTGAGGTCCCATCGCCGTAATGCCAGGTGAACTCGGACGGGCTCGCCTCGACGTCAACCTGCTGGCCCAGGAGCCGGATCGTCCGGGCGAACGGTTGAGGCTCGACGTAGAAGATCGTCGCGAAGTTCACCAGCGTCTTGTCGGCCGGCTGGGTCTGAGCCGTGAGCTCCGGCAGCCCGATCCGCCGGATCGCGTTGAGCACCAGCCCGGGCGTGACCTGGGGTTGTGGTGCGTCACCCACCGTCGGTGGCCGCCCAAAGCATTCACTGCCCAGGAGGGACCATCCGGCCGGGCGCAGCATTCGACCCCAGAGTCGCCACAAGCGCTCCGCACCATCGGGGCAGGCGCGAGCGGCGGCGCAATCCAGCACGGTTGACGGGTCGGACACCGTATCCGGAGAAGTGCACGCCGAGACCCACTTGTACTCGGCGAATTCGGGTTCTCCTGAGGACGCCGCACCATTGGGATCGGTTCCGCTGGTCTCGCTGATATGGGGATCGTCAGCAGCCTCCCCGACGATTTCGTAGGCGTCTGATCCTGCCTGACCCGTGATGTCGGTGGAGTCATCTGCCAGCACTTCGCGTTGACCACAGATCGCCAAGGCCACCACCATGGCCACGACAAGCCCGCTCGGGCCTCGACGCGTTCTCACCGCGGCTGATCCAACCGCGTCACGACCCAACCCTTGCTGCTATGAGCCAGCCAAAAAGTCTTCAGCCTTCGTCCCCCTTCGAAGCGCTTTGGCTGCTCCGCTGGTGACGTGCGAACCTCCTGCGGGTGAACTAATACGAGCGCATCCACAACGGTGCCTCTGGCCTCGCCAGCAGTAACGGCCTTCACTGATCGAACGGTCCAGCCGTCTCCTCGAACGTAGCCCTCCTGCTCGTGAACATCGTCGATCAACCTGATGATCGCCGTACACGCGGCACAGGATCCGTCACTCAAACTTTTCAGCCCTCGTGTATCACCTGCTGGTCCCGCATAGTTGAGCGTCTCGACCCAGTACCGGACGAACGCCTTGGCGGACTTCTCGCTCTTCCCCTTCGCCTCGGCCGGCATGGTCGGCGGGGTGGGCGAAGGGGTGCTGCTCCCCGACGGAGTGGACGCGGAGGGTGACTCGCTTGGTAGCGGCGCCGGCGATGGATTGGAGTTGCACGCGGCCAGGGCAGCGCAGCAGGCAAGTCCAGTCAGGACAGCGATGGAACGACCTGCGCGCAAACCAAGCACGGGCAATCGACCCCCAGAGACGTGAGCACCGAGAAAGCCGCGCAACTCATGACAAACACGGCCTCAGCAACCTATCCAGGCCTGATCCGTTTCGGCTAGTCCTCGTCGCCGATCTGTGGATAAGTCGCCCCGGGTCGCTCAAAACCGGAAGGCATCGCATGGGCGGCGGCCGTTTCGACGTGCAAACACTCGCCTTGAAGCGCGGAATCAGCAATTGCGGGAGGGTTTGCACGTCGACGTGGTCGCCCACCCAGAGACAAAGCCCGGAGCCCGGAATGAGACGCCACTCAACACCGAACGAGGCGAGTTTCAACAGAAAATGAGGCGGATCTCAACGGAGTTAGAAGAAGCCGACGATGTCGCCGAGCATCGTCCCCGGGCGCCATGGGGCGCCGGGCTGCGGATCCCAGTTCACCCCGGAGGTCAGCAGCCCATAGCTCAACAACGCGACCACCACGGCGAGCACACCGACCGCGACCCATCCGAGCCACGTCCAACGCGTCGCACGCACGATCAGCTTGCGGGTCGGCACCCGAAGCCGGCGCGACCCGGGTCCCCACCACAACGAGAAGGCCATCACGGCCCCCATAGTCAGCAGGCCCGGGATCATCGGCAGGCTGAACAGCAGGTAGGCGAGGCCGACCAGGAACGCCAGCGCCGCCGACCACAGCAGCAGCACGAGGGTGCCGCCGGTGGCCACGACGAGGTACCACGGCGACGTGGCCACAGCCAGCGGTCCGTCGTACCAGCGGTTCCTCCCGCGTCGCCACTGCCGGTCGCGGGAGGACTCGGTAGTCCACGAGAAGGTCCGGATCGCGAGTGCGGCGAGGGCGATCAGCAGCAGGGAGAGGTACGGCGCGAGCGCGAACCCGACCGTCACACTCGCGAACATCCCGAGCAGCAGGGAACCGCGCTGGAACTTCGCCAGCCCCGACGGCAGCGACTGCCACGGCTCCGGTGGCGCCTTGGTGGGTACGACGGGCGACGGGAACTGCTGGGTCGGCGACGGCTGAACCTGGCCGGAAAGCTGCGGCTGGTTCTGCGGAGGGGCGGGCTGCATGTAGGGCGCACGGGCAGGCTGAACCGGGTTGTGCACGGTCAACGGCGTGGTCGGAGAGGGCGACGGCGAGAAGCGGGGCTGTGGCGTGGTCGGGGCCGCGTCGTTGATCACCTGGGTGCGGGCATCGGAGCCCAGCACATCGGTCGGGTCGTCGTCCTCCGCGGTGAACAGCGAGAGCGGCATGGTGAGCTCGTCGATGACCGGTGCCGCCGCAGCCGGTCGGCGCAGCGAAGACAGCACGGCCGCCGTCTCGGGCCGGTCGGCGGGATCCGGTGACAGGCACTGCCTGACCAGCGGCAGCAGCTCCGCGGGGACGGCGGAGAGGTCGTGCTCCCCGCGGCGCACCCGGTCCATGATCGCCATCGCCGGGCCCTTGCCGAACGGAGGGTTGCCGGTCGCGGCGAACACCACCGTGGCTGCCCAGGAGTGCACGTCCGAGGCGGTCGTCGCGTCGTCGCCGTACAGGATCTCCGGCGCGAGGTATCCGGGCGTGCCCAGCAGCCACCCGGTCACGGTGAGCCGCGGGTCCTCCGCGAGCCGCGCCAGACCGAAGTCGATGAGCACCGGTGAGCGGCCCTCGAGCAGCACGTTGGACGGCTTGATGTCTCGGTGCAGGACACCGACGGTGTGCACCGCGATCACCGCTTCGGCGAGCCCGGCCGCGAACCAGCGCAGGTCCTCGCCGGTGATCGGTCCTTCCTGCCGGATGTGCTCGTGCAGGGACAGGCCGGGGACGTAGCGGGTGGCGACGTACGGCGTCTCGCCCCAGGGGTCGGCGTCGATGACCTCGGCGATCCGCGGGCTCCGCACCCGGCGCAGCGACGCCACCTCACGCGAGAGCCTCGAGCGGGCCTCGTCGTCGCCGATGATGTGCGGCCGCAGGACCTTCAGCGCTACCCGTTCGCCGTCCGGAGCCTGAGCGAGGTGCACGACACCCATGCCGCCCTCGCCGATCTTCGTCAGCAGGCGGTACTCACCCACCCGGACGGGCGAGGGCTGCGGTGTCGTCGTACTCACGCCTCTACGGTAACCGAGCGCTGCGCACGCAAAGGTCTCGACAGGCGCCCGGGTTCGATGCCACAGCACCACACCCGCCTAGACCATCCAGGTCAGAACAAAAAGACGGCACGAAGCCGGCGACGACTAGGTCGACTCCAACGACGGTGACATCGTCAGCTGCGCGACCACCAGTCCAAGACCCGCTATCGCCCCGACTATGTTGAGGGCGGTCGAGAAGAGTCCCGCTGACCGCAGCCGGCACCGCAAAGTGCATCAGCGGATGACGTCCGAGGCCGGAGTCGACCAGGGCGGTCCGAAGGCCCACGAAGACAAGCACTCTGCCGAGGAGTACGAGTGTCAGCGCCATCCGGCCAGGAAGGCGATCGCGTCCACATGTCCGACGCAGGACTTGAGCGGCTGCTCGAGTGAAGCGCCGGCACCGGTGTTCTCGCCCGCCCCGACCACGCCGGTGCCGATGACCGCCACCAGCCCCCACGTCAGCCCGAGACACAACCAGATCTCAGCAGATCTAGCGGCAGCCGGATCGGCCCGCGCGGAAAGCGTTCAGAGCACCCGGTGCATCCAGCCGAACGGGTCCTCGGCGCGGCCGTACTGGATGTCGACGAGCGCCTTGCGGACCTCGAGGGTCACCGGGCCGGTGGCCTCGCCTCCTGCCCCGCACTCGCCACCGCGCCACTTGAGCTGCCCGACCGGGGTGACCACGGCCGCCGTACCGCAAGCGAACACCTCAGCGATGCGACCTGACGTGACCCCGTCGCGCCACTCGTCGACCGAGACGCGGCGTTCCTCCACCTTGTGGCCGAGCTTGCCGCACAGCTCGATGATCGACGAGCGGGTGATCCCCTCCAGGATCGAGCCGGACAGCTCCGGGGTGACGATCGAGCCGTCGTCGTAGACGAAGTAGAGGTTCATGCCGCCGAGCTCCTCGACCCACTTCTTCTCGACCGTGTCGAGGAAGGCGACCTGGTCGCAGCCGTTCGCGGTGGCCTCCTGCTGCGCGACCAGCGAGCTCGCGTAGTTGCCGCCGGTCTTCGCGGCGCCCATGCCACCGACGCCCGCGCGGGAGTACTCCTCACTGAGCCAGATCGACACCGGCTTCACGCCGCGCGGGAAGTACGCACCGGCCGGCGACGCGATGACCATGTAGGTCACGTGCTTCGCGGGTCGCACGCCGAGGAACTTCTCGGAGGCGAACATGAACGGCCGGAGGTACAGGCTCTTCTCCCCTGCCGCGTCCGGTACCCACTGCTCGTCCTCCTTGATCAGCGCATCGACCGAGGCGACGAAGTCCGCGACCGGCAGCCCCGGCAGCGCCAGTCGGCCGGCCGAGCGGATCATCCGGGCGGCGTTCTCCTCGGGGCGGAAGATCCAGACCGACCCGTCCTCGTGACGGTAGGCCTTCATCCCCTCGAAGATCTCCTGTGCGTAGTGCAGCACCGCCGTCGCGGGATCCATCAGGATCGGCGCGTACGCCGTGACCCGGGCGTCGTACCAGCCGCGGTCGGGGGTCCACTCGGCCACGAACATGTGGTCGGTGAAATGCAGTCCGAACCCGGGGTTGGCCAGGATGTCGGCGAGACGATCTGGGCTGACCGGATCAGTTGTTGGTGAGACTGCGATCTGCAGGTGACTTTCCATGGGATGCACGGTACCGAACCTCCGCAGCGGGTAGTTGCAGACCCGACTCGTCAGGTGCGGGGGTCCACGGGGGCGGCAGCCCCCGTGGGGCCGGATACTCGCGCGGCGACCGCGTCGCCGATCTCCGAGGTACGACGGGCGGGGCCGTTCTCGCGCGAGGCCAAGTCGTCGACTACCGCGGACTCGACCTTGTGGGCCGCTTCGTCGAGGCCGACGTGCTCGAGCAGCATGGCCGCGGACAGGATCGCCGCGGTCGGGTCGGCCTTCTGCTGGCCGGCGATGTCCGGCGCGGAACCGTGCACCGGCTCGAACATGCTCGGCATGGTCCGGTCGGGGTTCACGTTTCCGCTCGCGGCGAGCCCGATCCCGCCGGTGATGGCAGCCGCCAGGTCGGTGATGATGTCGCCGAACAGGTTGTCGGTGACGATCACGTCGAAGCGCGCCGGGTCCGTGGTCATGAAGATCGTGGCGGCGTCGATGTGCAGGTAGTCCACCGTGACCTCCGGGTACTCCTCGGCCACCTCGTTCACCAGGCGCGACCACACGGCACCGGCATGCACCAGCACGTTGGTCTTGTGCACGAGGGTGAGCTTCTTCCGGGGACGCCGGGAGGCCCGGGTGAACGCGTCGCGGACCACACGCTCCACCCCGAAGGCGGTGTTCACGCTGACCTCGGTCGCGATCTCGGCGGGGGTGCCCACACGCAAGGCACCCCCGTTGCCGACGTACGGACCCTCGGTTCCTTCACGAACCACCACGAAGTCAACCTCGCCCGGGTCGGCCAGCGGTGAACGGGCGCCCGGGAAGATCCGGGACGGGCGCAGGTTGACGTAGTGGTCGAGCTCGAACCGGAGACGCAGCAGCAGCCCGCGCTCGAGAATGCCCGGCGGCAGGTTCGGGTCACCTGGCCGGCCACCCACCGCGCCGAGCAGGATCGCGTCGTGATCCTTGATCTCGGCCAGGACCGAGTCGGGAAGTACCTCCCCCGTGGCGAGGTACCGCTCCGCACCGAGGTCGTAGCGGGTGGGCTCGAACTTCACATCGGCCGGCGCGGCCTGCTCGAGCACCTTGAGTGCCTCTGCGGTGACCTCGGGACCGATGCCGTCGCCGGGAACAACGGCGAGCTTTATTGCCTGCGTCATGGGTCCAGACTCTAGTTGTCGTCGGGGCGCTCGCCCCCGTTGTCTCGCAGGTCGAGTCCCGACTGCACTGACTGCAGGGCGGCCTCGTTGTCCTTCGTCTCACGGTGTTGGGCAGGGCCCCACTCCGGGTACATGTCGTACATGTGTCTACTCCAATGAGAATCGAGTGCGCCCGTGAAGGACGCGGGTGCTGGGATATCGCTGGGGTGTTGCTTCAACGGATCCGGCGGGGTGACCGCGAATGATCTTCGGTGTCCACCTGTGTCGGTGGGCTCGGACTCCGCTGCAAGCGGTGGAGACTCGATCCTCGGACGCGGGTCACGCGGTACGCGAGGGGATTCTCGAAATGAGCGGTGCGATCTGCTGCTTCAGATACTCGCTGCGGAGAGTCTTCGTAGGGCCAGACATGCCGAACTCCGCGGCGAGGTGGCCTTACTGAGAGGCCCCGCCACGGCGGCTGATAAGTACGAAGAAGCTCCGCATGATGGGCCAAGGCTAACAAGCCCGCAGGTGGGGTGTCGGTTGCTTTTCACAGGTTTTCACAATGTGAGACGCCGTTCCGATCCATGGACCTCGGCGCTTGGTTTGAGACACTTCAGGCATGAGTGCCCCGCCCGAGCTCCCTCCGATCGTGTCCCGTGCGTTCGACGTCTCCCGCAAGCACGGCTACGTGTCGTTCTGTCGCAACGAGACCGGGCGTCTGCTGGCCACGCTCGCGGCCACCCGGGCCGGCACGCTCGCCGAGTTCGGCACCGGCTGCGGTGTGGGTACGGCGTGGCTACGAAGCGGGATCCGTGAGGACACGAACATCCTCACTGCCGAGCTGAACCCGAAGCTGGCCGAGGCCGCCGCCGAGATCTTTCAGGACGACTCACAGGTCGAGGTGAGGGCCGCGGACTGGTCGACCCTGCGCGAGCACGGACCTTTCTCGTTGCTCTTCCTCGACGCCCGGGAACCCAAGGTCAGTGGTGCGGACACGATCATCGACCTGGTCGCGCCCGGCGGGGTCGTGGTGCTCGACGACTTCACCCCGTGCTCGTCGTGGCCACCGGTCTTCGAGGGTCGGGTCGACGTGCTCCGAGAGCAGTGGCTGACCGACGAGCGGTTCACCACGGTCGAGGTGATGGTGGCCTCGGACGCCTCCGTCCTGATCGCCACCAAGCGTTAGTCGACAGCTCCTCTGGCCGGTTCACCCGCCGCCTCCCGCGGCTCCACGGCCACGATGAACCAGGGCAGCATGAGCTGGACGAGCGGTCCGATCGCCAGCGCGTAGACGATCGTCCCGAGCCCCACCACGCCACCGAGCAGCCAGCCGACCGCGACCACGGTCAGCTCGAGTGACGTGCGGACGACGCGAAACGACCACCCGGTCCGTCGTACCAGCCCGGTCATCAACCCGTCACGCGGACCGGGCCCGAACTGGGAGCCGATGTAGAGCGCAGTGGCGAGCCCGTTGAGCACCACCCCGCCGAGCATCAGTCCCGCGCGTGCGGCCAGCGCTGACGGCTCGGCGATGAACGCGAGCCCGGCATCAGTGGCGAGGCCGATCACGATGGCGTTCGCGATGGTGCCGAGTCCGGGCATCTGGCGCAACGGGATCCAGAGCAGGAGTACTGCTACCCCGGTGACGATCACCACGCCTCCGAAGGTGAGCGGCAGCCGGCTCGCGATGCCGAAGTGGAAGACGTCCCACGGGTCCAGCCCGAGCGTGCCGCGCACCATCATCGCCATCGAGAGCCCGTAGAGCACCAGCCCCACCATCAGCTGGGTGAGCCGTCGGGACAGCCGGCCCGCCCGGAGCTGCGCGAGCGGGCTGAGGTTCGCCAGCTGGGGCGACACCCGGGGCGCCACCCGGGGCGACGTGCCGCGGCGGGTGCCGGAGAAGGGGGTGATCGTCATGGGTTCAAGTCTCAGAGGAATTGGTCTGGAAATGAATAGCCAATTCTGGGACAGTGGACTGCATGGAACGCACAGTCTCGGCCCAACGGGTAGCCAGTCTGCTCGGGTCGGCCCTGAACCGCTCACCCGCCTACCTCGGCCTGGCCGACGGGCTCCGGCTGCTGATCTCCGACGGACGGGTCGCCGTGGGCACCCGGCTGCCCAGTGAACGCGAGCTCACCACCCGGCTCGGGGTCAGCCGGACGACCGTCAGCCGGGCGTACGGCCACCTGCGTGAGCGCGGGTACCTCGCCTCCCGCCAGGGGTCCGGCAGCATCGCGCAGCTGCCCGCCGCACGGGGCGGAAGCCAGGACAACCTGCTCCGGCCGGGCGACTTCCCTGCGGACTGCATCGACCTGACCTGTGCGGCGTCGGCCGCACCGGCCGGGGTGGCCGCCGCCTTCGAGAACGCTGGGGAGCAGTTGCCGTGCTTCCTCGGCACCACCGGCTACTACCCGTCCGGGCTCCCTGCCCTGCGTGAGGCCATCGCGCAAAGGTACGACGAACGAGGGCTGCGCGACCTCACCCGACCAGATCGTCGTGACCGCGGGGGCCCTCGCCGCGGTCGCGGTCGCCGCCCGGGCGTTGACCGGTCCAGGTGACCGGGTGCTCGTGGAGAGCCCCACCTACCCGAACGCGATCGCCGCGCTCCGTCGTACCGGCGGACGCGTCGTCGGAGAGGGCGTCGAGCCGACCGGTTGGGACATCGAGGGGATGCGGACCGCGCTGCGGCAGGTCTCCCCCAAGGTCGCCTACCTGATCCCCGACTTCCACAACCCGACCGGCGCCCTGATGGGCGAGGCGGACCGGGCAGCGTCTCGGCCACGCGCTGACCCGGAGCCGCACGGTCGCCGTGGTCGACGAGAGCCTGGTCGAGCTGTCCCTCGACGGCACCGACATGCCGGCGCCGTTCGGCGCGTTCGCTCCCGACACGGTGAGCATCGGCAGCGCCAGCAAGGCATTCTGGGGTGGCCTGCGCATCGGCTGGCTCCGGGCTCCGGACCAGCGGGCCGGGGCACTCGTCTCGTCCCGGCTGAGCCTGGACCTGGGGGCCCCGCTGTTCGAGCAGCTGGTGCTCGTCCAGCTGCTGCAGCGGCGCGAGGAGGTGCTCGCCGCACGCCGGGACCAGCTCCGAGACTCCAGGGCCACGCTGGTCTCCACGCTGCGTGGCCGGCTGCCGGAGTGGAGGTTCGTGGAGCCCGGCGGCGGGCTCGCGCTCTGGTGCGAGCTGCCCGAGCCACTGTCCTCCGCCCTGACGGCAGCGGCCGAGCGCCAGCACGTGTTGCTGGCCTCGGGTCCGAGCTTTGCGCCCGAGGGTGGGCTCGAGCGCTACATCCGCCTCCCCTACACGCAGTCCGCCGAGGACCTCGATGAGGCGGTCACCCGTCTCGCCGTGGCCTGGGAGGACGCGAAGCAGCATCGCGCAACCACCGCGGGAAGGTCTCCCCTGGTCGCGTAGACACGCCACAACTGGCGAGGACAAAGGCTCTCATTCGGACGTGCATCTGCCGAGGTTTCAGCGCCGATTCAGGCTCAAGGCAGAGGCGTCGTCGCCTTGAGTGCACGTCGTTGTGGCGATCCGGCGGTGCCTGAGCGGCGTTACTCCGAGAGGTCGACTGCGCGCACGGACTCGGCGTCCATGGCCCGCTTGATCTCCTCGAGCACGGGGCCCGGGATGGCCGAGTCGACCGACAACGCGACCAGCGCATGGCCGCCCTTGGTGTCCCGGGCCACCTGCATGCCGCCGATGTTCACCTCGGCCTCGCCGAGGATCCCGCCGACGGTGCCGACCATGCCGGGGCGGTCCGAGTAGCGGAAGAACGCGAGGTGCTCGGTGGGCTCGATGTCGAGGTCGTAGCCATCCACCTCCACCAGCCGTTCGCGCTGCGCGATGCCGATCAGCGTCCCGGACACCGAGACCTGGGAGCCGTCGGCGAGGGTGCCTCGCAACGTGATCAGGTTCCGGTGGTCCGGGCTCTCGGCGTCGGTGACCAGGCGCACCGCCACACCTCGCTCGGCGGCGAGCAGCGGAGCGTTCACGTAGGACACCTGCTCCTCCACCACGTCGGAGAAGACACCCTTGAGTGCCGCCAGCTCGAGCACCTTGACGTCGTACTGCGTGATCTCGCCACGCACCTCGACGTCGAGCTGCTGGGCGACCTCGCCGGCCAGAGCGGTGAAGATGCGGCCGAGCTTCTCGGTGAGCGGGATGCCGGGACGCACGTCCTCGGCGATCACGCCGCCCTGCACGTTGACGGCATCGGGGACGAGCTCACCGGACAGTGCGAGGCGCACTGACTTGGCGACCGCGACACCCGCCTTCTCCTGCGCCTCGTCCGTGGAGGCGCCGAGGTGCGGGGTGGCGACGACGTTCTCGAACTCGAACAGCGGGCTGTCGGTACACGGCTCGGACGCGAACACGTCGAGGCCGGCGGCGGCGATGCGGCCTTCCTTCATAGCGACGTACAGGGCGTGCTCGTCGACGATGCCACCGCGCGCGGCGTTGACCAGGACGAGGTTCGGCTTGACCTTGGCGAGCTCGTCCTCGCCGATCAGGCCAAGGGTCTCCGGGGTCTTGGGCAGGTGCACCGACATGAAGTCGGCTTCCCGGAGGAGCTCGTCGAGGGTGACCAGGCGGACCCCCATCTGAGCGGCCCGACCGGCCTGGACGTATGGGTCGTAGGCGATGACCCTCATCCCGAACGCGGACAGCCGCTGGGCAACGAGGACACCGATTCGGCCGAGGCCGACGATGCCGACGGTCTTCTCGTAGAGCTCGATGCCGGTGTACTTGCTGCGCTTCCACTCGCCGTTCTTCAGCGCGGCGTTCCCCGGCGCCACGTTGCGGGCGGCGGCGAGCATCAATGCAACGGCGAGCTCGGCAGCGGAGACGATGTTCGAGGTCGGCGCGTTCACGACCATCACACCGTTCTGGGTGGCGGCCTTCACGTCGACGTTGTCGAGCCCGACACCGGCGCGGGCGATGATCTTCAGGTTCTTCGCGGCGGCAAGCGCCTCGGCATCGACCTTGGTCGCGCTACGGACCAGGATCGCGTCGACGTCGGCAATCGCAGGCAGCAGCTCGGCGCGGTCGGCGCCGTTGCAGCTGCGGACCTCGAAATCGGGGCCAAGCGCTTCGAGGGTGGCGGGGCTGAGCTCTTCGGCGATGAGTACGACGGGCTTGCTCACTGTGGTTCCTAAGTGTTGTGAGTCGGCTTGATGTGGCTCTGCTGCCCACCGATGTGGGAGCGGCCGTGCACGACGCTGTGCCCGTCGAAACTCTACCTGATCTGGACGACCCGTCTCACATCGATCTCGGGGTGGAGCGGCATGGTCAGCCCTACGCCGTCGACCGGCCGGCACTCGACCCAAATCGGCACACCGCTGTCGTAGAACTCGCTACGGAGGAGGGGGGCGCCGAGCTCCTCACGGATCCCGCGGACCACGGCAACCTCGGAGCGCTCACCCAGCTCGTGGCTGCCGCCGAGAAGCCGGTGGAAGCTGTCGTCCAGCCTGGAAGGGCCGATCCCCCCGCTGCACCATGTGCCGGGTGCCGGCCTCGTCGAGGACAGGGCGAACGCCTTGACCCGGATGGCGGACCGGTTGGGCCGTCAGGTCCATGCGGACACGATGACCGCCGTGATCAGCAGGCCGAGCACGTGGTAGCCGGCCGTGATCGCGGCGAACACCATCGGCTGTGGCTTCTTGGGGTCGAACCACCCGGTGACGACCACGATCGCGGCCGCGATACCGATCGCGACGACGAGCCCCAGCGCGAGCCCCTCGCCGACCGTCGTGGACCCGGTCGCCTCGGCCAGCATCGCCAGGGCGACGGCCGACAGCAGGCAGGTGACCAGCGGCGCTACATAGATGGCGGCCGAGGGCTGCTGCTCCTCCGCCGCCGGGTCCCAGCCCATCGACCTGGTCCATGCCGCGGCCATCGGCTTGGGCATGTACCACAGGGCGCCGAGGACGAAGTAGGCGATCGCCGCGACCACCACCGCCAGCCAGTTCAGGTCACCCAGGACGTCGAAGCTCATCGCCTTCTCCTCGTGTCGCAATCCGCGGTGCCATTGTGGCGGGTTTCCGGTCTGCGGACCTGCGACACGCAGACGGTCTGTCGTACGCCGGCGCCCGGGTCCGTCGTACGACCGGTGCACCTCCCACGACGAACCTGCACCCCCCTCGACGAGTTCGTCGTGGGAGGTGCAGGTTCACCAGGGGGCCATGGTGGAGCCGTGGCGGGAGCGGTCAGCGGGTGGCGGTGCCCTCGGTGTAGTCGGCGTCGTGCGACTTCACCCAGGCCATCAGCTTGCGCAGCTCGCGGCCGGTGTCCTCGATCGGGTGCTTCTCGCCCTTGGCCCGCAAGGCCTTGAACTCCGGAGCACCCGCGTCCTGGTCGTCGATGAAGCGCTTGGCGAACGCGCCGTTCTTGATGTCGGCGAGGACGTCCTGCATGCGGTCCTTGACGGAGTCGTCGATGATCCGCGGGCCGGACACGTAGTCGCCGTACTCCGCGGTGTCGGAGACCGACCAACGCTGCTTGGCGATCCCGCCCTCGTACATCAGGTCGACGATCAGCTTGAGCTCGTGCAGGCACTCGAAGTAGGCGACCTCGGGCTGGTAGCCGGCCTCGGTGAGCACCTCGAAGCCCTTCATCACCAGCTCGGAGACACCGCCGCACAGCACGGCCTGCTCACCGAACAGGTCGGTCTCGGTCTCCTCGGTGAAGGTGGTCTTGATGCCGCCGGCGCGCAGGCCGCCGATCGCTTTCGCGTAGGACAGCGCCAGGTCCCAGGCCTTGCCGGTCGCGTCCTCCTCGACCGCGACGAGCACCGGGACACCGCGGCCCTCGGAGTACTCGCGGCGGACCAGGTGGCCGGGTCCCTTCGGGGCGACCATGGCCACGTCGACGCCGGCGGGCGGCTCGATGTAGCCGAAGCGGATGTTGAAGCCGTGGCCGAAGAACAGCGCATCGCCCTCCACCAGGTTCGGCTCGACCGACTCCTTGTACAGCTTCCGCTGCACGTGATCCGGCGCGAGGATCACGATCAGGTCGGCCTCCTCGACCGCCTCGGCGGGGGTCAGCACGCGCAGGCCCTCAGCCTCGGCCTTCGCCCGGCTCTTGGAGGCCTCGGGCAGACCGACGCGCACGTCCACACCGGAGTCGCGCAGGGACAGCGCGTGCGCGTGGCCCTGGCTGCCGTACCCGAGCACCGCAACGTTGCGGCCCTGGATCACGGACAGGTCGGCGTCATCGTCGTAGAACATCTCAGCCACGTCAGGCTCTCCTTCTGTACTGCTTCTCGGGGTTACTTGGGTACGTCGGACAGGGTGGCTCAGCTTGCGGCGGGAGGAGCGGGCACCGGGATCGGTCGCAGGGTCCGGTCCGTGATGGAGCGACTCCCTCGTCCGATCGCGACCATGCCGGACTGGACGAGCTCGCGGACACCGAGGGGCTCGAGCACCCGCAGGAACGCCTCCAGCTTGCCCGCGTCTCCGGTGACCTCGATCGTCACCGCGTCCGTGGACACGTCGACGACCTTGGCACGGAACAGCTGGACGGTCTCGAGGACCTGACGGCGGGTGTCGGCGTCAGCCTTGACCTTCACCAGAAGCAGCTCACGGGTGACCGAGGACGTGCGCGTCGAGCTCGACGATCTTGATCACCTCGACCAGCTTGTTCAGCTGCTTGGTGACCTGCTCCAGCGGGGAGTCCTCGACGTTGACCACGATCGTCATCCGGGACACCTCCGGGTGCTCGGTCGGGCCCACGGCGAGGGAGTCGATGTTGAAGCCGCGACGGCTGAACAGGCCGGCGATCCGGGCGAGGACGCCGGGCTTGTTCTCGACCAGGACGGAAAGCGTGTGTCGGCTCATCTCAGTCTCCCTCACAGGTCGCCCGGTCACAGGTCGTCCTCGTCGAACTCGGGCGCCATGTCCCGGGCGAACTTGATGTCGTCGTTGCTGGTGCCCGCGGCCACCATCGGCCACACCATCGCGTCGCGGTGCACCCGGAAGTCGACGACCACCGGCACGTCGTCGATCTCCATCGCCTTGTTGATCGTGTCATCCACGTCGGCGGGCGAGTCGCATGCCAGCCCCACGCAGCCGTAGGCGTCGGCGAGCTTCACGAAGTCGGGGATCCGCACCTCCTCGCGCCGCTGCAGGTCGGTGTTCGAGTAGCGCTCGTTGTAGAACAGCGTCTGCCACTGCCGGACCATGCCGAGCGACTCGTTGTTGATGATCGCGACCTTGATCGGGATGCCCTCGATGGCACAGGTGGCGAGCTCCTGGTTGGTCATCTGGAAGCAGCCGTCACCGTCGATCGACCAGACCGTGGTGTCCGGGCAGCCGACCTTCGCGCCCATCGCGGCCGGGACCGAGAATCCCATCGTGCCGAGGCCACCGGAGTTGATCCAGGTGTTGGGGTTCTCGAAACCGACGTAGTGGGTGGCCCACATCTGGTGCTGGCCGACGCCCGACACGTAGATCGAGTCCGGGCCGGCGATCTTGCCGAGCCGCTCGATGACGTACTGCGGGGCGAGCGTGCCGTCGGCGGGCTGGTCGTAGCCGAGCGGGTACTTCGCCTTCACGCCGGAGAGGAACTCCACCCATGCCTCGTAGTCACCCTGGTTCCCGGCATCCGCCTCCGCCTGCAGGGCGACGATCAGGTCGGCGATCACCTCGCGGCAGTCACCGACGATCGGCACGTCCGCGTGCCGGTTCTTGCCGATCTCGGCCGGGTCGATGTCGGCGTGGACCACCTTCGCGTGCGGCGCGAACGAGGAGAGCTGGCCGGTGACGCGGTCGTCGAAGCGGGCGCCGAGGCTGATGATCAGGTCGCTGCGCTGCAGGCCCGCGACGGCGGCCACCGTGCCGTGCATGCCGGGCATCCCCAGGTGCTGCGGGTGGCTGTCGGGGAACGCCCCGCGTGCCATCAGCGTGGTGACGACCGGCATCCCGGTCATCTCCGCGAGCACCCGCAGCTCCTTCGAGCTCCGCGAGCGGATGACACCGCCTCCGACGTACAGCACCGGACGGCGCGCCTCGAGGATCAGCTTGGCCGCCTCCCGCACCTGCTTGGCGTGCGGTCGGGTCACCGGGCGGTAGCCGGGCAGGTTGAGCTCGGTGGGCCACGCGAACGTGGTCCGGTTCTGCATGGCGTCCTTGGCCACGTCGACCAGCACCGGTCCGGGGCGTCCGGTGGAGGCGATGTAGAAGGCCTCGGCGACCGTGCGCGGGATGTCGGCGGCGTCGGTGACCAGGAAGTTGTGCTTGGTGATCGGCATCGTGATGCCGCGGATGTCGGCCTCCTGGAAGGCGTCGGTGCCGATCGCGCCGCTGGCGACCTGCCCGGTGACCGCGACGATCGGGACCGAGTCCATGTAGGCGTCGGCGAGCGGGGTGACGAGGTTCGTCGCACCGGGACCGCTGGTGGCCATGCAGACCCCGACCTTGCCGGTTGCGGCGGCGTACCCCTGCGCGGCGTGGCCGGCGCCCTGCTCGTGGCGGACCAGGATGTGGCGGAGCTTGACCGAGTCGAACAACGGGTCGTACGCCGGGAGGATCGCGCCCCCGGGGATGCCGAACACGTTCTCGGCGCCTGCGCACTCGAGTGCCCTGATCAGGCTTTGCGCGCCGGTGACCTGCTCGCTCATGTCTGCCTTCCGTCGTTCCGGTCTACCGCCCACCCCCGCCCCGGGTGGAGCGCAGGTGCCCAACAAAAAACCCCTCGGCCCGGGGGGCGATCGAGGGGTGACGCGTAGGCTGCTGGCTCGTGGCCGTCAGCTGACGCGTCGCGTGCGTACAAGAATGTCAAAACGCATGGGACAACCGTCGCCGTAAGCGCGCGCCCTCGTCAAGCGAGTGTGACACGAGTCCCAACATATGGACGCGCGGTCCCACATGCTGGAAGCCGCTTCGCCTGCCGCTACTGGTAGGTGACGAACCTGACAGGTGTGCAGATCCGCTCGACGGCCCTGGTCGTCATCAGCACACGTGGAGGTGGGTGTCGTTACCGTCCGGGACATCCGGCGCAACGTCAGATCGTCCGAAAGTGTGGCTCAGCCGCGGTCGTAGCCGAAGGCCGGCAGCCCGTCGATGCTGGTCAGGCTCGTCGACGAACATGAACGTGCCACCAATCCCCTACCCACAGATCGCGCCCACGGCGGCAGACTGCACCAGCTTGGCGTACTTCGCGAGCACACCCTTGGTGTACTTCGGCGCGTTCGGCGTCCAGCCGTCCTTGCGCGCGGCGAGCTCGGCGTCGTCGATCCTCACGTCGAGCAGCTTGTTCGCCACGTCGAGCCGGATCGGGTCCCCCTCGCGGACGAAGGCGATCGGCCCGCCGTCCACGGCCTCCGGCGCCACGTGGCCGACGCACAGACCCGTCGTACCGCCGGAGAACCGGCCGTCGGTCAGCAGCAGCACGTCCTTGCCGAGCCCGGCGCCCTTGATAGCGCCGGTGATCGCGAGCATCTCCCGCATCCCGGGGCCGCCCTTGGGTCCCTCGTAGCGGATCACCACGACGTCCCCGGGTTTGATCTGGCCGGCCGCCAACGAGTCCATCGCGGCCTGCTCGCCGTCGAAGACCCGGGCAACACCTTCGAAGACGTCGGTGTCGAAACCGGCGGACTTCACCACGGCACCCTCGGGTGCGAGCGTACCGTGCAGGATCGTGATCCCTCCCGTCTTGTGGATCGGCCGGGACAGCTCGCGGATGATCTCACCGTCCACGTCCGGAGGAGCCAGGTCCACGAGGTTCTCGGCCATCGTCCTCCCGGTGACGGTCAGGCAGTCGCCGTTGAGGAGACCCGCGTCGAGCAGCAGCTTCATCACGACCGGGATGCCGCCGACCTTGTCCACGTCGTTCATCACGAACCGGCCGAACGGCTTGAGGTCACCGAGGTGCGGGACCTTCTCGCCGACACGGTTGAAGTCCTCGAGGGTCAGGTCGACCTCGGCCTCCTTCGCGATTGCGAGCAGGTGGAGCACGGCGTTGGTGGAGCCACCGAGCGCCATCACCACGGCGATCGCGTTCTCGAAAGCCTCCTTGGTCATGATCTGGCGTGCGGTGATCCCGTGCCGGAGCATCTCCACGACGGCCTCACCTGACTTGTGCGCGAACCCGTCACGGCGACGGTCCACAGCCGGTGGGGCGGCCGAGCCCGGCAGCGACATGCCGAGCGCCTCGGCCACGGAGGCCATCGTGTTGGCGGTGTACATGCCACCGCAGGCCCCTTCACCGGGACAGATCGCCCGCTCGATCCGGTCCACCTCGGAGCGTTCCATCCGGCCGGCGAGGCAGGCACCGACCGCCTCGAACGCGTCGATGATCGTGACGTCCTGGCCGTCCACCTGACCCGGCATCGTCGATCCCGCGTAGAGGAACACTGAGGCCAGGTCGAGGCGCGCGGCGGCCATCAGCATGCCGGGCAGCGACTTGTCGCACCCGGCCAGGAGGACCGAGCCGTCGAGCCGCTCGGCCATCATCACCGTCTCCACGCTGTCGGCGATGACCTCGCGGGAGACCAGCGAGAAGTGCATGCCTTCGTGGCCCATGGAGATGCCGTCGGAGACCGAGATCGTCCCGAACTCGAGCGGGAAGCCGCCGCCGGCGTGCACCCCGTTCTTCACCGCCTTGGCGAGCCGGTCCAGCGACAGGTTGCAGGGCGTGATCTCGTTCCAGGACGAGGCAACACCGATCTGCGGCTTGGCGAAGTCGTCGTCACCCATGCCGACGGCCCGCAGCATGCCCCGGGCAGCGGCTCGTTCGAGGCCGTCGGTGACGTCGCGGCTGCGTGGCTTGATGTCCGGCTGGGTCGGGTTCTGGTCGTTCCGCTCAGGCATGGTCGGAGCCTACGCCGCGACGGCTCCGGGGCCGACCACGGTCTCAAGATCGGAGCGTTCAGATCACCGCTGCGCGGACCACCATGACGTCGGGGAGGTTCCGGGCGACCTCCTGCCAGGACTCGCCGGAGTCGAAGGACGCCCAGACACTGCCGTTGCGAGCGCCGAAGTACAGGCCCGTGTCGGAGTGGTTGTCCGTACACATCGCGTCGCGCATCACGCCGATGAAGAAGTCGTCCGGCAGACCTCCGGTGCCCGACCCGCCGAGCGGCTCCCACGACTCACCGGCGTCCTGCGACCGCCACACCCGTGCCTTCCCCTCGGGTGGGAAGCGCCCTTCGGCGCCGGCCAGCGGAAAGACGTAGATGGTGTCTGCGTCGTGGGGGTGGACGACCATCGGGAACCCGAAGTCAGAGGGAAGCCCGTCCGCGATCGAGTGCCAGCTGCCGCCTTCGTCGTCCGAACGGAAGACACCACCGTGGTTCTGCGCGAAGAGCCGCTCGGGGCGCGTCGCATGCCGAGCCACCTTGTGCACGCACTGCCCGAAGTCCGGGTAACGCTGCTCCTCGGGGAAGAAGACGGCACTGATCCCCTTGTTGCGGGGCTCCCACGAGTCACCGCCGTCCGTAGTCCGGTAGACCCCGCCGGTGGAGATCGCCGCGGTGACCGACTGCGGGTCGGTCGGATGCGGCAGCACGGTGTGGAACGCCTGGCCGCCGAAGCCGGCACCCCACTCGGGTCGCTGTGGGTGGTCCCACAACCCGCGCACCAGCGAGAAAGTCTCCCCGCGGTCGTCGGACCTGAACACCGCCCCTGGCTCGGTGCCAGCCCAGACCTCGTCATCGCCGACGCCAGGTTGAAGCTGCCAGACCCGCTCCAGCGAGGTGCCGGTGTCCTCAGGGAAGCGGATGCCGCCGTCCGGGCTCGTCTCCCACGTGCGGCCCAGGTCGTCCGAGCGCCCGACCTGCGGTCCGACCCAGCTCGAGGACGCCCCGACCAGCAGCCGTGGTGTGCTGCCGCGGGTGTCGACCATGCAGGAGTAGACCTCCTCCATGTTGAATGCGGGGCCGTCCCACTCCCACGCTGACCGGTCCGCATCCGAACGACCGATCCACAGCCCCTTGCGCGTCCCCACCAACAGCAGTGCCTGCTTGCTCTGCGCCATCATCCACGCTCCCGTCGTCGTTACGGATTCATACCTATGACTGCTCTGACTCCTGAAGACCCGAGAACTCATCGCCGGTCCTCAGATCATCGACCCCGGGTGCGGCGTACGACAAGGTTCCGAGCCCGGGAACCCGCCTCACGGGCCGGTGAGCCGGTGGTGCAGCGCCTCCAGGTCCTCGACCCCGGACGGGGTTCTGACCAGCCCCCGCAGCACCCCGTCGTCCTTCCAGCGCGGCAGTAGGTGCACGTGGAAGTGGAAGACGTCCTGGCCGGCGGCGGCACCGGTGCTCTGGAACAGGTTGATCCCGTCCGCGCCGAGCCGGCCGACCAGCAGCCGGGAGGCCTCCTCGACCAGCGGCGCGACCTCGGCCAGGACCGCGGCCCCACCCTCGAACA
This sequence comes from uncultured Actinomycetota bacterium, assembly GCA_963831375.1. GTDB lineage: Bacteria > Actinomycetota > Actinomycetes > Propionibacteriales > Nocardioidaceae > Nocardioides_C. Next base: position 348,094 of record CAWHPY010000026.1, on the reverse strand, counting down.
GGTCGGCGACGTGCCGGGTGGGCACGACCAGCGAGTGGCCCGGCCCCAGCGGGAAGATGTCGAGGAACGCGAGCGCGTGCGGGTCGCTGGCGATCACGAACGACTCTGCGTCGCCGGCGACGATGTCGCAGAAGATGCAGGCCATCAGTACGCGCCGTCCATCACGTTCGCCAGCGGCTCGCCCGCCGCGAACCGCTCAAGCTGCGCACGCACCAGCCGGTACGCGCGCGGCCACATCGCGCTGCTCGCGCCGCCGACGTGCGGGGAGACCAGCAGGTTCGGTGCGGACCAGAGTGGATGCCCCTGCGAGAGCGGCTCGGGGTCGGTCACGTCGAGCGCCGCGCTGATCCGGCCGGTGTGCAGCGCGGCAACGAGCGCGTCGGTGTCGACGACGGGACCGCGCGCGACATTGACCAGCAGCGCACCGTCCTTCATCCGCGCGAGGAACCTCCCGGTCGACCATGCCCCGGGTCTCGTCGGTGATCGGCACGATCAGCACCACCACGTCCGCCGACGGGAGGACGCGCGGCAGGTCGACCATGCCGTGCACGCCGTCACGGGCGGTCCGCGCTACCTTCACGACCTCGCACTCGAAACCGCTGAGCCGGTCCTCGATAGCGCGCCCGATGTCGCCGTACCCGACGATCAGCACGGTTTTGTCGGCGAGCGACTCCCTCCGCTCCGGCCGCCACTCCCCCCGGTCCTGGGCCCGCACGAAGCCCGGGATCCCGCGCAGCGACGCGAGGGTGAGCGTCAGGACGAGCTCGGCGGTCGACGCGTTGTGGATCCCGCGCCCGTTGCACAGCAGCACTCCGTCGGGGACGGCCGGCCGGATGTCGTCGACACCGGCGGTCATGGTCTGCACCACCTTGAGCGCCGGCATCCTGCCCAGCAGGTCCGCGTGCGGGACGGTCGACATGTACGCCGGCACGTAGAACTCGACCTCGGCGATCCAGCCCGGCAGTGCATCACCGTCGACCCGGAACGTCTCGTAGCGAAGTCCCGGGGGCACCTCGCCGAGGTGATCCACGGAGAAGGGCAGCCACACCAGGGGGCGTTCGTCAGTCACCGTCCGACCCTATCCGGGGTGTTCACACAGATGTCACATCTCGTTGACCCGGGCGAATCACGGCCGCCCTAGCGTCGTACGCGTCGATCCCCACCCACCTCGGAGGCCCGCATGGACAAGCCCTGGCAGGCACTCAACAACCTGGCTACCTGGCACCTGCGCAGCGCGGAACGGTCCCGTCACAACGCTATGGTGGCCGCCACCGCACTGGCCGGCCGGCGGGCCGAACGTGACGACGTCGAGGCGTTCCTGCAGCGGCACCTCGCGGCGAGGGCAGCAGCGGCCGGCTCGCGCTCGGCGTAGCCGACCGGCTGCCAAACCTCGCAACCTGCGCAATTGCCGCTTGTCGGGCTGGCCCGAAGAGGCTATGCCTAATGACTCAGATGGCCCTGTCGAACACTACGGGAAATCACGTTGACTGGCAGGCATCCCCCTCAGCAAACCAACGACAGCCAGTCTGTGGACTTTTCGGGAGGACAGTTCATGCCAAAGCCGCGCACATTGCCATCCTTTCGACAGTTGACCGAATGGCATGTCCGGAGTCAGCAGGTCTCCCGCCGCAACGCCCTCGTGGCGTGCACCGCGCTGGCCGCCCGTCGCCGTCAGCGGATCGATGCCGAAGAGTTCCTCGAGTCCCTGACGCGGGTCAGGAACGCAAGCACCCCGCGGCTGGTGGCCGGCCACCGCTGACCCGGTTTCCCGCCATCTGCGGCACAATGTCCGCATGGCGACAACCTCCCGGGCCGAGGACAGCGACCTCGGAGCCGAGCAGTACGACGGCCCGCTCGCCCTGCGTTTCTACCAGGTGACCAGCGCGGACGGCACGAAGATCCAGGCCTGGACCAACGACGTCGAGGGCCCGACCGTGCTGCTCTGCAACGGGCTCGGCACGAACCCCTACGCGTGGCCCGCGCTGCTTCGCAGGGACTGCGGTGTGCGGGTGCTGTCGTGGAACCACCGCGGTGTCGGCGGCTCCGAGCGGCCAGCGGACCCGAGCCGGGTCGGCATCGAGGCCTTCACCGAGGACGCGCTCGCAGTGCTCGACGACGCCGGCGTGGAGTCGTGCGTGGTGGCCGGCTGGTCGATCGGGGTGAACACCCAGTTCGAGCTTGCGGCGTGCCATCCTCATCGGGTGTCCGGCCTGTTCGCGGTCGCCGGAGTTCCCGGAGGGACGTTCTCATCGATGGGTGCCCCACTGATGATTCCCCGGGGGGCACGCAGGCCGATCGCACTCGGTGTGACCCGGGTGCTCGAGCGCACCGGCAAGGCACTGACCCCGGTCACCTCGCGGCTTCCGATCGGACGTGGCGCGGCGCAGGTGCTCAGCCACAGCGGTTTCATGCTGCCGACCGAGGAGACCGCGGCGGTACGACGGGCGGTCAAGGAGTTCCTGCAGACCCCGGTCGACTGGTACATGCATCTGGCCCGCGCGGCAGCCGAGCACCCCCGGGTCTCGCTGCGCCGAGTCAGCGTGCCCACCACGTTCGTTGCCGGCACGTTCGACATGCTCGCCTCGGCTCATGACATGGGGACCGCCGCCGTACGTATTCCCCATGCCGAGTACGTCGTCCTCAAGGGTTCACACTTCATCCAGCTTGAGCATCCCGAGGCGGTGCACCGACACCTGCTGCAGCTGATCGATCGGGTGCGGGAGCAGCGACCGGCGTCCTGAGGAGGCCGCTGGTCCGAAGCTGGTGCACGAGCAGGGTCAGGCGCGGTTCCAGCCGGGCCAGCCGAACCTTCGTCCAGGCGTGCAGCATCGTCGTGAGCAGGTCGCAGGTCTCCCACATGAGCACGCGGTTCCGCGAGACGGGGGCGTGTTGCTGGTACTCCGCCAGGAAGCCCTCACACAGCTCGTCCAGCAGGTTCAGATTGTCGTTGACCAGGTCATCGGACATCGGCTGTTCGCTGAGGGCAAGCGCAGAGATGCCGATGTCCCTGAGCTTGGCGCGGAACCTGCCGAGATCGAGGGCCGGCTCGGCCATGCAGGCCCCGTCGAAGTCGATGAACCCGATGGCACCTTCGTGGAGGAGCACCTGAGCCGGACGGAAGTCGTGGTGCGCCGGGACGATCGGGTCGGCAGGCTCGTCGCGTGCCAGCTCGGCCAGGTGTCCAAGCAGCGGCTGGGCGGCCACGTCCAGGCCGTCCACGCTGAGGGAGAGTCTGTCGACGACCTCACTGACCTCCGCGAGCTCGTCCTCGAACGTCGCGGTCCGACCGTACGACGCGCCGGAGCCGTGCATTGCCGCGAGTGCCCTCGCGGTCCTGGAGAGTCCCTCCCGAAGCTCGTCGAGCATCACCGGGCTACGGCTCGCGACCGCCTGCCTGGCGAGCTCCTTCAGCGTGCGCTCCTCCGGCACTGGACCCTGGACGAGAATGCGTTCGTCCGGCAGGTAGCCCAACGGTTCGGCCAGTCTCACGGCGTCCCGCCACCCGAGTGGGCGTTGCCACAGGGCGTTCATCGCGGCCCAGGCAGCCTCCCCCTTGTCCCCTTGGTGGGTCTTGAGGACGACGGGGCTCGGCGGCACCGGGCCGGACGAGTGGTTGGCGTAGGTCACGCCGACCACGACGGTGCACCGGCTGCCGGGCTTGTAACGGACGACGACGGGGTCGCAGGAGGTGATGGTCGCGTCGCGGTAGCCGGCCTCGCGGAGGATCGGCTGGAGGAGCTTGGCCGCGGCGGCCGGTTCGACCAGGAGCGGCAGCGCCGGAAGTGCCTCGTCGCTCTCCTGTACCCGCAGCCCGAGCCCCAGCTCGGGCAGCGAGCAGTGCCAGCCAGGTTCACCGAACCGGAAGCCGTTGGTTGCGACGATGCCTGCCTCCGGGATCTGCCCGTGCGGCCACAGGTTTCCGACCAGCACGACGTCGCGAGGCTCGCCGCCGGCCTCGGCGACGCTGAGCGTGTATCGCGCGAGCCATTCACTGCCCTTTGCCCGCAACCGGTCCGGTGTGCAGGACAGCAGCCGCAGGCGTTCGCCGGCGAGCTCAGGGACGTGGCGCACCAGGCTGTCGCCGACACGTCCGGCATCCATCCCGGCGGCCAGCCAGTCGGGCAGCGACGCGAAGGTGGCCAGTGAGGCGACCACCGGGTCGCTGTCGAAAGTCGTGGTCATATGGGTCAACCCTTTCCTGCATGGACGTTGTCGAGCAGAGACATGGCGAGCTCGAGGCGGTAGCTCTTGAGCTGCCGACAGGAGTTCAGGGCGGTGCGCGCGAGGGTGGTTGCCTTGAAGAACGCGATCCGGTCGACGGCAGCGGCCCCGGACGCCGTACGCGCGGTCGCCTCGCCGTACCCACCGAGGAACTCGCCGGCCAGGTTCTCCACCAGAGCGGTCGCCGACGGCCCCCCGACCTTCCGCGCCAGCAGGTCGAGATGCGCCAGGTAGCGGCCCAGGTCCAGCGCCGGGTCGGCCCAGCAGAGGGTGTCGAAGTCGACCACGGCCGGCGTGTGGCCGTCCAGCAGAACCTGGGACGGCGTGAAGTCACCGTGCGAGAGCACGAAGTCGGGCGCCTCCTGGACATCGTCGGACAGGGGGTCGATACGGAGGCGCACCCGCTCCGCCACCTCGGGCCAGACGCCCATCACCACCTCGATCTCCCGCTGGACCGCCGCCAGCTCGTCAGCGGCGGAGCGGACCGGCGCCGTGGCCAGGTCGCTGCCGTGAAGCACGGCGAGGGCCCGGCCCGACTCACGCACGGCGGTCTGTAGGGCATCTTCCTCGTCCGAGCGATCCCCTGCCCCGGGCGCGAGGACGGTCTTCACCAGCCAGGGGACCAGCGGCTCACCAGCCAGCTCCTCGGTCACCAGCAGTCGCATCGCGGGGACGTAGGCGACCGGCTTCGGGAACCGCGCCGGGTAAAGCACGCCGTGTCCGGTCTGCTCCCGTGCCAGTGCACGCAGGAACCCGTCGACCACGTCCCCGGTGCCGTCGTTGTACACCTTGCCGTACAGCGTGGGCCAGGGCTGCCCGGCCGAATGCGCCTGCTCCCCCGGGAACCGGTAGCGCAGGACGCACGCACCCTCGCGTGGGTGATGGACGACCGCGACCGTGGGTTCGGCGTCTGCGCGACCGAAGACCGACAACCGGCGCACGAACTCCGGGTCCATCGCCTCGGCGAGCGTTGACAGGTCCGGGTCGAGAGGGAAGCGACACAGGGCGAGCGCCGCCTCGGCCACGACTGCCGTCGACGTGCGCCACGGGGGTCCAGGCGGTACGCCGTTCCGGCCCTCGGCCAGCCGGTCCAGGATGTGCGTGACCGACTCGGACGCGGACGCTGCGTCAGGATGCACCCGTCCTACGACGGTCAGCTCACCCGGGCCCGCTGACCGGTCGGACAGTCGCAACCGGTACCTCAGGCTGCACGTGCCGTCCTCACGCAACCACAGCTTGCCCACGGAAACGCCGTCGATGGTTGCGTCCCGGTCCAGGAGCAGGTTCTGGATCCGGTCGGCCACAAGGTCGACATCCAGTGCGCCCTCGAGACCCGGCAGCCGCGCGCGGAGCCGATCGAGCAGGTTCGCGTCGGCGTCACTGCCGCGGCCCCCTGGCCCGGTTCCCGACCGCACCCCGGGCTCCTCAGCTTCACCGTTCTCGGACGAATGGGCGTTCACGCCGCCGCTGAGGACCACGTCACGGGCGTAAAGGGCCGCGTAGGGACCGCCGGCCTCCAGCAGCGTCTCGTGTCGACCCGCCTCGACGATCCGGCCAGCGGAGATGACCAGAACCCTGTCGGCACGGCTGATGAGACCCGGGTCATGGGAGATCACGATGGTCGTCGTCCCGCGCATCAGGCTGCGCAGCGCGCTGACGACGCTCTGCGCCGACTCCAGGTCGAGCCCCGTTGTCGGCTCGTCAAGGATGAGGATCGGTGCGCGGCGGATGAACGCCCGCGCGATGGCCAGGCGCTGGCGCTGTCCGCCGGAAAGCGTGGAGCCGCGTTCGCCGAGGTGGGTGTTGTAACCATCGGGCATCGCCATGATGAAGTCATGGGCGTTCGCCATCCGGGCGGCCGCCTCGATGTCTGCCTGGCGGGCGTCGGGGATGCCGTAGCCGATATTCTCGGCCACGCTTCCACTCAACAGCACCGTCTCCTGCAGCACCACGCTGACCTGGGTCCGCAGCGAAGCCAGGGTGAGCCCCCGCACGGGATGCCCGTCCACGAGAACGTCGCCCTCGTCCGGGTCGTACAGTCGCGGCACCAGCTGCGCGATGGTGCTCTTACCTGCGCCGCTGAACCCGACCAGCGCCACCACCTCGCCGGGAGTCACCTCGAAGTCGATGTCGTTTAGCACCGGCGAGCGGCTGACGCCCTTCGAACCGTCCTCATGCTCGACGGGATAGGAGAACCCGACATGACGGAAGGTGAGCCGGCCCTCCAACGGCGGTGCCGGCACCGCGTCCGGAAGGTCTTGCACGACCACCGTCCGGTCGAGCAGGTCCTCGATGCGTTCGACGCTCGCGAACACCTTCCCGATCTTGTACCACTCGCTGACGATCTTGCGGGCCGGCTTGAACATGTTCTGCAGCAGCAGCACGAACAGCACCAGCGTTCCGACGGTGATGGCATTGCCGTCGACCAGCCACACGCCGAGCCAGATCACGGCGGAGATGGAGAGTGCCTCGAGGAGAGCGATGACGAAGCTGAACCGCGCTTGGATGTTCGCGGCGCCGAGCGAGGCATGCATGCTCTTCGCTGTCTGACCCGAGAACCGCTCCAGGTCGACGCTTCCCCGCCCGTAGCTCTGCACCAACCGGATCGAGCTGAGCATCTCCTGGGCCGTCGAGGCCAGGTCCCCTTCGCGGTCACGCTGGGTCTTGCTCGCAACCTTGATCAGTCGGGAGTAGTGGTTGGACACCACTGCCAGCATCGGGATCACCACAACCGCTACCAGAGCCACCTTCCACGACTGGAAGAGCAGGAAGACGAAACTGCCCACCAGGACCATCAGGCTGCCCAGGATGTTGCTGACCGACTTGACGACGAAGTCCTCGAGCACGAGGACGTCCCCGGTCACCCGGGTCAGGACGTCCCCGGTCCGCTTCTTGTCGTGGTACGCAAGCGGCAGTCGCTGCAGATGGGAGTACATCGCTATCCGGATGCTGTACCCCAGCGACCTTCCCCCTCGGGCCATGCAGACCTCGGTCAACGAGTCGGCTGCGCTGTTGACCGCGGCGATGAGCACGATCGCCAGGGTGAGCAGCAGGATCGTCTCGAACCGTGCCGAACTCAGGAAGGCGGGAGCGCCAAGCTCGCGAAGGTTGGGCTTGGCACCCTGCAGGAAGTCGATGAGGTAGGCGATCGGCAGCGGCTCGAGGACGGAGGTGGTCGCCTCGAACACGAGGAGCAGGAGCCCGATCACGTAGATCTTGGGCTTGCCCATGAACCGCCGGAACAACCGGATCGTGCGGCGCAGGTCGCCGGCGGGCGCACGATGTCGGATGTGGCGCGCTTCGTTCGTCGAGGTCATGCTGTCTCCGTCAGTCTGTCCAGGCATCGATTCGCCTCCTTCACCAGAGCACTCGCCAGTGGCGAACGCGGTGCCCGCGCGAAGGCGCGTAGTGCCTTGCGCTCGAGCGCGACCCCTTCCTGCCACCGGATCCGCGTCCGGACCCGGTCGTCGCCTCGTGTCTCCAGATAGGTCTCGAGGAACAGCTCCGCGAGCTCGGCGACCGCGCCGGAGGTGTCCGTGTTCCGCCCCGTGACCGAGCCGCGGACGGTGAGCTGGCGCAGGGACGCGAGAAAGGTGCCGACGTCAGCGGCCTGGTCTGAGATGCCCAGGTGGTCCAGGTCCATGAGGTACACGTGCTGGCCGGCGAGCAGGAACTGGCTCGGTTTGCAGTCGCCGTGCACCACGCCCATCCCGGCCGCCGGTAGCTCGGCGTGCAGGGTGAGCAGCCGGTCCGCGAGCTGCCCGGTCTCCGCGCCCAGCTCGGGGTCGACGCTTCCGATGCGGGCGGCCCGGGCACCGAACCGGTGCAGCTCACGTTCGACCGACCGCTGCCGGCTGGTGACGCCAGGTAGCGCCGTGCAGCTCGGCAAGCGCCCGGGCGGCGCAGCTCAGCGCATGCCTCGCAGCAGGGCCGCATCCGCGGGTGGTGCCCATGAGCGCATCGAGAGGCGTTCCCTGGACCGCGCGCTGGACCACCAGCCCCAGCTCGGGAACGTGAGCCACCGTGGGCGCGAACCGCAGCATCCCCCCGGCCCAGGTGGAGGCGGCCAGCGCTGGCGCCTCGTCCGCGACAGCGGCCGCCTTCGCCGGGTCGTGGTACGCCTTCGCCACGAATCGGTCCGCCTCGCCGACGAAGGCGACGCGTACGGTGGCCCGCTTGCCGGGCCGGTAGCGCAACAGCGACGTCCGGCATCTGACGGTTCCGCGACGGTCGAGGGCATCCGACTGGCTGCGCAGTGCCTCTGCCAGCACCGGCCCCAGACGTGCGGCATCCATCACCTGTGGGAGGGCCGGCATCTCCGGATCATGCGGGAAGGGACTGATCCGGACACCCGGAGCCACGATCGACGCCGGACCGGCGACCTCACCGGGCTTGTTGTCCGCCGACAGCAGGTCACCCCGGAGCAGTCGGCCGGCGTACTCGTAGAGAACGATGGCACGAACTCCCGGCTCGTACTTCGCGTCGAGGACATGGCAGGTGAGCGGTCCGCCCGCCGAACGCGGCGGCGAGCCGCCGGCCCATCAACCGCGGCTGCAGTGCCTCGGCGAACCGATCGGACGCCGGCCGCGCGAAGTCGGCCTCGGCAGCGACCGTTGGCGGTTCTGTGAGTGTGGCGGAGAAGGTGGTGCTCATCGGCTCGCCTCCAACACGCTGGTGTTCTGCGGCCGCAGGACACGCTCGAGCCGGCGGGCGGCCACGTCGATGTCGTAGCCGCACTCGACGGTCCGCCTGGCCGCCTCACCGAGCCGACCGCGCCGCCCGGGGTCAGTGAGCAGCCGGGTGATCGACTCGGCCAGCGCGACCACGTCACCGGGCTCGGACACCAGCCCGTTCACCTCGTGCTCGACGAGCTCGGTGATCCCACCCGCAGTCGTCGTGGCCACGGGCAGACCGCACGCCATCGCCTCGACCAGGACGTTGGGAATGCCGTCCCGGTCTCCCCCCTCGACCACACGGGGGGCCAGCACGAACGCATCGGCGCCGCGCAGCGCGGCCAGGATCTGCTCGTTGCTCTGCGCCCCCATCAGCTCCACGTGGCCCTGCAGGCCAAGGGAGTCGCGTAGCTCGGTCAGCTCCTCGAGCAGGGGCCCGTCGCCATAGATCCGGCAGCTGAAGGCAGCGCCATTGGCCCGGACCGTGCCGAGCGCGTGCAGCAGGTCGACGTACCCCTTCTTCTCGACCAGCCGTCCTACCGACAACAGGCTGGGGACGGCCACGGCTGGGTCCCGCGGTGTGGGGACGAACCGTCCGAGCTCCACCCCGTGGTGGATCACCAGGACGGGTGCCCGGTCTGCCACCGGAAGCGCCGAGTCGATGTACTCGGCGTTGGCTCCGCAACAGGTGACCAGGGCGGTCGCCTCGGCGGCTCGGGCAGCCAGGCTCGTCGCGGGGATCTGGACCAGGTCGCGGGCGTGCGCGGTGAAGCTGAACGGCAGTCCGGTCAGCTTGGCCACGAGCATCCCCACGAGTGCCGGGTCGTGGGCGAAGTGCGCGTGGACATGAACAGGCTCCGTGCCGGCCGCGCGCATGTCTTCGACCGTGCCCGCGATCCGAACCGCATGGAAGAAGCACCGCAAGGTGGAGCAGTCGCCGTACCCGGCTGCCAGCCCGGGGTGTCGCAGACAGAACCAGAGCACGAGCACGTAGCGCAGCGGTGCGGCCATGAACCAGGCGAGCTGCAGCCGAACCCGCGCTACCCAGGGTCGCCGGAACTGGTCCTCCAGGTAGTGCACCGGTGCGCGTACGTCGGCGACCTGCGGCTGCACGAGGTCCTCACCGGAGCGCACGAGACTGAAGACGGCCAGCTCCAACCCCCGTCGTTCTAGGGCAAGCACCTCGTTGACGATGAAGGTCTGCGACAGCCTTGGCCAGCTACGCACGATGTAGATCACTCGCTCAGACATTCCTCCCCCTTCGCCAGGGCGCGTTGGGCTTCGACAACGCGTTGTGATGCCGGGGTCTCACGGCAGGGGCCGCTGCCGACGGTCCATTGCTTCGCGATCTTCAACCAGGTGTAGGCGCCGAAGGGGGCGTAGGTGCCCTTGTCCATCCACCCCGTAGCCCCGGCGTACTCCTCGAGAAAGGCAGCGATGACGGATCCGCGGCTCCCGTCGCTGGGGGCCAGCTCGAGGTAGCAGCAGAAGTGCGCCACGTCGAACGCCGGGTCGCCCTGCCGGGCCTCGTCCAGGTCGATCACGTAGACGTCATCACCGACGAGCACGTGCCCCGGGTGGAAGTCCTTGTGGATCGGCACCTCGTCCACGAGGTCCGCCGACTTCGCTGCAGTCACCCAGCGGTCGGCGAGTGCGCGCGCCTGCGCGGCCAGGCCTGGGTGGACCTGTCCGATGAGAGCAGCCCAGCGACGGGTGCTCTCCTCCTCCTGGCTGAGGGAGAACGTGCGTGGCAGGCGCACGTCGGACGTGTGCAGCCGGGCCAGCCACCGGGCGGCACGCCGGACGCCGTCCTCGGCCTGCGCCGGCTCGGTGATCCGGTCCAGTGGGGTCCCCTCGCAGTGGCGGTAGAGGACCAGCCGCTGCTCGGGCAGCAACGCGACGGGTTCGGGGACGCGCAGGTCGCCCGTTCCGAACGGACCATCGTGCAGCCGGCGTAGGTGGTCGTGGAGCAGCCTGGCCCGCCGTGACTCGGTGAACGTCTTTCCGACCAGTGGGACGGCCTGCGCACCGTCCAGTCCGCTGACCGTGTAACGGACGACGGCACGCCTGCCCCGCGCGGCGGCGAGCTCGTCGGCCGAGTCGATCTCGACGGTCTGCGGGGAGCTGGCGCTGCGAGCCAAGGCCAGGCGTAGCACCTTCGACATCTGCCGGACGTCCAGCAGGTCCGTCGCGCCCCCCGGCGCCGTGTGCGACTGGTGGGCTGCAAGCGCTTCCTCGGCCGCGTCAACCAGCGCGGGTACGTCGGACCAGTGCTGGATCTCCAGCCGGCGGTAGCGCCGTGCGGCCACCTGCAGCAGTCCCACGGCACGCCACCAGAGCAGCGCCGCCGGGTCCACGGTTCCCGCGCGGCTCTCGTAGCCCGACAACAGGGCATGCTCCGCGCCCCGAAGGGTGGGCCGCTGTTCCGGTTGGCGCACGCCCTGCCACATCAGGTGAGCAAGCACCGTGCCCAGGTCGCGACCCGGGTCACAGAGGCAGACCCCGTCGGTGTCGAGCACGATGAGTCGACCGTCGTCGGACAGAACAACCTGGCCCGCGCGGAAGCCGCCGTGTCCGAGCACCTCGGCGGCGGCAGCCGGGACGCGCGCGGTGAGCAGGTCCAGCACGGCATCCAGCCGGTTTGCGAGCCTGGCATCGGCGGACCGGGCCGCGGCCGTCGCCCCTGCGAGGGCGGCGACCTGCTCCGTTGGCGACCATCGCGGTGCGTTGACGTCTCTCTGCTGGTGGAACCTGGCCAGGAGGTCACCGAGTCGGTGTGCGAGCCGGGCGCGCTGACCGGCGGGCACGCAAGGGTCACCGAGAACTGCCGAGACGACCCGCCCCTGGATCCCCGCGCCCACCATCACCTGCAGGTCAGGCCATACCGCGGCGAGCTCGGGCACGAGTCGGGGGCCGTCGGCCGCGCCGGCGAGGACGGTTCCGACCGGTGAGACCTCGGCGAACCGTTCCGGTCGGAAGACCTTTGCGTAGAGCCTCCTGGGCCCGGCAGCCGTCTCCACGTCGTAGCGCAGGACGCACCGCGACCCCGGCCGGTACCTCACGGGCTCGACCCGGCAGCGACGGATCGGCTCGTCAAAGAGCCGAGCGAGCAGACCGCGGACAAGAACCGGGTCGGACGCCGACGAGAGGCCAGGCAGCCTCGGATCCTCGCGATAGTCGTGCAGGGACCACCCCGCACCGGTCACGTCGACGCCGACGAACGTCGATGACGACCCCGGCGAGTGCACCTGGTAGGCGAGCCGACAGCCCTGGCCAGGCGTCCAGCGGACGTCGTGGAGCTCCCACGTTGATCCCGCCGAGGCGTGCGGCAGGGCACGGGGCAGCACGGACAGCGCCGGGTCCAGACCGGCGAGCCAGGTGGCGGACGAGGCGTCCAAGGAGAGCGCGGGTGGCATCATGCACTCCTCGCCGCACGCAGCGTCGCGGCGGCATCGGCCACGCGGGTCCGGACCTGCGCCTCCCAGTGGGTGTCGTGAACCGGACAGCGTCGTGCGGCGAGCTTCAGCTGGAAGAGCGCCGAGAACAACCTGGCGCGGACCCACCGGGCCGGGTCGCAGCTGCCGTAGCCGGCGCGAAACACGCGGGAGAACAGGTCTGCTTCGTTGCCGAGCGGACACCACCAGCGCAGGTCAGCCAGGAACTTGCCCAGGTCCACGGCCGGCTCGGCCCAGCACGACCGGTCGAGGTCGAGGATCCGCACCTGTCCACCGTGAACGAGGAGGTTGTCACACTTGAAGTCGCCGTGGCCGAAGGTCGCCGCCTCGGCGGGCATTCGGTCGAGACAGTCGACCACTGCAGACACCAGCACGCCGTACGTCCTGCCGACCGAAGGAAGCAGTGCCGCGATGTGCTCGCCGGCCCGCAGGGTGGACGCAGCCTCAGCCTGGACGTCATGCGAGCCGATCCGGTCCAGCGCGGGGTGTGGCCCGGAGACAGATGGGCTGTCGTGCAATGCCCGGAGCACCTGGCCGACACGCTCGACCGTGCGCGCCGCTTCGGTCGTCCGGTGGGTGAGCAGCCGCGACAGCGGCCCCCCCGGGGCGTTCCACCACAGCGCAGCTGAGTCGTCTGCGGCGTAGCCGACCGGTTCCGCGACGCGGGCCCCCGGACACCACCCGGGCAGCATGCTCCCCAGGAACTCGGCCACCGGGACAGCCCGGGCGCCGGACTCGTCGCGGTCGGTCTTGACGTAGACGCGGGCGCCACCGTCGAGTCGGGCCAGCAGGACGTGCCGTTGTCCCGGACGGTAGCGGATGGTGCCGATGCTCATCCGGTCCGCGGACTCGACCTCCCGGCCGGTGAGAGCTTCGAGCAGACCGGCGAGATGCCCGGGCTGAGTGAGCCGCCCGAGCTGCGGCATCGCGGGATCCGCTGGAGACACGAGAGCGGTGACCCGATCGCCCGGCGTTCGTGCGAGCCAGCTGACCGCCAGATGACGGGTGCCCGCGCCGTCGCCGCCGGCTGAGACGCGGCGTGTCATCCGGTAGTAGGCGGTCAGCTTCCGGGACGGCTTGTACTTGGACCGGAGCAGCTCCATGTCCCAGGACCGGCCGTCGGCAAAGCGGGCGTCGAGGACGTCAGCCAGCCCGTTCCGCAACGGATCCTCAGCGATCTGCCGAACTGCACCCTGGCCGTGGTGGCCTTCCAGGACCTCGTCGAGCATGCCCGCTGTCCGACTGCCTGCAGCAACGCCCATGGTCAGCCCTCGCCGAGCAGCTGCTTGGCGACGTCCCTGGGATCCTCGGTGACCGTGGACATCACCATGTCCAGGGCCGAGCCGTTGACGGCCTCGAGGGTCCTCTCGTTCAGCAGGTGGTGCGCCGCACGCTGGCGGCCACGGAGGTCCGGCTGTACGCGCTCCGGCGCGTAGGGCGTGTCGAGCGCCGACAGCATGGCCGTCGCCAGGGAGTCGGCGGACAACACCCCGGGGGGAAGCCACTGCACCCATCCACGCTCGGCGAAGCTGCGAGCCCTCATCTGCTGTTCGGCGCTCGGACCGGCGCGGGGCACCAGCAGGGCACGCGTCCCGAGGCTCAGGATCTCCGCCGTCGTGTTGTAGCCGGCCATTCCGACGACGAGGTCCGCTGCGCTCAGGTAGCTCAGCGAGTCGCTCACCGTAGGGACGAGGTGGACCGGCAGGCCATCGGCGAGCCGCTGGAGCTGCACCCGTTCGGCATCCGGGAGGAACGGGCCGGTCACGACGACGACGGCACAGGGACGGTCGGTCGTCAACGCCGGGACCGCCCGCAGCAACGTGTCGAACAGCGTGTAGCCGTCCGCCCCGCCGCCGGCCATGGCAACGACGAGCCTGCTGTCCGGCGCGTCCCGCAGGTAGAGCCGTCGAACCGACTCCGCCGCGGGCACCGCTGTCGGTGAGCAGACATAGCCGCAGTAACGGAGCCGGTCCTTGATCTGCGAAGGCCATTCGTACTGCGTTCCCACATCGAAAACGTCTCGCGAACCGTAGACGAGCACGTCCTCGAAGTGCCGCTCGACCGCTTCGAACGCTCCTTCCAGGTGCCAGCGCCGGCGCACGGTAGCGGGCGCGTCCAGGATGTCCCGCAGGCCGAGGACCATCCTCGCCCGGGTCGACTCGAGCGCCTCCAGCGTCGGGACCAGCTCACCCATCGCACCGTGGGGCATGTGGTCCACCAGCACGACATCCGGATCGAAGCTCAGCGCGGCGGTCCGGATGGTCTCCGTGCGCAGTGCCAGCACATCGGCAAACGGCGACGAGAGCGACACCGGAGCCCAGTGACCGGGGCCAAGCTTCCGGATCGACGGCAGCTTCAGGTAGTCGTGTCCCGGAGTGGCGGAGAAGAACTGCCCGATCGGTGAGTCGCAGATGGTGAGCACGCTTGCGTCCGGCCGCGCGGCGAGGAACTCCGCAGCCAACAGGGTCGTCCGACGCAGATGCCCGAGTCCGAGCCCGTCCTGCGAGTAGATCAGCAGCCGCGGCTCCGGGCTTGTCCCGCTCATCGTTCTCCGCCGGCCGCCGGGAGCAGTACCCCATCGTCGTGGGTGACCTCGTCGTCCTGCGCCCCGTGACGAAGGGCCGTGTGCCACGCGAGCTGTCGCCTCAGTCCGGTGCGGAGATCGGTCGCGGGCGACCAGTCGAGGTGTTGACGGGCGGTGACGATGTTGCCCTCGGTACGCGGCACGTCCCCGGGACGCTCGTCGTACTGTTCAACGCCGGCGACCGCGGTGCCGACGAGTGCACGCAGCTCACCGATGAGAGTGCTGACAGCGGTCGGACGGCCACTCGCGACGTCGAGGACGGCGGCCGGCGGAAGGTCCGCGAACAGCGCACGCACGGTGGCCTCGACGACGTCCTCGACGTACGTGAAGTCCCGCACCTGCTGACCGTCGCCGAACAGCTTCAGGGGCCGGTTGTCGAGGAGTGCCTCGATGAAGCGGTGCGCCGCCATGTCGGGTCGCTGGCGCGGGCCGTAGACCGAGAAGTAGCGCAGCGACACGGCAGGCACACCGTAGGAGTGCGCGTAGGCCCCGACCAGGGTCTCGGCTGCGAGCTTGCTGACACCGTAGGGGCTGGCCGGACGGGGCTCTCCGCGAGCGCGCAGCGCGTCGGTCTCGACGCCGTACACCGACGAGCTCGATGCGTACACGAACCGCTGGACCCTCGTCGCGGACACCGCTTCCAGGAGTCGCTGCGTCGCGAGCACGTTACGGTCCAGGTAACGCCCGAACAAAGGACCCCACGAGGTCGAGACTCCGGGCTCACCGGCGAGGTGAGCAACGAGATCGACACCGTCGAGCGCTTCGTCGAGTCGAGTGGTGAGCAGGTCCGCCGAGACCAGGTCGAAACCCGGCTCTTCCAGCAGGGCTTGGATGTTCGTGTGTTTGCGACGAGGGTCGTAGAAGGTCGTGAAGGCGTCGAGCCCACGAACCTCACACCCGCGTCGCAGCAGTGACTCGCAGAGATGACTGCCGATGAATCCTGCGGCACCGGTCACGAGGACTCGCGTCATAAAAAGGTCCCCCGATCAGGGTGGGGAATTGAACACTTGATGAACGTCGGTCATACGACTTGCAGACAGTCTGAGAATTTTCCGCCCTCTTCTTAAGTTTTTACTTGAGAGGACCGGGGGTGCGCCATGGCCCGATGGGGGTATCCCTCATGACCCGTAGTGAGCATCCTTGCGGGCTTGTCCCGTTATGCCCTCCATGGCATCTGGCTCTCCCGTCCCGACCGGCGTATGGTCGCGACATTCGAGCAGCCAACCCCACGGCATGTGACTGAGTTCCGCCCTCCTGGAATCGACCACTGACCGGGTTGCCGAAGGACGTAAGGAGGGCGGCCATGCCCCGACGGGTCACAGTCATCGGCACCGGATACCTCGGTGTGACGCATGCCGCCTGCCTGGCGGAAGCTGGGTTCGAGGTCCTCGGACTAGACGTCGATGCCGACAAGATCGCGAAGCTTGCCAGCGGCTCCGTGCCGTTTCATGAGCCAGGACTCGCGGAGCTCCTGTCCCGGCACGTCTCCACGGGCCGGCTGAAGTTCACCACCTCGTTCGCAGAGGCCGGCGCGTTCGGCGACGTGCACTACCTGTGCGTGGGCACCCCGCAACGCTGGAACGGTCTCGGGGCGGACCTGGGGTACCTCGACGAGGCAGTGGATGCGCTGGCTCCACATCTTCGGGTTCAGTGCTTGGTTGTCGGCAAGTCAACGGTGCCGGTGGGTACCGCCGAGCGGCTCGCAGCCCGGCTGTCGGCGCAGGCCCCGGCCAACGGTGATGTCGAGCTCGCATGGAACCCCGAGTTCCTGCGCGAAGGCAAGGCCGTTGCCGACACGCTACGACCCGATCGGATCGTCGTAGGAGTGCGCTCGGAGATCGCGGAGAAGATCTTGCGGGAGGTCTACGCGACACAGATCGAGGACGGGGTTCCCTTCGTCGTCACCGACGTCGCCACGGCCGAATTGGTGAAGGTTGCCGCGAATGCGTTCCTCGCCACGAAGGTTTCCTTCATGAACGCCATGGCGGAGCTGTGTGAGGCAACCGGAGCCGATGTAGTCGCACTTCGGGACGCCATCGGGCGCGACGAGAGGATCGGCCAGCGCTACCTCCATGCCGGTCTGGGCTTCGGTGGAGGCTGCCTCCCCAAGGACATCCGGGCACTCATGGCGCAGGCCAGCGAGCTCGGTGTCGGTCAGGCGGTGGCGTTCCTGCGGGAGGTGGACACGATCAACATGAGCCGTCGTGCGCGAATGGTCGGACTGGCTCAGGAGGCGTGCGAGGGATCCGTGCTGGGTAGACGGATCGCCGTGCTGGGGGCTTCGTTCAAGCCCGACTCCGACGACGTCCGCGACTCACCGGCCCTCAACGTGGCTGGTCAGCTTCAGCTGCAGGGGGCGAATGTGTGCGTCTACGACCCTGCCGCACGGGCGAACGCCGAACGAGTGTTTCCCGCCCTGCACTACGGCAGCTCCACGTTGGAAGCCGCCGAGGGGGCGCATCTCGTCATGCACCTGACGGAGTGGGAGGAGTTCCGCGAGCTGGACCCCCGAAGCCTCGACGGCGTCGTGGCACGCAAGTACATCCTGGATGGCCGGAATGCGCTCGATCCCGAACGCTGGCGTCGCGAGGGATGGACCTACCGAGGACTCGGCCGACCCTGATGACCGCGGTCCAGCAACCAAGACAACAACACCAACCGCAAATGGAAATGAGGTGGGCCGGATGAGCCCTATCCGCGTAGCGATAGTCGGCGTCGGCAACTGTGCAGCTGCTCTCGTCCAGGGGGTGCATTACTACCGTGGCGCGGAGCCGAGCAGCATGGTGCCAGGCCTGATGCACGTGCTGTTCGGGAGCTACCACGTCTCCGACGTGGAGTTCGTGGCGGCGTTCGACGTGGACGCGAAGAAGGTCGGCTTCGACCTGTCCGACGCGATCAACAACTCCGAGAACAACACGATCACTTTCTGTGACGTGCCGCCGCTGGGCGTCACCGTGCAGCGTGGTCCGACCCGCGACAGCCTCGGCAAGTACTACCGGGAGACCATCGACGAGTCCGACGCCGAGCCGGTCGACGTGGTCGCCGCGCTCAAGGAGGCCAAGGCCGACGTCCTCGTGTGCTACCTGCCGGTGGGTTCTGAGGATGCCGACAAGTTCTACGCCCAGTGCGCCATCGACGCCGGTGTCGCGTTCGTCAACGCGCTCCCGGTCTTCATCGCCTCCGACCCGGTCTGGGCGCAGAAGTTCGAGGACGCCGGCGTGCCGATCATCGGCGACGACGTGAAGAGCCAGGTCGGCGCGACCATCACCCACCGGGTGCTGGCCAAGCTGTTCGAGGACCGCGGGGTAGTCCTCGACCGCACCTACCAGCTCAACGTCGGCGGCAACATGGACTTCAAGAACATGCTCGAGCGCGAACGCCTGGAGTCCAAGAAGATCTCCAAGACCCAGTCGGTGACCTCGAACCTCAAGCACGACCTCGGTGCCCGCAACGTGCACATCGGCCCCTCCGACTACATCCAGTGGCTCGACGACCGGAAGTGGGCCTACGTCCGCCTCGAGGGTCGCGCCTTCGGCGACGTCCCGCTGAACATGGAGTACAAGCTCGAGGTCTGGGACTCCCCGAACAGCGCCGGCATCATCATCGACGCGATCCGGGCCGCGAAGATCGCCCTCGACCGGGGCATCGGCGGACCGATCCTGTCCGCGTCGACCTACCTGATGAAGTCACCCCCGGTGCAGATGGCCGACGACCTCGGCCGCGAGCGGGTCGAGGCCTTCATCCGCGGCGAGGTCGACCGCTGAAAGGTCCTCACAACCTGCTGCGCAAGGTTTGCTCGACCGGTCGACCGACCTCGCCGCTCGCCGCCTCGGCGAGCGGCAGGCGAACACACAACCTCGCGCCCTTGGCCGGTGACTCCGCCACCTCCACCGTCCCCGAGTGGATGCGCACGATCTCGGCGACGATCGCGAGCCCGAGGCCAACGCCGCCCTGAGCCCGCCCCCGGGAGTCGTCGAGTCGAACGAACCGTCGGAACACCTCGGCCCGGACCGATGGCGGGATCCCCGGGCCGTCGTCGTCCACAGTGAACACGGCAGTCTCAGGGTCCGACCTCAGCGACACCTCCACCGTGCTTCGGGCGTGCTGCACTGCATTCTCGAGAAGGTTTCGGAACACCTGCTCGAGCAACGACGGCTCTCCGACGACCTGAACCGGCTGGATCTCTCTCGCGCACACCGTCACGCCATCTGTCCGGGTGGACGAGATGACGTCCCTGAGCACATCGTCCAGGTCCACCGGACGCGCCCCAGCCCTGACCATTCCGGCATCGCTGCGCGCCAGCAGCAGCAGCTGGTCGACGAGCGAGCTCATCCGCACCGTCTCGACCAAGAGGTCCGGCAGGAGATGTCTGTCCACAGTGCCCTCGCCCCGCGCCAGGGCAGTCTCGACGCGAGCACGAAGGGTTGCGAGTGGAGTTCTCAGCTCATGTGCGGCGTCCGCGACGAAGCGTTCCTGCCGCTTTGCGCTGCCTTCCAGCCGTTCCAGCATGTCGTTGATGGTGCGTGCAAGGCGATGAATCTCATCCTTGGCTGCGGGCTCGGGAACACGCTGGTCCAACCGCTGTGCGGTGATCAGCTCGGCGTGTCTGCGGATCGCGTCGACCGAGCCCAGCGTCCGCCCGACCGCGACCCACAGGACGCCGCTGAAGGCGACCAGGAGCAGGGCCAGCCCGATCGCTCCTTGTTTCACCAGCGCAGCGACAGCTTCGTCGATGTCCTCGACGTCGACGGCCACGAACACCGTCGCGTCCCCCTCCGGAGTTTGCGTCCCGAGAGCCGTGATCCGGAATGGGCCGTCGTCGTCGATGGGCAGCTTCGCTACGGTCTCTACGTCGTCCCAACCCGGTGGTAGCTCAGGCAGGCCGAAGAAGGCCCGTCCGGGAGCGTTAGGGGTCGCGCTGATCACCTCATCACCCCGTACAACCTGCACAGCCGCCTCGATCTCGTCGGCAGCGACAAGCTCCGGCGGCAGACTGCCGGTCGCGGCGAGCTCCGCGAGCTGCTCCGCCCGAGCCTCCCCGGTGTCGTCTGCGGAGTCGATCAGCTCGTCCCGCACCGAGAGGACGATGAACAGACCCGCCAGCACGACCACGACGGCGAAAGCCGATGCCGCAATCAGCAGAATGCGTGAGCGCAGCGACAGCTGCTGGTGCCACGCCGGTCCACGACGGCTCACGACGGGCTCTCCAGCGCGTACCCATGGCCTCGATGCGTGCGCAGGGTGTTTGTCCCGAACGGTTGGTCCAGCTTCTTGCGCAGGTAGCCGACGTACACCTCGACGAGGTTGGTGCCTCGGTCCTCCACGTCCCCCCACACGTGATCGAGGATCTCGTCCTTCGACCGAACTTCACCGCCCGACCGCATCAGGTACTCCAGCAGCGCGGTCTCCCGCCGACTGAGGTGGACCTGGGCGTCGCCGCGGCGGGCCATCCGTCGTCCCGGATCCAGCGCGAGGTCACCCACGACGAGCTCGGACCATCCTTCTCGACCACCTCTCCTCAACAACGCGCGGCAGCGGGCGACCAGCACGGTGAAGGAGAAGGGCTTGCGAAGGTAGTCGTCCGCCCCGGAGTCCAGGGCATCGGCTTCGTCCGACTCGCCGTCCCGCGCCGTCAGCATCAGGATTGGGGTGGCGACGTCGTCAGCCCGCAGCCGACGGCACACCTCGACGCCGGACAACCCGGGCAACATGATGTCGAGGACGATGACCTCGAACTCAGGCTCCTTCGCGAGCCGGTACCCCTCGAATCCGTCGTGGGCCAGGTGCACCTGGAAGCCCTCGTCCGTCAGCCCCTCGCCGAGGGTGCGCGCGAACCGGACTTCGTCATCCACCAACAGAATTTGCGCCATAGCCTGATCGTGCTCCTACCGGGGGGCCTGCGGTAGGCCCCGTGGGGGCTACTTCTGATTCCCCGTCGGGGTGAGCGGTTCCGGAGGGACCATCCTGGGGAACCCGTTCGGGCGATAGCGGATCTGTGACTCCTGAGTAACCTGAGAGAAAGGGCTGAGACTCTCAGTTTGAGGTTGTTCACCTCTCGCCCTGGCGGGAGGAGGCGTCACATGACCGTCGGATCCTTCGAGGACGCACTGCGCCCGACCGCTGTCCTGGCCGAGCTGGCCGGAGCCGTCCCGGCCCTGGTGGACGGGAGCCTGGCCCTTCTTGCTTGTCGGATCAGCCGCGTCCGGTCCGTGCCGGGACAGGACATGTGGACCGCCGTCTACGAACTGGATGTGCTCGACGCTGAAAGCGGTCTGGAACGGACCTTGGTGGCGAGAGGGATGCTCACCCCGCAAGGGCAGGCGATCCCTCGGCAGGTGGACGAGGTTCGGTTCGGGGCCGAAGGATGGAGCAGGGCCCTTCCCGCGCTACGCCTGCGCCTGGTCGCCGTGGCGTTTGATGACGTGCTCCCGGGTCTCGACGCGATCACCGATCCTGAGGCGGGACACCGCCTGCTCCAGGACAGCCTGCGTGCCAGTGGCTGGCTACGCCCGGGGACCGAGATCACCACGTGCACCCCCATCGTTGTCACCCACAAGTCCGGTGTTCGGGCGACGGTGCTCTGTCAGCTCGAGTACGACGACGCCGGGCCGGACGACCCCGGCGCGGTCGTGGTCAAGGTGCACCACGACGACCAGGGTGAGCGCGCGTTTGACGCCATGCGAGCGTTGTCCGATTCATCGGCCGGGGACGGTTGTTTCGCGCAGGCAATCGCCTATCTTCCCGACCTGAGGCTCTCCATCCAGGAGTACGTCGAACACAGGTGCTCGTTGAAGGATCTGTTCCACACCGCGTTCGACGGCGGCACCGACGCATGGGGCGGGCTGGTGGATGCCACCCGGGCCACCGCAGCGGGACTCGCCGGTCTGCACCGGTCACGCTGTTCCGCCGGCGGACCCGTGACATGGGACCAGGAGCTCGCGACCTTGAGTGCCAAGCAGGACCGGCTGGCTCTGGTCATGCCGACGCTCCGTGGTCGCACCGGCTCGATCCCCGACCGGCTCGCAGCGGCCGCGGCGACCATCCCCGCGGATCCGCTCGCCCCCGCCCACCACAGCTTCCGCCCGGCCCAGGTCCTGCTCACAGACAACGGGGTCACCTTCATCGACTTCGACAAGTTCTGCCAGGCCGAGCCGGCCTCCGACATCGCGCTGTTAACCGCCAAGCTGCGGCACATGGGGGTCAACAAGGTGGCGCCACGTGTCTCCGAGTCGAGCCGCCAGGTCAGGCTCGCTGAGCTCAGGAACACGTTCCTCGACGAGTACCGTCGGCATGCTCCCGTCTCCGCCGGTCGCGTCGCACTGTGGGAGGCGTTGGAGCTGACCTCGTTGGTGCTCAGCGCCGCCAAGAAGGTGAACCAGCCATGGGTCGACAGCTGCCAGAGGATGCTCGAGGACCATCTGGCGTCCTACGGCTGGTAGTCCGCGACCTCCCTGCACCTGGGCTTCTCGTGGTCGGCGCTGACCAGGAATGGACCGTGGCCGGCACCGCGACATCCTTCGGAGAGATGGGCCGCCTACCGGCCCCGATGGTCGCAGCCTGGTCCGTCACCGGTGTCGAGGTACTCGCGGGCGGGGGTTCGAGCTTGTCCTCGGCCTGTCCGCCGGACTGGTCACGGTGGCGATCCTCGGCGCCGGGAAGTTCAGCACCGACTACGCATTGACGCGCTCTGCAAAACTGGCCCGATGACCCCACGGTTCGCGTCACACCCCCGCTCTGCCGTCCTCGCCGCCGGCGCAGTGCTGGTCCTGAGCGCGTGCACGTCGGAAGGCGACCCGAATGGCCTGGGCACTCCCGAGCCCGCGCCGCAGCCGAGCACCCGGACCGGCACCCCGGCCTCCCCGTCGCCGTCCTCGCCGTCCAGCGCTGGGTCCTCGCCGGCCGAAGCCGAAGTGGCCAGACCGAGGGTGGTCGGCACGGTGGCCACGGGCCTGGTCGCCCCCTGGGGAGTCGACTTTCTTCCCGACGGCAGCGCACTGGTCGGAGAGCGCGACACCACCAAGATCCTGTCCGTCGCCGACGGGTCGGTGCGTGAGGTCGGCCGGTTGGGCGGCGTCGCCCCTCAGGGTGAGGCCGGTCTGCTCGGCATCGCGGTGTCACCTACATTCGACCAGGACAGCCTGGTCTTCGCGTACTTCACCTCCCCCGTCGACAACCGCGTCGTACGGATGACGTACGACGGAAAGCGGCTCGGGACCCCCAAGGTCATCCTCAAGGGCATCCCCAGCGGCTTCATCCACGACGGAGGACGGCTCGAGTTCGGTCCGGACGGCTACCTCTACGTCTCCACCGGGGAGACCGGTGAGGAACAGCTCGCGCAGGACCGGTCGTCACCGGCCGGGAAGATCCTGCGGATCACCACCGACGGTGACCCGGCCCCCGGCAACCCGGTCGACGGGTCGCCGGTGTGGACGATGGGTCACCGCAACGTGCAGGGGCTGGCGTTCGACGACAACGACCGGTTGTGGGCCTCGGAGTTCGGCGCCGACACCTGGGACGAGCTCAACCAGATCGACAAGGGCCGCAACTACGGCTGGCCGCTGGTCGAGGGAAAGGGTGACCTCGGGGCGTACCGCAACCCGCACGCCCAGTGGCGCACGTCCGAGGCGTCGCCGTCCGGGCTCGCGTACCTCGACGGATCGTTGTGGATGGCATCGCTGCGCGGCGAGCGGCTGTGGCGGATCCCGGTCAACCGGAACGGCACCATCAAGCAGCCCGAGGACTTCTTCGTCGGCGACTACGGCCGGATGCGGACAGTGGTGGTGGCCCCTGACGGGAACCTGTGGGTCACCACGTCGAACCGGGACACTCGGGGCGACCCTGCCCCGAAGGACGACCGGATCCTCGAGGTCGCCCTCCGCTAACCGTTGAGACCCGCCTTATTCCCGGTTCAGATCCGCCCCTTTTGTGTTGAGACCCGCCTTATTCGCAAGGCAAGGAAGCCAGGCGGATCTGAACCGTGAACGAGACGCGACTCAACAGCGAATGAGGCGGATCTCAACTAGGAGAGCTTGTGGAGGATCAGCTCGCGGACCCGGCCGGCGTCGGCCTGGCCGCGCATCTCCTTCATCACCGCGCCGATCAACGCACCGGCCGCAGCCACCTTGCCGTCGCGGATCTTGTCCGCGACATCCGGGTTGGCCTCGATCGCACGGTCCACCGCCTCGGACAGCGCGCCTTCGTCGGACACCACCGCGAGCCCGCGTTTCTCGATGACCTCCTCGGGTGAGCCCTCTCCGGCGAGCACACCGTCGAAGACCTGACGGGCGAGCTTGTCGTTGATCTTGCCCTCGTCGACGAGCGCCTGCACCTTCGCGACATCGGTCGGCGTCACCGGTAGCTCGGAGATCTCCACGCCCTGCTCGTTGGCGCGGCGGGCCATCTCCGAGAGCCACCACTTGCGGGCGCTCGCAGGCGAGGCGCCCTCGGCGATGGTCTGCTCAACCAGGGTCAGCGCACCAGCGCCGACGGTGTCACGCATCTCGAGGTCGCTGAAACCCCACTCCAGCTGCAGGCGTGCCCGGCGCTCGGACGGCGGCTCGGGCAACTCGGACCGCAGCCGCTCGACCCACTCCCGGGACGGGGCGATCGGGACCAGGTCGGGCTCCGGGAAGTACCGGTAGTCCTCGGCGTCGGACTTCTCGCGACCCGAGGTGGTGACCCCGGTGTCCTCGTGCCAGTGCCGGGTCTCCTGCGTGATCGACTCACCCTCGGTCAGCAGCGCCGCCTGGCGGCCGATCTCGTAGCGCACCGCCCGCTCGACCGAACGCAGCGAGTTCACGTTCTTGGTCTCGGTACGCGTGCCCAGCGGTGCGTCGGCCGAGGCGCGCAGCGACAGGTTCACGTCGCAACGCAGCGATCCCTGCTCCATGCGTACGTCGGACACCCCGAGGCCGAGGAGCAGATCACGCAGATGGGCCACGTAGGCCTTCGCCACCAACGGGGCCTTGGCGCCGGTGCCCTCGATCGGCTTGGTGACGATCTCGATCAGCGGGATGCCGGCACGGTTGTAGTCGACGAGCGAGTAGTCCGCGCCGTGGATGCGCCCGGAGGTGCCGACGTGCAGCGACTTGCCGGTGTCCTCCTCCATGTGCGCGCGCTCGATCTCGATCCGGAACACCTCGCCGTCCACCTCGACCTCTGTGAAGCCTTCGAACGCGATCGGCTCGTCGTACTGCGAGGTCTGGAAGTTCTTCGGCATGTCCGGGTAGAAGTAGTTCTTCCGAGCGAACCGGCACCATTCGGCGATCTCACAGTTGAGGGCGAGACCGATCCGCATCGCTGACTCGACGGCCTTGCCGTTGACCACCGGCATCGCACCTGGCAGACCCAGGCACACCGGGCAGACCTGCGTGTTCGGTTCGGCGCCGAACCCGGTCGGGCAACCGCAGAACATCTTCGAGGCGGTGTTCAGCTCGACGTGCACCTCGAGGCCCAGCACCGGGTCGAACTTCTCGATGGCCTCGTCGTACGCCATCAGCTTCGGCGCGGTCACCGTGCTCACTGGACTACCTTCCTCGTGTCGGCGGTCCTGGACGGGCCGCTGATGCACCCCAGGTGCCGTCGGGTCACTGCCCTGCTCGCTCGACCCCTTGAGGTCCACGATGAGTTCTGCAGGGCCCGGCGGTCACCCGGGACGCCGTGATCGTCGACAGGGCTGTGCGCCAATGCCGAAGGCTGGGAGCGCCGATCAGTGAGCTGACAGACAGATGCGTCCCGGCACCGAGAAGCGGGTGCCTCCCCACTGGGTCTAGCAGCGAGGAGGCTGACGTGAAGTCTGCCAGCACCACCCCGAGTAGCAAACTGCCCAACCAGCCCGCCAACGGTGTCACCGGCGGTGTTGACTGGGCCAGCGAGGACCACGCGGTGAGCGTGGTGGACCACCACGGCCGCGAAGTCGCCCGCAGAACCGTCGACCACACGGCGGCCGGACTGCGCGCGATGGTCAGGTTCCTGGTCAACCACGGTGTCGACGAGGTCGCCATCGAGCGCGGCGATGGACCTGTCGTCGATGCTCTGCTCGACGCGGACCTGACCGTCGTGGTGATCAGCCCGAACCGGCTCAAGAACCTGCGCGGACGCTACGGATCGGCCGGCAACAAGAACGACCGGTTCGACGCCTACGTCCTGGCCGACACCCTGCGCACCGACCGGACCCGGCTGCGGCCGCTGACCCACGACAGCGAGGCCACCAAGACGCTGCGCGCCACTGTCCGCGCCCGCCGCGAGCTGGTCAAGCACCGCGTCGCGCTGTGCAACCAGCTCCGGGCGCACCTGCAGGCCGCGTTCCCCGGCGCTGTGGGACTCTTCGCCGACCTCGACTCCCAGATCAGCCTGAGGTTCCTGGCCCGCTTCGACTCCCAGGAACGCGCCGACTGGCTCAGCGTGAAGCGCCTGGCAGCCTGGCTGAGCAGCGTCGGCTACTGCGGCCGCAAGGACCCCGCCGACCTCTACGCCCACCTGCAGACTGCGCCCCGCGGGCCGGTCGGGCCCGACGGCGCCGCCCGCGCCCACGTCACCCGCGCCATGCTCAGCGTCCTCAACGAGCTCGTCGAGCAGATCGCGACCCTCGAAGCCCAGATCGCAGAACAGCTCGCCCTGCACGCCGACGCACAGATCTTCCAGTCCCTGCCCCGCGGTGGCACCGTGCGCGCCGCCCGACTGCTCGCCGAGATCGGCGACGTCCGAGGCCGGTTCCCCGACGCAGCATCCCTGGCCTGCCTGGCCGGCGTCGCGCCCTCGACCCGCCAGTCCGGCAAACACAAGGCCGTCACCTACCGATGGGCAGTCAACAAGGAGCTCCGCGACGCCGTCTGCGACTTCGCCGGCGACTCCCGCCGGACCAACCCCTGGGCCGCGAAGATCTACAACGACGCCATCGACCGCGGCAAGGACCATCCCCACGCCACCCGCATCCTGGCCCGCGCCTGGCTCGGCGTGATCTGGCGCTGCTGGCAAGACGAAACCGCCTACAACCCTGACCGGCACGGCGCCCTTCAAACACTGCTCGCGGGCGCTGATGCCGCCTGAGGTTGACACAGGGCTACTCATCGCACGACCTCCTTCTCCACCAGCGCGGGCGCCCTGTCCAGCAACGCGCCTCCCCAGTTCTTGGTCAGCAGGGTCTCCAGCGCCGCGCCGACCCGGTAGAGCCGGTCGTCCGCCATCGCGGGAGCCAGGATCTGGAAACCGGCGGGCAGCCCGTCCTCGTCGGCGAGGCCGCTGGGCAGCGAAAGGCCGGGGACACCGGCCAGGTTGGCCGGGATGGTGGCGATGTCGTTGAGGTACATCGACACCGGGTCGTCCACCTTCTCGCCGATCCTGAACGCGGTGGTCGGGGCGGTCGGGGAGACCAGCACGTCGGCCTGCTCGAAGGCGGCCGCGAAGTCACGGCTGACCAGCGTGCGGACCTTCTGCGCCTGCCCGTAGTACGCGTCGTAGT
Organism: uncultured Actinomycetota bacterium; assembly: GCA_963831375.1. Taxonomy (GTDB): domain Bacteria; phylum Actinomycetota; class Actinomycetes; order Propionibacteriales; family Nocardioidaceae; genus Nocardioides_C. Next base: position 320,701 of record CAWHPY010000026.1, on the reverse strand, counting down.
AGCCGCTCGACAGGGCATAGGTGCCGAGGATGATCCGGCGCTTGACCTCGTCGCCGAAGCCGGCGTCGCGGGAGGCACGCATGACCTGTTCGGCGCTCGGGTTCTCGATCCCTTCGGGCAGGACCCGGAGCCCGTAGCGCATCGCGTCGAATTTCGCCAGGTTCGAGGAGGCCTCGCTCGGCAGGATCAGGTAGTAGGCCGCGAGCGCGTACACGAAGTGCGGACAGGACACCTCCACCACGGAGGCACCGGCGTCCACGAGCAGCTGCACCGACTCGTCGAACCGGGCTCGGACGCCGGCCTGGTAGCCCTCGCCACCGAGCTCCTTGACCACGCCGATCCGGACACCCGACATGTCGCCGGATGCGCCCTGGCGGGCGGCCTCGACGAGCTGCGGGACCGGCTGGTCGATCGACGTGGAGTCGAGCGGGTCGTGCCCGCCGATCACCTCGTGCAGCAGCGCGGAGTCGAGGATCGTGCGGGTGACCGGCCCCGCCTGGTCGAGTGAGTTGGCCAGGGCCACGAGTCCGTAGCGGGACACTCCGCCGAAGGTCGGCTTCACCCCGACCGTGCCGGTGACCGCGCCGGGCTGGCGGATCGAGCCGCCGGTGTCGGTGCCGATCGCGAGCGGCGCCTCGAACGCGGCGACCGCGGCCGCCGAACCGCCACCGGACCCACCCGGGATCCGGTCCAGGTCCCAGGGGTTGTGGGTCGGGCCGTACGCCGAGTGCTCCGTGGAGGACCCCATCGCGAACTCGTCCATGTTGGTCTTGCCGAGGATCGGCAGACCGGCGCCGCGCAGCCGCGTGACCACGGTGGCGTCGTACGGCGGGACCCAGCCCTCGAGGATCTTCGAGCCGCACGTCGTCGGCAGCCCGACGGTGGTGACGATGTCCTTGACCGCGATCGGGACCCCGTCCAGCCCGGAGGCGGGCCTGCCCGCGGCGCGCCGCTCATCGGCGGAGCGGGCGGCGGCCATCGCACCCTCGGCGTCGACATGCAGGAACGCGTGCACGGACTCGTCGACGGCGGCGATCCGGTCGAGGTGCGCCGAGGTGATCTCGACCGAGGTGGTCTCGCCCGCGGCAAGCGCGTCGGCGAGCTCGGCGGCGGTACGACGGACGAGGCTCATGCCTCCTCCCCGAGGATCCGGGGGACGCTGAACCGCTGCTGCTCGACCTCGGGGGCCCCGGCCAGGGCTTCCTCGGAGGTGAGGCCGGGACGGACCTCGTCCTCACGGAACACGTTGGTCAGCGGCAACGCGTGCGAGGTCGGCGGGACGTCGTCGGCCGCGACCTCGCTGATCGACTTGATCGAGTCGAGGATGACCGCGAGCTGTGGCGCCAGGTGGTCCAGCTCGGCGTCGGAAAGGTCGATCCGAGCGAGGTCAGCCAGATGGGCCACCTCTTCACGGGTGATGTCGGGCATCAGGCAGTCCCCTATGAAGGTTCGGGTTCGAGGTTGCCATCTTATGGGTGTCCAGGTTGCCGCCTTATGTCGGGCGGGGTGCCGCGTACGAGCTCCGGGTGCACGAGATCCCGCCGCCCGGCTGGTGGCGCTGAAGGACGAGTGGGACCCGACGAACCTGTTCCGGTCCAACCACGACATCGCGCCGACCGGATGGTCGCCGACAGAAGGTCCCGCAGCACAACCGGAGCTGAGCCGACGGCTACTCGCCGATCTGCGCGACCTTCCGTGCGTCGTCCGGGCCGTCGGACAACAGCACCCGGAACCCGTCCTCGTCGAGGACCGGCACCTTGAGCGAGACGGCCTTGTCGTGCTTGGACCCCGGGGCGTCACCGACCACCACGAAGTCGGTCTTCTTCGACACCGACGAGGCGGCCTTGCCGCCCCGCACCAGGATCGCCTCCTTGGCCTGGTCCCGGCTGAAGTCGTTCAGCGAGCCGGTCACCACGATGCTCATCCCCTCGAGCGTGCGCGGGGTCGACTCGTCGACCTCGTCCTCCATCGTCACGCCCGCCGCACGCCACTTGTCGACCACCGACCTGTGCCAGTCGACCGCGAACCAGTCCCGGACCGACTCCGCGATCGTCATGCCCACCCCCTCGGCACCGGCGAGCGCCTCCAGCGAGGCACGCTCGATCGCCGCCATCGACCGGAACTCGGTGGCCAACGCCCGCGCCGCAGTCGGCCCGACGTGGCGGATGGAGAGCGCGACCAGCACCCGCCACAGCGGCCGGTTCTTGGCCTCCTCCAGGTTGGCGAGCAGCCGCGCCCCGTTGGCGGAGAGCACCGGGACCGTCGCCCTCACCCTTCTTGGCCGCGCGGGTGAACAGCGGAACCTTGAGCAGGTCTTGCTCGGTGATCGTGAACAGGTCGCCCTCGTCGTGGATCACGCCTGCGTCGAGCAGCGCGACCGCGGCCTCGTAGCCGAGCACCTCGATGTCGAACGCACCCCGGCCGGCGACGTGGAACACGCGCTCCCGCAGCTGCGCCGGGCAGGAACGGCTGTTGGGGCAGCGGATGTCGGCGTCGCCCTCCTTCTGCGGAGCGAGCTCGTGTCGCACTCGGGACAGTGCGTCGGCATCACGAACTCGCGCTCGCTGCCGTCGCGCAGGTCCACCACCGGTCCGACGATCTCCGGGATCACGTCACCGGCCTTGCGCAGCACGACGGTGTCACCGATCAGCACACCCTTGCGCCTGACCTCGGAGGCGTTGTGCAGCGTCGCCATCTCCACGGTCGACCCGGCGACCTTGATCGGCTCCATGACGCCGTACGGCGTGACCCGGCCGGTGCGACCCGACGTTGACCCGGATGTCGAGGAGCTTGGTGTTGACCTCCTCGGGTGGGTACTTGAAGGCGATCGCCCAGCGCGGCGCCCGTGACGTCGAGCCGAGCCGTCGCTGCAGCGACACCTGGTCGACCTTGACCACGACGCCGTCGATCTCGTGCTCGACGTCGTGCCGGTGCTCGCCGTAGTAGGCGATGAACTCCTCGACCGCGCTTCAGGTCGGGAACCACCTTCGCGCGTTCACTGACCGGCAGCCCCCAGGCCGCGAGCGCGGCGTACGACTCGGACTGCCGCTCGGGCTGGAACCCCTCGCGCAGGCCGATGCCGTGGCAGACCATCGCCAGCGGTCGCGTCGCGGTCACCCGCGGGTCCTTCTGCCGCAGCGACCCGGCCGCGGCGTTGCGCGGGTTCGCGAACGGCGGCTTGCCCTTCTCGACCATCGACTCGTTGAGCTTCTCGAACGCCTCGACCGGCAGGAACACCTCGCCGCGCACCTCGACCCGGGCCGGGACAGGGTACTCGCTGGTGCCGATGAGCTTGTGCGGGATGTTGTCGATCGTGCGGACGTTCGGGGTGACGTCCTCACCGGTGCGGCCGTCGCCGCGGGTCGCGCCACGGACCAGCCGGCCGTCCTCGTAGAGCAGGTTGATCGCGAGCCCGTCGACCTTCAGCTCGCACAGGAACTCCGCGTTCTCGCGCCCCCTCGCGGTCCAGCCGCGCCTTCCAGGACTGCAGCTCCTCGGCCGAGAAGGCGTTGTCGAGGCTCATCATCTGCTCGAGGTGGTCGACCGCGGTGAACTCGGTGGAGACCGCGCCGCCGACCTTCTGCGTCGGCGAGTCGGGGGTGCGCAGGTCCGGGTAGCGCTCCTCGAGCTCCTCGAGCCGGCGCATCAGCTTGTCGAAGTCCGCGTCCGACATCGTCGGCGCGTCCTGGACGTAGTAGCGCCAGCGCGCGTCCTCGACCTGCTCGGCGACCTCGAGGTGCTCCTCGCGGGCCTCGGGAGGTGCGGCCTCGACCGACGGCGCCGGACGTCTCGGGCAGCTCGGGGGTCTCCGTCATGGCTGCCTATCTTGCCGTGAACCACCGACAATCGCGCGCCCGGTACGCTCGGCATTCTCGACGCCCATCACCAATCCGCGCGAGGACCCGCACGAAAGCCACAGTGACATCTTGCGCGAGTTGAGAGGAACGAGGCATGCCCGCACCTGCACTCACCCGCCGCGACGTCGACGGGAGCCCCACCGGTCTGGTGCTGATGCTGCACGGCGGCAAGGCCGACGGGCTCGACCCGATCGACGAGCGCAGCGCATCCTGGCGCCGCTCGAGCTGGATGATGGGCCACATCGGTGACCGGCTGAACAGCGCCGGGGTCGCGCGTGTGGCTGCTCCGCTACCAGGTCCGTGGCTGGAACGCCCGCGTCGCCTCGCCGCCGTCGCCGGTCACCGACGCGAGGTGGGCCCTCGACGAGGTACGCCGTGAGCTCGGGGAGCTGCCCGTCGTACTGCTGGGGCACTCGATGGGCGCACGCACTGCGGTGGCGGTCGCCGACGACCCGTCGGTGGCCGGCGTGGTGGCACTCGCGCCGTGGCTGCCCGCGGACGAGCCGGTCGGCCCGCTCGCCGGGAAGCATCTGGCGGCCGCACACGGCCGCACCGACAAGATCACCTCGGCGCAGGCAGACGCAGGGTTTCGTACGACGGGCAGGGTCGGTCGCCGCATCGACCGAGTACCACGACATGGGCCGCGCCGGGCACTACATGTTCCGACACATCTCAAACTGGAACCGACTTCGCCGCTGGCCGGTCCCTCGCGTTCCTGCAGCAGCACGCCGAACGCTGAGGGCGGGTCAGTCCGAGAGCAGGGTGCCGAGCGGACCGAGGTCGATGTTGAGGTCGGCCGTGGTCAGACCGTAGCGGCCCTTCAGCTCGGTCATCGCCTCCTCGAGGTGCATCAGTCCGAGGCCCAACCCCTCGACCTGCTCGTCGGTGAGGTCGCCCTCGTCGACGCGCCGCAGCGCCTGCTTCTCCATCAGCTGACGAATCAGCTCGATCACGGTGAGCACGAGCTTGAACAGGTCCCGCTCCACGGACTCGGGATCGGTCTCCATCCGCTGCGGGAAGATCCGCGGCTCCTCGATCATGGCGGTCCCGCCATGTCCGACCGCACCGAGCTGATCAACGCATGCAGCTTGACCTGGACCAGGTCGACCCCGGCCAGCGTGATCACCACGTCCCCGGCCAGCACGACCCCGGTTCCGAGCAGCCTGTCGAGCAGGTCGACCAGGGAGATCTGCGGCCGCTGGCGCGGGCGTGGTGGCGTCGGCCGCGATCTCGGTGACTGGCGCTGGTCACGTGTCGCTCCAGCGTCGCGAAGGAGTACGGCGGCCAGGGTCCATGCACCTCGAGCCGGGACGCCGGGATGTTGCTCGGCCAGCTCCCGGGCCGCGGCTCGGAACACGTCGGCCTCGGCGGTCTCGACGAGATACGCGCCGTTGAGTGTCATCGTGCCCTCGTGCCCGGTCAGCCGCGGGTCCTGCGGCTGGCAGCCGGCGGCTCGCGAACGAGTGCCGTGAGAGCTCGGCGTGGATGTCCTCCGCGACCTGGTGCGGCCGTCTCCTCGGCGGACTGGCGCTGCCGGGTCTCGGACTTCTTGCGCTGCAGGTAAGCGGCCCCCGACCCGGCACCAGTGGCAGTCGGGACGGCCGGCTCGGTCGTCGTCGCGGCCGTTCCCGAGGAGTAGGTCTTGGCGCTCCACTCCATCCGACCCTCGATCCGGTCGAGCGTACGGACCAGCGCGTCGTGCCACTCGTCGAGACGGGCCCGGACACCGTCGTCGTCGAGGCAGATGGTGGCCAGCCGGAGCGGGGCGGTAGGCCCGGCGGCCGCGGTGCACTGCACGACGGCATCGTGACCGCGGGCGACCTCTTCCAGCCAGCCGAGGTCCTCGAGGTTGCGACGGAGGCCGGTCTCACCGAACTCATCGAGGTCCACGGCGCTCACGACGGCCGACAGGCCACGGTGATCCACCACGCGCAGAGGCTCACCTCGCAGCCCGGGGGTGGACCCGAGCTGGTCGACCGTGACGTCACGGGAGATCGCATAGAGGTAGCAGCCGCTCTTAGTCACTGCTGGACTCCAGCTCCTCGACCCTGGCTCTGAGGCGCTTGTTCTCGTCAGTGAGCTCCTGCGCGCTCGTGTTGAGCATCGGGTCGTTGCGCCACCAGTCGATGCCCATCTCCTGGGCCTTGTCGACCGAGACGATGAGCAGCCGGATCTTGACGGTGAGCAGCTCGATGTCGAGCAGGTTCACCCTGATGTCGCCGGCGATGATGATGCCCTTGTCGAGCACCCGCTCCAGGATGTCCGCCAGGTTGGCGGGCTGCGGACGGCCGGTGGCGCTGCCGTGGGTGGGGAACTGTCGTGATGCGGTGGCCGCCGGCACGGAGGACTCGGTCATCGGCTCCAACTACTCCTCACCCGGTTTGCCCCGAACGTATCTACGCAGCCGACGGTAGCCGACCATGTCACCGTCGGCGTCCACGTCTACCTCGTAGAGCGCAAGCACATCGGTGGTGTTGGGAATCCGGCGTACCTCCACCACCTCGACCTGCACCCGCCAGCCGTCGTCGGTCTTCTCGAACCCGGTGACACCCTCGACGTCGCGGCCGGTCAGCTCGAGAAGCTGCTGCGCGGCGCCACCGGCGATGGCAGTGCTGGACTGCTTCTTGTCCTGCGTGGAGGACGCCGACTTCCTGGTCCTCGTCGAGGACGCGGGCCGCTTGGCGGTGCGTGGCGCGCCAGTGCTGCTTCGGCGCTCGTCGGTCGACGCCTCGTCGCTGCTCTTCTTCGCAGCCTTCTTCGCCGGCGCGCGGGACGTGGTCTTCTTCGGGGGTGTCTGTGACGTGCTCTTCTTCGTGGCCATGGCTCACGCCTCCCGTTCCTGGGATCGAGTCTGGCTTACCAGCAACCGCTCCACCAGTTCGTCCTCGAAGGCGGTTGCCTCTTCCTCGGTCAGTTCGTCCGCAGAGCGCATCCGCTCGACCTCTTCGAGCTGACGGCGGATCCTGGCCGGGTCGTAGAACTCTTCCTCCGCCTGACGACGGATCTGTTCCGCGACTGCGACCGTGCCCCTCAACGGCGCGAGGGGCAACCCGAGCAGCCCCGTGATCAGGCCCATGGATCACTCCTCTGCAACGAAGTCATAGGGCGCCATCGGACCCAGGAGCCGCAGCCGGGCTCGCTCGTGCATGGCTTCGGCGACGGCCTCCGCCGCGTCCTCGAACGCCTGCCGTTGGTCGGTCTGGACCAAGAAGGCGATGTCGGCCATGTGGTCCACCCCGGTGCCTGCACGCACGTGGTAGGCCACGGTGTGCGGTAGGACGACGTCCAGCAGGTTCTGGGTGTCAGCCTCGCGTTTACCCTCCAGCGCCTGTGCCACGAGCTCGCCCAGCCGAACCCGTTCGGCGTATGCCGCCTCTTCCGGAAGCTCGCGTGTGACCTCCCGCAGGTGCGCGATGTCCGGCCGCTCTGCGACGACCTCGGCGAGCACAGCCGCCTCGTTGTAGCGGGCTCGCAGGCTGAACTGTTTCCTGTCTGCGAGATCGGCGAGCAGCACGGCGAAGCGGTCGTGGTTCGGTTGCAGCAGCTCACTGATCACCGTTGCACGGTCGGGCAGGAACGATCCGAAGCGGACCGGGATCACGGCACCGGCGGTTGCGCACGCGTCGAGGACCCTGCTGTGCGCAACCAGCTCCGCCTTCCGGCCCGGTGGCCGGTCGGTGTTGACCTGCCCCACGACGGCGGCAACCTCACCGTGTTCGACGAGCTCGACACGGGAGTCGTCGAGGCCGGCGACGTTCTCGGAGAGACCGGCCGTGCCGCAAGGCACGATGCCGTAGACGTAGCAGGCCATGGCCTCGGACACGCCCTGCTCGTCGTGGTCCTGCACGGCCAGGTCCGGACCCGTCACGCGTTCTCCCTACGTCGCCGCGCTGGTGCCTTCTTCGCTGGCCGACGAGGACGCTCCTCCTCTTCCTCCTCGTCGCCATCGCCGCCGGTGATCGCCTTCTTGACCCCTGAGATCGCGCCGCTGGTCTTCTTCTGCGCGCCACCTTCCTGGAGGTCACCGACTACCTCGGTGAGGTCCTTGCCGCCCTTCTCGTACAGATCCAGACGGTTGGTCGCCTCGGCGAAGCGCAGGTAGGTGTCCACGCTCGCGATGACGATGCGGGCGTCGATCGTCAGCAGCTCGATCCCGACGAGCGAGACCCGGACATAGGCATCGATGACGATCCCCTTGTCGAGGATCACCTCGATCACGTCCGCCAGGCCGCTGGGCGCTGGGCGCTCCAGGTAGCCGCCGCCTCTGCGCTGGCTGGTGGTGACAGTCATATGAGAGTTCCTTCCGGTCCAGGTTCGGTGGTTCAGCGTTTGCTGGCGCGGCGCTTGCGACGCGGTGCGGGCTCCTCCTCGGGCTCCTCCTCAGGCTCCTCCTCGGGCTCCTCCTCGGGCTCCTCTTCGTACTCGTCGGCGGCCTCGCCCTCTTCCTCGGGCTCCTCCTCCGGCTCGTCTTCTTCTTCCGGCTCTTCCTCGTACTCGTCGGCAGCCTCTTCTTCCTCAGGCTCCTCGTCCTCGTACTCGTCCGCAACCTCTTCTTCCTCGGAGGGCTCTTCTTCTTCCTCGGAGGGCTCTTCTTCCTCGTACTCGTCCTCCGCCTCGCCCTCCTCGGACTCCTCGGGCTCCTCCTCGTCGTACTCGTCGGAGGCTTCCTCGCCCTCCTCGCCCTCTTCGGGCTCCTCCTCGTCGTACTCGTCGGAGGCTTCCTCGCCCTCTTCGGGCTCCTCCTCGTCGTACTCGTCGGCGTCGTCGTCTGCCTGCCGCTGCTCTTCCTCGACTACCTCGTCGTGGCTGCGCTCGACCTGACCCTCATGGATCTCACCGCGCCACCCCTCGACCTCGTCCGGCTCGAGGATGACCTCGGTCATGACGTGTCGCCGGAAGTGCTTGAGCTCCAACCGGGCCCGGCGACCTTGGGCACGCCAGAGGTTTCCGGTCCGCTCGAACAGGCCTTGCGGGTAGTACTCGAGCACCACGAGGATCCGGGTCAGCCGGGGAGCGAGCTCGTGGAAGGTGACCGAACCGTCGACATGCCCCTTCTCGCCCTTCGAGCGCCAGACGATCTTCTCGTCGGGTACCTGCTCCAGGATGGTGGCTTCCCACCGGCGGTGCGACCAGAAGACCTGGGCCTTGAAGTTGACCTTCACCTCGTCCTCTTGCTCCACACCGTCGACCTTCTTCATGAAGTTCGAGAATTCCTGGAACTGAGTCCACTGGTTGTAGGCAACGCTGATCGGCACGCCCACGTCGATCTCTTCGATGATGTTTGTGGATTTCGTGCCCTTGCCGCCGCCGCTCTTGCCGCCGCCGCCGCCGAGCTTCTCCTTCACCTTGTCCTTGGCGCCGGACAGGCCGCCCTTGAGAGCACCCTTGACCGGCGAACCGCCTTCGGCGGCCTCCTCCATGCCCTTCGCCGCGGCCTTGCCGAGCGGGCCTCCGTTCCCGACGTCGGTGAGCTTGTCGCTCAGCCCGCTGATCTTCCCGCCAGCGGTCTCGACCGCCTTACCGCTCAGCGTGGAGAAGCCCTGTTGCAGCTCGTCCTTCAGCCGGTCGAACGGCAGCTCGTCGAGCAATGACTTGAGCCCACCCTGCTTGCTGTCTTCCTTGTCTGCCATTGCAGATCACGCCTTCCTGGTGGACCGCGAGCGCGACGATGTGCGCTTCCCGGTCGAGCTGGAGGACTTCTTCGCGGGCGCCGACTTCTTCGCCGCACTCGAGGACTTCTTCGTCGGCGCTGACTTCTTCGCAGCGCTCGAGGACTTCTTGGCGGGCGCCGACTTCTTCGCCGCGCTCGAGGACTTCTTCGTCGGCGCTGACTTCTTCGCAGCGCTCGAGGTCTTCTTGGCGGGCGCCGACTTCTTCGCGGGCGCCGACTTCTTCGCCGGCGCCGACTTCTTCGCCGCGCCCGAGGACTTCTTGGCAGGTGCCGACTTCGCCGCGCTGCTGCTCACCGGTCGGCGACGTGAGGACTTCTTCGCCGACCGCCGTGGGCGGCGTTCGGGCTCCGGCTCGGGCTCCGGCTCTGGCTCCTCGGCTTCGTCCTCGTCGCCTTCTTCGGGCTCTTCGGCCTCGTCGCCTTCTTCGGCCTCGTCGCCTGCTTCGGGCTCTTCGGCCTCGTCGCCTTCCTCGGCCTCGTCCTCGTAGCCTTCTTCGGCCTCGTCCTCGTAGCCCTCCTCGCCCTCGTCCTCGGAGGAGTCTTCGTCCTTCTCACCGCGAGGCAGGCCCAGTCGTTCGGACCGATCACGGATGGTGTCACTCAACATGTTCATCCGGTTGCCCGCTTGTGCGACAGCTGCCTTTCTCGCGGCGTCGAACAGCTGCGACCGGACCTGGTCGGACAGCTTGGACAGCTCGGGGTTGTTCTCGATCATCTCCGTGGCCTGTTTGAGCAATGCCTTGGGGTCCGTCGCAATCTTCTTGCCCGCAAGCATTCCTCCGACCGTGATGGCCAGTTTGAGCTTCTTCGTGCGACCTAGTAGGTAGCCACTTGCAACCGCGGCAGCGATCTTCGCGCCAGCACTCATCGCCCCTCCCTCCTCGTGGATCATGTGATCCGCGTCCCTTTGGGGTGAAGCGAGTCGTACCCCGGCTGTCCGCGAGCAAACATGGCGCAACCGGGACCGGCGTCTCAGGAACCTCTTTCGCCCCCGGCACCGCCTACTTGATGATCTCGCCCTCGGGACTGAGGACGTACCAGACCTCACCGACGCCCTGGCCGGTCACGTCTCCCGCTGCCTGGTCCTGGGCGAAGTAGTACAACGGCCAGTCCGCGTAGCTGGCCTGAATCGAGCCGTCGCTGCGTTCGATGGTGCCGATCAGGCTCTCGTCGACGCCTTCTCCGGCTGCTACCTCGCCCTCGAGCACAGGCCAGGCGGCAAGGCAGTCGCCCTCGCAGACGCTCGTCCCGGGAGAGTCCTTCGTGAACATGTAGAGAGTCCTGCCCTCTTCGTCCACCAGGAACGTGCCGAGCTCGGTCTGGGTCGTCATGATCTGCTCCCGCGAAGAGCTATCGGTGCCAGACTGGCTAGTGGTTTCTTGTGGCGAGGGGTCGTCAGCTGCGCTGGGCTCGTCGCCGCCGCAGGAGGCGAGAAGGCCCGCGACGAGCAGACCGAGACCGGCTGCCCAGATCCTGTGTCGGTTGGTTGTCATGTGGTGCTCCGAAAGGTTGGCTGGATGTCGTCGACGGACCGTCCTAGGCACGAAGATTCGACACCTGAGATACGGCCGGAAGGTGCCGAGGGATTGCCTCCTGCAGCAATCCCTTTCCAGCGCCCACACGTAGTTCCCTCCGTGGGTGTCCTGTCCCTCGCCGATCGGGCCGCGGACGTGGCGCTGGTCGAGGGTCTCGCCGTCGACGACCAGTCCGCCGCGGTTGCTTTCGTGCGCCGTTTCCAGAGCGCCGTGTTCGGCTTGGCCGTCTCGATCACCCGCGACAGCGGCCTTGCCGAGGACGTCAGCCAGGAGGTGTTCGTGCGCGCGTGGCGTGCTGCGGGAAGCTACGACCAGAGGAAGGCCTCGGTGCTCACCTGGTTGCTGACGATAACCCGGAACGCGGCGATCGACTCGGTGCGCACACGTCGTCCCATCGCCGTGGACGACGACCTGCTCGACGCGCTGATCCTGGGCACGCTGTCGGGCAGCGAGGTGGAGGACGTCACCCTGCTGAGAGTGGAGAGCGACCTGGCCCGGGCGCGACTCCGGGAGCTGCCCGTCGAACAGGCGCGAGCCGTCGTACTCGCGGTCATCGGCGGATGCACGGCGGCAGAGGTCAGCTCTCGGGAGAACATCCCGCTCGGCACGGCCAAGACTCGAATCCGCAACGGGCTGATCAAGCTCCGCGCAGCACTTCAGGAGGAGGAGTCTCGTGACTGACCTGCACCCCGACGACGACCTGCTCCTCAGGCTTGCGCTCGACGACGTGGAAGAGGCCGACCGCGAGGCCACGCTCGAGCACCTCGCCACGTGCCAGCGCTGCCGGAACGAGTACGACGCTCTCTCGGCGACCGTCGAGCAGACCCTCGCCGCCGCGCCCGGCGTCGAGCCGAGCCCCGGTTTCGACGCCAGGGCGCTCGAGGCGATGGGGCTCGACCCGGCGGCCGTCGCGGATGCCCGGCCCGAGACCCGCCGCAGGTGGCGGCGCTGGCGGCTGGTGGCCGCGTCCGTCGCGGCCGGACTCGTGGTCGGCCTGGGCGGCGGCTACCTGGTGTCACAGCTCGACGAACCACCATCCGCGAGTGTGGCGCAGGACAGCGTGTTCCTCGAGACCGATGACGGCAGCCACGTCGGGACGGTCACCCGGACCATCCTGGACGGCGAACCGGCGCTCCTGGTCACGGTGACGTCGGGCCCGGTCGGCATGAACTACCTCTGCCTACTGCGCCTCGAAGACGGTGAGCAGATCGCAACCGACGACTGGGTCCTGGGGTCCGAGAGCAGCCAGACCTGGGTGGTCCGACCACCGGACGCGGAGGTCAGCGAGCTGGTCCTGGTGGCCAACGGTGGCGCCGGCCCGGTCTGGTCCACGGCCCGGCTCTGAGAAACACGGAAGTGCGCGGCCCGGCACAAGTCCGCGGAAAGGTGGGCCGGTCGTGAGGGTGGGGACTCACCACGACCGGCCCACCACCGGGGGGAACCGAAAGTCCGATCTCCGCACGGGTGGTCCTGCCAGTGATACGGACACGGCCACGAAATGGATCTTCCACCTGGCCGATCGGCCTGTTTGACCAGAGAACTGATCGTCCGCGGTGCCGGTCGTGGTCGTCAGCCGGTGAGGTTGGCCGCGACCTTGCGGGAGAGCTCGAGCGCGCGCCGGGCCCAGGACGGGCCGGCATCGGCCAGACCGCATGAGGGCGTGACCACCAGCCGCTCCCCCACCGTCCCCGGGTCGAGGCCGAGCATGTCGAACAGGCGGAGCACCCGCTCGGTGAGCTGGTGGTCGCCGGGCCATGTGGCCGGCTCGCTCGACGGGACGGCGCCCAGGAACACCAGTTTCTGCCGCTCGACTGCGTCCGCCAGGTCCTCGTACGACGAGAGAGGTAGCACCGCGAGATCCACGGAGATCCCCTCCGCGCCTGCCCCCAGCAGCAACGGGATCGGGGCCTCGGCGGCGCAACAGTGCGCGACCGGGACGGCACCGGACCCGCGGATCGACTCGAAGACCCACTCAAGTGGCGGCGAGGCGACCGGGGCGTCGACCGAGCGGTGGCGGGAGAAGCCGGACGCGGTCGGGACCTGGCCGGTCATCACCGCGGGCAGCGCGGGCTCGTCGACCTGGACGACGACCTCTGCCCCGGGAATCCGGCGTTGCACATCGGCGATGTGGTCGCGCAAGCCCTCGGCCAGCGCCTGCGCGAGCTCACGTCGTGCGCCGTGGTCGGCAAGCACCCGGTCGCCGCGGGGGCGCTCGACCGTCGCGGCCAGCGTCCACGGACCGGCGACCTGGATCTTGAACCTTCCCTGGAAGTCCTGGGTCAGCTCCTCGACCGCGTCGAGGTCCTGGGCGAGCAGCGAGCGGGCCCGCCGGAGGTCGGCACCGGCGGCGTCGGTGAGCCGCCATCCGGCCGGTTGCAGGTCCGCGCCGAGCCCAGTGACGATGGCCAACGCTCGGGCGGTCATGTTCGCGGTGGCGCCCCGCCCAGGAAGCTCGGGCAGCTGCGGGAGGTCAGGCAGCTCTCCGAGGACGAGCCGGACGGCCTCGTCGTACGCCGGGGCGTCCGCGCCGGGCATCGACCCGACACCCGAGGCGACGGTCATGCGTCGACAGAGGTACGACGGACGGCGCGGGCGATCGTGGCCGAACCCACGACACGGGAGCCCTCGTAGATCACCGCGGCCTGGCCGGGGGCGATGCCCTGGGCCGGCTCGAGCAGCTCGATGTCGACCCCGTTGCTCGACACGGTGACCACCGCGCGATGCTCCTCGCCGTGCGCGCGCAGCTGAACGGAGCCGTGCAACGGCTCGGCCGGGACGGTGCCGCACCAGCGCGGTTTGATGCCGGAGATGTGGTCGATGGTCAGCTCCGCGCGGGGCCCGACGGTGACCGTGCCGGAGACCGGCTCGATGTCGAGCACGTAACGCGGCTTGCCATCCGGGGCAGGGCGGCCGATCCGGAGCCCCTTGCGCTGCCCGATCGTGAAGCCGAACGCGCCCTCGTGGGTGCCCAGGACCTCTCCAGTGGAGTGGTCGACGATCTCGCCGGACCCGGTGCCGAGCTTCTCGCGGAGCCAGCCCGCGGTGTCTCCGTCGGAGATGAAGCAGATGTCGTGGCTGTCGGGCTTGTGGGCCACCGAGAGTCCGCGTCGGTCGGCTTCGATCCGCACGTCCTCCTTGCGCGAGTCGCCGAGCGGGAACATCGAGTGGGCGAGCTGCTCCTGGGTGAGCACCCCGAGAACGTAAGACTGGTCCTTGCCCATGTCGACCGCCCGGTGCATCTGGATCAGGCCGTCGTCGCCGGTGGCCAGCTGGGCGTAGTGGCCGGTGGCGACCGCGTCGAACCCGAGCGCCATCGCACGTTCGAGGACGGCGGCGAACTTGATCTTCTCGTTGCAGCGCAGGCACGGGTTCGGCGTGCGGCCCTCGGCGTACTCTGCCGTGAAGTCCTCGACCACGTCCTCATGGAAGCGGTCACTCATGTCCCATACATAAAACGGGATCCCGATCACGTCGGCGGCCCGCCGCGCGTCGTTGGAGTCCTCGATGGTGCAGCAACCGCGGGCACCTGTCCGGTAGGACTTTGGGTTGCGGGACAGCGCGAGGTGAATCCCGGTGACGTCGTGCCCGGACTCGGCGGCGCGGGCGGCGGCGACTGCGGAGTCGACACCGCCGGACATGGCAGCAAGTACACGCATTACGACGACACCAGCTCAGCCGGCCAGCTTCTTGGCGACACCGAAGCCGGATGCGATGCCGGCGGCGCGGGCACGTTCGACAACCGGCGAGATCGCCTCGACCAACGCGTCGACATCTCCCCAGGTGGAGGTGTGGCCGAGTGAGAACCGCAGGGAGGAGCGGGCACTCTCGTCATCACATCCCATGGCCAGCAGGACGTGGGATGCCTGCGGGACACCGGCGGAGCAGGCGGAACCTGTCGAGCACTCGATCCCGCGGGCGTCGAGGAGCATCAGCAGCGAGTCACCCTCGCAACCCGGGAACTTCAGGTGCGCGTTGCCGGGGAGCCTGTGCTCGAGGGAGCTGTCCGGGTCACCGTTGACGACGGCATCGGGCACCTGCTCGAGAATCCGCGCGACCAGGTCGTCGCGCAGCGCGGACACCCGGGCAGCGTGGTCGACCTGGTGCTTGACCGACAGCTCAACGGCTGTCGCGAACCCGGCGATCGCGGGAGCATCGATGGTGCCCGAGCGGATGTCGCGTTCCTGGCCGCCTCCGTGCAGCAGCGGGGTGAGCTCGAGCTCCCGGCGTACGACGAGCGCGCCGACGCCGTACGGTCCCCCGACCTTGTGCGCGGTCAGGGTCAGTGCGTCCACACCACTCGCGGCGAAGTCGACGGGTACCTGACCCACAGCCTGAACCGCGTCGGTGTGCACGGGGATGTCGTGCGCGTGCGCGATCTCCACGACCTCGCGGATCGGCTGCAGAGTGCCGACCTCGTTGTTCGCCCACATCACCGAGACCAGCGCGACCGAGGCCGGGTCACGTTCGACGGCCTCGCGGAGCGCCTCGACCTGCAACCGGCCGAGCCCGTCGACGGGCAACAGCTCGACCTCGGCGCCTTCCTCGTCCGCCAGCCAGTGCAGCGGGTCGAGGACCGCGTGATGCTCCACGGACGTGGACAGGATGCGGGTCCGACGGACGTCGGCCGACCGTCGTGACCAGAACAGGCCCTTGAGCGCAAGGTTGTCTGACTCGGTGCCCCCGGAGGTGAACACGACCTCGCCGGGGCGTGCGTTGATTGCCTGGGCGATCGTCTCGCGCGACTCCTCGACGACGCGACGGGCCGACCGGCCGGAAGCGTGCAGCGAGGAGGGGTTGCCGATCCGGGTCATCTGCGCGGTCATCGCCGCGACCGCCTCGACATACATCGGGGTCGACGCCGCGTGATCCAGGTAGACGGTCCGCGGCGGCCCGTCGGCGGCACTTCCCGCCGTGGTCACAGTGTCATTCATCGCGCCTACCAGGGTACGGCCTGCGCTTCGGCCGGGCTAAATCCCCGTCGTTGCCGCTCCGCCGCGGGCTCCGCAGCGAAGTTGACCCAGGTTGTCGATTTCATCTCGCGCCGTTCGTCGAGAAGATATCCGTAGCCCAACGACCGAGGAGTCACCATGGCGCAGTACATGTTTCTGCTGTTCGACGACGAGAGCTGGTTCGACGACCTGACACCGGAGAGCTGGCAGGAGGCGATGCAGCTGCACGGAGCCTTCACTGCGGCTGTCGAAGCGGCTGGCGCGAGGGTGCTCGGCGGGGAGGCGCTGGACCGTAGCTCCACGGCCACCACCGTGCACAACCCGTGGACCGGCGGCTCCACGATGACCACCGACGGCCCGTTCATCGAGACCAAGGAGGCGCTCGGCGGGTACTACATGATCGAGGCCGCTGATCTGGACCTGGCACTCGAGCTCGCCAAGAAGTGTCCTTCTGCGCATGTCGAGGTACGCCCGGTGCTCGACACGTCGCAGTAGCCGACCCAGGAGCCGTCGTGCCCGACGCCCGCACCGTCGCGGGTCTGGTCGAGGAGGCGCACCGTCAGCACTGGGCCGCCGTCCTGGCGGCGACGGTGCGTCTCACCCGAGACCTCGACCTCGCCGAGGACTGCACCCAGGATGCGTACGTGCAGGCCCTGCACACCTGGGCCGACGTCGTGCCGGACAACCCGCCGGCGTGGCTGACCACCGTCGCCCGACGGGTCGCCCTCGACCGGTTGCGGAGAGAGACCACCCTGCGGCGGAAGCTCCCGCTGCTCGCGGTCGAGGACGACGGCGCTGACGCCGACCCACCGACGGACCCGCTGCGGCTGATCTTCACGTGCTGTCACCCGGCCCTTTCCTCCGAGGCTCAGGTGGCACTGACACTGCGCCTGATGTGCGGGCTGAGCACCCATGAGGTCGCGGCCGCGCTTTTGCTGAGGCCGGCGACCGCTGCGGCGCGGATCACCCGTGCCAAGCAGAAGATCGCTGCGGCCGGGATCCCGTTCCGGGTGCCCGATGACCGGGACCTGCCGGCTCGGCTGGACTCGGTGCTCACCGTGGTGCACCTGCTCTACACGGCCGGCCACACCGCGGTCGGCCCGGAGCTGACCCGACCCGATGTCGTCGGACGGGCGGTCGACCTGGCCCGGCTGCTGGTCAGGCTGATGCCCGACCAACCCGAGACGCAGGGTCTGCTCGCGCTGTTGCTCATGAGCCACGCCCGCGATCGGTCGCGGGTCGCCGAGGACGGTGGGCTGGTGCTCCTTTCGGACCAGGACCGCAGCCGATGGGACCGCGCACTCATCACCGAGGGTGTGGCGAGGGCCACCACCGCGCTCCAGCACGGCGAGGGCCGGTTCACGCTCCAGGCAGCCATCGCCGGGCTGCACAGCGTGGCGACCTCGTGGGAGGCCACGGACTGGCTCCAGATCGTCCGGATGTACGACGCGCTGCTGCTGCGCTGGCCCTCACCGGTCGTATCCCTCAACCGTGCCGCGGCGCACAGCCTGGTGCCCGGAGCCGATCTCGGTGCGGTACTGGCCGAGCTCGACCGCCTGGCGAACGACCCCTCGCTGGGCCCGTACGCCTACCTGCCGGCCACGCGCGCCGACGTACTCACCCGGCTCGCGAGGCACGACGAAGCCCGTGCGGCGTACGACGCGGCGATCGCCCTCACCTCCAACGACCGCGAGCGCCGCTTCCTCCGTAACCGCCGCGATCATCTGCTGTCCACCTGAGCGACGCGGTACGCCACGGACGGCAGCGGGTCCTGGCCGGGAATCGGATGGTCGTAGTCCAGCAGCCTGGTCATCCCGACCCGCTGCATCACTGCCTGCGACCTCACGTTCGACAGGGTCGTGAACGAGAGCACCTCGGCGAGGCACAGGTTCGCGAACGCGAAGCGCAGCGACGCGCGGGCGCCCTCACTGGCGTAGCCATGTCCCCACGCGGACCGGCAGAGACGCCAGCCGACCTCGACGACCGGCTGTGGCCTCTGGTCCATCCAGTCCATGTGGAAGGCCGGAAGCAGCAGCCCGACGAACCCGATGAGCTGCCCAGTTGCCCGGACCTCGGTAGCCCAGAGCCCGAACCCATTGTCCTCGAACTGTGCCTCGATCCGGTCCACGAGCGCATCCGACTGGTCGCGGGTGAGCGATGCCGGGAAGTGCTCCATCACGACCGGATCCGCGTTCATCTCGGCGAACGGTTCGTGGTCGCCGCCGTGCCACCTCCGCAGGTGGAGCCGATCCGTCGTCAGCTCAGGCCCGGGCAAGCCGCTCGCCCCAAGGATGACCCGCGTCGCATCCCGTCGAGGTTCACCGCATCGCCAGCTTCGCGACGACCGCACGGTGGTCGGTGTTCGGGATGGTCACCGACTCAGTGTGCGTCGCGACGAGCTCGTGCGTGAGCAGAACATGGTCGATCGCCAGTATCGACGGCACGGGGACGCCCAGCACGCTCATCTCGCCGGCCGCCGGCCAGGTCGGCTGCCAACCGGAGCTCGCCTGCTCGGCGGCATCGGTGAACCCTCGACCCGCCAGCTCGCGCATGGGTCGATGGTCCAGGGTCGCGTTGAAATCTCCGGCGATCACGGTCGGCCCTGATGCTGCTGCGGCGACCCGCCGGACCGCGGCGTGGTCGGCCCGCCAGTGACCCGCGTCACCTGTCGGTGGGTGCGGGTGTACGGCGAGCAGGGTGATCTGCTGGTCGGCGACAGCGACCGTCATCTCGAACCCGCGGAACGTGGTGTCCAGCGGCCTCACCCGGCTGAGCTCCTGGCTGGAGAAGACCATCGTGCCCACGACCCCGTCGACGGCCTCGCCTCGTGAGTGAGGGAATGCCTGGTGAAGGCCGGCGGTCTGCATCCGACCCAGAGCCGCCGGCGTGATCTCGGTCAGCACCAGGATGTCCGCGTCCCGCTTGACCGCCACCTCGACCACTCGGGCCGGGTCGGCCTCCCCGAACGACAGGTTGCTCGACATGACCGTGAACGACTCCGCCGGGTCCTCCGCGGCAGCCGCCTGTCCGACGTACGGCCCACTCGCCCACCACAGGTGCAACACGAGAAGCGGCACGATGAGCACACAGAGGGTGCCGATGGCCAGGCGCCAGAAGCCGCGACCGGCGGCGAACCCGAGCAGCAGGAACAGCATGGCGACGGCATAGAGGACAGTCGCGTGCGGAGTGAAGGAGACCAGCCGCACCCAGCGCCCACCGACCGGCTCGAGGAGTCTGGCCGCGGTGATCGTCAGGGCCGGCACCAAGAGTCCAACGACGATGACACTCAGCAGCAACCACCGGAACCTCATGGCCGCCACGCTAACGACTCAGTTGGGCAGCGGCTCAGCCTGGGGGCCTGCCGATCTGGTCGCCCCGACACTCGCGGCCACGACGCAGGCCAACGCCAGCCATTGTGTGCCGCTGAGGAACTCCGAGAGCAGGATCATCCCGGCCAGGGCGGCTGCCGCGGGCTCGAGGCTCATCAGGATCCCGAACACACCGGGCGGGATCCGGCGCAGGGCGATCAGCTCGAGGCTGTAGGGAATCACCGACGACAGCAGGCCGACGGCAACGCCGAGCAGCAGTACCTTCGGCTGCAGCAGCGCCGAGCCGGCCTCGATGACCGCCGGTGGAGCGAGCACGACGGAGCCGACCAGACTGGCGATCGCGAGCCCCGAGATGCCTGACCAGCGCTTGCCGGTCTGTGCGCTGAGCAGGATGTAGGCAGCCCAGCCCGCACCCGCGAGCAGCGCGAACAGCACGCCGGCGAGCGACAGGCTGGTGCGGCTCACCCCGAGCAGGGCGACCCCCAGCCCGGCCAGGACCACCCAGACCAGGTCGGTTCGTCTACGGGACGCGGCCACGGCGACGGTCAGCGGGCCGAGGAACTCGATCGTCACCGCGATCCCGAGCGGGATCCGCGCGAAGGACTGGTAGATCGCCCAGTTCATCACCAGCAGGCTGACGCCGAACCCGAGAGCCACGACCCAGTCCTGCCTGGTCCTCCCCGTGAACCTGGGCCGGACGATGGCCAGGAAGATCACCGCCGACGTGGCGAGCCGCAACCACACCATCGCCGTGGGCGGGACAAGCGGGAAAAGGTCCTTCGCGATCGCCGCACCGGACTGGACGGAGATGATGCCGCCGATCACCATCCAGACAGCCGGAACGCGGTCGGCGCCGCGTACCTCCCGGGCGTCTTCGACGGTCACGAGCAGACACTGTGCCAGAAGCCCGGGAGTCGGCTACATCACAGCCCGTTCGTTCGCGAATGACGGCCAGACCTGCGTAGACTCGTCACATCGGCCCCATCAGTTCTGCCTCGGGCCGGATTCTTCGTGTCATCCACCAAGCGCCGCGGGCACTGTTCCCGCGCCGGGCAGGACGACCCTTCTACATTCGGAGTCACCCCTATGGCGGCAAGCCGCCCTCGCACCATGCCCACCACAACCTCTACCCCCGCGGACGTCACGTTCGCCGAGCTCGGGCGTCCCCAGCGTCCTCGTCGAGGCCCTCGCGGCCGCAGGCATCGACAAGCCGTTCCCCATCCAGGCCGCCACGCTGCCCGACTCGCTCGCCGGCCGCGACGTCCTCGGCCGTGGCCGCACCGGCTCCGGCAAGACCTACGCGTTCCTGCTGCCGATGCTCGCCCGGCTCGCGGCCAGCACGTCGAAGCGTCAGCCGAACCGGCCGCGCGCCCTGATCCTCGCGCCGACCCGTGAGCTGGCCACCCAGATCGAGGCCTCCCTCGCCCCGCTGGCGAAGGCCCTGTCGCTGCGCACCCTGACCGTCTTCGGCGGCGTCCGGCCCGACCCGCAGATCCAGGGCCTGCGCAACGGCGTCGACATCGTCATCGCCTGCCCCGGCCGGCTCGCCGACCACGTGCAGACGGGCCACGCCAACCTCGACGCGGTCGAGATCACCGTGCTCGACGAGGCCGACCACATGGCCGACCTCGGCTTCCTGCCGGTCGTCCGCCGGCTGCTGGACCAGACGCCGCGCGACGGGCAGCGGCTGCTGTTCTCGGCCACGCTCGACGCCGGCGTCGACGTGCTCGTCAAGCGCTTCCTGACCAACCCGGTCACGCACAGCGTCGACTCGGCGCAGTCGCCGGTCGCGAAGATGACGCACCACGTGCTGCACGTGACGAAGGAGTCGAGGCTGCCCGTCCTCGTCGACCTCGCCGCGGCGCCCGGCCGCACGCTCGTGTTCACCCGCACCAAGCACGGCGCCAAGGCGCTGACCCGGCAGCTCAACGCCAAGGGTGTCCCGGCCGTCGAGCTGCACGGCAACCTGTCGCAGAACGCCCGCACCCGCAACCTCGCTGCGTTCTCCACGGGTACGGCGACCACCCTGGTGGCCACCGACATCGCCGCCCGCGGCATCCACGTCGACGACGTCGGCCTGGTGGTCCACGCCGACCCGCCGGTCGAGCACAAGGCGTACCTGCACCGCTCCGGACGCACCGCTCGCGCGGGCGCCGAGGGCACCGTCGTCACGCTGATGATCGACGCCCAGGTGTCCGACGTCCGCGACCTGACCCGCAAGGCCGGCATCAAGCCGACCATCACCCGCATCCAGATCGGCGACCCGCTGCTCAGCAAGATCGCCCCGGGCGAGCGCACCTTCGTCGAGGCCTCGGCGCTCCCCACATCGCGCTGAGAACAACGGTGGCGGTCGGTCCGGCGGTGGTCGCTCCGGCGGCGGCCGGTCGGGTGGTCGTGGCCGTTCCGGCGGGCAGTCCGGTCGCTCGGGCGGGCAGTCCGGTCGCTCCGGCGCGAAGGCGTCCACCGGCACGTCGCGGGGTGGCTCATCGGCCCGCTCCGGCGGATCCGGCTCGTCGCGTCGTTCCTCCTCGAGCCGGGGTGGGAGCAGCACCGTCTACTCGTCGAGCTCGCACAGCGCCGCGTCGTTCTCGTCCAGCGGCCGTCGCTGACATAGCACCTCGTTCGGGGAGGGTCCCAGGCAGTCGATGCCCGGGACCCTCCCCGTTCCGCGTTAATCGGTTGCGCATCCCGGTGCCGTCCCGCGACACTCGCTCGCATCATGGAGAACTGACCTCAGCACCCTCACTCGCGTCCGAGGCATCTGTCTGCCCGGCGAGTGCAGCCCCCGTCTCTCCTGAGGTGCCGCTGATGTCTACCACCCTGAACTCCACGCTCGCTCCCCTGGTTGCCCGTGACGTCTCCAAGACGTACGGCGACCGTGTCGTCCTGGACGGGGTCGAGCTCGTCGCAAACCCTGGTCAGCCCCTTGGGATGGTGGGTGAGAACGGCGTCGGCAAGTCGACGTTGATGCGTCTGCTTGCCGGCGCCGAACCCTCCGACTCCGGTTCCATCGTCAAACCGCAGGACCTCGCCTACCTGGGCCAAGAAACGTCGTTTCCCGCCGGGGCCCGCATCGGTGACGTGCTCGACGCGGCACTCGCTCCGTTGCACGACGCCGTCAGCCGACTGGAGTCGCTCGCCGCTCGCCTGTCCGAGCCGGGAGTCGACGACGAGTACGCCGACGTCCTCGCCTGGGCCGAGCTGCACGAGGCCTGGGACGCCGACCGGCGCGCCGTCCTGGCCGCGGAGCGTCTCGGTCTCGGTGCTTTGGACCGGTCGCGCCCGGTGGCGGCGATGTCCGGCGGTCAACGGACCCGGCTGGCACTCGCGGCGCTGATCACCCGACGCCCTGAGTGCGTGCTGCTCGACGAGCCGACCAACCACCTCGACGACGAGGCGGTGCAGTTCCTCGAGGAGTTCCTGGTCTCGCTGCCCGGCATCGTGGTGATCGCCAGCCACGACCGCACCTTCCTCGACAACGTGTGCGCCGCGATCGTCGACCTCGACCCGGCGCACCTCGGTGTGGACGGCGAGGGCGGCAACCGGTTCACCGGCGGATACACGGCGTACCTCACGCAGAAGCGGGACGCGCGTCGCCGCTGGGAGCAGGCGTTCCTGGACCAGCAGGACGAGCTCAACGACCTCCGGGTCGCGGCGGCGACGACCGCCCGGCAGGTGGCGCACAACCGACCTGCTCGCGACAACGACAAGTTCATCTACCAGTTCAAGGGCGCACGGGTGGCCGGCACGATCAGCCGCCGGGTGCGCGACGCCGAGAAGCGGATCGAGGTGCTCGAACGCGATCGGGTCCCGAAGCCGCCGAAGCCTCTCTCGTTCCGCGGCACACTGGCCGCCGGCCGCGCGAACGGCGCCCTCAGCGTGTTCCTCCGCGACCTGGTGGTGCGCGACCGGGTCAGCGTGCCGCGGCTCGACGTCGCCGGCGGCGATCGGCTGCTCGTGACCGGGGCGAACGGATCGGGCAAGTCGACGCTGCTCAAGGTGGTCAACGGCGACCTCGTTCCGAGCTCGGGGACGGCCCAGGTCTCCGCCCGGCGGATCGGCTACCTGCCGCAGGACGTCACGTTCACGCGGCCGGACAGGTCGCCGCACGAGGTGTACGACGCGGCAACGGGATCCCCCATGCCACTGGGTGACCTGGGACTGCTTCACCCACGAGAGCTGTCCCGACCTGTCGGTGTGCTGAGCGTCGGGCAGCAGCGTCGACTTGCCCTCGCGATCCTGGTCGCTCGGGAACCGGACCTGCTGCTGCTCGACGAGCCGACCAACCACATCTCGCTGACGCTGGCCGAGGAGCTCGAGGAAGCACTCCAGCGATCGACCGGAACCGTCATCGTGGCCAGCCACGACCGCTGGCTTCGGAACCGTTGGGAGGGCCCGGTCCTTGAGCTGTGACCGAGCCGAGAATTGGACGGGTTTCAACACGAAATGAGGCGGGTCTCAACGAATGCGGGCGCGTCATCGAAGGCCGGCTTCCGCCGAGTAGGCTCGGCGCCGTGGACTACACCCAAGACATCGAGATCGACCTGCCACGCGACCGCGTCATCGCGCTCTTCGACGACCCGGACAACCTTCCCAAGTGGCAGGAGGGCCTGCAGTCGTTCGAGCACCTGACCGGTGAGCCGGGCCAACCCGGGGCGACGTCCCGCCTGGTGTTCCAGCAGGGCAAGCGACGGATCGAGATGATCGAGACCATCACCGCACGGAACCTGCCCGACTCCTTCGACGGCACCTACGACGCGAAAGGCGTGCGCAGCATCGCCGAGAACCGGTTCGTGGTGGTCTCCCCCGAGCGGACCAGGTGGGTCGCGCACAACGTCTTCGAGTTCTCCGGCCCGATGAAGATCATCGGGCTGCTGTTCGGTCGGACGTTCCCGAAGCAGACGATGAAGTACATGCAGGCGTTCAAGACCTTCGCCGAGGACGGCACCGAGGTGCCCCGCTGACACAACGGCCCCCGCACCGGAAGTGGTGCGGAGGCCGGTCGTGTGCCGGGGCCGTCAGCCCTTGCGCTGGTTGACCTCGTCGGTGGCCGCGGGGAGGACCTTGTGCAGGTCGCCGACGACGCCGAAGTCGACGAGCTCGAACAGGGGTGCTTCCTCGTCCTTGTTGATCGCGATGATGGTCTTCGAGGTCTGCATCCCGGCCCGGTGCTGGATGGCACCGGAGATCCCGGCCGCGACGTAGAGCTGCGGGGACACCGTCTTCCCGGTCTGGCCGACCTGGAACGAGTGCGGGTACCAGCCGGAGTCGACCGCGGCCCGGGACGCGCCGACCGCGGCGCCGAGGGAGTCCGCGAAGGTCTCGACCGGCTCGAAGTTGCCGCCGGTGCCGCGGCCGCCGGAGACCACGATCGCGGCCTCGGTCAGCTCCGGACGCCCGGTCGACTTCCGCGGCTCGGACGCGGTGATCCTCGCGGTCCTCGCCCCCTCGGAGATGGCCACCTGGACCTGTTCGACCACCCCGGCGCCGTCGACGGGTTCGGGGGTGGCCGCGTTCGGCTTCACGGTGATGATCGGGGTGCCCTTGGTGACCTTCGCGGTCACCGTGTAGTTCCCCGCGAACACCGACTGCGTCGTCGTGGGGCCCGCATCACCGGCGGTGACATCGGTGGCATCGGTGATCAGACCCGACTCGGTCTTGACCGCCAGCCGGGCCGCGACCTCCTTGCCCTCCGCCGAGGAGGTGACCAGCACCGCACCCGGGCTGGTCTGCTCCACCAGCGCGGCCAGCACCTCCGCCTTCGGCGCCACCAGGTAGCCGGTGATGTCGGTGTCGTCGATCACATAGATCTTCTCCGCACCGTAGGACCTCAACGCGCCCTCGGCGGTGGACACGTCGGAGCCGATGAACACCGCGGACGGCTCACCGAGCCGACGGGCGATCGTCAACAGCTCATGGGTGGTCTTGCGCACTGCACCGTCGCCCGCGCTGTCGTGGTCGACGAGAACCAGAATCTCGCTCATAGGTTTCGATGCCTTCCTAGATGAACTTCTTCGACGCGAGGAACTCGGCCAGCGCCTTCGCGCCCGACCCGTCCTCGTCGGTGACGATCTCCCCGGCCGTGCGCGGTGGACGCGCCTGCGTTCCCTCGACCGCGGTCCACGCCGCGGACAGACCGACCTGGTCGGCCTCCACCCCGAGGTCCGAGAGGCCCCAGGACTGCACCGGCTTCTTCTTCGCCGCCATGATCCCCTTGAACGACGGGTACCGGGCCTCACCGGACTGGTCGGTCACGCTCAGCACCAGCGGCACCGTCCCCTCGACCGTCTCGGTCGCGGTGTCCCCGTCCCGGCGGATCCGCACCGTGGCCCCGTCCACGGTGACCTCCGAGCCGAACGTCACCTGTGGCAGACCCAGCCGCTCGGCCAGCATCGCCGGCACCACGCTCATCGACCCATCGGTCGACGCCATCCCGCACACCACCAGGTCCACCGGCGCCTCGGCACCCAGCTTCTCGATCGCCTTCGCCAGCACCAGCGAGGTGGCCAGCGCATCCGAGCCCGCGATCGCGTCATCGACCACGTGCACCGCCTGGTCCGCACCCATCTGCAGACCCTTCCGGATCGCGTCCGTCGCCTGCTCCGGGCCCACCGTCAACACCGTCACCACGGTCTCGTCGGAGGCGTTCTCCTTGACCTGCAGCGCCTGCTCCACCGCGTACTCGTCCAGCTCCGACAACAGGCCGTCCACACCCACCCGGTCCACGGTGTAGTCACCCTCGAAATGCCGGTCAGCCGTAGCATCCGGCACGTACTTCACACACACGACAATGTTCATTGGCGGTCCTGGCCCTAGGGCCCCTCCTGTGCACTCGGTTCGCGGCCGGTTCTCACAGCCACGGGGGGCAAACGCGTCTGCGGCACTCCTCGCGGAGGCCTGCGGTCGCCCGCCTTGGTGATCCCTGAGGCTACTAGCGCGTAGTTAGCGGGGAAACAGGCGGGCGGGTGGGTTCAGTCACACGCGGAGTGTGATGTCGAGTAACTCACAACCCGGATCACGGGCGGATGATCCGGTCCAGGATCTTGCCGATGACCAGGTAGACCACAGCGGCCAGCCCCCAGTTGACGAGGGCGCTCTTGGTCTCGGCGTCCTTCCCCTCGAACGTGAAGATGCCGTTCTCGCGGCTGAACGGGCCGTCCAGCAGGTCGGCGCCGGCGAGGACGAACATGACGATGCTGTTCTCCTCGTTGGCGTTCAACGCGATGAGCAGCGCGCCAACGGCAAGGAACAGCGCACAGACGACGGCGATCAGCCAGATCACCGAGGCGAGCTTGCTGCGAACCGCGAGCGAGCCGGCCTTCACCTTCTGCCCCGACGGCCGGCGACGCCGCTTCTCCGCAGGCGCGCCCCCGTCGTCGGCCGCAGCCTTCTCCGTGCCCTTGCTCGCGTCGCTCACTTGTTCTCCTTGTGCCGAGGTACTCGCACGATAGCCGAACCCGCGAGTAACGCGAACCAGGCTTCCAGGTGCCGCCCGGCACGGCGGGCGCTGCTACGTTCGGCCCATGCCGACATCCAACCGCCGCCGCTCGGTGGCCGCCTCCGACTGGATCCCACCCAAGCTGCTGGAACTGGCCCGCAGAGCTCGGTCACGTTCATCGGCGGGGACCGGACCGGCACGTGGCCTGTCCGGACCACCGGCTACGCCTGGCGGCGCGCCACCGGCACCACCCATCACGCCGACGGCGGATCCGCGGTGGAAGGAGCTGACCGAGCGGAGCCTGTCCGGGCTGCAGACCTGTGACCCGGTGTACCGCCCCACGAACTTCTGGACACCGGGCGTCGAGCGGCTCCTCACCGACATGGAGGTGCACGGCCTCGAGGCCTTCAAGTCCTGGCCGGCGGCGTTCTCCTGGTTCTACCCGATCTATGGCTCACGGCTGGGCGGCAGGGAAGTCCGGCGGCTGGTGCGTGCGGCGCGGGCCCTCCGCCCCCAGGTGAACGAGGGCTGGCTGCGGTCCGCCCTCAACGGAACCCCGGACGCCCGCCGCGACTTCGACGCCGCGCGGCTGTGCTGGGACCACCAGAACTGGCCGATCGACCTGGAGGCGCACGGCGAGAGCGAGGTCGGCCGGCCGACACAGCGCTACCCGCTGGTGGGTCGCGACGGGCCGCGATGGGGCAAGCCCTACCTGAACTACCTGCTCTGCCTGGCCGCGCTGTCCCGGCACGTCAGCACGCCGCCGAAGTCGTTCCTGGAGCTCGGCGGTGGCTACGGCGTCCTGGGCGAGATCGTGATGTCACGCGACCCCGAGGCCCGCTACGTCAACGCCGACATCCCACCCCTGCTCACGGTGTCGTCGTACTACCTGAGCACGCTGTTCGGCGACGACCGGGTGCTCACCTATGACGAGCGTGTGCCCGACACCGGCCCCGTCGACGTACCCCGCTCGGCGGTGCTGCCGAACTGGCGGATCGCGGATCTCGAGGGTCCGTTCGACGTGTTCGTCAACTCGTTCTCGTTCCAGGAGATGGAGCCGGACGTCGTCGAGAGGTACCTCGACACCGTGCGTGACCTCGGCGTGCGCTACGTGGTGTCGCTGAACTCCAGGCGCGGAAAGCAGGTTGCCACGGCAGAGGGCCGGGGCGGGGTCAGGGAGCAGGTCACCTCAGCGCGGATCATCGCGATGCTCGAGGAACGTGGGTACGCGCTGTGCGCGACCTACAACCAGCCGCTGCTCCGGGCCGCCGGCGAGCTGGCCGTGCTGCGCAGGATCTGACCCCACCTTGCGTCAGCGCCCGCGGAACTCGGCCTTGCCGGGGCCGTTCTCGATGAAGGACTGCATGCCGATGCTGCGGTCCTCGGTGGCGAACAGGCCGGCGAACTGCTGGCGCTCGATCTCCAGCCCGGTGGCCAGGTCAACCTCGAGGCCGTGGTCGATGGCCTCCTTGGCGGCGCGGATCGCGAAGGCGGCGGCACCGCTGAACTGGCGGGCCCAGGCGACCGCCTCCGCGTAGACGGACTCGGCGGGAACGACCCTGTCGACCAGCCCGATCTGCAGGGCCTCCTCGGCCTTGACGAACCGGCCGGAGAAGATGATGTCCTTCGCCTTCGATGGTCCCACCAGCCGGGTCAGCCGCTGGGTGCCGCCGGCTCCGGGGATGATCCCGAGCAGGATCTCCGGCTGTCCCAGGGTGGCGTTGTCGGCGGCGATCCGGAAGTCGGCGCACAGAGCGAGCTCGCACCCACCACCGAGGGCGTAGCCGGTCACCGCCGCCACGACCGGCTTGGGGATTCCGGCGACGGCGCTGAACGAGGACTGCAACGCGCCGGAGCGCCGGACCATGTCCGTGTAGGACATGGCGGCCATCTCCTTGATGTCCGCGCCGGCCGCGAACACCTTCTCGCCGCCGTAGACCACGACCGCGCGGACGTCGTCGCGCTCGGCTGCCTCGGTTGCTGCGGCCCGGATCTCCTCCTGCATCGCGGCGTCGAGGGCGTTCATCTTCGGCCGGTCGAGCCGGATCGTCCCGACGCCGTCTTCTACCTCGAGCCGTACGAACTCGCCCACGATGCACTCCTCAGATCAGCTTGTCTCGGTCAGCCGCGAGCCTAGACGACGACCCGCCGGGTTCAGGGGGACGGGCGACCAGGAGCCCCTCGACGGCTCCGAGGACTCCCTGGGTGGCGTAGGGGAACGCCATCTGCGCGCAGCCGGTGTCGGAGAACCCGATCAAGGGGAAGATGCCCGTCACCTCCGGGTTCCCCAGCGTGGGAGGGTGTCGCCCGGACGGATGCGCGGAGGTCTGCGGAAGCCGCGTTCGCATTCTATTGACGGCGGTGCGCAAGAATGTCCCGGTGAACCCCGGACCGTGGACAGACGACCAGGACCGTGCCGACGTGTGGCCCGGTCAGCACCAACCGCTGGGTGCGACGTGGGGCGAGGAGTCGACGAACTTCGCCGTCTTCGCCCCGGAGGCCACGAAGGTCGAGGTCTGTCTCTTCGACGAGTCGGGCGACGCGGCCGACGAGAAGCGGTTCCAGCTCACGGAGTACACCCTGGGCATCTGGCACGGCGCCCTGCCGGACATCCCGAAGGGCCAGCTCTACGGGTATCGCGTGGACGGCCCGTGGAACCCCGAGCAGGGGCGCCGGTTCAACCCCGCGAAGCTCCTGATCGACCCGTACGCCAAGGCGGTCAGCGGGTCCGTCGTACCCGGGCCGGCGATCTTCGGCTACGTCCTGCCGGACGCCGGCGACGAGGCGGAGGCCCGCGCGGAGAAGGAGCTGACCCGCAACGAGGAGGACTCCGCGCCGTTCATGCCGAAGAGCGTCGTGGTGCACGACGAGTTCGACTGGGGCGACGACAAGCGCCCGGCCACAAAGTGGACCGACACGATCATCTACGAGCTGCACACCAAGGGGTTCACCAAGCTGCACAACGAGATCCCCGAGGAGCAGCGAGGGACGTACGCCGGCCTCACCACCCAAGCCGCGGTGCACTACCTCAAGGACCTCGGGATCACCACCGTGGAGCTGCTCCCGGTCCACCAGTTCGTCCCCGAGCCCGACCTGGCCGACAAGGGCCTGACGAACTACTGGGGCTACAACTCGATCGGGTTCTTCGCGCCGCACAACACCTACAGCTCCTCAGGCGACCGCGGTGAGCAGGTCACCGAGTTCAAGCAGATGGTGAAGTCGCTGCACGCGGCCGGTCTCGAGGTGATCCTCGACGTGGTCTACAACCACACCGCCGAGGGTGGGCCGCTGGGGCCGACGCTCAGCTTCCGCGGCCTCGACGACATCGGTTTCTACAAGCACGTGGACGAGGGGACGTACTGGGACGTCACCGGCTGCGGGAACACCGTCGACGCGTCCTACCCCGCGGCACTGCGGTTGATCCTGGACTCGCTGCGCTACTGGGTCACCGAGATGCACGTCGACGGGTTCCGGTTCGACCTCGCACCGGCACTGACCCGCACCGGCCACGCGATCGACATGAACAGCCACTTCCTCACCGCGGTCGGGCAGGACCCGATCCTGCGGCACGTGAAGCTGATCGCCGAGCCCTGGGACGCCAGCATGGACGGCTACATGGTCGGCGCGTTCCCTCCCCCGTGGTGCGAGTGGAACGACAAGTACCGTGACACGATCCGCGACTTCTGGCGCACCCGGTCGGGCGGCATCCGCGACGTCGCCTCCCGGGTCGCCGGGTCCAGCGACCTGTACGCCGACGACGGCCGCTCGCCGTACGCCTCGGTCAACTTCATCACCGCGCACGACGGGTTCACGCTGCGCGACCTGGTGTCCTACAACCACAAGCACAACGAGGCCAACGGCGAGGGCAACCGGGACGGCACCGACAACAACCGGTCCTGGAACTGCGGCGTCGAGGGGGAGACCGCCGATCCGACGATCGTTGCCCTCCGCCACCGCCAGGCGGCGAACCTGATGCTCACGCTCTGCCTGTCCAACGGCGTCCCGATGATCACCGCCGGCGACGAGCGCGGCCGCACCCAGGGCGGGAACAACAACGCCTACGGCCAGGACAACGAGATCTCCTGGATGGACTGGCGGCCCGACGACGCGTGGCTCGACATCTACGAGATGGTCAAGGCCGCGCTGCGACTACGCCGGGAGCATCCGGCGTTCCGGCAGCGGCACTACCTCGAGGGCCGGCCCGCCCTCGAGGGCGGGCCGAAGGACCTCGCGTGGGTGCACCCCGACGGCCGCGAGATGCAGGCCTCCGACTGGTTCGACGAGAGTCTTCACACGCTCGGGATGTTCGTCTCCGGCGACCCGCTGCGTGCGCCCGGCCCGCGCGGTGAACAGCTGCACGACTCGTCGTTCCTGCTGTGGTTCAACGCCCATCCCGAGCCGGGCAAGGTCAAGCTGCCGCAGAACGAGTGGGTGCTGGCCGGCGAGGTGGTGCTGAGCACCGACGACTCTCACAAGATCGGCGCCCGGCTGGGGGCCGGCGAGGTCATCGACATCGCGCCCCGCTCGATGCTGGTGCTGCGCCAGGTCTGAGTCGTCCCCACCTGTTGTTGCGGCCGTCGGCCTGGCGGGACCAGGTGCTCCGCGTGACGGGTCAGTGGTGGTGCTCGTGCGGGAGCGCTACGCAACCGAGCTCGGCCGGGGAGGCCAGCATCGGGTGCTTCGGCAGGATCCGCACCGTGTAGCCGAACGGCCCGGTCTGCGCGAGGCGCACCCGGCCCTCGAACCGGTGCCGTCCCGCTTCGTACGTCTCGCCCAGCCCGAGCGACGCCACCTCGGTGTCCACCAGGTTGTCCTCGTGCCGGATCCGTCCGTGCACCACCTGTACGTCGACGTCGTCGGGTTCCAGGTCCCCGAGCGACGCGAACACGCGCACCTCGAGCGTGTCACCGAGCTCGGGGATGTCGCTCACGCCGGACGACTCCACGTGGTCGATCGCCACCGACGGCCAGGCTGCGCGGACCCGCTCCTTCCACTCCCCCAGCCGGCGGGCGCCGGTGTAGTCGTCGTTCAACGCGCGCGACGTCTCCGCTGAGGGGGTGTAGAGCCGGTTGACGTACTCCCGCACCATCCGGGTCGCGAGCACCTTCGGACCCAGGGACTTGAGCGTGTGCCGGACCATCTCGATCCACCGCACCGGCAGGCCCTCGGCGTCGTTGTCGTAGAACCGAGGCGCGACCTCGTGCTCGATCAGGTCGTAGAGGGCCTTGGCCTCGATGTCGTCGCGACGGTCGGGGTCCTCGACACCGTCGGCGGAGGGGATCGCCCAGCCGTTGTTGCCGTCGTACCACTCGTCCCACCATCCGTCCAGGATCGACAGGTTGAGCCCACCGTTCAGCGCGGCCTTCATCCCGGAGGTGCCGCACGCCTCGTACGGCCGCAGCGGGTTGTTGAGCCACACGTCGCAGCCGGGGTACAGCGGTTGCGCCATCGCGATGTCGTAGTTTGGCAGGAACACGATCCGGTGCCGCACCTCGGGGTCGTCGGCGAACCGGACGATCTCCTGGATCAGCTTCTTGCCGCCCTCGTCTGCGGGGTGCGACTTGCCCGCGATCACCAGCTGCACGGGACGCTCGGGGTGCAGCAGGATCCGCTTGAGCCGCTCGGGGTCACGGAGCATCAGGGTGAGCCGCTTGTACGACGGCACCCTGCGCGCGAACCCGATCGTCAACACGTCCGGGTCGAGCGCGGAGCCGATCCAGCTGAGCTCGGCCGGGGTCGCACCCCGCTGCTTCCACGACTTCGCGAGACGCTTGCGCGCGTCCTTCACCAGCCGTTCGCGGAGCACCCGCTTGGTCTCCCAGATCTGCGCTCCGGTGACGCGGTCCACGACGTCCCACACCTCGGGGTCGTCGGAGCCGGTGTTGGCGCCCTCCTTCTCCGCCAGCTCGAACACCTCACGGGCCACCCAGGTCGGCGCGTGCACCCCGTTGGTGATCGAGGTGATCGGGCGCTCCGCGACGTCGAAGTCGGGCCACAGGCCGCCGAACATGCCGCGGCTGACCTCGCCGTGCAGCAGCGAGACACCGTTCGCGCGCTGGGAGAGCCGGAAGCCCATCACCGCCATGTTGAACACGCCTGGGTCGCCGCTCTCGAAGTCCTCCGAACCGAGCGCGAGGACCTTGTCCACGGGCACCCCGGGGCTTGCGTTCTCGCCGCCGAAGTACTGCTCGACAAGGTCCCGCGGGAACCGGTCGATGCCGGCCGGGACCGGCGTGTGCGTGGTGAACACTGTGCCGGCACGGGAAACCTCGAGCGCGGTCCCGAAGTCGAGTCCGGTGTCCTCGGTGAGCTCGCGGATCCGTTCCACGCCCAGGAACCCGGCGTGGCCCTCGTTGGTGTGGAACACCTCCGGGTCCGGGGCGCCGGCGATCCGTGAGTAGGCGCGCAGGGCGCGGACCCCACCGACCCCGAGCAGCAGCTCCTGGCGCAGTCGATGCTCCGAGGTGCCGCCGTACAGCCGGTCGGTCACCTCGCGGACGACGTCGCTGTTCTCCTCGACGTCCGAGTCGAGCAGCAGCAACGGCACCCGGCCGACCTGGGCGATCCAGATCCGTGCGGTCAGCGACTCCTCGCCGGGCAGGCCGATGGTGATCTTCGCCGGCGTCCCGTCCGGCTCCCGGAGCAGCGAGATCGGCAGGCCGTCGGGGTCGCTGACCGGGTAACGCTCCTGCTGCCAGCCCTCCCGCGACAGCGACTGACGGAAGTAACCGTGCCGGTAGAGCAGGCCCACGCCGATGATCGGGACACCGAGGTCGCTGGCTGTCTTGAGATGGTCGCCGGCGAGGATGCCGAGGCCACCGGAGTACTGCGGGAGCACGGCGGTGATGCCGAACTCCGGGGAGAAGTAGGCGACCGCTCGGGGAGCCGCCTCACCGATCGACTGGAACCAGCGGTCCCCGGTGAGGTACTCCTGCAGGTCCGCGTGCGCGCGACCGAGCACGGACAGGAACCCCTCGTCACGGGCCAGCTCGTCGAGCCGGCGGGCGGAGACCGAGCCCAGCAGCCGGACCGGGTCGTGCCCACACGACTCCCAGACCCCGGGGTCGATCGCGGCGAAGACGTCCTGCGTCTCCGGGTGCCAGGACCAGCGGAGGTTGTTGACGAGGTCGCCGAGCGGCTTGAGCGGCTCGGGCAGGACCGGACGGACGGTGAATCGACGGATTGCTCTCACCCCCCGACGGTAACGAACAGTCTGGATCGTTCCAATACCCGGGCACCCGTCCGTTCGGCCGCGAACGGTTTCCCGGTGTTCGCCGCGCCGACGCCCCCAGGTGTGGCCCTTCTTTACCTCCAGCGCCTAAGGTGACCGGGCTCACACAAAGTATGACGAATGGGAGAGTCGTGAACTGGTTGGGATTTAGACGGCAAACCGCAGCCGCAGTAGGCATCGCGGTCGGGTTGGGAATGGCGCCGCTGGCGGGGGTGGCGTCGGCCGCGGCAGGTGACCTGTACTTCTCGGAGTACGTCGAGGGCTCGAGCTTCAACAAGGCCGTGGAGATCTACAACGGCACCGGAGCCCCCGTCGACCTGGCCGCCTCCGGGTACAGCCTGCAGGTGTACTCCAACGGCGGCAGCACGGGCAGCCCGGTGAGTCTGAGCGGCACGGTCGCCGCGGGTGACGTGTTCGTGCTCGCGCAGTCGGCAGCCGACCCGGCGATCCTCGCGCAGAGTGACCAGACCAGCGGTGCGGGCCTGTGGAACGGCGACGACGCGGTCGTGCTCACCAAGGACGGCACGGCCGTCGACGTGATCGGCCAGGTCGGGGTCGACCCGGGCACCGAATGGGGCAGCGGGCTGACCAGCACCGCCGACAACACCCTGCGCCGCAAGTCGACCATCAGCGCCGGTGATACCGACGGCAGCGACGCCTTCGACCCGGCCGTGGAATGGGACGGCTTCGCCGGCAACACGTTCGACGGGCTCGGGTCGCACACCGCAGGTCCCCCGCCGGACGTCGCGCCGATGGTGGACTCGACCGTTCCGGTCGAGGGTGCCGCCGAGGTGCCCGACGACCAGACCCTGACCGTCACGTTCAGCGAGGAGGTCGACGCCGCGGCCGGTGCGTTCACGCTGGCCTGCGACGACACCGCCGTGCCGGCGACCGTCTCCGGCGGCCCGACCACGTTCAGCGTCGACCCCGACGGCGCCCTTCCGGCGCAGACCGGCTGCACGCTCACGGTGCACGCCGCCCAGGTGACCGACCGGGACGGCGACGCCACGACGATGGCCGCGGACTACATGACCTCGTTCGACGTCGCCGAGGCCGGTCCGGTCTGTGAGCACCAGTACACCCGCATCTACGACATCCAGGGCAGCGGAGCCGCCGGCGCGGTGACGGGTGCGGTCAGCACCAAGGGAGTCGTCGTCGGGGACCACGAAGGCGCCTCGCCCAGGCTGCGCGGTTTCTACCTGCAGGACCTCGAGGGCGACGACAACCCCAGGACCTCCGACGCGATCTTCGTGTTCAACGGCAACGAGGACGAGGTGAGCATCGGCGACGTCGTCCGGGTCCGCGGCAACGCGGGCGAGTTCCAGGACCAGACCCAGCTCAGCGCCTTCTCCGACGGGGTCGCGGTCTGTGGCTCGGACGCCACCGTCGAGCCGACCAAGGTGAGGCTCCCGTTCAAGGACGCTGCGGACCAGGAGCGCTACGAAGGCATGCTGGTGAGGCTGCCGCAGACGCTGTCGGTGACCGAGCACTTCCAGCTCGCCCGGTTCGGTCAGGTGCTGTTGTCCTCGCACGGGCGACTCGCTCAGCCCTCCAACGTGGTGGAGCCCGGCGAAAAGGCCAACAGGCTGCAGGCCAAGAACGACCTCAACCAGATCCTGGTCGACGACGCCTTGCAGAACCAGAACGCCGACCCGATCGTCTTCGCCCGGAACGGGCAGCCGCTCTCGGCCGGCAACACCCTGCGCGGCGGTGACACCGCCGAGAACATCGTCGGGGTGATGACCTACACCTGGGGTGGCAACGCCGCCAGCCCGAACGCCTACCGGGTCCGCCCGATCGGCGCGATGGGTGGCTCGGTCGACTTCCGGGCCGCCGACCAGCGGCCCACTGCCCCGGACTCGGTCCGCGGTGACCTGCGGGTCGCCAGCTTCAACGTGCTGAACTACTTCAACTCCTTCGGCAACAGCTGCACCGGTGGGGTCTCAGGACCGCCCATGGAGTGCCGCGGCGCCGACGACACCTTCGAGCTGGACCGGCAGGCGGCCAAGATCGTGGCCGCCATCCAGGGCCTGGACGCGGACGTGGTCGGCGTGATCGAGATCGAGAACGACGGTTACGGCGACGACAGTGCGCTGCAGGACCTCGTGAACCGGATCAACGCGAAGGCGGGAGCCGGCACCTACGACTTCATCGACGCCGACGCGGGCACGGGCGAGGTGGACGCTCTGGGTGACGACGCGATCAAGGTGGGCATGCTCTACAAGCCCGCGGCCGTCACGCCGGTCGGCCAGACCGCAGCGCTGAACACGGACAGCTTCGTCAACGGCGCGAGCGGTGAGCCGCGCAACCGCCCGGCTCTCGCGCAGTCGTTCGAGGACGCCGACGGTGGCACGGCGACGGTTGTCGTCAACCACCTGAAGTCCAAGGGCTCTGACTGCGTGGACGACGAGGATCCCGACGCCGGTGACGGTCAGGGCAACTGCAACGTGACCCGCACCGAGTCCGCGAAGGAGCTCGCCGAGTGGCTCGGGACCGACCCGACCGATGTCGACGACTCCGACGTGCTGATCATGGGTGACCTCAACTCCTACGCGCAGGAGGACCCGATCACCGCTCTGAAGGACGCGGGCTACACCGATCTCGTGCGCAGGTACGAGGGCCGCGACGCCTACTCCTACGTGTTCGACGGACAGTGGGGCTACCTTGACCACGCGCTCGCGTCGAAGAGCCTGAACCCTCAGGTCACCGGCACGACGACCTGGCACATCAACGCGGACGAGCCGACCGCCCTGGACTACAACGACGACTTCAAGTCGGCCGGCCAGGTGGCGAGCCTGTTCGCACCCGACGCGTACCGGTCGTCCGACCACGACCCCGTGCTGGTCGGTCTCAACCTCCGCTGACGGACCGCATCACCGAACGACCGGGAGCCCCTGCGTCACGCAGGGGCTCCCGCACGTTCGGGGCCCCGGCGACGAAGAAGGGCCCGGATTCTTGATCGTTCCAACCGCTACTTGCATGGACTTGTCCGGATGGGGCAGGTTGAACACATGGTTGGACGAATCCCCATCACGGATGTCACGCCCGTTGTCGACTGCGGCCGCTACCCGGCCAAGGCAGCGGTCGGCGAGCCGTTCACCGTCACCGCCCTGGTCTTCCGGGAGGGTCACGACGCGCTGAACGCGGACGTGGTCCTCACCGACCCCGCGGGCGTACGGCGGCCCTGGGTGCGGATGACCAAGGACCCGGAGGTCCCCGACCTCTGGTCCGCGGAGGTCACTGCCGACCATCCGGGTGCGTGGACGTTCGAGGTCGAGGGATGGGGCGACCCGGTCGCGACCTGGCGGCACGACGCCGAGATCAAGATCCCCGCCGAGATCGACGTCGAGCTGATGTTCGCGGAGGGCGTGCTGCTGCTCGAACGTGTCCTCGAGGGCCTTCCCAGGAAGGGGGCGGGTCGACGGTCCGAGGACCACCAGACACTCGCCGACGCGATCACCGCGGTGAAGGACACCACCCGTCCCGACCCGGTGCGCTACTCCGCGGCAACCTCCCCCGCCGTCGACGACGTGCTCTCCCGGTTCCCGTTGCGGGACCTGGTCACCAGCGAGGGGCCGTACCCGTTCTACGTCGACCGGACGCGCGCCCTGTTCGGCTCCTGGTACGAGTTCTTCCCCCGGTCCGAGGGTGCCTACGTCGACGAGAAGACCGGGAAGGTGGTCTCCGGGACCTTCCGCAGCGCAGCCGAGCGGCTCGACGCCGTGGCCGCGATGGGGTTCGACATCATCTACCTGCCCCCGATCCATCCGATCGGCAAGGTCAACCGGAAGGGCCCGAACAACACCCTTGTTGCCGAGGAGGGGGATCCCGGTTCCCCGTGGGCGATCGGCTCCGAAGAGGGCGGCCATGACGCCGTACACCCCGACCTCGGCACGCTCGAGGACTTCGACGCGTTCGTGCAGCGTGCGAACGAGCTGGGCCTCGAGGTCGCGCTCGACCTCGCCCTGCAGGCCGCACCGGACCATCCCTGGGTGAAGACCAACCCCGAATGGTTCACGACCCGGGCCGACGGGACCATCGCCTACGCCGAGAACCCGCCGAAGAAGTACCAGGACATCTACCCGGTCAACTTCGACAACGACCCCAAGGGCATCTACCAGGAAGTGCTGCGGGTCGTCCGGCACTGGATGGCCCACGGCGTGCGCGTGTTCCGCGTCGACAACCCACACACCAAGCCGGTCGAGTTCTGGGAATGGCTGCTCGGCAAGGTCCGCAAGACCGACCCCGACGTGATCTTCCTGTCCGAGGCGTTCACCAGGCCGGCGATGATGAGGACGCTGGCGGCGGTCGGTTTCCACCAGTCCTACACGTACTTCACCTGGCGCAACGCCAAGTGGGAGCTCGAGGAGTACCTCACCGAGCTGTCCCATGAGACCAGCCACGTGCTGCGGCCGAACCTGTTCGTCAACACCCCCGACATCCTGCACGCCTACCTGCAGTACGGAGGCCCGGCCGCGTTCAAGATCCGCGCCACCATCGCGGCGACGGCCTCACCGTCCTGGGGTGTGTACGCCGGCTTCGAGCTGTTCGAGCACGTGGCCGTCAAACCGGGGAGCGAGGAGTACCTCGACTCCGAGAAGTTCCAGGTCCGGGTCCGCGACTGGGACACGGCGGAGGTCGAGGGACGGACGCTGGCGCCATACATCACCCTGCTCAACCGGATCCGCCGGGAGCACCCTGCCCTGCAGCAGCTGCGGAACCTCACCGTCCACTCCAGCGACGACGAGTCGATCCTGGTCTTCTCCAAGGTCTCCGGGGGGGATCCGGGCGGTGTCCCCCAGGATGTGCTGATCGTCGTCGTCAACGTGGACCCGCACGCAGCGCGTGAGACGACCGTGCACCTGAACATGCCTGCGCTGGGCATGCAGTGGCAGGACACGTTCGCGGTTCACGACGCGATCAGCGACCAGAGCTGGACCTGGGGTGAACGCAACTACGTGCGACTCGACCCCTTCCACGAGCCCGCCCACATCCTGACCGTTCGGAGGCCCAGCCTGTGACAGCTGAACAGATGCCGGAGACCGCGGAGGGCCTGCCGGCCCACCAGCCGGACTGGTTCAAGACCGCCGTCTTCTACGAGGTGCTCGTCCGCTCCTTCAAGGACTCCAACGGCGACGGCGTCGGCGACTTCAAAGGCTTGACCGAGAAGCTCGACTACCTCGAGTGGCTCGGCGTGGACTGCCTGTGGGTACCGCCGTTCTTCACCTCGCCCCTGCGTGACGGCGGCTACGACGTGGCCGACTACACGAACATCCTGGCCGAGTGCGGCTCCGTCGACGACTTCCACGAGTTCCTGGACGCCTCGCACAGGCGCGGCATCCGGGTGATCATCGACTTCGTCATGAACCACACCTCGGACCAGCACCCCTGGTTCCAGGAGTCCCGCCAGAACCCTGACGGTGAGTACGGCGACTTCTACGTCTGGTCCGACACCGACGAGCTCTACGACGACGCGCGGATCATCTTCGTCGACACCGAACCGTCGAACTGGACCTGGGACCCGGTGCGCCAGCAGTACTTCTGGCACCGTTTCTACAGCCACCAGCCCGACCTCAACTACGACAACCCCAAGGTCCACGAGGCGATGATCGAGGGGCTGAAGTTCTGGCTCGACATGGGCATCGACGGCTTCCGGCTCGACGCCGTGCCTTACCTCTACGAGCGTCCGGGCACCAACGGGGAGAATCTCAAGGAGACCCACGAGTTCCTGAAGAAGGTCCGCACCTACGTCGACGAGCACTACCCGGACCGGATCCTGCTCGCTGAAGCGAACCAGTGGCCCTCCGACGTCGTCGACTACTTCGGTGACTTCGTCAAGGGTGGCGACGAGTGCCACATGTGCTTCCACTTCCCGGTGATGCCTCGCATCTTCATGGCTGTACGCCGTGAGTCCCGGTTTCCGATCTCAGAGATCCTCGAGCAGACCCCCGCTATCCCCGACAACTGCCAGTGGGGCATCTTCCTGCGCAACCACGACGAGCTCACCCTCGAGATGGTCACCGACGCGGACCGCGACTACATGTGGGGCGAGTACGCCAAGGACCCCCGGATGAAGGCCAACATCGGCATCCGCCGCCGGCTGGCCCCGCTGCTCGACAACGACCTCAACCAGATGGAGCTGTTCACCGCGCTGCTCCTGTCGCTGCCAGGCTCGCCGGTCCTCTACTACGGTGACGAGATCGGGATGGGCGACAACAT
Organism: uncultured Actinomycetota bacterium; assembly: GCA_963831375.1. Lineage (GTDB taxonomy): Bacteria > Actinomycetota > Actinomycetes > Propionibacteriales > Nocardioidaceae > Nocardioides_C. The sequence continues at coordinate 280,472 of CAWHPY010000026.1, read as the reverse complement.
CTGGCTCGGCGACCGCGACGGCGTCCGCACCCCGATGCAATGGACCCCGGACCGCAACGCCGGCTTCTCGGTGTCCACCCCGGGCCGGCTGCACCTGCCGGTGATTCAGGACCCGGTGTTCGGGTACCAACGCGTCAATGTGGAGACCGAGCTGGAGAACGCGTCGTCGCTGCTGCACTGGACACGGCGGATGATCAACGCACGCAAGAAGCATCCCGCCTTCGGGATGGGTTCGTTCACCGACCTCGGCGGCTCGAACCCCAGCGTGCTCAGCTACGTTCGCGAGTACAACGACGACGAGAGCTCCGACCTCGTGCTCTGCGTCAACAACCTGTCCCGGTTCCCGCAGCCCGTGGAGCTGGACCTTCGCCGCTGGGAGGGCATCGAGCCGGTCGAGCTGCTCGGAGGCGTCCGCTTCCCGCAGATCGGCGAGCTGCCCTACCTGTTGACTCTCGGCGCCTACGGCTTCTACTGGTTCCGGCTGCCGCGGCCGGTCGAGGACGAGGAAGGAGGCGGACAACCGTGACCGGTCCCCTCGAGCAGTTCATCGGATCCGCCCGCTGGTTCGGTGGGAAGGGCCGCCGGTTCACCGTCGGCGACCTGCGCAGGTTCGGATGGCTGGACGAACCTTCATCGGCAGAGCCGGCGCAGCCGCGCGCCCGGATCGAGCTTGCCACCGTCGAGTACGACGACGGCTCGACCGATCTCTTCCAGTTGCCCCTGGCCTACTACACCGAACCGCAGGAGCGTCTCGAGCACGCGCTCGTCGGCCAGTGGGAGGACGACGATCTCGGTCCGGTGTTCGTCTACGACGCGCTTCAGGACCGGCAGGCCACCGCGTTGTGGCTGCGGGCCTTCGAGAGCCGGCGGACAGACGACGAGCTGGCCTTCCACCGCCTCGAGGGTCATGAGCTCGACCTCGATGCCACCTCGTCGCTCTTCTCCGGCGAGCAGAGCAACTCTTCGGTCCGGTTCGGCGAGGACAGCCTGATGAAGGTGTTCCGCAAGGTCACCCCGGGCAACAACCCCGACATCGAGATCCACGAGGCGCTGACCAAGGCCGAGAACGAGCACATCGCCGCGCTGTACGGATGGCTCGAGGCACCCGCCCATGACAGCGACGAGCCGATCCAGCTCGCAATGCTGCAGCAGTTCCTCCGCACCGCCAGCGACGGCTGGGACCTCGCCCTGGCCAGCGTGCGCGACCTGTACGCCGAGGCCGACCTGCACGCCGACGAGGTCGGTGGCGACTTCGCTGCCGAGTCGCACCGGCTCGGTGTGGCAACGGCCCAGGTGCACGACGCGCTCGCCGTGCAGTTCCCCACCGAGTCGTGGGGGGTGCAGCAGCTCGGTGACCTGGCCGAGGCGATGAAACGGAGGCTGGACGCCGCGATCGGCGTCGTCCCCGACCTGACCGAGCACGCCGACGGGCTGCGCGCGGCGTTCGACGCCGTCACCCGGCTGACCGAGCCCGTCGTCGTACAACGGGTCCACGCCGACTTCCATCTAGGCCAGACCCTGCGCACAGTGCTGGGCTGGAAGATCGTCGACTTCGAGGGTGAGCCGGCCAAGCCGCTCAAGGACCGGGTGAAACCGGACTCGGCCTGGCGGGACGTCGCCGGCATGCTGCGCTCGTTCGACTATGCCGCCCACGCGGTGGAGGCAGACGTCGAGGAGGACGGCGCGCAGATCGCCTACCGGGCGCTGGAGTGGGTCGAGCGGAACAGGTCCGCGTTCCTCGACGGGTACGTCGAGGCCAGCGACCGGACCAAGGGCGGGGAGCTGTCCGGGGACCAGGAGGTCCTGCTCCGCGCCTACGAGGTGGACAAGGCCGTCTACGAGACCGTGTACGAAGCACGCAACCGGCCCGACTGGATCTCGATCCCGCTCGCGGCGATCGAGCGGCTGATCGCGTCGGACGCCGACCAGGAGGCAAAAAGCTGATGAGCAGACCACTGCCGTTGGACAAGGCTGTGCTCGGCCAGATCATCTCCGGGGAGCACGGTGACCCGCACGCGGTCCTCGGCGCCCACAAGCACGACGGCGCGGTGACCGTGCGCGTGCTGCGGCCGCTTGCCGAGACCGTCGCTGTGGTGCACGGCGGCCGACGGCTCGCCCTCGAGCACGAGCACGAGGGCGTCTGGCTCGGTGTGCTCGACGTACCGGAGCCGCCGGACTACCGGCTCGAGGTGAAGTACGCCGACGGGATGCCGCACCAGGTCGACGACGCCTACCGTTACCTACCCACGCTCGGCGAGATGGACCTGCACCTGATCAACGAGGGCCGCCACGAGGAGCTGTGGCACGTGCTCGGTGCGCACGTACGCCGCTACGACAGCGTGCAGGGCCCGATCACCGGGACCTCCTTCGCCGTGTGGGCGCCGCATGCCAGGGGTGTGCGGGTGAAGGGTGACTTCAACAGCTGGGACGGCCGCGAGCACCCGATGCGACAGATGGGCACCTCGGGTGTCTGGGAGCTGTTCGTCCCGGAGGTCGGCTCGGGCACGAAGTACAAGTTCCTGATCCTCGGCGCGGACGGGCAGTGGCGCGAGAAGGCCGACCCGATGGCCTACCACACCGAGACTCCCCCGCTGACCTCCTCCGTGGTCTTCGAGTCCGACTACACCTGGCAGGACGACGACTGGATGTCGGCCCGCGCGGCCGACCCCGACGTCCACGCCAGGCCGATGTCGGTGTACGAGCTGCATCTCGGGTCCTGGAAGAAACACGGCGGGGCGACTCCGTTGAGCTACGCGCAGCTCGCTGACGAGCTGGTCCCCTACCTGGTGGACCTCGGCTTCACGCACGTCGAGTTCCTGCCCGTCATGGAGCACCCGTTCGGCGGGTCCTGGGGCTACCAGGTCACGTCGTACTTCGCGCCGACCGCCCGCTTCGGCAACCCCGACGGGTTCCGGTACCTCGTGGACCGCCTGCACCAGGCCGGGATCGGGGTGATCGTCGACTGGGTGCCCGCGCACTTCCCCAAGGACGAGTTCGCGCTCGCCCGGTTCGACGGGACGCCGCTGTACGAGGATCCCAACCCGAGCCGCGGCGAGCACCCGGACTGGGGCACCTACGTGTTCAACTTCGGCCGCAAGGAGGTCCGCAACTTCCTGGTCGCGAACGCGGTGTACTGGCTCGAGGAGTACCACATCGACGGGCTGCGGGTGGATGCGGTCGCCTCCATGCTCTACCTGGACTACTCGCGCGAGGATGGCGAGTGGAGCCCGAACGTGTACGGCGGACGCGAGAACCTCGAGGCCGTCACATTCCTGCAGGAGATGAACGCCACCTGCTACAAGCGGGCGCCCGGGGCGATCACGATCGCCGAGGAGTCGACATCGTGGCCGGGTGTCACCCGGCCGACACACCTGGGTGGGCTGGGCTTCGGCTTCAAGTGGAACATGGGCTGGATGCACGACAGCCTGGGCTACATCCAGAACGACCCGGTGCACCGGCAGTACCACCACCAGCAGATGACGTTCTCGCTGGTCTACGCGTACTCCGAGAACTACATCCTGCCGATCAGCCACGACGAGGTCGTGCACGGCAAGGGCTCGCTGCTGCGCAAGATGCCGGGCGACCGGTGGCGGCAGCTGGCCAACCTGCGGAGCTACCTGGCCTACATGTGGGCGCACCCCGGCAAGCAGCTGTTGTTCATGGGCTCGGAGTTCGCCCAGGAGTCGGAGTGGGCCGAGAGCCGCGAGCTCGACTGGTGGCTGCTCGAGCACGTCGAGCACAAGGGCGTCCAGTCGTTGGTGAGGGACCTGAACAAGATCTACGCCGATACGCCGGCGCTGTGGTCGCTGGACCAGGACCCGAGCGGGTTCGCGTGGATCGACGCCAACGACGCGGACAACAACGTCTTCAGCTTCTTCCGCCGGGGCTCGGACGGGTCGATCCTGGCCTGCGTCGCGAACTTCGCAGCTGTCCCCCACGAGAACTACCGGATCGGCCTGCCCGCCGAAGGCGCCTGGTCCGAGATCCTCAACACCGACGCCGACACCTACTACGGTTCCGGCGTCGGCAACCTCGGCGGGGTCACCGCTGACGGCGACTCGTGGCACGGCCAGCCCTTCTCGACGACGTTGCGGGTGCCTCCGCTGGGGACGCTCTGGCTAAGGTTCGAGGGTGAGCAACGAGTTCGGACCACAGCCTGAGCTGACCGACGGCGTCGTCGTCCTCCGGCCCTGGCGCGACGAGGACATCGAGCGCGCCATCGCCGGCCACGACGAGGAGATCGCCTACTGGTTCGGGTTCGACCAGGTGACGCCGTCGTACGACCAGCACGCGTCCGCGGTCGAGCGTTGGCGTGCGGCCTATGCGGACAACCGGTCGACGGTGAACTTCGTCGTGGAGCACGAGGGGGCGCTGGTCGGCAGCGTCGAGATCCGCGACAAGGGCGACCAGGTCGGCGAGCTGTCGTGGACGCTGTACGCCGGCCATCGCGGTCACGGGTACGCCACCCGGGCCGTGCGGATGCTCGTGGACTACGCGATCGACGAGCTCGGGATGACCAGGGTCGAGGCACGGGTCGATCCCAGGAACGAGCGGTCGCTCCGGGTCGCAACCCGGTCCGGTCTGCGCCGCGAGGGCATCGTCCGTGGCATCGGTGACCGCACGGACGCCACAGGCCACGTGCTCCTCGCCCGGCTCGCGTCGGACCCGCCGATCACCGACCCGCGGAGCTTCCGGTCGTTGTTGAACTCGTTCCTCCCCCGCAAGCGCGCGATCTCACAGATGCTGGTGCGTGACCCCGACGGCCGGGTGCTGCTGTGCCAGCTGACCTACAAGCGGGACTGGGACCTCCCGGGGGGCGTCGTCGAGGTCGGGGAGTCACCCCAGCTCGCGGTCTCCCGCGAGGTCGAGGAGGAGCTCGCGCTCGACATCAAGGCGGGGTCGCTCCTGCTCACCGACTGGCTGCCGGCCTGGGGCGGCTGGGACGACGCGCGTCTGCCTGGTGTTCGACGGCGGCGTGCACGACGCGTCGATCGTCGACGACATCGTCGAGGAGGCCCGCGAGATCCGCTCCGCCCGGTTCTGCACCATCGACGAGGTACGCGAGCAGTGCGCGGACTTCACCGCCCGCCGGATCGAGTCCGCCCTGGCCCACGCAGACAACTCCGGGCGGCGGTCCCTACACCGAGTCCGGCCGCTGACCGCCCCGCAGGGCACCTGCTCCTCGCCCGAGTTGTCAGGTTCCCGCCCGGCTATAGCCGCTCACGCTCCTGACAACTCGGTCAGAACAGCGCGTTGGCCAGGTTCTGCCGGCCCTTGAGCACCCGCGGGTCCTCGTTGCCGACGGCCGCGAAGAGTCCCAGCAGGTGGGTGCGCGCCTGGTCGCGCTCGTCGCCGGAGGTACGACGGACGAGGTCGATGAGCCGACCGAACGCGTCGTCGACATGGCCGCCGAGCAGGTCGAGGTCGGCCGCCAGCGTCTGCGCCTCGACGTCGTCGGGCCGCTCGGCCGCCGCGGTCCGCACCGCCTTCGGGTCGGCGGAGGCGTGCGCTGCAGCACCTTCGCCATCGCCAGACCGGCCGCTGCCTCGGCGTCGGCGGGGTTGGCGTCGACCAGCTTCTGGTACTCCGCCACCGCACGGTCGACGTCACCGTCGGCCAGCGCGTCCTGCGCCGGCGCGTAACGCGGGTCGACCTGCTCCTCGCCGTCCTCGGTCTCGACGGGCGCCGCCGCGCCGCGCGGCTGGACCCGGCCGGTCATCCCCTGGGCGGTCAGCGCTTGCAGCACCTGACCCATCAGCGCGCGCAGCTCCTCGAGCGGGGGCGCGTCCTGGAGCAGCGGAGCGAGCTGGCCGCCCATCGCGAGCGCCACCAGCGGCACGGACGGGATCTGCAGCGCCTGGGCGATCGACGGCGCCGCGTCCACGTCGACGCGGCCGAGCAGGAAGCGTCCCTCGAACTCGTCGGCGAGGGTGTCCAGGTCGTCGGCGAGGGTGACGCTGGCCGGCATCTGCGCGGAGTAGAAGACCAGCACGACCGGTGCGTTGGTGGTGCCTCTGCATCTCGGCCTGGAAGTTCTGCTCGTTCAGCTCGACCGAGTACGCGCCGCTGCCCGCCGTACCACCTCCCGGGGCACCGGCCGGTGCCGAGCCTGCGGGGGCCGGCGGGTCGCTTGAGGGCGGAGAGGTCGACGGCGCCGGGGCGCGAGAACGGAGGCGTGCTCATGGGACCTATCTTGCCGAACCGCCCCAAGGGGCATGAGAGGCGGGTCCGGTCCGGCTGGGGAGGCGTCTTTCCAATTCAGCGCGGTTGCCCGTTTCCCCAAGTAGCAACACTTCGATCAAGTCTGGACCGGACCCGTCGATGCCGACACCGTAAACCCGGGCGATGCCCTTCGCCAAGAGGGTGCGGCTGCAGGTTCGTGCAGGGTGGTACAGACCGGGCGACCGGCGGTTGCCGTTCAACCAGCCAGAACGAACCCATATGCGGCAGTTTCTCTCCGGCGGTTCCAGTACGCGACGCGAGGACGGTTCTCCCCGCGACGGGATTCGCCGACACTGGGGCCATGGAAGGGCGTGACGCCTGGACAAGCGCGCTGCTGAGGTGCCTGGCTGCGGGGGCCATGTTGTTGTGCGTCGCGGCATGTTCTGAGAACTCCGAGCCGGCGACGCCCGCCCCGAGCGCCTCGTCGAATGGCTCACCGAGCGGGCAGAGTGCGCCGCCCCAACTGCCCAGTCCGGTCTCCGTCGCCGGGGTGAAGCAGGTCCCCCTCAAGAGCCGTGAGGATCTGCGGCTCACCATCCAGGAGGATCCAGACTGGATGACAACCGGCTTCGGCTCGCTGTGGGTGCAGCGGAGCAACGGCTCCGTGGTCCGTATCTCGAAGCAGGGCAAGCAGATCGCGACCATCGACGCCGAGCTCTACCAGCCGCCGACCTGCGGCGGGATCGGAGTCAGTGCCGACGCCATCTGGGCCTGCGCCACCCAAGGCAAGATCGTCCGCATCGACCCGGCCACGAACGCGATCGTCGACACCGTGTCGGTGCCGAAGATCAACGAACAAGGCCGACTCACGGCAATCGCGGGACGGCTCTGGCTGCTCACGGGTGACGGCGACCAGCTCGTGGGCCTCTCGTTGGCCGACAACAGTCTGGGCGAGCCGATCCAGCTCGGCACCTTCTGCACGGACCTAGGCGCCGGCACCGGCCGTCTGGTCTGGGTGGCTTGTTCCTACGAGGGAATGCTGCTGCGGGTCGACCCTGTCGCCGGCAAGGTCACCGGTCGGCTGAAGATTCTCCCGGGCGCCACGGCGGTGGCTACAGCGGATGACGTATGGGTCGGCTTCGACGGCGGGGTTGCCCAGGTGAACCCGGAGTCACTCGAGGTGCAGCGGGTCTACGACATCCCCCTCGGCGTGACCGGCGGCATCCGGGCCACGGCCGACGACGTGTGGCTGCGCCAGGAAGACGACCCGTCCTTCACCCGCATCGACCCTGTCAGTGGCGAGGTCGTGGAAGCGATCGTCGCTTCCGACCTGTCCAGCAGCGGGGACGTGATCGACTTCGGCGGTGCCGTCTGGGCTTCCTTCTACGACGACCAGACCGTCCTGCGGATCACCGACTGAGCGCCCGCCGCGCCGCCCGGATCGCTGCGGTCGCTCAGAAGCGGGCAGGCTCGCGGTACTCGCCCCACTCCGCGCGCAGGGCGTCGCAGATCTCACCGAGCGTCGCCTCTGCCCGGCAGGCGTCGAGCATCGCGGGGATCATGTTCTCGTGGGCGCGGGCGGCCTCGAGCAGACGGGCGAGGGCGGCGTCGACCGTGGGCTGGTCGCGCCCGATCCGACGCTCGGACAGCTCCCGGACCTGGTCGATCTCGACCTCGTGCGAGACGCGGAGGATCTCCAGCTCGTGCGTGACCGACTGCTCGTGGCAGTTCACGCCGACGACCTTCTTGTCGCCCTTCTCCAGAGCGGTCTGGTACTGGAAGGCCGCCTCGGCGATCTCGGACATGAACCAGCCGTCCTCGATCCCACGGAGGATGCCGTCGGTCATCGGCCAGACCGCGTTCTCCGCGTCCCCGGTGCTCTTCCGCATGGTGGTCGCGAGCGCCTCGGTGTCCCGTGAGGTCAGCTTCGAACCGCCCATCTGCAGGATCTTGTCGAAGATCTGCTCGGCCTCGGCCTCGATCTTGTCGGTGAGCGCCTCGACGTACCACGACCCACCGAGCGGGTCGGCGACGTTGACCACGCCGGTCTCCTCCATGATCACCTGCTGGGTGCGCAGCGCGATCTCGGCGGCCTGTTCGCTCGGCAGGGCAAGCGTCTCGTCGAGGGCATTGGTGTGCAGCGAGTTGGTTCCGCCGAGGACCGCGGCGAGTGCCTCGACCGCCGTACGCACCACGTTGTTGTAGGGCTGCTGCGCGGTCAGCGAGACACCGGCGGTCTGGGTGTGGAACCGCAGCCACTGCGCCTTCTCGCTCTTCGCGCCGTAGACGTCGCGCAGCCACTTCGCCCAGATCCGGCGGCCGGCGCGGAACTTGGCGATCTCCTCGAAGAAGTCGAGGTGGCTGTCGAAGAAGAAGGACAGGCCGGGGGCGAACTTGTCGACGTCGAGGCCGCGGGACAGCCCGAGCTCGACGTAGGCGAAACCATCGGCCAGCGTGAACGCCAGCTCCTGAGCGGCCGTCGAGCCCGCCTCACGGATGTGGTAGCCGGAGACCGACAGCGGCTTGTAGTCGGGGATCTCGTGCGCGCAGTACTCCATCAGGTCGCCGATCAGGCGCAGGTGCGGCTGGGGAGCGAACAGCCACTCCTTCTGGGCGATGTACTCCTTGAAGATGTCGGTCTGCAGGGTGCCGTTGAGCTTGCTGGTGTCGACGCCCTGGCGCTCCGCGGCGACGAGCATCATGCAGAACACCGGCACTGCCGGCCCGGAGATCGTCATCGAGGTGGTGACGTCCCCGAGCGGGATCGCGTCGAACAGCACGTCCATGTCGGCGGCCGTGTCGATCGCGACGCCGCAGTGGCCGACCTCGCCGAGGCTCTTCGGGTCGTCGGAGTCGCGGCCCATCAGGGTCGGCATGTCGAAGGCGACCGAGAGGCCGCCGCCGCCGCGACCGAGGATCATCTTGTAGCGCTCGTTGGTCTGCTTGGCGTTGCCGAAGCCGGCGAACTGCCGGATGGTCCAGGTCCGGCCGCGGTAGCCGGTGGGGTACAGCCCGCGGGTGTACGGGAACTCGCCCGGCCAGCCGATCTCCTCGAAGTTCGGGTACGCCGTCTCATCGACGGGGCCGTACGCCGGCTCGACCTCCATGCCCGACAGCGTGGTGAAGTCGGCGTCGCGGACACGGGACTTCGCGTACCGCTCCTGCCAGCGGTTGCGGGCGTCCTGGGCAGAGCTCTGATCGGTCATAGGAAAATAGTAGGACGTCCAACTATCTCGATCAACCCCGCACCAGACCAGGTCAGAAGTCGCCGGCGTGCTGGCGGACCGGCTTCAGCAGGGCCGAGAGCTGGCGCAGCTCCTCCGGCCGCATGTCGGCGATCGCGAACCGGGCCTCCACGAGGTCGGCGGTGGCCGCTTCCACGACGGCCCGCCCGGACCCGGTGATCTCGGCGAGTACGGCGCGGCCGTCCTCGGGGTGACGACGTCGTACGACGTGCCCCGCGTTCTCGAGCCGGTCGATGATGGAGGTGATCGACGTGGGATGGACCTGCAACCGCTCCCCCATCTTGCCCAGCGGCAGCGACCCCGCCCTGGAGAAGGTCAGCAGCACCAGCGCCTCGTACCGCGCGAAGGACAGCCCGTGCGGGCGCAGGATCTCGTCGAGCTGGGCGAGCACCAGCTGTTGAACGCGCATCAACGAGGTGACCGCGTGCATCTGCTCCACGGCGTCCCAGCGCAGCCCCCACTGTCGGGCAGCCTCGTCGATGGGATCGAAGGCAAGCTTCTTGCCTGCCGGTCCCTTCTTCGCCATGGGCCAGACCTTAGTGGATGCTCAGCCCTGCTCCGCCCACCTCAGCGTCGACGGCCGACCCAGCCTCGTGATCCTGCGCGACACCGCGAGGGCGATCAGGGTGGCCAGCGCGAACAGGGTCAGGCCGACCACGCAGACGATCTCCCAGCGGACCGCGTACACGGCGGCCGGGTCGTACGGCTCCGCGTTGCCGAGGTTGATCGACGGCAGCACCAGGGTGACGGCCAGGAAGGCCGAGACGATCCCCAGCAGCACCGCGAACCCGAGCATGGCGACGTACTCCAGCACCGACGCGCGCACGAGGGTGCGCTGCTTGACCCCGACGACGCGCAGGGAGGCGACCTCGTAGGAGCGCCAACGGGTCTGCGCGACCGCGGACGCGAGGACCCCGAAGATCGCGAGCAGCAGGCGTCAGCCCGCCGACGATCAGGAAGATTCGCCAGCCCAGGCTGAACGCGTCGGAGCGGAGCTCCTCCAGCGTGTCGTCCACCCGCTGCTGCCCGGTGAGTACGACACCGGCGTCGCGCACCTGGTCGAGCACCGAGGCCGGCGTACCTGCGGCGACCCACAGCTGCACCTCGACCAGCGCGCCCGGGGCCGGCTCGAACTCCACCAACGACGTGGCCAGGTCCGACAAGGCTCCCTCGTCTCCGACCCCGGGGAGGGCGTCGGCGGTGCCCACCACCCGCATCGGGACGGAGCCGCCGTTGAGGGCGGTGCCGACCACGTCGTCGGAATAGTCCAGCCCGATCCCGCTGCTGGCCTCCGGTGGCGCCGCCGTGGCGGTCGCGCTCGTCACGAGCACCGGCACCACCTCGGGGGTGCTGCTCGGCGTGATCCGGGCGTAGCCGCTCAGCATCACCGGCTCCCCGGCTGCCGCCTGGCGGGAGCTGTCCCAGGTAGACGTCGAGCCTCAGCCCCGCCGCGGAGGGTTCCAGCACTACCGGCGGGTCCATCAGCGACACCGGGAAGGGCCGGGCGGCACGCCACGCACCGTCCTCGGTCAGCCGCCAGTCGACGGGCGCGCCGTCCACGGACACGTCGGCGATCGTGAGCGCACCCTGGACGTCGGTGACCGAGGCAGCGCTACCGCTCACGTAGATCTGCTCCACCGTGCATGCTTCCGCGCAGCCCCGCACCGGTGCGGTCAGCTCGGCCGACTGCCCGCTGACCAGCTCGCCGAGCAGCGCGTGGGCCTGCTCGCCCGCGTCGTCGGTGTACTGCAACCACAGGCGCCGGGTTGCCGTCCAGCTCCGAGTCGAGCGTGACGTCGCGCACGTTCACGCTGACGGTCTCACCTGTGAACGTGACCGGGTCCTCGCTCCGGGGAACGACCCGCCGCTGCAGGGCGGCCAGTGACTCCTCGGACCACGAGTCGTCCCACGACGCCACGGCACTCAGACGTGAGGTGTCGACCAGGACCCTGCGCGCGAGGTCGTCGCCGGTGTCGTACACGACGGCCGCGGCGACGTACCTTCCGTCCGGATCGGCCTCGTGGGTGACCTTCAACAGCCGGCCCGGACTGACGTCGGTGGTGAACACCTCGGGCGCGCCGATACCGGCCTTCGCGCGGCTGACCCGCCAGTCGTCAGCGGTGGCCGACGCGGACGCGGCGAACGTGATCACCGAGACTGCCAGCAGCAGCGGGATCATCAGCTTGGTCAGGTCCTGGCGCCGGGCCAGCCGGCGTGAGGCGAGGTACGGCGCCGTGCCGCCACCGTCCCGGGTACGGCTGACCCACCACCGCGCCATCAGGGTCAGCAGGAACACGCCGGCGATCGCGGTCGCCAGCGCGATGAACAACGGGGCAAGCAACCCGAGCAGCTGCGCGGAGCCGTCGCCGGCGGCAACCAGCTGCGCCACGCTCGCCACCGCCACCGCGACGACGGCGCTGCGCAGCACCAGGGACCAGCGGGACGACGGCTGGGCCCGCACCGACGAGGCAAGTGCCGATGACAGCGGCTCGCGGATCACGCCGAACGCGGCCACCGCGGCGGCCATGAGTGCCGCAACGGTCACCGCGACCAGCGCAGCGAGGGCGACATTGTCGAGCACGACCGGGATGCCGGGTGTCAGCCAGGTCCGCGCGATGAGCAGCGCGCCTACCCACGCGACCGCGACAGCGACCGGTACCGCGAGCGCCACCACCAGGTAGGGCTCGGACAGGGCGAACCGGAGCACCTGCCCGGTCGACTGTCCACGCAGCTTGGCCAGCGCCACGTACGGTCTGCGGATCTGGGCCGCCGACGACACCAGCGCATAGAGCAGCAGCAGGGCGAGCACGACGAGCGGGGCCAGTGCCGCGAGGGTGACCTGCGACAGCAGGGACTGCTCCGCGCGGACCTCCTGGAACAGGGACGAGACGTCGAGGTCCTCGAACTGTCCCGCGGTGTTGATGTCGAGGACGCTGGTCCGGAACGCCTCGACCGTGTCGTCGACCTCGGCCATGTCGTCGAGGTTCACCGCGCCGCGCTCGATCGGCCGGTCGAAGCCTCCGACGAAGGTCTGCGACGTCATCGACTCCGGGGCGGTGAGCAGGGCGGGGGCCGCTGGGTAAGCGCCGCCCCCTCCCTTCGCAGGCGGTGGGACGAGGTTCTCGGCGCCGGCGAACCGCGACAGGTCGAACCACTCCAGGGACCCCGGGTCGGTGATCCGGTAGGTGCCGACGAGGGTGAGGTCGCGCTTCACGTTCCGTTCCCGGTCGACGTTCACCTCACCGGGCTCGGTGTCCTCGACGACCCACCTCTCGGTGAAGCCCAGAGTCATCCGGTCGCCGACGGTCAACCCCATCGTCTCGGCCATCGTGGCCTGCATCAACACCTCGTCGGCGCGGGTCGGGCACTCGCCCCGGACCTGTGCCAGGTCACACATCCCCTCGCGCCAGTACAACGGCACCTCGAAGGTGTTCGTGCCGTACTTCAGCAGCCCGCCGCGGTCCAGGAGCCACTCCCGTCCGGCCTGCCAGTGCCGGTCGATCGCCGGAGACTCCAGAGGCGCGGTCGCATCGGCGATCAGGTCGGTCGGCGCCGGGGGCCGGAAGTCGTCGGGGCTGCCCACCGGGGTCTCCAGCGCCGGCAGGGCGGGGACGGCGTAGCTCAGCCCGGTGACGTACGGCGCGCGCTGGTCGATCCGGGTGTCCAGCAGATGTTCCGCGGAGGCGCGGCCGTACATCGGCCCGAGCACGGAAGCGGCGATCGCCGTCACGGTGATCAGGAGGATGGCGGCGTTCAGCCCGCGGCGGGCCCACAGGCCCGCGAGCAGCACTCTCATGCGGTGTGGCCCCGCTCCTCGACGGGGCGCAGCAGCAGGCCGCCCTCAGCCTGTTCGAACTGGACGAGGCGGCCGGCCGGGAACTCGGCGGCAAGGTCGTCGGGAATGTGCACGGCTCCGTCCTCGTCCACCACTGCGTAGTCGAACCCGTGCCGGCCCTCGGAGCCGATCCGGCCGTTGCGGATGGTGATGCTGCGCGGCATCCGCTCGGCGACCTCGGGGTCGTGCGTGACCGTCACCACGGTCGTCCCGAACTCGGTGCTCACCTGGTGGATCAGGTCGATCATCGCGTCGCGGTCGTCGTGGCTGAGCTGCGAGGTCGGCTCGTCGGCGAGCAACAGCCCGGCTCCGGAGGAGACTGTGGCGGCGAAGGCGACCCGCTGTCGTTCTCCGCCGGACATCGCGCTCACGTGCCGTCCGGCGAGCGGCCCCATACCGAGCCGGTCGAGCAGCTGACGCGGTGGTAGCAGCCGGCGCCGCTGTGCGGCCGGAACCGCCCGACGGGCGAACTCGAGGTTGTCCTCGGCGGTGGCATATGGAAGCAGGTTCCGGCTCGCACCCTGCAGCAGCGACGCGACCTTTTCGGACCGGAGCCGGCCCAGGTCGCCCTCGGGGATCCGGGCGATGTCCTGCCCGTCGATCAGAACCTTGCCGGCCGAGGGACGCAGGATCCCGCCGAACAGGCTCAGCAGCGTCGACTTGCCTGAGCCGGAGGGACCGAGCAGCGCGACCTGCTCCCCGGGGCGGATGTCGAGGTTCACCCCACGCAGCGCCACGACGTCGTGTCCGCCGGCGGTGGTGTAGATCTGCACGACGTTGATGCAGCGAACCGCGACACCGGTGCGGGTGGCGACGTCGGTGGCGGCCTTCATCGGGGCCTCCGGAACGCGTCGAACTCGTGGCCCGGCCCGTCCACCGTCGTCGGCACCATCTTCGGCTCCTCGCCGACCATCAGCCCGTCGACGAGGTGGACCGCGCCGTCGCACATGTCTGCCACCTCCGGGTCATGCGTGGCGAGCACGACCAGCGCTCCCCGGTCGGCCTCGACACGTAGCTCGGCGACGACGAGGTCGCGGTTCCTCTCGTCGAGCTCACTGGTCGGTTCGTCCGCGAGCAGTACGTCGGGCTCGAGGGCGAGCGCCCTGGCCACCGCCACCCGCTGCAGCTGCCCGCCGGACAGCTCCTGGATCAACCGGTCCGCGAGGTCACCGACCCCGACCCGGTCGAGGGCGGCCACCGCGCGACGGACCGCCTCCACCGCTTCCACTGCCCGTGCGCGCAGCGCGATCGAGACGTTCTCCTCCGCGGTCAGCGTCGGCACCAGCCCGTAGGTCTGCAGCACGAAGGCGGTTCCGGGTCGGGGTTCGCCGGTGCGTGTGCCGACCGGCTGCCCGTCGTACGTCACCGACCCCTCGGTCGGGGCGACCAGCCCGCCGAGCACGCTCAGCAGCGTGGTCTTGCCGGATCCCGAGGAACCGGTCACGGCAAGCATCCTTCCCGGTTCGGCGACCAGAGACACCTGGTCGAGGACGCGGTGCTGCCCATTCGTGAGGACGAGGTCCTCAACCATCAAGCGCTTCTCGTTCATCCGCCCCGTCACTGTCCGCCGTGAAATGCCACCGAAGGTTGCCCGGCACAAGGACGGGCGCGCAAGCGAGTTCCAGGTTCCGTGGCGAGATCGTGACCTCGGGTCAGTTGACCCGCGGTCCGCGCAGCCCGGACCGTTGCACGACCCGCTGGATGGTCAGGTCACGCTGGTCGGGGCGTCCGACGTACCGGATGTCGCGCAACCCCTGCTCCTGGGCAGCCGACTCGAAGATGAAATGGCCGTAGCCAAGGATCCGGCCGTTGAACGGCTTCTCGACGGTGATGTCGAGGATCCGGTGCAGCGGCATCGTGGCCAGCGACTGCGCGAGCACGCCACGAACCCGGAACACCCGCATGTTGGTGATCACGAACCGGTCCATGTGCTGGCCGAGCGCCTTCCAGCCAGCGTGCACGACCAGGCCGCCGGCGACCAGCCAGGGCAGCCAGGCGATCTGGACCGAGGAGAAGACGCCGAGCACGAGCAGCGCGAACGCACTGACCAGCTCGACCACCGGCAGTGTGTAGACGACCCAGTGGTGCTTGACCTCGTCGACGATGACCTCGCCCTCCTCGCGCAGGAGGTGCTTGCCGATCCTCGGATCGGCAAAGGTGCGCCGAATCCACCCGGCCAGGACAGCCCCCTAGGAGAACAGCGCCGTGAGGAACTCGATGACGCTCTCGAACGCGACACCGACCCCGGAGGCCGCACCCTTGATGGCTTCGGCGGCGCCCGCAGGCTGTGTCAGCAGGTAGAAGGCGGCGAAGGCGATGACGAGGCCTACCAGGACCTTCTTCATGGTGCTCTCCGTCCCGAGTCGCTGGCGAACTGGCTGCAGGCACGCAAAAGCACGAACCTGCTCAGTGAATTGATAGCAAATCACACGGTGGTGGTGCGGGAGGCGCGCGGGCCCACTCGCCGCGTCAGTCGGTGAAGGTGTCCAGGAGCGAGTCCGCGGCGCGGTAGGGGTCGGACTCCCCCGCCGCGACCTGCTCGGCCAGCTCGTCGAGCTCGGTCCGTGCGTGCACATCGCCCCACCGCTCGCGCAGGGCAGTCACCGCGATCGCCTCGATCTCGTCGCGCGCCCGTCGTACCCGCCGGCGGTCGAGCTCACCGGAGGACTCCATCCAGGAACGGTGCTCTTCGATCTTCTCGACCACCTCGTCCACGCCCTGCCCGGTCTGCGCGACGGTCTGCACGATCGGCGGCTTCCAGTAGCTGGCGGCGTCGTCACCGCGGTCGGCCAGCGCGATCATGTTGCGCAGGTCGCGGCGGACCTGGTCGGCGCCGTCACGGTCGGCCTTGTTCACCACGTAGACGTCGCCGATCTCGAGGATGCCGGCCTTCGCGGCCTGGATGCCGTCGCCCATTCCCGGTGCGAGCAGCACGAGCGTGGTGTCGGCGAGGCCGGCGATCTCCACCTCACTCTGGCCGACGCCGACGGTCTCCACGAGCACCACGTCACAGCCGGCCGCGTCGAGCACCCGCAACGCCTGCGGGGTCGACCAGGAAAGCCCACCGAGGTGTCCGCGTGAGGCCATGGAGCGGATGTAGACGTCCTTGTCGGTGGCGTGGTCCTGCATCCGGACCCGATCCCCGAGCAGGGCACCGCCGGAGAACGGCGAGGACGGGTCGACCGCGAGCACACCGACCCGCTTGCCTGCCGCGCGCAGCGACTTCACCAGCGCGTTCGTCGACGTCGACTTGCCGACGCCGGGCGAGCCGGTGATGCCGACGATCTGGGTGTTCCCGGTGTACGGCGCCAGCCCCGCCATCACCTCACGCAGCAGGGGCGAGGCGTCCTCGACCAGGGAGATCAGCCTGGCGACGGCACGGGCCTCACCCTTGCGGGCGCGTTCGACGAGATCGGGAACCGAGGCGGCCGAGCGCCTGCGAGCCGACTTGTCAGGAGCCTGCCCGGTCATGGCCGTTCGTGGTCCTGACAAGTCGGTGGGGTCGTGGGTCACGAAGTGGGGACTCGGACGATCAGGGCGTCCCCCTGGCCGCCGCCGCCGCACAAGGCAGCCGCGCCCGTGCCGCCACCGCGACGCTTGAGCTCGAGGGCGAGGTGCAGCGCGATCCTGGCGCCGGACATGCCGACCGGGTGGCCGAGCGCGATGGCGCCGCCGTTGACGTTGACCTTGTCGTCGGAGATGCCCAGCTCGCGGGCCGAGGCGATCCCGACCGCCGCGAACGCCTCGTTGATCTCGACCAGGTCGAGGTCGGCGGGCTTGATGCCCTCCTTCTCGCAGGCCTTGACGATCGCGTTCGCCGGCTGCATCTGCAGGGTCGAGTCGGGACCGGCGACCTGGCCGGAGGCCCCGATCTCGGCGAGCCACTCGAGGCCGAGCTCCTCGGCCTTGGCCTTGCTCATCACGACCACGGCGCAGGCACCGTCGGAGATCTGGGAGGAGGAGCCGGCGGTGACCGTGCCCTCCTTGGAGAATGCCGGACGCAGCTTGGCCAGCGACTCCGCGGTGGTGTCGCCGCGGATGCCCTCGTCCTGCGAGACCACGACAGGTTCACCCCGGCGCTGCGGGATCTCGACCGAGACGACCTCGTCGTCGAACACCCCGTTCTTCCAGGCCGCCGCAGCGCGCTGGTGCGACCGCGCGGAGAACTCGTCCTGCTCCTCGCGGGTCAGCGACAGGCCGTCCACGTTGCAGGCCTCGGTCAGGTTGCCCATCCCCTGGTCGGTGAAGGCGTCCCAGAGGGCGTCGTACGACATCGAGTCGACGAGCTTGGTGTCGCCGTACTTGAAGCCCTCGCGCGACTTCGGGAGCAGGTGCGGGGCCTGGGTCATCGACTCCATGCCGCCGGCGACGATGACGTCGTGCTCGCCGGCGCGGATCAGCTGGTCGGCCAGGGCGATCGCGTTGATGCCCGAGAGACACACCTTGTTGATCGTGATCGACGGGATGTCCATGGGGATGCCGCCCTTGGTGGCCGCCTGGCGCGCGGTGATCTGGCCTGACCCGGCCTGGATCACCTGGCCCATGATCACGTACTCGACCTGGTCGCCCGACACGCCCGCCTTCTCCAGGGCACCCTTGATCGCGACACCGCCGAGGTCAGCCGCGGACTGGTCCTTGAGGCCTCCCAACAGGCGGCCGATCGGGGTACGAGCACCGGCAACGATTACGGATCCGGACATGACGCCTCCTGCTGAGAATGGCTGACCAACGCGGAGCGCAGGCTCCGCAGATGACTAGGACGATACCCACGATCGTCATGTTCAGGGAGGGGCGGAGGCCGGCCGGCGATGTCGAACAAGTCACAGTCCCTCGCGGGTCGGGGGCCCGTCGTACGACGATATGCCTCATGAGCCCTGCGAAACTTCCCGCGCACCTGTTCGTCTGTATCGACCATGTCGGCGTCGCGGTCCCCGACCTCGACGAGGCGATCGCGTTCTACCGCGACGCGTTCGGGATGCAGGTGCTCCACGAGGAGACCAACGAGGAGCAGGGCGTCCGCGAGGCCATGCTGGGCGTCGGTGAAGCTGACGACGGGGCGTCATGCATCCAGCTCCTTGCCCCGCTCAACGACGCGTCCACGATCGCCCGGTTCCTCGACCGCTCCGGCCCCGGTCTGCAGCAGCTGGCCTACCGGGTGGAGGACATCGAGCAGGTCTCGGCGGTGCTCCGGGAGCGCGGGCTTCGCCTGCTGTACGACGCCCCCCGGCGCGGCACGTCGAACTCGAAGGTCAACTTCATCCACCCGAAAGATGCGGGCGGGGTACTGGTGGAACTGGTCGAGCCGAGCGCATCCTCAGAGAACTAAGTCACAGAAGGCTGACACCGTGGTTACCCGTCGGTAGATTCGGCGTCTGATCGACTCCCGGGCCCGTCCCGGCCGTGCCTATCACTCAGGAGTTCTCGTGAAGAAGATCCTCGAAGCCATCCTCGCCGGCGACACCTCACCGGAGGAGTTCGCCGCGCTCGACCTTCCTGAGTCGTACCGCGCGGTCACCGTGCACAAGGACGAGACCGAGATGTTCTCCGGGCTGGACTCCCGCGACAAGGACCCCCGCAAGTCCCTGCACGTGGAGGAGGTCCCACTCCCCGAGCTCGGCCCGGGCGAGGCGTACGTCGCGGTGATGGCCAGCGCGATCAACTACAACACCGTGTGGACCTCGATCTTCGAGCCGGTCTCCACGTTCAGCTTCCTCGAGCGCTACGGGAAGATCTCGCCGCTTTCGAAGCGTCACGACCTGCCGTACCACGTGGTCGGCTCCGACCTCTCCGGCGTCGTCCTCAAGACCGGCGCCGGCGTGCACACCTGGCAGCCAGGTGACGAGGTCGTCGCGCACTGCCTGTCGGTGGAGCTGGAGAGCCCGGACGGCCACAACGACACGATGCTCGACCCCGAGCAGCGGATCTGGGGCTTCGAGACGAACTTCGGCGGCCTCGCGGAGATCGCGCTGGTCAAGTCCAACCAGCTGATGCCCAAGCCGGGCCACCTCACCTGGGAGGAGGCCGCCAGCCCGGGGCTCGTGAACTCCACCGCCTACCGGCAGCTGGTCAGCCGCAACGGCGCCGGGATGAAGCAGGGCGACAACGTCCTGATCTGGGGTGCCAGCGGCGGGCTCGGCGGGTACGCCACCCAGTTCGCGCTCAACGGCGGCGCCACCCCGATCTGCGTCGTCTCCTCGGAGGACAAGGCGGAGATCTGCCGCGCCATGGGCGCAGAGCTGATCATCAACCGCAGCGACGAGGACTACCGGTTCTGGAAGGACGAGAACACCCAGGACCAGAAGGAGTGGCGTCGGTTCGGCGCCAAGATCCGTGAGCTCACCGGCGGCGAGGATCCCGACATCGTCTTCGAGCACCCGGGCCGCGAGACCTTCGGCGCCTCGGTGTTCGCCGCTCGCAAGGGCGGCACGATCGTCACCTGCGCCTCCACCAGCGGCTACATGCACCAGTACGACAACCGCTACCTCTGGATGCACCTGAAGCGCATCATCGGCTCGCACTTCGCCAACTACCGCGAGGCGTGGGAGGCCAACCGGCTCATCGCCCGCGGCCAGGTGCACCCGACCCTGTCCAAGGCGTACCCGATGGACGAGGTCGGCCAGGCCGCCTACGAGGTGCACAAGAACCGGCACCAGGGCAAGGTCGGGGTGCTCACACTGGCCCCTGGGGAGGGCCTCGGCGTGCGGAACGAGGAGCTGCGCGCCACGCACCTCGACGCCATCAACCGGTTCCGGGACAGGTAGCCCCCGCCTTTTCGTTCTCGACGCACGCGCCTCACGCGTTTATGGGTCGCGATCGGGGAGACTGTCATGTGTCTGCCGGGTCTCGGTGTGGGTGGAGCTCTGGCAGTCGTGCCATAGGCTGCAGGAAAGCGATGAAGTGAGGAATTCCGGATGAGCGACCGATCGGGCCTGTCCATCTTCGACGAAGATCCATCCAACCGTTCCGCCGACGACGCCACTCAGGTGATCCCTGCCGTGGGCGCTTCGAGCCAGCCGTTCCCGGTAGTACGCCGCGGGTACGACCAGGCGGCGGTCGACAAGCAGATGCACACGCTCGCCGGCGAGAAGGCCGGCCTGAATGCCAGCCTCGACGACGCCAAGAAGCGCATCAAGAACCTCGAGAAGCAGGTCGCCGACCTCAGGCAGCAGCTCGCCGAGAACGAGACGCCGTCGTACGCCGGACTGGGCGGCCGCGCGAGCGAGATGCTCCGCCTCGCCGAGGAGCAGGCCGACGAGGTGATCGAGCAGGCGAATGCGCAGGCTCAGGAGATCCGCAACCGAGCCACCAAGGACGCCGGAGTACTCCGGGCGGAGGCCGCCCGCGACAGCGAAGACATGCGGATCGTGCAGCTCAAGGAGCTCGACGAGACCCGTAGCCGCGTGCTTGCCGACGTCGAGCAGGACCGCCACCTGGCGCGCACCGAGGCCGAGGACCTGCTGGCCTCCGCGAAACGCGAGGCCGAGCAGATCCGGCTGGCCGCGGAGCAGGAGACCAACACCCTGCGCACGAGCGCCCGCCGTGAGGCCGAGCAGGCCCGTGCGGCTGCGGACCGCGAGGTGCAGGAGGCCCGTCGTACGCTCGCCGTCGAGAAGGAGCGCCTGACCCGGGAGGCGGCCGAGCACCACACGAACGCCACCGCGGAGACCCAGCGACTGGTCGAGGAGGCCGAGGAACGTTCGACCGCCGCCGAGCAGCGCGCCCGCGAGGCGATCGCCCAGGCCACCACCCACAGGCAGCACGCCGAGGAGGAGGCCGAGCGGATGCTCAGCCGTGCCCGGCGTGAGGCCGAACAGCTCGTCGCCGGCGCACAGACCCAGGCCGACAGCTTCGTTTCCTCGGGCCAGGCGGACGCCGAGCGCGAGCTCGCCGCCGTCAAGGCCGAGGTCGACCGGGTGCAGAAACGCCGCGACGCGATCGTCGCCCAGCTCGGCGCGCTCCGCGACGTGGTCGCCGGCTTCGGTGACGAGCAGGAAGCCACCGAGGAGAAGTGACCACCCCGGAGTCCGGGCCGCGACAGGCCGGGGACGCCGAGAAGGCAGCGCGGGACGCTCAGGACGCGACAGCGCAGGCCGAGGCAGCGGCTGACGACGCCCAGCAGTCGGCGGACCAGGCGCAGCACGACGCCGAGGAGCAGGCGCAGGAGCCGCTCCGCGACTCCCACCCCGCCGAGCATCCCGATGAGTCCTACGGCAGACTCGGAGAACCGCTGAAGCGGCACTCGCCGTTCTACATCGGCTTCTTCGGGGCGGTCGGGGCGCTCCTGGCGATCTGGCTCGGTGAGCAGATCCTCTCGATCAGCTCGATCCTGATCCTGATCATCGTGGCCATGTTCCTGGCCGTGGGTCTCAACCCGTGGGTCGAGCTGATCATGCGTGGCGGCATCAAGCGGGCCTGGGCCGTGCTGATGGTCATCGTCATGGTGGTGTTCGCCCTCGTTCTGTTCGTGCTGGCGATCGTTCCCGTGATCTCCGACCAGGTAGGCACGATCGTCGACCGGGCCCCGGACTGGTTCGCCCAGCTCCAGAACAACCGGCGGATCCAGGAGCTCGACCAGAGGTACGACGTCGTCAGCCGTGCCCAGCAGATCATCGAGGACGGTGGGTTGGCGCAGAAGGCGTTCGGCGGAGTGCTCGGTTTCGGCGTCGCGCTGCTCTCGGCAGTCGCGAACGCGTTCATCATCGTCGTACTGATGCTCTACTTCCTCGCGTCGCTACCGAGCATCAAACGGTTCGCCTACCGGCTGGCTCCGGCCACCCGCCGCGACCGGGTCACCGTCCTGGGCGACCAGATCCTCAGCAATGTCGGTGGGTACGTCTCGGGTGCGTTCGTCGTCGCGCTGTGCGCGGGCCTGAGCTCGCTTATCTTCCTGTTTGCCGTCGGCCTCAGTGAGTACGCCGTTGCGCTGGCCGTCATCGTCGCACTGCTCGACGTGATCCCGATGATCGGCGCAACGCTCGGCGCCGTGGTCGTGATCGCCATCGGTTTCGCAACCGACCCGAAGATCGGCCTGATCTGCCTGGTCTTCTACGTGGCGTACCAGCAGTTCGAGAACTACGTCATCTACCCGCGGGTGATGCAGCGCTCCGTCGACATCCCGGGGTCGCTGATCGTGATCGCGGCACTCGTCGGCGCGGGCCTGCTCGGCGTGATCGGCGCGCTGCTCGCGATCCCCGCCGCGGCAGCGATCCAGCTGATCCTGAAAGAGGTCTTCCTCAGACGCCAGGACGCCCACTAGCCCGTTGAGTTCCGCCTCGTTTCCCGTTGAGTTCCGCCTCGTTTCCCGTTGAGTTCCGCCTCGTTCCGGAAACAAGGCGCGTTTCACCAGCGAATCCGGCGGGTCTCAACGAGGGGGCTGGCTGGGATCCGAGTCGGGCATAGGCACGTCCTTGAACGCGGACGTGGTCCGGTTCGCGTACGCGCTGGTGTCGGCGGTCTCCATCGCGCCGTCCCACTCGGTCGGAAGAGGTACGTCGACGCCGGGAGCGACTCGCGACACGATCTCGTCGAGCACCGTCTCCGCGTCGCCGACCCACAGGTGCTTCGCCCCGGCCACCCCGACCACCTCGGCCTGCGGCACCGCCGCGAACCGCTGCCTGGCCTCGGCCGGCTGCAGGTAGTCGTCGTGCTCGGGCACCAGAGCGGTCAGTGGCTTGCCGGACTCCGCCCAGGTGACGAGGTGCTCGTCGGACGAGAACCTCAGCGGCGGGGAGAGCAGGATGGCCCCATTCACGGCCGGGTCGTTGCCGTGCATCAGGGCCAGGTCGGTGCCGAACGACCAGCCGATGAGCCAGATGTTCGGCAGGTCGTGGAACTCGGCGTACTCGATCGCCGCGGCCACGTCGTACGCCTCTCCCTTGGCATGGTCGAACTCGCCGCCGCTGGTGCCCTGCATGCTCGCGGTCCCGCGGGTGTTGAACCGGAGGACCGCGACACCGGCCAGCGCGGGCAGCCGGAACGCGGCCTTGCGGTAGACGTGGCTGTCCATCATCCCGCCGTGCGTGGGTAGCGGGTGCAGGCAGACCAGGGTGGCGGCCGGCGCGCCCTCGAGCGGAAGGGCCAGCTCGCCGACGAGGTCGATGCCGTCCGCGGTCTGCAGCGTGATCGGCTCGCGACGGGCGGGCAGGACGGAGTTCGCGCGGATCGCAGCCATGTCCCAAACCTACCCAGGCCGGCGGCCCGGCGTTTGTTCGAGGTCCGTGATCTCCGAGTAGGTGGTCAGGGCGTCCCGTCGTACTCCGGGTCGACCTGTCCCGCCCGCACCTGCGCCTTGGTCCGACCGGTTGCACCGCCCCGCGCCACAGAGCCGTACGCCGCGGCCAGACCGAAGGCAGGCATGTTGCCGTACAACGACTCGACGGACTCCCTTGGCACGGAGTACGTCTCGTGGTAGATACCTACGTCACCGGTTCCGGCGACTGCCTTGTTGAACGCGACCCAGGCCGGATGGTGCGACAGGGCAGGGTCCTTCGCATATCGACCGAGCGCCTCGACACTGCTCCAGTACTGAACGGTGAGCAGCGAGCGCCCCGACACGTACGACCGGGCGCCGAGAAGCCCAGGGACCCTCTTTCGGTCGATCTCCCGGAGCATCTTCGGCATGCCGGTGAACACGGGCCACCAGCTGCGCACGCGCCGGAGCCGGTTGATCCGCATTCCGATCAGGAAGACCACCACTTCGTCCGCATCGACCCGGGCCGTGTACGAGCCGCCTTGCACCCCTTTGGGGGCTTTCTCGTCGGCGCCGCGGTAGGCACGTGGCACCCGCAGCTGAGTACTCATCCGGTCCTCCCTCGAGAGACGGTCCGGGTACGACGAGCGTCGCACGCGCCCGTCTCCGACCACCAGACACGATCGAGCTATCTGCGCCGGTCGCGCGCCTTCCAACACGGGTTGTGCCAGTGCCGCCGCTCATCCAGCCCGGACTCGGAGAACATCGACGCGACGACCGGCCAGGCCACCGTGTGCGGGGTCGCCGGGCGGATCAGCTGGTCACAGCCGGGACATCGGTACGGCTTCGTCGCCGCCGAGCCGGTGACGTTGCGGACCTCGTACTCCTCGCCCCGGTAGACCTCGATCCGGGTGCTCACCGGAGTCTCGCTCAGCGGGCGCTGTAGTCGCGAAAACCGCGTTTGGACTTACGGCCCAGGTAGCCCGCGGTCACCAGGTGCTCGAGCAGTGGCGCCGGCGCGAAGCCTGGCTCGCGGAACTCGAGGTACAGCTCGCGCTGGATCGCCAGGGACACGTCGTTGCCGACCACGTCGAGCAGCTCGAACGGTCCCATCGGCAGCGCGCACCCGTACTTCATCGCGGTGTCGATGTCGTCGGCGGACGCGTAGTGCGCCTGCAGCATCTTCACCGCGTCGTTGAGGTACGGGAACAGGAGGGCGTTCACGATGAAGCCGGCGCGGTCACCGCAGGAGACGGCGACCTTTCCGACCTTCTCGCACAGCGCGCGGACCGTCTCCGCGACGTCGTCGGAAGTCGACACGGTCGAGACCACCTCGACGAGCTTCATGACCGGGGCCGGGTTGAAGAAGTGCATGCCGATGACGTCCTGGGGACGCCTGGTTGCGGTCGCGCAGGAGATCACCGGGAGCGACGAGGTGGTGGTGGCCAGGATCGCGCCCGGCTTGCAGATCTCGTCGAGGTTCTCGAACAAGGCGGTCTTGATCTTCAGGTCCTCGGCGATTGCCTCGACCACGATGTCGACGTCGGCGAGGTCGTCCAGCCGGGTCGAGCCGGTGAGCCTGGACAGGGCCGCGTCGCGGGCGGGCTCCTCGAGCTTGCCGCGCTGGATCGCCTTCTCCAGCGACCTCTCGACGGTCGCCCGGACCGCGTCGACCTTGTCCTGGCCACGCCCGACGTACACCACGTCGTAGCCGGCCTTGGCGAAGACCTCGACGATGCCGGTGGCCATCGTGCCGGTGCCGACGACACCGACCGTGCCGATCTCGTGCCTGAGCTGCGGCCTGTCGTCCTCGGACGGGGTGAGCGCGTCTGCGACGACGATCGGGCTGTCGGACGCCTCGTAGGTGTAGAAGCCGCGGCCGGTCTTCCGGCCGAGCATGCCAGCGGTGACCATCTGCTTCAGGATCGGAGCGGGCGCGTGCAGCCGGTCGCGGCCCTGGCGGTACATCGTCTCGAGGATCTCGTAGGCGGTGTCGAGGCCGATCAGGTCGAGCAGCGCGAGCGGGCCCATCGGGTAGCCGCAGCCGAACCGCATCGCGGCGTCGATGTCCTCGCGACTGGCGTAGTTGTGCTCGTACATCGACACGGCGTGGTTGAGGTACCCGAACAGCAGTGCGTTCGCGATGAAGCCGGCCTTGTCGCCGCAGATCACCGGCGTCTTGCCGAGCGAGCGGGCGAGGTCGGCAACGTCGTCGAGCACGTCAGGCTCGGTGACCACGGTGCGGACGATCTCCACCAGGTTCTGGACCGGAGCGGGGTTGAAGAAGTGCACGCCGATCACCCGGCCCGGATGCCCGGATGCGGTGGAGATCTCGGTGACGGAGAGCGATGAGGTGTTCGTGGCCAGGATCGCCTCGGGGCCGACCACAGCGTCCAGCTGACGGAACAGGTTCTGCTTCACGTCGAGATGCTCGATGACGGCCTCGACCACGAGCGTGCAGTCCTTGACGTCGGACAGGTTCGTGGTGAAGGAGACCCGGCCGACCAGCTCCTTCTGCTCCTCCTCGGACAGCTTGCCGCGCTTTACGGCCCGGTCGGTCGAGTGCTGGACGTGCTGCCGCCCACGTTCGAGGGACTCGTCGCTGAGCTCGACGCCCACGACCTGGTAACCGTTGCGGGCGAAGACCTCGGCAATGCCGGCACCCATGGTGCCGAGCCCGATCACGCCGATGGAGGTGAAGTCGCGTCCTGTGCTGGTCATGGGCCGAATACTGTCACGTGCAGTGGGATCGGCGCCGTGAGGTAGTTCACCCGTTCCGGATCGGTGCGGGTAACCTCCCTCTTCGTGCGTCTTGTTATCGCGAAGTGCCAGGTGGACTACGCCGGCCGGCTGACTGCTCATCTACCGATGGCGACCCGCCTCATCCTGGTCAAGAACGACGGATCCGTGCTGATCCACTCCGACGGCGGCTCGTACAAGCCGCTGAACTGGATGTCGCCCCCGTGCAAGGTCACGGAGGGCACCAACGACGAGGGCGCGGTCGAGTGGACCGTGATCGGCAAGGATGACGACACGCTGCGGATCCTCCTGGCCGAGGTGATCAGTGACTCCACCCACGACCTGGGCGTGGACCCGGGGTTGCAGAAGGACGGTGTGGAGAAGCACCTCCAGGAGCTGCTCGCCGAGCATCCGGCCACCCTGTCCGACGGTCTGACGCTGGTACGACGGGAGTACCCGACGGCGATCGGGCCGGTGGACCTCATGTGCCGCGACTCGGAGGGGAGGTCGGTCGCAGTGGAGATCAAGCGGCGCGGCGAGATCGACGGGGTGGAGCAGCTGACCCGCTACCTCGAGCTGCTCAACCGCGACCCGAAGCTGCGCCCGGTGCGCGGGATCTTCGCGGCGCAGGAGATCAAGCCCCAGGCACGGGTGCTGGCCACCGACCGGGGCATCACGTGCGCGGTCGTCGACTACGACGCGCTGCGAGGCATGGACGACCCGACCGCGCGGCTGTTCTGATGCGGATCTTCCACGGGCCGCTCAACTCCGGCCCCGTGGTCGACACGCGCAGAATCGGCTGGTCCCTCCCGGTTTCGATGGCCCGGTCTCGCCATGGCACTCGATGCCGCTTCGTCCTAACGTCGTGCTGAGGCTGCGGCACGTCTTTCCGCAGTTGCCAGCGCGCCCGTTGAGGCGACGGAACACTCGGAGAAGGTGAGCGCGGTGAGCCAGGCCGCAGAGCAGATGGTCGACAAGGTCCTCCAGTCGGTGTTGGGCGGGATGGAGAGCGTCACGATCGCGATCGGCGACCGGCTCGGCTACTACCGGGCCCTCGACGGCAAGGACATGACGTCGGCCGAGCTGGCGTCGGTGACCGGAACCAGCGAGCGGTACACCCGTGAGTGGCTCGAGCAACAGGCGGTCTGCGGCTACCTGGTCGTGGTCGGCGAGGGAGACGCCCGCGACCGTCGCTACGCGCTCGCCCCGGGAGCAGCCGAGGCGCTCGCCCGACCCGACGAGATCACCACGATGGCCCCGATGGGGCGGATGGTCGCCGCCGCCGCGGCCCAATGGACCAGGATCGCCGACGGCGCCCGGTCCGGTGCCGGCCTCGGCTGGCTCGAGTACGGCGACGACATGCGCGAGGCCCAGGCCGACGTGAACGCGCCGCCGTTGCGGAGGCTGCTTCCTGACCAGTGGCTGCGGGAAGGTCTGCCGGAGATATACCGACGTCTCGACACCGGCGAGCCGTTGAAGATCGCCGACGTCGGCTGCGGCGCGGGATGGGCCGCGATCGCGTTGGGGAGCCGGTTCCCGGCGGTGACCGTGGACGCCTTCGACGTGGACCCGCCAACCGTCGACCTGGCCCGGGCGAACATCGACGCGGCCGGGCTCACGGGACGGGTCCGGGCGTTCCAGACCGACCTCGCCGCCGTCGTACCGTCCGCCGACTACGACCTGGCTCTCGCGGTCGAGTGCATCCACGACATGGCCTACCCGGTCCCGGTGCTGTCGGCGATGCGTCAGATGACCGGCCCCACCGGGGCCGTGCTGATCGTGGACGAGAAGGTGGCCGACGAGTTCACCGCGCCGGGCGACGACGTGGAGCGGCTGATGTACGGCTACAGCACGCTCATCTGCCTTCCCGACGGCATGTCCGGCAACCCGTCCGGTGCGACCGGCACCGTGATCCGGCGGTCGACCATGGAGCGGTACGCACACGAGGCCGGCTTCCGCAACGTCGACACCCTGCCGGTCGAACACGACATGTGGCGGTTCTACCGGCTCAGCTGACCTCCGCGGCCAGCGAGGCAACCTCGTCCGCGCAGCCCCACGACAGGGTGACCCCGGCCCCGCCGTGCCCGTAGCAGTGCACCACCGTGGACGACCCTCGTCGTTCGACCTCGAGCCGCACCTGTGGTCGGGCGGGACGCAGGCCGACCTTGTGCCGGAGCACCCGGGCACCGGCGAGCTCGGGAACGAGAGCGGTCGCCCGTGCCATGATGCGTTCGGCGGTCGTCGGGTCCGGCGTACGGCTCCACTCGCCTTCGTCATCGGTGCCACCGACCACGATGTCCTTCGACCGCGGCACGACGTAGACCGGGCCCGAGCCGTCGAGCCACCACCGGTCGAGACCCACCTGGTCGACGTACACCACCTGTCCGCGTACCGGCATCACCGACGGATCGTCGGCCATCAGCCGCGCACCGAGCCCGCTCGCGTTCACGACGACGTCGGCCTGGTCCGGCAGCCCGCCGAGCGCCATCCGGGTGATGGTTCCGCCGAGCTCGCCGACGCGTTTGTCCAACCAGCGCAGGTAGGTCGGCATCTCGATCACCGGCGTGGTGAACGTCCAGCCGTCGACGTACGGCGGCCCCATCGCGGTAACCCGGGTCAGTCCCGGTAGCGCGCTCATCCACCACGGGTCGGCAGCGGGTGCCCGGTGCAGCTCGGTGCCCTCGAGCATCCGGATGCCGGTGTCGGGCTCGTCTGTTGCGAGCCGGGCGAACTCCTCGTAGGCGGCCGCGGACCATCCGGTGACCCGTTCGAACGGGAAGGCGCGGTAGGGGTACCAGATGGCTGCGGCGACCGACGACGTCGTCTCCAACGGCAGGTCCCGAGCGAGTACGTCGACGTGGTGGCCGTCCTCGAGCAGCCGCACCGCGCAGGACATCCCGATGACGCCCGCACCGATCACGATCACCCTGGCCATGGACTGAGTCTGCCCGATCCGACGGCTAGTAGTCGCTGATCTCGACCTCACCGCTGTTCGTGGTGACGGTGGCGACGACGTACTTCTGCCGGTCGTTCTTGGTGACGGCGCAGATGATCTGGTCACCGACGATGCTCCGGTAGGCGGAACGGTGGCCGCAGTCGATCTGGTGGTAGCCCTCCACGGCGAGGCGACGCACCAGGTTCGCGGTGGCAAGGATGCCCCTGTCCAGCCTGGCGTCGTACTGCAGGTTGGCGGGCGGACCCCACAGCGTGACACTGACGCCGGCGACCACTCCGTCGACGTACCCCTGGCAGGTCACCTTCTCGGGCTTCTGCGCATCGTCGAAGTCCGGGCAGTCGAGGTGGCTGACGGACAGCTCCTGCTCGCTCAGCCGGCTCGACAGGTCGGCAGCGATCGTCCGCTCGACCCTGGTCATCTTCCGGGATGGCGGCTTCGCCTCGGCGCCCATCTCACCGCCCAGGGCAGAAGGTGTCCTTGACGGCGCGGCCGCAGGTGCTGCGGTGTCCGCGCATCCGGCCGCGAGCAACAGCGCCGCGACCACAATCCCTGCCCGCACGGTCCTCCCTCCTGGCCCGACCGTTTGACCGGGCGGCAACCTGCGCCACGAGCCTATCCGGGGAAGAAAGGCCGATCCGTAACCTCCCGGACTCGGCTTCGCCGGCCCGGATTCGGCCCATGAGGAGCGGCCGGCGGTCTTCCCTGACGGCAGTGGCGATCGACCGGTCTTCCTCGGACTCGACAACCCGCGGCATCGGGTGGTCCGCACAGCCGACAACGCCCGGGCGATCACGACGATGCGCCGCGAAACCTCGGTCTACGTCCTTCCCGGCTACTACACCGGGCGCAGGTGGGCCAACGCCGAGCGGTCGAAGTACTGCGCGAGTCTGAAGAGCTCCTCGGACAACCCGCTCGACACCTCGGAGTACATCGGGAGTCTCACCTCCCCGACACCGGCACCGACGACACCGGTCCGATCGCGCTGTCCTACGCCGACCAGATGAGTTGCGGCCTCGCCAGGCTGTACGCGATCCGGGCGGACCGCGCTGGCGAGGTGTACTTCCGAAACTTCACCGTCCAGCAGGCGGAGTTCAACTCGCGTAGCGGGTGGGCTTGAACCCGGTGTTGTTCGCGTTGAGGTCCGAGCCCGATCCCCGCCGTGACCCGGTCTGGCGCCACCCCCCGGGCTGCAACTGGTTCGACAGCCCCTCCGAGCCGTCGACGGAGGACGACTCCGCTCCGCTGGCCCCGATGGTGGGACGTCGTATGACGCTGCTCGCGCCGCAGTGGTGACCCGGTGATGGGCAGACGCCTGCTCGTCGGCCTGGTCGCGCTGCTCCTCGTGGCAACGGGCGGCGCCAGGTCCGCCACCAGCACCGCAAGACGCTCGTCTACTCGTTCGCGTTCGCCCGCCGGCGACCACAGGACGGTGCAGCTGAGCAGGTTCATGCGCGCCTGCGAGACGTTGTCGGCGCGTGCCGGAAGCTTCGCGACGCAGGTCAACGTGAGGCGTTCTGCCCACGAGCGACCGCGACCTCCCGGCCGCCGACTGACACCGGCTATCTGCAGAGCGCCGAGGGCACCCGTCGTACGTCGCGCCCGTTGATCCGGAGTGCCACCGTCGTGGCGTTGTCGGTCTCGTCGGTCTCGACCAGCCGGTCGCGTGGGTCGGCCTCGAGGTCGAGGCAGAGCAGCTGCCGGTTCAGACCGGCCGGCAGCCTCAGTGTCTGGCCACTCAGGTCGGCGGTGTAGATGTCGATCCAGCCCGGTGAGATCCCCTGTCGCTTGTTGCGACTGCACTCGCCGAAGTGTTCGCGCCGCACCACGACCGGCTGGTTGCGTACCCGTATGTTGTCGCGAAGACAGAAGCTGACCTTGTTCCGTGCGGCAAGCGGCTCGGTGCTTCCCGCGCGCCGCAGCGCATAGCGGGCCATCGCGTCGAAATGCCAATGGTCGTGGTCCGGGTGCTTGAGCATGCAGCCGGCATGCCGGCGCTTCGCCACCCGGTCTCGTTGCCGCTGGTAGGTGCCGTCGGTGTTCCGGTCTCGATGGAGAAGCTGGTCAGCAGGGTGCTGACCGGGAGGACAGACGGCACCGTCGGTCGGCCGCAGCAGCAGCGGCCCGGGCCCCATGTTGGCCAGCGAGGCCGAGAACCGGAGCAGCCGGCTGTTCCCGATGACCTCGATCTGCAGGTCTCCGGCGCCGAGGCTGCGCATGTTGGGGAGCAGTAAGGCAGGCCCGCGCGGTTCGGACGGGGACGGAGACAGGGATGGAGAGCTCGGGGTCGACGCGGGCGACGGGCCTGGCTCGGGCGATGTCTCCGGCTGCTCGTCAGCGATGGTCAGCGCCGCGACCGCCATCAGCGCCAGCGCGGCGACGACCCCGACACCGACCGCGCGAATCCTCCGATCCATCTGCTCACGGTACGCGCGCGGCGATCGCGTTCAGGGCGAATCCGGAAAGGTGCCACTCCGCCGGGTGACCAGGTCGAGTCGGTCAGGGCTGCTGGTGCTCAGAGGGAGGTCCCGGCCCAGGAACGGAGCACCCACCCGTCGTTGTCGGCGTCCACCTCGACCACCGCGCAGTTCTCGACCTCGTGCGCGGTCCCGTAGTTGTCGGGCACGTTCCGGACGAGCCGTGGTACCGCGACCCGGATGGCACCACCATGGGAGACGACGAGGATTGTCTCCCCCCGGTGAAGGTCCACGATGGCCTCGAGCTCCTCGCACACCCGCTGCCGGATCTCGTTGCCGGACTCACCTCCGGGGACCCGTGCGTCATGGTCACCGTCGTCCCACGCGACCAGCACGTCGTCGTACATCCCCTCGACGTACTCCTGCCCGGCGTACTCCCCCACCGACCACTCGCGCAGGCTGTCGCGGACCCGGACGACGACGCCGAGCTGCGCCGCGACGATCTCCGCGGTCTGCACGGCCCGCGCCATGCCGCTGCAGTAGATCACCGACACCCGAGCGTCCTGCAACGAGTCGGCCAGGTCGCGCGCCTGCTTCCGCCCGGTGAGCGACAGGCTGCCACCGGCGTCGCTGAGCAGCTCGGTGTCGTACTCGGCCTCACCGTGCCGGGCGATCAGCAGTCGGGCGGCGCACTGGAGGTCACTCATGTCCCCATTGTGCCCGGCGACCCCGACCGATGGCCGTGGCCGGGAGCTAGGAGATGACCGCGTCGACCGCCTTCTTCATCGCACTCGGCTGCACCGGCTCGTACGGCGCCTTCTTGCGGACCTCGATCATCTCCGCGCCGAGCTCCTGCAGGGTCTTGCGTCCCAGACCTTCGCGGACCTTGGGGAACCAGTCCTTCTCCTCCTCCTCGATGTGGTGCCGGACGTTCTCGATCAGCACCATCGTCTTGGCGGTGAAGCGCTCGGCGTCAGGCTTCATGGCGGCCAGCTCCATCACCAGCACATCGGCGACATGGTGCTCCTCGTAGGACTCGAGCACGTCGTCCTCGAGGTCGGGGAGCAGCTCACGGACCCGCGGGTACATCACCTCGTTCTCGATGTAGGTGTGCACCGTGAGCAGGCGGAGGATCTTGTCGACGATCTTTCCCTTCGTCGCGTAGGCCCGGTCGCCGGCCTTCTCGAACTCGTTGAACAGCCTGCGGATCTCCTTGTGGTCGTTCTTCAGATGAACGATGGCGTCGGTGGACATGGCGGCTCCTGGCGAAGTGTGGGTCGGGCACCGAGGAAATACCCCGCGAGCCGCTTCCTATTCCAGGCGAGGGCGGCGAACCTGAGCCGGTCAGCCCAGATCGTTCGCCTTCCGGATCGCGTCGACGATGCCACCCATGATCTCGGTGAGGCCGAAGTCCTTGGGCGTGAACACCGCCGCCACGCCCAGCTCCCGGAGCCGGGCCGCGTCGCCGGACGGGATGATCCCGCCGACGATCACCGGCACGTCGCCCATGCCTTGCTCGCGCATCCCGTCGAGGACCGCGGGGACGAGCTCCATGTGCGAGCCGGACAGGATCGACAGACCGACGCAGTGCACGTCCTCGGCGACCGCCGCCGCGACGATCTGCTCGGGCGTGAGCCGAATCCCCTGGTAGACCACCTCGAAGCCGGCGTCGCGGGCACGCACGGCAACCTGCTCGGCGCCGTTCGAGTGGCCGTCGAGTCCGGGCTTTCCCACGAGCAGCCGCAGCCGCCCGCCGAGCTCCTCGCCCGTCCGTCGTACGTCTTCGCGGACCGCGGCCAGCTCGGCGCCCGCCTCTGCGACGCCCACCGCACCGGACACGCCGGTCGGTGCGCGGAACTCCCCGAACACCTCGCGCAGCGCGCCCGCCCACTCGCCAGTGGTGGCCCCTGCCCGGGCGGCGGCCAGCGTGGCCCCCATCAGGTTCGCACCGGACTTGGCGTCCTCGGTCAGCTTCTCGAGCGCCTGCTGCACACCCGTCCCGTCGCGCTGCTCGCGCCACTTCTCGAGGCCGGCGACCGCGGACCGCTCCGCCTCCGGGTCGGCGGACTGGATGGCCGCGTCCAGGTCGGCGGTCAGCGGCGACGGCTCGGTGGACTCGAAACAGTTCACCCCGACCACCTTCTCCTCGCCTGCCTCGATCCGGGCCCGGCGGGCGGCGTGCGACGAGACGAGCGCCTGCTTCATGTAGCCGGACTCGACGGCGGCGATCGCGCCCCCCATCGCCTGGACCCGGTTCATCTCGGCGCGCGCGGCGGCCACCAGGTCGTTGACCTTGGCCTCGATGACGGTCGACCCTTCGAAGATGTCGTCGTACTCCAGCAGGTCGGACTCGAACGCCAGGACCTGCTGGAGACGTAGGGACCACTGTTGGTCCCAGGGCCTCGGCAGACCGAGCGCCTCGTTCCACGCGGGAAGCTGTACGGCGCGTGCGCGGGCGTTCTTCGACAGGGTGACACCGAGCATCTCGAGCACGATCCGCTGCACGTTGTTCTCAGGTTGCGCCTCGGTCAGCCCGAGCGAGTTCACCTGCACGCCGTACCGGAACCGGCGCATCTTCTCGTCGGTCACCCTGTAGCGCTCCCGGGTGATCTCGTCCCACAGCTGCACGAAGGCGCGCATCTTGCACGTCTCCTCGACGAACCGCACCCCGGCGTTGACGAAGAAGGAGATCCGGCCCACGACCTTCTCGAAGTCGTCGGCCGCGACCTGGCCCGAGTCACGGACCGCGTCGAGGACAGCGATCGCGGTGCACAGTGCGTAGGCCAGCTCCTGGGTAGGCGTCGCACCGGCCTCCTGCAGGTGGTAGCTGCAGATGTTGATCGGGTTCCACTTCGGGATGTGGTTGACCGTGTAGGTGATCAGGTCGCTGGTCAGCCGCAGCGAGTGCTCGGGCGGGAACACGTACGTGCCCCGGGAGAGGTACTCCTTGATGATGTCGTTCTGGGTGGTGCCGGCCAGCCTGCCGTGCACCTCCTCGAAGTCCACCTCTCCTCCGCCGGTCGAGACCGCCTGCTCCTCGGCGACCACCTGGTAGAGCGCCAGCAGCCACATCGCGGTGGCGTTGATGGTCATCGAGGTGTTCATCTCGGTGAGCGGGATGTCCTCGAACAGCCGCCTCATCTCCCCCAGGTGCGGGACCGGCACACCGACCTTGCCGACCTCGCCGCGGGCTAGCGCCGAGTCGGGGTCATAGCCGGTCTGGGTAGGCAGGTCGAAGGCGACCGAGAGGCCGGTCTGCCCCTTGGAGAGGTTCCGGCGGTACAACGCGTTGGACTCCGACGCCGAGCTGTGCCCCGCGTAGGTCCGCATCACCCAGGGCATGTCCTTCTCGCTGGGCCTGTCGGTCGGTGCGGCACCTCGGTCCTGTTCGCTCATAACAGGCGAGACTACGGCGAAGCGAACCGCTCGGTAACCGGCATGTGAACTGTCCCACGTGCCAAGTAGGTCACAGCGGCCTGCGGACCCGACGGGTCAGGCGGTGATCGCTCCGCGCTCGACCTGGACCAGGCGGCGCAGCCGGGTGAAGGCGATCACCCGTCGCAACGTCGGGCTGCATCCGCGAAGGACCAGCTGCCGGCCGTCGCGCTCGATGTTCCTGGTGGCCACGGCGAGCACCTTGAGTGCCGTGGCGTCGATCGACTCGACCTTCGACAGGTCGACCACGATGTTGCCGCGGTGTTCGTCGATGTGTTCGTAGAGGGCTTCGCGCACCATGCTTGTCGAGCGGACGTCGAACCGTCCGGCCAGAAACAGCGTCGCGCCGTTCGTGGTGATCTCCATACCACTCCC
The DNA here is from genome assembly GCA_963831375.1 of uncultured Actinomycetota bacterium. Classification (GTDB taxonomy): domain Bacteria; phylum Actinomycetota; class Actinomycetes; order Propionibacteriales; family Nocardioidaceae; genus Nocardioides_C. The sequence continues at coordinate 245,122 of CAWHPY010000026.1, read as the reverse complement.
AGGTCCAGGCGGGCGGCCCCCGTGCCGCCCTTACCCAACTATGACGCACGACACAAAGGAATGGTTGCTCCGTTTATGTAACGGGTGTGTCGCATTTCCGGCGTGACCACCCATCTCGGGACGTAGCGGTACGTCGCTCCGCGGGTGCGGTCCAGATCGATCAGCGGAAGATGTCGTCGATCTGCACCCGGCGGATGTCGACGCCGAGTCCCTGAAGCACCTCGACGAAACGTGGGTACCCCCGGTCGATGTGGTGGGACTCGGCAACGGTGGTGATGCCCTCCGCGGCAAGACCGGCGAGGACCAGCGCGGCCCCAGCGCGGATGTCGTGCGCGACCACCGGCGCCCCGGACAGCTCAGGCTTCCCGCGTACGACGGCGTGGTGGCCGTCCGTGCGGAGGTCCGCACCGAGCCGGGCCAGCTCCTGCGCGAACATGAACCGCGCCTCGAACACGTTCTCGGTGATCATCGCGGTCCCCTCGCTCACCGCCGCCAGCGCCATCGCGAACGGCTGCAGGTCGGTCGGGAAACCGGGATAGGGAAGCGTCACGACGTCGAACGACCCGAGCCGCTTGTCCACCGTGACCCGGAAGTGGTCGTCCTCGGCGTGGACACCTGCCCCGGTGCTGGCCATCTTGTCGAGGACGATGTCGAGGTGGTGCGCCCGCCCACCGGCAACGGTCAGGTCACCGCCGGCGATCGCGGCCGCGAAGGCCCAGGTGCCGGCGACGATCCGGTCGGTGACCGTGGCATGGGTCACCGGCTGCAGACGGTCGACACCGTGCACGGTCAGCGTCGACGTCGAGATCCCGTCGATCCGCGCCCCCATGTCGGCCAGCATCTGGCACAGGTCGATGATCTCCGGCTCCCTGGCCACGTTGTCGATCAGCGTCGTCCCGGGCGTCAGCACGGCCGCCATCACCAGGTTCTCGGTCGCCCCGACACTCGGGAAGTCCAGCCACAGGTTGGATCCCCGGAGCCGCCCCGCCACCTCCGCGACGACGAACCCGTGCTCGATACGCACCGTGGCACCGAGCCCCTCCAGCCCTCGAATGTGCATGTCCAGACCGCGGGACCCGATGTTGTCGCCACCGGGAAGCGCCACCTTCGCCCTGCCGCAGCGCGCGACCAGCGGACCCAGCACGCTGATGGACGCGCGCAGCCGGCGGACCAGGTCGTAGGGCGCCTCGTGCTCGAGCTGCTCGGGCACGTCGATGGTGACCGTGCCGCTGAGGTTCCGGCCCAACGCCGCGACACCGGGTTCCTCGGTCTCGGGATGTGCGACCTGCACCACGCAGCCGAGCCGCTCCAGGAGCCGGGCCATCACCTCGACGTCGAGGATGTCGGGGACGTTGGTGATCACCGAGCGCCCCGGGGCGAGCAGCGCGGCCGCCATCAGCTTGAGTGCGCTGTTCTTCGCGCCGCCGACATGCACAGTGCCGTTCAGCGGCTGCGCCAGCGGCCCCTGTGACCGAACCCGGAATGCGTGCATCCCCACGATCGTAGGGCCTGTGCGACATATCCCACCGTGGCAGGGCTGCCCGGGGCGCCGCCGTACATCTACTGTTGGCTGCATGGTCAACCTCACCCGCATCTACACCCGCACCGGCGACGAGGGGCAGACGCGCCTGGGCGACATGAGCAAGACGTCGAAGAACGACCGCCGGCTCCATGCCTACGCCGACGTCGACGAGGCGAACGCCGCGATAGGGGTCGCGGTCGCGCTCGGCGACCTCGAGGGCGACGTCGTCAAGGTGCTGACCACGATCCAGAACGACATGTTCGACGTCGGCGCGGACTTCTGCACCCCGATCGTCGAGAACCCCGAGTTCCCGCCCCTGCGCATCGAGCAGGACTACATCGACCGGCTCGAGGGCTGGTGCGACCGGTACAACGAAGACCTCGAGAACCTGCGCTCGTTCATCCTCAACGGGGGTACGACGGGCGCGGCCCTGCTCCACGTCGCCCGGACCGTCACCCGTCGCGCGGAACGCGCCGCCTGGTCGGCCTACGAGGAGCACGGCGAGACCATGAACATCCTCGCGATCAAGTACCTCAACCGGTTGTCCGACCTGCTGTTCATCCTCGCCCGTCATGCGAACCGGGAGAACGGCGACGTGCTCTGGACGCCCGGCGGCGACCGCTGACCCTGCGCATCAGCTTCACCAAGGCACCACGACGAACACCCACTTCCCATGGTGAGCTCATCGTGGGAGGCGAGGCTTCAACATGGTGCCTTGGTGAACCGAGGGGCGGTGGAGGGCCTGGACGCGGGTCAGCGGCGACGGAGACGCTGGCCCGGCGGGGCGGCCTCGAGCCAGGCCAGGAAGCCGGTCAGGGCGCCCGGGCTCATCGCGACCTCGAGCGGACCGGCCGGCGTCTCGCAGGAGACGATGATGTGGCCCGAGTAGAGGGAGTACGCCTCCGCGCCCACGGCGTCGCGACGTCCGACGTACTCGAGCTCCGAGCGCTGGAAGGTGAGCTTGGGCCGGGGCGCGAGCGAGAAGATCCGGAACCACTCGAGCCGGTCACCCGAGTAGCGGGCGACCCCGAGAAGCCAACCGCGCCCGGCCTTGTTGGACCGGACGCGGACGCTGAACTCGAAGGTGCCGCCATGGCGGGAGATCCACCGGCGGCGGATGACAAGGGCGAGCCCGTAGAGCAGGACAAGAAGCAGCAAGACACCGGCTGAGTCGACCAGCCACTGCCACAGCGGCATCTATCCCTCTTTTCTGAAGAGTTGCTTGGGATCAGGATGCCTTTTCGGCGGCCCGGATGCGAGCCTCGGCGCGGCGTACCGCTTCCTGTGCCGCCTCGTCGTCCTCGCCGGCGTTCTTGGCGCGCTCGAGGTCGGCACGCGCCTTCTCGAGGTCGATCTCGTGCGACATCTCGGCGTGCTCGGCGAGGACCGAGATGCGGTTGTTGGCGACGGACAGGAACCCGGCGTCGACCGCGGCGATCCACGTCTCGTTGTCCGCCGTGGTCACGTCGACGATCCCGTCGACCATGAGCGAGAGCATCGGCGCGTGGTTGGGCAGGATGCCGACGTCGCCCTCGGTGGTGCGGGCGATGACCATCGTGGCCTCGCCGGACCACACCAGCCGGTCGGCCGCAACCAGTTCAACCTGGAGCAGGTCGTCACTCACGCGGACTCCTTACGTCTCGTTAGATCTGGTGAGCGGGCCCCGCGGAGCCGGATGGCAGCCGCGGGGCGCAGCCCGTCTGGGTGAGAGCCTCAGAGGCTCTTCTGGATGTCGGCCCACTTCTTCTCGACGTCGTCGAGACCGCCGCACATGAAGAACGCCTGCTCGGCGACGTGGTCGTAGTCGCCGTCCGCGATCTTCGTGAACGCCTCGATGGTGTCCGCGATCGGAACCGTCGAGCCCTCGATGCCGGTGAACTGCTTGGCGACGTAGGTGTTCTGCGACAGGAACCGCTGGATGCGGCGAGCGCGGGACACGACGATCTTGTCCTCTTCGGAGAGCTCGTCGACACCGAGGATCGCGATGATGTCCTGCAGCTCCTTGTTGCGCTGCAGGATCTGCTTGATGCGGACCGCGGTGTTGTAGTGGTCCTCACCGATGTAGCGCGGGTCGAGGATTCGCGAGGTCGAGGTGAGCGGGTCCACGGCGGGGTAGATACCCATCGAGGCGATCTCACGGTTGAGCTCGGTCGTCGCGTCGAGGTGCGCGAACGTGGTGGCCGGGGCCGGGTCGGTGTAGTCGTCAGCCGGCACGTAGATCGCCTGCATCGAGGTGATCGAGTGACCACGAGTCGAGGTGATCCGCTCCTGGAGCGTGCCCATCTCGTCGGCGAGGTTCGGCTGGTAACCCACCGCCGAAGGCATCCGGCCCAGCAGGGTCGAGACCTCCGAACCGGCCTGGGTGAACCGGAAGATGTTGTCGATGAACAGCAGCACGTCCTGCTTCTGCACGTCGCGGAAGTACTCCGCCATCGTCAGCGCCGAGAGCGCGACGCGGAGGCGGGTGCCCGGCGGCTCGTCCATCTGACCGAACACGAGCGCGGTCTGGCCGATGACGCCGGCCTCTTCCATCTCCACGATGAGGTCGTTGCCCTCACGGGTGCGCTCGCCGACACCGGCGAACACCGACACACCGCCGTGGTCCTTCGCGACACGGGCGATCATTTCCTGGATCAGCACCGTCTTGCCGACACCGGCGCCACCGAACAGGCCGATCTTTCCACCCTGGACGTACGGCGTGAGCAGGTCGATGACCTTGATGCCGGTCTCGAACATCTCGGTCTTGGACTCGAGCTGGTCGAACGCCGGCGCCTTGCGGTGGATGCCCCACCGCTCCTCGACCTCGAGCGTCTCGCCATCCTTGAGGTTCAGGCAGTCACCGAGGGTGTTGAACACGTGTCCCAGGGTGGCGTTGCCGACGGGCACGCTGATCGGGCCGCCGGTGTCGCGCACCTGTGCGCCGCGGACCAGCCCGTCGGTCGGCTGCATCGAGATGGCGCGGACCATGCCGTCACCGATGTGCTGTGAAACCTCGAGCGTGATCGTCTTGGCCTCGCCGCTCAGCTCGAGCTCGGTCTTGAGCATGTTGTACATCTCGGGCATCGCGTCCGAGGGGAACTCGATGTCGACGACGGGCCCGATGACCCGTGCGATCCGGCCCACCCCACCAGCCGAGCCGCCGGTTTCCTTGGTTTCTTCAACAGTGGCAGTCATAGTTCTTTCACTCACTCCCGGCAGTCGCATCGGCGAGCGCATTCACGCCACCGACGATCTCGCTGATTTCTTGGGTGATACCGGCCTGACGGGCCTGGTTGGCCATTCGGGTGTACTTCCTGATGAGCTCTTCGGCGTTGTCGGTCGCCGCCTTCATCGCTCGCTGACGCGCCGCGAGCTCGGAGGCCGCTGCCTGGAGCAACGCGAAGTAGATCCTGCTCTGCACGTACCTCGGCAGCAGCCCGTCGAGAACCTCCGACGCGTTCGGCTCGAACTCGTAGAGCGGAAGCACCTCGCTCTCGCTCGGCCGCTCCTCGCCCTCGACGACCTCAAGCGGAAGCAGGCGGACCGCGGTCGGCTCCTGCACCAGCATGGAGCGGAACCGCGTGTAGACCACGTGCACCTCGTCGACTCCCGCACCGCGTTCCTCGGAGGCCTTCTCCTCCTCGGACAGGAACGCCGCGATCAGCGTGTCGCCGATCTCGCGTGCCACGTCGTAGGTGGGCTGGTCGGAGAAGCCGGTCCACTCCCGCACGATCGGACGCTGCCGGAACTTGAAGTAGGCAACGCCCTTGCGGCCGCTGATGTAGGTGTCGACCTCCTTGCCCTCCGCCCTGAGCTTCTCCGCGAGGCGCTCGGCCTCCTTGAGAGCCCCGGAGGAGTAGGCCCCGGCCAGGCCGCGGTCGCTGGTCACGACCAGGATCGCGGCACGCCGGGACTCCTCGGGCTCGGTGGTCAGCGGGTGGTCGACGTTGGAGTACGTCGCCACCGCCGACACCGCACGCGTCAGCTCGCGGGCGTACGGCGCGGCCGCCCGGGCCCGCTGCTGCGCCTTGATGATGCGGGACGCAGCGATGAGCTCCATGGCGCGCGTGATCTTCTTCATCGACGTGACGGACTTGCTCCGTGCACGTAACTCACGCACTGAGGCGACCATGATCAGCCCCGCTTCTGCTTGACGATCTGCTCCTGCTCGAGCTCGTCCTCGGGGAGCGCCTCGTGCTCTTCCTTACCGGCCTTGATCGAGCCACCTTCGGAGGTCTCGAACTGGTCGAGGAACGAGTCGTAGGCACCCTCAAGAGCGTGCGCGGTGTCATCGGAGAAGTCGTTCGTCTCGCGGATCGTGTCCAGGATGCCGCCGTGCTCGCGACGCAGGTAGTCGAGGAACTCGCTCTCGAACCGCAGCACATCCCCGGTCGGCACCTTGTCGAGCCGGCCGGTGGTGCCGGTCCACAGGGACGCGGTCATCTCGGGCACCGGGTACGGCGAGTACTGCGGCTGCCTGAGCAGGGCCATCAGCCGGGCACCTCGGTCGAGCTGCTGACGCGAGGCCGCGTCGAGGTCGGAGGCGAACATCGCGAACGCCTCCATCGCGCGGAACTGCGCAAGGTCGACCTTCAGCGAACCAGTGACCTTCTTCACCGCCTTGGTCATCGCGGCACCACCCACCCGCGACACCGAGATACCGACGTCGATGGCTGGGCGCTGGTTCGCGGCGAACAGGTCGGACTGGAGGAAGATCTGCCCGTCGGTGATCGAGATGACGTTGGTCGGGATGTACGCCGAGACGTCGTTGGCCTTGGTCTCGATCATCGGCAACCCGGTCATCGAACCGGCGCCCATCTCGTCCGACAGCTTCGCGCAACGCTCGAGCAGCCGGCTGTGCAGGTAGAACACGTCGCCGGGGTAGGCCTCGCGGCCCGGCGGGCGACGCAGCAGCAGCGACACCGCACGGTAGGCCTCGGCCTGCTTGGTGAGGTCGTCGAACACGATCAGGACGTGCTTGCCGGCGTACATCCAGTGCTGGCCGATGGCCGAGCCGGTGTACGGGGCAAGGTACTTGAAGCCGGCGGAGTCGGAGGCCGGGGACGCCACGATCGTGGTGTACTCGAGCGCGCCGGCTTCTTCCAGGGCTCCACGCACGGCGGCGATGGTCGAGCCCTTCTGGCCGATCGCGACATAGATGCAGCGAACCTGCTTCGACGGGTCGCCGGAGTCCCAGTTCTGCTTCTGGTTGATGATCGTGTCGATCGCGATCGTGGACTTGCCGGTCGCGCGGTCACCGATGATCAGCTGGCGCTGGCCTCGGCCGATCGGCGTCATCGCGTCGATCGCCTTGATGCCGGTCGCCAGCGGCTCGTGCACCGACTTGCGCACCATCACACCGGGTGCCTGGATCTCGAGTGCGCGGCGCCCCTCGGTCTCGAGCTCGCCGAGCCCGTCGATGGGGGTGCCCAGCGGGTCGACGACGCGGCCCAGGAACCCGTCGCCGACCGGCACCGAGAGGACCTCGCCGGTACGACGGACGGCCTGGCCCTCCTCGATACCGGCGAAGTCGCCGAGGACCACGACACCGATCTCGCGGGTGTCGAGGTTCAGTGCGATGCCGAGCGTGCCGTCCTCGAACTCAAGAAGCTCGTTGGCCATTGCCGAAGGAAGCCCGGACACCCGCGCGATGCCGTCGCCGGCCTCGGCAACGAGGCCGACCTCTTCACGGCTAGCCGTGTCGGGCTTGTAGTCCGACACGAAGCGCTGAAGCGCGTCCCGGATCTCCTCCGGACGGATCGAAAGCTCCGTCATGTTCTTGTCCCTGCTCTCTGTTTCGATTTCGTCTTGAGGATCTCAGCCCGCCAGGCGGCGTCGGGCATCGTCTAGTCGGCTGGCCACGGTGCCGTCGATGACGTCGTCACCGATGTCCACCTTCATGCCACCGATGACCTCGGGGTCGACCACGACATTCAGGTGCACCTCCCGGCCGTACTGGCCCGACAGTGCACCTTCCAGACGCTGCTTGTCCGCGTCACCGAGCTCGCGTGCCACCCGGACGGTGGCGACGAGACGGCTCCGGTGGTTCGCGGCGACTTTCTGATACTCGTTGACCGCGACAGCCACCGTGCGGTGGCTCCCGGCGACCGACTGCTCAGCCAGCCGGATGGTGGCCGCGGTGGCGCGCCCTTCCAGCAGGCTGCGCAGCAACGCACGCTTGTCGTTCATGGAGCGCGCGGGATCCGAGAGGGCGTCCCGCAGCTCCGGGTTCTCGGCGACGAGCCGGCCGAAGCCGAACAGCTCGTCCTCGAGCGCGTCCGCGTGACCTTCACCGTCTGCTGCCCGGACCACCGCGATGACGCCCAGCTGCTCCAGAGCATCCGGTAGGTCACGAGTGGCGGCCCATCGACGTCCTACCGCCGTGGCCGCGAGCTCCAGCGAAGCGCCAGCGACCTGCTCACCGAGCAGCTGCCGGATGAAGCCTGCCTTCGCGTCCGCGGCCAGCGACTGGTCGGTCGCGAGCCGACGCACGCTGGGCTCCCGGCGCAGCATGTCGGAGACCGCGAAGAGGTCGTCCGCGACCTGGTAGGCGTCAGCGCCCACGGCGACCGTGGATCCGAGGGCCTCGGTCAACGCGGCGAGGGAGTCAGCGGAAGCTCCACGCATCAGCGCGCCCCGTTCCCGGCCTGCTGGGTCTCGAGGTCGGCGAGAAAGCGTTCGACGACGCGGCTCTGCCGAGCATCGTCGTCCAGCGACTCACCGACGATGCGCCCGGCGAGGGAGGTGGCAAGCGAGCCCACCTCCGCACGGAGCGAGGTGACCGCCTGCTGGCGCTCGGCCTCGATCTGTGTGTGGGCGTGCTCGACGATGCGCGCCGCCTCGGTCTGCGCCTGCTGGCGCATCTCGGCGACGATGGTTGCACCCTGCTCGCGAGCCTCCTCGCGGATCCGGGCAGCCTCGTGTCGAGCTTCGCTCAGCTGCTGGTTGAGCTCGGCCAGCTTCGCGTCGGCCTCGGCCTGCTTGGTCTCGGCGGCCGCGAGGCCACCCTCGATCGCCGACGTCCGCTCCGCGAACGTCTTCTCGAAGTTGGGGACAACCCACTTCTTGACCGCGAAGAACAGCAGGGCGAAGACGACCAGCGACAGGACGATCTCGATCGGGTGCGGGACGAGTGGGTTGAGCTTGTGCTCTTCCTCGGCCGCAAGGAGGATCGGGTTCATATGCGTGGTCCTTCGTCAGTCTGTCTTAGAGAACGAACGCGAGGGCGATACCGATGATGGCGAGCGCCTCGGCGAGCGCGAAGCCCAGGATCGCGATCGTCTGCAGGCGGCCCTGCGCCTCGGGCTGACGGGCGACACCGTTGATGTAGGCGGCGAAGATGAGACCGATACCGACACCCGGGCCGACCGCGGCGAGGCCGTAGCCGATCATGTTGAGGTTGCCTTCCACGGCAGCTTCCTTTCGGTTGTTTCTACAGTGCGTTCTTATCTGGACTCTCAGTGCTCTTCTGCAAGAGCACCGGAGATGTACATGGCGTTGAGCAGGACGAAGACGTAGGCCTGAAGGAACTGGATCAGGATCTCGAGGAACGCGACCGCGACGAACAGCACCCACGCGATGATGCCGACCGGCTTGACGAGGGCCGCACCGTGGAGGAGGAGGTACTCACCACCGAGGGCGAACAGGATCAGCAGCAGGTGTCCCGCGAGCATGTTGGCAAAGAGTCGCAGGGCCAGCGTGACCGGGCGGACCAACAGGTTCGACATCGCCTCCAGCGGCACCAGCAGCAACAGCAACGGCCCCCTGATGCCGGCCGGAACGGTCTGCAGCTTGAGGTAGCCGACGAAGCCGTGCTTCTTGATGCCCACCGCGTTGTAGATCACCCAGCTGAGCAGCGCGAGGCCGTAGACCATGCCCGAGCGGGAGAACGTCGGGAACTGGATGAAGGGGATCGTGGCGAAGATGTTGTTGAGCGCGATGAAGAAGAACAGCGAGACGAGGTAGGGCACGAAGCGCATGAAGTCGGCGCTGCCGATGATGTCACGGCCCATGCTGTTGCGGACGAAGCCGTAGGCACCCTCGCCGGCGTACTGGAGCTTGCCCGGGACCATCGCCCTCTGCTTGGACGGCCGCGTAGAAGAACCAGAAGACCAGGGCAGCGGAGAGGACCAGCTGCAGCATCGGCTTGGTGACGCCGGCGTACATCGTCTGGCCGAGGAACTCGAACGTGTTGTCCGGGCCGACCGGCGGCAGGTCGAAGTCCCCCGGACCCGGAGGCGTGAAGACCTCCTCCGACTGCGGAGCCACGGCGCTCAGAGTAAAGCTCACTTCATCTCCTGCACTAGTTCTTCTCCTGCTGCTTCGACTGCGGGTCCGACGGGCCGTTGAACCGGGCGAACGTCATGTACAGCCCGAATCCCGCACCCAGCAAGATTCCGATAGCGACCAGGAACGAGGTTCCGAGCCACCGGTCCGCGAGCCAGCCAAGGAACCCGTAGATCGCCACACCCGAGACGAGGTACCCGAACGCATGCCAGGGATCGCCTGCGGGGGTGTGGTCGTCGGGAGCAGAGCTTGGGTTCTGCTGAGTCATCGCGCCCCGGACAATAGCAGTCGAATGTGGTCATCGAACACTCGCCTCCTCTTCGTGAGCAGGCAGGTCGTAGAGAGGCTGGCGGGCTCGGACGCTGAAGAAGATCTGGGTTGCCAGCCAGACAAGCGTGCAGGCGATCACCACGCCGCCCGAGCCACTGGCCGTCCACGCTTCGGTCCAGGGCACCGGAACCGTTCAGGGCGACGAACACCAGTCCGACGAGGACGACGTTGAGCGTGTAGGTGAGCAGCGCGATCAGCAGCGAAGCCGCGGGCGCGAGGGTGGCAACGACGTTGAGGACCATGGCCCCGAAGGCGAAGAAGACGCAGACCATGGCGGTCGCGATGACCGCGCCCAGGACGGCGGACGACCCGGAGACGAGGGCCGCGAGAAGCACCGCCGCGAGACCGACGGTCGCCGTCGCCAGCACGGTCCCGCGCACCACGGAACCCACCGTAGTGGTCTTGTAGCCGGCCAGTGATGTGGCCCGTTCGGTCGTCATGTCGGCGGCCGTTCCTGTGGTTCCTGCGGGGCGGGGTTCAGGTCCTCCGAAGGCATTCTCAGAAGACTTTCTGAACGCTTGTGAAAACTAGCACAAAGTCCTGCTGGCGAGGAAATCAGGGTCCTTCCGGTCGCCAATGGTCGAGCCTGACCAGACCTGCTTACACGCCGACGCCGGGGCGTTGCAACCGCGGCAGGAAGAACGTCGCCGCGACCGTCCCGACGAACCACACCACCAGGATCGTGGTGGTCACCCGTCCGGCGTAGAGGCTGGCCAGCACTCCCCCGAATGCGATCAGCCCGGCCCACAGCCACATGATCAGCACCGCGCGGCGGTGCGAGTGGCCGATCTCGAGCAGCCGGTGGTGCAGGTGTTCCTTGTCCGCCGCGAACGGTGAGCGGCCGGCGCGCGTCCGTCGTACGACGGCCAGCACCAGGTCCGCGAACGGGACGATCAGGATCGAGATCGGCAGGATGATCGGCAGCAGCGCGGGCAGCAGGCTGGCCTCTGCGCCCCCGGCGCCACGGGTGAGGTTGACAGTGGCGAACTGACCGGTCAGCGTCAGCGCGGACCCGGCCAGCACGAGGCCGATCAGCATCGAGCCGGAGTCGCCCATGAACAGCCGGGCCGGGAAGAAGTTGTGCGGGAGGAAGCCGAGGCAGGCGCCGCCGAGGGCGGCGGTGAGCAGGGCGGCCGTGATCGCCAGCGTCTCCCCGTTCGCGTCGGCGAGCTGGTAGGAGAACGCGAAGAACGCCACGGCGCCGATCCCGACCACGCCCGCGGCCAGCCCGTCGAGGCCGTCGACGAAGTTCACCGCGTTGACGGTCGCCACCACGACCACGACGCTCAGCAGCGCAGCCTGGCCGCTGTCCGGGACGAACTGCCCCTGGCCGGGCACCTGGAAGGAGTAGTACTGGACCTCGAAGAGGACGAGGAACCCTGCGGCGAGCACCTGTCCGGCGAGCTTGATGATCGCGTCGAGCTCGAGCAGGTCGTCGAGCACACCCACGGCGCAGATCATCGCGCCGGCGACGAGCACGACGCCCGCGTCCCTGAAGACCTTGTCGTCGCTCAGCGACAGGAACGGCAGCCGGGTGGCCACCAGGTAACCCGCGCCGAGCCCAGCCAGCATCGCCAGCCCGCCGAAGTACGGGATGGGTACGGCGTGCACGTCACGGTCACGCACCCGGGCGACCGCGCCGGTGCGCAGTGCGATCTCCCGCGCCACCACACCCAGCAGGTAGGTGACGGTCGCGGAGACCAGGAAGACGGTCAGGTACTCACGCACGAGCGGTCGGCTACCCCTCGTCCACGATCTCGGCGCCGACGGGCGTGACGATCTCGTTCAGGCGTTCCAGGGAGACCGCGCCGAGCCGGAGCACCCGGCCACGGTTCGGGCCGGTGGCATCCACGATCGTCGAGGGAACCGGTCCCGCAGAGGGACCGTCATCGAGGATCACCTCCACGGACTCCCCCAGCATCGACTCGGCCTGGGCGGCATCGGTGGCCGCCTCCATCCCGGTCCGGTTGGCGCTGCTGACCGCGAGGGGGCCGGTGCGCGCGAGGAGCGCGAGCGCAACCTCGTGGTCAGGCATACGGATGGCGACCGTTCCTCGCGTGTCCCCCAGGTCCCACTGGAGCGAGGACTGCTGCCTGCAGATCAGGGTCAGCGGCCCCGGCCAGAGCTCGTCGATCAGGGCGCGCGCATAGGACGGGATCCCGACCGCGAGCGCGTCGAGGGTGGTCGCGGCCGAGACGAGCACCGGCGGCGGCATCTCGCGACCGCGACCCTTGGCGGCGAGCAGTCGTCGTACCGCAGCCGGGTCGAAGGCGTCGGCACCGACGCCGTACACGGTGTCCGTGGGGAGCACGACCAGCTCGCCGCGCTGGACCGCGAGTGCCGCGGCAGAGATCCCCGCCTCACGTGCTGACTCGTCGGCCATCTCAAACCGGTTGCTCACCAGGTCATCGTGCCAGTCGCGCGGTGACATAGCGGGAGCGACCTGCCAGATCGGGGTTGTCCCGGACGTCGCTCCAGCGGCCCGTGCCCGCGAACAGCGCCGGCGCGGACTCGCCCTGCACGTCGGCGTGCTCGACCCCGAGCACACCGCCCGGGCGCAGCAGGCGGCTGGCGACCCGCTCGAGCACCCGGATCGCCTCAAGCCCGTCCTGACCGGACCACAGTGAGAGCGCCGGGTCGAAGTCACGGGCCTCCGGCGCGACCGAGAGGTAGGCCTCGAGCGGGATGTACGGCGGGTTGCACACGATTACGTCGACTCGTCCGTCGAGCTCGGGGAACGCGTCGGCCATGTCCCCCTGACGCAGGTCCACGTCCGCGCCCTCGAGGTTGCGTGCCGCCCACGCGACGGCGTCCTCGCTCAGCTCCACGGCATGCACCGTTGCGTCAGGGACCTCGGACGCAATCGCGAGGGCCATCGCTCCGGAGCCTGTGCAGAGGTCGACCACTTCGGGTGTCCTCCCCGCCTCCAGGACAGCGCGTGCCCGGTCCACTCCCCAGCCCGCGAGCAGCTCCGTCTCCGGCCGCGGCACGAACACCCCGGGGCCCACCGCGAGCTCGACATGCCGGAAGGCGGCCACGCCGGTCAGGTGCTGCAGGGGTTCGCGGCGCGCGCGTCGCCGCACCAGCTCGGTGAACCCGGACCGCTGCTCGGGCGTGACGGCGTCGACGAGTGGCAGGTTGGGTCGGGTCGTGCCGAGCACATGGGCGAGCAGCTCGGCCGCGTCGAACTCCGGGCTGGCCACCCCGGCGGCGTGGAGGACGCCGGCCGCCTCCCGCAGCAGCGCCCGCGTCACAGCTTCCCCATGGTGCCCTGGTGGACCTGCACTCCCCACGACCAGCTCACCGTGGGAAGTGCAGGTCCGACGAGGGAAGTGCGGCACACCAGGCTCACGCGGACTCGAGAGAGTCGAGCCGGGCCGCAAGATCCGCCTGGACACAGGACTCGACGACGGCCTCGAGGTCGCCGTCGAGGACGGTGTCGAGGTTGTGCGACTTGTAGCCGGTTCGGTGGTCGGAGATCCGGTTCTCCGGGAAGTTGTAGGTCCGGATCCGCTCCGAACGGTCCACCGTGCGGACCTGCAGCTTGCGGGCGTCCGAGGCCTCCGCATCGGCGGCCTCCTGGGCCGCCACAAGCAGCCGGGACCGCAGGATGCGCATCGCCTGCTCGCGGTTCTGCAGCTGGCTCTTCTCGTTCTGGCAGCTGACCACGATCCCGGTCGGCACGTGGGTGATCCGCACCGCCGAGTCAGTGGTGTTCACGCTCTGCCCGCCGGGCCCCGAGGACCGGAACACGTCGATGCGCAGGTCCTTCTCCTCGATGGTCACGTCCACCTGCTCGGCCTCCGGCATCACCAGCACACCTGCCGCGGACGTGTGCACGCGCCCCTGGCTCTCGGTGACGGGCACACGTTGGACGCGGTGCACGCCGCCCTCGAACTTCAGCAGTGCGTACGGCGCCTCCCCCGGCTCAGGCCTGCCCTTGGCCTTCACCGCGACGGTGACCGACTTGTAGCCACCCAGGTCGGACTCGTTGGCATCGAGGTACTCGGTCTTCCAGCCACGGCGCTCGGCGTAGCGGGTGTACATCCGCAGCAGGTCGCCGGCGAACAACGCCGACTCCTCACCACCCTCGCCCGACTTGATCTCGAGGATCGCGTCCTTGGAGTCCGCCGGGTCGCGCGGGACGAGCAGATGCCGCAGGCGCTCCTCGGCGACCAGCCGGCGCTCGGCGAGGGTCTCTGCCTCCGCCGCGAAGCTCTCGTCCTCGTGGGCCAGCTCTCTGGCTGCCCCGATGTCGTCCCCGAGCAGCTGCCACTCCCGGTAGGTGCGGACGATCGCGGTGAGCTCGGCGTACCGCTGGTTCAGCCGCTTCGCCAGCTGTTGGTCGGCGTGGATGCCGGGCTCGGCGAGCCTCAGCTCGAGCTGGGCGTGCTCCTCGACCAACCCGTCAACGGCTTCGAACATGACCCCAGCTCCTCATCGATGGGACGGTCGCTGCAGGTCGACCGACGCAACCTGCACGATGGGACAAACAGAGCGCCGGCCCACGCAGAAGTGCGGGACCGGCGCTCGTTCGAAGCTACTTCTTCGCAGCGTCCTTCTTGGCGTAGCGGGCCTCGAAGCGGGCGACGCGGCCGCCGGTGTCGAGGATCTTCTGCTTGCCGGTGTAGAACGGGTGGCAGTTGTTGCACACATCGGCGTGGATGTTGCCCTTCGCCTGGGTGCTCCGGGTGGTGAACGTGTTGCCGCAGGTGCAGGTGACCGCGGTCTCCACGTAATCCGGGTGGATGTCCTTCTTCATGGTTGTCCTCTCGAGGGGTTCAGTCGCCGGGTCGTCTGTGACGTGCAGCGCTCATGTGCGCCCAGACGTGAACCGGAACCAGCCACCTAGTCTGCCAAACAATCGGGCCGTGGCGTTAATTCACGGCCTGGTCGTCCTTGCACCGGATCTCAACGCATCGAGGTGACGGTTTCATCCCGTCGTACGACGCCGAACATGAGCGCAGCCGCGCCCACCGTGACCGCCATCATCACCGCACCCATGGGCACCGCGCTGCCGCTCCCGATCAGCCCCACGACCGGAGCCACGACCGCGCCGATCCCGAACTGGACACAGCCGAGCAGGGCAGCCGCGGTCCCGGCGGCCTCACCGTGCCGGGTCAGGGCCAGCGCCGGCGTATTGGGCATGGCGAGGCCCGCCGCGCCGAGGACGAGCCCGAGCGGCACCAGGACACCGGCCAGGCCACCGACGCCGGTTGCTCCCGCGAGCACGATCCAGCCGGAGGCAACGATCGAGAGCAGGATCGCTCCGGTGAGCACGTTGGTCGGGCCGAACCTGCGGATGAGCAGCGGGTTCAGCTGGGAGAAGAGGGTCAGCGCGAGGGCGTTCACACCGAAGACCAGCCCGAAGCTCTGCTCGCTCAGCCCGTAGACGCCCTGCAGCACGAACGACGCCCCGGACACGTAGACGAACAGGGACGAGAAGACCAGCCCGCCCATCACGACGAGGGCCACGAACGTGGTGTCCCGCAGCAGCGAGCGGTAGGTCTGCAGCGTGGGGACGAAACCCGCTGCGCGGCGCCGTTCCGGTGGCAGCGTCTCCCGGAGGCCGACGAAGGCGACGCCGATCAGGAGCACCGCAGCGGCGGCCAGGACCACGAAGATCCCGCGCCACTGCGTCCACTGCAGGATCAGCCCACCGATGGAAGGGGCCAGGATCGGCGCGAGGCCGATCACGAGCATCAGCCGCGACATGATCCGGGCCACGGCGACGCCGGAGAAGAGATCGCGGACGGTGGCCATGGCAACCACGGAGATCGCCGCACCGGCGAGACCCTGGACCACGCGCACGCCGCTCAGCACATAGATGTTGGGGGCGATGGCGCAGACGAGCGACGCGACCGCATGCGTGCTCAGCCCCAGCAGCAGCGGTGCCCGCCTGCCGAACGCGTCGGAGAGCGGGCCGATCACCAGCTGCCCGACAGCCAGCCCGCCCAGCATCCCGGTCAGGGTCAGCTGGACTGCGGACTCCGAGGTGGCGAGGTCCTCGGCCAGACTGGGGAACGCCGGGAGGTACATGTCGATCGTGAGCGGTCCCAGCGCGATCAGGGTGCCGAGGACCAGGACCAGCTGCACGTAGTGCCGGCCGGTCGGGCTCGCCGTCGACCTGCCGGCCGCCGTCGACCTGCCGGCCGCCGGCGTCCGGGCAGGACCCGGAGGTGCGAGTTGTTGGCCCGGCGTGGAGGGTGCGTCGGTCATGTCTGGCCAAGACCCCTGCCCTGCGGAATATTCCCGCCGCCGGGCCGCCGACACCGAAACCCTGCAATGAGCTCCGTCACGAGTCACTTCGCTGCAGCGCTGCTGCAACGCGAGACGCAAGCTCCCGGGGGCTGAACGGTTTGACGACGTAGTCATCGGCGCCGGCGCTGAGTCCCTGCTCGATGTCGGCCTCCTGTGCGCGAGCGGTCAACAAGATGACCGGGACCTTGGCCAGTGCCGGGTCCAGGCGGAGTGCGCGACAGGCGTCGAGCCCGCTCATGCCGGGCATCATCACGTCCAGGACGACAAGGTCCGGGACGTGCTCCTGACACGCCTCGACGGCGGCGGCGCCATCACCGACCGGGATGATCTCGTGACCACTCTGCTGGAGCTTGAACGCGACGAGATCGCGGATGTCGGCGTCGTCGTCGGCCACGACGATCCTGGCCATGATGTCCCCTAGGTGATGCATCGGCGGCACCCCGGCGAGTACCTGTCTGCAGTTGAGGATAACCAGTCAGAACAGGACATTCGGACCAAGCAGTGAAGGGCCGGACCGCTTCCGGTCCGGCCCTTCAGGTCGCCCTTCGCGAGCCGACGTCAGCCTTCGTTCTTGCCGTTCCCGGCTATCGGCATCGTCTTCTGCACCTGCATCAGGAACTCAACGTTGCTCTGTGACTTCTTGAGGCGTTCGAGGAGAAGCTCGAGGGCCTGTTGACCGTCGAGCCCGGAGAGCACCCGGCGAAGCTTCCAGACGATGGAGATCTCCTCCTTGCTCATCAGGAGCTCCTCGCGGCGGGTGCCGGACGCGACCACGTCGATCGCCGGGAAGATCCGCTTGTCCGCGAACTCTCGGCGCAGGCGGAGCTCCATGTTTCCGGTGCCCTTGAACTCCTCGAAGATCACCTCGTCCATCTTGGAGCCGGTCTCGACCAGCGCCGTGGCCAGGATGGTCAGCGATCCGCCGTCCTCGATGTTCCGGGCCGCACCGAAGAACCTCTTCGGCGGGTACAACGCGGACGAGTCGACACCACCGGACAGGATCCGGCCGCTGGCAGGGGCAGCCAGGTTGTAGGCGCGTCCCAGCCTGGTGATCGAGTCAAGCAGGACGACCACGTCATGACCGAGCTCGACGAGTCGTTTCGCGCGCTCGATGGCGAGCTCGGCGACAGTCGTGTGGTCGTCTGCCGGCCGGTCGAAGGTCGAGGCGATGACCTCACCCTTCACCGTCCGCTGCATGTCGGTGACCTCCTCCGGACGCTCGTCCACCAGGACGACCATCAGGTGGGTCTCGGGGTTGTTGGTGGTGATCGCGTTCGCGATCGCCTGCAGCACCATCGTCTTTCCGGCCTTCGGCGGGGAGACGATGAGGCCACGCTGGCCCTTGCCGATCGGCGCGACGATGTCGATGACGCGGGTGATCAGGATGTTCGACTCGGTCTCGAGCCGTAGCCGGTCCGCGGCGTACAACGGAGTCAGCTTCGAGAAGTCGACCCGGTTCTTGGCCGACTCCACGTCGGCGCCGTTGACGCTCTCGAGCCGGACCAGTGGGTTGAACTTCTCCTTGCGCTCGTTCTCGCCCGGCTGACGGACCGTGCCGGTGATCGCGTCACCCTTGCGGAGGCCGTACTTGCGGACCATCGACAACGAGACGTACACGTCGTTGGGACCGGGCAGGTATCCGCTGGTCCGGACGAATGCGTAGTTGTCGAGAACGTCGAGGATGCCGGCCGCGGGCACAAGGACGTCGTCCTCGCTGATCTGCGGCTCCGGCTCGTCGCGGCGCGGTGCGCGGTCACGGTCGCGGAAGTTGCCGCTCCCCCCGCGGTCACGGTCGCGACCCCGGCGACGGCGGTTGCGGCGACCGCCCTGGTCGTCGTCGTAGCCACGGTTGCCGCCTCCGCCGCCGCCCTGGTTGCGGTTCTGGTTGCCGCCACCCTGGTTTCGGTTGTCGCCACGGTCACCCCTGTCACCCCGGCTGTCACGGCTGTCGCGGTCACCACGGTTGTCGCGGTCACCACGGTTGCGGTCGACACCGCGGTCTCCCCCGCGCTGTTCGCCGCGGTCGTCGCCCTGGCTCTGATTCTCGCCACGGTCACCGCGGTCGCCCTGGTTCCGGTTCTCGCGGTCACCCCGGTTGTCGCGGTCACCACCGGAGCGGCCCTCCGACCGGTCACTGGAACGGTCGTCCGAGCGACCGGAACGATCCTCGGAAGTACCGCGGTCCGGGCCGGACGCGTGCTCGTCACCCTGGCCGGAGTCCTTCTTGGACGCCGCCTTGAGCTCGGTCTGCTTCTTCTCGGCAGCGTCGCTGTCGGTCCTGGCGGCGGGCGCAGCATCCGACTGGTTGCTGGAACGCCCGCTCGGCTGGTCGCCAGGACCGGAGCTCCCGGACTGGGCCGCCTTGATCGCATCGACCAGCTGGCTCTTGCGCATGCCCCCGGCACCCTTGATGCCCAGGCCGCTCGCCACCTGTTTGAGCTCAGGCAGCAGCATGCCGCTGAGGCCGCTGGAGCGGCGCTTGGTTGGTGTGGTGGCTTCGGTTGTTTCCGTCACGTGAGGTCCTTCCCACGTTCTAGGCCGACCCGGTCACTGCCGGGGGCCTTGCTCATTGTGGATTCTTCATCTGGATCCAGGCGTCACGAGCCCCAGGGGCCGGCGGACGTCCGGACAGAGAGTTCGAGGAAGAATGTGCACCAATTTTGGATCAGAGTATTGCCTCGACCACTGGCGCATTTGAAGCCTAGCACCATCGTCGCTGATCCAAGTGCCGAACCTGAGAACACTGGCGGGTCGACCGTTATTCCGGTGCGATGCTCCCCGCGAGGGTCTCGGATGACGCGGTTGATCGGGTTGACGCGGTGCGGGTTGCCAGGGCCGAATCGGTGCCGAAACGTTACTCGCCGACGGTGACCCGGGCCCCGTGCAGGTCGATCGACAGCGCCATGACCTGCCACCCGTCTGGCACCCGCGCCTTGATCGCGTCCTGGTTCGAGGCAGCCGAGAACGCCAGCACGGTCGGCCCGGCTCCGGACACCACGGCCGGCACGCCGTCCGCCCTCAGCGCGCGCACGAACCGGAGGGTCTGCGGCATCGCCGGTTCCCGGTAGCCCTGGTGCAGCCGGTCCTCGGTGGCTTCCAGCAGCAGCTCCGGCTGTCGGCTCAGGGCGGCCACCAGGAGGGCGGCGCGGCCGGCGTTGGCGGCGGCATCCGCATGCGGTACGACGTCGGGCAACAGGCCGCGCGCCACCTTGGTCTCGACCGGCTCGGGGGGCACGAACACGACCACCGTCACCCGCGGGTCGACCGAGACGACGGTGGCCGAGGCGCGCTCGCCGACCGAACCGGCGATCGTGAACCCACCGAAGAAGGCCGGCGCAACGTTGTCCGGGTGTCCCTCGATCCGCGCCGCCAACGAGAACACCGCCTCGTCGTCCATCAGTAGCGAGCCTCCGGCGACAAGCCCGCGAGCAGCGCAGATCCCGGCAACGATGGCGGCAGACGAGGAGCCGAGACCGCGGCCGTGCGGTATCCGGTTCTCGCAGTGCAGCCGGATGCCCGGGACATCGCATCCCATCTCGTCGAGGGCCGCGCACATCGCCTTGTAGACAAGGTGGTTCTCGTCGAGAGGCACCTCGCCCTCGCCGGCGCCGGTCACCACGATCTCGATCCCACGGGGGCCGGTCACCTGGGCAGTGACCCGATCCCGGAAGTCGAGGGCCAGCCCGAGGGAGTCGAACCCGGGCCCGAGGTTCGCGCTGGTCGCGGGCACGGAGACCTCGACCTCTCCGGTCACGAAGGTGGGCATGGTCAGCGCAGTCCCGCTGCCTCGGCGGCCTTGTCGACGTCGGCGTCGATGACCGTGTCGACGATGTCGGTGAACGTCGAGAGTGCGGTGTCGATGTCCTTGAGGCCGTGGCCGGTCACGGTGACCACCACCGTCTTGCCCTCGAACGTCGTGCCCGCCTCGAGGTCCTTAAGCATGCCGGCCACCCCTGCCGCCGAGGCGGGTTCGACGAAGACCCCGTCCTGGGAGGCGAGCCGGCGCTGCGCGGCAAGGATCTGCTCGTCGGTTACCGCCTGGAACCGGCCGCCGGACTGTTCCTGGGCGGCGACGGCGAGCTGCCAGGAGGCGGGGTTCCCGATCCGGATCGCGGACGCGACCGTCTCGGGGTCGCTGACCGGCGCACCGGCGACGAGCGGGGCAGCGCCGGCTGCCTGCCAGCCGAGCATCTGCGGCTTGCGGCTGCTCTCCCCTGCTTTCTCGGACTCGACGTAGCCCTTCCAGTACGCCGAGATGTTGCCGGCGTTGCCGACCGGCAGGATGTGCACGTCGGGGGCGTCGCCGAGGAAGTCGACGATCTCGAAGGACGCTGTCTTCTGACCCTCGAGCCGCATCGGGTTCACGGAGTTCACGAGGGCCACCGGGTAGTCCTCGGCGAGGCCGCGAGACAGCCGCAGGCAGTCGTCGAAGTTCCCCTTGACCATGATGACCTGGGCGCCGTGCACGATGGCCTGGGCGAGCTTCCCGGCGGCGATCTTGCCCTGCGGTACCAGCACCAGTGGCTTGACCCGGGCTCGTGCGGCATAGGCGGCCATCGACGCGGACGTGTTGCCGGTGGAGGCACACACCACGGCCTCGGCGCCCTGACCCACGGCCACCGACAGCGCGACGGTCATCCCGCGGTCCTTGAAGGACCCGGTCGGGTTGTCCCCCTCGACCTTGAGCCACACCTCGGCTCCGGTCAGCTCCGACAGCCACCTGCTGTCGACCAGCGGTGTCCCGCCCTCACGGAGGGTGATGGTCGGGGTGTCCTCGGGGATGTTCAGCCGCGAGCGGTACTCCTCGATCACCCCGCGCCACTGGTGGGTCATTCGCCGTCTCCTTCGACCCGCATGATCGACGAGACATCGTGGACGTCGTCCATCCCGCGCAGGGTCTCCACGGTCGCGGCCAGGCTCGAGTCGAGGGCGCGGTGCGACACCACGACGAGCTGTGCGTCGTTGCCGCGTCCCTCCTGTCGCACGGTCTTGATGGAGACATCGTGCTCGGCGAACGCGTGCGCGACCTGGGCAAGCACACCGGCCTTGTCGTCGACGTCGATCGCCACGTGGTAACGGGTCTCGGTCTCCCCCATCGGCAGTACCTCGGCCTGCGCGTACGCCGACTCACCGGGGCCACGGACGTCGTTGAGGCGGTTGCGGGCGACCGTGACCAGGTCGCCGAGAACCGCGCTGGCGGTGGGTGCGCCGCCGGCGCCGGGGCCGTAGAACATGAGCTGCCCTGCCGCGTCGCTCTCCACGAACACCGCGTTGTAGGCCTCGCGCACACTGGCCAGCGGATGCGACCTCGGGATCATCGCCGGGTGCACTCGTGAGGAGACGGCGGGCCCGTTGGCGCCCTCGGTCAGCTCGCAGATAGCGAGCAGCTTGACGACGCTGTTCATCTCCCGGGCCGAGGCGACGTCTGCGGCGGTGACCTCCGAGATCCCCTCCCGGTAGACGTCGGCGGCGGTGACCCGGGTGTGGAACGCCAGGCTGGCCAGAATCGCGGCCTTCGCGGCGGCGTCGAAGCCCTCCACGTCGGCGGTCGGGTCGGCTTCGGCGTACCCGAGCTGCTGGGCTTCCTCGAGCGCCTCGGTGAAGCCCGCGCCAGAGGTGTCCATCTTGTCGAGGATGAAGTTGGTGGTGCCGTTCACGATGCCCAGCACGCGGCGGACCTTGTCGCCGGCGAGGGACTCGCGCAGCGGACGCAGGATCGGGATGGCCCCGGCCACGGCGGCCTCGTAGTAGAGGTCGCGACCGGCCTTCTCCGCGGCCGCGAACAGGGTGGTGCCGTCCTCGGCGAGCAGGGCCTTGTTGGCCGAGACCACCGAGGCGCCGTGCTCGAGCGCCTTCAGGATCAGGGTCCGCGCGGGCTCGATACCGCCGATCACCTCGATCACGAGGTCGATGTCCCCGGACGTCACGAGCCCCTCGGCGTCAGCGGTGAGCAGCCCCGCGGGAACCTCGGCGTCCCGTTGCAGCTCGGGACGTCGTACGGCCACGCCGACCAGCTCGATCGGCGCACCGATCCGGGCAGTCAGGTCGTCGGCCTGCTCATGCAGGAGCCGGACCACCTGGCTGCCGACCGAACCGCAGCCGAGCAGGGCGAGCTTCAGCGGAGGGCGCACGCTGACCTCATCTCTTGGGGCACCTTTCCATGACATTCATCTTCGGACATCCCCTCGAGGGTCGCAGGTTCGGGTTCGGCCGTCCGCACGCTGAGATGCAGGTACGACGGGCAGCGGGCTGGCACACGGGAGCACGTCACGCCCCGACGTCGGTGCGAAGGAGATCGTCCTCGGTCTCCCGGCGGACGAGCACCGTCACACGACCATCGGCAACCGCCACCACGGGCGGACGCAGCGCGTGGTTGTAGTTGCTGGCCATCGAACGGCAGTAGGCACCGGTCCCGGGAACGGCGAGGAGGTCACCGGGAGTGATGTCGCCCGGCACGAACTCGTCCTTGACCACGATGTCACCGGCCTCGCAGTGCTTGCCGACCACCCGACCGAGCACCGGCGCCGCGTCGGAGTGCCGGGACGCGATCGTGCAGCTGTAGTCGGCGTCGTACAACGCGGTCCGGATGTTGTCGCTCATCCCGCCGTCGACGGAGACATAGGTGCGCGCCGCACCGGCGTCGAGGGCCACCTGCTTGACGGTGCCGACCTCGTACACGGTGCACACCGAGGGACCCACGATCGCGCGGCCGGGCTCGATGGACAGCGCCGGCACGGCCACGCCGAACGCCCGGCACTCGTGCTCCACGATCTTGGTGATCTCGGTGGCCAGCTGTGCGGGGTCGGCGGGGTCGTCCTGGGTGGTGTACGCGATGCCGAACCCGCCGCCGAGGTCCATCTCCGGCATGTCCACGCCGAGCTCCGCGGAGACCCGCGCGTGCAGCGTGAGCACCCGGCGGGCCGCCACCTCGAAACCCGAGGTGTCGAAGATCTGCGAGCCGATGTGCGAGTGCAGGCCGCGCAGCTCGAGCCCGGTGGCCGCCTGCACCCGGCGCACCGCCTCGAACGCGTCGCCGGCGGTGATCGAGAAGCCGAACTTCTGGTCCTCGTGGGCGGTGGCGATGTACTCGTGGGTGTGTGCCTCGACGCCTGCGGTCACCCGGACCATGACGTTCGCGGTGGCGCCGAGCCGTTCGGTGATCGCGACCAGGCGGTCGACCTCCCAGAACGAGTCCACGACGATCCTGCCGACCCCGGCCACGACGGCGCGCTCCAGCTCGGCGGCGGACTTGTTGTTGCCGTGGTAGCCGATCCGGGCCGGGTCGACACCGGCACGCAGTGCGACGGTCAGCTCCCCGGCCGAGCACACATCGAGACAGAGGCCCTCCTCGGCGACCCACCGCGCGACCGTCGTACACAGGAATGCTTTGCCCGCGTAGTAGACGTCGTAGTCCGCGAACGCGTCCGCGAACGCCTTCGCCCTGGCCCGGAGGTCCGCTTCGTCGAGGACGTACGCCGGGCTGCCGTGCTCGGCGACCAGCTCGCGTAGGTCGACCCCGCCTACCTCCAGGGCTCCGTCATCGTTCTTCCGCGCGGTCGACGACCACAGGAGGGGAACCAACGCGTTGACGTCGCGGGGCTCGGGCAGCCACGACGGGCCGCGGTGGTTGATGTCGGCATGGAGCGCCCCGGCTTCGTGTGCACGCATCGACGCGTCACATCCGCTCGGGCGCGGACACGCCGAGCAGGGTGAGGCCGGTGCCGAACACGGTCTTGGTGGCCTCGATCAGCAGCAGCCGTGCCCGGTGCAGGTCCGATGGCTCCTCGTCACCGTGCGGGAGTACCCGGCACACGTCGTAGAACTTGTGGAACGCGGACGCGGTGTCCTCCAGGTAGCGCGCCACCCGGTGCGGCTCGCGGAGCTGGGCGGCCGAGGTCACCACCCGCGGGAACTCGGCGAGCGCGCGCAGCAGGTCCCCCTCCTTCTCGTGCGACAGCAGGGCGGGGTCGAAGTCGTCCCCGGCGGGCGCCAGGTCGAGGTCCTTCGCGTTGCGCAGGATGGAGGCCAGCCGGGCGTGGGCGTACTGCACGTAGAACACCGGGTTGTCGCTGGTCTGCTTCGCCCACAGGTCCAGGTCCAGGTCGATCGTGGTGTCGGACGTGAACCGGGCAAGGGCGTACCGCGAGGCGTCCACCCCGATCGCGCCGACCAGGTCCTCCATCGTGATCACGGTGCCGGCCCGCTTCGACATCCGCAGCGGCTGGCCGTCGCGGAGCAGGTTGACCATCTGACCGATCAGGACCTCCAGGTTCACCCCCGGCTCGTCGCCGAACGCGGCACACATGGCATGCAGCCGTCCGACGTACCCGTGGTGGTCGGCGCCGAGCATGATCAGGCACCGGTCGAACCCGCGCTCCCGCTTGTCCAGGTAGTAGGCGAGGTCACCGGAGATGTACGCGCCGCGACCGTCGGACCGGATGATCACCCGGTCCTTGTCGTCGCCGTACTTCTCGGTCCGCAGCCACAGGGCGCCGTCGGCCTCGTAGGTGTTGCCCATCTCGGTGAGCCGCGCGATCGCTCGTTCGACGGCGCCGGACTCGTGCAGGTTGTTCTCGTGGAAGTAGACGTCGAAGTCGACCCCGAACTCGTGCAGGCTCTGCTTGATCTCGTCGAACATCAGGTCGACGCCGACCTTGCGGAACACCTCCTGCGCCTCCCCCTCGGGGAGGTCCGTCGCGTTCGGTTCCTTGGCGAGCACGTCCTTGGCGATGTCGGCGATGTACTGGCCGCCGTACCCGTCCTCGGGCACCGGCTCGCCCTTCGCGACGGCCAGCAGCGACCTCGCGAACCGGTCGATCTGGGCGCCGTGGTCGTTGAAGTAGTACTCGCGGGTGACGTCGGCGCCGGTGAAGCTGAAGATCCGTCCGAGCGCGTCGCCGACCGCCGCCCAGCGGACACCGCCGATGTGGATCGGGCCAGTGGGGTTGGCCGAGACGAACTCGAGGTTGATCCTCTCGCCCTTGAAGGCATCGGAGTGACCGTACGTCGGACCGGCCGCGACGATATGCGCAGCCAGCGCACCCTGTGCCCCGGCCTCGACCCGGATGTTCAGGAACCCCGGGCCGGCGATCTCGGCGGAGGCGATCCCCTCCGCGTCGTTGAGCCGCGCGGCGAGGAGACCCGCGAAGTCGCGCGGAGGCATCCCCGCCTTCTTGGCGAGCTGAAGTGCCACGTTGGTGGCGTAGTCACCGTGCTCCTTGACCTTCGGGCGCTCCACGACCACCTGCGCCGGTACCCCGTCGGGCAGCGTCACAGCGCCCTCGTCGGTCAGTGCGGTCAGGGCATGGACGATCGTGTCGGAGAGCTGTTCAGGAGTCACCGGTCAAGGGTATCCGCGGGGCAATGACCGGTTCACCCGATATCGGTCCGCGGATGCGCATGCTCGCGGCGAGGGGGGTCAGTCGTCGGTCCTCGCGCGTCCGCCGCGGGCGAGCCGGGTGACCACCTCGACCAGCTCCGCGGGCTCGAACGGCTTGGTCAGGTAGGCCTCGACCCCGAGCTCCGCGCCGCGGGCGACGTCACTTGCCTGAGCGCGCCCGGTCACGATCACGATGGGGATGTGGGCGGTGGCCGGGTTGTCGCGGAGCCGGGCCACCGTCTCGAAGCCGTTGAGCTTGGGCATCATCACGTCCAGCGTGACCACGTCCGGCCGGGTCGTCTCGACCAGCGCGAGCGCGGCGTCCCCGTCCCCCGCCGTGGTGACCTCGAAGCCCTCCATCTGTAGGTTGACCGAGATCAGGTCGCGGATGACGGACGAGTCGTCGACCACCAGAGCGCGAAGGACGGATTCCCCCCTTGGCTGGCTCATGTGCCCACTCCCCCATCGGATGACGCCGGTCAGTCATGTACGCTCATGCCGCAACCTGTTGAGCCCCCGTAGCTCAGGGGATAGAGCACCGCCCTCCGGAGGCGGGAGCGTAGGTTCGAATCCTACCGGGGGCGCTTCACTCTTACGATCAGTGACGCGGCTCACAGTCCTGTCAACGCCGAGATCAGGGTCCGCCGCCACTGAGCACTCTGCTCTGCCGGACAGCCGAAGACCAGTGGTGCGACGCTCGGTCAGCAACCACCGTTGAGCGTTGCGTCATTCTTGGTACGCCGCGCGATGCTGCGCGCCTGGCCGATGTCCGGGAAGACCACGCTGGCCGCACCCACGTAGCCGGTGCCGCCGTTGATCACGCAGCCCCTGAACTTCGTGGGCTTCAGCTCGGTGAGCGCCTGAGCCAGCACGAACAGCTCCGACGGCGACAGGTTGGTGTTCATGTTCCTGGTGACCGAGAGCAGTGCCCGTTCCATGAACCCTTGCCGGTCTGCGTTGGACTTCACCCGCTGCAGGATGCCCTTGAGCAGCCGCTGCTGGTTCGCGGACCGGTCGAAGTCACCACGGGGGAACGACTTGCGGATCCGGCCGAAGATGAGGGCCTGCATGCCGTTGAGCTTGTTCTTGCCGACGTGGTAACCCCCGGGCATCACGGCGTCGAAGAACCGGAACTTCGAGTGCACGGTCACGCCGCCGATCGAGGAGATCATGCCCCGGAATCCCACGAACCCGGTGGTGAACACGTAGTCGGGCCGGATGCCCACCATGCCCGCGACCGACCGCGCCATCAGCTGCGGGCCACCGAACAACATCGAGGAGTTGATCTTGTTGCGGCCGTGACCGGGAATGTTGACGTAGGAGTCGCGCGGGATCCCGATCGCCGTCGCGGCACCGGTCCTGGTGTTGACACCGACCAGCTGGATCGCGTCGGCGCGGCTGCGGAGCACGGCCTGACCCGGACGCGCGTCGGACCCGAGACCGAGGATCCAGATCACGTGCGGCTGGTGGTCGACTCCCTTGGCCGACTCCACCTTGACCAGTGCGGTCGGCGCGTCGCGGACCGACGACTGGGGTACGACGACCGCGGTGAGTGCGAGCACGACACCGAGGACCACAAGCTGTCGCACCCGGCGGAGGTTGCGGGTCCATGCGAGCCGGTTCATCGTGATGCTCCCTTCTCAGCGGGACGGGTGGTGCGGGAGACGTCGTACCCGAAGATCTGCCAGCGACCCGACTTCCGGGGAGTCAGCAGCAGCCGACCGAACACGGTCACCAGCTGGTCCGCCGCCTCGCCACGCTCTGCGAGGTAGACCAGACGGATCCTCGCGGTGACCCCGGCGGCAACCTTCCTGGGCGCGAGCACCGCGAGCCGGGCCTTCTTCTGCCTGGGCACCACCGTCTCGGTCGAGACGCCGAGCTCAGCATTGGTGAGCAGCTCGAGCTCCTGGCGGGCCCTCCTGGCAGCGCCGTCGGAGAACGTCGCGAACGCCGACCGGAAGTTGGAGCGAGGATAGCTGCCACCGAGGTGGGCGTCGGCGAAGTAGGCGCCGATCGTGCGTCCGACCTTACGCTCGAGAGCTGCCTGCCTGGGCTTCTTCAGGGTCCCGGAGACCCGGGTCACCTTCACCTCCATCGGCACCGGCTTCGCGTCGATGGTCGAGGCGGCCCCGGTGGAGGCATCGGGCGACGGCGTGGGGGCGGGTCGGTCGGTGTCGCTCGAGCACCCCGCGATCCCGGTCAGCAGAGCGGCGCAGCTGAGGCCTGCGACTGCCCGCCGTACGGGTCGTGAAATCGGTGAGATCACGTGCGTCCTCACTTCCATCGTGGTCGGTTCGACGTGAGCCTGACAACACCCCTGCGCCAAGTGGTGATCCCGGCTGCAACAACTTGTCACGAAGGTCTAGCCTTGGAGCCGAACACCCCACCACAGAGATTGCAGCGGAAGAGGCGATTCAGGCCGTGGCCGAGTCTTCGCAGGACAACCCCCTCGACAACCCCTTGTCGGCGTTCGGAGCCAACGAGTGGCTCGTGGACGAGATGTACCAGCAGTACCAGCAGGACCCCAACAGCGTAGACAGGGCATGGTGGGACTTCTTCAAGCACTACAGTCCCAAGGACTCTACGAGCGAGTCGACGGCGAACAACGGCGCCGCGCAGGCGAGCGGCCAGTCCGCTCCTGCCGAGGAGAAGGCACCCGCCCCGAAGGCCCCGCCGAAGTCACCCGCCCCGAAGGCAACAGACGAGCAGAAGGCGCCTGCCGCCCCGAAGGCACCCGCCACCGCGCAGGGTTCCAGCTCACCGCCGAAGAGCGCCGCACCGGCCAAGCCAGCTAGCAGGACAAGCAGCCCCGTGCCCAAGGAGCCGGAGCCGGGCGAGGCCGAGACCAGCGACGAGCCGGACCTGACGGTGCTGCGTGGCGCACCGGCGCGCACCGTCCAGAACATGGACATCAGTCTCACCGTGCCCACCGCGACCAGCGTCCGCTCGGTACCCGTCAAGCTGCTCATCGACAACCGCACGGTGATCAACAACCACCTCGCCCGCGCCCGCGGCGGCAAGGTGTCCTTCACGCACCTCATCGGCTACGCGCTGGTCAAGGCGCTCAAGCAGATGCCGGAGATGAACAACGGCTTCGACGTCATCGACGGCAAGCCCAACCTGATCCAGCCCAAGCACATCAACCTGGGCCTCGCGATCGACATGCAGAAGCCCGACGGCACCCGTCAGCTGTTGGTGCCGTCGATCAAGCGCGCCGAGACGATGGACTTCGCGGCCTTCTGGACCGCGTACGAAGAGATCGTCCGCAAGGCGCGGAACAACAAGCTCGCGGTGACCGACTTCCAGGGCACCACGATCAGCCTGACCAACCCGGGCACGATCGGCACGAACCACTCGGTGCCGCGCCTGATGAAGGGTCAGGGCACGATCATCGGTGTCGGCGCGATGGACTTCCCGCCGGAGTACCAGGGCGCCTCCGAGGAGACCCTGACGCGCAACGCGGTCAGCAAGGTCATGACGCTGACCTCGACGTACGACCACCGCGTCATCCAGGGTGCCCAGTCCGGCGACTTCCTGCGCCGGATCCACGGCCTGCTGCTCGGTCAGGAGGGTTTCTACGACGAGATCTTCCGTGCTCTGCGAATTCCCTACGAGCCGATCCGCTGGAGCAAGGACGTCTCGACGTCCCACGACGACGAGATCAGCAAGCAAGCCCGGATCCTCGAGCTGATCCACGCCTACCGGGTGCGCGGTCACATCATGGCCGACACCGACCCGCTGGAGTACCAGCAGCGCAGCCACCCCGACCTCGAGGTCGAGTCGCACGGCCTCACCCTGTGGGACCTCGACCGGGAGTTCGCCACCGGCAAGTTCGGCTCCGGCGCCCGCTTCATGAAGCTCCGCAACATCCTCGGGATCCTTCGTGACTCCTACTGCCGCACGGTCGGCATCGAGTACATGCACATCCAGGACCCCGAGCAGCGCCGCTGGATCCAGGAGCGTGTCGAGCAGCCGCACGTGAAGCCGGCCCGCGAAGAGCAGCTGCGGATCCTGCTGAAGCTCAACCAGGCCGAGGCCTTCGAGACCTTCCTGCAGACCAAGTTCGTGGGCCAGAAGCGGTTCAGCCTCGAGGGCGGCGAGACCACGATCCCGCTGCTCGACGAGATCTGTGAGGCCGCCGCCGAGGCCGAGCTCGACGAGGTCGCCATCGGTATGGCGCACCGCGGCCGGCTGAACGTGCTCGCCAACATCGTCGGCAAGAGCTACAGCCAGATCTTCCGCGAGTTCGAGGGCAACATCGACCCGCGCACGGTGCAGGGCTCCGGCGACGTGAAGTACCACCTCGGCGCCGAAGGAGAGTTCACCTCCGGCGCCGGGCACAAGATCAACGTCTCCGTTGCCGCGAACCCGTCCCACCTCGAGGCCGTGAACCCGGTGCTGGAGGGCATCGCCCGCGCCAAGCAGGACGTCCTCAACAAGGGCGCCGCCTTCCCGGTGCTGCCGCTGCTCGTGCACGGTGACGCCGCGTTCGCCGGCCAGGGTGTGGTCGCCGAGACCCTGAACCTGTCCCAGCTGCGTGGTTACCGCACCGGCGGCACGATCCACGTCGTGGTCAACAACCAGGTCGGGTTCACCACCTCGCCTGCGGCATCACGCTCGTCGCTGTACTGCACCGATGTGGCCCGGATGGTGCAGGCACCGATCTTCCACGTGAACGGCGACGACCCCGAGGCCTGTATCCGTGTGGCCCGGCTGGCCTTCGAGTACCGCCAGGCCTTCAAGAAGGACGTCGTCATCGACCTGGTCTGCTACCGCCGGCGTGGTCACAACGAGGGTGACGACCCGTCGTACACCCAGCCGCTGATGTACGACCTCATCGAGCAGAAGCGCTCGGTGCGCAAGCTCTACACCGAGTCCCTGATCGGTCGTGGCGACATCACGGTCGAGGAGGCCGAGCAGGTGCTGCGTGACTACCAGCAGCAGCTCGAGCGGGTCTTCACCGAGGTCCGCGAGGCAGCCAGCACCCCGTCGTCGTGGACCACGGTCCCCGACTACCCGGAGAAGCACGGCCACAAGTCGAGCACCGCGATCTCGAAGGAGACCCTGAAGCGCATCGCGGATGCGCACGTGAACACGCCCGAGGGGTTCGTCGTGCACCCGAAGGTGCTGCCCCAGCTGCAGCGTCGCGCCGCCGCGATCACCGACGGCCCGATCGACTGGGGCACCGGCGAGATCCTCGCGTTCGGTTCGCTGCTGATGAATGGCCGCCCGGTGCGGCTGGCCGGTCAGGACTCCCGCCGCGGCACGTTCGTCTCCCGCTTCGCGACGATCATCGACCGCAACAACGCTGACGAGTGGACGCCGCTGGCGAACCTCTCCGAGGACCAGGCGCAGTTCTACGTCTACGACTCGCTGCTCAGTGAGTACGCCGCGATGGGCTTCGAGTACGGCTACTCGGTCGCCCGTCCGGACGCCCTCGTGCTGTGGGAGGCGCAGTTCGGTGACTTCGTGAACGGTGCCCAGACCGTGATCGACGAGTTCATCTCCGCCGGCGAGGCCAAGTGGGGCCAGCAGTCGGGCGTCGTACTCCTGCTGCCGCACGGGTACGAAGGCCAGGGCCCCGACCACTCGTCCGCCCGCATCGAGCGGTTCCTGACGATGGCCGG
The DNA here is from genome assembly GCA_963831375.1 of uncultured Actinomycetota bacterium. Classification (GTDB taxonomy): domain Bacteria; phylum Actinomycetota; class Actinomycetes; order Propionibacteriales; family Nocardioidaceae; genus Nocardioides_C. The sequence continues at coordinate 213,738 of CAWHPY010000026.1, read as the reverse complement.
CGACGACGCGTTCGTGGCAGCACAGCCGTCGAGCCCGGCGAGCTACTTCCACCTGCTGCGCCAGCACTCGCTCGGCGAGGAGCACCGTCCGCTGATCGTGTTCACGCCGAAGTCCATGCTCAAGCGCAAGGAAGCCGCGTCGCAGCCGGTCGACTTCACCGAGGGCACGTTCCGGCCGATCATCGGTGATGACCAGGTCAACCCCGAGGCGGTAGAGAAGCTGCTGCTGTGCAGCGGTCGGATCACCTGGGACCTGATGGTCGAGCGCAAGAAGCGTGAGGGCGAGAACCTGTCCACCGCGATCGTGCGGATGGAGCAGCTCTACCCGCGCCCGGTCGAGGAGCTGAAGGCCGAGCTGGCGAAGTACCCGAACCTCAAGGAGATCCGCTGGGTCCAGGACGAGCCCGCGAACATGGGCCCGTGGCCGCACATGGCTCTCAACCTGACCTCGGAGCTCGACGGGATCCCGTTCTACCGGGTGTCGCGCCCGGAGTCGTCCTCGCCGTCGGTGGGTCAGCACTCCCGGCACGTCGAGGAGCAGAAGGGCATCATGCAGCAGGCGTTCTCCTGAGCCCGGGACGGATCGATGTACTTCACTGACCGCGGCATCGAGGAGCTCGAGAAACGACGCGGGGACGAGGAGGTCACCTTCGCCTGGGTCGCCGACCGGCTTCAGGAGTTCACCGACCTGAACCCCGAGTTCGAGACCGCCGTCGAGCGGCTGGCCACCTGGCTGGCGCGGCTCGACGACCCAGACGACGAGTAACCCCCCCCGTTGAGTCGCGCCTCGTTCGGTGTTGAGTCGCGCCTCGTTCGGTGTTGAGTCGCGCCTCGTTCGGTGTCGAGACTGCGTACCGTTCGGGGAAAAGGGTGGCCGGATGCGTGACCAGCGACCCGTACGACGGGTACTCGCCAACGGGTACGACGAACGTGGTCGATGGCCCGCGACCATCGCCGCCATGTCACAGCTGCTCGACAACGGCCTCGACCTACCTGACGGCGTCACGCTGCTGATCGGCGAGAACCGGTCGGGCAAGTCCACGATCGTCGAGGCGGTCGCGATGGCGTTCGGCCCGTCGGCGCGCACATCCTGGAAGCTGGCGAATGGGGGTTGTCTGACCCCTCAGTTGAGAGGCGCGCGAATGAGGCGGATCTCAACGGTTAACGAGGCGGATCTCAACGGGGGGTGGGGCGGATCGTCAGGTCGGTGACCTCGGCGTCGCGCGGCAGGTCGAGGGCGGTGAGGATCGTGGTGGCCACCGACTCCGGGTCGATCCAGTCCGAGGCATCGTAGTGCTTGCCCTCCTGGGCGTGCACCTTCTGCTGCATGGCCGTCGCGGTGCGGCCGGGGTAGATGCTGGTCACGCGTACCCCGTTCGGCTGCTCCTCCCCGCGCAGCGCCTCGGCGAGTGCGCGCAGGCCGTGCTTGCTCGCGGCGTACGCCGCCCACTGCGGATTCGCCCGAAGGCCCGACCCCGAGTTCACGAACAGCACGTGTCCGCGGGCCGCGCGCAGCTCCGGAAGGACGGCACGGGTCAGCTCGGCAGGTGCGAGCAGGTTCACGTTGATCGTCTGGCTCCAGGAGTCCGCGGACATCTCCCCCACGGTGCCGAGCTCCACCACGCCGGCGACGTGCAGCAGCGAGTCGAGCCGGGCGGGAGGGCCCTGTCGGCGGACCGCCTCCGCGACCTCGGCCGGGGCCTCGAGGTCGGCGACCAGCGCGCGCGAGCCCGGGAACTGTTCGACAAGCTCGTCGCCGCGGGTCTTGCTGCGGGCGAGGAGGATCAGCTCGTCGCCGCGCTCGGACAGCCGCCGGGCGACGGCAGCACCGATCCCCGACCCGGCGCCTGTGATCAGATGGGTAGCCATCACCCGAACCTAGCGAGTGAAGACGATCTTTCCGAACACGTCGCCGTCGGCCATCGCCGCGAAGCCGTCGCGCGCGTCGGCCATCGGGATAACCCGGTCGATCACCGGCCGCACCCCGCTCACGTCGAGCAGGTTCACCAACGACGCGAGCTCGCTCCGCGTCCCCATCGTGGATCCGATCACCCGGAGCTGGAGGAAGAAGATCCGGGTGAGCTCTGCGTTGTCCGGGTTCGGTCCGCTCGTCGTGCCCGACACCACCAGCGAGCCACCCGGCCGCAGCGACTTGATCGAGTGCGACCAGGTCGCCTTGCCGACCGTCTCCATCACCGCGTCCACCCTCTGCGGCAGCCGGGCGTTGCTCTCGAACACCTCATGCGCACCGAGCTCCAGGGCCCGCTTACGCTTGGTCTGGTCCCTGCTGGTCGCGAACACCCGCAGCCCCCCGGCGCGGGCGAGCGCGATCAACGCGGTGGCCACACCGCCGCCTGCACCCTGGACCAGCACACTGTCACCGGGCTTGAGCTCAGCGCGCCCGTAGAGCATCCGGTACGCGGTCAGCCACGCGGTCGGCAGACAGGCCGCCTCCTCGAAGGACAGTGACGCCGGCTTGGGTACGACGTTGGCCCTGGGCACCACGACCTTGTCCGCGAACGTGCCCTGGTGCCTCTCGCTGAGCAGCGACCGCTTCGGGTCGAAGGTCTCGTCCCCACTCCAGGACGGGTCACTGATGACCGCGTGCACCACGACCTCGTTGCCGTCCTCGTCGAGCCCGGCCGCGTCGCAGCCCAGGATCATCGGCAGCGCCTCTTCACGGAGGCCCACGCCGCGTAGCGAGAACAGGTCGTGGTGGTTCAGGGACGCGGCCTTGACGGTGACCGTGGTCCACCCCTCGGGTGCCTCGGGGTCCGGGCGCTCGCCGACGACCAGTCCGGACAGGGGGTCCTCGGGAGAGAAGCTTTCGGCGTAGACAGCAAACATGCTCCGACCCTACCGGCGGGCCACCTTGTCCCGGCGGGCTGCCTCGGCGACCGCGGACGCGACCGTCGGGCCGACCCGCTCGTCGAACGGCGACGGGACGATGAAGTCCTCGCTGAGCTCATCGCCCACCAGAGCCGCGAGCGCGTCGGCTGCGGCGAGCTTCATGCCCTCGGTGATGCTGGTCGCGCGCACGTCGAACGCTCCGCGGAAGATGCCGGGGAACGCGAGCACGTTGTTGATCTGGTTCGGGTAGTCCGAGCGGCCGGTCGCCACCACCCTGGCGTGCCGGTTCGCGATGTCGGGGTGCACCTCGGGGTTCGGGTTCGCCAGGCCGAAGATGATCGCGTCCGGTGCCATCCGGGCGACCGCCTCCTCGGGCACGCTGCCCCCGGAGACACCGATGAAGACATCGGCACCGTCGAGCGTGTCGACCAGCCGGCCCTCCCTACCGGTGGTGTCGGCGGTGACCCTGGCCAGCGAGAGCTTCACCGGGGTCAGGTCGTCACGCGTGGAGTTCAGCACGCCCTGCCGGTCCACGACCGCGAGGTCGGTGACACCCGCGGCGAGCAGGATGCGCGACACGGCGACCCCTGCGGCACCAGCCCCGGAGATCACCACCCGGGCGTCACCGATCTCGCGGCCGGTGATCTTCAACGCGTTCTCGAGCGCCGCGAGCACGACCACCGCGGTCCCGTGCTGGTCGTCGTGGAAGACCGGGATGTTCAACCGGTCCTTGAGCCGCTGCTCGATCTCGAAGCAGCGTGGCGCCGAGATGTCCTCGAGGTTGACGCCGCCGAAGCTCGGCGCCAGCCGGGCAACGGTCTCGACGATCTCGTCGGTGTCGGTCGTGTCGAGGCAGATCGGGACGGCATCCACACCGCCGAACTGCTTGAACAGGATGGCCTTGCCCTCCATCACCGGCATCGCGGCGGTCGGGCCGATGTCGCCGAGTCCGAGCACGGCGGTTCCGTCGGTGACGATCGCCACCGTGTTCGACACCCACGTGTAGTCGTCCGCGAGAGCCGGGTCCTCCGCGATCGCCTCACAGACGCGGGCGACCCCCGGCGTGTACGCCATCGACAGCTCCTCGGGGCCGTTGAGCGCGACCGTGGAGGCGATCTGCATCTTCCCGCCGGCGTGCAGCTCGAAGACGGGGTCGTTGGCGCGTGGGTTCTGAGGATCGGGCATTGGTGCTGATGCAACCATGTCTAGGGCCTTCGTGTCTCGGGGAAACGAGGAGGCAGCTCAACGTTCATCGCTTGGTAGGGCGGCGGAACTGCGCGAAACCCTGGGGGTCTCCCAGGGCTCACAGTCTGGCACAGGCCCACTGGGCTACGACCCGGGCCGACCAGAATGTGGCCGACGTGACCTCGCACGCAGCGGCCACACCCGACACACGACGACCGCGAGCACGTCCCGGTCGGGGATCGCGCCGAGCGACCAGGAGTCGACGCCCTCAGCCCGGTTGTCGCGCTCGACCCACCAGCCACCGGGTTCGTGCCGCGTCGCCCTCTTCACCGCGACGACACCGTCGGGGAGGCGTACGACGGCCAACCCACCCGGCCTGGGTACAGCGCCATGGCACACGAGCAGTCGGTCCCCGTCGTACAGGGTCGGCTGCATCGACCGGCCGCGCACCACCGCGAACCCGAGCCGGTGCATGTGACCTCTGCCCATGGGTACGACCACGCCTCACCGCCCTGATCACTCGACCGGTTGGTCCGGGAGTAGTGTCGCAGGTGGTTTTGACCCACACGTTCAGACGAAAGGACCACGGATGATCGCGCGACTGTTCGCCCCGACCCTTGAAGTCCATGCCCACTGCGACCTCCCCTGCGGCGTCTACGACCCCGCGCAGGCTCGCATCGAGGCGGAGTCCATCAAGGGCATCATCGGCAAGCTGGCCGACAACGACGACCCCGACTTCCGCACTCGCGCCGTGATCATCAAGGAGGAGCGCTCCGAGCTCGTCAAGCACCACCTGTGGGTGCTGTGGACGGACTACTTCAAGCCGCCGCACTTCGAGAAGTACCCGCAGCTGCACCAGCTCTTCAACGAGGCGACCAAGCTGGCCGGCGCCACCGGCACCAAGGGCACCATGGACGCCCAGGCCGCCGACGACCTGCTGGCGAAGATCGACGAGATCGCCGAGATCTTCTGGGAGACCAAGAAGGCCTGAGCGAGACCCGATCGACTTTTGACGGACTCCGGCGGGGGCGAGCGAGATATTCGTTCGGCCCCGTCTAGTCTTTGGTGAGAACCCCGACCCGCCCCACCGCGGCCGACCGCCGCATGAAGAGGTAACCCGTGGCTGAGCCCCGCCCCGACGTCGAGCTGAGGATCCCCGCGGACAGCGCCTTCCTCTCGGTGCTGCGCACCGCTACCGCCGGGCTCGCCGCACGCCTCGACTTCACCCTCGACGACATCGAGGACCTTCGGATCGCGGTCGACGAGGCCTGCGCGATGGTGCTCCCCCAGGCCTTGGCCGGCTCCGACCTGAACTGTGCGTTCTTCCTCGGCGGCGACACGCTTCGCGTCGCGGTCGCCGCCGCGTGCGACGCACCACGCCCGCCCAGCCACGACGGCTTCGCCTGGACCGTGCTCTCGGCACTGACCACCTCGCTCGATGCTGCGGTCGACGGGGACACCCTGACGGTGACACTGACCCGTACGAGCGGCGAGCCCGTCTGACCATGGCCGGCGATCAAACCGGATCCTCGGGAATAACCGCGATCCGTGAACGCAGCGCGCGCCTGTTCACCGAGCTGGGCGATGACGGGCTGACGGAGGTGAGGCACCGCGAGATCCGCGAGGAGCTCGTGCGGTTGCACCTGCCACTCGTCGAGCACCTTGCCCGCCGGTTCCTCAACCGCGGCGAGCCGTACGACGACCTGCTGCAGGTCGGCACGATCGGTCTGATCAAGGCGATCGACCGGTTCGACGTGGAGCGTGCCGTGGAGTTCTCGACGTACGCCACACCCACGATCGTCGGCGAGATCAAGCGCCACTTCCGCGACAAGGGCTGGGCGATCCGGGTGCCGCGGCGACTGCAGGAGCTACGGATCTCGATCTCGGGCGTCAGCGCCGAGCTCACCCAGTCGTTCGGCCGTTCGCCCACGATCTCCGAGATCGCCAAGCGGGTCGGGGTGACCGAGGAGGAGGTGCTCGAGGGACTGGAGTCCGCGAACGCCTACTCGACGCTGTCGCTGGACGCCACCGACCCGACCGAGGACAGTGCGTTGAGCATGCTCGACACCCTCGGCGAGGATGACGAGGCGTTGGAGGGCGTGGAGAACCGGGAGTCGATCAAGCCGCTGCTGGAGCAGCTGCATCCACGTGAGAAGCACATCCTCACGCTGCGCTTCTTCAAGGGGATGACTCAATCGCAGATCGCGACCGAGATCGGGGTCTCGCAGATGCACGTGTCGCGGCTGCTGAACCGGACGCTCCAGCACCTGCGGGAGTCGCTCACCGAGAGCTCGGTCAACTCCCCCTGAACGACCCGCCGCTCAGTCGTCTCGGCGAGCGCGGCGAGCGAGGCGGGGTGGAAGATCCCGACCAGGACGAGTACGGCGACAAGGGCCAGTGCGATCGCGACAGGCGTTGTCGAACCGCCACGGAAGCTCCACGCCACCAAGAGCTGGATCAGCTGGGCCACCACGATCGGCGCCCGCGCCCATGAGTTCAGCCGGGTGACCGACCAGGCGCAGAACGCCAGCCCGCCGCCGTACATCAGGAAGAACAGTGTGGTGGTCAGCCCCATCGTCAGCCGGTCCCCGGACACCGCGATGACCTCCGCGAACCCCTGGAGCACGAGCAGGACCGCCTCGACCGCCACCAGCGAGGCGGCGACGACCAGAGGGGCTGGGGCGCGCCGGCGGGAGGCTGCCGGCGGCCGCGGGTCGGGGGTGTGCGTCACGGGAGCAGAGCCTACCCAGCCCCCACACGCGTCTGGACCGGGCCGCCAGGCTCTGGAGTTGGCGCAGATCGGGCGTTACAGTCATGACCTGTGACCAAAGTGACCTCGCGAAAGGGTTGCCTGTACCCGCAACTCTTGCAACGATCGACAAGGTCACCGGCCAAGGGGTGCTACGGACCTGACGAAGTGACCAAACCCCCGAACTCGTTCTCGTGATTCTCGAGCGGCTCGGACATCGTGAATGTGTTCACAACAGTGGGGCACAGGATCGGCGCGACAGATGGCCGACCGGCTCACCCGCCGGCAGTCTAAGCACAAGATAAGGAGATCGCCGCCATGGATTGGCGCCACCGCTCTGCATGCCTCGACGAGGACCCAGAGCTGTTCTTCCCGATCGGCAACACCGGTCCGGCCATCCTCCAGATCGAGGAGGCCAAGCAGGTGTGCCGTCGCTGCGACGTGCGCGAGCAGTGCCTCGCCTGGGCGCTCGAGGCGGGGCAGGACCACGGCGTCTGGGGAGGCATGAGCGAGGACGAGCGCCGCGCCCTGAAGCGCCGCAACGCCCGCGCCAAGGTGCGCACCGCCTAGCGCCCCGCATGCCACACCGGGTTCAGGGCACGGGCAGGTCCAGGCTCACCCTGGTTCCGCCGCCCACTCCCGCACCCACGTCGAGCATCCCGTCCAGCTCGGACTCGACCAGGGTGCGCACGATCGACAGCCCCAGGCTGGTCGAGGTGTCCGGGTCGAACCCGTCCGGCAGCCCTACCCCGTCGTCCTCGACGGTCACGTGCAGTCGGCCGACCAGTCGCTGAGCGGTTACCACGATCGTCCCGGGGTCGTCGCGGAACGCGTGCTCGACCGCGTTCTGCAGCACCTCGGTGAGGACCATCGCCAGCGGGGTCGCCGTTTCCGCGGGCAGCGTCCCGAACGACCCGCTCCGCGTGGACGTGATCTCACCCTCACGTGATCCCACCTCGGCGACCATCACCCGCAGCCGGTCGGCCACGTCGTCGAAGTCCACGAACTCGTCGAAGGCCTGGCTGAGCGTCTCGTGGACGATGGCGATCGACCCCACCCGTCGTACCGCCTCCTCCAGCGCCAGCCGGCCCTCCTCGCTGCCGATCCGGCGTGCCTGCAGCCGCAGCAGGGCGGCAACGGTCTGGAGGTTGTTCTTCACCCGGTGGTGGATCTCCCGGATGGTCGCCTCCTTGGTGACCAGCTCCCGGTCCCGGTCTCGCAGGTCGGTCACGTCGCGCAGCAGCACCAGCGCACCGATGTGTTCGCCGGTGGGGCGCAGCGGGATCGACCGGAGGATCAGCATGACATCGTCGGTGCCGGTCTCGGTGTCCCTCGGCAGCCGACCGCCGAGCACCGCGCTCAACGTCTCCTCGTCCGGACGCCGCTTCGGAGGCACCAGCTCCCGGGTGACGTCCGCCAGCAGCAGCCCGGTCAGGTCCCCGGTCAGGCCGAGCCGGCGGTACACCGAGAGCGCGTTGGGGCTGGCGTAGGACACCCGACCGGCCGCGTCGATGCGGACGAAACCGTCCCCCACCCGCGGCGAGTCGGCATGGTCGGAGCGCTGCCCGGGGAGCGGGAAGAACCCGTTGCTGATCATCTGGGTCAGGTCGGTGGCCGTCTGCAGGTAGGACAGCTCGAGCCGGCTGGGAGTGCGTACACCGAGCAGGTTGGTGTTGCGTGCGATGACCGCCAGGATCCTGTCCCCGCGCCGGACCGGGATCGCCTCCACCCGGACCGGGATGTCGTCACGCCACTCCGGGTCGCCCTCACGCGCCACCCGCTGAAGCTCGAACGCCGAGTCCAGGAGAGGCCGGCGCCCGTTGGGGATGAAGGCGCCCACGAGGTCGTCGACGTACGCCGTCGGACCCGTCGTCGGACGCATCTGCGCCCCCGCCCAGAACCCGATGCCCTCGCGGTCGGGAAGCCACAGGACCAGGTCCGCGAACGAGAGGTCGGCGATGATCTGCCAGTCCGCGAGCAGTAGGTGCAGCCAACCGAGGTCCTCGTCATCGAGGTCGGTGTGGGAGCGCACCAGGTCGTTGAGCGAAGGCACGTCGGACAGCCTAGTGAACGTCGCCCCGCATCCTGCCCGGCGACGTGTCAGTGCCATGATTGGCCGCATGGTGAAGTCGTTCTGGGAGCAGGTGAAGGCCAATGGCCTCAAGGTCCCGGACGACAAACCTCTGGCGGAGCTCACCAGCGAGCTGACATCCATGCTCGGTGACCCCGACCCGGAGCACCGGGACGGCATCGCCTACCCCACTCTGGCGACCTGGGTGTCCGAGGGCGTGTACGACGAGCTCCTCGGGGGGCTCGGCGACGGGATGGCCGCGGGACTCGACGTCGGACTCGGCGAGAACGGCACCGACACGGTGTTCCGCCGCAGCTTCTCCTCGCTGGTGCTCACCGAGTGCATCGTCCGCGACAACGAGATGCACCTGGTTCCCGCGGACACGATTCTGGGCTGGGGCGACCGGCTCGCGAGCTGGCTGATCCGCGAGAAGGACCTACGCGGCTTCGTCCCCGGGAAGGGCTGGGCGCACGCGGTCGCACACGGCGGCGACGCGATCGGCGCGCTGGCAGGCGCCGAGGCGATGGGTCGCCTCGAGCTGACCGTGCTGCTCGACGTGCTCGCGGACCGGCTCCTGGCCCCCACGGAGTACCACCTCGTCCACGGCGAGAGCGACCGGCTCGCGTTCGCCACGATGAAGATCCTGCGTCGCGACCTGGTCGGACTCGAAGTCCTCGAGCCATGGGTGGCCCGGCTCACCAACGACGCGTCGCCCGCCCTGAGCGAGGTCGCCGACCCGTTCCTGGTCACCGGCAACGTGCAGTCCTACCTGCGCGCACTGCACATGCAGCTGGCGCTCGCGCCGAACCCGCCGAGCGGCCGCGCGGACCTGTTGCTGGTGCTGATCGACGGGCTGAAGCGGTCCAACCCGCACTTCCTGGTCTGAGATACCCGATCATCTTCATCTTCCTGCCACGGCTGTGGTCGGTCTCGCACCGGCACGGCTACGTCACCCCCGCCGACTTCATCCGCGGCCGGTTCGACTCCCGTCCGCTCGCGCTGGCAGTAGCGGTCACCGGGATCCTGGCGACGATGCCCTACATCGCGCTGCAGCTGGTCGGCATCCAGGTGGTGCTCGAGGTGATGGGCATCGGTGGCGCCGAGGACGCGTCCTGGTTCGTGCAGGACATTCCACTGTTCATCGCGTTCGCCATCCTCGCCGCGTACACCTACGCGTCCGGGCTGCGGGCACCGGCGTTGATCGCCTTCGTCAAGGACACGTTGATCTACCTGGTCATCATCGCCGCGGTGTTCTACCTGCCGACCCAGCTCGGCGGATGGGACTCGATCTTCGCCGCCGCGCAGGACTCCTTCGACGCGTTCAACTCCGAGAACGCCGACGCGATCGCAGCCGGCGACGCGACGCCCAAGGGCAGCATCCCGTCGGGGGCGGCGCACTGGGCCTACGCCTCGCTCGCCCTGGGCTCGGCGCTGGCGTTGTTCATGTACCCGCACTCGCTGACCGGTGTGCTCGCGACGAAGAACAGGTCCGTGATCCGGCGTAATGCGGCGCTGCTGCCGGCGTACTCCTTCCTGCTCGGCCTGCTGGCACTGCTCGGGTTCGCGGCGATCGCGTCCGGGATCTCCGTGGACAACGCGCAGCTGGCGATACCGGCACTGTTCGAGGACCAGTTCCCCGGCTGGTTCGCGGGCATCGCCTTCGCCGCGATCGCGATCGGGGCACTGGTCCCGGCGGCAATCATGTCGATCGCGGCCGCGAACCTGTGGACCCGCAACGTGTACAAGGCGTTCATCAGGCCCGGCGCCACGCCGGCGCAGGAGGCGAAGCAGAGCAAGCTGATGTCGCTGGTGGTCAAGTTCGGCGCGCTGGCCTTCGTGCTCGGTCTGCCGCTCGAGCTGGCGATCAACTTCCAGCTGCTCGGCGGGGTATGGATCCTGCAGACGTTCCCGGCGATCGTGTTCGGTCTGTACACCCGGTGGTTCCACCGGCACGCACTGCTCGTCGGGTGGGCAGTCGGCATGGCCTACGGCACCTGGACGGCGTACGCCACTCCGGCCGTCGGCGACCCTGGCAGCCACTTCGGCAGCCCGGTTGCAGAGGTCCCGTTCACCGACATCGGCATCTACATCGCGCTGACTGCGTTCGGAGTCAACCTGCTGGTCGCGGTCGTCGGCACCCTGGTCCTGCGTGCGATGAACGTTCCCTCCGGGCACGACCACACCAGCCCGGGCGACTACCACGCCGATGCCGGCGACGCCGGGGTCGAGGAGCTGCCGCTCGACGAGCTGGCGACCGAGAAGGTTTCGAGCGGGACCCGCTAGCCCCCGTGACCTGCCCTGCTACCGCCGGGTAACCTGACCGCATGAGCGACCAGATCCGGCACACCGTGGAGCAGACGGACGACGAGGCGGACGAGAACCTGACCGACGGCCACGGCGGCGACCACGCCGTGGCCGTCGCAGCCGCCCACGGCGTCGACACGATGTTCACCCTTTCCGGGGCGCACGTCTTCCCGATGTACGACGGGGCGGTGAACGCCGATCCGAAGATGCGGATCCTCGACGTACGCCACGAGCAGACCGCCGTGTTCGCGGCGGAGGCGCTCGGCAAGCTGACCCGGGTACCCGGGTTGGCGGTCCTGACCGCGGGACCTGGCGTCACGAACGGGGTGAGCCCCATCGCGCAGGCCCAGTTCGCCGGGTCTCCCCTGGTCGTTGTCGGCGGACGCGCCCCGTCGAACCGGTGGGGCAGCGGCAGTCTGCAGGAGCTCGACCAGCCGCCGATCATCGCGCCGATCTCGAAGATGGCGCGCACCGTCCACAATGTCGCCGACATCGCGACCTCGGTCGACGAGGCATTCACCGTGGCGGGCTCGTCCCACCGCGGACCGACGTTCCTCGACGTGCCGATGGACCAGTTCTTCGACCGCGCCTCCGTCGAACGGCCCACCGTCGGCGCCCGCAAGCGTGTGGAGCCCGACCCCGACGCGATCACCGAGATCGGCGCGTTGCTCGCCCAGGCCAGGCGCCCGGTGCTGGTCCTCGGCACGGACGTGTGGGCGGACGGTGCCGAGGAGGCGGCCCTCCGCTTCGTGGAGGCCGTCGGCATCCCCACCATCACCAACGGCATGGGACGCGGCCTCATCCCCGGCGGCCACCCGCTGCTGGTCACCAAGGCGCGCGGTGCCGCGTTCGGCACCTGCGACCTCGCAGTGGTCGTCGGGACGCCGCTGGACTTCCGCCTGGGCTACGGCGTCTTCGGGGGCAAGGACGGCGCACCGGCCGCCAAGGTGGTGCATCTCGCGGACTCCGAGGCACAGGTCTCCGGCCACGCCGATCTCTCCGCGTCGGCGTACGGCGACCTCACTCTCGTCATCGACGGCCTGCAGAACGCGCTCGAACAGCAGCTGCGCAAGCCGGACTGGGCCGCCTGGGTCTCCGAGCTGCAGGCCGGTGTCGCCGCCGGGGTGGAGCGGGATGCCGAGCTGCTCCGGTCCGAGGCGGACCCCATCCATCCGGCGCGCATCTACGGCGAGCTGGTCCCCCGCCTCGCGGAGGACGCGATCGTGATCGGTGACGGTGGCGACTTCGTGTCGTTCGCCGGCAAGTACGTCGAGCCCAAGCGGCCCGGCGGGTGGCTCGACCCCGGCCCGTACGGCTGCCTCGGTGCCGGACTCGGCGCAGCCATCGCGGCGCGCATCGCCCGACCCACGGCGCAGGTCGTGCTGCTGCTGGGAGACGGCGCGGCGGGCATGTCGCTGATGGACGTCGACACCCTGGTTCGGCACAACCTGCCGGTGGTGATGGTCTGCGGGAACAACTCCGCCTGGGGTCTGGAGAAGCAGCCGATGCAGATGCTCTACGGCTATGACGTGGCAGCCGACCTGGCGCCGCAGACGAGGTACGACGAGGTCGTGACCGCGCTCGGCGGCGGGGGCGAGGCCGTCACGGATCCGACGCAGATCGGCGCCGCGCTCGACCGCGCGTTCGCCGCGAACGTGCCGTACCTGGTGAACGTCATCACCGATGTGAACGCGGCCTACCCGCGCAACACGTTCGGCGTCTGATGTCGTTCACCGTCCGGCTCGCCGAACCGCGCGACATCCCGGCCGTCGGCCGGATCACGGTGGACGCCTACCGCGGCGACGGCTTCCTCGACGCCGAGGACGAGTACGTCGAGGAGCTGGCTGATGCTGCACGGCGGATCCGGGAGGCCGAGGTGTGGGTCGCCGCCGAGGGCCGCGGCCGCGAGGTGCTCGGATCGGTCACGTACTGCCTGCCGGGGACTCCGTTCGCCGAGCTGGCCCGGGCCAACGAGGGCGAGTTCCGGATGCTCAGCGTGGCGTCGGCCGCGCGGCGCCGTGGGGTGGCAGAGGCGTTGGTGGCGAAGTGCATCGAGCGTTCCCGTGACCTCGGACACGAGGCGGTGGTGCTGTGCAGCATGCGGCAGATGGCCACCGCACACCGGCTCTACGTCCGGCTTGGGTTCCGCCGGCTTCCCGAGCGGGACTGGTCGCCGGTCGAGGGCGTCGACCTGCTCGGCTTCATCCTGCCGCTGGACCGACCCGGGACATGAAGCGCTGCCTGTCCACCACCACCCGGGTGACCTCGCCGTGCGCGATGACCTTCTCGTCGCCGGTATGGCTCGCCACCACCTCGAAGCGGACCAGCCGCCCGTCGACGTACACCACGGTCGCGGTCACCGACAGCCGCTGACCGACGGGGCTGGCGGCCAGGTGCTCCAGCGAGATCCGGCTGCCGACGCTGGTCTGCCGCTCGGTCAACGACTCGTCGACTGCGGCACAGGTGGCCGCCTCGCACCACGCCAGCAGCCGCGGTGTGCCGAGCACCGGAAGCTCGCCGGACCCCACCGAGGCGGCGGTGTCCTCGTCGGTGACGGTGCGCTCGAGGGTCGCGCTGAGGCCTTTCTCCATGCCGTCATCCAAGCACGCGGCGACCTCCGGCTCGTCACACGCCGCCAGGTGGTCGCGCCCGATTGGCCGAATCCGGGGGGTACCTGAGACAATGGGGAATGCCTCGTGCCGAACCGGACGGGGCAATGTCACGACACGGCGTTGAGGAGGACACCATGGGTAAGACCGGCCGCAAGCGCCGCGCCCGCAAGAAGAAGGGCGCCAACCACGGTAAGCGCCCCAACGCCTGATCCCTGGGCGTTACTTGCGCGCATCGAGCGCACATGCAGAAAGACCCCGGCCACTCGTGGCGCGGGGTCTTTCACGTTCAGCTACTCGGTGTCGGTGACGACCCGGGTCTCGGTGATCTCCACCTGGACCTGGCGGATCCTCAGCAGCACCTTGTCGCGCAGGCTCTCGGGCGCGTGCTCGGAGCAGGAGCGCGCCACCAGCGACTTCACGGTGCGCTCGAGGTCGTACTTCTGCAGGCACGGCCGGCATTCGTCGAGGTGCCGCTGGATCTCGCCCTTGTCGGCGTTGTGCATCTCGTTGTCGATGAACGAGAACACCCGCTCCAGGACCTCTTCACAGTCCTTGTCGTGCGGTTCGCCACAGCTCATGACGCGCCTCCCTTGCCGTCCGGAGCGGTGGTGGCGGGCATCAGACCACGGTCGCGCACGTAGTCCTCGAGCATCTCGCGCAACTGCCGCCGGCCACGGTGCAGTCGCGACATCACGGTCCCAATGGGTGTGTCCATGATTTCTGCGATCTCTTTGTACGGGAATCCCTCGACGTCAGCGAGGTACACGGCAAGCCGGAAGTCCTCCGGCAACTGTTGAAGGGCGTTCTTCACGTCGCTGTCGGGGAGGTGCTCGAGCGCCTCCATCTCAGCGGACTTCAACCCCGAGGAGGTGTGCGACTCCGCCCGGGCCAGCTGCCAGTCCTCGATCTCTTCCGTCATCGACTGCTGCGGCTGACGCTGCTTCTTGCGATAGGTGTTGATGAAGGTGTTGGTGAGGATGCGGTACAGCCAGGCCTTGAGGTTGGTGCCCTGCTTGAACTGGTGAAACGCCGCGAACGCCTTGGCGAAAGTCTCCTGGACGAGGTCCTCGGCGTCCTGCGGGTTGCGGGTCATCCGCATGGCCGCGGAGTAGAGCTGGTCGAGGTACGGCATCGCATCACGCTCGAAGCGGGCCGACCTCTGCTCGGCAGTCTCCGGTGCCTCCGTGGGCTCCGGATCCGGGGTGGCTGTGTCAGTCATTGCCCCCCAGCGTACCGGGATGCCCGGAAGGGTAGCGAAATACGACGGATCGGGACAACGAACCGAGTCATCGGGACGGCACGGAATCGTTCCGAGCACGCGGCCTCCTTGTTCTCGACTTTCTCAAGCGGTCTCACCGACGCACAACATCTCACCGGCCGGATCGATTCCCCACCACGTCGCGCACGATCCACTCCAGGGTTGCCTCGACGACGATGGCGAGCGCTTCGTCCTGGGTGATGTCGCCGCGCTTGGGAACCTTGAGCCCGTGGTTCGCGCCGGGCACGACGGTCAGGTCGTGCCGGGCGGGGAACTCCTCGGGTCTGCCGAACGTGTCGCGTTCACCCTGGATCACCAGCGTCGGCAGTCGGGCACCGTCGAGCTCGTCGAGCCGCGACTTCTCCGGTTTGCCCGGGGGATGCAGCGGGAACGACAGCGCGAGGAGACCGGACGCGCCGAGTGTCCTCGCGCATCGCGCCGCGGCGCGCGCACCGGCGCTGCGACCGCCGACCACCAGGGGTGTGCGGACGCGGAGCTTGTTCGCGGCAGCCACCAGGCACTCGTCGAGGACCTCCGGTCTCGGTGCGATCTTCTTGCCCGCGACCCTCCATGGCTGCTCGAGACGGATCACGGTGATCCCGTTGCGCGGCAACGCCTTGGCCAGCGCCTCGAGGTCGACCGAGTCGACGCCACCCCCGGCGCCGTGGTTGAGCAGCAGCGTCGCGATCGGGTGACGGGACCGGTCACCGACGATGCGGGCGTCCCCGTGCGGCGTGGGCACGGTGCGGATGGTGCTCATCGGCCGATCATGCCGGGTCCGGCGGTTCGGTCGCGAGGGGCTCGACAAGCTCGGGCCCGTTGTTCTTGACGCTGTTCACCCCGGTCGAGACCGGATACGCCTCGAGTCTGCCCGGTGCCGCGGGCACCAGCAGCGACAGCAGGCCCTCCGGATCCGAGGCGGTCGGGTCGAGCCAGGCGGCGTACCTCGCCTTCTCCACCAACAGAGGCATCCGGTCGTGGATGTGCCCGAGGTCGTCCTCGGCCGAGGTGGTCAGCACGGTGCAGGTCCACCGGAACCGGTCGGGGTCGTCGTCGGTCCGGGTGGGATCACGCCAGATCTCGTAGAGCCCGGCCATCGCCATCACACCGCCGTCGGCAGGGTGGATGAAGAAAGGCTGCTTGAGCGGCTTCCCGGCCTTGGTCTTCTGCGACGTGGCGTACCACTCGTAGTACCCGTCCGCCGGAAGCAGGCAACGGCGTACCGCGAACGCCTTCTTGTAGGCGGGCTTCTCGGCGACCGTCTCCATCCGTGCGTTGATCATCCGGTTGCCGATCGACGGGTCCTTGGCCCAGGACGGGACCAGACCCCACTTGAGCACCCGCAGCTGCCGTTCGGGCGGGGCGCTCTTGTCCGTTCGCGGCGGCCGTTGGAGGACGGCGTAGACCTCCTTGGTGGGGGCGACGTTGTAGTCCGGCGCGAGCGTCTCCTTGACCTCGCTCCTGTCGATCTCGAACTCCTCGACGAGATCCTCGGGACGGCGACTGGACGCGTATCGACCACACATAAGGGTCAGGCTAGTGCGCGGTGCCGGTGGTACACCCGCTGATCCCCACCGCTCCCCCGCTCGCGGTGGGAATCAGCGGGCAAGCTCGTCGAGCAAGCGGGTCGCGGAGTCGGCGATCGCCGGAAGCCCCTCGATCCACACGCGAACGTCCGCGGACCCCAGGTCCAGCCCGGCGACGAACTCGCGGAGCAGGGCCACGGACGTGCCCAGCTCCGGGTCCCGGGGTACGACGGCCACGGCCCTGTCGAGGCCGAGGCGGCCGAGCGTCTCGCCACCGGAGAACACCGCGCGGATCGCCTCGGTGATCTGCACGAGGCGCAACGCACGGGTGAACGTGTGCTCGATGACCCGCGGCTGCTGCGCGAAGCACATCTCCACGACGACCAGCGCATGGCTGGACTGCACGGTGATGTCGGTCTGCTCGGCGTCGCGGTACAGCTCGTCGAGGCGGGTCCGCACGTGCGCCAGGCTGGCCAGCCCGGTCAACGGGTCCTCACAGGACAGCTGGTGCAGGTACTCAAGGGTGGCCTCGCTCCATGCGACAGAGAGCGCCTCGGCGGACTCGAAGTCCGGAGGCGCTCCCTTCACGAGAGCGAAGGTCGCGCGTAGCCCGCCCAGTGCCTCTCCCAGGGCGGCACCGTCCCGGGCTACGTCGCGACCTACCACGGTGCAGGCCGCAATGGTGTCGGAGTCAGACGCCAGAGCCTCCCCTACCGCCTCGAAGCGCATCGGCAGTGCTTGCCGAAGCGCCTCGGGCAGTTCCCGCTCTGGCGCCTGTTCCTCCACCATGGACCGGCGGCGGGTGAACGACGCGAAGATCGCCATCGCCGCCACCTCCCTGTCCGCGTGAGTGCCGCCACCCCCCGGTGCAATGGCGGCGACCTACACCCCTGAGACGGGCATCACCTGGGGTTATGACGCCGGTTCCGGAGATTTTTCGAGACATTCGGATGGGGCCGAACCACAAGAAATCGTCAACCTTCGGTCAACTCCCGCGACAGCGGTTACCTTTTTACCTGGAGCGACCGTGGCGCAGCGTCACGTCCCCTTCGAGATTGCGTCTTACCTATATATGAGTGAGCTGCTGAGCGACATCGATGCGCCTAGCGACGCCGAGCTGATCTCGCGCGTACGCGGGGGAGACGTCGCTGCCTACGGCGAGCTCTTCTCCCGGCACGTGGAGGCCGCGAACCGGCTCGGCCGACAGCTCGCGCGCGGTCCGGACGTCGACGACCTGGTCTCCGAGGCCTTCGCCAAGGTGCTGCAGGTGTTGCAGGGCGGCGGTGGCCCGGACGTCGCCTTCCGTGCGTACCTGCTGACAGCGGTACGTCGGCTGCACGTGGACCGGATCCGTGCAGGGGCCAAGCTGCAGACCTCCGACGACATGTCGCAGTTCGACCCAGGGATCCCGTTCCAGGACACCGCGGTCGCCAACTTCGAGAGCGGTGCGGCAGCCAAGGCCTTCGCCTCGCTCCCTGAGCGCTGGCAGCTGGTGCTGTGGCACCTCGAGGTCGAGGAGCAGAAGCCGGCCGACATCGCGCCGCTGCTGGGGATGAGCGCGAACTCGGTCTCTGCCCTTGCCTACCGTGCTCGCGAGGGACTGCGTCAGGCGTTCCTGACCATGCACCTCGCCGACATCTCCGCCGAGCAGTGCCGGTGGGTCAACGAGCACCTCGGCGCCTACGTCCGCAAGGGCCTCTCGCGCCGGGACACGACCAAGGTCGAGGACCACCTCGACGAGTGCCGTCGCTGCACGGCGATGTACCTCGAGCTGACCGACGTCAACTCGAACCTGGCCGGGATCATCGCGCCGCTGCTGCTCGGTGCGGCGGCAACCGGTTACCTGGCCTCCACCGGTACGGCGGGCGCCACCGGGCTGCTCGCACTCGTCGGACGTGTCCGCGACACCATCGGAGCGAACGCCGGCGCCGCGACAGCGACTGCCGTGGCCGCAGGAGTCGCCGCGGTAGCCACCGCAGGATTCCTGATCGCCACCGCGGGCGACGAGGACGCCGTGATCGGCGCGGACAGCCCGATCGGCGTGACCAGCTCGGCAAGCCCGAACGCGGTGCCACCACCGGACCTGCCGGCGACCGAGGCACCTGGCGCGCAGGCCGCACGGACGCCGGCCGCGCCACCGTCCCCATCACCGTCCGGAACGCCGGCCGCGGTTCTCCCGGGCGACGACCTGGTCCCGCCCGGAGCCACGACGCTGCCCACCGGCGTTCCTGGCACGGACCTGACCACGGGTCCGTCTACGGATCCTTCTACTGAACCTTCTACGGGCCCCTCGACCGAGCCATCGAGAGGGCCTTCGGGCGAGCCCAGCGGTAACCCGACCAGCGACCCTTCCTCCGACCCGTCCGGCGACCCGACCACGGACCCGACCGACCCCGCGCCGACGACCTCGGCGCCACCACCGACGGCCACCGTGACCGCTACAGCAACGGCCACTGCAACGGCAACGACACGACCCCGCCGCCTACTACGCCGCCTCCCCTTCCGCCGGCGGACCTGCGCGTCGGTCAGGTGACCGTCGACCCGGCGGGGACAACGCTCTCCATCCCGCTCGACAACCTCCCGCCAGATCTCGTCGAGCTCAGCATCGACCTGGAGTCCACCCAGACCACGTTCGGTGCGACCACCGACTGCTTGGTGACCGTGCGACACGCTGACTGCACGCCGACGGTCGCGGCGCTCGGGGCCGGCATGGTCACCGCCCGACTGGATGCACCGAGCAGCTACACGGTGAAACTGCCGCTCGAGTTCCCGGAGGACATGGTCTCCGACGACCTGACCGTGACCGTGTCCTCGAGGCTGCATACCGAGACCTACCCGGATGACAACGACTACGGGCCGTTCACGTTCACGCCTCCCCCGCGCAGTCGTGAGTTCGACTTCACCATGGGCGCGATCCAGGGGCTCGCCTACCAGGGTGTCGAGGATGGCCGCGACGTCTACCACTTCTCCAGCAGCGTCGGCAGTGTTCCGAGCGACGTCAGCGCACTCTCCTTCGACCTGGCCGGGACGGGCGCAACGTTCGAACCACGAGACGGCAGCAGCTGCACCGTCACGGACGGCCGCGTCACCTGCCCCGACCTCACCGGCGACGCGACGCCGAGTTCGCAGTGTCGGTGCCTCAGGCATCCGCGGTGCCGATCACGGTCACTCTCGAGGTGCCGGACAGGTACACGGACACCGACGACACGAACAACTCCGCCACCACCACGCTGGGCCCGCCGCCTGCGACCAACGTCGACCTCGCGATGAGCGACCTGCGGCAGGTGGAGTACGACGGCGCCACGACGTTCCGGGTGAAATCCCACGTCAGTGGCGTGCCAGAAGGCCCCGACGAGGTCGTCTTCGACCTGAGCGGCGACGCGATCTTCGGCGTACCGGTGGTCGACGGCGGGTCCTGCAGCCTCGACCGCGGCCAGGTTCGTTGCGCCAACCCGGCGTCCGAGTTCGACATCGAGTTCGTGGTGGACCTGGCGGATCGCGATGAGCAGAAGATCGCGATCGGGCTCGTCGTACCTGACGGCTACACGGACACTGACGCGACGAACAACACCCGCGACATCGTCTTGTCGCCCACCCCGGAGGAGCCTGTCCCGTCGGCCGACTTCGCGATGAGCGCCTTGCAGCAGGTGGGTAGCAGTGCCGACACGACGTTCACCCTGACCAGCCACATCAGCGGCGTCCCCGACGACGTGGATGAGCTGAACTTCGATATCTCCGGCAACGCGACCTTCGGAGAACCGACCGGAGTTGGGTCACCGAACTGCACGTTGTCGGGCGGTCGCGTCCGATGCAGCAACCTTGACGGTGACTTCACCGTCGCGTTCATCGTGACCGTGCCGGACACCGATCCGCATGAGATCAGCATCGGGCTCCAGGTGCCTTCGGGATACGAGGACGACGACCTCACGAACAACGCGAGCACGATCCACCTCGACGCCGACGACCCCGCACCGCCTTCGGCCGACCTGAGCGTCAGCGCCGTGCCTGATGACAAGGGCAACTCCGGCAAGGCAATCGTGATCGTCACGATCCACGGCGCTCCCGCTGACAAGGTCATCTTGACTCTGACCACCGCGGGCAACGGTCCCGTGGATGTGACGCGACTGCCTGACGGATGCACCGCCGATGGCGAGAACCGTTACGTCTGCACGTTTAGTGGGCCCGACATCGGACCTCGGGTTTTCGAGATCGAGACCAAGGACAAGCCGAGCCGGGCAACGGCGACGTTCTCGGTTGCGGCCCCTGGGTATGACGACCCGGACACGCGCAACAACACCGACTCAGTGACGATTACCCGCGACTGATTCCACCCGCCACCGCGAGCGAGCACTGCCCTGCCCGCCGCCGTGCCGAAAACGAGGCGTGTTTCAACAGCGAATAAGGCGGATCTCAACGGACAGGCGCGGGACTCGACGGGAAACGATTCGCGGGCAGCGACGGTTGTTTCGTACACTCCTCCCACTGCGTTGACGGAGCCAAGTAGCCGCCGGCAGGTGGAGCACAGAGAGTCGCCCGAGGTGCTGAGAGGGCGGAGTCCACCGCGGTGTCGAAGACACTCCCGAGCATGCTTCACGAATGAGGTCGCCCTCGGCTTGAGGGCGGCGAAGGTGTGGTGGCACAGCGAAATCCCCCGTCGCCCACACCTCCTGGGGTCCCAACCAGGAGGTGAAACCATGCAACGCATTCTTGCCAGCCAGCTGGCACACATCACTCCCGGCGCGACCGTCAAGGTCGACGGCTGGATCCATCGCCGACGCTCCTTGTCAGCGGTCACGTTCGTCATCCTGCGGGACCGGACCGGGCTCGCCCAGGTCGTCGTCAAGGACCCCGCCGTCATCGAGGAGATCGCCGGGCTAGGTGAGGAGACCGTGGTGTCCGCGACCGCGACACTCGTGGAGAACCCGTCCGCACCCGGGGGTGTGGAGCTGGTCGACCCAGTGATCACGCCGTTGACCGACCCGGCCCACACACCGCCGGTCGAGCTGTGGCGGCCGACCATGAAGGCCGGACTCCGCACGTTCCTCGACAACGCCCCGATCACTTTGCGGCACCCCCGCAGCAAGGCCACCTGGCAGCTGGCCTCGGCGAGCATGCAGGGGTTCCGCCGAGCGTTGACCGGTGAGGGGTTCACCGAGATCCAGACCCCCAAGCTGGTCGGAACGAGCACCGAGTCCGGAGCGAACGTGTTCACGGTCGACTACTTCGGGCAGAAGGCGTTCCTGGCCCAGTCACCGCAGCTGTACAAGCAGACGCTGGTCGGTGTCTTCGAGCGGGTCTTCGAGGTCGGCCCGGTGTTCCGCGCCGAGCCGCACGACACGGTGCGTCACATCGCGGAGTACGTCTCGCTCGACGCCGAGCTCGGTTTCATCCAGGACCACCGAGACGTGCTTGCCGTACTCCGGACCGCGATCGCGGGGATGCTGGTCGCCATCGAGGAGCTCGCACCCGCGGAGCTGGCGCTGCTCGGGGTCGAGCTGCCGAAGCTGCCCGCGGAGATTCCGGTGATCCACTTCGCCCGGGCGCTCGAGCTCGTCGGTGCACCCGAGGACGAGCCCGACCTGGCGCCGGCGCACGAGCGCGCACTCAGCACGTGGGCGATGGAGGTCCACGACAGCGAGTTCCTCGCGGTCGAGGGGTACCCGATGCGCAAACGGCCGTTCTACACCCACCCCCAGCCCGACGACCCGCGGTGGTCCAACTCGTTCGACCTTCTGTTCCGCGGTCTCGAGCTGACCACCGGCGGGCAGCGGCTGCACCGGTACGCCGACTACCAGGCGGCCCTGGCTGCGACCGGCCAGAGCGAGGAGCCGTACGCGGGATACCTGCAGGCGTTCCGGCACGGCATGCCGCCGCACGGAGGTTTCGCGATCGGCCTGGAGCGGTGGGTCGCCCGGCTGACGGGTGCGGAGAACATCCGGGAAGCGCGGCTGTTCCCGCGTGACATCAACCGGTTGATGCCGTAGCCGGCATGGGGCGCGTGAGTGACGACTTAGGAATCGGGTAAGAATGAGTCATGACCCTCACGAGACTGATCGCGCGCCCCATGCTCGCCACCATGTTCATCACGGGCGGAGTGAACGCCCTGAAGAACACCGAGATGATGGCCCAGCGCGCCAAGCCCGTCACCGACAAGCTCGTTCCGATGGCACAGAAGGCCGTGCCGAACGCGCCGATCCCGACGGACGTCAAAACCCTCGTCCGGATCAACGCCGGTGTGCAGATCCTCGGCGGCCTCGCCCTGGCGACCGGCCGCGCACCCCGGCTGTCCGCGCTGGCGCTCGGCGCCAGCCTGATCCCCACCACGGCCGCCGGCCACCGGTTCTGGGAGGAGAGCGACCCGGCCACGAAGGCGAACCAGCGGGTGCACTTCTTCAAGAACGTGTCCATGCTGGGGGGCCTGTTGCTGGCCGGCGTCGACACCGAGGGGAAGCCGGGTCTGGCCTGGCGGGCGAAGCATGTCGCCTCCAGCGCCCGACGCGAGGCCAAGCACCTGCGCAAGTCGGCCCGTCGCGAGGCGAAGCTTGCCGCCAGGAGCGTGAAACGCTGACCGAGCCCAGCACACCGCACGATCCGGCCCATGCAGGCCGATACGCTCATCGCGATGACTGACCTGCCCGAGACCGAGCCTTGGCCTGCGCCCCGAGCGGGCGCACCGGTCCGCGCGACCGTGTCCCTGCCCGGCTCGAAGTCGCTGACGAACCGCGCCCTCGTCCTCGCTGCCCTGTCCGAGGGGCCGAGCGTCGTGCAGCGTGCGTTGCGGTCCCGCGACACCGAGCTGATGGCCGCCGCCCTGACCTGGCTCGGCGCGAAGGTGGACACCTCCGGGAACGACTGGCACGTCACACCGGGCCCCCTGACCGGGTCGGCAACCATCGACTGCGGCCTCGCCGGAACCGTGATGCGCTTCGTGCCACCGGTCGCAGCGCTGGCGAGTGGGCCGGTGGTCTTCGACGGTGACCCGCACGCACGCAGCCGGCCCATGGGCGAGGTGCTCGAGGCACTGCGCGGCCTCGGCGTCACCATCGACGACGAGGAGCGGGGCACGCTCCCGTTCACGGTGCTCGGTGACGGCGGTGTCCGGGGCGGGACGGTCACCATCGACGCCTCCGCCTCCAGCCAGTTCATCTCCGCCCTGCTGCTCGCGGGTGCGAGGTACGACGAGGGGGTCGATGTCCGCCACGACGGCAAGCCCGTCCCATCGCTCCCCCACATCGACATGACCGTCGACCAGCTCCGGCTGCACGGTGTCGAGGTGGACGACTCCGGACCGAACCGATGGCGGGTCCTACCTGGGCCGATCCGCGCGGTCGACGTACCCATCGAGCCGGACCTGTCCAATGCCGCACCGTTCCTGGCCGCGGCCCTGGCCACCGGGGGCGAGGTGACGGTGCAGGACTGGCCTCGTGCCACCACCCAGGCCGGCGACGCCCTGCGCGAGATCGTCACCCTGATGGGCGGGCTGGCCGAGTTCACCGAAGCCGGCCTGCGGGTGAGCGGCACCGGCTCGATCCGGGGCATCGACTACGACCTGCATGACGTCGGCGAGCTCACCCCGGCGGTCGCCGCCCTGTGCGTGCTGGCCGACTCACCCTCACACCTGCGCGGCATCGCCCACATCCGCGGCCACGAGACCGACCGGCTGGCCGCACTGGCCCGCGAGCTCAACAGCCTCGGCGGCCACGTGAGCGAGACCGAGGACGGGCTCACGATCCGGCCGTCCCACCTTCACGGCGGGACCTTCCGGACGTACGCCGACCACCGGATCGCTCACGCAGCGGTGATCATCGGGCTCGCGGTCGACGGCGTGCGGGTGGAGAACATCGGCACCACGTCGAAGACGTTCCCGGACTTCGCCGAGGCCTGGACGAGGTTGTTCTAGGTGGGGGGCCGCAACTACGACGAGTACGGCGACGACGGACGCTTCGACCGGCCACGGCGGCACACGCGTCCACGGACCAAGGACCGTCCCTCCTACGAGGACGCGGTGACCGCGATGGTGGTCACCGTCGACCGCGGCCGGTTGACCTGCCTCCTCGAGGACGACGACGACGATCGCATCGTGATGGCGATGAAGTCACGTCCGCTGGGACGCAAGGGCGTGGTGGTCGGCGACCGGGTCCGCGTCGTGGGTGACGTCTCCGGCGACGACGGGTCATTGGCGAGGATCGTGGAGGTCGAGGAACGGCGCACCGTGCTGCGTCGTACCGCCGACGACGACGACCCGGTCGAACGCGTCATCGTCGCCAACGCCGACCAGCTCGTGGTGGTCGCCGCGCTGGCCGACCCCGAACCGAGGCCTCGCCTGATCGACCGTGCACTCGTGGCTGCGTACGACGCGGGCCTCGAACCGCTGCTGTGCCTCACGAAGGCCGACCTGGAGGATCCGGAGACGCTGCTGTCGATCTACCGGCCGCTGGGTGTGCCGTACGTCGTGACGCAGCGCGGCCTGGAGCTCTCCGACATCCGGGCCCGGCTCGAGGGACGGATCAGCGTGCTTGTCGGCCACAGCGGGGTCGGCAAGTCCACCCTGGTGAACGCGCTGGTCCCGGGGGCCGACCGGGCCATCGGTCATGTGAACGCGGTCACCGGACGCGGCCGGCACACCTCCACGTCCGCGTACATGCTGCGCCTGCCGCCCACCGACGGCCCCCGCGGCGGCTGGATCGTGGACACCCCCGGCATCCGGTCCTTCGGGCTCGCGCACATCCGGCCGGCACACCTCATCGGCGCCTTCCCCGACCTCGCGGAGCTGACCGGGGACTGCCCCCGCGGCTGCACGCACGGTGAGTCCGAGCCGGAGTGCGCGCTCGACGACGCGGTCACGGACGGCCGGACCGAGCAGCCACGGGTGGACTCGTTCCGGCGGCTGCTCGCCAGCCGTGAGAGCTCCGAGGGCGACTGCGAGCGCGGCTCACCCCCAGACGGCGCGGGAGCCCGCGTCACCGGTGAGGATCACCTGCACCAGCACCGCGACCGCGGTCAGCACGAGAACCACGACGAGCACCATGTCTGCCGCCGGGAGCGCGCTCTCCCGGGAGCCCTTGCCGCTCGGCAGCGGCGAGCTGCTGCCCAGCATCCAGGCCGCCACGAGTAGGACGACCGCGAACCCGATGGTGATCCACATCAGCAGCTCGCCGCGCTCCTGGTGCACCTTGACCAGCGGCGCCAGCTCGGGACGGGTCTCGAGGAAGCTCTCACCGGAGAACCTGGCGATGACCACCGAACCGAGCGCGACGAGGCCGCTCACCAGCGCCGGCCACCGGCGTCAGCCAGCGCCAACGGGGCACCACCGCGAAGGCGATGGCCGTCAGCGTCGCCAGGGGCGTGAGGACCACAGCGGCGTGGATGACGAGAAAGTGGAGAGGCAGACCACCGATTTCCATGACCTCAGGCTAGCCGCTATCACTTGAGGTTTCAACTGCCCTTTCGGGTAATTCGGTCTGATCACACCCGGAACGGATGCCCGATCCGGGATCGCCGCGCGGCGGGGGCATAGCCTGTGGAGCATGCCGACGAACTTCACCGACGACCTGAGGCTGTCGCACGTCCTCGCCGACGACGCCGACTCCCTCACCATGAGCCGCTTCAAGGCGCTCGACCTGCACGTCGTGAACAAGCCGGACCTGACCCCGGTCACCGACGCCGACAAGTCCGTCGAGGAGGGGATCCGCCGCACGCTGTCGCGCGCCCGCCCGCGCGACGCCGTGCTCGGTGAGGAGCAGGGGTCGACCGGTCACAGCCAGCGTCGCTGGGTGGTCGACCCGATCGACGGCACCAAGAACTTCGTGCGCGGCGTGCCGGTGTGGGCGACGCTGATCTCGCTGATGATCGACGACGAGGTGGTCGTCGGCTGCGTGTCGGCACCGCAGCTCAACCGCCGCTGGTGGGCGTCGAAGGACGGCGGGGCCTGGACCGGCCGTTCGCTGCTCCGGGCCAGCCGAGTGCCGGGTCTCCGACGTGTCCCGGCTCGACGACGCCTCGCTGTCCTACTCGTCGCTGTCCGGGCTGGGACGAACGCGACCGGCTCGAGGACTTCATGGCGCTGTCCCGTCGATGCTGGCGGACCCGGGCGTACGGCGACTTCTGGTCCTACATGCTGGTCGCCGAAGGAGCCGTGGACATCGCGGCCGAGCCGGAGCTGGAGCTCTACGACATGGCGGCGCTCGACGTCATCGTGCGCGAGGCCGGCGGGTCGTTCACCTCCCTGGACGGGACCCCCGGCCCGCTGGGCGGCAACGCGCTGGCCAGCAACGGCCGCCTCCACGACCAGGCCCTGGCGTTCCTCGGGTCGCTGCCCGACGACGAGAGCGACCCCGACGTGGCCCCACGACGCCGCGGCTCGGTGCACGACATCAGCGCACGTCGACGGAACCCGACTGTGGATGACCCGTCAGCGGATCCGTCGGAGGACGCTGCCGGGACACCTCTCGGCGACGAGGACTGAACACCCTCAGCAGGTACGGCGCGGCGAGCAGGCCGGCCAGGTCGAACCAGCCGTAGCCGCCCGCCGCACCCGAGGGCGGGTTGCCGATCGAGACCCAGCCGGTGGGGTCCTGGGTATGCCATGCCCAGTTGCCGAGGTGGGTCCCGACGATCTCCAGGTAGCTGACCGCCACGAAGGCTCCGACGTACACCGCCTTCGACGGCCCCCACAGCAGGAAGCCGACCAGGCAGGCGTACCAGAACGCACCCAGCGCGTCGGGCCGTTCGGCGAGGAAGAGGCCGTGCCCGGCCCACAGCCCACCGACGACGAGCACCATGCCGACGCAGCCACGCATGTGCCGTTCCACGAACCGGGTGTGTCCCAGCGCGAAAGCCGACAGGTAGACCAGCCCGTGCCCCGGCGGGACGTACATCGGCACGTTGTCGAAGCGGTAGAGGTACACCTCGAGGGTGGGGCTGAAGATGTACTCGACCGCCGTCGCGAACGCGACCACCACCCCGGTCTGCACGCGAACCACCGGGCTGACCCACCGAAACGCGAGCAGCAGCACCACCCAGGTGCCCGCCCCAAGGCCCCGCTGCAGCCACGGTCCGCCGTCGGAGTCCAGCCACAGCACCACGGTCAGCCAGCCCATCATCAGAAGGCAGGCGGGAGCGCCGATCCGGTTGGTCGCAAACACGGCCCCATCCAAGCACGCGCATCCCTATCCTCCCGCGCGAATCTTGACTAGCCTTCGTTTCACGGCTCGATCATTTTCGATTCGTAGGAGGTAGTTCGATGCGGATCAACGAGGTGCTCGCGGCCAAGCCCAGCCACGAGGTCATCACCATCAGTCCGGACGCCACCGTGCGCGACCTGCTGGGCCTGCTGGCCGAGCACAACGTGGGTGCACTGATCGTCAGCAACGACGGGTCGACCGTCGACGGCATCGTCTCCGAGCGGGACGTCGTCCGGAGGCTGCACGAGGACGAGGCCGTGCTCGGCTCCGCCGTGTCGACGATCATGACCGCGGAAGTACAGACCTGCGGAGGGCACGACCATGTCAACGACCTGATGCAGGTGATGACCGAGCAGCGGATCCGGCACGTGCCCGTCGTCGAGGAAGGCGCCCTCAACGGGATCATCAGCATCGGTGACGTGGTGAAGAACCGGATGAGCGAGCTCGAGTTCGAGCGCGACCAGCTCGACTCCTACGTCCACACCGCCCAGTCCTGACATTCCCCTGACGGAGGCACCCACCCGTGACGTCGAACCAGCCCGAGAAGCCCGAGATCGACTTCCCCGGATCGCCCCCGCCGGACGACCTCCAGGTCACCGACGTCACCGCGGGCGAGGGTGTCGAGGCCACCGCCGGCAAGACCGTGTCCGTGCACTACGTGGGTGTCGCGCACTCGACCGGCGAGGAGTTCGACGCGTCGTACAACCGCGGCGAGCCGCTGTCGTTCCGGCTCGGCACCGGACAGGTCATCTCCGGCTGGGACCAGGGGGTCCAGGGGATGAAGGTCGGCGGCCGCCGTCAGCTGGTCATCCCGCCGGACCTGGGCTACGGCGATCGTGGCGCCGGCGGCGTCATCAAGCCGGGCGAGACCCTGATCTTCGTGGTGGACCTGCTCGACGTCCGCTGAGCTGTCTGGATCTGGGAGGTCAGGCGACCCGGACCGACGCGCTGTCGATCGAGACGACATCGCCCTTGACGAGCTGCCGGCCGCGCCGGGTCTCCATCTCCCCGTTCACGAACACCAGCCCCTGCATCAGCAGCGGTTTGGCATCGGCGCCGTTGTCGACGAGGTCGGCCAGCTTCAGGAACTGACCGAGCCGGATCGACTCTTCCCGGATCTCGACATCACGTGGTTCGGGCACGCGCCCATTATCCGTCTCGTGCGGCTCAGAAGTCGAACAGGTCCCCGAGGAACGACTCCTTCTTGCGCTTCTTGTTGTACCCGCTGTCGCGGCGGCGGTCGTCGTACTTCTGCTCGGGGTACGACGGGCGCCCCTGCTCGGGGTACGACGGGCGCCTCTGCTCGTACGACGGACCGGGAGACGGCGCCTGGGGCGAAGGGGCGGCAGCCGGTGCCTCGGTCATGGAGCGCTCGATCACCTTGTCGAGCTCTCCTCGGTCGAGCCAGACACCACGACACTGCGGGCAGTAGTCGATCTCGATGCCTTGCCGGTCTGTCATCTGCAGGACGGTCTCGTCAATGGGGCACTTCATGGCTTCAACCTACGCGGCCCCGCCAACCGCCGCCCAAGCTGCTCGGTACAGCCACCCGGACGTGCACACGACGGGCGGCCACACCCGGCGCACGCTCAGCCGTCCTGAGACAACCGGCAAGTGCACGTCCTCGTGGTCGTCGGTTCGAAGTCGGGCCATCGGGGTTCAGCCCCTGGATGCTGAATCCGCCGAGGAGGCGGCAACCCGGTTCAGCTGACCAGGACGCTGACCGCGTGGATCAGGACGCCGACCAGTCCACCGACGATGGTGCCGTTGATCCGGATGAACTGCAGGTCGCGTCCGACGTGCAGCTCGATCTTGCGGGCGGCCTCCTTGCCGTCCCACCGGTCGATGGTGTGGGTGATCACGGCGGTGAGCTCGTCGCCGTACCGTCCGACGGTGAAGACCGCGACGTCTGCGGCGTACCGGTCGAGCTTGGCCCGCAGCGCCTCGTCGGACACGAGCCGGCCGCCGAACTTCGTCAGCTCCATCACGCCCCGGGTGCGCACCATGCCCTCGGGGTCCTCGAGGGAGGCCAGCAGCGCCTTGCGGAATGCGTTCCACAGCGAGGTCGCGGTGACCACCAGCTGCGGGTGCCCCAGGACACGCACCTTGAGCCGCTCGGCGCGCTCCTGGGTGGCCGGGTCGTGCAGCAGGTCCTGTGCGAGCTGCTTGAGCATGCTGTCCAGCGCGTAGCGGGCGTGGTGGTACGGGTCGTCGCGGATGTCGGCGACCCAGGCCACCGCCTCAGTGTGCATCCGGTGCGTGATCCGCTCGTTCAGTGCGGGAGGGGACCACCACGGCGCCCGTTCTCCCAGCACCTCACTGAACGTCTCCTCGTTGTGCACCAGCCAGCGGTGCGCCTCCTCCAGCGAGAGATCGACCAGACCGTGGTGGGCCCCGTCGCGGACGATCTCCTCGAGCAGGCTTCCGGCCACGGGGCTGATCGGCTCATCGAGCAGCCGTGGCAGGAGCGCCTCCTGCACCAGCGCAACCATGTCCGCGTCACGGATCCTCGACAGGCCGATGTGCAGCACGTTGGAGGCCTCGTCGACGACCCGCCTGCTGTTGTCCAGGTTCACCAGCCACTCGCCGACCCGTCGGCTGATCTGCGCGACCCCGATCCTGTCGCGGATGATCTCCTCCTGCAGGAAGTTCTCCCCCACGAACTCCTGCAGGCTGCGGCCCAGCTCCTCCTTGCGCCTGGGCACCAGCGCGGTGTGCGGGATGGGAACACCGAGCGGGTGCTTGAACAGCGCGGTCACCGCGAACCAGTCCGCGATCGCACCCACCATCGATGCCTCGGCGCCGGCGTTGACGAAGCCGAGGAAGCCGTCGTCGCCGAGGGTCAGCAGGTACACCACGGCCGCGAACAGCAGCAGAGACACCGCGAGCGTGCGCATCCTGCGCAGCCCGCGGCGGCGCTCCTCGTCGAGGGCGGGGTCGGGGGTGATCATCGAGACGGCCATCGGCGTTGATTCTGCCCGACGTCCGCGAGCTAGGACTCCGGCGGGGAGGTGACGGCCTCGTCGCCCACGAGCAGGGTCGGGGTGATCCCGGGGACCACGCTGACTGCGACCCGCGTGTCCACCGGGTAGCGCACCGAGTGCTGCTGCCACGACCGGAGCGTGTACCCGGAGCCCAGCCGCACGGTGTGCAGCACGAACGCTCCGTGGTACTCCACGGCCACCACCCTGGCTTCGGAGGACGCATCGGGGGTGAGCGCCACCTCGTGCGGACGGAGTACGACGTCCACGTCGGCGTCGCACGTACCCCACCCCGGCAGGGTCGAGACCACGCCGACCTCGCAGGTGAGCAGCGCGTCGTGCACGTGCGCGGGCAGGAAGTCCGCCTCTCCCATGAAGGAGGCGGCGAACCGGGTGGCCGGCGACTCGAAGACACGCTCGGGGATGTCGGCCTGCTCGATGACCCCGTCACGCATGACAACCACCCGGTCCCCGACGGCCAGGGCCTCGGTCTGGTCGTGCGTCACCAGCATTGCGGTGGTCCCGGTCTCGCGGAGCACCGCGACGGTGTCAGAGCGGACCTGCGACCGCAGGTTCTCGTCGAGGCTGGAGAACGGCTCGTCGAGGAGCACGACGGCCGGCCTCGGGGCCAACGCCCGGGCCAGCGCGACCCGCTGCTGCTCGCCGCCGGACAGCTCGTGCGGGTACCGAGCCACGAGGTGCCCGAGCTGCACCATGTCCAGGACCTCACCCACTCGCGCCTTCCGTGCCGGGCGCGGGAGCTTGTCGAGACCGAACGCGATGTTGTCGGCGACGCTCAGGTGCGGGAACAGCGCGTGGTCCTGGAACACCAGGCCAACCCGACGTCGTTCCGGTGGCTGCCAGTGCCGCCGGTCGGCGACGACCTCGCCGGCGATGCTGATGGTGCCCTCGTCGGGGCGCTCGAGACCTGCCACGAGGCGCAGCGTGGTGGACTTGCCACAGCCCGAGGGGCCGATCAGGGTGACCAGCTCGCCCGGTGCGACCTCCAGGTCCAGCGCACGTGCGGCCACCACTCCGCCGTACCTCTTGGTCACCCGGTCCAGCACCAGCGCGGATCGGGCCGGCGCCGAAGCGTCGACCGGGTGAGGGGTCATCACATCGACTCCTGCCATGTCAGCCGACCTTCCGGTGCGTGTCGACCAGGCGCACCTGGCGGAACAGGAAGAACACCGGCACGACCGCGACGGCGACGATCACGAGAGCCGGCAGGGCAGCCTTCTCCCAGAAGTTCTCGTTGGCAAGCTCGTAGACCCACACGGACACGGTAGTGAACCCGAACGGCCGCAGGAGCAGCACGATGGGCAGCTCCTTCACAGCGTCGATCATCACCAGCACCAGGGCGACCATGATCCCGGGCCGCACCAGCGGCATGTGCACCCGACGCAGGATGCGGCGCGGCGTCGCGCCGAGGCTCATCGCGGACAGCGTCATCGACGGTGAGACCTTGCTGAAGCTGGCGTCGACCGCCTGGTACGCCGGCGCGAGGAACCGCACCACGTAGGCGTAGAGGATGCCGACCACCGACCCGGTGGCGAGCAGGCCGGTGCCTCCGGGGACACCGAGCGTCTCGAGCGCGGAGTCGAGCGCGGCGAACGCAAGCAGCACGCCGATGCCGACGACCGCCCCCGGGACGGCGTAGCCGAACGTGGTCAGCTGGGCCGCCGAGCGCACCAGCCTGCCGCCGCCGAGCCGCAGGCCGTGGCCCATCACCACTGACAGCAGCACACAGGCGACCGCCGCGATCGCGGCGACCACGACACTGTTGGCGAGGTAGTCGGCGAACCGCGGGTCCCACACGCCGGCCGGGTCCCTGACGGCCTCACCGATCGCCCAGGCCAGTAGCTGCGCGACGGGGATGACGAACCCGGCGCCGAGCGCGGCGACACAGAGCGCGGTCGCGCCCCAGCCACGCCACCCCCGCAGCTGGGCCGGCTGCAGGCCCTGTCCGCGGCCACCCCGCTGGTGGTACCGGGCGCGTCCGCGCATCAGCCGCTCACCGGCGAGGACGGCCACCGCGAACATCAGCACCAGCACCGACAGCTGGGTCGCGGAGGGGCGGTCGAAGGTGCCCTTCCAGACCAGGTACACGCCGACGGAGACGGTGCGCACGTTGAAGTACTGCACGGTGGCGAAGTCGGTGAGAGTTTCCATCATCACCAGCGCCAGGCCGGCCGCGAGCGACGGGCGGGCCAGCGGCAGCAGCACCCGCCAGAACGCCCGGGAGCGGCTGGCGCCGAGCGTACGCGCGGCGTCGTACGTGCCGGGGGCCTGCTCGACGAGCGCGGCTCGTGCCATCAGGTAGACGTAGGGGTACAACGTCAGCGTCATCACCAGGATCGCGCCGGGCAGCGAGGTGACGTCCGGCGTCCACACGTCCACGCCGAACACCGCGCGCAGTCCCGCCTGCACCGGGCCGGCGACGTCGAAGGTGGACAGGAACACGAACCCGAGGATGTAGGCGGGCATCGCCAGCGGCAGCACCAGCAACCAGACCAGCAGGTTGCGCAGCGGGAACCGGTAGGCCGTGACCAGCCAGGCCAGGCCGCCGCCGATGACCAGGGTGCCGAGCCCGACACCGACCATCAGGCCGAGCGTGGTCAGCACCATCGCGCCGAGCCCGCGCGGCAGGTTCATCGACCCGGCCTGGGCCACCCCTTCCACGACGACGGCGACCACCGGCGTGGCCACCAGCACCGCGATCAGCAGGATCAGGAACGACCACGTCGGGCGACCGGTCGCGGCCGCCCGGCGTGGTCGAGAAGATGGAGACGCCCCCGGTTCGAGGACGGCGGGTTGGGTCACTTGTAGCCGGCTTCGGCCAGCAGGTCGATCGCCTCGGCGTTCAGGTCCCCGTAGGCCTCAGCGTTCAGCGGCATCCGCTCGAACTCACCGAACCCGGCGATCACCGGCTCGGGCTTCGCGTCGGGGTTGACCGGGTACTCGTGGTTGCCGTCGACGAAGTCGTTCTGGCCCTCGGTGGCGAGCCACTCGATGAGCTGCTTGGCCTTCTCCGGGGCGTCGGAGGACTTCACCACACCGGCCCCGGAGATGTTGACGTGGGTGCCGGCGCCTTCCTGGCTTGCCCAGAACAGCTCGACGTTCAGGTCCGGCTTCTCCGCGAGCTCACGCGCGAGGTAGTAGTGGTTGTTGATGCCCACGTCGCAGGTCCCGGCGTCGATCGCCTCGAGCAGCAGGATGTCGTTGCTCATCACCTCGACGTCGTTGTCGACCCAGCCATGGACGATCTCGAGCGCCTTCTCGCGGCCGTGCAGGTCGATCAGGCCGGCCACCAGGGACTGGGTGTACGACGCGGTGGCGTCACGCATGCACAGCCGCCCCTTCCACTTCGGGTCGGTCAGCCCGGCATAGGTCTCCCGGGTGTCGAACTCCGACGCGTCCACGTTGTCGGGGTTGTAGGTCACCGTCCGTGCCCGCATGGCCAGGCCGTACCACTCGCCCTCGGGGCCCCGTAGGTCCTCGGGGACCGCGGCGTCGAGCTTCGGGGACGTGAGCGGGGCCAGCTCGCCCTGGTCCGCTGCGTTCCAGAGGTTTCCGGCGTCCACGGTCATGAACACGTCGGCCGGGGTGTCGTCACCCTCGGCCTTGAGCCGTTCGAGGAGCTCACCGTCGTCGCCGTAGATGAACTCGACGCTGGTGCCGGTCTGCTCCTCGAACTTCCCGAAGGCCTCTTCGAGGTCGTAGTGGCGCGCGGAGTAGATCTGCAGGTCGGCCGGCTCGTCACCGATACCGAGGACACCGCAGCCGGAGACCGCGGCGGCGAGGACGGCGACTGCTGCGACGAGGGAAGGCCGGCGCACGAGCTTCTCCTTAACCGCGCACGACGGCGCATGGACTACACGAGAGTTAAGGTAAGCCTAACCTGAGCACGAGACGCTGCGTCTCGTGGCCTCGGTCACGTGCGGTCCGGCGGGCGGGCGGCCGGGACCGCGAGTGCCGAAGGCACCAGCAGCGCGGCGACCAGCAGCAACGCCTGCAGGACGCCGACGTGGTCGCCGAGGTAACCCAGCACCGGCGGCCCGGCCAGGAACGCGGTGTACCCGATCGTCGACACCACGCTGACCCGCGCCGCGGCGTGCTCCGGGTCGTCGGCGGCGGCGCTCATCCCGACCGGGAAACCGAGCGACGCGCCGATCCCCCACATCACGACGCCCACCGCGACGACGGGCAGGGCCTGGCCGAACACGACCACCAGGATGCCGCCCGCGGCGAGCGCCATCGTCGACCACAGCACGGGGACCCGGCCGAACCGGTCCAGCACGACGGTGCCGCCGACCCGGCCGACGGTCATCGCCGTGACGAACAGCGCGAACCCGCTCGCGCCGAGCCACGCGGGCACGTCGTACCCGTCCACCAGGGCGACCGCGAGCCAGTCGTTGGCCACGCCCTCGGTCAACGCGAGCGCGAGCACCATCAGCCCGATCATCAGCGTCCGCGGCTCGAGCCAGGCCCGCATCGGGTGGCGTGGCTGCTCGGTCACGTCGTCCTCGGTGCCGGCAGGAAGGAAGGCAGGTACGACGGACAGCGGCACCAGACCCACGACGACGGCCGCGGCCACCAGGTGCACCGGAATCGGCACCCCGAACCCTGCGGCGACTGCACCGATCGCGGCGCCGACCACCGTGCCGAGGCTGAACGCCGCATGGAACCGGGGCATGATCGTGCGCGCCGATGTCGTGCTCGACGGCGGCGCCCTCGACGTTCATCGCCACGTCCCAGGTCCCGGACCCGAAACCGAGCATCAGCAGGCCCAACGCAGTGACCCACACCTCGCCGACAGCGCCGGCACCGATACCGGTCACACCGACCCCGACCGCATCCAGCAGCGCGGCCAGGGCGACCACCTTCGCAGCACCGAACCGGTGCACCCAGATCCCGGCGGAGGGCAGTGCGATCACCGAGCCCACGGAGAGCGCCACCAACAGGGTCCCGAGCTGTCCCGGTGTGAGGTCCAGAAGACTGCGCGACTCGGGGATCCGGGAGACCCAGCTGGCGAACGCGAACCCGTTCAGCGCAAACACGACCGCTACGGCGTTGCGGGCGCGCAACGCGCTCTGCTGCCTCTGCGGCGACATCGGCGGGGAGACCTCCTGGACCCGGGCGGGACACCACGAACCTAGTGCCCGCACCCGCCGGCTTCGGTGCGGCCGACCCGTCTGGCAGGATTCCGGTCATGCCCAAGACAGTCATCACGTTCGGGACCTTCGACGTCTTCCACGTCGGCCACCTCCGCGTCATCCAACGCGCCGCCGCGCTCGGTGACCGCCTGGTGGTGGGTGTTTCCGCGGATGCGCTGAACGAGCGCAAGAAGGGCCGGGCCCCGGTGTTCTCCCAGGACGAGCGGCTGGCGATCGTGGCCGCCCTGAAGCCGGTGGACGCCGTGTTCGTCGAGGAGAGCCTCGAGCTCAAGCGCGACTACATCGTCGAGCACCAGGCCGATGTCCTGGTGATGGGTGACGACTGGGCCGGGAAGTTCGACGAGTTCGAGGACATCTGCGAGGTGGTCTACCTGCCGCGCACTCCCGCGATCTCCACCACCGCGCTGATCGAGAAGATCTCCGCGGCCGAGTAGTCGTCAGGTTGCCAGGCGCACGTGTTTCGACGAGCCGTCCGTCGCGGCACTCCGGCCGATGCGGAGGGTGCGGGCGGTGGCGGCCGCGACAGCCGAAGGCCCGATCCGGCGCTAACGGTCGAGTCGCCAAAGTTTGCGGGTCGCGGGACCCCGCCTTGACAGATCAAAGTTAGGTAAGGCTAACCTTCCCTCGTGCGCATCACGGAGAAGCCAGCCCACGTCGGACTCGAGTGCCAGTCACTGGAGGCCGGCTATCACGGGACGCCGGTCCTGCTGGACGCCTCGGTGACGGTACGACGGGCAAGGGTGACTGCTCTGGTCGGGCCCAACGGCAGCGGCAAGTCGACCCTCCTCCGCGCGCTCGCCCGACTGCACAGACCCACCGGCGGAACTCTGCTCGTGGACGACGGCGTCCCGGCCCGCGACCTCACCGCACGAGACTTCGCCCAGAAGGTCACCCTGCTCACCCAACACCGGCCCACGCCGTCGGGGCTGTCGGTGCACGACGTCGTGGGCTACGGACGTCACCCATACCGCGGCGGGTGGCGCTCGGAGGACCCTGACGGCGCCCGCGCGATCGCGTGGGCGATGGCCGTCACCGGCACCGAACCGATGGCGCATCGCGCGGTGGACGAGCTGTCCGGCGGCGAGCTGCAACGGGTTTGGCTAGCCTCGTGCCTGGCCCAGGACACCGGTGTGCTGCTGCTCGACGAACCCACCAACCACCTCGACCTGCGCTACCAGGTGGAGATCCTCGACCTGGTCCGCGACCTCGCGCTCGACCACGGCGTCGCGGTCGGGGTGGTCCTGCACGACCTGAACCATGCGGCCGAGGTCGCCGACGACGTGGTGCTGCTCCATGACGGCGCGGTGCTCGCGAGCGGCGACCCCGTCGACGTACTCACCGAACCCCACCTGACCACGGCGTACGGGATCCCGGTCGCGGTCCGGACCGATCCCGACACCGGGTCTCTGTCCCTGCGACCGGTCGGCCGTCATGCCCGGCCCGCCGCTGCGACCGCCTGACCCTGCACCCAACGCGAACCCCTCACCAGAAAGGGCCGAACGCCCATGCTCCGCATCCCCACGACCACACTCGCCGTCGCGGCGGCCGCAGCTGCCCTGTTGCTCAGCGGCTGTGGTACCACCGAGACCACGCCGTCGGCCTCCGCCGAGCAGTTGTCCCAGCCGGTGACCGTCACCGACAGCCGCGGCACGGAGGTGACCCTCGACCAGCCCGCCACCCGGGTCGTCGGGCTCGAATGGGCCGAGGTGGAGATGCTCGCCACGCTGGGCGTCAACCCGGTCGGCGTCGCGGACCCCGAGGGCTACGCGACGTGGGACTCGGCGGCGCCGCTCGACGACGACGTCCAGGACGTCGGTGGACGCGGTGAGCCGAGCGTCGACTCGATCATCGCCCTGCAGCCCGACCTCGTCGTGATGGAGGCCGACCGCGGCACCGCGCTGATCCGGCAGGTCGAGAAGTACGTGCCGGTCATCGTCACCGCCGGCAGCGACGCGAACCGGAACCTGGACAGAATGCGCGAGGACTTCACGATGCTCGCCGAGGCCGTCGGCCGGACCGACAAGGCCCAGCAGGTCCTCGCCGACCTCGACGCCAAGATCGCCGAGGGCCGCGAGCAGATCAATGCCGCCGGCGCCACCGGGAGCACGTTCGCGATGGCAGACGGGTGGATGGAAGGCAGCAATGTCAGCATCCGGATGTTCGGAGAGGGCGCACTGTTCTCCGACCTGGCCGAGGAGCTCGGCCTCGAGAACGCCTGGACCGGCAAGGTCGACCGGGTGTGGGGGCTCGGCACCACCGACGTCGAAGGGGTCACCGCGCTCGAGGACGACCCGGACCTGCAGTTCCTCTACAGCGCCTCCGCCGACCCCGACGTGTTCGCCGAAGGCCTTGCAGGGAACGCCATCTGGGAGTCGCTACCGTTCGTGCAGCAGGGCAACCTGACCAAGCTGGACAAGGGAACGTGGACGTTCGGCGGCCCGGCGGCGTGCGAGAAGTTCATCGACCAGGTGCTCGAGGTGTACGCCGCTTGAGCCAGGCAACCGCGCCGCGTCCGGCCGGGTCGACGCTTCCCTCGGCCCGGCCGAACGGTGGTGGCGGCTCGCCACTACCGGTGGTCGGCGTGTTCGTAGCGGCGGCCGCCGTCACCGCGCTGCTCTCGGTCGTGCACATCACCCAGGGCACCTCGGCGGTCGGCGCCGCCGACCTGCTGCACCTCGCGACCGGGAACGCCGACGACGGGGTGCTGAGGATCCTGGTCGGCTCCCGGCTGCCACGGCTGTTCGCCGCGATGACCGTCGGCCTCGCGCTCGGTGTCGCGGGCGCGGCCCTCCAGTCACTCGCACGCAACCCGCTGGCCTCCCCCGACACCCTGGCCGTGAACGCGGGCGCCCACCTCGCGGTGGTCACGGCCGCGGCGTTCGGCCTGTCCCTGCCCCTGCTCCCGGCGGGCGGCCTCGCGTTCCTCGGCGGTCTCGCGGCCGCCGGCCTGGTGCTCGCTCTCTCCACCGGCGGGGCGAGCGGGCCCACCCGGCTGATTCTCGCCGGGTCGGCAACCGCGATGGCGCTGAGCTCGCTCACCATGCTGTTCCTGCTGCTGTTCGAGCAGGAGACCCTCGGCCTCTTCGCCTGGGGCAACGGGTCCCTCAGCCAGAGCGACATGGGCGGTGTGCAGCAGCTGGCGCCCGTCGTACTGCTGGGCACCGCCGGCATGTGCGCGCTCGCGCACCGGCTCGACATCCTCGGTCTCGGCGACGACACCGCGTCCGTGCTCGGGGTGAACGTGCGGCGGGTCCGGTTGTACGTCGTCCTCCTCGCCGTCCTCCTCTCCGCGGCGGCGGTGACCCTGGCGGGGCCGATCGGGTTCGTCGGCCTGTGTGCTCCCGTGGTCGTCCGCCTGCTCGGCCGCGTCACGCCCTGGGTGGCGCGACACCGGTTCCTGCTGCCGCTGTCCGGCATCGCCGGTGTGGTGATCATGCTGGCCGCAGACGTGTTCCTGCGCCTGGTCCTCGGCAGCGAGGCATCGTTGATGGTCCCGAGCGGCGTGATCACCACCTTCGTCGGGGCCGCCGTCCTGGTCTGGCTGGCCCGCCGCGGCCGCGACTCCGGGCCGACGCGCACCCCACCGACGGCACGCACCGGCGGCACCCGATCCGGACTCGGTTTCGCGGTCAGCCTGGCCGTCCTGGTCCTGTCCACGCTCGGCTGTGCGCTGCTCGGCATGCTCGCCGGCGACACGTTCGTCCTGGTCGGCGACCTCGCCAACTGGCTCACCGGACGCACCGGCCCGGCCTTCACGTTCGTCCTCGACCAGCGGCTGCCTCGCGTGCTCGCGGCGCTCGCCGCCGGCGCGGCCCTGGCGATCGCCGGCACGACGGTGCAGGCGGTCTGCCGCAACCCACTGGCCGAACCCGGCATCCTCGGGATCACCGCCGGTGCCGGGGTCGGTGCGGTCACCCTGATCACCTTCGTCCCGCTGGCCGGGATCTGGAGCATGTCCGCGGTCGCGGGCGCGGGTGCTCTGGTCGCGTTCGCGCTGGTCTACGGGCTGGCCTGGCGCGGTGGTCTCGACTCGGACCGGCTGGTCCTGATCGGGGTCGGTGTGTCCGCGGCGTTCACCGCCCTGATCACGCTGGTCATCGTCGCCTCCGACCCGTGGAACACCGGCAAGGCACTGACGTGGCTCTCCGGGTCGACGTACGGCCGCAGCCTGCCGCAGGTGGTTCCGGTCCTGGTGGCGCTGGTCGTGCTGACCCCGCTCATCGCTCACACGCGGCACCGGCTCGACCTGCTCGCGCTCGACGAGGACACCCCACGGGTGCTGGGCGTGCACATCGAACGCACCCGGTTGGTCGCGCTGCTCGGCGCAGCGCTGCTCACCTCGACCGCGGTGTCCGCGGTGGGCGTGATCGGCTTCGTCGGGCTCGTCGCACCACACTGCGCACGCGCGGTCGTCGGAGCCAGGCACGCCCGGGTGCTGCCGGTCGCAGCGTTGCTCGGCGCCGCGCTGGTCAGCCTGTCCGACACCCTTGGCCGGACCGTGATCGCACCGGCGCAGGTCCCGGCCGGGCTGGTCACGGCGATGGTCGGGACCCCCTACTTCGTCTGGCTGCTGTGGCGCTCGCGCGCCCGAGCCTGAGAGATCGGAGCACCATGACCCTGACCGACGAAACGACCGCCGCAACCGAGCCGTTCCGGCTGTTCCACGTGCGGGTGCTGCGCACCCAGCGGCTCAGCGCCAGCTTCGTCCGGATCACGTTCGCCGGCGACGACCTGGCCCGGTTCGCCGACAACGGCTTCGACCAGCGGATCAAGCTGATCCTGCCGCTGCCCGGACGTGGCCTGGTCGATCTGCCGGTTGGTCCCGGTTGGTACGGCGAGTGGCGTCTGCTCCCCGACGACCGACGCAACCCGGTCCGCACCTACACCGCCCGCGCCGTGCGGCCGCATCTTCGCGAGGTGGACGTCGACATGGTGCTGCACGGCGACAGCGGGCCCGCCTCCCGGTTCGCCATGCACGCCCGCACCGGCGACGAGGCCGGGCTGCTCGGCCCCGATGCCCGGTTCCCCGGCCGCCATGGCGGAGTCGAGTACGCAC
Source organism: uncultured Actinomycetota bacterium (assembly GCA_963831375.1). Taxonomy (GTDB): domain Bacteria; phylum Actinomycetota; class Actinomycetes; order Propionibacteriales; family Nocardioidaceae; genus Nocardioides_C. The sequence goes on along the minus strand of CAWHPY010000026.1, from coordinate 172,786 downwards.
CCCCCGCGGGCCACCTCGGGCCGGTGCTGCTCGCCGCCGACGAGACGGGGCTTCCTGCGGTCGCCGGCATCCTCGAACGGCTTCCCCGCGAGGCGTACGGCGAGGTGGTGCTCGAGGTTCCGGAGAAGACCGACCGGCTCACGCTCGAGGCGCCTCCCGGGATCGCGATCACCTGGGCGGTGCGTGACGAGACCGAGCACGGGACCGCGCTGGACCTCGCGGCCCGCGAGGCGATCGCGCGGATCGACGACACCGGGTCCGTCCATTCGGGGATGCCGCTCTACGCCTGGCTGGCGGGTGAGGCTGCCACCGTTCGCCGGCTGAGGAGGCACCTGGTGAACGACCTGCGCCACGACCGTCGCTCGGTGGCCTTCTTGGGCTACTGGCGGCTCGGCCACCCCGAGGCCTGACCCGAACCAGTCGCGACGAGGCGGCACGTCGAGCGGGCGACAACCCTGCACAATTGTGCAGTGCACATTCCTGCACCCCCGCGCCCACGCTCAGCGCGCTCGCCCCAGGTAACGATCTGGCCCTGAGGTCTTGCCATCAGGTGTCCGATTTGATGGGGTACCGGCGTCGTGGCGCCGAAAGCGTCCGACATCCGCACGTTTGGACTCTTTCCATCCGTGTTTCCTGTTTTCTCCACAGTCCCCAGGAGGATGTCCGTGAACCGACGCACCCATGGCGTCATCGGCGGGGCGGCAACCATCACGTTGCTCGCCACCGCCGCGTTGCAGGGATCAGCGGTTGCAGCCCCACCGGCCAACCCCGTCCCCAGCGACGCCCCGTCTGCCGCCCACAAGGCGGATGACCGTCCCAACGCGCTGGAGAACAAGCGGCGCGAGCTCAACAAGAGGGCCGTCCAGCTCGTCGTCAACGGCGACCGCACGGTCCAGGACCGCGGTGGCTCGAAGGCCGTCCGCGTCGCACCGGGCCAGTGGGCCGAGTACGGCCTGCAGGACACCGGCGAGATCCTGTCCTTCCTGGTCGAGTTCGGTGACGAGAAGGACACCCGGTTCCTCACCGCACCGGCGGGTCCGGCGCACAACCAGATAGCTGAGCCCGGCGCCGACGACAACAGCACCTACTGGACCGAGAGCTTCGAGCGCGAGCACTACCTCGACATGTTCTTCAACGGCATGCCGGAGCAGAACAACGAGTCGTTCAAGGGCATCTACGAGGAGATGTCCAGCGGCCGTTACACCGTGGACGGGGACGTCAGCGACTGGGTCCAGGTGGCCAAGCACCAGGCCAGCTACGGCCAGACCGAGAGCCACAAGGACATGACGCGGTTCGTCGACGACACCGCGGAGGCGTGGTACGCGTCGCAGGTCGCACAGGGCAAGAGCAATGACGAGATCGCTGCCTACCTCGCCGAGTTCGACAAGTGGGACCGCTACGACTACGACGTCGACGGAAACTTCGCCGAGGCCGACGGCTACATCGACCACTTCCAGGCGATCCACGCCGGCGAGGGCGAAGAGGCCGGCGCGGACGAGTCGGCGATCTGGTCGCACCGCTGGGCGGTCAACCAGGACGGCCACTACAAGGACGGGATCGGCCCGGACAAGTACGGCTACGCCGGCGGCGTCGAGATCGGCGACACCGGCATCTGGATCCGCGACTACACCACCGAGCCGGAGAACGGCGGACTCGGTGTGTTCGCGCACGAGTACGCCCACGACCTGGGCATCCCGGACTACTACGACACCCAGGGCGGCGAGAACGGCACCGCGTTCTGGACGTTGATGAGCTCCGGCTCGTGGCTCAACCACGGCGGCGACGCCATCGGCACGACGCCGAACCACATGGGCCCGCTCGAGAAGCTCCAGCTCGGTTGGCTCGACTATGAGCTGGCCGAGGCCGGCAAGAGCTCGACGCACAAGCTCGGCCCGTCGTACCACGCCACCAAGAAGGCCCAGGCGGTGATCACGACCCTGCCGAAGAACAAGGTGACCAGTGACCTGGGCCCGGCCGCCGAGGGCGCGGACTACTTCTACTCCGGCCGTGGTGACGAGCGCACCGCAACCGTGACCAGCCCTTCCTTCGAGGTGCCGGCCGGTGGACAGCTGACCGCGCAGGCCAACTACGAGATCGAGCTCGACTGGGACTACGCGTTCGTCGAGATCTCCACCGACGGCGGCGAGACGTTCACGCCGCTCGTCACCAACCTGTCCAGCACGACGAACCCGAACGGCAACAACCCCGGCGGTGGCATCACCGGTACGTCGGACGGCGAGTGGGTGGCGCTGACCGCCGACCTCTCGAACTACACCGGCCAGGCTCAGCTCCGCTTCAAGATGTTCAACGACGCGGCCTACAACGAGATGGGCTTCAAGGTCGACGACATCCGCGTCGGCGACGCGCTCGTCGAGGGCGTCGAGGACGGCGCCACCGACTGGACCCTGGACGGCTTCCAGGTCGCCGAGAACGGCCAGACGGTCAACGAGTACGACCACTACTACATCGCAGAGAACCGTCAGTACCTCGGCTACGACAAGACGCTGCAGGAGGGGCCGTACAACTTCGGCTTCGGCGCCACGGCCCCGAACAAGGTCGAGCGGTTCCCCTACCAGAACGGGCTCCTGGTCTGGTACTGGAACACCGCGTACGCCGACAACAACGTCAGCCAGCACCCCGGTGCCGGTGAGTCGATGCCGGTCGATGCTCGTGCGGCCGCCCTGACCTGGTCCGACGGCGTGGTCGCCCGGAACCGGATCCAGTCCTTCGACGCCACGTTCGGCCTCGAGCGAACGGACCCGATCACGCTGCACCGCGACACCGCTGCCGGGCCGACCACGCTCGGGGTCCCGTCCCGGGCCGCCCTGCCGGTGTTCGACGACAGCAACCCGCTGGCGTACTACGACGAGGCCAACCCGCACAACAGCGTGAAGGTCGCCGGCACGGGCACCACGATCCGGGTCGTCAACCAGAACAAGAACGGGATGATGCAGCTCGAGGTCAACTGACCTTCAGCCGCGAGGCTCATCTCACTCGAGGGCCGGGGAGCGATCCCCGGCCCTCGTGCTGCCCCCGGACCGGCCGAGGGCGCGGTCGACCGCAGCCTCGACGTGCAGCCGCGTCGTCGGGAACACCGGCACGGAGGTGTCTCCGGCCGCGACCAGCAGCTCGATCTCGGTGCAACCGAGGATCATCCCCTGCGCGCCACGGTCGACGAGACGGGACATCACCTCCCGGTACGCCTCCCGCGAGGCAGAATCCACCAGGCCGACGCACAGCTCGTCGTAGATCACCCGGTGCACGAGGTCGCGGTCCTCCTGCTCCGGGACGAGGACGGTCAGCCCGTGCGAGGCCAGCCGGTCCCGGTAGAAGTTCTGCTCCATCGTGAACGCGGTTCCCAGCAGGCCGACCGTGTGCACGCCGGCGCGGCGGACGGCGGCGGCGGTGGCGTCGCCCAGGTGCAGGAACGGGATGGCGACGGCCTGCTCGACCTGGTCCGCGACCTTGTGCATGGTGTTGGTGCACAGCAGGAGCAGCTCCGCGCCCCCGGCCTCGAGCGCCTGCGCACCAGCCGCCAACCTTTCGGCGGCGTCGTCCCACCGGCCGGAGACCTGCATCGCCTCGATGTCGGCGAAGTCCACGGAGTAGAGCAGGCACTCCGCCGAATGCAGCCCACCGAGCCGCTCGCGGACCAGCTCGTTGGCGATCCGGTAGTACTCCGCGCTGCTCTCCCAGCTCATCCCGCCGAGCAGTCCGATCGTCAACATTGGTCCTCCAGTATCGGGTTGCCCATGCGCATGGGGCCGGCAGCTGCCAGTCCTGCTCCGGACGATAGACGTGCCGTGACCTGGTGGCGCACCCAGGGAGGCGATCAGGTCCAGCGTGGTCGTCAGTGGCTGAGCCCGGGCATCCAGATGGCTCCGGGCCAGTCGTCGGGCCAGTCGTCGGGCCGGTCGAGGATGCGCCGGGTTCCCGGTGCACGACCGGGTCATGCGCCGGGTTCCCGGTGCACGACCGGGTCATCGCCGTTGCGGTGCACCACCTCGTCCGCCGTACCGAGGACGGCGTTGCCGGGCACGCCGGCAGTCCCCCACCATCGACGAGCGATCCAGCGGCGGCAGCTGCCACCCGGCTGCATGACCTGCACCCGCTCGGAGCTGTCCACCCGGTAGTGCATGTCGACCTCGCCGTCGAGGACCACGAAGACCTCGGCTCCGTCGTTCACGTGTCAGATGTACGGCGTGCCCTCGATGAGACCGGCCCGGTGTCAACGGACCTGCCGTGTCCAGCGGGCCGCCAGCGCCTGCAGAAAGCGGCCATTCGTTGTCCGGGAACCGGTGAATTCACCGACGCGAGCAAGTCATTACTACCGACAGGATTTCGTTACCAGATACCGGAACACCGGGTAGCCGAGGAGGTGAACGTCATGGCCACATCGATTCCCGTCGAGGAGGAGTCCGGCACGTTCACCGGCCACATCCACACCCACAACGGCTACTACGCGGGTGACTTCGGTAACGAGTGAGCAGCACCTCGATCCCACCGGTGGCCGGGCAGGTTGGCTCCACCGGGCCACGCCGAACCACCCGTTCGCGGGGTGTCCGATGACACCCCGCGGGGTCCGCATGCCACGGGTGGGCAAAATACCGGTTTGTCGGAAATACTGGGGTGTTCCGGGCAGACTGATGACACATCAAAGAACGTCGACCAGCTCGGGCTTGGTTCGCGCAGACGACCTGGCCGGGGGGCTGGAATATGACCGAGCTGACTGTTTCCGAGACCAACACCAACACGTGCCCGTCGTGGTGCGTGACCGTGGAGTCCGAGCACGGACCCCACACCCACGCCAGCGCCGACACTCGCGTCGAGACCCTGGCCCAACCGCTGTCAGTCCAGCTGGTGCAGGTGGGAGATGCCCAGCCGCGGCTGCTGCTCGACGGTCAGGTCGCGACCATCGAGCAGGCCAACGCCTTCTCGAGCGCGATCAAGCGGCTGACCGACGCCGCTACCCTCGCCGAGCCCGGGCTGGGCTTCGTGCTGCGGCTGGCGCTCGCCTCGGAGATCACCCTCGAGGAGATGGCCTTGGCCTCGGGGCTCGACATCGAGCGGCTCCGCAAGCAACGGGCCAACGGCATGGTGATGACCGTCTTCGAGCTCGACCGTCTCGCGTTGACGGTGGCCAACCTGGCCGCGGCGCGCAACCGCTCCTGAGTCGCCCACTTACCTCGACGAACCGGCACTCCCCTCGACGAGTTCGACGCGGGGAGTGCCAGTTCACCAGGGCACCATGGGGAAGCGCCGCGCAAGGGTCAGCGGGCGAAGACGAAGTAGGCACCGATCACGGCCGGCAGGGTTCCGAGGAGCAGCCAAGGGCTGAGGATCCGCTTCTGGTGGATCACCAGCGCAGTGACCACCGCGATCACTCCGAAGATGCCGGCGATGACGAGCAGCCCGATCTTGGAGTCGAGCCGGTCGTCCGGCATGAAGATCGCGGCGATGACGAGGCCGGCGGCCAGGTGCTCGATGGTGATCACGGCGAGTGTCGACAGCACCCAGCGCTGAACCTGGCTGAGACTCATCGGCTCACGGTTCTGAGGACGCGGGCTGCCCGGCGTCATCAGGTGCTTCTGCCGCGCCGGCGGCCTCTTGGTCAGGCGCCCTGGCTCGTGTGTCATCTGCGTGGGTCTCTCCCCGGAAACGGTCGACGACTGCCAACCGCCTAGAACGCTACCAACCGCCGCGCGGGAATCGGAGCCGATGCCGCTCGTCGGACGCCGCGAGTGGCATGGATCACCCCCGGAGGCCGCGATGTCGGTCGCGGCCCGCGACAACCGGTCGTGGCGACCCCTTGTTGCGAGCTAAAGGGCGGCGCGGTCGCAACAGCGGGTCGTGGCGACCCCTTGTTGCGGTCCGAAGCCGCACGCAAGGCCGTGGGGGTCAGTAGCCGATCGGGAGGCCCGCGTAGTTCTCGGCCAGCCCGGCCGCTCCGGCGTGGGAGGAGGCGATCCACCGCAGCTGGGACAGCTGGAGCTGGGCGTCGAACTCGTCGCCGGAGATGTGCAGCATGCTGGTCATGAAGTAGGAGAAGTGGGTGCACCGCCATACCCGGCGCAGTGCGGCATCGGAGTACGCGTCGACCAGCTCGTGGGATCCGTCCTTGACCAACGCGACCAGGGCCCGCGACAGCACGGCGACGTCGGCGATCGCGAGGTTCAGCCCCTTGGCACCGGTCGGCGGGACGATGTGCGCGGCGTCGCCGGCGAGGAACAGCCGGTCGTGCCGCATGGGCGTCGACACGAAGCTGCGCATCGGCAGGATGCTCTTCTCGGTGATCGGCCCCTGGTCCAGGTGCCAGCCGTTCTGCCCGTTCCCGAGGCGGGCGGCGAGCGCGTCCCAGATCCGGTCGTCGGACCAGTTCGCGATGTCGTCGCTTGTGTCGACCTGCAGGTAGAGGCGGCTCACGGTCTCCGAGCGCATGCTGTGCAGCGCGAACCCGTCGGGATGCCAGGCATAGATGAGCTCGTCGGTCGACGGATGCACGTCGGCGAGCACACCCAGCCAGGCGTAGGGGTAGACCCGTTCCCAGGTCTTCTGCAACGACGCCGGCACCGCCGCACGGGAGGGACCGTGGAACCCGTCGCAGCCGGCGATCGCATCGGCCTCGACCCGTTGCTGGTTCCCGACGGCGTCGGTGAACGTCACCGACGGCCGGTCGGTCTCGATGTCGTGCAGGGCCACATCGCTCACGTCGTAGAACGACCGCTGACCCGCGGCCGCACGTGCGGCCATCAGGTCCTTGGTGACCTCGGTCTGCCCGTAGATCCACACCGACCGGCCGACGTGGTCGACGAAGTCGATGTGGTGCCGTTCCTCGGGCCACTGCAGGTAGATCCCCCGGTGCTCCATGCCCTCGCGCCCGATCCGCTCCCCGAGACCGACCTCCTTGAGCAGGTCGACCGACGAGGACTCCAGGACCCCCGCGCGGATCCGGCTGCGCACGTAGTCCGGGCTACGGTTCTCGAGCAGGACGGACTCGATTCCCTCCCGGTCGAGCAGGTGGGCGAGCAGCAGGCCAGCCGGGCCCGCTCCGATGATGGCGACGCGCGTGCGCATGGCTGCGCCTCCCTCTCTGTTCCGGCCGGCCACTCAGGTCCGGGCCAGGTCGTTCTCGATCTCGCGGGCCGCCTTCAGCAGAGGTGGCAGGAACTGGCGTTTGGCCTTGTCCTTGGTGATCCGGCTGACGTGGGAGGAAACGTTGACCGCCGCGACGACGCGGCCCTGCTTGTTGTGCACGGCCGCGGCCACCGAGCGCAGGCCGTGCTCGAGCTCCTGGTCCACGAGCGCGTACCCCTGGGCGCGGACGTCGAGCAGGCTCGCGCGCAGGTCGTCCACCGACTTCACCGTGTGCTCGGTCAACGGCTCGAGCTCCACGGTCGCCAGGTAGGCCTCGATCGCGGGGCCGTCGAGGCCGGCCAACAGGACCCGGCCCATCGAGGTGGCGTACGCCGGGAACCGTGTCCCCACGTTGATCGAGACGGTCATGATCCGCGAGGTGGGGACACGGGCGACGTACACGATGTCGTGCCCGTCGAGCACCGACATCGAGGACGACTCGCGGGTCTCGCCGACCAGCCACTCGAGGTGTGGCTCGGCGATGCCGGGCAACGACAGGCTGGAGAGGTAGGCGTAACCGAGGTCGAGGACACGGGGAGCCAGCCGGAACAGCTTCCCGTCGAAGCGCATGTAGCCGAGGTCGACAAGGGTGAGCAGGAAGCGGCGGGCCGCGGCGCGGGTGAGGCCGGTCGCGCGGGAGACATCACTCAGGGTCATCTCCGGGGTGTCCGGTCCGAACACCGTGATCACACTCAGACCCCGCTCCAAGGACTGGACGAAATGGTCCTCGCGGGTTCGTTCATCAGTCACGGCCACACCTTCTCACCCAATGAGCGCTCCCATTGACGGAAGTCCGGGCGGGTCCTAGAGTTCGTTCGTAATGGTAACACATGTTCGCATTACGAACAGTAAAGGATTCTTCGAAGCGATGGCAGAGATCACCAGCCTCCGCGAGGCCGTCGCCGGCCTTGTCCACGACGGTGACACCGTCTCCCTCGAGGGTTTCACGCACCTCATCCCCACGCTCGCCGGACACGAGATCATCCGACAGCAACGCCGAGACCTCACCCTCGTCCGGATGACTCCCGACCTGGTCTATGACCAGATGATCGGCATGGGCGTCGCCCGCAAGCTGGTGTTCAGCTGGGGCGGCAACCCCGGCGTCGGAAGCCTGCACCGCTTCCGCGACGCCGTCGAGAACGGCTGGCCCACGCCGCTCGAGGTCGACGAGCACAGCCATGCCGGGATGGCCAACCGGTACGTCGCGGGCGCCTCCAACCTCCCGTTCGCGGTGCTCCGCGGCTACCAGGGCAGCGGGCTGGTCGGTCGCAGCGCGACGATCAGCACGGTGACCTGCCCGTTCACCGGGGAGGAGCTCGCCGCGGTCGCCGCGATCAACCCCGACGTCACGGTGGTCCACGCGCAGCGCGCCGACCGCGCCGGCAACGTTCAGCTGTGGGGCATCCTCGGCGTGCAGAAGGAGGCCGTGCTGGCCGCGAAGCGGGTGATCGTCACCGTCGAGGAGATCGTCGACGTGCTCGACCCCAGACCCGGCGCGATCGTGCTGCCCAGCTGGGTGGTCACCGCCGTCGCCCACGTCCCCGGTGGGGCGCACCCGTCGTACGCCGCCGGCTACACCACACGCGACAACGCCTTCTACACCGCATGGGACCCGATCAGCCGCGAGCGTGACACGTTCACCGCATGGATGGAAGAGCACGTCCTCGAGCCGGCAGGAGCCACCCGATGACCACCACCGCCGTTCCCGAGGTGACCTGGACGTCCGACGAGATGATGACCGTCGCCTCCGCCCGCGCCCTCGGCGACGCGACGACCTGCTTCGTCGGCATCGGTCTTCCGAGTACGGCGGCCAACCTGGCCCGTCGTACCAGGAACCCCGACCTGGTGCTGATCTACGAGTCCGGAACAATCGGCGCCAAGCCCGACGTGCTGCCGCTGTCCATCGGCGACGGCGAGCTCGCGGACACCGCCGACTCGGTCGTGGCGGTGCCGGAGATCTTCAACTACTGGCTTCAGGCCGGACGCTGCGACGTCGGGTTCCTCGGTGCCGCGCAGGTGGACCGCTTCGCCAACATCAACACGACGCTGATCCCCCGCGAGGGCCGACCCGACCTGCGGCTGCCGGGTGCGGGAGGCGCTCCCGAGATCGCCGCCCACGCGGGCAAGGTGCTGATCACCGTGCGCCACTCCACCCGGGTCTTCGTCGACAAGCTGTCGTTCGTGACCAGCGTGGGGTTCGGCACCGGCGCCGGTGACCGGGAACGCCTCGGTCTGCGTGGGGCCGGTCCCACCGAGGTGATCACCGACCTGGGCATCATGAAGCCCGACCCGGAGACCCGCGAGCTCACGCTCGTCGCCGTGCATCCGGGGGTTACCGTCGAGCAGGTGCGCGAGGCGACCGGCTGGCCGTTGAAGGTCGCCGACGAGGTGGCCACCACCGAGGCACCGGCGGACAATGAGCTCGCCGTACTCAGAGATCTGCAGGCGCGGACGAAGGAGGCACACAGTGCACGGTCGTGAAGTGTTTGTGGTGGACGCGGTCCGCACCCCTGTCGGCAAGCTCGGCGGTGCCCTGGCGGACGTCCGGCCCGACGACCTCGGTGCGGTGGTGATCAAGGCACTGCTCGAGAGGAACCCGTCGCTGGACCCCGCCCGCGTCGACGAGGTGTACTTCGGCGCCGCCAACCAGTCCGGCGAGGACAACCGCAACGTGGCCCGGATGTCGACGCTGCTCGCGGGGCTGCCGACGTCGGTGCCCGGCTCGACCCTGAACCGGCTGTGCGCCTCCGGCCTGGACGCGCTGATCACCGCCTCCCGGGCGATCGCGGTCGGCGACGCCTCGATCATGGTCGCCGGCGGGGTGGAGTCGATGACCCGCGCGCCATACGTCCTGCCGAAGTCGAACCGACCGTTCCCGGCCGGCAACGCCGAGCTGTTCTCCACCACCCTCGGCTGGCGGATGATCAACCCCGCGATGCCCTCCGAGTGGACGGTCAGCCTCGGTGAGAGCACCGAGATCCTCGGCGAGAAGTACGGCATCACCCGCGACGCAGCGGACGCGTTCTCCGTGCGCAGCCAGACCCTCGCCGCGCAGGCCTGGGCAGACGGCGCCTACGACCCGGCGATCGTGCAGGTACCCGGCGCCGAGATGGCCCGTGACGAGGGCATCCGTGACGGCGTCACCACCGACTCGCTGGCGAAGCTCAGGCCCGTGTTCCGCAACGACGGCACGGTCACCGCCGGCAACTCCTCGCAGCTCTCCGACGGCGCCGCAGCGCTGCTGCTCGCCGACGAGGACGGCGTCAAGGAGCTCGGAGTCGAGCCGCTGGCGCGGATCACCGCCTCCGGGGTCGACGCGGTCGACCCGCAGTTCTTCGGGATCGGGCCGGTCCAGGCCGTACGACGGTCGCTGCAGCGGGCCGGCAAGGACCTGGGCGACGTGACCGTGATGGAGCTGAACGAGGCGTTCGCGGCACAGTCCCTCGCCTGTCTGTCCGAGTGGGACGACCTCGACCCTTCCGTGGTGAACCCGCTCGGCGGGGCGATCGCCATCGGCCACCCGCTCGGCTGCTCCGGTGCCCGCCTGGCCGGTGCGGTTGCGCACCAGCTGGCCGTGGCTGGCTCCGGAGTGGGCGTCGCCGCCCTCTGCATCGGTGTGGGCCAGGGCCTCGCCGTCACCATGGAACGCTGAGGAGGCGTCGTGTCAGAGCTGCCCTTGGACCCTCCGTACGCCTTTCCCGACTACACCTCGACGATGCTGCGCTCCCCCAGCAAGGCACTGGTGATGCCACCGGTCGGGCTGACCGAGCTGACCGGTCCGAAGTTCGGCCACGGCGACGTCCGCGACACCGACGCCGACCTCTCCATGCACGGCGGCGGCGAGGCGATCGGCGAGCGGATCATCGTGAACGGCAGGGTCACCGACAGCTACGGCAAGCCGGTCCGGAACAGTCTGGTCGAGGTCTGGCAGGCGAACGCCGCCGGCCGCTACGTCCACAAGCTCGACCAGCACCCGGCGCCGCTCGACCCGAACTTCGTCGGCGCCGGCCGCTGCCTCACGGACGGCGAGGGCAACTACCGGTTCACGACGATCAAGCCGGGACCGTACCCGTGGAAGAACCACCACAACGCGTGGCGGCCCGCGCACATCCACTTCTCGCTGTTCGGCCGCGCTTTCACGCAGCGGCTGGTGACGCAGATGTACTTCCCCGGCGACCCGCTGTTCTTCCAGGACCCGATCTACAACGCGGTTCGCGACGAGCGGGCCCGCAAGCGGATGATCTCGACCTACGACCACGCGATCACCTCGCCGGAGTGGGCCACCGGGTACCGGTTCGACATCGTGCTCGGCGGCACCGAAGCCACCCCGTTCGAAGAAGGGGCGGAGTGATCACGATGGCTGCTGAGTACACCTACGACGTGACCGACGTGGATGCCTCGACGGGACCGACGCCCTCACAGACCGTCGGACCGTACTTCCACGACGCCCTCCCCTACGAGCACGGCCCCCGGGTCGCATCGCACAACCGGCCGGGAGCGATCCGGCTGCACGGCCGGGTGCTCGACGGCAACGGGGCGCCGATCCCGGACTCGCTGGTCGAGATCTGGCAGGCCGACGAGAGCGGCGACCTCACGTCGGCGCCGGGCATCTACGACCCGGTGGCGGCCGACGGGTTCCGGGGGTTCGGCCGATGCCCCACCGACAGCGACGGCTCCTACGAGTTCCTCACCGTGAAGCCCGGCGCGGTCCCGACGATCGCCGGTGAGGGCCAGGCGCCGCACATAGCGATGTCGGTCTTCGCACGCGGCATGCTGCGCCGCGTGGTCACCCGGGTGTACTTCCCGGACGACACGGAAGCCCACGCGACCGACCCGCTGCTGTCGGCGGTCGAGGAGTCCCGCCGACCGACGCTGATAGCCACAGCGACAGAAGATGGCTACCGTTTCGACGTGCACATACAAGGTGGCGACGAGACCGTGTTCCTTGATGTCTTCGCGCGCTGACGACGTCTCGGAACAGGTGGCAGACGTCGGTCTGCTCTCCCCGGTGTCGGCCGGCTGCGTCGCGGAGGCGGTCACCGGCGACCGCGCGGTCGTCGCGGCGATGGTCCGCGCGGAGAGCGCCCTGGTCCGCGCCCTGGTCGAGACCAAGCTGGCGCCCGGGTCGGCATCCGCCGCCGCCACCGCGATCGACGGTGCCGAGGTCGACGCCCGCGAGCTCGCCCTGGCCGCGACCGAGGGCGGCAACCCGGTCATCCCACTGGTCCGGCAGCTTCGCGACGTGGCCGGCGAGGAGCACGCGAGCTGGGTGCACTTCGGCGCCACCAGCCAGGACATCCTCGACACCGCGCTGATGCTGGTCGGCTCCGAGGTGGCCTGGCGGGTCGGCACGGACCTGACCCGGCTGGCGTCCACGCTGGCCACGCTGGCAGACGACACCCGGTCCGTGCCGATGGTCGCCCGCACCCTGACCCAGCAGGCCCTTCCCACCACCCTCGGCATGCGCGCCGCCGGCTGGCTCACCGGCGTGCACGACGCGGTGCGCATCGTCCGCACCTGCACGACCCTGCCGGTGTCCCTCGGTGGCCCGGTCGGCACGGCATCGGCATACGGTGCGGACGGCCCCGCCGTGCTCGACGCGTTCGCACGGTTGCTCGGCCAGCGTGCGACGGTCGCGCCCTGGCACACCCGGCGTACCCCCGTCCTGGGACTCGCCGGTGCACTCACCGTGGCCGGTGCGGCGTGCGGGAAGATCGCCGCCGACCTGCTGGTGATGAGCCAGACAGAGGTCGGCGAGGCCCGCGAGGACACCGGTGGACCGAGCTCCGCGATGGCCCACAAGGCCAACCCGGCCCAGTCCGTGCTGGTCGCTTCCGCCGCACGACAGCTCCCGGCACTGGGCTCGATCATCGGCTCGTCGGGAGCGGCCGAGCTGGAGCGTCCCGCCGGCGCCTGGCACGCCGAGTGGCAGCCGCTCCGCAACATGCTCCGGCTCGCCGGCGGCGCCGTCGAACGCACCGCCGACCTGATGGAGACGGTGCGCTTCGACCAGGACGCCATGCGACGCAACCTTGACCAGCTCGTCGGTAGTGTCGGCGAGGACGACACCTGGGTCACCTCGCACGTCGAGCACGTCGGCCTGTGGATCGACCGGGTACTCGCGCAGCAGAAAGAGGTGTTCGCGTGACCACGGAGACCGTGGAGCTCAAGCACTACGAGCAGGGACCCACCGACGCACCGGTGGTTCTGCTCGCCCCCTCGCTCGGCACCACCCTGGCGATGTGGGACGACCTGGCGCGGGTGCTCGCGGAGTCGTACCGGGTGGTCCGTTTCGACACCCGCGGGCACGGCGCCTCGCCGGTCCCGCCGGGCCCGTACTCGATCGACGAGCTCGCCGAGGACGTGATCGCCCTCGCGGACTTCCTCGAGATCGACCGGTTCGCCTTCGTCGGGCTCTCCCTCGGCGGCGCCATCGGGCAGACCCTCGCCGTCGCCCACCCGGAACGGCTGACCTCGCTCGTGCTGTGCTGCACCGGCCCCTCGTTCGGCGAACCAGCGACGTGGCGGGACCGTGCCGCGCAGGTGCGTGCCGAGGGGATGGCCTTCCTGGTCGAGCCCACCAAGGGTCGCTGGTTCACTCCGGAGTTCCTGGAGAGCCACCCCGAGGAGAGCGGTGAGCTGCTCGAGATGATCGCCTCCACCAACCCGGTCGGGTACGCCGCCTGCTGCGACGCGCTCGCGGACTACGACATCAGCTCCCGGCTCGGCGAGATCAGCGCACCGACACGGGTGATCGCGGGTGCTCAGGACCCGGTCAGCCCGCCCGAGGTCGCCCGGACCCTGGTGGAAGGGATCCCGGACGCGGACCTGGTCGTGATCGACAACGCCGCCCACATCGCCAGCATCGCACGGCCCGAGGCGTTCAACGCGGCCGTGGTCGAGCACCTGGAGAAGCACGTATGAGCACCGGCCCCGACTACGACGCCGGGATGAAGGTCCGCCGTGAGGTGCTTGGCGCCGAGCACGTGGACCGGGCCACCGCCGACATCACCGACGTGAACCGCGACTTCCAGGAACTCATCACCACGTACGCCTGGGGAGGCATCTGGACCCGCGAGGGCCTCGACCGGCGCAGCCGTTCCATCGTGGTCCTGACCGCGCTGGTGGCCGGTCGGCACTTCGAGGAGCTGGAGTTCCACCTGCGGGCCGCGCTGACCAACGGTCTCACCAAGGAAGAGATCGTCGAGGTGCTGCTGCAGACGGCGGTGTACTGCGGTGTGCCCGCGGCGAACTCCGCCTTCGTCGTCGCCACGAGGGTGCTGTCCGAGGACGACTGACGCACATGAGGAGGCAAGGAAGCGTCATGCCGCCGGGGAGATCGAGGCCGATCCCCTGGGCGAGGTCGAGGACCGCTGCATCCGTGACGTGTCGACACGATCTTCGGGGACGCCTAGACGTTCCTGCGCGAAACGTGTCCGGCGTGACCCGAAGCTGACCATCCCCTCGGCCGGGCAGCCATCGACAAGACGGTCTACCCCGAGCTCGAACACGAGCAGTACCCCCGCAACATCGACGCAGCCATCAAGGACCGGCCCACGGGCATGCGGGTCACCACGCACATGTGCCGCGGGAACTTCCGGTCCTCGTGGGCCGCTGAGGGTCGCGCTCGGTCTGATCACCCCGGAGAGGGTGCCGTCGGGGACAAGGACCCCCTGAAGCGGCGCGTGGACGAGGCCAGCAGTTCGTCCCGATCGAGCAGCTCTGCCTCTCGCCCAATGTGGCTTCTCCTCCACCGTGGAGGGCAACGTGCTCACCATCGACGAGGAGATGTCCAAGCTCCGGCTGATGTCGAGACAGCGCAGGAGATCTGAGGTTGACCGCCCGGGTCAGGGGTGGTCGCGGTCGGTTGGTTCGGCACAAACTGGCTGCCCGATACGGTGCGTAGCCAACCGAGTGAGCGCCGGTCGGAGCACCCACGGGCCCCAGCGGGCAGTAGGGTGCCAGCAGCGGATCCACCCGCGACGTCTGGACTCAGAACCCGGAGGAGGAGCCATGGCTCGGTCAGTGCTCGTGCTCAACGGACCGAACCTCAACCTGCTCGGAAAGCGCGACCCGGAGGTCTACGGGACCGCCACACTGTCCGACGTGGAGCAGGTGTGCCGTGCCGAAGCCAAGGAGCTGGACCTCGAGGTGGAGTTCTTTCAGAGCAACCACGAGGGCGAGCTGATCGACAAGATCCACGAGGCGTTCGCCGACGGCCGGGCCGTGATAGGCAACTTCGGTGCCTACACGCACACATCCGTCGCGGTCATGGACGCTCTGGCCGTCCTGTCCACGCCTGTGGTCGAGGTGCACATGTCCAACATCCACGCCCGCGAGGCTTACCGGCACCACTCCTACGTCTCGCTGGTGGCCGACGCCGTGATCGTGGGGGCCGGCGTGCACGGCTATGCGCTTGCCCTGCGCCACGTCGCACACCTGCTCCGCGACTGACGGTCAGCGGCGGCCACGCCGGGCCCGCAGGTAGTCGGACACGACGTACTCCCCCAGCCGGGAGACGTCCGGTGTGAACACCCGGCCCGCGGCCCGCCGGGCCATCGCGTCCACGAACCTTGCCAGCCCCGGGTCGTCGCCGAGCATGAAGACGTTGAGCGCCGCGCCGTAGCGAGTGAGCTCGTCGACCTGCCCGATGGTCGCGCGGAGCGTCTCCATCGTGGTCGGCCAGCTGAAGTACGCCGACCCGTCGTCCAACAGGTGCGCGGTCGGCTCGCCGTCCGTCACCACCAGAACCACCGGCTCGGCGTCGGGATGCCGACGTAGATGTCGTCCGGCGATCATCAGCGCGTGCTGCAGGTTGGTGCCCTGCACCCACCCGGGCTCGACATCGGCGAGCTGCAACGGCGACAACCGTCGGGCGGACCGGTCGAACCCGATCACCTGCAACGCGTCCTGCCGGAACCTGGTCGCGACGAGATGGGACAGGGCGAGCGCGGTCTGCTTCATCGGTCCCCAGCGGCCCTCGTGGACCATCGAGTACGACAGGTCGACGCACAACGCGACCGCCGCCGAGGTCCGACGTTCGGTCTCGACCACCTCGAAGTCCTCGACCTTCAGCCGACCCGGCACCGCGCCGCCACGCCGCAGCGCGTTCGACACCGTGCGCACGGCGTCGATCGGGAGCTCGTCGCCGAACACCCACTCGCGGGTCAGCCCGGTGGGTTCGTCGGCGGAGCCGGTGCGGTGGTCGTCGTGGTCGCCGGTGCCTGAGGCATCGAGCTGCGCGAACACCCGCCGCAGGGCGGTCTCCCCAAGCCGGCGTACCGCGCGCGGGGTCAGCCGGAGCCCGTCGTCGTCGCGGGAGACGAACCCCTGCCGTTCGAGCTCACGCTCCAGCTCCCGAAGCGACTCCAGGTCAGCCGCGGCCGAGGAACCGAGGTGCCGTTCGAGCATGTCCACGTCGACGTCGTCGAGGGTGGCACCGGGATACGTCTGACCGAGCTGCTGCTCGAGTGCCTCCAGGTCCGCGAGCTCGGCCACCGCCTGGACAGCGTCGCTGTAGCCCAGCGACTCCCCGCCGGGGCGCATGTTCACCGGGTCGCGGCCGAGGCCTGGTCGCAGGGCCCGCAGGTTGTCCGAGAGCTGCGCCATCTCCGATGCCAGGTCGGGATCGGACAGCGCGTCGCTCATCAGCTGACCCAGCTGCGCGCGCTGCTCCGGGGACAGCGAGGCCATCATCCGGTCAGCGGCGGCCTGCCGGCGCGCCAGCGCGTCGATCAGCTCGTCCACGTCGCGCGGGTTCTCCGGGAAGAAGTCGCCGTGCCGGTCCATGAAGTCGGCGAACCGGTCGGTGGTGTCCTCGCCCCGCGCATGCGCCGCGAGCAGCGCGTTGAGGTCGGCGAGCATGTCCTTGACCCGGTCCATCGCCGCCGGGTCCTCCGAGCTGAGCGCCCGCTTGAGGCCGGCGAACTGGGCGTCGAGCACCTCGCGGCGCAACATCTGCTGGATTGCCTCGTAGGTCGCCCGGGCCTCCGGTGAGTGCCAGTCGTAGTCACTGAGCGCCCGTACCGCCCCGGCCGTGTCGTCGGGCAGCGTGGCCAGCTCCATCTCCGCCATCCGCGCACCGTCACCGTCCTCGCCGGCCAGGGTGTCACGTTCCTGCGCCAGGGCCTGGTCGAGAGCGGCGCGGACCTGGTCCAGGGTGCCGCCCAGGTCCCCGCGTCGTCGCGCCGCGGCACGCATCCGGCGTACCCGTTCGGCCAGGTCGTCCAGACCGCGGCGGCCGTCCAGCCCACGACGCATCAGGTCGCGCAGCGCCTCCCGCAGGGATCCTCCGGCGAGTACGTCGTCGCCCACCTCGTCGAGCGCCTCGCGCACGTCGTACGGCGGGGCGAGCGGGTCAGGCCCTCCGCGCCAGGGGCCGTACCGGTAGCGGTTGGCGGACATGGTTCACGCGCCGTAGACCGACCGGCCGTCGACCGAGGCCTTGTCGATGCGACGGGTCAGGTGCAGCCCTTCCAGGACGAACTCGACCGCGGCCGCCACCTGTCCCGGGCCGGCGTCGTCACCGTGCCCGAGCCGGTCCAGGACCTTGGACAGCCCCGGCATGGTGCCGACCTGACCGAGCAGCTCGTCGGCGGGGACAAGCTCGCCGGTCTCCACGGTGGCGCCTTCGGCGAACAGCTCGGTGAAGCCGGACAGGTCCAGCCCGCTCAGGCGGTCGCGGAAGGTCTCGGCCGTCGCCACCCGCAGCAGGTGCTGGACCACCTCCGCCTCGCGCCCCTCCTCGCCCATCTCGAACTCCACCTTGCCGAGCAGGGTGGGAACGGTGCGTGGAACGTCGCAGATCCGTGCCACCGGCCCGTCCTCGCCGACCCGGGCGCCCCGCCGCAGCGCGGAGGCGGCGACCGCCTCGGCCGCCGCGATTCCGAACCGGGCGCTGACTCCCGACCGTTGGTCCACCGAGGACGAGTCCCGCAGCCCGCGGGTCAGCCGGGAGACCACCTCCAGCAGGTGCTCGGGTACGTCGGCCACCAGGTCGGCCTCCTGGGCGACCAGCGCCACCTCCTCGTCGACCTCGAACGGGTAGTGGGTGCGGATCTCCGCACCGAACCGGTCCTTGAGCGGGGTGATGATCCGGCCGCGGTTGGTGTAGTCCTCGGGGTTGGCCGTGGCGACCAGCAGCAGGTCCAGTGGCAGCCGCAGTGAGTAGCCGCGGACCTGGATGTCGCGTTCCTCGAGGACGTTGAACATGGCGACCTGGATCCGTTCGGCCAGGTCCGGCAGCTCGTTGATCCCGAACACGCCGCGGTTGGTCCGGGGCAGCAGCCCGTAGTGGATGGTCTCCGGGTCACCGAGCGTGCGCCCCTCGGCGACCTTCACCGGGTCCACGTCGCCGACCAGGTCACCGACGCTGGTGTCCGGGGTGGCCAGCTTCTCGACGTACCGCTCGTCCCGGTGCCGCCAGGCGACCGGCAGCTCGTCGCCGAGCTCGGCCGCGAGGCGTCGGCAGCGGACGCATACCGGGGCCCCGGGGTCGTCGTTGATCTCGCAGCCGTCGACCACCGGGCTCCACTCGTCGAGCAGGGTGACCAGGGTCCGCATCAGCCGGGTCTTGCCCTGGCCCCGTTCTCCGAGCAGCACCAGGTCATGGCCGGCCAGCAGCGCGCTCTCGAGCTGCGGCAGCACCGTGTCGTCGAAGCCGACGATGCCGGGGAACGCGGTCTCCCCGGTGCGCAGCCGGTCGAGCAGGTTGGCCCGGATCTCGGCCTTGACCGGACGGGGTCGGTAGCCGGACTCGCGGAGGGCCCCGACGGTGGTGGGCTGGCTCATGCACACCAGCGTAGGTCGGCTGTCCACACCGAATGGGGCGTTCGCCTCGTCGTGCACGGTCTGGTCGTTGATGTGTGCAGCCGACCCGACCCGGGTCACCGGAGCGACCGGCCCGAAGATCTCCTCGGCGAACGCCGGAGAGGCCAGGTGTACGTCGGAAAGCACGGTCGGCCGGTAGAACAGCTCGTCGTCGTAGCACTCCTCGGCCGCCACGTGCAGCGCGAAGCCCGCCATCCCCGGGGACAGTGCCGGCCGCGCGGACGTTCCAGTTGCTATGCCGATGTCGGCATAGCGTTGTTATGCCGACGGGATTGTTATCCCGATTCGGTGGGGGACGGCGACTGAGAGCCCGTGGCCTTGCCGGGGCCAGTGTCGGCGCCGGTTGGGGTGACCGGCATGACCGCCCAGGCGGAGGACAGGGCATCGACGCTGAGAACTCGGCTGTCTCCGTTGGTGAGCTGGTCCAGCCCCAGAGCGGTCCAGAACTCAAGGTGCTGTTCGCACGGCAGCACGGCAGTGACACGGCCCCGGATAGGGGCGCGGCTTCGCTCTGCGGTGACTTGGAGGTAACGGTACCCGGAGTCGTCGGCGCGCCAGGCGACGACGTCGGGCTTCGACAGCACGAGTGCCCAGGCCAGCACCTCCGACGGGTTATCCACGGTCGCGGTGACGTCCCCAACGACGTCGAGATCGCGGCTGGTCCGCAGCAGGACCGCTAGTTCGCGGGCATCCTTCGCTGGGTACATTGCTGCTCCTTTCACGGGGTGGCGCGGGTCAAATCCACCACCCCAAGCGGCGGCCCCAGGGGCTGGTTGTGCTCGAGGTGTCGGAGAGCCCGACCAGGAGGCCGGGCTCTCCCGCCAGTGCGCGAGAGGCGAGGCCGTCAGCGTGTGCGGCGCTTCGCTTCCCGTGGATGCCCACCGGTCGTGACGAGCCTTGCTATGGCCTTGCGGAAGGCTGCACTGGCGGCCGCGACGCCCTGGACGCCGCTCGCGCCGAGCGCACGTAGGGCGTCGCTGGAAGCATTGGCATGATCACCCCGTTCATGCGACATACGCGGGCTTGCCCCGGGACGTGGTTCAGGCGCTGATCTTCTTCCGGTCCGCCCCGCCGCTGATTTCAACCTTGCGGGGCTTGGCCTTCTCCGCGATCGGGATCTTCAGGGTCAGAACTCCTGCGTCGTAGTCGGCGGTGAGCCGATCGGAGTCGAGCGTCTCGCCCAGGAACAGCTGCCGGCTGAACACCCCGTAGGAGCGTTCGTCGACCACTCGTTCTGCGGCGTCGCCCACGGGTGGCTTGCGCTCAGCGTGGACCGTCAGGACGTTCTGCTCGACGGTGAGATCGATTGAGTCCGCCGAGACTCCGGGGAGGTCGAGGTGCACCACGAAGGTGCCGTCCTCACGATAGGCGTCCATCGGCATCACGGCGGGACGTGTCCGAGTCCCCAACACGGCCTCGGTGAGACGGTCGAAGTCCCGGAACGGATCGGTGCGCATCAGCATGGTTCTTCCTCCTCACTCGATGGATCCGAAGACCGCAGGTTCTGATCCTGCGATCGCCAGATAATCTGCGTTTGCTACTTGAGATTTTCGCTCGCCGTGGCAGAATGTCAAGAGGAAAGCGAAAGAAATTTGGGAAACGTGGGAACGGAAGGGAGGTCCAATGGACAGGCAACTCGATGAGGCCCTGAAGGTGCTGGGGATCCCCGCTGACAGCGACCGTGAGACCGTGACCAGCGCCTACCGGCGGCTTGCCCGCGCGACCCATCCCGACGTGTCGCCCGTCCCCGACGCAGCCGAGCGGTTCGCCACCGTCACAGCTGCCTACCGCTTGGTGTCCGGGGTTCCCGACCCCGGACAGCACGTTCGGCAGCACTCCGAGGACGGCTCGGCATCCGAGTGCTCGTTCATGCGTTGGCCTGCTTCCCCATCGAACCTCTCCGAGCCTGTGGACCTCGCGGACCACTGGTCGACTCCGGCCTCGGACTCGGGTGGTGCCGGCCTACTTCTTGGGGTATGGCCTGTCGGGCCCGCTCGGTCGTGGCGTCGCCCGCCCATCGTGGCCGGGCCTGTGGTGGTCCGCAGAGTTCAACCCGATGCTGCAAGCAGGGGGCGTGATGGTTGATCTGGGAGCCGACCGCGCTCTGTACTCAATCTCGGTGACCTCCGAGTTGACCGGCGTCAACCCGCAGATGCTGCGCGTCTACGAGCAGAAGGGGCTGCTGGCGCCCTACCGCACCCAAGGCGGGACCCGCCGCTACAGCGGTCAGGACGTCGACACCATCGGGGAGATCACCACCCTTCTGGCTGCGGGACTCAACCTTGCCGGGGTCGAGCACGTCCTTCAGCTCCGGTCCGAAACCCAACGACTCCAAGGTGAGCTCGACCGGCTCCGCGCTGACGCCCGCCAGTCCCGCGGAGGCACCCAGGAGCCGACGAGCCGACGAGGCGGGTGAGCCCCATGGGTGAGTCCGCCATGGTCTGTCGCCACCCTGTTGCGGCCTCCGAAGGCTCGACGGAGATCGGCATCGTCGGGCCCATCACTCACACCACCATCCCCACATTGCGCGACTATCTTCGCCTCGTCATCGAGGATTCCGCTTCCCCGACGCTCCGGCTCGACCTTTCCTGCTGCACCAACATCAATGTCGAAGGCATGCTCTCGCGTTGTCCGTCGCGCAGCACGCTGCCCGCAGCCGTGGCGGAGACCCCCGCCTAGTCGGTGCCACCCCTCATCGAGCGTCAACTCCGACAACACAACTTCGACGACCTCCTCCTCGACCCGACGTCGGACCAGCGTTGAGATCCCCGTGCGCCAGTCATCTACTGCACCCGGCAGGGCTTGAGGTCGCCCTGTCAGGCTATGTGAAATTGCGGCGTTCGCTGGGTTCGGGTCTGGGACGAGCATCTGCCGCGCCGGTTCACCACGGACCTGGCGCGACCGGGCCACGGCGATGTCGGACGGATGCGTGGTCAGCGGGCCACCTCGATGTCCATGCGGGGGAACAGCAGCGAGTTGGCCAAGACCTCGTGCAGGGCCTGGCGGCCGAGTCCTGACCCGTTACAGGTATCGCATCGGGTTCACGGTTGCCCCGTTGCGGAACACCATGAAGTGCAGGTGGCAGCCGGTGGAGTACCCCGTGGTCCCGACGTACCCGATGACGTCGCCCCGCTGGACACGCTGCCCGACGTAGGTGGAGTACCGGCTGAGGTGGTTGTACGCCGTACCCAGGCCGGCCCCTGCATGCCACCCATTGTCGATGATGACGCGGTTGCCGTAGCCGGAGTTGTAGTACCTGGCGATGACCGTGCCGCTGGCCGCCGCGCGGATCGGCGTCCCGCACCCGCCGCCGAAGTCGGTGCCGTCGTGCAGGGTCCAGCGGCGGTAGATGGGGTGAAGCCGCATGCCGAACGACGAGGTGATGTAGGTCTGGACCGGGTAGCTCAGGAAGCCGTTGGCGTGGCCGCCACCGGTGTTCCCGCCGGTCCGGTTCGCCCGGGCTCTTGCCCGCTTCTTGGCCTCGAGCGCGCGTTTCTTCAGCAGCTTCGAGATCTTCGCGCGTTCTTTCTCCAGCTGGCGTAGTCGCTGGGCGTCCGCCGCCCTCGCCTGCGCGGCATCGTGGCGGGCCTTGCTGCGGGCCGCAACCAGCCCGGAGACCTTGTCCTCCGCCGTCGCGGCCCGGGCGGCGAGTGTCTCCTTGACCACCAGGTTCTCAGCCGCCTGCTGGCGCCGGATGGCCACCACGTCCTTCGCGGTCTCGACCTCCTGCTCCTGCACGACGAGCAGGACCTTGGACGCCTTGAGCCGGTCGAGGCTGACCGACTCCTTGTCCATCACGTTCTGGACCGAGTTCAGCTGACCGGACAGCTCGGCGGGGTCCTTGGAGGTCAGCACCATCGAGAGCCCGAGCATCGTCGGACCGCCGAGCTGGTAGTTCTCGACCGCGAGCTGCCCCAGCGTCCTCTCCTGCTCAATGACCTTCGTCGCACCGTTGGCCAGGTCCTGACGGGCACGTTCCAGCTTCCGGACCGCGGCCTCCAGCGCCGCCTGCATCCGTCGGTCGACCACGTCGGCCGCAGCCAGCTCGCCGCGCGCCTTCGCCAGCTCGCTCTCCGCGACCCGCAACCGGGCCTCGGCCGCGTTCAGCGCCTTGGTCGTCCTCACCAGTCGGTCACTCGACTGGTCCAGGTGCTTCTCGGCCTTCTTGACCTTGCCCTGGACACGCTCCTGGCGGTCCTTGAGGTCGTCTGCCGACGCCAGCGGAACCGCGGCCAAGCCCAGGAGCATGCTGCTCGCCAGGAGTGCGGCTGTCACGCGGGCACGGGTAGCGCGGGGGAAGATGCGAACCACCGGTCTGCCTCTGCTGTTGCCATCTCTCGCTTTGGACAGGCTTGACCGTAACCGAGACCAGCCGCGATCCCGGGGATTTCCCGCGCGAGTCCCATCAGCACCTTCAGTCACATGAGTCGCTGACATGTCGCTACCGGGGGGTTACCAGCGCGGCCAGCTCGAAGTGCATCGGGTCCGTGTACGACCAGTCGCCGCCCCAGGCGAAGCCCCACTTCTTGAGAACCGACACCACGTCGCGGTTGATCCTGCCCGTGGTTCCGCGCAGGTTGCCGGGAACGTTGAGGTCGACCGCTATTCCCCAGGTGTGCAGCGACAACCCTCTCTCGGGGTTGCGACCGATGAACCGCGGCACGTAGCACCCGCCGAACTGGTCCGGAATGATCTGCTCAGCCAGTCCGCGGTCGACGATCTCCTGCAACGCCGCGCGAAGCTGCGGGAACAGCACCTTGTGACAGGTGACCTGTCCCAGCACCGGGACCGACCCGGTCCGGATCTGGCTCGCGACCCAGTCAGGGTCGGGCGCGACGGACCCGTCGGCGAAGTACCGGTAGGTGAACGTGCCGACTGCCGTCGCCAGGGACTGGTCCACAGCCCGGGGCTGCTCGACCGCAAACTGCTTGGCGACCTTCTCGACGGCACGGACCAGCCTCTCGATCTCCTTGATGTTCGGCTCGCTCGTCGAGAGCTGGAACTGGGGGCCACCGGTGTCGCCCTTCTGCCTGCGTCCCGGCGCATCGCTGCTGGGCAGCGCCGAGGCGAAGCCACCTCCTTGCAGGGCCGGCGAGGCGCTCGGCGGCGCCGTGGCTGAAGGACTTGTGGGTGACGCCGGCCCGGCTCCGGTCGACGCCGGCTCCGCGGCCCCCCGCGCATCGACCTGGGACTGGGAACACCCGGACACCGGCAACAGAAGCGCGGCGAGGAGGGCAGCGAGCACTGCCGTCCGGCGTTTCATGTCGACCTGTGTCATGTCCACCACGTACCCGGCGTCGCTCGCAGATGCTCACTGTAATCCTATGAGGTTCTCGCGGCCGGGGAAGCCAGCGGTCCGGTCAGTCGCGCTGCTGCTCGCGCACAGCGGTCTCGGCTTCCTTCGCGGGATCTGCGACGCCGCGGAACTTGCGGATGCTGTAGACGATCAACGCCAGGGCGACCAGACCCGACACGATGAGACTCGAACCGGTCCCCCATCCGCCGGGCAACCACCAACGCTCCGCGACCGGCCACCACCCGGGTGCTGGGGGACCCAGTCCCCACACGGTCCCGACTGCGATCACCAGGAGGCCCATCAGGCAGCTCGCAGCGATCCGCGGCCAGGTCTGGACCCCCTCGGCGGCGGCCTTGAACGCCCTGACCTTGACCGGATGCAACCGGCGCTCGGCCCACTCGTAGCGTTGGGACAAGATCGCCAGTCCCGCCACCAGTGCGAGCAGTCCCGGACCGGGCAGCACCAACGCCGCAATGCCGAGAAGCACCAGCGTCCAGCCCAGGACCTCGATGCCGGTACGCCGCACCCAACGGGGGACTTCGCTCGAACCGCTCATCTGATCAGCATGCCAGCACGGCGAAACTGCGGCCGGTCGACCAGCCGTGAGGGGGTCGCATGATGCGTGACGCCATGGGTACTCGATCCACATGACGGAGGCGCAGATCACCAAGAATGCCGAGGCTCTCATCACCGGCCAGGACCAGGCGTTTCCCCCACAACAGCAGGAACCACCGGGTCTGACCGATGCGATGAATCCTCGGCCGGACCACGGCGAGGAGACGTATCGGGGATCCGGTCGGCTGGAGGGCCTTCGCGCGCTGATCACCGGGGGTGACTCCGGCATCGGCCGCGCTATTGCCATCGCATATGCACGCGAGGGCGCCGACGTCGCGATCTCGTACCTTCCCGAGGAACAGCCGGACGCCGAGGCGACCGCGAGGTGGGTCGAGAAGGCCGGCAGGAAAGCGGTCCTGCTCCCCGGCGACCTTCGTGACGAGTCCGTCTGCCAGGAGGTTGCGACGGCGGCCGCCTCTGAGCTCGGAGGCATCGAGATACTCGTCAACAACGCGGGCTACCAGATGGCGCGACAGCAGGGCCTCGGGCAGATCACAACCGAACGGCTGGACCGCGTCTTCAAGACGAACCTGTACGCGATGTTCTGGCTCACCAAGGCCGTCCTACCCCATCTGCAGAAGGGGTCAAGCATCATCAACTGCGCGTCGATCCAGGCCTACGAACCGTCGACATCTCTTCTCGACTACGCCGCGACCAAGGCCGCGATCAACAACTTCACCGTGAACCTCGCCGCCGAGGTCGGGCCGCGCGGCATCCGAGTGAACGCGGTTGCCCCAGGACCGATCTGGACGCCGCTGCAGCCAGCCACCCAGCCACCCGAGAAGATCGACAAGTTCGGGATGGACACGCCCCTCGGACGGCCCGGCCAGCCGGGCGAGGTAGCACCGGCTTTCGTGTTTCTCGCCTCGCCCAGCGACGCTGGCTATGTCTCGGCCACGGTGCTCGGTGTGACCGGAGGCAAGCCGGTCTTCTAGTCACACCGGGTGTGTCGGGCTAGCGCCCAACCGCCTTCTCGAGCTGGCTCTTGTTCATCTTGGAGCGACCTTTGACCCCCTTGCGTCTGGCCTCTTCATAGAGTTGGTCTCTCGTCCGACCACCCGAGCCCTCGTGAGACCGCAGCCCCCCGCGCCGGCCAGAGGAGATGTCCTCGGTCGATGACTTGCTGCTCTCTTCTGACTCACCCGAGCGCGCGCGTTCCTTGTTCACCGTTCGGGCAGCGATCTCCTCCGCGGTGTCCTCGCTACGGCCGCGATCCTCCAGTCCCTCCTTGACGTGTTCGTACTGACGCTCACGCTTCTTGCTCCACGCCTGCTGAGGCATCCCAGATTCCCTCCTTCGGATCTGACGCCTGCCGGTACCCGCGCGCCCGCCCGTCATGCACCAGCCACTTGTCGCGGCAGACAGGGCAGTGTCAGCTGCGCGACCAGGTCCAGGCACCTAGGAGATCTGCTGGCGCACGTCGTCGACGACGTCCTGCGACCGAGCCGCCCGCACACAGCCGGCGACCAGGGAGGGTAGCTGCTGAGCTGGGAACGAGGCGGGAGAGCTGACGCGCATCTCGTGGTAACCCGAGTCGCGCGGCACCGTCGGCCGCAAGGCGGTCGACGAAAGGGGCCACGTCCGGCCAGACTCCTTGGACCTCGCGAAGGAAGATCGCTGCTCCAGCCGGACCGATTCCCTTGAACTGCTGCAGGTCGGTCTCCAGGTCGTCCGAGCAGTCGTGCAGTTTTCGCAGATCGCCGGAATGCACGTCGATGACTCGTCCGGCGACCTCGCCCAGCATGGTTGCCGTGCGCTCGTCGTACCGCCGGTAGTGTCCGCGACCCAAGACATCGACACGCTTCTGCCAGGTGGCGCCGGCCATTGCCTTGGGGGTCCGCATGCCGGCCTTGGAAAGCTCGCGTGCCGCGGCGACTGCGATCTCCGAAGAGATGCGCGCCGAAAGTAGCAGGGACAAGACCAGCAACCGGAACAGGGGCGACGGCTTGTCCGACAGCTTGAACCCTGCGGCTTGCGCGAACGTCTGCCCATGCCGTTCGACGAGAACGCGGGCGGTTCGTTCGGCGGCCATGATGAGCCGGTACCCGCTCACTCGCGCCACAATCTGCACCCCGCCGCATAGACCGTCGTGACCGACCTGGCGGCACTAGACTCCCGACGTGGCTGACGATGTGAGTGCCTCGCCGACCGGCGGTCTCGCTGACCAGAAGCGTGGACGCACGCACGAGGTGTGGCACAGGACCGGGGTCGCCGTACTGGCGCTGATCGTCCTGGCGGCACTGCTCGGGTGGCTGGGTCCGCGTGAGGCGACTGTTGAACGCGCGGGCGCGGGGTATTCGCTCAAGCTGACGTATCCGCAAGTAACCCGGGCGGGGCAGCCCGCGCCACTGCACCTGCGGATCACCAGATCGGGTGGATTCGACGGCCCGGTGCAGGTCGCGATCAGTGACGCGTTCTTCGACCACCTGGACTTCCAGTCCTGGTACCCGGTCCCCTCGGCGGAGGTCGGCGAGGACGCCGTCGTGGTCTACGAGTTCGACCCGCCCACCGGGGACGTGCTCGACATAAGCCTCGACGCGCGCACCGCACCGGGCCAGTTCGGTGGCGTCGACGACTATCACGTCGCACTCGTCGTGGACGGCGAGAGCGTTGCGCGCACACCGTTCACCGTTTGGAGGATGCCCTGATGGACATCGTGATCCGGGCCGCGGTCATCTTCCTCTTCCTGTGGGTGACCATCCGAATCACCGGCAAGCGGGAGATTTCCCAGATGTCGGCGTTCGACCTGATCCTTCTTGTCACCCTGGGTGACCTGATCTCCCAGAACATCATGCAGGAGGACTTCTCGCTGACCGCGGGCATCCTTGCGGTCTCCACGTTCGCGCTGCTGAGCCTCATCCTCGCCAGGATCAGCTTCCAGTTCCGCGCCACTAGACCGCTTCTCGAAGGGACACCGCGGGTCATCGTGAGACAAGGCGTTCCTGACATGGAGATCCTGAGCAGCGAACGCGTCACCCTGGACGACCTCTTCGAGGCCGCGCGACAGCACGGCATCCGCGACCTGCGCGAAGTCGACCTGTGCGTCCTGGAGGCGAACGGCTCGTTCTCCTTCTTCACCGACCGCCCAGAAGCGGCGTCCTGATATCCCGGTCACGGCGCTCATCACCAAGTCGCGTGTTTGAACAAGCCACCGATGTGGGTACCTCCCACCTCCCGCATCTGGAGGATTGATGAAAGCACTGACCTGGCACGGCAAACGCGACGTCCGTGTCGAGGATGTACCCGACCCGTCGATCGAGCAGCCGACCGACGCCATCATCAGGGTGACCTCGTCTGCGATCTGTGGATCGGACCTGCACCTGTACGAAGTACTCGGGCCCTTTCTGACCCCAGGGGACATCCTCGGCCACGAGCCGATGGGCATCGTCGAAGAAGTCGGCCCTGAGGTGAGCCACATCAAGCCTGGAGACCGCGTCGTTGTCCCCTTCAACATCTCCTGCGGCTCGTGCTGGATGTGCAGTCGCGGGTTCTTTGCGCAGTGCGAGACCACGCAGAACCGCGAGACAGGAAAGGGCGCTTCCCTGTTCGGCTACACGGAGCTGTACGGCTCCGTACCCGGCGGCCAAGCCGAGTATCTACGCGTCCCACAGGCTCACTTCGGTCCGATCAAGGTGCCGGACGAACACCCCGACGAACGCTTCCTGTTCCTGTCCGACATCCTGCCGACGGCGTGGCAGGCGGTGAAGTTCACCGAGCTGCCCGAGAACGGGACGCTGGCCGTGCTTGGCCTGGGACCGGTGGGACAGTTCGCTGCCCGGATCGGTCGACACCTCGGCGCCGGCCGGGTGATCGGGATCGACTCGGTGCCCGAGCGGCTCGAGATGGCGAGACGCCATGGTGTCGAGACGGTCGACAGCAATGACGTCGACGACGTGACGGAGGCGCTGATCGAGATGACCGGAGGTCGCGGACCGGACGGAGTGGTCGACGCGGTTGGCATGGAAGCGCACGATTCGCCCATGGGCAAGGCCGCCCATACCATCGTCGGCGCGTTGCCGGATGCCGTCGCCAAGCCGATCACCGACGCGATGGCGGTGGACCGGCTAGGTGCCCTGCGGACCGCGCTCAAGGCTGTCCGACGCGGCGGCACCGTCTCCGTAAGCGGGGTGTACGGCGGTGAGGTGGACCCGTTGCCGATGATGGAGATGTTCGACAGAGGGATCACCATGCGGATGGGTCAGTGTCATGTCAAACGGTGGATCGACGACATCATGCCTGTCGTGATGGACGATGCGGACCCGCTGGGGACGTTGGACATGACCACACACCACCTGCCTCTCGACCAAGCGCCGCACGGCTACGAGATCTTCCAGAAGAAGCAGGATGCGTGTATCAAGGTGGTTCTGAACCCGTGAGCGATGCCGAACGGCGCCCTGTCGTCCTCATCACCGGAGCGTCCTCCGGCATCGGTCGGGCCACCGCCCACCTGCTGGCGTCACGTGGCACGCGGCTCGTGCTGGCCGCCCGCTCCGCGGCGACGCTGGAGCAGACGAGACAGGAGTGCGTGAGCCGCGGTGCACCCGATGTGATCGCAGCGCCCACCGACGTGGGGAACCAGGATGCCGTCGACGCCCTGTTCGCCACGGTTGTGCAGGAGTACGGCGGGCTCGACGGCGTCGTGCACTCGGCTGCCGTACTCGCCTACGGCCGGTTCCAGGACCTGCCTGCCGATGTCTTCGACCGCATCCTGACCACCAACATCACCGGCACGGCGAACGTTGCGCGGAACACGCTGCGAAGGTTTGACGAGCAGGGGCAGGGCTCGCTGGTCGTCGTGGGGTCGGTGCTGAGCAAGATAGCCGCGCCCTACATGAGCCCCTACTGCACCAGCAAGTGGGCGCTCCATGGTCTGGTGCGGACGCTGCAGATTGAGACCAGCAACAACCCAGACGTGCACGTGAGCCTAGTGTCGCCCGGTGGCGTCAACACGCCGATCTACGACCAGGCCGGTAGTTACACCGGCCACCCGGGTCACCCACCGCCGCCGGTAGCCAGCCCCGAGACGGTGGCGACGGCGATCGTCGAGGCGCTCGAGCGCCCTAGGCGCGACGTCAACGTGGGACTCGCCAACGCCCTGATGGTCTCGGGATTCCGGGTCTTGCCCGGAGTCTTCGACCGTTTGGTCGGTCCACTCATGCGGCTGGTCGGTCAGGGTCGTGATGCGATCGCCCCGAATTCGGGCAATGTATTCGAAGCCGCCCCTGCCAAGGAGGCCGTCCACGGGCGCTGGCCACGGATCTGGGGCTAGTCTGCGAGGACTGACCGTCATCACGAGCAAGGAGTATCTGATGGCCTCGCGTCTCAATCCCTACATCAGCTTCCCCGGCACCGCTCGGCAAGCGATGGAGTTCTACCAGCGCGTACTCGGCGGCACCCTGACGCTGAACACCTTCGGTGAGTATGGGCCGCCGGATGCCCCGGAGGCCGACAAGATCATGCACGGCATGCTCGAGACCACCAGCGGGTTCACGCTGATGGGCGCCGACACTCCGCCCGGGATGGAACACAACCCAGGCGACAACATCTCGATGAGCTTGAGCGGGGATGATGCCGACGAGCTGCGCGGCTACTGGGCGCAGCTGGCCGACGGCGGCAACGTGTCGGTCCCTTTGGAAAAGCAGATGTGGGGCGATGAGTTCGGCATCTGCGTGGACCAGTTCGGCATAGCTTGGATGGTCAACATCGGCCAGCCGCAGGCCTGAGTCGCCCTTGGCTGGTGGTGGCGGTGAGACTGGCGGACCTGCTGGCGGGGCTGAGCAGGTCCTGTCGTTCCTGCGCGACTGAATGCGGATCCTTCGCGAAGCGGTGTCAGTCGATGACGCGGAGGCGGATGGTCTCGGGCACGGCGTGCAGATCTGCGATGACCTGCGGCGAGAGGCCGGAGTCGGTGTCGGTGACGACGTACCCGGTGTGGCCCCGCGTGGCCAGTACCTGCCCGCCGATGTTTACTCCGTGTTCGGCGAGCACCTGGTTCAGGTGCGCCATGACGCCGGGGGTGTTCTCGTGGAGGTGCGCGATCCGCTGTGCGTGCGCGGAGCGTTCGGGGGTCAGTATCGGCAGGTTGACCGAGAGCGACGTCGTTCCGTTCAGCACGTAGTCACGCAGCTTGGTGCCGACGAACCGGCCGATATCCTCCTGTGCCTCCTCCGTGGACCCTCCCACGTGTGGGGTGAGGATCACGTTGGGGAGGCCGCGCAGCGGCGACTCGAAGGCATCGCCGCGACTCTTCGGCTCAGACGGGAACACGTCCACTGCAGCGCCGGCCACCTGACCGGACACGAGGCAGTCACGCAGAGCGTCGTAGTCCACCACGAAGCCGCGCGACAAGTTGAGGAACAACGACCGCGGCCGCATCCGCGCGAACTGCTCGGCTCCGAAGATGCCGGCGTTGCCGGCTCGGCCATCGACATGCAGACTCACCGTTTCCACGCTGTCCAGCAGTTCCTCGAGCGATGAGCAACGGCGGGCGTTGCCGAGCGCGAGCTTGTCGTCGGTGTCGTAGAAGGAGACCTGCATCCCCAGCATCTCGGCGACGACGGAGAGCTGCGAGCCGATGTTGCCATAGCCCACGATGCCCAGGGTCCGACCCCGGACCTCGTGGCTGCCGGTCGAGGACTTGTCCCAGACACCGGCATGGAGCGCCTTGTCGCGCTCGGTCAGCCGGCGCGCCATGGCGATGATGTTCGCGATCGCGAGCTCCACCACCGAGCGGGTGTTGGAGTACGGCGCGTTGAACACCGCGATGCCCCGGTGGGTGGCCGCGTCGAGGTCGATCTGGTTGGTGCCGATACAGAACGCGCCGACCGCCACCAGATCGGGACGCGCCTCCAGGACGCGGGCGGTGACTTCGGTCTTGGACCGGATGCCAAGCAGATCCACACCCTCCAGGGCGGCGACCAGCTCGTCCTCACCCAGCGCCGACGACCGCGTCTCGACCTCGAACCCCGCCCCGTCCAGGACCGACGAAGCCAGGGGATGCAGGTTCTCCAACAACAGCGTTTTCACGACACCCACTGTCTCAGCAACCCCGCCACAGCTCACCCCCACCCCGGCTCAAGGGCGCGCTGAGCGACGCAGTCCCGCAATGAGAGACCATGTTGCTGAAGAACAGCGGTTCGAAGGCCTCGAGCGCGGCCGTGACCTTCGGGTCGGCCGGCGCGTCGCCGAATGCCGTGACGAGCTTCATGTAGGCCGCGGCCGGCTTGTTCAAGACGGTCCTGGCGTGGTCGGGCGCCGCTTTGGGTGTAGTTCTTGACTCAGTTGCGTCAGCGGCCGGGCGGCGGTGTGAGGCCGTAGCGCGCGATGACGTCGTCGATCCAGGGAGCACCCCCGAAGACGAGCCCATACTTTTCGGCCAGGACCGCGATCTCCAACGGATCGGGTGGCCCAGAGGACATCAACCCGCCCATGGCCCAGAAGAAGTGTTCGAAGCCGGCCGGGCTGATCACCTCGATCATGCGCCCGGGCGTGTCCCCCGCGTTCCACATCGCATGCGTCTCCCCACGGGGCTTGGTGATGTACCCGCCAGCGCCGAGAACGACCTCCCGGTCCCCGGACCGGAACCCGATCTCTCCCTCGGTGACGATGGAGTACTCGTCCTCTCGTGTGTGCAGGTGGGGAGGAACGCATGCGCCCACGGGGAACGGGTGCTCGACGATGGACACCTGGCCGTTGGTCTGTTCGCCGAAGAGCTTGAACACCACACCGATCGTCCCAAGCGCCCGTTCCTCCCCCTCCCCTGGGCGGACGACGGTCAGCTCAGGCGCTTCGATGCGGTCCATGGTGCTCACTCCCTGACACTTTCGCAGTACAATGGTGTATCTCCAAATATTCAACCTGCGAGGGGCGGGTGTCAATGGCTTGAGTGAACAGGTGAGCTCGACAAGGACGCGTGCCTATCGGAAGACGAGGCGCGCCGAGGACGAACAGCGGACCAAGTCACGCATCGTCGATGCGGCAGAAGCCCTCCATGCGACGCTTGGTCCTGCCCGAACAAGCGTGTCTGCCGTGGCCCAGCGCGCCGGCGTGACCCGAGCAACCGTCTATCGCCACTTCCCCGACGACGAATCCCTGTTCCTCGCCTGTTCCGTCCAGTGGATGTCTCGGCAGCGGCGCCCCGACCCGAACGCATGGACCGCGGTTGATGATCCCCTGGCGCGACTACGCGCCGGCCTCACCGACATCTACCGCTTCTACCGAGGGGGGCAGCAGATGATCACGCGAATCCACCGCGACGCAGACGTCGTGCCGCCCCGGGTCGTGGCGAACCGGGTGGCCACCGAACAGCAATGGCTGGAGACGATCCTGCAGCCCTTCCCGGATCGTCGTCGCAGAACTCTGCGAGCCGCCGTGGCGCATGCGGCCGCGTTCTCCACGTGGCGATCCCTGTGCGTCGCGCAAGGTCTCTCCAACGGATCCGCCGTCGGCCTGATGGTGGGCATGGTCGCCGAAGCGGGCGAAAAGGATGGCCGCGTCACCTGACCTCCGCCCTCCCAGCAGCCAGGGGTGCCAGGCCACCACTTGTGCTTCCACGGATGCCACCAGAGGCTGGTTCGCGAATAGTGGGGAGCCCACGACCCGCGTCTCAGTCCGGCGGATTCCATCGGAAGGAACAACCTAAGTGTCCCTCCCATCACTCTCACGCGTCGCAGGTCCCACGGCGCTGACAGCCGGCATCTTGATGGTCGGCGCGCAGCTCGTCATGTGGCCCTTCGACCCGAAAGATCACGAAGCGACGTCGACTGACCCGGTCTTCCAGCTCGGTGGTGTCGCCTACTTCCTGGGATTCCTCGCACTCATGGTCTCCCTGGTTGCGTCATACGGGTGGCACGAAGCCAAGTCGGGACGCCTCGGCATCGTCGCCACGATCGCCGCCCTCGTCGGAACCATGGCTCTCGGCGGTGATCTTTGGTTCGAGACCTTCGCTGTCCCATGGCTCGCCGACCAGGCGCCGGACGCGCTGTACACAGACCCGACCCTCTTGCTGGCCCTTGGGGCGATCTCCAGCTACCTGCTGTTCGCGGTCGGTTGGATCCTGTACGGCGTCGCCAACTTTCGAGCTCGTGTCTTCCCTCGGTTCATCTCGGTTGCCATCGTCATCGGTGGGGCAGCCGGCTACAGCGCTCTACTGTCGCCGTTCGGAGTTCCCCTAGGACTCGCCACCG
The DNA here is from genome assembly GCA_963831375.1 of uncultured Actinomycetota bacterium. GTDB lineage: Bacteria > Actinomycetota > Actinomycetes > Propionibacteriales > Nocardioidaceae > Nocardioides_C. Next base: position 138,727 of record CAWHPY010000026.1, on the reverse strand, counting down.
CCGCCCTGGGAATCTGGATGATCAGGACGAAGCCGTCTACCGATTAGGCGATGTCGTCGCCGCTGGTGCGGGTGCTGGCATCTCTTTACAAATCAGTAGTTGAGCTCAGCGAGCTCGGTCGCGAGCTTGGTGCGAAAGCCCGGGAGGTGGCCGAGCAGCGGAAGTGCGATGTTGCGGACGGCGCGGGCCGCTCCACTGCGAGCAGTTGCGATCCTGGTCATCCGGTCGGTGAACGCAACCACCCGCTGAGCGACCGGGCGGCGCTGCGCCTCGTAGCTGTCCAGTTCCCCTGTGGCGAACGCCCGGCCGAGTGCGTATCCGTCCTGGATTCCGGTGTTCATCCCCTGGCCGCCCGCCGGGCTGTGCACGTGCGCGGCGTCGCCGGCGAGCAGCAGACGGCCGACCCGGTAGCGGTCGGCGACCCGATGGTGCACCCGGAACCGCGAGGACCAGGCCAGGCCGGTCACCCTTGCCCGACCGCGGGCGCGCTCGTCCAGCAGCCCCTGGACGAAGGCGAGGTCGGGGGTGGCCGGGGCGTCGTCCACAGTGGCGACGACCCGGTACTGGCCGCCGGGGAGCGGGGCGACGACGGTGAGCCCAGCGGCACCGAAAGTGAGAGACACCTCGTCGGGGCCCGGCGCCCAGTCCATCGTGACGTCGGCGAGGACGAACGACTCGCCGTACGCGCCGCCCGTGAACCCGACGCCCGACGCCTCGCGGACGGCGCTCTGCATCCCGTCGGCGCCGACCGCGTACCCGGCGCGCAAGGTCTCCCCGGTACTCATGGTGAGCGTCACACCGTCCTTGTCCTGGACGACCGGGCCGACCTCGTAGGGACGATGCACGTCAGCGCCCTGGGACCGCAGCCGGTCGAGCAGCACGGCCTCGGTCTCGTACTGGGGGACCATCAGGGTGTACGGGTAGGGCGTGGGCAGTCCGTCGAACGGGACGGTGAGCAGTCGGCGCGAGCCGTCGCGGACGGCGAACCGGGTGATTGGAAGGCCGCGAGCGGTCAGGTCCTGGGAGGCGCCCAGCTCGTCAAGAATCTCCAGCGTGCGGGCGTGCACGACGGCCGCACGGGAGGTGTTCGCACCCTCGGCCAGCCGGTCAACGATGACGAAATCGATCCCGGCGGACGCGAGCGTGACTGCGAGCGCGAGTCCGGTCGGGCCGGCGCCGACAATGGCGATCTCTGTGCGGGCGGGCAGTGCCTTGGCGTTCATGGTCGTACTCCAGTTCGATCCCGATCGGAAAAGCCAACACTTGTTGGCCAACGGTTGTTGACATGATGCTCCGTCGGCGAACGGAATGTCAACACTTGATGGCCTACGCTTGTTGGCATGACGTCGACAAATGATGGCGGGGAGAAGAAGCGCTCCGACCGGACAAGGGCCGCGATCCTGCGCGCCGCACGTGAACGATTCGCGACCGAGGGGTATGACCGCACCACCATCCGAGCCGTTGCCTCCGGTGCGGACATCGACCCGTCGATGGTAATGCGCTACTTCGGGAACAAGGCGCAGCTCTTCGATGCCGCGCTGGCCATCGACCTTCGCCTGCCAGACCTGACCGCTGTATCGGCAGAAGACCTGCCGCGGATACTGGTACGCCACTTCCTCGACCGGTGGGAGAGCGACCCCGCCGACGACGCCCTGCTTGTACTGCTGCGCTCGGCGGTCACCAACGAGCACGCTGCAGCGCGGACGCACGAGATCTTCGCTTCCCAGGTCGCCCCGGCGCTGGCCGCGGCCCTGGGCAGGGAGCTCGCCGCGCGACGGGCCGGCCTGGTCGCCGCCCAGCTGCTCGGCCTCGGGCTGACCCGCTACCTGCTGTGTCTTCCAGCGGTGACCGCACTCACGCCGGACGAGATCGAGCGCGCTCTCGTCCCGGCTATCCGGGCCACCCTCGAGCTGGAGCAGTAGGGCTCATGCTGTCAGGTCAGCATTGTCTGTGACCGGTGGCTCGATGCGACGCTGCTGCCAGCGGAGAGAATGACCCACGCGATCCAGCAGCTGGTGAACGTGGATATGACATGTGAGATCCAGTGCGGCCCCATCCCCAGACTCTCGGTGAACACGACATCCACGAGCAGCGGCACAGCAACCAGTGCGGCGGCAAGTTGTGGGATCGCGGACGAGCGCCACAGGGCGGCGGCGAGCGTGAAGGTTCCCAGGAGGCCCCCCAGGATCAGTAGCAACAGCATCAGGATCCCGGCCGGGGCCACCGATTGGTCGGCGACCTCTGCGAGCACGTCGAGGTTCGTGCGGCCGTCCCCAACGAGAGCGACCAGCAGGGTCTCGTAACCCTCAACCGCGGAGAGACCGACAAGGCCACAACCGAGCAGGACTCCTCCGGTATACGCCAGCCGCGGGGATGACCGTCGCGAAAGCAGCACGTAGACCAGCGCTGAACCGAACAGGAATGGCGTTGCGAGGACGTCCAGTAACTTCGTCAGATTCGCCAGATCTGGGTTGGCCGCTCCCCAGGCCAGTGCGTCGTCTATGTCGGGCAAGGTCGGCTGGGACAGGTGGGAGATCAGCTGGAGTGCATCTCCCAGGATCAGCGTCGCCGCCGCGGCCACGCGACCGGCGCGCGTCCAGCGCGCCGCGGGACTGTCCGCCCCGGCAACCCACAAATGACCAGACATCCGTCACCTCCTGGCCGAGGCAAGACCTGTGACTCGGGTGACGGACACGGCGCCTCCGTCGCCGCCGGTTATTCGAGCGAACCACATCACGGCCGGCTCCGCCATAGCGAGTCTGGGTGGTCACTGCAGATGATGACTGTTGCGCCCAAGTCCGAGAGACTGCGCAGGTGACTTCCCTTGCTGACCCCTACGACGGCGAAGACTTCTACTGCGATGTCGCGCTGCCGAACTGCGCCCACCTGAACATCGTTCACGACGGTCCCGGTGTGCTGGCCTACTACCACACGCGCCCTTTCTGGGACGTTCACATCGTCGTGGTGCCGAAACGTCACGTCGCGTCCTTGATCGACCCGACCGGTGCCGACGAGTCGCTGATCCGAGAACTGCTTTCGGTAGTCAGGGAAGTCGCAGCCGCCATCGAGCACGAATGCGGTGCTGCCAGAGTGCTCACCAACGTGGGCGCGTACCAAGACTCCAAACATCTCCACATTCACGTCAGCAGCGGCGATGAGCGTTGAAGCGACGCGACGCCCGCTGGCTACGTGAACCGCGATGTATCCCCGGCGCCCAGTCGCACGACCTCTGGCTGCGCTTCGGACCAGTCCACGACCGTGGTGGGCTCGGTGCCACAGTCGCCGGCATCCACCACAGCGTCGAGCACGTGGTCGAGCTGGTCCTTGATCTGCCAGCCGTCGGTCATCGGCTCCTCGGCGTCCGGGAGGATGAGGGTGCTGGACAAGAGCGGTTCGCCGAGCTGACCCAGCAGGGCACGCACGACGGGGTGATCCGGGATGCGTACGCCGACGGTCTTCTTCTTCGGGTGCGCGAACCGCCGTGGCACCTCCTTGGTCGCCGGCAGGATGAACGTGTACGGGCCGGGCGTGGCCGCCTTGATGGCGCGGAACGCGGCGTTGCTCAGATGGACGAGCTGGCCGAGCTGCGCGAACTCCGCGCATACGAGCGTGAAGTGATGCTTGTCGTCGAGGGAACGGATCCGGCGGATGCGGTCGGCGCCGGTGGGACTGTCCAGTCGGCAACCCAGGGCATAAGAGGAATCGGTGGGGTAGGCGATGAGTGCGCCGTCCTGCAGCATTCCGGCGACTTGAGCCATGCTGCGCGGCTGCGGGTTCAGTGGGTGCACGTCGAAGTACCGGGCCATGGGTCGAGCGTACGAGCAAACCTCCGTCGGCCGGCCAGATCCACCTCAGAAGACGCTGGCCCGCTCCGCTCAGGTCTCGAGAACCTCTCGTGCGATGCGGATGTCATCAGTGCCGAAGACCAGTCGGACACCCCCGAAGGTGGTGTAGGCGAGGTCGACGTTGACACCGGCCGCCGCGAGCCGGCGGGCCACCTCCCCCATCGCACCTGGCTCGTCGGCCACGTTGACGACCAGCACCTCACGCTCGTCCGCAATCGGCATCCCGGCCGCGTCGAACGCCGCGCGGAGCGCGTCGAGGCCGTCGTCGTTGACGAGTACGTGAACCACGCCCTTGCCGTCCCCGGTGAACGCAGCGAAACCGTCGATGTTCACCCCGGCCGCACCGGACACTTCCCCCAACCGCGCAAGCTCGCCGGGGTTGTCATCCAAGATCACCATCACGTCGTACGACATCACTTCGATGGTGGCATCAGCGATCGGTGGTGTCACGTCCGTCCAGTCCACGGGCTTGTGTGCCAGGAGGTACGCCTGCTGGGACCTCTCGGTTTGGTGGCCGCGCATGGCCCGTGTGCTGGTATGGCTTGCGACGACGCAAGGCCGACGATGCTCGCGCGTTCATACTGACGCTGCGGCCACCGCGCCGCCGAGAACCCCCATTGCGTCCCCTGTACAGGAGCGACACCGGCGCCCACTCTGGTGGGATGAGCGGCATCGGGCTCGTTCTCGGCGCGGGCGGTGTCGTCGGCCAGGCGTACCACGCAGGCGTCCTCGCTGCGCTCGAACATGACTACGACTGGGACGCCCGCACAGTCGACGTGATCGTCGGGACCTCCGCCGGATCGATCACCGGCAGTCTGCTGCGCAGCGGTGTGCCCGCAACCGAGCTCGCCGCCTGGACGGTGCGAGCTCCGCTGGCTGCCGAAGGCAAGCTCCTTCACCGGATCCTCGGCGCCGAGATGCCGACGTTCGAGCCGTTCCGTCCGTGGAAGGTCCTTAGTCGGCCCCCGCACCTGCCTGGTTGGGACATGCTGCAGAACGCCGTCCGCCGCCCCTGGCAGTTTCGTCCGCTACCCGCGGCGCTCGCGCTTCTTGCGCCGGGGCGGGTGGACATCGTCGGGCAGCTTGCGGCGCTCGGGGAGGTCGAGGGCCAGGCCTGGCCCGAGCGGGATCTGTGGGTCTGTGCGGTCCGTCGCCGTGACGGCAGGCGCGTTGTGTTCGGCCGTCCGGCGAGTCCGGAGGCTCCGCTGAATCTGGCGGTCGCCGCCTCGTGCGCAGTTCCTGGCTACTTCGCGCCGGTGCGTATCGACGACTGCACCTACGTCGACGGCGGTGCGCACTCGCCGACGAACGCGGCAGTCCTGCGTGAACGCGCCCTCGACCTGGTTATCGTCGTCTCCCCCATGTCCGGACCCGTGCGCCCCTCGACCGACCTCTACGGGGCTACCCGATGGCACGCCGCGCGGTTGGCCAGGCGCGAGGTCAGGGCGTTGCGCGCGAATGGCACTTCGGTTGTCGTCTTCCGACCCAGCCACATCGAGCAAGAGGCGATGGGCAACGACTTCCTGGCCAGCGACCGCGTGGACGAGATCGTCCAACAGTCGTTCCTTGCTGCTGGGGCATACGCGGCCAGACCAGGCGTCCGGGAGGTTCTCGCCTCCTCCGGCATCAGTCGCCTCCCACCTGCCACGACGGACAAACTGCCCGACCAGGCCGACCCCGCCGACTGAGCCGCACCCAGTCCGTCGGTCAAGCACACTGTTCACGTGTCGAGCAGCGCCCTAGGCTGGGTTGGCCGGTCGCCTCGACGGCCCCGCCCACGACGTGCGTCGAAGGAGTAGCCACGCGATGGTCAGAACGACGCCATTTCACGCACGCCTCAGCGAGCTCAACGAGACCGGTCTCTACACACACTGGCAGGGCCACCTGTCGGCGCTGCGTTACAGCCACGCGCCGAAGCACGAGTACTTCGCGGTGCGCAACAGCGTCGGAATCTTTGACACCTCACCGCTCTACAAGTATTGGGTCCGCGGCCGCGACGCCGAGCAGTTCCTGGCAGGCGTCCTCGTGCGCGACATCCGCACCTGCCGGCCCGGACATGCGCTGTACACGATGTGGTGCGACGACCATGGCTTCGTCATGGAGGACGGCGTGGTCTTCCGCCACTCCGCGACCGAGTTCCTCATCACCGCCGCGCGTCCGAACCTCGGCTACCTGCAGAGCCTGGTCGGCAGGTTCCAGGTCGAGCTCGAGGACGTCACCGATGCGTACGGTGTGCTGGCCGTGCAGGGACCCCGCTCTCGCGAAGTGCTTTCCCTGCTGACCGGCGAGGTCGACGCGCTGCGCTACTTCGAGCTCACCCAGACCAAGATCACGTCCGCTCCGGTGACCCTGTCGCGCACCGGCTACACCGGCGACCTCGGGTACGAGATCACCGTGGAACGCGAGCATGCGCTCGACGTACTCGACGCGGTGCTCACAGCCGGCGACGGCCGCGGGATGCGGCCCTTCGGTGAGGAAGCGTTGATGATGCTGCGCATCGAGGCCGGTCTCCCGCTGGTCGACGTCGAGTTCCACAACAGCCGGCTGGTCTACACCGACGACGACCGATTCACGCCGAAGGAGCTCGGGATGGGCTGGATGCTGCGGGGCATCGACGACGACCGCGCCTTCGTCGGCCGCGACGCGATCCGCCGAGAGCTCGCCGACGGAACCTCGCGTTGGGCCACGGTAGGCATCGTCGTCGACTGGCAGGACTGGAACCGGCTGTACCGTGACGCCGGCCTCCTCCCTCCCAAGGATGAGCACCCGCTCCCCTACGAGTCGATGCTGTACGACGAAGCTGGGACCCAGGTCGGCTACGCCACCAGCTTCATGTACTCCCCCGTGCTGCAGCGTCACATCGGCCTGGCACGAGTGCGCCCCGGCCTCGCCAGGCCGGACAACCAGGTCCACCTGGAGCTGACCATCAACCACCACAACACCAGGGTGCTGGCCAGGACCGCCCGCCTTCCGCTGTTCAACCCCACACGAAAGACTGCATGACCATGACCGCACCGAGCACACCGACCGCTGCCTCGACGTACGACGCCATCGTCGTCGGCGGTGGCCACAACGGGCTCGTCAACGCCGGCTACCTGGCCAAGTCAGGGTTGCGCACGCTCGTCCTGGAACGGCGCCATCTCGTCGGCGGAGCCGCGATCACCGAGGAGCTCCGGCCAGGCTTCCAGTTCACGACCTTCTCCTACGCGCTGAGCCTGCTGCGGCCGGAGATCATCCACGAGCTCGAGCTGGTGAGGCACGGCTTTATGCCGCTGATGATGCCGTCCTCCTTCCACCCCACCGGCGACGGTGACTACCTGCTCCTCGGCGACGACCACGACCTCAACATCCAGGAGATCAAGCGGCACTCGCCCCACGACGCAGACGCCTACGACCGTTACCACCACGACATGGACCGGGTCTGCCAGGCGATACGGCCGCTGTTCGACAACCCGCCGCCGAACATCTTCGGGAAGGACCCGGAAGACCTCGCCGACGTGGCGTGGCTGCTCTCCCACCTCGCTGGCATCGAGAAGAAGGTCATGCACGACACCGTGCGACTGCTCACCGGCAGCGCCTCGGACTGGTTGGACGACTACTTCGAGAACGAGACGGTCAAGGGCTTCCATGCCTCCTCCAGCATCATCGGATCCAAGGTGGGTCCGATGTCGCCAGGCTCAGGACTCGTGATGCTCTTCCACAAGATGGGCGAGCACGACGGGCACCTCGGCTCGTGGGCGTTCCACAAGGGCGGCAACGGTGGTTTCACCCAGGTGCTGGCGCGCGCGGCGGAGGCGTACGGCGCCGAGATACGACTCGAGTCACCGGTAACCGCGGTGACCATGAAGGACGGTCAAGTCACGGGCGTGGCGTTGGATGACGGCACGGAGTTCCACGCACCCGTCGTTGTCTCGGCATTGGACCCGCGGCGGACGTTCCTGGAGCTGGTGGAGCCGCGCGAGCTGCCGAGCGATCTCGTCGAGAACATCGAGCGCCTCCGTTTCCAGGGCACCTCGGGCAAGGTCAACTTCGCCCTCGACGGGCTGCCGACCTTCCCGGCGCTGGCCGACACCACCGACCACTACGGCGGCTTCATCAACATCGGCCCCACCATCGAGTACGTCGAGCGGGCGTTCGACGATGCGAAGTACGGCTGGTACAGCAAGCGCCCGTTCATCGACGCCGCCATCCAGTCGGTGGTCGACCCCGACATGGCGCCGCCGGGCAAGCACGTGATGTCCTGCTTCGTGCAGTACGCGCCGTACCACCTCAAGGACGGCGACTGGGACACCGAACGCGAGCCGTTCGGGGACACCGTGCAAGCCGTGCTGGAGTCGCACTTCCCGGGCTTCGGTGACCTGGTCCGGCACCGCGAGGTCGTGACCCCGTTGGACATCGAGCGGGTCACCGGGCTCAGCGAGGGCAACATCTTCGCTGGCGAGTTCCTGGCGCCGCAGATGTACTTCTTCCGCCCGGCGCCGGGATGGAGCCAGTACCGGACCCCGATCGTCGGCTACTACCAGTGCGGGTCCGGCACCCACCCGGGTGGATGCGTCATCGGCTCGCCCGGCAAGCTCGCCAGCCAGGCGATCCTGCGTGACCTGACGCGGTAGCGACACGGCGTCGACCCGCCGCCGTTGAATGCCACTCACTCCGGGTGAGGCGCGCACAGAGAACCTGCCCGTACCGTGCCGCTGAGGATGGTTTTCGAGTGGCGACGAGAAGGGTGGGTTGAATGGAATCGGCCGTGCCCGGGTCGGCTGAGGCTGTTCTCAGCCGGTTGCCGCCGTGGACGCGGCGCGTCGTCGAGTGGCTGCTGTCGCGCTGGCCCGGCCGGATTGCGATCCGGAGTGCGGCGACCTCCATCCGCATCGAGCTGTTCGACCGGTCGATGACGATCGCCGCTCAGTTCTTCACGTCAGTCTTCCCGATCCTGATCATGGTCGCGGCGTGGGCGGGCAGTGACGACACGGGCAAGGTCGCGGACGTGCTGAACATGCCCGAGGAGTCCCAGTCTGTCCTGAACCAGGCGATCGACGGTTCCGGGACCACGAGCACCACGTTCGGAATCGTCGGAGCGCTGATCGTGCTGGTATCCGCGACCAGCCTGGCGCGGGCGCTCACGCGCGCGTTCGCGGCGGTCTGGGACCTGCCGCGGCCGAGGAGCAGTCTCAGGTCCGCCTGGCGGTGGCTCGCCGTTGTCCTCACCCTGGCGCTCTCCCTCGTCGTTGTGCGCGCGTTGAGCGCGTTTGCCGCCGGTCTGCCACCGGCGAACGTCTGGCGGCTGGTGGTCTCCTTGGCCTGCGACCTCGTCGTGGTCGTCTTTGTGCCCTGGGTGTTGCTGTCGGGGGTGGTTCCGCCCCGGCGCCTGCTCCCCGGCGCCCTGCTCTTCGCGCTGGTGATGCTCTTCGTGCGTCCAGCCGCGGCCGTGTGGCTGCCTCGGGCACTCGAGGTCAGCGCCGAGCGATACGGGTCCCTCGGCGTTGCCTTCACCTACCTGGCGTGGCTGTACGTCGTGGCCTTCTGCTGCCTGGCAACGGCTGCAGTCGGTCAGGTGATCGCGACCGACGACGGCTGGTTCGGCTCGTGGATTCGCGGGCAAGCCACCGTGGAGGATGACCACCCGCTGGGCGCAGCGCCGGCTGGATGAACTGAGGTCATCCGGCACGGATGAGGCGACGTCGAGCCTCGCCGAACATTCTTGGAGTATCAGTCCGGTTTTCGAGGAGGACAGAATGACTCAGTACGTTGATTCCCCTCCCGGGTCGACCAGCCCTCGGTCCGGCTACACCTCGGCGTGGGTCGGCTGGATCGGCTTCGCCGGCATGATCATGATCATGCTCGGGACCTTCCACCTGATCCAGGGCTTCGTCGCCTTGTTCAACGACGACTACTTCCTCGTCGCGCCGAGCGGCCTCGTGGTCAACGTTGACTTCACTGCGTGGGGTTGGGCACAGATCATCGCAGGCGCCCTGGTGCTTGCCGCGGGTTTCGGGGTGTTCGCCGGACAGATGTGGGCTCGCGTCGTTGGCGTGCTGGTGGCGCTCATGAGCGCTGTCATCAACGTGGCTTTCCTAGCCGCGTACCCGGTCTGGTCCATCATGATGATCGCGCTCGCCGTCATCGTCATCATGGCACTGACCGTGCACGGCTCCGAGGCCAAGACAACCGAGTGATCAGGTGACGGTCCAGAGCACGAGCACTGAGGCGACCGATCCTAGAACCGCGCCGCCGTAGCAGAGCAACGCGATTGGCCCCTTCATCTGCTTGAGCTGCAGACCGTCGTACAGCGTGTATCGGAACCGGTGCGCCCAGTGGAACAGCAGCAGAACGAGCATGACGACGAGGAAGATCAAGCTCAGGGGGTGGCTCACGACGGTGCGCAGGTGCGCATGATCAGGGGGCGTGATCCAACCCAGCGGGAATGCCAGGCCGAAAAGGAGGATCAGCACCGGCAGGAACAGCGCAGCGAGCACCCCGCCGGCGCTGAACAAGAGCCAAAGGATCGGCTCGACGCGTCGTCTGGTCATCTCGTCACCAGCCACAGCACAAACGCCGACACAGCGACCAGCCCGACGTACTGCGAGGCGATGACCAGCCAGGCAGGCAGGCGTCGGCCGCCCATCCGCACGACCATCGCTTGCGGCGTGAGGTTGAACCAGGTGACGGTGTGCAGCACGAGGAAAGCCAGCGAGACCAGGTTCACGACGACGACCCACGGCGAAGCCGCCCAGTCCAGGAAGTCCTGGTACTCGTCATCACCCCGGCCGACTGCGTACACGAGCATCAGCAGGAACACCACGAACCAGGCGACGAAGATGCTGCTCAGCTCGCGCATCACGAACACGAAGTAGGACCGCTTCTCCAGCCACCACCACGTCGACATCGGACGTCGGTAGGCAGGCGGCAAATCTGTCATCTCGCGCCTCGCGGGAGCAGGAACGCCTTCACCGACTCCTTGGCGGCCTTCAGCTTGTACCGCTGGATCGCGCCCGCAGGATCCACGTGTTTCGGACAGACTGTGGTGCACTCGCCGACGAAGGTGCACCCCCAGACACCTTCCTGCTCGATGAGCACGTCCAGCCGCTCACGCGCACCCCGGTCACGGGAGTCGAGGTCGTAGCGCTCGGCAAGGGCGATGGCCGCAGGACCGATGAAGTCCGGGTCGAGGCCGTAGATCGGGCAGGCCGCGTAGCAGAGCATGCAGTTGATACACATGCTGAACTGTCGGTAGTCGTCCAGCTCCTCCGGGGTCTGGAGGTACTCACCGGCGGCCGCAGGCTCCTCGTCGTCGCGAATGATCCACGGCTTGACCTGCGGGAGCTTGCGCATGAAGTCGCCGATATCGACCACCAAGTCCCGGATGACAGGGAAGTTCCGCATCGGCTCGACCCGCACCGGGCCGGGTGCGTAGTCGCTCAGGAAGGTGCCGCAGGTCAGCTTGGGTTCGCCGTTCACACTCATGCCGCAGCTGCCGCAGATGCCCATCCGGCACGACCAGCGGTACGACAGGGTGCTGTCCAGGTGGTCCTTCACGTAGTTGAGGCCGTCGAGGACCGACCACGCGTCGCGCAGCGGCACGGCGTACTCCTGCAGGACCGGCGCGGCATTCTGGTCCGGCCGGTACCTCGACACCTGCAACCTGATGCTGTCCGCCATCACCAGCTACCTCCCGTAGATCCGCTCTCCCGGCGGCCAACGGGTGATGGTGACCGGCAGGTGTTCGAGCATCGGTGCGCCGTCAGGATTGCGGTGCACCAGTGTGTGGGCGAGGAAACGTTCGTCGTCGCGTGCGGTGAAGTCGGTGCGCTGATGGGCGCCGCGGGACTCCTCGCGATGCAGACCCGACGCCAAGATGCACTCGGCGACGTCGAGCATGTTGGTCAGCTCCAAGGCGGCGACCAGCTCCGTGTTGAACGTCCGGCTGTCGTCGGCAAGCCCGACCTTACCGCGTCGGTCCTGCAGCTCGCGCAAGGTGTCGGCGCCCTTGGCCAGCGAGTCACCGGAGCGGAAGATCCCGGCACTCGACTCCATCGTCTGCTGCATCTCCTCCCGGATGGTGGAGATCCGCTCGCTCCCGGCGTCCTTGTGCAGGTCGAGCTCTAGCCGGCGTACCTCGTCCGCGGCCTGGCGCCCGATGGCAGCGGGTGGGTCATCTGCCTCTGCGGCGTAGTCCGCGGCTGCCTTACCTGCGCGGGCACCGAACACGAGGCACTCCGGCAGCGAGTTGGATCCCAACCGGTTGGCGCCGTTGATGCTCACGCAGGCGGTCTCGCCCGCGGCGAAGAGCCCGGCGACCGGAGTTGCCCCGTCGATGTCGGTGTGGACACCGCCCATCATGTAGTGCACTACCGGACGGACGGGGATCAGCTCTCTGACCGGGTCGATGCGCTCGTACTTGAGGCACAGCTCCCGAACGAACGGGAGCTTGGTGTCGATCAGCCGCTCCCCGAGGTGCCGAAGGTCGAGGTAGACGATCGGGCCGTACGGCGAGTCGGCCACCCTGCCCTTCTCGACCTCCTTCACGAACGCCTGCGACAACCGGTCGCGCGGACCGAGCTCCATGCTCCGCAACACCGGCTTCGCGTCGGGCTTGCCCAGGTCGTAGTCCTGCAGGTAGCGGTAACCGTCCCTGTTCAGCAGCCAGCCCCCCTCGGCGCGGGCGGCCTCAGTGATCAGGATGCCCGTGAACGGCAGACCGGTTGGGTGGTACTGCACGAACTCCATGTCCTTGAGCGGAGCCCCGGCCCGGTAGGCCAGGGCCATTCCGTCGCCGGTGTTGATGTTGGCGTTGGTCGTGAACGGGAAGACCTTGCCGCAACCTCCAGTGCACAGCACGACCGCCTTGGCAAGGATGGTCTCGATCCGACCGGTCAGCAGCTCGACCGCCACGACACCGTGCACCCGCCCGTCGTCGACGAGCAGCTTCGTGACGAACCACTCGTCATAGCGCATCACGTCGCTGTACTTGAGGGACGTCTGGAACAGTGTGTGCAGCATGTGGAAGCCGGTCTTGTCTGCGGCGAACCAGGTGCGCATCTGCTTCATGCCGCCGAACGCCCGTACGGCGATGTGCCCGTCGGGTTCGCGGCTCCAGGGGCAACCCCAGTGCTCGAGCTGCAGCAGCTCACGAGGGGCCTCCTCGACGAATGCCTCGACGGCATCCTGGTCGCTGAGCCAGTCGCTGCCCGAGACCGTGTCGTAGGAATGCTCGTCGAGGGTGTCTCCCTCGGCTATGGCGCCGGCTGCGCCGCCCTCGGCCGAGACCGTGTGGCTGCGCATCGGATAGACCTTGGACACGACCGCAACTCTGAGGTGGGGACTTGTCTCCGCGATGGCGATAGCGGCTCGTAGACCGGCGGCCCCGCCACCCACCAGCAGGACGTCATGCGCTGCGACTGGAGCGTCGTCACTCACCACGCAGCTCCTCATCCACCAGTACTCGACCGTCGTGCTTCACGACCATCCGGTGGACGCTGCCGTCGTGGAACTCCTCCTTCGTAACGCGACAACCGCAGGAGTAGCGCAGCTCCTCGGTGACCAGGCCCTGCTGATCTTCGGACAGGTAGCGCTCGCCGCCGTGCTGATTCCCGCACGGTGCAAGCTTGGCGTCGAAGCGGCTGATGGTTGCAGTCATGGACACCTCCTTCGGGCGTCGGGCACCGACCAGCCGCCCTTCTGACTCCAGCGTCCTCCGTCCTGCGCGGGATGGGAAGGGCAGGTCAGCCGCCCCCCAATCACGAGATCGAGTCACCACCACCTGCGGGAGTCCGGTCCGGGACCGGTCGAATCCTCGTGGGAGCCTCTCCCATGCGGATCACCAGGACCGCCATGTCGTCGCGCGCGGGTTCCTCCGCGAAGTCCACGACGACCCGACGTACGCGCTCTGCGACAGCCTGGGCCGAAAGGTCGTGCGCATGTGCAAGTTCAGTGGCCAAGCCGTCCTCGTCCAGCATGCGCAGACCGTCCCGTCGTTCCAGCACACCGTCAGTCACCGCCACGAGAAGGTCCCCGCGCTCGAGCAGGTGACTCTCCTCGACAAACGCCACCTGCTCGAGGACTCCGAGAAGGGGCTGCGGCCGACCGATCTGTTCGACCCTGCCGGCATGTCGAACGACGAAGGGCAGAGGATGTCCAGCGCAGACGAAACGCATACGCACCAGCCCTGCCTCGGCCTGAAGCGTGCCACAGAGCAGGGTGAGGAACCGCGAGCGTTCGCCCTCCTCGAGGATCGCGGCGTTGAGTCTCTCGAGGACGGCGTCTGTCGGAAACCCGGCCAGAGCCAGCGCCCGAATCGTGTGTCTTGCCATACCCGTGACGGCTGCTGCCTCCGCACCCGTCCCACAGACGTCACCCACCACGAAGCACCAGCGGCCGTGACCGATGCCGAACAGGTCGTAGAAGTCGCCCCCGGCGGTGCTGGCCTCCCCGGCCGCCTCATACACCACTCCGACGTCAAACCCAGGTGCGATGGGCGTCGACGAGGGCAGCAGGCTCCGTTGCAGGGCATTGCCGATCGACTGAAGGTCGCCGTGCGCCCTTGCGTTGTCAATCGCCAGCGCCGCTCTGCGGGCGATTGACTCGGCGACGAGGAGGGGCTCGCCGCGGAGCGGATCGCCATCCGTCCGGCCAAGAGTGAGGAGCCCGATCTGGCGGCCGCGCGCCAACAGGGGGATGCTCAGCACGGCTCCCCGGAGCGCGTCGTCATCCGATTCGCCCAGCTGATCGGGCGGGGTTGCGGCCAGGGCGGACAGTAGCGGTCCCATGAGCTGCTCGTCCTCGTGCCAGGCTTGTTGCAGGACGGCGCGCCCGCGGTCGTCGACGAGGTGGATGGCGCACCAAGTGGCGATCTGCGGTACGACGACCTGCCCGGTGATCGCCATTGTCATGTCCTGGTCCAATGACCCTGCGAGGAGATCGCCGGCCTCGGCGAGGAAGGTGAGCCAACCGCGGCGATCTCGTTCCAGGGCCTGCAGGCGCGCTCGGTCCGTCGCAATGGCGAGGGTGTTGGCGAATCTCTGTAGCAGCACGGACTCGTCGGCGCTGAAGCCTTGAACATGTTCCGACGCGACAGCGAGAGCCCCGATGACTCGACCCTCGGCGGCGATGGGCGCGACAACCAACGAGCGGACGGCGGTACCCGCGAGCAGCGGGACGCTGGTCTCCGAGAGATCCGGCAAGAGGACGGGAAGGTGCGGGTTGCTGCTGTCCGGAGCGCCGGCGGCCTCCAGACCCAACCTGGTGCCGGGGAGCACACTCGGCAGGCCGCTGACTGCCTTGACCTCGTACTCGTCGTCGAGATCTCGGCTCAACAGCACATAGGCCGCATCGGCCGAGAGCCGGTCACGAACGCGTTCCACGGCGAGGGCGAGGTAGTCGTCGAGCCTCAACCGGACCAGCGCGTCGGCCTGAATCCCGAGGGCATCCGAATCGACGGGCTTCGGCCCGCTCGAACCTCGGGGATGTTCGATGAGTTCCTGATGGCTGACCGGAACGAGCATCACGACCTCGCCTCCGCCGTGTGGCCGGGCAACGTGCGAGGCAAACACCGTCAATGGTGCACTGTTCCTGCGCAGCATGGTGTAGGTGCCCTGCCACCACTGCGCAGCCTCGGGGAGCCGCTCGCCAGGAACGGCGTCCAGCATCTCGTCGAGACCCTTCCCGACAACCTCTTCAGGCATCCATCCGAACATCCCCACCGCGTCCTGGTTCCACGCCGTGACCACGCCGTCGCCACCCGTCTCGATGACCGCGACCCGCACGTGGCGACCAGCTGAAGCGTCGGACTCCGACGACCATCTTGGCGGCCCAGTCGGTTCGGTCTTGCGATCGAGCCGCAGCCACACGCGCTTGGACGAGTTGGTGTACTCCACACCCCAGGCCGAAGCGAGTGTGGCAGTGATGAGCAGTCCGCGGCCCCGCTCGTAGTCGTCGGGGGGCGGTTCCGCGACCAGCGGCAGTCCCCGGCTCGGGTGCAGATCCTCAACCTCGACCCTCACGCTCTGGGTGTCGAGTCGTAGCTCGAGCCGAGCCTGCGTACCAGCATGGACCACAGCGTTCGTGACCAGCTCGCTCACCACGAGCACCACGGTCTCGGTCAGCTCCGAGGCACCCCACTCGTCCAACATGCCCCGTGCGAAGCTGCGCGCTTCTGCCACAGAGCGCTCGTCCGCGACGAACGTCCGGTGTGCGTGCATCGGCAGTGGGGACATCGGCATTCTCGACGATCGGTGTAGGCGAACTCACAACATGGTGTCAGACTTGCGGCGGATGATGGCGTCCGTCGACGAGGAGGCGCGCGATGCCAGCAAGGCGACGATGACGAAGCAGGCGAGTGGACCACTCCGGCAGCAGAATGAGGTTGACGCTGCACAGTTAAAGCGACTCCTCACTGGCATGCAGGCCATGCGGGACGGCAACTTCCGCAGGCGTATGCCGGTTTCCGACGACAGTATTGTCGGTGAGCTCGCCGCGGTCTACAACGAGGTCGCCGAGCGTCAACAGCACCTGTCCACCGAGCTGGCACGAGTGCGGCGCATCGCAGGTCGTGAGGGCCGACATGCAGAGCGACTCGACGCCGGGATCGGAGAGGGCTCCTGGGCGAAGGACATCGAGGCCGCGAACGGCCTCGTCAACGATCTGGTCCGGCACACGGGAGCGTTCGCAAAGGTTATCGGAGCGGCAGCCGAGGGGGACCTCACCCAGCGCATGGACGTACGGGGCGACGGGCATCCGCTACGCGGAGAGCCACTTCGGCTGGCGCGTAGCGTGAACAGCCTGGTCGACCAGCTGTCCTCAATCGCGGACGAGATCACGCGCGTCACCCGTGAGGTCGGCACCGAGGGCAAGCTGGGCGGTCAGGCCCGGGTGCGCAACGCCAACGGAAGTTGGCGAGGACTGATAGACGCCGTCAACACGATGTCGTCTCGGCTGACCGATCAGGTCCGCGACATCGCTCTGGTCACGACTGCCGTCGCGAACGGCGACCTTTCCCGCACCGTCACGGTAGAGGTTTCCGGGGAGATGGCTCAGCTCAAAGGCACTGTCGACCGGATGGTCGACCAGCTGTCGTCGTTCGCTGCCGAGGTGACCCGGGTCGCGCGAGAGGTCGGCACCGAGGGCCGCCTCGGCGGTCAGGCCGATGTCCACGGAGTCTCTGGGACCTGGAAGGATCTCACCGACTCGGTCAACCTGATGGCGTCGAACCTGACCAGCCAGGTTCGTGGCATCTCTTCAGTCGCGCAGGCCGTGGCGCGCGGTGACCTGAGCCAGCAGATCACCGTGACTGCAAGCGGAGAGGTAGCCGAGCTCGCCGACACCCTCAACTCCATGACCGCCACGCTGCAGACCTTCGCCGACGAGGTGACCCGGGTGGCCCGCGAGGTGGGCACCGAGGGCATTCTCGGCGGACAGGCAGATGTGCCGGGAGTCGCAGGTCGATGGAAGGACCTGACGGAGTCGGTCAACTACATGGCCGGCAACCTCACCGCACAGGTTCGAGACATCGCCCAGGTCACCACCGCGGTCGCCCGCGGCGACCTCAGCCAGAAGATCACCGTCGACGTGAAAGGGGAGCTGGCCGAGCTCAAGAGCACCGTGAACGTGATGGTGGACCAGCTGTCCGCTTTCGCCGCGCAGGTGACCCGGGTAGCCCGCGAGGTGGGTAGTGACGGAATCTTGGGAGGGCAGGCGGACGTACCCGGGGTGGCCGGGACCTGGAAGGACCTGACCGACTCGGTGAACTCGATGGCCAACAACCTGACCACACAGGTGCGCAACATCGCTCAGGTCACCACCGCGGTCGCCCGCGGCGACCTCAGCCAGAAGATCACCGTCGACGTGCGAGGCGAGCTGGCCGAGCTGAAGACGACAGTGAACGTGATGGTGGACCAGCTGTCCGCGTTCGCCGACGAGGTCACCCGGGTCGCCCGCGAGGTCGGCGGTGAGGGCAGGCTGGGTGGCCAGGCAGCTGTGCCGGGCGTCTCCGGCACCTGGCGCGACCTCACCGACTCGGTGAACTTCATGGCCGGCACCCTGACCGCGCAGGTCCGCAACATCGCCGAGGTCACCACCGCGGTCGCCCGCGGTGACCTCACCCGAACGATCACGGTCGAGGCCCGCGGCGAGATCCTCGAGCTCAAGAGCACGATCAACACGATGGTCGACCAGCTCTCGGCGTTCGCCGACGAGGTCACCCGAGTCGCCCGCGAGGTCGGCACCGAGGGCCGGCTGGGTGGACAGGCCGACGTGCACGACGTGTCAGGGACCTGGAAGGACCTGACGGAGAACGTGAACATGATGGCCGCGAACCTGACCTCTCAGGTGCGCAACATCGCCGAGGTGACCACCGCGGTCGCGAGCGGCGACCTCACCCGCAAGATCACGGTCGACGCCCGCGGCGAGATCCTCGAGCTCAAGAGCACGATCAACACGATGGTCGACCAGCTCTCGGCGTTCGCCGACGAGGTCACCCGAGTCGCCCGCGAGGTCGGTACCGAGGGAATGCTCGCCGGTCAGGCACGCGTTCCCGGAGTCGCCGGCACCTGGCGCGACCTCACCGACTCGGTGAACTCGATGGCGAGCAACCTGACGGACCAGGTGCGCAGCATTGCGCGGATCTCCACCGCTGTCGCGCGCGGCGACCTCAGCCAGAAGGTCTCCATCGAGGCCCGCGGCGAGGTAGCCGCGCTCGCCGGGACGATCAACGCGATGGTGGACACGCTGCGCGCCTTCGCCGACGAGGTGACCCGCGTCGCCCGCGAGGTCGGGACCGAGGGCATCCTGGGAGGCCAGGCCCATGTCCGGGGGGTCTCCGGCACCTGGAAGGACCTGACCGAGTCTGTGAACTCAATGGCCGTCAACCTGACCAGTCAGGTTCGCAGCATCGCGGTCGTCACCACCGCGGTTGCGAACGGGGACCTGACTCAGAAGACGTACGTCGACGCGCGCGGCGAGATCCTCGAGCTGAAGACGACCGTCAACCGTATGGTCGACCAGCTGTCGTCCTTCGCGGACGAGGTGACCCGCGTCGCCCGGGAGGTCGGGACCGAGGGCAAACTCGGCGGCCAGGCCGAGGTGGCCGACGTCTCCGGGACTTGGCGGAAGCTCACCGAGAACGTGAACCAGCTCGCCGGCACCCTGACGACTCAGCTTCGTGCGATCGCGGAGGTCTCGACCGCGGTGACGCAGGGTGACCTGAGCAGACAGATCACCGTCGGGGCTGAGGGCGAGGTCGCCGAGCTCAAGGACAATCTCAACCAGATGATCGACAACCTGCGCGAGACGACGCGGATGAACGAGGACCAGGACTGGCTCAAGACGAACCTCGCCCGTTTCACTGGCCACATGCAGGGCGGCCACGACCTCCTCGACGTCACACGGCTGATCGTGAGCGAGCTGACGCCCCTGGTCGGCGCCAGCCTGGGCTCGTTCTTCCTGCACGCGGACGAACCCGGCGGCGAGGGTTCGCTGCAACGGATCGCGTCGTACGGCTACCGCCCCCGCAAGAACGTGCCGAGCGTGTTTCCGGTCGGCGTCGGTCTAGTGGGTCAGGCCGCGCTCGAACGCAAACCGATCGTGCTCGCCGACGTGCCTGGCGACTACGTCCGGATCTCGTCCGGACTGGGCGAGGCCACTCCGGTCAGCCTCGCGATCCTTCCGGTGGTGTTCGAGGACCAGGTTCTTGGGGTGGTGGAGCTGGCGTCGTTCGGCACCTTCAGCCCCGTGCACCGGCAGTTCCTCGAGCAGCTCATGGAGAGCATAGGCGTCTCGCTCAACGCAATCATCGCCAACTCCCGCACGGAGGAGCTACTGGTTGAGTCACAACGCCTCGCCGGAGAGCTCCAGAACAAGTCGGAGGAGTTGCAGGCGCAGCAGGATGAGCTACAACAGACGAACGCCGAGCTGAAGGACAAGGCGAGCTTGCTTGCCGAGCAGAACCGTGCCATCGAGATCAAGAACCTGGAGATCGAGGACGCTCGTCGAGGGCTCGAGGACCGAGCCGAGCAGCTTGCGCTGTCGTCCCGCTACAAGTCGGAGTTCCTCGCCAACATGTCTCATGAGCTGCGGACGCCTTTGAACTCCCTGCTGATCCTGGCAAAGCTCCTGTCCGACAACGCCGAGGGCAACCTCGATGCACGTCAGATCGAGTTCGCCCGGACGATCCACAACTCGGGAACGGACCTCCTGCAGCTCATCAACGACATCCTCGACCTCTCCAAGGTGGAGGCCGGCAAGATGGACGTGCATCTGGCCGATATCGCTATCTCGGGGATCGTCGAGTACGTCGAAGCAACCTTCCGGCCATTGATTGCGGAGAAGGATCTGCGTCTCTCGGTTTCCGTCTCCGACGACGTTCCCCGGACGCTGCACTCCGACCAGCACCGACTTCAGCAGGTCCTGCGGAACCTGCTGTCGAACGCCGTGAAGTTCACCTCCTCCGGAGAGGTGAGGCTGGAGATCCGGCCTGCTGTCCACGAGCACTTGGCACTCTCCACCCTGACCCGTGGCGAGCTGGTACTCGCGTTCTCCGTGTCTGACACGGGAATCGGCATCCCGGCCGAGCAGCTCAGGGTCATCTTCGAGGCTTTCCAGCAGGCCGACGGCACCATCAGCCGGAAGTTCGGAGGCACCGGGCTCGGTCTCTCGATCAGCCGTGAGATCGCCCAACTGATCGGTGGGGAGATCCATGCGGAGAGTGAGCCCGGCAGGGGCAGCACGTTCACCCTGTATCTGCCCCTACGGCTAGGCGTCGGCAGTGCCCCGAAGCCGATGCTCAGCTTCCGGAGGGCAGAGGACATTTCGAAGGCTGGAGCGGGCGCCAGCGCAGCGGCTGACGACATGGACACGATCGAGCAAGGAGACCGGGTGCTGCTGGTTGCGCTCTCGGACCCGGACCAGCGCCAGGAGGCAGCCGTCCTCGGCCGCGCACGAGGCTTCAAGGTCCTGGCCACGTCACAGACCGAGACCGCCGTGATCACCGCGCGCAGGAATCGTCCGGACGCGATAATTCTCGGAATGGACCTGCGCGTTCACGGCGGGCGGTCCCTGCTACAAGTTCTCAAGAACAACCACGAGACGCGTCATATCCCGGCGGTCGCTGTCCACTCGCCAGCGGCTTCGGACGACATACACCTCGGCAGGCTCACCGGGGCGATCAACAGCATCGACGCACCGGTGACTCAGGAGCGTATCGCCGTTGCCCTCGAGGACCTGAGCTCCTACCTCGACCGGACGACCAGGTCGCTGCTGGTCGTGACCAGCAACGCCGAAGAGGAGACCTCCGTCGTCGTCGCATTGTTCGGGAACATGCCCGACGTGGAGATGCAGGTGGTCACCAGCGTCGACGAGGCATACTCGGCGCTGGACAGCGCGTCGTACGACTGCGTCGTCGTGGACCTCAAGCTCGCCGGCGGCAGCGGCCTCGATGTCATCAGGCGGATGCGCTCGCGCAAGGCCCTCCGCGGCATACCGGTCGTCGTCAGCACCGGCGAGGACCCTACCCAGCGCGACCTGACAAGGCTGCACCAGTACGCGCAGAAGATGGTCGTGACCTACCCGTCGTCGGCCGAACAACTCATCGACCAGATCGCCCTCTTCCTCCACCGGGCCAACATCGGACTGCCCGCGGACCGGGCCGCGTCGGTGGCGAGCAGCCACGGCGACGACCAGATACTCGTCGGCAAGCGGATTCTCATCGTCGACGACGACGCCCGCAACGTCTTCGCGTTGACCAGCGCTCTCGAGCAGCACGGCATCGACGTCGCGTACGCGGAAAGCGGCGAGGACGGCATCCAGGTCCTCCAGCGCGACCCCGAGATCGACCTCGTTCTGATGGACGTGATGATGCCGGGAATGGACGGCTACACCGCGATGAGTGAGATCCGGAAGATGCCATCGTGGCGCTCCCTGCCCGTCATCGCACTTACCGCCAAGGCGATGCCCGGCGATCGGGAGAACAGCCTCGCGGCCGGCGCGTCGGACTACGTCACCAAGCCGGTCGACGTCGACCGGCTCCTTACGCTGTTCCGGCAGTGGCTGCCGTGACCGAACGCGCCAAGATCCTGCTGGTGGACGACCGGCCGGAGAACCTGCTGGCACTTGAAGCGATCCTCACCACGCTCGACCAGGACCTGGTGCGCGCGGAATCGGGCGAAGACGCGCTGCGGGCGCTCCTGAAAGACGACTTCGCGCTGATCCTCCTGGACGCGCAGATGCCGGGCATGGACGGCTTCGAGACAGCGACTCGGATCAAGGGGCGCCGTCGCACCAAGAGCGTGCCGATCATCTTCTTGACCGCGGTCGACAGGGACAAGAACAACGCGCACCGGGGATACGCCGCCGGTGCCGCCGACTACATCTCGAAACCCTTCGACCCTTGGGTGCTGCGCGCAAAGGTCCAGGTCTTCGTCGAGCTCTGGGCGGCGGGTCGTCTGCTGGCGACGCAGGCTGACTTCCTTCGCCGCCAGATCGATCAGGCGCAGGCTGCTGTGGACGTCATCGGCGAACTCCGGGAACGAGTGACGGGCCTTGACGAGGCGGTCGATCAGCTGGCCCTCGATCTGCGCCCCTCCGGCGACCCCTCGGTCCAGAGGTCCGTCGACCGAGTCCTGCGCCGACTGAGCTCGCTGCAACAGGCCATCGACGCCCTCGACAGCGGTGCGAACGTTTCCGACCGCTGAGCCAAGACCTCGCCAGTGTGCGACGGCTGCTAGCCCCGGCCGCCCGACAGCAGAGGCAAATGGGGTCCTGAGCACGAACTACCGGCGCCGGCCACCGGCAACCGCTACGTTGGTGTCGTGGGGGTAATCGAAACCGCTGAACTGACCAAGCGGTACCCACGCGTGACCGCGCTCGACCAGCTCGACGTGAATGTCGGGGAAGGTGTCACCGGGCTCGTCGGCGCCAACGGCGCCGGCAAGTCGACGCTGATCAAGATCCTGCTCGGGCTGACCCCCGCCACGAGCGGGAGCGCCCACGTCCTCGGGCACGACGTTGCGAGCGAAGGCGGCCGAATCCGTTCGCTGGTGGGCTACATGCCCGAGCACGACTGCCTCCCGGCCGACGTCTCCGCGAGCGACCTCGTCGTCCATATGGGTCAGATGTCGGGTCTGCCCTACCCCGCAGCCCGCGAGCGAGCGTCCGACGTACTGCGCCACGTGGGGCTGGCCGAGGAGCGGTACCGCCCGATCGGCGGCTACTCCACGGGCATGAAGCAGAGGGCTAAGCTGGCCCAGGCCCTCGTCCACGACCCGCGGCTGGTCCTGCTGGACGAACCGACCAACGGGCTCGACCCGTCATCCCGCGACGACATGCTGGCGCTGGTTCGCCGCATCGGCACCGAGTTCGGCATCGCGGTCCTCGTGACCTCCCACCTGCTCGGCGAGCTGGAGCGGATAAGCGACCACGTCGTCGTACTCGACAGCGGACGCCTGCTTCGCTCCTCGGTCACGACGGACTTCTTGCACACGACCGGCAACCTGCTTGTCGAGGTGCAGGGCCCCAGCGACGCCGACCGGCTGCTCGGGCAGGCCCTGGTCGACGCGGGACTCCGCGTCTGGCCGGCAGACGGTCGCGTGGTCGAGGTCGAGGTCCGCGACGAGACCACGCGCGACGTGGTCCGCGACCTCACTGTCGACCTCGGGCTCGGCCTGGTCCGCATGCAGGAGCGGCACCACCGCATCGAGGACGTCTTCCGGGAAGGAGGTGCCGGCAGTGTCCAGCCCGTCTGACACCCCTGGCACCACTGCGCCCGCCGCCGTCATCCACGACATCGGCTACCGGCCCTACGTCGGGCCCCGGCTCGGTGAGGGTGCGGTCGCTTGGGCATTCTTCGTCACCGGGCTGAGGAACTGCTACGGACTGGGCAGGTCCGGGCGGTCCAAGATCCTCCCGATGGGTCTGCTCGGGCTGATGCTGCTGCCGGCGCTCATCCTGGTGGGCGTTCTGGTGCAGGCACGGACTCTCCTCGGGCTCGACGAGCACATCGTCCCGTACTCCGTCTACCCGATCACGACCCAGCTGCTGATATCGGTGTTCGTCGCAGCTCAAGCTCCCGCCCTGATCTCCCGCGACCTCCGGTTCCGCACGATGACGCTGTACCTCGCCCGCCCGGGGCGGCGGACTACCTACGTGCTGGTGCGCCTGGCCTCCCTGACGGCGGCGACGTTCCTTCTGATCGGCGCTCCCCTGCTCTTGTTGTACGTCGGCGGGTTGCTCGCGGACCTGCCGGTCGGCCGGGAGACCGAGGACTTCCTCGCGGCCATGGTCGGTGCCGTGCTGCTGGCGGCGTGCCTGTCCTGCTTGGCGGCGCTGGTCTCGGCTCTGACGATCCGACGGGGACTGGCGGTGGCTGCGGTGATCGTCGTGCTGCTGGTCAGCTACACAGTCGTGTCGACCATTCAGGGGATCTCGCTCGAGTCCGGCAACAAGACCGTCGGCGAGGTCGCCGGGCTGTTCGCCCCGTACACGCTGGTCAACGGCGTGCAGGTCTTCCTGTTCGACTCGCCGGAGGCCACCCCGACCCCGCCCACCAGCGGCGCGATGGGTGTCCTCTATCTGGCGACGACCGGGCTCACCGTCCTCGGCTCGGTCGCCGCGATGCTGGCTCGCTACCGGCGGGTGACCGCATGAGTACCCTCCAGCTCGACCACGTGTCCCGGTGGTACCGCAACGTCGTCGCGGTCAACGACGTCTCGATGACGATCGGCCCGGGGGTCACTGGGTTGCTCGGTCCCAACGGCGCGGGCAAGTCCACCTTGATCGCGCTGATGTCCGGGTTCCTTGCGCCCTCGACGGGCACGGCCACCCTGGACGGTGAGCCGCTGTGGCGCAACGAGCAGGTCTACCGGAAGATCGGCCTGGTCCCGGAGCGTGAGGCCCTGTTCGAGTACTTGACCGGGCGGCAGTTCGTCGTGGCCAACGCCGAGCTACACGGGTTGCCGGACCCGGGCGCGGCGGCCCAGGCGTCGATCGCATTGGTCGAGATGAGCGATGCGCAGGACCGCGTGATATCGACGTACTCGAAGGGGATGCGGCAGCGGATCAAGATGGCGTCGTCCCTGGTGCACGATCCGGCCGTGCTTCTGCTGGACGAACCCTTCAACGGCATGGACCCGCGGCAGCGAATCCACCTGATGGAGCTGTTGCGCACGATGGGGGCCGAGGGCCGCACCGTGCTCTTCAGCTCACACATCCTGGAGGAGGTCGAGCAGGTGGCCCGCCAGATCGAGGTCGTGGTCGCAGGCCGGCACGCGGCCTCCGGTGACTTCGGGGCCATCCGGCGGCTGATGACCGACCGGCCCAACCGGTTCGTGCTGCGCACCGCCGACGACCGGAGGATGGCCTCGGTGCTCCTGGCCGACCCGTCGGTCCGCGGCGCCCGGCTCCGGTCGGAGGGTGGTATCGAGCTCGAGGCGTCCGACTTCGGACGGTTCAGTGAGGTGCTCCCGCGACTGGCCCGCGAGCACGGAGTCCGGCTGCTCGAGGTCACCCCGACGGACGAGTCGCTGGAGAGCGTCTTCGCCTACCTGGTGTCGGCGTGACGGCGCCGATCTCGGGGACCATCGTGCGGCTCGGTGTCCGCAGCGTCTTCGGCCGCCGCCGGGGGGTTCTGTTGTTCATCCTGCCGCTGGTGCTCGTCGGGCTGGCTGTGCTCGTGCGGGTGCTCGTCGGTGAGGACCTCAGTGCCGCCAGCGACACCTTGTACGGCCTCGGCCTGTCCGTGATCGTGCCTCTCGTCGCCCTGCTCGCGACGACCGGCGTCCTGGCCCCGGAGATCGACGACGGTTCGATCTCCTACCTGTTGGCCAAGCCGATCTCCCGGCACACCATCGTGGTCAGCAAGCTGGTCGTCGCGGCGACCTGCGTTCTCTTGTTCGCCGCCGTACCCATGCTGGTCGCCGGTTTGGTCCTGCTCCTCGACGAACCGCAGCTCGGCACTGGGTTCGCACTCGGCTCGCTGGCGGGCGGCCTGGCCTACTGCGCGCTGTTCGCGCTGCTGTCGGTCCTGACCCGCCACGCCGTGGTGATCGGCCTCATCTACCTGCTGATCTGGGAGGGCCTGCTCGGTGGTCTGCTCGACGGCGTGCGGTGGCTGAGCGTCACCCGGTGGGCCGGGGCGATCATCGAGCAGGCCGTCAACGACATCTCGCTCGCGAAGGACCTGAGCCCGACCTACGCCGTCGCGGCCACGGCCGTCGTCATCGTCCTCGGCACCTGGCTTACCGGCCGGCGGTTGCGCGCCTTCAACCTGACCGGCGACGAGTAGCGCCCCGGGGCTCGGTCACTCGCCGTCGTCGATCAGCTCGCGGAGGGCGACCCGCGTCATTCCTTCACAACGGTTTGAGCTCTGTGACAATCTGGCGCGCCTCGGCGGCCTGGGCCTTCGCGGCTTCGATGTTCCCGTTGACGGAGGCCACGCGGAGTCCGCCGAGCGCCTCGTCGAGGCTGCTCAGTGCCTTGCTCGGGTAGGCGTGGGCAACTCGGGCTCGGACGAGGTCGAGGCAGGCCAGGTCGCCCGCGACACCCGCCGGGTCGCTGCGATCGATGTCGATGACGAGCTGCCTGACCCACAGTTCGAGTCGACCCAAATCGATCTCCTCCCGCGGCGTGTAGCGCAGTCGCAGATCGAGTGCGAGCCTTGCGATGTCGACGGACTGCTGACCGCTGCCGGTACCGTTGACTGCGGCCTCGAGCTCGACCATCTCGCTGGCGAGCGCGTCCCTCAGGAGAGGCGGCACATCGTCCTCACGGAGGGTCGACCATGCCGCGCCGATGGCCTTGACCGCTGACTCCACTGCCTGCTGGTCTTGCTTCGTGATCGCTCCGTCGTACAGCCGTGTCGAAGCGGCCCACAGCCTCTCGAGCGATTCGCTGGTCGACCCCGGCAGCGCATCGGTCGGCAGGCCCACGGCGAGGGCCTCGACATCGCCGCCGCCGGAGGTGTAGAACTCGCCGTAGCCGGGCGCGAACGTCTTGCCCTCGAGTTGGCCGCCCATGTGCAGCTCGGAAACCCGCAGTGCGTCCTCGACCTTCCCCTGAGGCCCCTGCACGTCCTCCTCCGTCGACTTCACGGTGACCTCCTCGAACACGAGGCCCGGGATCTTCTCGGGCCGGTACACATCGCCAACCTGCGGGTCCGGCGGCATGATCATCGCGGCCGGGCCGTCCTTGCCCGCAAACCAGGTGCCCTCGGTGTCGGCCACCACCCCGTCTGCGAAGTTGAAGACATCCTCGCCGAAGTACCAGACCGCCCCGTCGTCGTCCTGCGCGTACAGGTCTTGTGCGACCTCGTGGATACGACCGCCGAGAAAAGCGGTGTATTGCGAGACGACCGTCTCGACGCGCTCCCCGTTCCACTCGATGAACCTGGGCTCCGGCAGGACCGTCACCTCGCTGCGGAACGGCTGCCCCTCGACCCTCCCCAGCAGGACGTTCGAGTCCCCGCGACCCACCGGAAACAGTGGGTTGTCGATCCTCGTCGGGTCCGAGAACGTGGGCACCTCGAGATCGACGCGTTCAGTCTCTGGCGCCAGGTCGAGCCCACCCACCTTCGGCTGCTCGCCCATAACGGGATCTTCGCTCACCCCGGTTGCCGACTCGGCAGGGTCGACCGGCCCGGAGATTCCCGCGGATGGGTCGCGCTGGTCGCTCGCGCACCCCGTGGCTGCGAGTAGGACGGTGACGAGGGCGATCGAGCACTTGGCGCGTTTCATGGTGGTCAAACCTCCGCAGTGGGGCTGGAACATGCCGGTCCACCGATAGTGACCCCGGACCGCTGAAGACCCGCTGAACAGTTCCGAGGTTTGCACCAGCAGGAGGTTGCCGTCGACCAGCCAGAGCCCGGCACCACCCAGGCTCGGTATCCGGACCGCGAGCTCAGCCGACAAGGGCGTCCAGGGCGTTGTCGACGTCGTCTTCGGTGGAGTAGACGTGAAAGGAGACCCGCAGGTTGCCAGCGCGCGCCGCTGCCCTGATGCCGGCCGCGGCGAGGCTGCGGTCCGCGTCGGGGACGCTGGCCGAGACAATCGCGCTCTCCGCCGCGGCCAGCCCAAGCCCTGAACGGAACCGGTTGGCCAGGCCGACATTGTGGGCGTGGATGGAATCGACGCCGATCTCCTCGATCAGGGCCAGGGCAGGGGCGGTGCCGACCCAGCTGAACCATGCAGGAGAGACGTCGAACCGGCGGGCCGATCCAGCCAGCCGAAGCGGGAGCCCGTAGTAGGACTCGTACACGTTCTCGCCGGCGTACCACCCGGCATGCAGGGGACGCAGCCGGTCACGCAGTCGATCGCTTACGGCCAGGAATGCGCTGCCGCGAGGCGACATCAACCACTTGTAGCCCGCGCACACGACCGCGTCGACCCCGGCGCTTGAAACTGGCAGCCAGCCGCAGGCCTGGGTGGCGTCGACAACGACGAGTGCGTCGTCGGCCGCGGCAGCCTGCACGATGGCGTCGACATCGGCGATCTCCCCGGTCGCGGACTGAACCAAGCTGAAAGCGACGACCGTGGTGGTCGCATCTACGGCTGCGGCGAGCTCGGCCACCGCGACCGGGTGAACCTCGACGCCGCGGTCGGCGTGGACCAGCCAGGGGAAGAGAACCGAGGTGAAGTCGTTCTCGGCGACAACGACATGGCTACGGTCAGGCACAGCGGCTGCCAGCAGCCCGACCAGCTCCGAGACGGTCCCACCGATCGCGACCTGGTCCGCGCGTGCCCCGACCATTCGCGCGAAAGACTCGCGGGATCGGTCGGTGGACTCCGCCCATCCTTCCCAACTGGTTCGCCCGCACCGCCAATCGGTCAGTGCCGACTGCAACGCCTCCCACGCCGGCGTCGGCGGCAGCCCATAGCTGGCCGTGTTCAGCCACCCCGGGTCCGCAGCCCACAGCCCCTGCGCATCTGCGATCTTCACCCTGGGAACGTACCCGACCAAGCGCCCTTGTGCCGCCCGTCGTCGGCGCTCTCACCTGCGTTCAACCGGCCTCGACGTGTCCGGACCCCGGGGTGGGGCGGACAGCGAAGGGCGGCGCGTGCTCCGGCCTGATCCCGACGCCGATCAGGTAGGCCGTCAGGTACGACATGCGCGGGACGCGTCGCAGCAGGTCGAGCACGGGTCTCGGCGGGCCCATGCGCCGTCCGTCGAGGATCGGCGTCACGAGGCCCCGGTGCATCATCCGTTGCAGCGCCTGGACCAGAACTGTCGCCATCAGTCGGCGATTGCGCACCGCCGCCAGCTCACTGGTCGTCACCGCGCCACGCAGCAGCGGCTCCGCCAGCAGGGTCGCGGCCGCCACCGCGTCCTGCACCGCCAGGTTGATACCGACGCCGCCAACCGGTGACATGGCGTGCGCCGCGTCGCCGATACAGAGCAGCCCGTCGACGTGCCAGCGGTTCAGCCGGTTCAAACGCACGTCGAGATGCTTGACGTCGTCCATCGACCGCAGCGTGTCCACCCGATCTGCCAGGTCCGGCATGAGCTGCGCGACGTCGCGCCGGAACGACTCGATCCCTCTGGCGCGTAGCTGTGCGTCGGTGCCCTTCCGGGCGATGTAGGCGATCTGGAGGAAGTCGGTGCGCGGGATCACCACAGCGAAGCGGCCGCGACCGGCGCGCGGGGTTAGCGCGGACGGGTTGTCCTCGGGAGCGCGCGGCAACCGGAACCACCATGCGTCGATGGGGACGCGGAACTCCCGGGGTCGCAGGTCCGCCTGCTGCCGGGCGATCGACCACCGACCGTCGCAGGCCACGACCAGGTCCGCCTGGATCTCCCCGCTGATGCCCTCCGGCGTGTGGTACCGCACGCCCCGGACGCGTCCGTCCTCGCGGACCAGCTCGGTCACCTCGGTGCGCATCCGCAGAGTGAATGTGGGTTCGCGCTGGCCGGCGTCGGCGACCAGGTCGAGCAGGTCCCACTGCGGCACCATCGCGATGTACGGGTACCGCACCTTCAGCCTGCGGAAGTCGGCCACCACGACCGTACGACCGGCTCCGGCCGGAAAGGCGATCTCGTTCAGCCGGCTGTACGGCAACCTGGCGAACTGCTCCCCCAGCCCGAGCTCGTCGAGCAGCTGCAGGGTCGACGGGTGTACGGTGTCGCCGCGGAAGTCACGTAGGAAGTCTCCGTGCTTCTCGAGCACCTGAACGTCGACACCTGCACGCGCGAGCAGCAGGCCCAGGATCATGCCGGCGGGACCGCCGCCGACGAGCACGCAGGTGGCACGCTCACTCGTCATCGCCCGATCCTCCTCCTCCCCACCGTACGGCGGCTCGGCATGGTCGGTCGACACCCCTGTAGAGCGCATGTTGCGCATCAGCGAGAACAAGTAGTCTCCGCACTATGGGAATGCCTGGTCGGCGTCGAAGGCTGAGCATGTTCTGCGTGGCGACCTTCGCTTCGATGTGCCCACTCGTCTCCTGCGGGATGGCAGATCCTCAGGAGAGCCGTCCGCGTCAACCGGAATCGGCAACAAGCGCTACCAGTGCGATGGGCCCCCCCGATGCACCGACCAGCGGGTCGCCCGCGGCCGAGCACGTGATCCTCGCCGCCGGCGACATCGCTGACTGCGACGACAACCTCGACGAGGAGACAGCGGGGCTGCTGGCCGGGCTGCTCTCGCTCGAGGATACGAACGCGACGGTGGTCACCCTCGGCGACCTCGCCTACTCAAGCGGGACGGCGGAGGAGTTCGCCGAGTGCTATGACCCGACCTGGGGCCAGTACAAGGAGCGCACGATACCTGTGGTCGGAAACCACGAGTATGAGACCTCGGATGCCGAGGCATACTTCGAGTACTTCGGCGCGGCCGCTGGTGATCCCGAGAAGGGATACCACAGTCTGGACATCGGCAGTTGGCACGTGATCGTCCTCAACAGCAACTGTGAGGAGATCGGTGGCTGCGAGACGGGTTCGCCCCAGGAGAGCTGGCTTCGTCAGGACCTGGACGCAAGCGGCGCAGCGTGCACACTCGCCCTCTGGCACGAGCCACGTTACAGCTCCGGATATCACGGAAGCGACGACGATCTCGACGCGTTCTGGGACGACCTGCACTCCGCGGGAGCCGAGCTCGTCCTGAACGGCCACGACCACAACTACGAACGGTTCGAGCCACAGGGCCCGTCTGCCGAGGCCGATCCTGATCACGGCCTCACCGAGATCGTCGTTGGCACCGGTGGAACCGAGCTCAGAGACATGGATGAACCAATCGCGAACAGTGCGGTTCGAAACTCCGACACCCATGGGGTCCTCGAGCTCACCTTGGCCGACAGCTCCGCTCGCTGGCGGTTCTGGCCGGTGCCGGGCGAGTCATTCACCGACACCGGGAGCCTGACTTGCCACGGGAAGCCTGACAGCCCCAGCTCATGAGCGACTGTCCGTTGTGCACCTTAGCCATGTCACCACTGGCTTCGTCACGAGGACTATGTCCCTATGGCCCAGAAGGGTCAGTCCTTCTCGCACCAACTGCGCCGAATGTTTGTTTCTGACGGGTCACTTCGTCCAATGCATCATGTCTTGCGGCATTTCCCGAGGGGGAGGAACACGTAGCGGCTGCACGAATCTGATGCGTTTGTGCGATGGCTCTACCTCGTTCGTCGCAACTAGAGTCGTGCAGGTCTCATTGCCACGTGCGAGCCGCTCGGGACCGGCCGCGCGAGTTCAAGCCCGCTTCGTGGCGTCCTAGCACGGTTGCCGACGGCGCCGTCGCAGATCGCACGAGGGCCGAGTGCTTATGTTGAACCGAAAGGAAGCCACGGGCCACCCGGGTGAGCCGACCGCCGGCCGACGTTCTCGACTGTTGAGCTTCCTGACCCGGTCACCGGCTGTCTCGAGGCGGCCCGAGGCGCTCCGGACTCGGCGAGTGGCGCTGTACTCCCATGACACGCAGGGACTCGGCCACGTCAGGCGCAACGCCCTGATCGCCGCCGCTCTCGTTGCCGACGAGCCGAACACCGATGTGCTACTCCTCGCAGGGGTCACCGAAGCCACCGCGCTTCCCCTCCCGCCCCGCACAGACATGGTCACCTTGCCGGGGGTGGCCAAGAATCCGGGCGGCGGCTACCGGTCGAGGTCGATG
Source organism: uncultured Actinomycetota bacterium (assembly GCA_963831375.1). Classification (GTDB taxonomy): domain Bacteria; phylum Actinomycetota; class Actinomycetes; order Propionibacteriales; family Nocardioidaceae; genus Nocardioides_C. The sequence goes on along the minus strand of CAWHPY010000026.1, from coordinate 106,807 downwards.
TCGATGTCGCTCGACGACATCGTGACCCTGCGTTCCCAGATCCTTGACGCGGCACTTGCTTCCTTCACACCCGATCTTCTGATCGTAGACAAGGTCGCACGCGGCGCACTGGGCGAGCTCGACCGGTCACTGGCCATGCTTCGCGACCTGAATGACACCCGCTCCGTGCTGGGTATCCGCGATGTCCTCGACGACGCACCCGCGGCGATCCGCGAGTGGGACGAGACCCGTTCGACCGATGCGGTCGACGAGCTCTACGACCGGATCTGGGTGTACGGCGACCCCAGCGTCTTCGATCCTGCCGATGAGTACCGCTGGCCTGCCTCGGTGACCGCCAAGGTCGACTACACCGGATACCTGGTCAACGGCCGTGTCGACCTGCTTCCCTCGACAGACCCGAGTCAGGGCGCTGCGCTCGAGGACCGAAGGCCTTATGTGCTCGGCCTGGTCGGCGGAGGTCAGGATGGTGCCGCTGTCGCGACCGCTTTCGCCGATGCCCCGCTTCCTCCTGGCCACCGCGGCGTGCTGGTCACGGGTCCGTTTCTAGCCCCTGAGGTACGACGGACGCTCAAGCTCGACCACCAGCACCGCGACGACCTCCTCGTGCTCGACTTCGTGACCGACGTACCCGACCTCGTGAACGGCGCCGCGGCGATCGTCTCGATGGGCGGGTACAACTCCGTGTGCGAGCTGCTCGGCTCGGAGCAGCCGGCGCTTCTGGTGCCGCGGGTCGTCCCGCGGAGGGAGCAGGCGCTGCGCGCCGACCGGCTGCGTCAAGCCGGCCTGGTCGACGTGCTCGACCCCGCCGAGCTGACCCCGGACACGCTTGGTGGCTGGCTCGCGCAGGGGGTCCAACGACCAGGCCGTCAACGGCAGACAACGGTTGACTTCGACGGCCTGGCGCGGGTCGCGCAGCTGGCCGGTGGGCTGCTTGGGGCAAACGAACCGCCCCGAGCCCAGGAGTCCGAGTATGTCGCCGTCTGAGCTGCAGCCCCGCATCGGTTACGTGCTGAAGATGTATCCACGGTTCTCCGAGACGTTCATCCTCAACGAGATCCTGGCGCTGCAAGCACAGGGTGCAGACCTGGAGGTCTTCTCGCTCCGCGGGCCCATCGACGGAAGGTTCCACGAGGACCTGGCCAGGGTGCAGGCACCAGTCACCTATCTGACCATGGCAGCGAAGACCTCGGAGCTGTGGGAGACGCTTGGTCGGGCGCATCGGCTTTTGCCCGGAGCGGTCTGCGCACATCTCGATGAGCTGCTGCAGGTGAGCCCTGATGACGCAGCCCAGGCGGAGGAGCTGGCCTGCTTCGTGGTCAACCACCGGATCGACCACCTGCACGCTCACTTCGGTTCGGTTTCCACGACAGTCGCCCGTCTCGCGGCGCGGCTGTCCGGAGTCAGCTACAGCTTCACCGCCCACGCGAAAGACATCTTTCACGAGGAGGTGGACCTCGAGGAGATGCGGCAGAAGTTGGCTGATGCGGCAGCCGTGGTCACCGTGAGCGACTACAACGTCGCGTTCCTGCGACGAAACTACGGTGCGAGCGCAGAGCGTGTCGTCCGTATCTACAACGGCCTCGACCTCGACGCCTTCAGCCAATCCGCACCGGCTGACCGACCACCGGTCGTGGCGGCCGTAGGCAGGCTGGTCGAGAAGAAGGGCTTCTGCTACCTCATGGACGCCATCGCTCAGCTGGTGGGCACCGGCCGTCGGCTGCGCCTGGACGTCGTCGGGACCGGCGACCAAGAGGACGCGCTCCGGGCACAGGTCGCTGAACTCGGCCTGACCGAAACCGTCAACTTCCATGGCCCCCTGCCGCAAGGGCAGACACGCGAGGTCATCCGTCAGGCATCGGTGCTGGCCGCTCCCTGCGTCGTCGGCGCGGACGGGGACCGCGACGGCTTGCCCACAGTCATCCTGGAGGGACTCGCTGTTGGCACGCCGGTCGTCGCCACGCCCGTCACCGGAATTCCGGAAGCGGTCCTCGACGGACAGACCGGCTTGCTTGTCCGCGAGCGAGACTCCACCGCGCTCGCTGCTGCACTGGCGCTCCTGATCGACGATCAGGACCTCGGCCGCGAGCTCGCCGCTGCCGGGCGGCGCCACGTCGAGGTGAATTTCGACTCCCGGCACAATGCCAAGCTGCTCCACGACCTGCTCTGCGACATCTCGGTGCGACATCAGGCGGTGCCCGGCTGATGCGTGTCGCCTTCGTGTGCATCGATCCCGGCGTCCCGATCTTCGGACGTAAGGGCGCCTCTGTGCACGCCCAGTCAGTTCTGCGGGTGCTCGTGCGCGGCGGCGCCGAGGTTCACCTGCTGGCGACGCGAGCAGGCGGAACCCCACCACCGGATCTAGCGGCGGTGCAGGTCCATGCGCTGCCCCTCGCCCCGGCTGACGCAACGACGGAACGGGAGCTTGCCTGCCAGGACGCCGACCGCACCGTCACCTTGGTCCTCGACACGCTGTCGGGGCAGACGCCGCTGGACCTCGTCTACGAGCGCTACTCGCTGTGGGGGCGTACGGCAATGGCGTGGGCCGACCACAACGAAGTCCGCTCGGTGCTTGAGGTCAATGCGCCGCTGGTCGAGGAACAGGCCACCCACCGCGTGCTGGCCGACCGAGACGGAGCCGAGCGATCCGCGCGGTCTGCGCTCTCGACGGCTGGCACGGTGGTCTGCGTCAGCGAGCCCGTCGCCGCATGGGCCCGCAGCCGCAGCGACCGTCCACACCGGGTCTTCACGGTTGCCAACGGCGTTGACACCCAAAGGATCCGACCTGCCCGGTTGTCCCCGGACCAGACATCCTTCACCGTTGGATTCGTCGGGACGTTGAAACCGTGGCACGGGGTGGCAGACCTGATTCGCGCATTTGCGATGGTCAGCATCCGCGACCCAACCTGCCGATTACTGCTCGTCGGGGACGGTCCCGAGGCAGAGCCGATCCGGCAGCTGTGCCGCTCGTTGCAGATCGAGGACCTCGTGGTCATGACCGGCGCGGTGGATCCGGAACAGGTTCCTCCACTTCTGCACCGGATGCATGTCGCCGTAGCCCCCTACCCGGCGATGAGCGAGTTCTACTTCTCGCCACTGAAGATCTATGAGTACCTCTCGGCGGGTCTGCCCGTGGTCGCCACGCGGGTGGGCACTCTCCCGGACGCGCTCGGATACGGGAAGTACGGCGTGCTAGTCGAGCCGGGACAGCCCACTGAGCTCGCTCGTGCCCTCGCACGGCTGCGAGCTGATCCGGATCGCAGGCTGGAGCTTGGCCGAGCCGGCCGCGCTGTGGCCATCGTTCAGCATGACTGGAGCACGGTCGTCGAGCGCATCCTCATGCACACAGAGGTGGCCGATGCCACGGCATAAGCCGAAGAACCTGCGCCAGTCGCTGGCCGGTTTCCGGCGTCTCTCGCCACACGTGCGACCACATCTGGTCGCCGAGCGACGTCTGCTCCTGCTTGGGTTCGCTGCGCTGTTCGCCGAGGTCGTGATGCGGCTCCTGGAACCCTGGCCACTCAAGTTCGTGATCGACGGAGTGATCGCTGCCAGCGGCGCCGACCTGGGCACCCCTGCTCCTCAGAACCTCACCCTGGTGCTGGTGCTCTCCAGTCTCGCGCTCGTAGTGATCACCACCATGCGCGCGGGTGCGTCGTACCTGATGACGCTCGCGTTCGCGCTGGCCGGGAACCGGCTGCTCACTCGGGTGCGGGCGGACTTGTACGCGCATCTGCAGAAGCTGCCGATGGCCTACCACGACAAGGCGCGCACCGGCGACCTGGTCACGCGGGTGACAAGCGACGTGGGCCGACTCAAGGAGGTGTCGGTGACTGCGGCGCTGCCGTTGCTGGGCAACACCGCCACGCTGGTCGGGATGATCGTCGTGGTCGCGGTGATCGACTGGCAGCTGGCGCTGGTGATGCTGCTGGTCTTTCCGGTGTTCTTCGCGTTCAGCTTCCGCCTGTCGCACCGGATCAACGCTGTCTCACGAACCCAACGAAGAGCCGAGGGAGCCCTTGCGTCGTTGGCGACCGAGACCCTTTCGGCGATGCGGGTGGTGAAGTCGTACTCCCTCGAGGAACGGATGCAGTCCACGTTCAACAACAGCAACACCAGGTCCCTCAAGGACGGGGTGAAGGCCAAGCGGCTCTCGGCAGGCCTGGAACGCAAGACTGACGTCCTGGTCGGCCTGGCAACCGCCGTTGTCCTCTTCGTCGGCGCGCAACGGGTTCTTGCTGGGGCTATGACGCCTGGGGACCTGGTGGTTTTCCTGACCTATCTCAAGGCAGCGCTCAAGCCGATGCGGGACGTCGCGAAGTACACCGGCCGAATTGCCCAGGCGGTTGCCTCCGGTGAGCGGATCGTCGACGTACTCGAGGAAGACCCGAGCATCGCCGACGCCCCGGATGCCCGTGTGGCCGAACCGTTCGCCGGCGAGATCGAGTTCCGCGGCGTGTGGCTGGAGTACCAGAAGGGATATCCCGTCCTGTGTGGTTTGAGCCTGCACATCCCGAGCGGTCAGCGCGTCGCGATCGTGGGGCCGTCCGGGGCAGGCAAGTCCAGCCTGGCGATGTTGCTCTCGCGGTTGGTGGACCCGTCTCGCGGAGTGGTCACGATCGACGGACAGGACCTGCGTTCTCTGACGGTTGAGTCGGTGCGCTCACAACTGGCCGTGGTGCTACAGGAGAGTGTCCTGTTCGCCACGAGCATCCGTGACAACATCGCATGGGGCACCGACTCGTGCGCACTCCCCGAGATCGAGGCGGCAGCCCGCCTGGCCGATGCCCACGCCTTCATCCAGCGGCTGCCACACGGTTATGACACCGTCGTCGGTGAACGCGGCGCCACCCTGTCCGGCGGCGAGCGGCAACGAATCGCGATCGCCCGTGCGGCGATGCGTGACGCTCCGATCGTGATCCTCGACGAGGCGATGACCGGGCTCGACCGTGAGACCGAGCGTGAGGTCGTCGGTGCGCTGGACCGGTTGACCAGTGGCCGCACGACGCTGCTGATCACCCATGACCTGGACGCGGCGTTCGGCTGCGACCGAGTGGTGTGGATCGACAGTGGAACCGTGACCGACGATGGCGGCCCGGCGGTCGTGTTCGCCCGTCAGGCGGGAGGCGGTGACGATGCTCAGCTGCGCTGAGGCATGGCTGGTGGACCGCGACCCGGACCTTCCCGGGCTCGCCCTGCTTCTCGACACCGATGTGCTCGCGAGCTGGTTGTCGGACCGGCTCGTCGGGGAATGCCGGGTGGCTCCCCGACGACTGCGCTACAAGCCAACGACCAGCTGCGTTCTTTCCTTCGAACTGGAGACCCGTCGGCGACAGGCTGTAGAGACCGAGGACTGCATCGCACGCGTCTACAGCAGCGAAGCGTCGGCCAAGGCCGTCAAGTTGGCCCTGAAGGTGCCCGCCGAAGCATTGCTCGCCGTTGACCACCGGCTGCAGGTGGTCGTGACCTCACGGGTCGGTGACCGTGACCTCAAGGCTCTGGGCAAGCTGCACGACGACGTTGGCCGCAAAGCCCTGTTCGAACGCATCTTTCCCGGGCGCGAAGACCTTGGGAATGCCCGCATCTTCACCTTGCGCCACAACCCCGAACGCCGATGGGTCGGCCTGGTCCGGCCGGAGCGCGGGGTTCCGTTCGTCCTTCGCGCGTACGAACCCGGTGACCAGGATGACCCCAAGCGCGCCTACTCAGTCCTCCAGGGATCCTCCGCGTGCAGGACCCCCACGCTTCTCGGCGCGTCTCGCCGGTACGCACTCCTAGCCGTCGAGTGGGTGCCGGGATCGTCCTTGGCGGAGGAACCGGCAGCACGGGACGGCTTCGCGGCTGCGGGAGAGGCTCTCGCCCGTCTGCACCAGCGCACCGATGTGCGACTCCCCCGGATCCACACCGGCGCAGAGGCGCAAGCTGTCCGGGGCGCAGCAGAGGTGGTGGCAAGCCTGGCCCCCGATCTCGCCACGGAGACCCACGTCTTCGCACACCTCCTCGCCGACAAGCTGCAGGTAGTGGAGGGAGATGAACTCGTGCACGGCGACTTCTCCGCCGACCAGGTGATCCGGGGCGAGGCCGGCCACCTGACGCTGATCGACGTGGACACAGCTGGGGTGGGTGACCCATCGATGGACCTGGGCTGCGCCTGCGCGGCTATCCGGATGAACGTGGGCGGGACGTCGCCCGTAGCCGACTCGCGGGTCGAGGCCCTGTTGGCAGGATACGAGTCGGTACGCCGTTTGCCCGCATCGTCACGTCTCGCGGCGTTCGAGGCCGCCCATCTGCTCCGCAAGGCCGTCGAGCCGTTCCGGCACCGTGAACCGGACTGGTCGGACAGGCTGGCAGCCACGGTGCGGGACGCCCGTCGCGACTACGACGCCGCCCGCTCGGTGGGTAAGTCCGGGCGATGACGGTATTGCAGGACGTCGTTCGCGAGCTGGACGTGGTCGGGCTTCGGCTCCGCAAGGCCATCCCGCGCGGAAACGACCACCTGCTCCTCGAAGTCGAGGAAGCCAGTGGCTCGATCCACGCCGGACAGTGGCACCGCGACCATGCCCTGTCCAGGTCTCTCGCCCGCCGCACCCGCGACACGTGCGGAGAGAGCAGTTGCGAGGTGCTCGCGGGCAGCGGTGTGGTGATCCAGCGGCAGGGTGCAGACCATTTCCTTCCTGCGCTGCAGCGGCTGGCAGCACAGCCCGCGTCACACCTGTTAACCCACCGAGCCGGTGCCCGCGGCGTCGTACGCAACCCCGACCGGAGCTACTCCAAGGTGGTTCGACTCGACCGGCTCCTCGTGCTGGCAAGCGGCCTGGCTCGTCCTGCGACAGCGAAGCTCGCGGTCCCCCGGATCACCTCCGTCCGAGCTGACTCGGCCACGATCACCACCTCCCCCCTGCCGGGGCAGACGTTGCATGAACGGCTGGCGGATGCCTCACTCACCGACCATGACCTCGAGCGGGACTGTCGGGCCATCGCTGATGCCGTGCGTGAGCTGCACCGGACCAGAACGGCTCGACCCCCGGCCGCGCAGATGCGTCCGAGCCACGACGCGGCCGCCGAAATCGAGGTCACCCAACGGTGGCTGCAATCTGCCACCGACTACGGACTCCTCACCACCAACGTCTGGGTGGGCCCCCTCGCCCGAGCGGCCGCGCTCCTCGACGGACGACCCACGCCATCGGTCCTGGTGCACCGAGACCTGCACGACAAGCAGATACTGCTCGCCGCCGATCATCCGGTCGGTCTGCTGGACCTGGAACTCGTCACCACCGGCGAGACCGCGCTCGACCTGGCAAACCTGCTGGCCCACCTCGAGCTGCGTGTCCTCCAGGGACACTGCACCGCCGCTCGCGCGGCCGGTTGCCACCGGGCACTGTTGGCCGGCTACGACCCCGACAAAGCCGTGCTGGCTCGGCTGCCCGGCTACCTGCTCACGACCCGACTGCGGCTGTCTGCTGTGTACGCCTTTCGTCCCGTCAGCGCTGAACTGAGTGCAGCACTGAGCGAGCCCTCGCGCTACCAGGAGCAACTGCCATGACTACGAGCATCGGCGTCATGGGGCACCGGCTTGCTGGTCATGCCGCACTCCTGCAAACCTCAATGGCTTCCAGCATCCCGGGCGTCGAGTCGTTCCTTCCCGCTGGTGGCGACCGATTGTCGCCCTCGGCGGTCACCTTTCCGTGGCCATGTGTTCCTGCGCCGCCAGGCTGCGCCCGGCTGGAGGTGTGCGGGTCGTGGCGCCGGACGTCGAAGATTCCGTGTCTCGGGTGCTCCACAGTGCCCAAGCGATGAACAGCAGCTGGAACGGGAGCCGAAGCCACGCGTAGGCACCACCGGGCTGACCGTCCACCTCGACGTCGGCGACTGCGACATAGATGTTGCTCGGGAACACGGCCACGAGGTAGCCGGCAAGCGCGAACCCCGCGAGCCGTTGCAACGGCCGACGCAGTAGCAGAGCAGCACCAAGGGCGATCTCGAGGAGGCCAGTGATGAAGATCAGCTCCTCGCGCATCGGCACCCAGGTTGGCAAGTGCTGCACGAACGGCGTGGGCATGAGCAAGTGGGAGATGCCGGCAAAGGCCATGGCTATCACCATGCCGATCCGTGCCGCATGCCGAGTCGAGTACCGGCGGCGTACCGCAAGGGCCGCCGACGCCGCCGCGGTGGCGATGGCGAGAACGATGAGAAAGATCATGTGAAACCTCCGAAAATAAGGCCGACGTGGAAAGTGCTGTGGAAGTCGGCGGTGAGCCGAACCCTCACGGTCAGGCGGGAGACCTTCGCGACCGTGACCGTGCTCATTGCCTCTCGACCTTGATTGGATAGTGTTGCTCTCCACTATTAGAGAGTGTCACTATCTAAATGTCAAGAGATATCCAGCGTCCACGCGCGTTTCGAGTGACAATGACGAGGTGATGGTTCGAGTGTGGGAGTACGAAGTAGCGGCGAGCTCCGCAGATGAGTTCGAGCGGGTCTACGGCGCGGACGGTCCGTGGGCACAGCTGTTCTCGTCCTCCAGCGGATATGAGGGCACTGAACTGTTCGTCTCGGTCAGCCGTCCTGGGCGATACCTGACGCTCGACCGGTTCAGCAACGAAGGTGCTTGGCAGCAGTTCCTGGCGGATCACCAGGACGCCTACCTGCGGCTCGACGCTCAGAGCGCTGGCCTCACACAAAGCGAGCGGGAGCTGGTCGGTCCCGATGTCGACTGATTGCGGACAGCCGATGGCCCGAATACTTCCTATGCTGACTGGCAGAGCGTTCCCGGACGTCGGGACCGACAGGCAGGAGGCACACCATGGACTTCAAGATTGAGCTGATCCCCCTGGCAGTGCAGGACGTCGACCGGGCGGTCGAGTTCTACGGGAAGGCTCTTGGCTGGAGCGTCGACCACGACCAGACGGTCGGCCCCGAGCTGCGGTTCGTGCAGGTCACCCCGCCCGGATCGGCATGCTCGATCTGCTTCGGGACCGGCCTCGACATGATGCCCGAGGGGTCCTCGCAGTTCATCCAGGTCGTCGTCGTGGACGCAGACGAGGCATGCGCCTCCCTGCGCGATCGTGGGGTGGAGTGCAGCGACGTCGACGAGCAGCCCTGGGGCCGGTTCGTGCGGTTCGACGACCCCGACGGAAACCGGTGGGCGCTGCAGCAAATCATCGTGCCGTCCTGACGCGCGCCAGTTTCGGACCGGGCGGCGCGAATACTTCCTCGTCGCTATGTACTTTCTTTGCCTGCGTGCGCGGCCCTAGAGTCTCGGCATGAGCGAGATGAGCATGAACAAGGCAATCCACGGCGCTATCCGACGGGACTTGGACAGGTTCATCTCCGCGCTCGGTACGTTTCCGCCAGGTGACGTGACGAGAGCACAGCAGCTCGACCGCGCGTGGGTGAACTTTGACGATCAGCTCACGTACCACCACGAAGGCGAGCACACGATCGCGTGGCCCGCGCTCCGTGCGGTGGGCGTGAGCAAGGAGCTCCTGGCAACGATGGACGCCGAGCACGAGACCATGTCCGCGGCGCTGGCCGAGACGCGAACCGCGATGGGCGCGCTCACGCGCACGGCCGGTCTGGAGGAGTCCAAGGCTGCGCTGGCCGCCTTCCAGAAGCTGCAGGCGGTGACAGTCCAGCACCTCGACCATGAGGAGTCCGAGATCGAGGACGTGTACATGGCCAAGCGCGACACCGCGCAGATCAAGGCGATGGGCAAGGCGTTCGGGAAGGTGAGCCCGGCCAGGGGCGGCCGGTTCTTCGCCTGGGTGCTCAACGGCGCATCGCCCGACGAGCGGGAAGCGGTGGCCCGAGACGTGCCTGGCCCGGTGATCTCCGTCATAGGCGGGATCTTCGGACGGGGCTATCGCAGGAACGTCGCGCCGGTCTGGAAGGTCTAGGTTGTGTCTCAGAGTCAGCTTCCCTACTACATGGCTGGGAGCCCATGAGGTTCGCGTGTGGCCTCCCCGGCAGTTCCCAGGCTGAGAGCAGGTTTCGTTATGGCATGTCGTATCAGTGAGCTCGTGCTCGGTTGCCGCGACCCTGAGGTGCTGGTGCGGTTCTGGTGCGAGGTCCTGGACTTCGTCGTGCTCGATCGCGAGGACGACGGCTCGGTGGAGATCGGGCCGCGCGAGGGGTTCGGTGGTCCGCAGCCGACGATCATCCTCAGTCGCAGGGATGAGCCGGAGAAGGGGAAATCCCGGCTGCACATCGACGTCAACGCCACCGACCGTGATCAGGACGCCGAGCTCGAACGCCTTCTGAAGCTTGGTGCGCGCCCGGCCGACATCGGCCAGACAGGGGACGAGCAGTGGCATGTCCTGACCGACCCCGAAGGCAATGAGTTCTGCCTGCTCAAGGCCCGCCTCGACCCACTCTGATGCTGATCGGTCACGGCTCGGCACCAGGCCCTAGCCGTGCCTCAACCCGATCGCTCGGGAGGGAATGTTCGAAGAACACGGTAAAGCGTGCGCTAGCCAGCTCGAGGCCGCCGAAGCACGAGCGAACTGCTGACCCTCGACCGACCTGCCTGGCTGACCGTGCAAGTCCAGCAGCCCGTCCGAGAGACAGTGACCCGGCGCGACCGGGAACTCTCCAGAATCGGCACCTCACGTTCCGCCCCGCCCGAGCGTTTACTGAGTGATGAGCATGAAACAGCCCTTCGAGCAGATCGTCGCGGAACACGGCGCGACCGTGCTTCGCGTCTGTCGAGCCGTTCTCGGCGGGCACGCGGACGCGGACGACGCCTGGTCGGAGACATTCCTCGCTGCGCTCAAGGGGTGGCCGACGCTCCCTGCCGACACGAATGTGGAGGCGTGGCTGGTGACCGTCGCTCATCGCAAATCGATCGACACCACGAGGGCACGGCAACGCCACGCGATCCCCGTCGATGACGTCCCCGATCGAGCGTCCGCGCTCGGTGTTCCCAGTGAGGACGACCTAGAGCTGTTGGCCGCGGTGAATGGACTGCCGGACAAGCAACGGCAGGCCGTGGCGTACCACCATCTCGCCGGGCTTCCCTATCGGGACGTCGCCGAAATCCTCGGCGGTACGGCTGACGCAGCGCGAAGGGCGGCCTCGGACGGGATCAAATCTCTGCGCACGCAACTCGCGGGCGACCACTCGAAAGGAACAACCCGATGACCAGCACTCCTGGTGAGATCGATGAGCGGGGTGTGACTGCCCTTCTCACCGCAACCACCCCCGCACCTGAGCATCTCGCCGCCTTGCACACGCGCCTGGAAGCCGCGGCCGAGAACGCAGACATCCTGGACATCGCCTACACGACCATCGACACCCCAGTCGGCTCGCTACTCCTCGCGGCGACGCCCAAGGGCCTCGTCCGGGTCGCCTACGAACGCGAAGGCCACGACCTCGTCCTCGACACCCTGGCTGCGAAGATCAGCCCCCGCATCCTGCGCGCCCCCACGCGTCTGGACGCGGCGGCCCGCGAGGTTGAGGAGTACTTCGCCGGCCTCCGCACCGAGTTCGATCTCCCGCTGGACTTTTCCCTGTCCAGCGGCTTCCGGCAGAGGGTGCACAGACACCTGTCCCAGATTGCCTACGGACACACCCAGTCCTACAAGGACGTTGCCGAGATCGTCGGCAACCCCAAGGCCGTCCGGGCCGTCGGCACGGCCTGCGCGACCAACCCTCTCCCCGTCGTCGTCCCGTGCCACCGCGTGCTGCGTACCGATGGCACCCTGGGCGGTTACATCGGCGGCCCCGATGCGAAGACCACCCTCCTCGCTCTGGAGCACGCAGCATGACCACGAACCTTGCAGCGGCCAACAACAGTGCACCAAGAGCGCGGCGACCCGCGCGACTGGGAGGCGCTCCCCAGCCGCTGTAGGATCCTGCCTGCCCCACCCTCATGCGTCGCGTGCTGCCGACACGGACTCCGAGTACGCGCGTCCGCTAGGCGGCCGTCCAGGCGTTGATCGTTGACCTCAACTCCGGTTGAGGTCATACCGTGTTCGTATGGACATGGAAGTGACCGCGTGGATGTCGCTGTACAACACGATGAACGCGCAGCAGGACAAGCGGCCGTTCTCCAAGGCCACCTTGCGACGCATCTGGACCTTCGCCCGACCGCACCGTCGGCAGCTGTCGTGGTTCCTGCTGCTCAGCGTGGTGACCGCGGTGCTCGCGGTCGCGACACCGGTTCTCGCGGGCCGGGTCGTCAACGCGATCGTCGATAGCGCGCCGCTCGAGCTCGTTCTACGGATCGCGGGGCTGATCGCCCTGATCGCGGTGGCCGAGGCGGGCCTCGGACTGCTGACCCGGTGGCTCTCGGCGAACATCGGGGAGGCCCTCATCCTTGACCTGCGGCGCGCCGTCTTCGACCACGTGCAGCGGATGCCGATCGCGTTCTTCACCCGCACCCGCACCGGGGCGCTGGTCAGCCGGCTCAACAACGACGTCATCGGCGCCCAACGCGCGTTCAGCGACACGCTCTCGGGCGTCGTCGGCAACGTCGTGACCCTGGCGCTGACCCTGGTCGTGATGCTCGGTATCTCCTGGCCGATCACCCTGTTGGCGCTGCTTCTGCTGCCGGTCTTCGTATTCCCCGCCCGACAGATGGGCACCCGTCTGGCCCGCCTCGAGCGCGAGGCAGCCAACCACAACGCGGTGATGAGCACGCAGATGACCGAGCGCTTCTCCGCCCCCGGAGCGACCCTGATCAAGCTGTTCGGCCGACCCGCCTACGAGTCGGCCGAGTTCGCCGAGCGAGCGCGGCGGGTCCGCGACATCGGCGTACGCACCGCGATGGTGCAGTGGGTGTTCGTCACCGCACTCACGCTCGTGTCAGCGCTCGCGCTAGCGCTCGTCTACGGCCTTGGCGGCTTCTACGCGTTACGCGGCGAGCTCGATCCGGGGGCGGTGGTGGCACTGGCCCTGCTGCTCACCCGGCTCTACGCGCCGCTGACCGCGCTCGCCAGCGCCAGGGTCGAGGTGATGAGCGCCCTGGTCAGCTTCGAGCGCGTCTTCGAGGTGCTCGACCTGAAGCCCCTCATCGCCGAGAAGCCCGACGCGCAGGCGGTCCCGGACGGTCCCGTCTCTGTCGAGCTGGAGGCAGTCCGGTTCAGCTACCCCTCGGCCGACAAGGTGTCGCTAGCCTCGCTGGAAGAGGTCGCTCGCCTCGACACCCGCGGCGGAGTCGAGGTGCTGCACGAGGTCAGCTTCCGCGTCGAGCCCGGACAGATGGTGGCGCTGGTCGGGTCCTCCGGTGCCGGCAAGTCGACAATCGCCCAGCTCGTGCCCCGCCTGTACGACGTGGACGCCGGCGCCGTACGACTGTCCGGGGTCGACGTACGCGACCTGTCCACAGAGTCGCTGCGCGACGCTCTTGGCATGGTCACCCAGGACGGGCACCTGTTCCACGAATCGGTGCGGGCAAACCTGCTCCTCGCGCGACCGGAGGCCAGCGCGGAGGAACTGTGGGACGTACTGCGACGCGCCCGGCTGGCCGACCTCGTCGACACGCTCCCGGACGGTCTCGACACCGTGGTCGGTGAACGCGGTTATCGGCTCTCCGGCGGCGAGCGTCAACGCCTGACCATCGCGCGCCTACTACTGGCACGACCCCGGGTGGTGATCCTCGACGAGGCCACCGCGCACCTCGACTCGACATCGGAAGCCGCAGTGCAGGCTGCACTGAGCGAGGCGCTGACCGGGCGTACGGCGGTCGTGATCGCGCACCGACTGTCCACCATCCGAGCGGCCGACATGATCCTCGTCGTCGAGGCCGGCCGCATCGTAGAACGCGGCACCCACACCGACCTCCTGAGCGCGGGAGGCCGATACGAGGAGCTCTACCGCACCCAGTTCGACCAGCCGAACACACCGACCCCAGCGGCGACGGCCGCGGAACCCGTCGGCTGAACACAACGGCGGAGGCTCCGCCGTGCCTGTACCGTGCGGCTTCCACGCCGCGGTGCACGGCCGGGGGTCACTTTCGTCGAGACATCCTCCCTGCACGGCCGGTGACCTGGGAGGATTCCCGTATGGGCGTCGACCAGCACACCGAGATCGAGCGCAAGTACGACGTACCGACCGATGCCGTGGTTCCCGAGCTGCGTACTCTCCCTGACGTGGACCGGGTCGCTCCGACCCAGGAGTTCGAGCTCGATGCGACGTACTTCGACACCGTGAACTTGACCCTTGCCCGGGCCGGCATCACGCTTCGTCGCCGCACCGGCGGTGAGGACGCCGGGTGGCACCTGAAGCTGCCGGTGTCCCAGAACCAGCGCCAGGAGGTGCGGACCGACCTCGGCGACGGGAACGAGGATGTGCCCACCGACCTCCTTGACCGGGTGCGGGCCTTCGTCCGGGACCGACCGGTGTCGCCGGTGACCTCGCTGCGGAACCACCGGATCGTCTACCGGCTGCTGGACTCGGACGGCACGACCTTGGCCGAGGTCTGCGACGACCACGTGACCGTGAAGTCCGCGGCGGATGAGGCGTCGCCTGAACGTTGGCGCGAGTGGGAGGTGGAGCTGGTCGACGGTGCGCCCCCACTCCTGGATGCGGCGGAGACGCTTCTGCGCGAAGCCGGCGCCGTCCCGGCAACCACCTCGTCCAAGCTTGCCCGTGCCCTCATCGGTCGGCTACCCACCCCGACCGAGCGACATCGCTCGAAGCACCGCAGCGCGGATGGCTCCACGGGCGACCTGTTGTCGGAATACCTGACCGACCACGTGTCGCAGCTCAAGCAGGAGGACCTTCGTCTGCGCGCAGGACACGACGAGGGTGTGCACCAGATGCGCATCGCCGCGCGCCGGCTGCGTTCGGCGCTGGCGACCTACCGAGACCTGGTGGAGCCCGGGGCCAACGATTACCTGCGAGGGGAGCTGAAGTGGCTGGGCAGCGCGCTGGCCGAGGCCAGGGACGCCCAGGTGCTGCAGAAGCGGCTCAGCGAACTGGTGCGGACACAGCCGGTCGAGCTGGTGCTCGGGCCCGTGGCCCAGCGCATCGACGACGAGCTCCGCGCGAGGTTCCGGTCAGGTCGAGCCGACGCCGACGACGCCCTCGCCAGCGAGCGGTACTTCCGTCTCCTGGACAAGCTGGACGCGTTCGTTGACGCTCCCCCATTCTCCGAGGCAGCCCAAGAGCCGGTACGGCGGGAACTCCCCCGGCTGCTGCAGGCCGACCTCAAGCGGGTCAGGAAGCGGCAGCGGGCCGTTGAGGTTGCTGCCGATTCCCATGCCCGGGACCTCGCCCTGCACGAGGTTCGCAAGTCCGCGAAGCGGTTGCGCTACGCGGCGGAGACGGCGCAGCCGGTGTTCGGCAAGCGAGCCAAGCGCCTGTCCACCATGGCCGAGGCCATCCAACAGGTCCTCGGGGAGCACCAGGACACCGTCGTCGCCCGTACCACGCTCCGCGCGATCGGAGTCCGTGCCCATCTCGACGGGGAAAACGGCTTCACGTTCGGACGGTTGCACGCCCTCGAGGAGGCCCGGGCCGCCGAACTCGAGCATGCATACGAACCGCTGGTGGCGCAGCTTCCCACCGGCAAGCTCCGCGGATGGCTGGATGACTGAGATACCCCAAAAGGCACCGATCGGGGACACCCGGAAGGCCGCGATGACAGCAGCTCGACGGTTCGGTCCGTTGTTGCAGCCCAGCAGGACCGGCTCATTCGCTCACCCGGAATGACAGTTGCCGACAGTGGAAGTCGAAATGTTGCGTCGGATAGCGGTAGACCTCCTCGAGGGTCATGAAGTCACGAAAGAACGGGTCCCAGCCGCGTGGGAAGTGCATGCCGCCATGGAGAGCAGTCTCCGTCTCGGCGTCGAGGTGGCGGTGCAACGAGGCGATAACACGATCGAACTTGCGTCCCATTCGTCGGTGTCCGAACACGATCGCGCCACCACAAGAACCGAGGTAGTTGATGATGTGGAATGGTCCCGTCACCGAGTTCAGCGCCTTCGCAAAGGCCCGGCTGGCGGGGTCTGGGAGGCGCCCGAATGCCTTCACCAAGCCGAGCAGCACGCGCACGACCAGGTAGCCGAAGACCATGTGGAACAACAGTTGCTCGTTGTTCCAGCGGGTGCCGTTCGACTGTCTCTTCAGATCCGCCGTGGACGCGTTGCTGAGGAGCAGATGGAACCGGGCCCGGGCGTGCTCCATCTCTTCGTGGATCGTCTGCCGGTCGACGCCTGCCGAGTCATTCATCCGCTCCGCCCCAATCCTGTCCATCCCTGTCGCACCGACGATCCCAGTGCCGTTGGGGGTAGGCAGGTCGCCTAGATGCCGGTCGAGGGTCCAGTCTGGTTGGGCCATTGACCGAGGGCAACGGTGGCAGAGCCGATCGCCGACGGCACCTTCACTCGTGTCAACGCTTGTACGTTCTCGAGTCAACTGACTTTGCCTCGGAAACCTGCCACAGCGAGACCGGTGCAGAGAACTTCACCGAACCGGGCGCAAGCTGCTGAGTTTTCGACGGAGCGATCGTCGTCCCGGCCCTTTACGAACGTCTCCGGCGCATCTCCTCCGCAGAGGGCGGCCCTCCGGCCGTACGGCCAATGAGTGGCTAAACCACCAAGCGGTCACGCGGGCTGAGGCCGATGTTGCAGGTGCAACAGGGACGGGCACAGGCATATCCCTGCCCGGTGGCGAAGAGTTGCAGAGCCTCAAGTGCCCGTCGCTACGGCGACCCCGACAACGCGTCCGTCAACAACGCGACGAGCGCCTCGAGCTGCACGTCGGCCGAGGACGACACCTCTTTGTCCGATCCGTCGAGCGCCCTGGCTGCCAGGCCCGCCTTGCTGTCAATGAGTTCCGCGATCTTCGTGTCGATTGTCTGCGCGGCGATGATGCGCCACGCGGTCACGGGATCCCCCTGACCGATGCGGTGGGCGCGGTCGATGGCCTGCGTCTGCTCCGCGTCGGTCCAGGAGAGCTCGGCTAACACGACGTTGGAGGCGACCTGAAGGTTGAGGCCCACGCCGGCCGCAGTCAGGGAGCAGACCGCGATGGAAACGTCGGGATCGTTCACGAACGCGTCGATGTTCTTCTGTCGCGACGCCGGGGTCTGGTCGCCTCGGATCGACGAGTACCGGATCCCGCGCCTGGCGAAGGTCTCTTCGGCGACGTCCATCACGTCGACGTGCTTGGCGAAGAAGACGACCTTGCCGACGCTGCGCGCGAGCTGTGCCGCGTAGTCGGCGGCGAGGCCGGCCTTCGCCTGGCCGATGCGGCGCATCATGCTGAACACGTTCTCGTCGGTCTTCGTCGTGGTCGTGTCTTCGCGCTCCCACGCGGCAACCCGGCGCACGAGGTCGTGATCGATTCCCTCCACGACGACACCGGAGGTGCGCCTCGCGAGTGCGCTTTCGTACCGCGTCACCAGTCGGTCAGCGAGATCACGCTCGGCCTGCCGGATTGAACGGCCGACCTCGTCGTCGAGCTCGACGGGAAGGTCGGCGATACGACGGGAGGGGATGTCGGCGGCCACGTCGACCTTGCGGCGACGGACGATGCCGAGGTCGATCACGCAGGTGCGGGCGGCGGAGTAGAAGCCGGGGTCGACCGGCGAGAGGCCAGTCTCCTCCAGGGAGTGCATCAGCTCGCCGAGCGGCTTCTTGTCGTCTATCCAGCCGAGGAACTGCCAGATCGCCCTGAAGTCCTCGATGTCGTTGATCAGGGGGTACCGGTCAGGGCCATCAGCAGGGGACGCGCGGTGCGGGCCCGGATGCGCTCGGAAAGCTCCAGCGCGTGCCGTGAGCGCTGGGAGGTCTTGTTCTTGATGAAGTGCGCCTCGTCGACGACCATGCCGCGGAACCCGAAGTCACCGAGCCAGCCGACGTGTCGGTCCAGCACCTCGTAGTTGACGATGACGATGTCGGCGAACCCGTCGATCGTGTGACCGTCGCCGTGGATCACAGTGGCGGGGCGCCGTGGTGTCCAGATGCCCGCCTCGCGCGCCCAGTTGGTCTTGACGACGTTCGGTACGACGACGAGCAACGGGTAGGCATCCACGGCCCGCGCCGCGAGCAGCGCCTGAGCCGTCTTGCCGAGACCCGGCTCGTCGGCGAGCAGGAACGTCCGGTGACCCGACGCGGCAGCGGCGATCAGCTTTGCCTGGTGCGGCATCAGCTCGAGGCTCCCCGCCGCTTCCAGGGTGGACGGCTCCGGCAGGTCCATGCAGGACGAGGCCCCGCCGTACTCGAACGACCGGAACAGAGGGCCGAGCAGCTCCCAGGAGGCCAGGCGGCGAGGGCTGGACTGGCGCTGTTCGGCGGACGTGAAGTCGGGTGCGAGGAAAGGGTTTGCCATCTGT
This sequence comes from uncultured Actinomycetota bacterium, assembly GCA_963831375.1. Classification (GTDB taxonomy): domain Bacteria; phylum Actinomycetota; class Actinomycetes; order Propionibacteriales; family Nocardioidaceae; genus Nocardioides_C. Next base: position 88,530 of record CAWHPY010000026.1, on the reverse strand, counting down.
CGCGAGACGACCGACTGGGGCACGACTCGCCGCTCGGTGCCGGCCGGGGCAGCGGGGGGTTCCGTGGGCGTGACCTCGTCGGGGCTCGTCTCGACGCCGGCGGCCTTCAGCATTTCGCGCTTGAGCGACCTAGCCGGGTCGGAGACGACGGCGTCCTCGGCGAGCAGAGCGAGAAGCGAGGTGTCTCGGACTGCGGCCTTCGCGAGGATCGTTGCCACCCCGTCGAGGCGTTTGAGCTGCTCGGCCCGGTGGACCTCGCTGCTGGCCTCGTCCGCTTTGACGCGGGCACGCTCCTCACGCACCAGCAAGGCGACGACCTGGAACTTCGTACGTACCGACGCCATCACGGGCCCGCGCTGGACGGCTGCCTCGACCTCACGCACGGCGCGGGCGAGCACCGGGATGATCCCGTCGTTGTCGCGGTCGCGGACACGTCGCTGGTTTCGCGGGGCGGTACGGCGTGCGCCCGATCGGCGTTGCCCTTGTCGAGCCAAGAACTCCTCCTCCGGAGTAGCCCCGCACGCTCGCTGCGGCGGGATGACGCACCCGCATGCAGTCCCGCGGCCGGGATGGACGTCGAGCGGAGTGGGCAGGGTGGCCACTCCGAGACGCGACTCGGTCCCACGGATCTCCGAGAGATCGATGCGTCGGGCCCTGATGGCCCGCCCCACAGTGGGAACCTACGACCATCAGTCGATGGCCGAGTCACCGACCACACAGCGAAAGTCGTCGCTAGACGAACGGCATTGCCGAGAGTCGGTGCTGAACCAATACTAGCGCCCGTCGACCCGTGCGCCGAAAACGGTGCTGGTGAACATGTGGGCCGCGGACGGCAGGATCTGAGCAGACTCCCGTGGCCATGCCATGTATTACCTGGCACCGACCTGTCGTAGTCACCCGCCATCAACTGTTGCTCCAACCGGGTAGTTCAGCGGGCATCCTGGTCTACGAGAACGTGTGGGCGGCACCGTTCGCTGCCGCGCTCAGGCGTGGCGGCGCCCAGCTGGCTGGTCGCGATGTCTACGGCCTGAGTCACTACAACAGCGAGGAAAGGAACAGGCGAATGCCGGGACTTCTCCGGAGAGTTGCGCGGACGGCCGTGGTTGCCGGCTCCTGAGCTGCGATTGGCCGCGGCGGGATTTCCACGGTCACAAGGTCGGCCTCGCACACACCGTGCACGTCTCCGAGACCACCCTTGCTCAGCAACTACTCGAGCTACTCTGCGACAGGTCGTCGACGCTGGTCGTGAACGACCTCATGGACACCCTGACGGCATTGACGGTGTCCGGTGACGGGTTCTCCGTCGCGGTCGCGACACTCTTGTCGAGTTCTTCGGCGCCGGCCTCGACCGCGTCGACCTCCGTGGCGAAATTCGAGTCTGCATTCTCCGATAGGTTCTTCACCGCGGAGTCGATCTGGCTCAGCGACGCCTCAACCGCAGGCAGTGTGGACTTGGCGAGCGGATCCTGATTGATCTGCGTCACTGCAGAGTTCAAGCTGTCAACCGACTTGCAGAAGGCCGACGGCGGATCCCCTCCCGAACCGCACGCCACTAGCAAGGGCGCGGCGATAACGGCGTACATCGGGACGGCGCCAGCCCTTGTTCGAAAGGTCCTCATCGCATCATCGTGGACCTGCCCGCACCGCGCAGCATCCCCCCGGGCGGAGGAGAATCTCTCGCTGATGCACCGCGAACTGCGGGCCAGCCCATCGACGGCGGTCGCCCCGACGGCCTATGGGACTGGTTGGACCCGCGGTGACCGCCCTCGAGCAGTCGTCTCCGAGAGTCGGTGGCCTTCGCGTCGTGAACCCGACCAATCTCTACGTGCGGTCATACCTTGACGCTCACCGGGAAGGTCGTCAACCAGGCGATCGCCGAGACGAGCACCACGTAACCGGTCAGCGTCATGACCCACCGCAGGCGGCGGTTGTCGATCTTCGTGCTCATGCCCGCGAAGAACAGGACCACGGCGTAGAGCACGACTGTTAGCACATAGTTGCTGGCGCGTTGGATGTCTCGACCCACCTCGGTCGCCGATGCCTCGGCAGCCTTGTCGAGCCGATCGGCCTCGTCCTGGGAGGCGAGCTGGTATTCGTCCATGGCGAAAGGAGTCGGCGGCGCGCTCGGGTTCACGAGGGGGCGGGTCACCATCCAGGCGTCGAACGCTGGCTCGAACTCTGCGCGGAAGCGGTCCACATAGAAGGCGGCCAGGTCCTTCTCGCCGCGGCGGTCCGCATCTGCCCACGCGATGAACGTGGCGACGTCGACCTCGGTCTGGGCCTCGGCGAGGCTTGCCGCGCGGGCTGCGTCGATCCTGATGGCGCTCGTGCGGCTCGCCGCCAGCGCCTGCTCGCCGTGCCATCGGCTGGCCTGGTAGCTGCTCCACGACGTGGCGACGGCGGCCACCACCAAGAGCACCGTGACGAGGAACTCCTGTCGATCGCGCTCGCGCGTCGGCCGGTCGTCAGAGGGCTGCGCCATGTCCATCACAGGGGGGTGCCACGTCTTTCCCGACCATCTCGAGCTCGGCGTCGATCAGGCGAAGAGTTCGCTCCATCGCCGTCGGCTGCAGCCGGCCCACCCCGCCGCCGTGCGGATGGTCGAAGAACATGAGAAGGAGCAGCAGAACCGTCATGACCACCGTCACGCTCCCCATCAGCATGCCCTGGGTCACCACGCCCTCGGCCGGGTCTGCGAAGAACAACATGTAGACGAAGATCACCCCGGAGATCAGAAAGAGCACGAGCCACAGGGGCAGGGGGACGATTCCCACCGCTCCATGGACTCGGTCCTGGCGCGCCTGCTCCCGGGCAGCCGTCTGGTCCATCCAGCGGTCGTATGCCGACTGCTGGGTGGCCGTCCGCGGATCGACCGACGAGATCGTCCGGAACAGCTCCGCCCCCCAGGGGTTGATCGAGTCGCCGAGCGTGCCCGCGTCGAGGGCGTCCCACTCGGTTCCCGCGACCGACCGTGCGTAGCAAACCAGCTCGCCGGTCAGCTCGTCGGGCGCGTCACCGGGCAGGAACTGGGCGGTCTGGACCTGCTGCACCACGATGGTCGCCTCGGTCTCGGCCCCCGAACGCGACTCGTCGTACGACGTGAACCCGAGGAAGATGATGAAACCCAGGAGCAACGAGAAACCGGTGGACAGCACACCGAAAACGCCGGAGGCGCGGTCACCGTCGCTGAAGAAACTCCCCTCCGGAGCTCGCTTGCGCACCAGCAGCATGACGAAGACGGTGACCGCCGTGACGGCGACCACGACCAGTGCGGCCAGAATGACGTTCACGCTGACGTGGTCTCCTGCATCCGGTCCAGTCCTTCGCAGCCGAAATTTGCGCTGCCTCTATGGCTCAGATACGGCCGTTTCGCTGCGCGATGAAGCGGCCGACGCCAAGCACCTGAGGGCCAGATTGACCGGCGGACCAACTGCGGGCATCACCTCGGCCGGATGGTTCTGCACGTGGCTACCGCTGTCCCCGGGCGGACCCGTCCGGCCGAGCCGATCGAACGGCGGCCTTCGCCTTGGCGTACCTGTTCGCCAGTGGCGCGGCCGTCAGCCCGTGGGCGACGACGCTGAGCAAGACCGTCAAACCGATGGTGGCGACCACCTCGCCGGCCGCGTCGTGCAGCTCCTCCAAGGCGAGAAGGGCGAAGATGACCGACGCGAGGCCGCGAGGTCCGAACCAGCCGACGAACGCCACACCGCGACGGTCGATGTCGGTCCCGAGCAATGACACTGCGACCGGCAACATCCGGATTACAGTGAGGCTGAGCAGCGCAAACACGACGACGCGCCACTCCAGCCCCTCTCCGATGACGGGAAGGGCCAACGCCCCGAAGAGCAGCCACGCCACCGCGGAAGCCAGGCGACCGGTCTGCTCGACGTAGTACACCTCCTGTTCCCCGCCACGCCCTGCGGTGCCCCCGAACGCCAGACCTCCCACGAAGGCAGCCACGAACCCGTTGCCGTCGACGAGGAGCGCGCAGGTGTACGCCAGAAGAGCAAGGGCCAGCACCGCGGGCCCGGCGAAGTCCTCCGAAAGCCAGCCACCCCGGCGAGCCCGACGGGTGAGCATCCCCCCGACGACGCCCACAAGCACACCCACTACCAGTCCAACAAGCAGAGCCACGGCCGCTCGTCCGGGTCCATCCACGCCCTCGATGCCCGCGTCGACAGCCATACCGGCGATTGCCACGACCACGATGGGTGTGGCGATTCCGTCGTTGAGGCCACTCTCGACGTTGAGCACCCGGCGGATCCGTGTGGGTACGGCAGGGTTGGTCATCACCACGGCACCCAAGGCGGCGTCCGTTGGGGCCAGCGCAGACCCGAGCAGCAGTGCCGCCCACGGATCCACATCGAGCAACCAGATGGCGACCAGGGTGCCCAGACCGACTGTCAGGGGCAGGCCCACGCCGAGCAGCCGGACATATATCGGGAGGTCGGTCCGGAACTTCGAGAAGTTCACTCCCGCGGCGTCCGCGAAGAGCACCCAGACAAGTGTGACCTCGGCGATCAGCTTGACGGGCTCGTACCCGACGTCGAGCTCGAGCAGGCCGAGGGCCTCCGCGTACACGAACCCGGCCACAACGAAGAAGATGGGCGCGGAGAGGCGTGCCCGCTCCAGCCTGGCCGAGACGACCCCCCAAAGGAACACGGTCGCGAGTACGACGGTCACGGCGGCGACATCCATGCGATCAACCCCTAGCGGCTCCGCCTACTGGCGGGTCATGGCCACCCGCATCCGCTCCTCCGGGGTGATCAGGTGGTCGGCGTCGCCGGCGTCCTTGCCCAGGTCGATCTGCACCCAGCGGATGCGTCCGGTGAAGGCGCTGTCCTGAGGGCTGTAGTCGTCGCTGACCGGAGTAGCGGTGTCTGAGCCGACGTCGGTGGTCTCGTCGGCGGAGAAGATCAGCGGCTGGGTGCCGTCGACCCGGCCTTCGCCGACCCGGTTGCCGTCGACGTAGAGGGTTACGGTCCCCCCCTTGCCGAGCCCGCCCCCGTCGTACGCGAACTCGGCCCGAACCTGGTGCTCACCGGCGGGGATCTCCGTGTCGGCGTAGACCTTGAACTGGCGCAGACCGAACAGGTTGTAGCAGTACGCCGGGCGACCGTCCTTGACATAGACGCTCCAGCCTCCGAACGCGCCGCCTTGGGCGACGACCACCCCATTGGCACCGTTCTCGGGTACGTCGAGCTGGGCGGTGATCGCGTGGGACTTGTTCTTGATGTTGACGACGCTGGCCTCGGTCAGCCGACCCATCCCGCCGAACAGGTTCTGGCTGTTGCCCCGGATGAGCGTCGGCCGGCCGGCGATGTCGGGGTTGAACCTCTCGACGCGGCGGTCGTCGAGCGGGAACACGTTGTACTTGCTCGCCTCGAGGAGGAACAGCTGTTGAAGTCGGCGCAGTGTCTCGGGCTGCTCGTCGGCGACGTCGTGCGCCTGGGTCCAGTCCTCGGGGGTGTACAGCTCCCACTGGTCGTCGTCGAACTCCGGCATAGCTGCGGCAAACGTCCACGGGATGCTGTGCCGGGTGACGGCCGTCCAGCCCTTGTGGTAGATGCCGCGGTTGCAGAACATCTCGAAGTACTGCGTCTCGTGCCGTTCGGGCGCGCCTGCGTCGGCGAACGAGTAGACCATGCTGACACCTTCGATTGGGCGCTGATGCACGCCGTGCACGATTGCGGGTTCGGGTAGACCGGCGGCCTCCAGCACGGTCGGCGCGACGTCGATCACGTGGTGGAACTGGCTGCGTGTCTCGCCGCGCGCCACGAAACCGTTCGGCCAGTGCACGATCGTGCCGTTGCGCGTGCCGCCCCAGTGCGAGGCGACCTGCTTGGTCCATTGGTATGGCGTGTCCATCGCGTGCGCCCACCCCACCGCGTAGTGGTTGTACGCCTCCGGCGTGCCGAACTGGTCGATGCGGGCCGCCATGAACTCGGCCGTCTCCAGAGCCGACGCCCCATTCATGCTGATCAGCTCGTTGAAAGTGCCGTTGATCGTGCCCTCGGCGCTGGCTCCGTTGTCGCCGATCATCACGTAGACCAGCGTGTCGTCGAGCAGGTCGAGGTCCTCCAGTGCGTCGACCAGACGGCCGACATGGTGGTCGGTGTGCTCCAGGAACCCGGCGTACACCTCCATCTGCCGCGCCAGCACCGGCCTCAGCTCCGCCGGCATCTCCTCCCACGCCGGGATCTCCGCCGGGCGCGTGGTCAGCTCTGCATCCCTCGGCACGACTCCGAGGTCCTGCTGCCGAGCGAATGTCTCCTCGCGCAGCGTGTCCCAGCCGTCGTCGAAGCGGCCCTGGTACTTCGCCGACCACTCCGGCGGCACGTGGTGCGGGGCGTGCGTGGCGCCGGGAGCGTAGTAGACGAAGAACGGCTTGTCCGGCATCAGCGCCTTCTGCGCGCGCACCCACTCGACCGCGTGGTCGGTCATGTCCTCGGTGAAGTGATAGCCCTCCTCTGGTGTCCGGTCCGGTTCCACCGGCACTGTGTCACGGTAGATCGCCGGTGCGTACTGGTTCGTCTCCCCGCCGAGGAACCCGTAGAAGTGCTCGAAGCCGCTGCCGGTCGGCCAGGCCTCGAACGGGCCAAGCGGGCTGGTCTCCCACACCGGCACCTCATGACATTTGCCGAACTGCGCGGTCGCGTACCCGTTCAGCCTCAGGACCTCCGCCAGCGGGGCGCAGGTGTTCGGCCGGATCGAGCTGTACCCAGGTGCCGACGTCGCCATCTCGCTGATCACGCCCATCCCGACCGTGTGGTGGTTGCGCCCGGTCAGCAGCGCCTGCCGGGTCGGCGCGCACAGCGCGGTCGTGTGGAAGCGCGTGTAGCGCAGCCCCGCCGCAGCGAGCCGTTCGAACGTCGGCGTATTGACCGGCCCGCCGAAAGGGCTCGACGCACCGAACCCGGTGTCGTCAAGCAGCACCACCAGCACGTTCGGTGCTTCCTGCGGCGGTCGCAGCGGATCGATCGGGGGGAACGACGTGTCGGGATCCTTCGCGTCGTACGTCGTCAAGACCACCGGGCTCTGATCCGGGATCGGGAGTACCTCACGCTGCACCTGCTCGCCCATCCGGACCCCTCTCATGCAGGCCCTGATGTGGCCAGCAACGCCAGCCGCTGCTGGTTCAGAGCGCTACCGCAAGTGTCCGCGGGCGCCCACGGACGGCGCCTCACCCTCGAAGGGTGATTACCGGGTCGGGTCGGCGGGTGAGGCTCGCACGTAAGACAGAAGGAGGCTACAGATGCCGAAGCCGTCACGCCATGGACGCAGCGTGGTCAAGAGCTCGGCCGAGACAGCCTCAGGGCAGCGTCAGCGCCTCGTGATCGCGTTCTGGATCACCTTGACCAGCGGTGTCTTCGCGATCGCTCTCGGCCTGGTCTTGTCACGCGGCCGGACCAGGCCACGCCGTTCCTGCTCAGCTTCATGGGCGTACTGGGTGGCCATGGGGCTGGTCGGGTCCGATGAGGGTCTACGAGGCGACCGATGTGGTCGGCTAGTCCACGCCCGCCGCCTACCACGCCGCCGATGGCGTCTCAGCGGAGCCGCACACAGCTCCGCAACCCCCACGTACGTTCTGTTCTAACCCCACGCGGGTGATGCGGTAGAGGCGCTTCAGGGGGACCGTTGTCGCGTGCTCGACGACGACCGGAGGATTGCCGGCCGCGGTCGTACACGTCGCCACCGCCGCCGTGGTGGCCCACGGCGTGAATCGACGAAGCGACGGGTGCGACGACCGCAGGGACCGCCGACGCTAAGGAGGGCTAGGTTCTGCCTTTCAACTCGGTGCGGGGCACGTCATCCTGCGGGGTGATTTGTATACGAAATCCGACGACTGGGTGCTGATCGAGGATCTGAGGAAGCACGAGCTGAAGAACGGGGTGAGAGCCAGCGGATCAGGTCTCCGCTGTACGCACCAGGGCAGCGAGAGACTGACGGAACTTCGCCTCGAGCAGCAGGGCGAGGACCCATCCGGTGCCGGGGATCTTGGCGTCGAAGTGAGCGGTCCAGCGAATCTGGGTGCGTTGCCCATTGACTGGCTGGAACAGCACCTCAGCGACGTAGTCCCGGACGGGGAGACCAGAGAGGAGTTCGTAGACGTACCGACGCCCTGGATCAAGTGCCACAACGCGTTCGATCGCTGTGACCAGCCCGGACTTGACTAGGCGAGTCTCACCGACCCCCTGGCCCTCCTGCACGGTGACCTCATCGAAGGGTGCCCAGTCATCCCAGGCCTCCACTTTGGTAAAGAAGTCCCATAGGCGTTGCGGCGTAGCGACCGACTCGGCACGCACTTCCACCTGTGCCATGGCGGCCTCCCGTCAGCGGGCGACGGAAACCACGGCCGACACCGCTGTCGGCGTGCGGGTTACGGCCGCACCGCTACTACCACCACTGTGAGAGGCGACTGGAGCGACGACCTCATCCCGGCAGGATGACCGCCCGCACCTGTTGAAGGGGACGGTCACCTGTTGGCGCAACATCGACCCGATAGTCGCTCCTCGGCAGTGATGAGGCGACCGGCTTCCCTAACGTCTTCGTCCAGGTCGATCTCCCCCAGGCCGCGGAGCTGGTTCAGCGTGCGCTGGCAATCGTCACTAACGAGGTCGTGGCGTCCGTCAGACCAGGGGACGAACCGGTAGTTTCGTCGCCGAGAAGAGCATCGACTGGGTCGCCCGGGCTACCCGACCACGGACCGGTACCCCCTCCTCATTTGCCCGCGATTCGCTCGATCGTGAGCGGACGAGCCACAGAGCGGAACCGCCACACTGACTGGTACGTCGAACTGGGGAGCCTGCCGGACACCACGACGAGTGGGGCTACCAATGATCACTGGGGCGGTAGGGGTGACTGCTGTGGTTGCGCAGCTTTGCTAACGGCATGCAGGGTGGCGTCACAGCCTTCGGCATGACGGGAACGACTGCCCACGTCGCTACGAAACGTGGCCGAAAATCGGCCCGGGTCTGGACATTGCGCCGCACCTGGTCGGCGATCGGGCGTCAACGGGCTCTGGCCCGGCACACCCGATCGAGCATCGCGCTGGCCGCGACCTGTCCGTGTTCCGGCGGCGTGACGTGCAGCGTCAGTGGGTCAGCCATGCCTATCCTCAGCCGTAGCCGGAACGCGAAGGCAGCGGTCGCTTGACCACGCGCGTGCTCGTCACAGCGGTTTGCCGGTCCGATCTCGATCGGCAGGAACACGGCCCGGCGACCTGTAGGAAGGAGGGTCGGTCCGGGCAGCCGCAGCCGGTACAGCACGCTGCCCTGGACACCGAGCAGCTGGACCGGCTCGTCGCCGCTTCGCCGGGTGAGGTTCAACGTCCCTCGGATGATCGAGTCGGCGCCGCTGCCGAGTCGTGCCCACCGGTCGCCGTACACAACTCCCAGCCGCTCGTCGACGAACCGGGCCGAGCACTGGGTGGTCCACAGTCGCCGGACGTAGGTCTGCGAGACGTCTACCAGCGGTTGACGCGTCTCGGCGGTGCCGGTTTGCACGATGCCTCGCACCGGCGCCGAGCCGGCTGCGCAGTCGGGCTCCGGCAGGGTGAGCGTCAGGTCCATCGTCTGGTCGGGAGCCAGGGTGACTTCCTTGTCCTGGCGGAACTCGGGCCCGAAGCCGGGCCAGTCCAGGCCGATCCGAGTCACCGAAAGCTCGTCGTCCCCGACGTTCACGACACGCAGCAGACCCCGGTTGGTCCCCTCGAACGGGAGCAGCTGGGTGAACCCCAACGTGACCGACGGCTTCTCCCGCGGAGCCACCGCGGGTCCGCGCGCGTCACCGCCCGAGCAGGCCGCCAGAAACAGGCAGCCGACCGCGGACAAGGCGGCAACCATCAGACGAGGCATGACGTTTCACGGTATCGAAAACCGGCCGACCCAGGAACAGCCCTCGTTCCGACCGCGACGTCTCCCCGCCGAACTGGCCAACCAAGCCATCTTCTGTCACGGATCTGGTCATGTGGCCAACGCAGAGTGCCCCTTCTATGACAGAAGGGGCACTTGACCTGCGGTTTTCTGGTGGCGGGGGACGCACAGATCTGCGCGTGCCTATTCGACGAAACATTCATGTAGTCAATACGATTCTGTTCTACGCTGAGTCCGTGACCAGCCCAGCCCCCCGGACCACGGCGCCCCGCGAGTACCACTCGCCGCTGCGCCGGATCCAGGCCGTGCACACCCGCGCCGCCGTGCTCGACGCGGCGACCCGGCTCTTCGCCGAGCGCGGGTGGGCGGCGACCGGTATGCGGGACATCGCCGCCGAGGCGGGTGTCTCGGTGGAGACGGTCTACAGAGGGGTGGGCACCAAGGCGGAGGTGCTCAAGCAGGCCCTCGACATCGCCATCGTCGGAGACGACGAGCCCGTGGACCTCACCGCGCGGCCGGAGTTCCAGGCGATGTCGGCGGGCGACCTGGGCACGCGCGCCGCGGCGGCAGCCGACCTGAGCGCCACGGTGAACGAGCGCACGGTCGGACTGCTCCGGACACTGCGCGAGGCGGCCGGCCGTGACCCCGCGCTCGCCGCGCGGCTCGAGGAGACCCGGGGCGGGCACCGGGCTACGGTGCGCGCCGGAGCACCCCTGGTCGCCGGCCGTGCGTTGGACGACACCGAGGCCGACGGGTTCTGGGCGGTCTTGAGCCCGGAGGTGTTCGAGCTGCTCACCGGATCGGCCGGGTGGAGCACTCAGCAGTACCGCCGGTGGCTCGCCGGAGCCGTGCAGAGCCTCCTCGGGACGAGCACGAAACACAACGGAGAGGCAGACTGATGAAAGCTGACGGGGGAGCCCCCGCGGACACCCGCACCATGGGCATCGTGCACAGCGCGTTGAGGCGGGACCTCGAGCGGACGCGGGTGGCGCTGACCACCGCTGCGTACCCCGACGGAGAGCGGCGCCGGGCGATCGGCGAGCACCTGCTCGCGATGATGCACTTCCTGCACGTGCACCACCACGGGGAGGACGAGGGCCTGAGGCCGATGTGGGGTAAAGGTCCCGCGGCGCGGATCCCCTCACTGAGTCTCGACACAGTGCTGGACCGACCGTGAGATCGGTCGGCCGCGCGGGGTCGGTGGAGGAGCTGGTCGACGCCTCACCGGAGCAGGTGTGGGCGGTGCTGACCGACGTCACCCGGGTCGGCGAGTGGAGCCACGAGTGCCGGGAAGCGGTCTGGCTCGCGGGCGGGCCCGTCGGCCCGGTGGTGGGGGCCCGGTTCCGGGGTCGCAACCGGGCAGGTCTGGTGCGCTGGGGGCGCGCCTGCGAGGTCACCGTCGCGGACCCTTCGCGCCGCTTCGCCTACCGCACCGCCGGGAGCTGGGTTGGGGACTCCACCGAGTGGACCTTCGACCTCGAGCCGGTCGGGTCCGGCACCCGGATCACCCAGTCCTTCCGTGTGCTCTCCCTGCCCCGGTGGGCCGATGTCCTCATCTGTCTCCTGGTGCCCGAGCACCAGGACCGTCGGGCCGCCCTGGCCGCGGACCTGGTGTGCCTGGGTCGGCGCGCACGGGAGCTGCGCCCGCAGGCGTGAACGCTCGCCGCGGGGCCACCGGGAGCAACGGCTACCGGACTGGAACGGGTGGGGCGCGCGTCACTTGGTCGGCGCGCGAAGGTCCGCTTGCGCGGCTTCTCTCTGACGTCCGGAACCACCGCGATCCGCAGAAAGATCGTGGAATGGTTACGCCACAAGAAGCGGGGGATCCACACATCTGCGATCGGCGCGTGTCGCGGCCCGATCCCCCGCCTCCCCACGCATCTGCACCGGCACCTGCCACCCTTTCCCAGTCTCGGCGTCTGCCCACAGCGTGTTGTTGGGCACCGGGGCGTCTGGGGAAGGAGCACCCACCGAGGGCGTCCAGGACGGCCGGCTGGCGGCGGCCGACCTGAACGTCGGGATCAGGCCAGGTCGAACCGATCGAGGTTCATGACCTTGTCCCACGCCTGAACGAAGTCACGCACGAACTTCTCCTTCGAATCGTCGGTCGCGTACACCTCCGCGATCGCTCGCAGCTGTGAGTTGGAACCGAAGACGAGGTCGACAGCGGTGGCGGTCCACTTGATCTTGCCCGTGCCGCGATCCCTACCCTCGAACACGTTCTCGGCCGAGGCGGAGGCCTTCCATTCCGTGCTCCCGTCGAGCAGGTTCACGAAGAAGTCGTTGGTCAACGTCTCGGGCCGGTCGGTAAAGATGCCGTGTTGGGCTCGCCCAACGCTGGCGTTCAGCGCCCGCATGCCGCCGATCAAAACCGTGAGTTCGGGTGCGGTGAGCGTCAACAGGTTTGCCCGGTCCAAGAGACGGACCTCCGCCGGCAGCTTCTCTCCGGCCCGGAGGTAGTTGCGGAACCCGTCGGCGGTCGGTTCGAGCACTCCGAACGACTCCACGTCGGTCTGCGCCTGGGAGGCGTCCGTGCGCCCCGACACGAACGGGACGGTGATGTCGTGGCCGGCGTTCTTCGCCGCTTGCTCGACGGCCGCGCAGCCTCCCAAGACGATCAGGTCCGCGAGTGAGACCTTCGTCCCGCTGGACTGCGAGCGGTTGAAGTCCTGCTGGATCTGCTCGAGGGTCTGCAATACCTTGCCCAGTTCGGCCGGGTCGTTGACCTCCCAGTCCCGATGCGGCGCAAGACGGATCCGCGCACCGTTGGCCCCGCCACGCTTGTCGGTGCCGCGGAAGCTGGCCGCCGACGCCCACGCCGTGGAGACCAGCTGGGAGATGGACAGTCCCGCTCCGAGGAGCTTCTCCTTGAGCACAGCGATGTCCTCGCCCCCGATCAGGTCGTGATCGACGGCCGGGACGGGGTCCTGCCACAGCTGCGGCTCCGGAACCCACGGACCGAGATAGCGGGAGACGGGTCCCATGTCGCGGTGAAGCAGTTTGTACCATGCCTTGGCGAACGCGTCCGCGAGCTGGTCCGGGTTCTCCATGAACCGGCGGGAGATCCGCTCGTAAGTCGGGTCCGCCCGTAGCGCGAGGTCCGTCGTCGCCATCATCGGGGCGTGCCTGACCGAGGGGTCGTGCGCGTCGGGCACGGCGTCCGCCCCGGCGCCGTTCTTCGGCTTCCACTGCTTCGCGCCCGCAGGACTCTCGGTCAGCTCCCACTCGTAGCCGAACAGCGTCTCGAAGAAGCTGGTGTCCCACGTGATCGGGGTCGGCGTCCATGCGCCCTCGAGCCCGCTCGTAATCGTGTCCTTGCCCTTGCCGCCGCCGAAGGTGTTCTTCCAGCCGAGACCCTGGCCCTCGAGGGGCGCGCCTTCGGGCTCAGGACCGACGTATTCGCCGGAGGCTGCACCGTGGGTCTTGCCGAAAGTGTGGCCGCCCGCGATGAGCGCGACCGTCTCCTCGTCGTTCATCGCCATGCGACGGAAGGTCTCTCGGATGTCACGTGCGGAAGCCAGCGGATCCGGCTTGCCGTTGGGGCCCTCCGGGTTCACATAGATCAGGCCCATCTGCACGGCGCCGACCGGACCGGCGAGCTCCCGGTCGCCGCTGTAACGCTCGTCCCCGAGCCAGGTGTCCTCTGGCCCCCAGAAGATCTCCTCGGGCTCCCAGACGTCCTCTCGCCCGAAGCCGAAGCCGAAGGTCTTGAAGCCCATCGACTCCAGAGCACAGTTGCCGGCGAAGACCAGAAGGTCGGCCCATGAGATCTTGCGGCCATACTTCTGCTTGATCGGCCAGAGCAGCCGTCGGGACTTGTCGAGGTTCGCATTGTCGGGCCAGCTGTTGAGGGGGGCGAAGCGCTGAGCGCCATCGCCACCACCGCCCCGGCCGTCCTCGATACGGTACGTTCCGGCGGCGTGCCAGCTCATCCGGATGAATAGCGGACCATAGTGGCCGTAGTCGGCTGGCCACCATTCCTGCGACGTCGTCATCACCTCGAAGATGTCCCGCTTCAGCGCGTCGACGTCGAGGGTCTTGAACTCTTCTGCATAGCTGAAGTCCTCACCCATGGGGTTGGCCCGGGGTGAGTGCTGATGGAGAACCTGCAGGTTGAGCTGATTGGGCCACCAGTCCTGGTTCGTCCTGGGCCGACTCGGCTTGGGAGTCGGGGAGTCGATTACCGGGTTCTCACTTTCGCTGCCTCGCTCAGACACGTCGGTCGTTCTCCTATCTCGCTGTTGCTTCTGATGGTTGGTCGCTCGAGCTTTGTTGCTCAGCGTCCACGGCTATGTTGCTCTGCTGGTGTCGAGCGCCGAGCGTCTGCGACGACACACTCGGCGCATAGAGCCCAGTAGGTCACCTCGGCCTCGTCGATCGCGAAGCCGTGGTGCTCGGACGCGACCAGGCACGGTGCGGTGCCGACTGCGCAATCCACGTCGGCGATCGCCCCGCAAGACCGGCACACGACATGGTGGTGGTTGTCCCCCACCCGAGACTCGTAACGCGCCACCGAGCCCGACGGCTGGATGCGCCGCAGCAGACCGGCAAGAGTCAACGCTCGAAGCACGTCGTACACGGCCTGATGGGACACGTCGCCGAGATTCTCCCGCACGACACGGGTGATCGAATCCGTATCGGCGTGCGGATGATCGTGCACCGCGGACAGCACCGCCACTCGAGGACGCGTCACCCGCAGGGCCGCTCCACGCAACAGCCGCTCGAAGTCGGATGTGTTGGGCACGCTCCGAAGTATCGACCTTTCTCTGGAATCAGTAAAGATCAGGCGTCCACTCCCAGGCCCTCTTGGAACCAATATTTCGCCTGACCTCGCGTGAACAGCGGACAAGCCGGTCCTTTGGTCACGTCTGCGCCTGCATCGGCGATACCCCTCTCCGTCAACGTCAAATGAGGCACCGGGACCGTCCTGATTAGTGCCGCTCAAGGCGGTGGCGCTACATCCGCCCTATGCCGCGGACAGGTGAGCGCAGGCTCATCGAACGCGGAGCCCGCCACACTGGAACGGTGAGCACGTCAGAAGCACTTGAACGCGGACGGACCGCAGCCGTCGCGCGCCTGTGGCAGGACGCTTTCACAGCCCTCAGCGTCGCGGACGTCGAGTCGCCTCTGGGGCTCGACGACCTCGAGGCTTTCGCGTTGGCGGCGTACCTGACCGGGCGAGAGGACGCGTCGATGACTCTGTGGGCGCGCGCCCACCAGGAGGCGCTCGGAGCCGGTGACCCGGGACGGGCTGCCCGGCATGCCTTCCTCATCGGGTCGGGACTCATGTTCCGCGGTGAGGCGGCTCCGGCGGTGGGCTGGTTCGCCCGCGGCGGACGGGTGCTCGAAGCGCATGAGGACTGCGCAGAGCACTACTGGTTCCGCACCCTCAACGGCCTGGTGCAGATGTTCCGCGGAGACCCGGCCGGAGCGCAGCCAACCTTCCACGACTGTGCTGCGGTGGCCCGGCGTTTCGGGGACGAGGACCTTGCCACGATGGCGCGTCTCGGCGAAGGCATGTGCAAGGTCATGATGGGCGACACGGCGACCGGCCTCACCCTTCTCGACGAGGCCATGGTGGCGGTGACGGCCGGAGAGGTGTCGCCGGTTTACTCCGGCATGACGTACTGCACGGTGATCGCTGCGTGCGCTGACAGCTTCGACCTGCGCCGGGCGCGGGAGTGGACCGCGGCGCTCGAGCGGTGGTGTGACAGCCAGCCGGACCTGGTCCCGTACCGCGGCAACTGCCTGGTCCACCGCTGCGAGCTCCTTCAGCTGCACGGCGACTGGGGCGAGGCGACGGCGGCGGCCACCCGGGCCTGCGAGTACCTCTCCGGGCCGACGACCTGGGACTCGCTCGGCGCGGCGTACTACCAGCTGGGCGAGTTACAGCGGCTCCGCGGTGAGATCGGCCCCGCCGAGCACAGCTACCGCCGGGCGAGCCAGGCCGGGCGCTCCCCGGAGCCCGGTCTGGCGCTGCTCCGCCTGGCCGAGGGCAAGGTGAGCGCGGCCGTCTCGGTGATCAGGCGGGCGCTGGCCGAGACCGAGGACCCTGCTTCGCGAGCGCGCCTGCTGGCGGCGTACGCCGAGATCATGATCGCCGCCGGCAACCTAGAGGCCGCCCGCGCGGGGGCCGATGAGCTGGTGGACATGGCAGGTCTCGTCGACGCTCCCTACCTCCGCGCGCTGGCCGGCACCGCCGCGGGAGCGGTCCTGCTTGCGCAGGGCGACACGCGTTCGGCGCTCCGCGTGCTGCGGGCAGCCGGCTCCGCCTGGCGCGAGCTCGACGTTCCGCACCAGACTGCACGGGTCAAGGTCCTCATCGGCCTGGCCTGCCTTGCTATGGATGACCCTGAGACCGCAGCCCTGGAGCTGGAGGGCGCCCGCATGGTCTTCGAACAGCTCGGGGCCCGCCCGGATGTTGAGCGTCTCGACGCGCTGGCCCTGTCCCCCGCGCACGGGCGAGGTGACAACCTGTTGACCGCGCGTGAGGTCGAAGTGCTGCGACTTGTCGCCGCAGGTCGGACCAACCATGCGATCGCGAGGGAGCTCGGCCTCGCGGACAAGACGGTCGCCCGGCATCTCAGCAACATCTTCAGCAAGATCGACGTGCCGTCTCGTGCCGCGGCCACGGCCTATGCATACGAGAAGGGTCTGGTGTGAGCGTGGGAAGAAGTACTCACGCTCAACATCCTCCTTCTGGGTCGAACGCCCGACGCGCGACCGCCAGCGCGCTCGTAGCGTCGCCTTCATGACGAAAACACGACACGAAACCGAGCACACCGCGCCCGTCGAGGCGTGGGACGCGATTGCAGCGGCGTACGACGAGTACGTCACCGCCGGCGAGTCGGACCTGGCCGAGGCGGGGTTGCGGCTCGCGGGCCTACGGCCGGGCGAGGCCTTCCTGGACGTCGCAGCCGGCACCGGAGGGCTGAGCCTGCCGGCAGCGCGGCTTGGCGCCAGGGTCCTGGCGACGGACTGGTCCCCCACGATGGTCGAGCTTTTCACCGCGCGGGCCGCGGCCGAGGGACTCGATGCCGAGGCCCGGGTGATGGACTGCCACACCCTGGACCTCCCCGATGACGCGTTCGACGTGACCGGGTCGCAGTTCGGGGTCATGCTCGTCCCCGACCAGGCGCGAGCGCTGCGGGAGATGGTGCGGGTGACCCGCCCTGGTGGCCGGGTCTTTCTCATCGCCTACGGTGATCCGGCCCGCTTCGAGGCCCTCCACGCTTTCGTCGCAGCGGCGCAGGTGGTCGTCCCGGAGTTCGAGGGTCCCCCGGAGGACGAGCCCCTGCTCGAGTTCCAGGTGGCCGATCCTGACGTCATGCACCAACGGCTGGCCGGGGCCGGCCTGACGGACGTCGTCGTGGACACCGCACATGAGGAACGCGTTGAGGTTCGCAGCGGGCAGCAGCTGTGGGACTGGACCCTGGGCGGCAACCCGATCCCCGGCATGCTCGTCGCCGACCTGAGCGAGGCCCAGCGCTCAGACATCGTGCGGGTGCTCGACGGGATGGTGCGTGAACGCGCGGATCGGACGGGGATCGCCGTTTTCACCGCGCCCCTGAACATCGGCCTGGGCACCTCGTGACGTCGAGGCGGGTGCTGAACACGGACGCCGGGCTGAGAAGGGGGCTCAACTGTTCGACCAGCTACGCAGCAACCTCGACAACAGCGAAGCATGACGAACCCATCGACACGGATCACCGCACAAATGCGTGTTATGCCGTGTTCTTCCAGGACATTTCGATCAGCCGTTGTGGCTGCCCTCGACGGAGCTGGCGGCCTCCAGGCATGTCCGCATGCCTGCTGAGAGTGAAACTCGCAGGTTCAGCGACAGAGCATCGTTTTCACGCAATCGAAGGCGAGTTAGCCGCAAGCAAGGTCAGGACGGCCCATTCATCTGTTCCCGACGGCAGTCCGCATCGTTCGCCGTCGAAGACGATTGGTTCGACCTACCCGTGACCACATCTCCAAGACCGCCGGCTGAGGCCAGCGGGTGGAAGCTCATCTTGCGCGAGGGACGATGGACGGTCTCGTCCGGGTTTCGGCGGAATGCATGGCCTGAAGGCGTCATTGCCACGTCCGGGAGGGCGGCGTAGGCCTGAAAGGAGGTCTCGGGGACTCCCTCCGAGCATGTCCAGAGAGGTCAGTCGGTCATGCGACGAATCATCGGCGTAGCGGTCATGGCGCTGCTGCTGGTTGCCGGTCTATCCGTCTTCTCCACAGCGAACGCCGGCTCGTCCAGCGGCGAGACAATTCAGCTCGTCAGCAAGCTGGTCGACTCTGCCGACCTCGACCTTGGCGATGAGGGCTTCGGTCTCGGCGACCAGTTCGTGTTCACCGACGACATCTATGAGGACGACGAGTTGGTCGGAACCGACCACGGGGTCTGCACGGTCACACGCATCGACGACCCGGAGGTCACCTTCCAGTGCGTGGTCACCCTTGTCCTCGACGACAGGGGCCAGATCATGTTGCAGGGCGCGGTCACTTTCGACGAGTCGGACCAGACCCCCACCTTCACGATCGCCATCACGGGTGGTACGGACGAGTTCAGTGACGCTACCGGCGAGGTGGAGGTCCACGAGACGAGCGCCGAGGAGTCCGAGCTCGAGGTCATGCTGGGCTGACGGGCTGGGCGGACACGGCAACCCCTGACGTCGAGCCGGACGCCCTGGGAATGGGCTAATGGGGGTCCCGGCATCATCACTAGTTGAAGACAAGTTCGAACCAGACCACCTTGCCTGCGGTGCCAGGTTCGGTTCGCTGCTCCAGGACCTGGCCGGGCCGGCAACGATCTGCAAACCCCAACCGGATTCGTCCACTTCGGTGTGCCAATGCTCGATTGGGGGCGGCGGATTGGTGTCGCTCACCTCGACGCCAACTGGGTGTGTCCCATTGGGTTGTGACTGTCGTCGCTGGCTTGGTCGGCACAGTGCGTGGGATGTCGTACCCCAGTGACCTGGCAGACGAGCAGTGGCTGCTAAAGCCTGTGTTCAACGCTGCCCTGGACGAGGGCTGTGCCGAACAGACGCCGTCGATGGTGGTCATCGACACCCACCTGGCGCGCGGGGCGTCCAACGGCGGGTTCACCTTCCACGACCGCGGCGGCCCCTACGGTCGCACCAAGGGTGCCAAGCGCGTGGTGGCGGTCGACGTGACCGGGCTCCCGGTGGGTGCGCTGGTCGTGTCGGCCTCTACCCATGAGAACCGGTCCAGTGAGCTGATGTTGGAGCACCTGAACAAGCAGTGCGTCACCGGGCGGCTCGAGTTGGTCCTGGTGGACCGTGGGGTCACCGCAGCCGCTGCCCGCACTCGCGGCCGGCACCACGACCTCGAGCTGCGCCGGGTCGGGTGGGACGACAAGCAGCCGGTGTTCCGCCCCATCCGGCACGCTTGGCGCGTCGAGGTCCAGGTCGCCGCGCTGGTCGAGGCAGAATCGAATGGCCACACATCGCGGCCTATCTGCGGCAGTAGCGAATGGCCGGGAACCACCGGGCCGCCATCCGCGGCTATGCGGGCGGTCCGAACCAGCGAGTAAGCGCGTCCTCGAGCCCGACGTGGGTGCCATCTCCCACCCACGCGACGTATCCGTCGGGCCGGATCAACACCGCAGCGGGAGCAGCGACGTTGCCGAGCACCGGAAGCTCCCAGGTACCGTCAAAGTCGGCATCGATGAGCTGGACCCGATCCGCCCACGGCGTGATGTCGAATCCACCGGGTTCGCCGAGGTTGAGCAGGACCGGCTGGGCCTCGTGAAGCAGGGTGAAGACCCGACGCGGCGGCCCCTCCGCGGTGACCAGGTCGAGATCGGGCATGCGACGACCGAGCATCGGGTGTCCCTCGCCGAGTTTGTAGTGAATGTCCAGGCCGGACATCATTGCGGCGTACCGATTGCGCGGCTCGTCCATGCTCAACAGGTCGGAAACGGTGTCGCGCAAGGCATCAAGGCGCGCGTCGCCGGGGCGGATGAGAGCGACTTGCGCCATCGTGTTGCGCAGCACGCGGGCAGCGACCGGGTGGCGTTCGTCGTGATAGGTGTCCAGAAGGCTGTCCGGCGACACGCCCTTGACCACCTGGGCCAGCTTCCATCCCAGGTTCTGCGCATCCTGCACGCCGGTGTTGAGTCCCTGCCCGCCCACTGGGGAGTGCACGTGTGCGGCGTCGCCGGCCAGCAGCACTCGTGCTTTCCGGTAGGCCGCGGCCTGACGGGTCATGTCGGTGAACCGGGAGATCCAGATGGGACTGTGGATCCCGTAGTCGGTCCCATACACGCCGATGAGCGCCTCGCTTACATCGTGCATGGTGGGTTCGCTCTTCGACCCGACGTGCTGCTCGGTCACCATGACCCTGACCGGCCCGTGGTCGGCGAAGATCACTTCGCCGTCGCGGATCTCGTACTCGACCCTGCCGAGGCCGTGGAGGCCGGCGGCGTCCTGGCGGATGCCCAGCTCCGGCTCCTCGGCCATCTCGGCCTCGGCGATCAGGGCGCTGGTCGTCGGATCCCACCCGGGGAACTCGATGCCGGCCTCCTTGCGAACGAGGCTTCGTCCTCCGTCGCACCCGACAAGGTAATCCGCGCGCAGCGACTGGCCGCCGGACAGCTCGACGTCGACGCCGGTGTCGTCCTGCGCGAACCCAGTCGCCTCACATTCGCGGTAGATGGTCACGGCCAGCTCGTCGACCCAGCCGGCCAGGATGCGCTCGATGTGGTTCTGCCACAGCCCGAGCCCGTAGGGATGCCGCGTAGGGAAGTCGCTGATGTCGAACGCGACCCGAGCGAAACCCGCGACCTGGGCCACCTGCCCCTCCGCGAGGAACCGATCGGCGATGCCACGCTGATCGAGGACCTCGATGGTTCGTGCGTGCAGACCGCCGGCGCGCGAGCCGGGGAGGTCCTGGCTGGCGCGCCGCTCGACGATGGCAGCGTCGACCCCCGCCAGCGCTAGCTCGCCGGCCAGCATCAGCCCTGTGGGCCCTCCCCCAACGATCAGTACGGCATGCTCGGTCACAGTCCAGCCCCTCCGTCGTTTCTGCCTTCGAGTCGGCGATTCTGCGGCATGAGGGGGGCCTTGCAGCAAGCCCCCGTCCGCGGGTTATCTTGGAAATGCGAGGAGCGGGCGATGCCGCTCCTTTCTTGCTGTCACCAGTCGAGCTCGCTGCAGCCGGAGCCGGTGCGCCGCTCCACCTGCTCGATCAGTCGACCCAGACGTTCTGCCCATGGGATATGCGGGGTGCAATTTGCCTCGCCCTCGATTCGGGTCGAGTACGGTCACCCGCTGTGCTTACCAGGTGGTTTTCGGAGCCGCCGGCCTCAACGGTTGCCGCCCCGCTCATCGACCGCCGGGGGTGGCATCACCCGTACCAACCCTTGGCGGCCCTACCAGCACTATTGCGAGCAAACGGGCCGCCCGCCTGCGCTGAACGCAGGCCGGCGGCCCGTTTCTCGTTGGGACTGAGACCTTGGTGCCCGGGGGGATGATGGGCCTTGGATGTGAACCGGCCGGGGGGATGGCCACGTTCAGTTGTGTCTCAGTCCTGGGGGGTGATTCCAGTTTGGCGCGATTCGATGGTGAGAGTACGCATACGCCAAAACCTGGCGCCCCATGTTTACGCAACTGCACGGCCATGCAGAATCCGAAGGGGTATATGGACTGAGGCGTCCGAGCGGCTGGACACAGTTCCTCCGGAATTCCCTGGGCCTGTGCAGCATCGCCGCATGTGGCATCGCTCAGGGACGATCGCGCCGGGCCAGGTCTCGTTCATCGCTGACGAGGTGGAGATTGAACTTGCAGCCCATCAATCTGTAGCGCGTCGGATGCGTGACGCGGATGACGTGTCGAAGTTCGACAAAACACCGGTGGCTCTGGCTATCCGAACCACCTTCCCCGACCTCGTCCCGCACCAACCGAGGAGCAGATACCCGAACACGTCCTGGCCCGTGTGCACGCATCGTGTCGATGCTGAGAGGTCCCGAATCCGACGGGGGGTCCCGCGACGGACGGCTGATCGGAGGACCGTGGCGGCACGGGTCGGGTCACCTTCAGGCTCGGCTTCCCCGCCGCATCGAGGTTTCGTGGTCTGCCACGGGCGAAGGCCGGACCAGGCCGAGGGTTGCGAGGTCGGACGTTGGGACCGCGGGCCGCGCCGTCCTGCGCGAGCTGGTCCCCCAGCCGAAGCCGTGCCAGGCACCGGGGCAGTGCTCCTGGGCGACTTGCTCGCGGCATGGCCGCAACGTGGTTCCAGCTGGGAATCCTCGGTACCCAGCTCCCAGTCCCGGGGCCGGTCGCAGGCGGGACCGGTAGGGTCGAAACGTCCCGCACGCATCGACGCCGGCGACCGCGGCGAGGCAACCTGCACGCCATGCCGGGAACAGGAGTGCGGAGCTCATCGCCGCGAGCAGCGCCGCCGTCCCGAGATCGTTGTGCCGGGCGTAGAGCGGCAGTCCGCGACGTGACGTCTGCGCCGACCATCGCTGCCTGATGGCAGTCCAGGTCGAGGCCCTTGAGCAGCCCCGGCCACGCGTCCACACCGACCACCTCTTGCCCCATATCGCGCAACTGCGTGGCGATGGCGCTGCCGATGACCCGCGGAGCCGACGAGCAGCACCCTCATGGAAGCGCGTAGGGCAGGTCGATGTCGTCGGCCCATGCCCCGCAGATGCAGGCCTCGACCGGCGGCAGGTCCGCGATGGCCCTGGCGAGGAACTCCTTGAGCCGTTCGAGGTTCTCCGCGAACATCGCGAACACCCTCGCCTGATCCACCCCTTCACCGGCCTCGACACCTGCGTCCATGTCTGTGACCAGGGCGATCGACAGGTAGCACATCAGCATCTCGCGTGCGAG
The DNA here is from genome assembly GCA_963831375.1 of uncultured Actinomycetota bacterium. Classification (GTDB taxonomy): domain Bacteria; phylum Actinomycetota; class Actinomycetes; order Propionibacteriales; family Nocardioidaceae; genus Nocardioides_C. The sequence goes on along the minus strand of CAWHPY010000026.1, from coordinate 65,804 downwards.
CACCGCTTCGGGGTGGCCTGTCATGTTGATCAGCGACCACCCCTGCGCCGCGTAGTGCCGTGACTCGGCGCGGGTGGAGAAGCGGGGGCCCTCGACCACGACCATCGTGCCTCCGACCCGGATCGTCCCGTCAGCGGCCGCGACGGACCTCGTGAGCGCGGGGCAGTACGGGTCGGCGAAAGGCGCGTGCGCGGCGCCCGCCTCGACGTAGGTCTGCGCCCGGCCCTGCGTACGGTCGACGAGCTGGTCGGGCAGCACGATGTCGCCGGGGCGCACCTCGGGTCGCAGACCACCCACCGCGCACGGCGCGAGCACCTGCCGGACACCTAGTGATCGCAGCGCCCACATGTTCGCCCGGTAGTTGATCCGGTGCGGAGGCAACGCGTGGCCGACGCCGTGCCGGGGAAGGAACACGACCGGGATGTCGGCGACACTGCCGATCGCGATGTCCGCGGACGGCTCGCCGTACGGAGTCTCCACGGCTACCTGCTTGGCATTGTCGAGGAAGGAGTAGAAACCCGAACCACCGATCACCGCGACCCGGGGGCGAGTGGTGTGCATCATGACTGCAGTTTGCACCCTGCACAGATGGTCGGCTCCTCGCGGTTGCGTCGCCGGCGGGCGTGACCACAAGCCGCTTCGGCCGCCCGGCGATACTGACATAGGGCGGCGCGCTCAAGCCGTGCGCGCGCCCAGTCGAGCGCAGTTTCGCGGTTAGCGGGTCGCGCCGGCGATCTTCGTCGGCGACCTGTACATCCCCTCAAAATGGAGCCGACCGCTCCCATTCGACCGGCCCGGTCAGGCGTTCACTCCTAGGGAGTCCGCCCGCGCCCCTCGGCTCGCCCGGATCGCGCAGGCGGCATCCATCCGGGCCGCGAGAACCGGTGCTTCGACGTGACGTGATCTCAACATCCGTGGACCGGCGGCGAGCCACGATCCGCGCAGAGCATCGGACTGGGCTCCGTAGATGACCGCTCCCGCTACCTGTCCGTCAATCCGAGGCAAGTTCAAGCAGCACCAGGCGTTCGAGGGGTAGCAGCCGCGACACGCCGACGCTACCGTGAAACGTATTCGGTGGTATCACCGTTCCACTCCTTGTTCGGGAGGTCACCATGAAGGCTCTCGGATCCTCATCAGTTGGTAGGGCAGCAGACCTCGGCCCGTTGTTCATCAGGCTCGGCGTCGGGCTGGTGTTCGCCGTGCACGGTTGGCAGAAGTTCGACGGCGGCGTCAGCAACTTCGCCGGTTTCCTCGAGTCCCTGAACGTCCCGCTGCCGGAGGTGGTGGCCTGGCTCCAGACCATCGCGGAAGGCGTCGGCGGCGTACTCCTCATCCTCGGTCTGTTCACCCGGTTCGTGACGTTGCCGTTGATCGCGGTGATGGTCGGCGCGATCCTGCTGGTCAAGGTCGACGTCGGGTTCATCGTCGCGGACGCCGCGGGTGGCGAACTCGACACGGCGCTCCTAGCCGGTCTCCTCGGGCTTCTGTTCATCGGCCCAGGCCGGTTCTCGGTCGACTCGATGCTCGGAATGGAGACCACCGCGGCACCCACCCGGAGCTTGCGTGACCGAGTAGGAGCCGGGCACTGACCGCGGCGACAAGGCTCGCCGGCGGGTAGCCGCTGCGGTTCAGAGCTGCAGCGGCGCCTGTGGTGGCCCCAGTCAACTCCAGTCGGCGGTCGCGTACTCGACATCGGCGAGGGTCTTGTCGGGCCGGTGACGTCACCGTCGGGCCGGTCCGGCCGTGGTGGGACACGGTGGTGTCGATGTCTTCGGTTTGAACAGGCCGATGATCGAGCCGTGTCGCAGGGGTGTCCGATGCTCCGATCGAAGGCGCGATCTCCTCCAAGGCGAGGGACTCGTGAACCGACGTGACGTGGACTGGCTGCCGGCGCCGCTCTGACGTCCTTGGGCTCTCATATCGTCGATGAACGCCCCTGATCCTCAGTTGCGGGGGTCGAGCGCCCCGATTCTCCTATGTCAAGGCCGTGGGCCAACCCGCAATTGGCGCGACTGTGGCCGTGCTCCGAACGTGGAGCTGGTCGGTGGTGGCACGAAGAAGGCGGGGACGCCGTCACGTTCGGAAGAGACGCCCATGACCCCTCCAAGGTCACCCAGCACTTCCTCGAGGCGGCAGCCCTGGGCGAGGCCCACGGGTTCCGACCCGTCGCGACCCGCTCGACTTCTGGACACGATCGCACTGACCACGGCTGCTACGCCCGACTGGTCTCAGTCGAGAACCGGAACCTCTCTCGGTCCTAGAAGTTCCACCAGGCGCTGAACCGGACCGTACGCCAAGCGTCCGACCATGCTGCACCCGCGCGGTCATGATCGTGGTGCGGCCGGTAGACAGGCACTAGCCTGACCAGGAGACGGCCTGATCAGTGGGCTGGCTCCTTCGCTGGAGGTTGCGGATGCAAGCACACCGCCACGAGGTTCGAACAGCAGGACTTCGTATCCTCGTCGCCGACTCGCTACCAAAGACGACCATCGCCGATCTCAAGGCACGTGGCCACGAGTGTGTCGTCGATGCAACCTTGGGCGATTCTGATCTCGAGGAACACATCCTGGGGTTCGACATCCTCGTCGTCCGCAGCACCGAGGTGACCCGGAGCGTCTTCGCGATCGCGGACCGGCTCGCGCTGGTCATCCGTGCCGGGGCCGGGACCAACACCATCGATACGGCCGCGGCCGCGGCTCGCGGCGTGCTGGTCGCCAACGTGCCGGGCCGGAACTCCGCCGCTGTGGCGGAGCTGACCATGGGCCTGCTGCTCGCCATCGACCGCCGGATCCCGGACAACGTCGCGGACCTGCGCGGTGGACGGTGGGACAAGACGACCTACAGCAAGGCCGCCGGTCTGCTCGGCAAGACTCTGGGCATCGTGGGCCTCGGCTCGATCGGATTGTGCGTAGCCGAGCGGGCCGCGTCATTCGGTATCAAGGTTCAGGCCTTGGAGAAACGTCGCAAGGCGGATGTCGAGACACGGGCCGCCAAGCTCGGGATCACCCTGTGCCCCACCCTCCCGGAGCTGATCTCTACCTCCGACATCGTCTCTCTGCATGTGCCGTCCACCGCAGACACACGGCAAATGGTCGACGAGTCCTTCCTCAGCCGGATGCGCACTGGCGCGATCCTGCTCAACACCTCACGGGGCGACGTCATCGACGAGGCTGCCCTGCTCGAGGCACTTGATGCCGGATCGGTCCGTGCTGGCCTGGACGTCTACCCGGATGAACCCCGCAGCGGCTCAGCCTCTTGGGACTCTGCGCTGGCCCGGCACCCGAATGTCGTAGGAACCCACCACATCGGCGCCTCCACCAGGCAGGCACAACTCGCCACTGCCGCCGGCGTGGTGGAGATCGTCGACGCGTTCACCGAGGGTGAGGCGTGCAACTGCGTGAACCTGGAGCCCGGTCGGCTCGGGTCCGTCACGTTGACCGTCCGTCACCTTGATCGGCCCGGCGTGCTCGCGCGCGTCCTGGAGCTCTTGAGTGTGGCCAGACTGAACGTCGAGCACATGGAGAACCGGGTGTTTCGAGGCGGGGAGGCCGCGGTGGCATCCATCGACGTCGCAGGATCTCTCCCGCAAGAGCTGCTCGACCAGATCGGCGCAGTCCCCAACGTCCTCGGCGCGTCCGCCACGCCGTTTCCAGTTGCACAGTGACGGAGTGTGACCGGACGATGGGACAGAAGCACGTGACCGAGGTCGTACGGCCTTTTCGCGCCCGAATCGTCCGTCAGGAATGCGCCGCACAGAACGTCTCCCCGATGCTCGAAACGCTTTCGGCCAAGCGCCCCGCTGATCCCGATGCCCGCCAAGGACCCTCGGGGGTGATCAGCTTCGACGACTACCACGCGGCGGCGGCGGCCCTGTACATCTACAGGTTGCGGCGTGGCGATGACCAGCACGTCGGTGTGGTGGGTGACGTTCGCGCCCAAGCGTTCGTCGACGGGCAGGTGCGGGGTCACGAAGCGGTGCAACCCGACCGGGTCGAGGACCTCGTAAACCACTTCGCATCAGCAGCCGTGCGGTCCGAGCTGGTAGCGCTCCTGCACCGGCCCGGGCCAGCGGTCGGCGCAGCGATGGCCGAGAGCCTCCGCAGCCAGCCGGTCACCCGGTTCACCGGACCAGACGGATGGGAGCAGACCGTGTGGCGCCTAACCGAACCCGCGAGCAGAGTGCTCTCCGAGGAACTGAGTCGAGCCGTGCACTACATCGCCGACGGGCACCATCGCGTTGCCGCCAGTCTCAGCGTGTGGCGCCAGGCCGGACGACCGCCCGACGCCGGCTTGATGTGCGCCATCTACCCGATCAACGGCCTACGGCTGCTGGCCTTCCACCGCAGAGTCGCCGGCCCTATTCACCCCGACGCACTGTTGGCGCTGTTGTCCGATGCGTTCGAAGTCCGCGACATCGCGTACCCGGACGACGCAACCGGCTGCTTCAGGATGTACGTCGACGGTCACTGGTACAGCGCCTCCTACACGGGCAAACGGCAGCCCGGTGCGACGGGCCTCGACGTCGCGATCCTGAACGGTCAGGTCCTGGAGCCGTTGCTCGGCGCCTTGCCGGCCGCGCGGCTGGAGATCGCCCCTGATCTGTCACCACTAAGCGAGCTCGCGAGGGCTTGCGACCAGGACGGCGGTGCCCTCTTCGCGCTGCGGCCACCGACTCTCGAGCAACTCATGGAGATCGCCGACCGCGGCGAGGTGATGCCGCCGAAGACGACCTACTTCGACCCGAAGCCCTACGCCGGGATCTTCCTGCGCTGACGGGAGCGACGCCACGTAGTGCACTCGAACGCACGCTCACGCTTGTTATGCCGATGAGCGGACGCCACGACAACCGCGGCGTGAGCAGAGGGTGTCGATCTGTACGGGGGTCGTAGAGGGCTTGTCAGCGTCTCCGTCTCGGCCGACGACTCCGGTGCAGTGACGTGAGCACAATGCTCATCCCCCAAGGGTCGGGGTCCGTGGCGCGAGCGATCTGCGCCCCAGCCACCGCGGCACAGTTGCGCGATAGGCCTCATAGTCGGCTCCGAACTTCGCGAGCAACGCGGACTGCTCCGCCGCGATCTGCAGCCGGTCGATCACGAGTGTGAAGGCGGCCACCGGGAGAAGCGCCATCCAGGACCCGCGTCGCACCGCGTTGGCGACAAGCAGCCCCGCCAGGCCGACGTACATAGGATTCCGGCTCACAGCGTTCGCGCCGGTCGTCACCAGGACAGAAGCCCGGGCGGGGTGGAACGGCTCGACCGTTGTGCCCTGACGACGGAACTGTCGGGCCGATGCGGCCGCAAGCGTCCCGGAGACTGCTGCGGTCGCTCCTGCCGCCGCGGCACGGGCAGCAGTCGGCGGCTGCGCACCCTTTGTCAGCGAACGTTGCGCGATGGCCGCGGCGATCGCCAGAACCGGAGGAGGGGGACGCATCACATTCCTAACGTGTCACTCCTTCGGCCAGACGTCGAGTGCGAAGAGCACCCGAACGAGGATGTCCCGCTCAACCGCTTGCCGTGATGGCAGGATGCGATCCGTGACGATCATCGCGGCGGCGGACGGTTCAGCGCTCGGCAACCCTGGCCCTTCTGGATGGGGTTGGTATGTCGACGAGGAGTGCTGGGCGGTCGGAGGCTGGGCCCACGCAACGAACAACATGGCGGAGCTGACCGCCGTGCTCGACCTTCTCCACCAGACCGCCCACCTTGCTGACGACCTTCTCGTCTACTGCGACAGCACCTACGTCATCAACTCGATCACCAAATGGAGGCCAGGCTGGAAGCGGCGGGGGTGGAGGAAGGGCGACGGGAGGGCAGTCCTCAACGTCGAGATCATGAAGGCACTCGACGAGGCGATGCGCGGTCGCCGGGTGGAGTTCGTTTGGGTGAAGGGCCACTCGGGCCACGAGCTGAACGAGGCTGCGGATCGTCTGGCCAATGCGGCAGCTGTCTCTTGGCGGGACCACACCGCTCCCAGCCCGGGCCCTGGGTTCGCTGGCTCCGTGGTTCAGCCCCCTGATTCGCGTCCCGTGCAGGCGGTCGACGAGTCTGACCTGTTCTCCGACCTGAAACCAGCGGCTACCGAGCGTCGGTAACGGCGCCGGGTGGCAGAGGTCACGCGATCGCCCGACAGTCCGTGCCGGCTGATCGAGCGTCTTTCTATGCTCCTCCAGAGGATGTGGCACCGATCCTGATGGCCTCGGTTCGGGGCGGAGGACGCGTCACCATCCAAAGGATCACCGGAACCGGCAGTGCCTACGCCCGCTCGTTTTCGCCCATGACGCGGCCCTTCTGCAGACCTACGATCCACGCCGGTCCTGGCAGAACCACCTCGACGTACTGCAAGCGCCTCTAAGAGCCAAGCCTCCCCGACGTGGTCAACGCATTCGTGCGACAACTCGTGGCCACGATCTCTGGAAGAGGGGCATGGAAGCAGCGCCCCTCGACCCTGCTCAAACGCATGCACATCAATGCTTGGCCGTGGCGCCTGTTCCACCTCTACCACGTCAGGAACCCATCAGCCCCAGACACAGCGACCCTTGACCGAGCGGGCGCCGATTTCGCCAACGCCATCTTGACCCTCGATGGACTTCTCGTTCTGCGGCTACGTCCCTAGGCCCACGGCGCGCCCCCGCTCCGCGAGGAGGTTGCCCGTCCACAGCGGGCGATCTAGGGAAAAGGAGAGTACGCACTCCCTTCCACTCCCAACGTATAGCGCACTGGGGGGCTTGCGGCAAGACCCGGGTCGTGGCCCAGAATCGCTGGCCGAGGCCAGAACCTAGGGATATGGGAGTCACGAAATGCGGGTGTTGTTGTCGACGTATGGGTCGCGCAGAGACGTCGAACCGCTGGTGGGACTCGCGGTGCGGTTGCGGGCACTCGGCGTGGAGGTGCGGGTGTGCGTGCCGCCGGACTGCGCGGAGCGGCTCGCCGAGGTCGGCACGATCCGCACCGACGGGGCGACGGTGGCCGCAACGCTGCCGCTCGATCGGAGCTGATGACGTGAACCCCCTGACTACCAGCGTGTTTGAGCTTCCCGACCACCTCACCCCCAAGGCCGACCCGACGCTGATCGCCGGCGACGAGCAGCACTTCGCGGCCATCGCGGAGAGCCTCGAGCAGTCGATCGCCGACCTGTCCGAGCGTTTCGATGCCGCGCGCAACGCGCCCGGCGGCATAGGCCAAGAGGCGATGGAGCGGGACATGGAGATCCACCGGCTGACCGCTCGCCTGCGCGCCCTGCGTCGCTTCGGTTTGGACCTGTGCCTCGGACGCATCGTCAGCACAGACAACCCCGAGCCCGTGTACGTCGGACGACTTGGCCTCACGGACAGCGCGGGTCGTCGGCTGCTGCTCGACTGGCGCTCCCCCGCGGCTGAGCCGTTCTTCGGAGCGACCCACGCCAACCCGATGGGTCTGGCAAGCCGCCGCAGGTATCGCTGGACCCGCGGCCGGATCAGGGACTACTGGGACGAGGTGTTCACCTCGGGCGGGTTTGAAGGGCACGCCGCGCTCGACGACCAGTCCGCCTTCATCGCCAGCCTGGGCGCCCACCGGTCGACCCGGATGCGAGACGTGCTCGGCACCATCCAGGCCGACCAGGACGCCTGCATCCGCGCGGGATCCCGCGGCGCCCTCGTCGTCGAGGGTGGCCCGGGCACGGGGAAGACCGTCGTCGCTCTGCACCGCTCCGCCTACCTCCTCTACTCCGACCCTCGCCTCGGTCACCGCCGGGGCGGCCTGCTGTTCGTCGGTCCGCACCAGCCCTACCTGGCCTACGTCGCCGACGTACTCCCCAGCCTCGGAGAGGAGGGCGTGCAGACCTGCACCCTGCGGGACCTCATCCCCGAGGGAGCCGTAGCGGCGATCGAGGCCGACCCGAACGTGGCCCTCCTGAAGTCGTCCGCGGCTATGGTGAAGGCGATCGAGCCAGCCGTCAGGTTCTACGAGGAGCCGCCCACCAAGGGGATGACGGTCGAGACCCACTGGTCCGACATCTGGCTCAGCGCCGCCGATTGGGCCGAGGCGTTCGAGGCACCGGCACCCGGCACTCCGCACAACGAGGCGCGCGACCAGGTCTGGGACGAGCTGCTCACGATCCTGATGGACAAGCACGACGACGACGGTGACGTATCGGCTGACCTGCTCCGCAGGTCGCTCGTGGGAAACACGGAACTGGTCGACACCTTCAACAGAGCGTGGCCGCTGCTCGAAGCGACTGACCTCGTCGGAGACCTGTGGGAGGTGCCCGCCTACCTGCGCATGTGCGCTCCCTGGCTCAACGCCGATGAGGTCAAGAAGCTGCAGCGCGGGGACGCCCGGGCCTGGACGGTGTCCGACCTGCCTCTCCTGGACGCAGCCCGGCAACGGCTCGGCGACGCGGACGCGTCACGCCGTCGGCGTCGGCAGGCGGCCACCGTCGCGGCTGAACGGGAGCTCATGGACCGGGTCGTCGACGACCTGGTCGCGGCCGACGACTCCGACATGCTGGTGATGTCGATGCTGCGCGGGCAGGACCTGCAGGACCGCCTGGTCGACGAAGCCGCACTACCCAGCGCCGAACCGGACCTGCTCGCGGGTCCGTTCGCGCACATCGTCGTGGACGAGGCCCAGGAACTGACCGACGCAGAGTGGCAGATGTTGCTGCTCCGCTGCCCGTCCCGGAGCTTCACCATCGTCGGGGACCGTGCGCAGGCCAGGCACGGGTTCACGGAGACGTGGCAGGAACGGCTCGAGCGGGTCGGGCTCGACCGGATCAACCTAGCCTCCCTGAGCATCAACTACCGGACGCCGGAAGAGGTCATGGCGGAAGCCGAGCCGGTCATCAGGGCCGCGCTCCCGGACGCCAACGTGCCGACCTCCATCCGCAGCAGCAACGTCCCCGTCGGACACGGATCTACCACGGATCGGGACAAGATCCTGGACACCTGGCTCGCCGCGCATGCCGACGGGATCGCCTGCGTCATCGGTGACCCCACGTTCGGGGCGACGTCCCGCGTCCGATCGCTGACCCCGGAGCTGTCGAAGGGGCTCGAGTTCGACCTGGTCGTCCTCATCGACCCAGAGGCGTTCGGGAAGGGCATCGAAGGAGCGGTCGACCGCTATGTCGCGATGACCCGAGCCACCCAGCGACTCGTCATCCTCACGAGCTGCTGACGTCGACCAAGACCTCGTCGAGCTTGCGCCTCGACAGGAGGCACTGTTCAGCGCCTGAGGTGGTGGTACCCGGACCGTAGACACCGTTCTCAAGCTGAGTCCCCCAGTCGGCTTGCGGTCGAAGGGGCTGGGCCGGCAGTTTGTGCAGGTCACGTATCAGCGCGCCTGGGCGTCACCGGTCGCAAGGTAGGGATCGGCCCAGGCGCTGATGATGCGGGCCGCCCGCTTGGCCTGGTTGCGGCCGGTGAGCAGGTGGTCGGCGCCCTCCAGCGACACGAAGCTGCGCGGGTGCCGCGCCGCCCGGAAGATCTCGCTCGCGTTCGCGATGCCCACCGTGTTGTCGGTCGGGGAGTGCATCACCAGCAGCGCCCGGTGCAGCGTGCGGATCTGCTCGTGCAGGTCCGCCGCGCGCACGTCCTCGATGAAGTGCCGCCGCAGGGTGAGCGCCTTGCCACCGACGAGGAAGGGCGCCTCGCCGTCGGCGAGGATCCGTTCCACGAGGACGTCGTAGTTGTGCTCGACGTGGCCGGGTTCGTACGGCGCGCCGATGCTCGCCACCGCGCGCACCGAGTCGACCTCGTGGGCCGCGGCGATGACCGCCGCCCCGCCGAAGGAGTGCCCCACCAGGAGCCGCACCTCGCGGCCGGACTCGTTCATGAACCGCACCGCCTGCGCGGTGTCGGCGACCTTGTGCGAGAACGACCCGTCGCCCCAGTCGCCCTCGGAGTCGCCGAGCCCGAGGTTGTCGAAGCGCAGCATCCCGATGCCCTCGCTGGCCAGCTGCTTGCAGATCCGGCTGGCAGCCGGGCTGTCCTTGCCCAGCGTGAAGCCGTGGGAGAACACGCCCCAGCCCCGGATCAGGCCCTCGGGATGGTCGATCAGACCCGCAAGCCTGGGTCCGCTCGTGCTGGGGAACCAGACCCGCTCGGTCACGTCGCCCATCCTCCCAGACCGGTGAGGGACGTGGTCCCCGGGCGCGCAGCGGCAAGACGGGCCCCGAGGCCGGCCCGGCCGCGTGGGCGAGAGGCGCGTGGTGTTGTGCATCGCGAGTGTCATTCCGCCAACGACCGACCGCAGTCGTGTCGATCTCCGTCCGCGGTGGACACATCGATGTCAACGTGTTCGGCGGCATGCAGTCTCGGCCGCGGGCGACCTGGCGCACTGGCGAGTGCCCGGCTCGATGGTCAAGGGCATGGGTGGGCGATGGACGTCGTCAGCGGCGCTGGGCGCGTCATGGTGTTGACGGCTCACCTGACCAAGACGGGCGCCCCCAAGCTGGTCGCGGCCTGCGACCGGCCGCTCACCGGCCGTGCCGTCGTACGGCGCGTGATCACCGATTGGGCGTCCTCGACGTGGCCGACGGTGCCTGAGTCGTCGTCCTAGCGGCTCCCGAAGTCGCTGGGCTCGACCAGGCGGGCCACCACCAGTCCCGCGACCAGGCCCCAGAAGGCCGAGCCGATGTTGAGCAGCTGCAGGTCGGAAACGGTGACCAGGAAGGTCACCAGCGCGCCCATGACGAACCGTCCGGAGAACGCCGTCAGGAACGCCCCCTGCAGCGCGCGCAGCATCGCCAAGCCGCCCAGCGCGGCCACGAACGCTTCCGGCATCCCCAGCATCAGTCGCACCATGCCGGGCGCGAAGGAACCGAAGACGATCGCCAGCAGACCGCACCAGATGGCGGCCGCGTAGTGCCGGCGCGGTGCCCCCGACGCGGTCAGCAGTGCGTTGGTGGGCCCGGTGAGGCAGGTCGAGATCGCGCCGACTGCCGCGGCCGGAAGTGACACGAGGCCGCAGGCGATCGTGACGAAGTACATCGGCGGCCGGTGTCCCGCTCCGTGCAGGACGGCCATGCCTTGGCCGTTCTGGACGACGAGCACGGTGATCACCAGCGGTACGACGAGCTCCACGGCAACAGCCCACGTGAACTCAGGCGCCTGCAGGACCGGCTGGGCCAGCCATGGCCCGGTCGTGCTGCCGGACGCCAGGCGTCCGGTGGCCAGCACCACGCCGACTCCGATGACGAGGGCCGCCAGGATCGGTGGCAGCAACCGACCCAGCCGGGCAGATGCGGTGGCCGCGAGGAAGGCGAGCACCATAGGCCCGGCCACGGGCTCGCCATCGCCGGTCTCGACCTCAGCGGCCGGGGCCGTGCCCGTGAGCGCGAACTTCTCGTAGTAGAACCCCGTCGGCTCGACGCCCGAGGACGCGAAGTGTTGACGCACCGACTCGACCATCGCCGGCGGGCCACAGAGATAGACCGCGACGTCGCCGTCGTAGAGGTGCTCGGGGCTGATGAGGGCGGTGACGTACCCCCGGTGCTCGGCGGTGCTCGCCGGGTCGGAGACGCAGTGGTCCCAAGTGAAGCCGGGGAGATCACCGGCGATGTCGCGCAGCGTGTCGAGCTCGACGAGGTCGTCGTCGGAGCTGACGCCGTGCACCAGGTGCACCGGTCGTGACCTACCGTCCTTGCGCAGCTTGCGCAGGATCGCCAGGATCGGCGCCAGCCCGGTGCCGCCGGAGAGCAGCAGCACGGGACGCTCGGTCTCGCGCAGGAAGAAGCTGCCGTTGGGTCCGGTGAAGGTAACCGCGTCGCCGACAGACGCCCGCTCGGTGAGCCACGTAGACAGGACGCCACCCAGGGTGAGCTTGACCAGGAACGTCAGCGCCTTGTCGTCAGGCGCGTTGCTGAAGGAGTAGGAGCGGGACTCCTCCGTGCCGGGCACCGCGATGTTGACGTACTGGCCCGGCAGGAAGACCAGCTGGTCGCGCCCCGGGGTCTCCAGGGTGAGCAACACGGTGGTGGACGAGAGCCGGTCGAGGCCGGTGATGGTGGCCTCGAACGTCGCGGCCTGCGTCTTCGCGATCGCGGAGGTGCTGGCGATCTGGAGCACCAGGTCCGCGCGCGGCTTCATGCTGCACGGCAGCACATACCCCTGGGCGGACTCATCGGCGGTGAGGGCGTCCTCGATGTAAGTGCCGCCGTCGTAGTCACCCGACTCGCAGAAGGCCTTGCAGGTCCCGCAGGCCCCGTCTCGGCAGTCCAGCGGGATGTTGATCCGGGCGCGGTAGGACGCGTCGGCGACGGTCTGGTCGGGCTCGCAATGGATGAAGCGGGTGACGCCGTCCTCGAAGGCGAGGGCAACCTGGTGGCTCATGACGATCGACCCCGACTCAGAAGTGGTAGACGTCGACGACGTGGTGGATGTAGTCGTTCTTCAGCACCACGGTCTTGCGGCGGATCAGCGGCGTGTCCCCGGAGAAGTCCAGGGTCACGAAGGTCGTCCCGTAGTAGGGGTCGATCGTCTTGTAGCGGAAGTACATCGTGTGCCAGTTGAAGCGCACGTCGACCAGGTCGCCGCGACGCTCGATGACCTCGACGTTGCTGATGTTGTGGCTGGTTCGTGGCTCCGGGATCGACGTCGCGCTCGACCGCTCGGTCCGGATCCGGAAGACTCGATCCTCCAGACCACCCTTGTTGCCGTAGTAGATCAGCGAGATGTCGCGCCGCGGGTCCTCGGTGAGCAGGTCGTCGTCCCCCCACGCGGGCATCCAGTAGACGACGTCGTCGGCGTAGCACTCCAGCCACTTCTCGAACTCGCGGTCGTCGAGGTGGCGAGCCTCGCGGTAGAGGAACTGCTCGATCGCGTTCTGCGTGATCAGGGTGCTGGGTGCTTCCTGGGTGGTGCTCATGCCTGCTCCTCCTTGGCGAGCGCAGCGCGCATCGTCTTCAGCCAGTAGCCGTGCTGGACGGGGTAGAGCCCTTCGTCCTCGTTCTTGAGCCCGGCGGAGATCACGCCGGGCATGTCGAGCGTCAGCGCCACCTCATCGGGGCCGGACAGCCAGTGCTCGGCGCCGCGGCTCATGTCGTTCCACGGGACGGCGGTGGCCTGGAAGGTGAGCTGGCAGGAGCGGAACTCCTCCAGGTCGTCGGGCGTGGCCATCCCGGACGCGTTGAAGAAGTCCTCGTACTGACGGATCCGCCACGCGCGGGCCTCGGCGCTCTCGCCCTTCGGCGCGATGCAGTAGATGGTGACCTCGGTCTGGTCCGGCGAGATCGGTCGGAAATGCCGGATCTGGGTGGAGAACTGGTCCATCAGGTACACGTTGGGGTAGAGGCACAGGTTGCGGCTGCCCCTGACCATGAACTCGCCCTTGGCGTCGCCGTACTTCTCCTTGAGGGCGTCCATCCGGTCCCACAACGGGCGGTCCGCCGGGTTGCCCGCCCAGGTCCACAGGCACAGGTGGCCGTTGGGGTAGGACCAGTAGCCGCCTCCGGACTTGCCCCAGCTGCCGGCGTCGAGGGTCTTGGTGGCGTTCGTGGACTCACCGGTGTTGCGGCGCGAGGTGGTGGCGGCGTAGTTCCAGTGCGTCGCGGTGACGTGATAGCCGTCGGCGCCGTTCTCGGCCTGCACCTTCCAGTTGCCGTCATAGGTGTACGTCGAGCTGCCGCGCAGCACCTCGAGCCCGTCGGGCGACTGGTCGACCAGCATGTCGATCACCTTGGTGGTGTCGCCGAGGTGTTCCTCGATCGGTACGACGTCGGGGTTGATGCTGCCGAAGAGGAAGCCGCGGTAGTTGCCGAAGGCGCCCACCTTCGTCAGGTTGTGCGAGCCGTCCTTGTCGAAGGTGCTCGGGTAGCCGGCGCCCTCGGGGTCCTTGACCTTGAGCAGGGTGCCGTCGTTGCGGAAGGTCCAGCCGTGAAAGGGGCAGGTCAGGGTCGGACGGTTGTCGGTCTTGCGTCGACAGAGCATCGCACCGCGGTGCGCACACGCGTTGATGAGCAGGTGCAGGTCGCCCTTGCTGTCACGGGTGATGACGACGGGCTGTCGCCCGATGTAGGTGGTGAAGTAGTCGCCGCTGTCGGGGACCTGCGACTCGTGGGCAAGGTAGATCCAGTTGCCCTCGAAGATGTGCTTCATCTCCAGCTCGAAGATCTCCTCGTCGGCGAAGATCCGCCGGTTTGCGCGATAGACGCCGGCCTCGGCGTCGTCCACAACGGCATCGGCGAGCACTGACTGCACATGGGCGGCGCGCGAGGCGAGGGTCTCGGTCATGGTTCCTCCAGGGCAATCCGGGTGGTGGTTCCCGGAACCCTGCCACCGAGTGGCGACCGTCACACGAGGCCAATGCCTAGGGCCGACCTAGGGGGGTATTGATTGCTGCTGCTTATCAATCAGTCGGAAATTGGACCTTGTGCCGGCTCAATATCCGTACGTACCGTGAATCAATCGGTGGTGACGGCGACCACACGGACTCGAACCAGCAAGGGAGGCGACATGGAGCTGCGACACCTGCGCTACTTCGCCGCGGTGGCGGAGACCAGCCACTTCGGCCGCGCAGCGGAGCGCCTGCACATGGCGCAGCCGGCCCTGTCCCAGTCCATTCGCCAGCTCGAGGGCGAGCTCGGCACCCGGCTCTTCAACCGCACCACGCGTCAGGTCAGCCTGACGCCCGCCGGCGAGTTCCTCTTCGCGGAGGCCCAGCGCGTGCTGGGCGCGGTGGACGACAGCGTCCGGAGCGTGCAACGGATTGCCCACGGCCGGCTCGGCCTGGTCCGGATCGCCTTCACCGGGACGGCGGCGTTCACCCAGCTCCCCCGGATCGCCCGCACCCTGACGCGGGACCTCCCCGACATCGCCCTCGAGGTCCACGCAGACCTGCTCACCCCCGCCCAGTCCACACGGCTGCGCGACGGCAGCCTCGACCTGGGTGTGCTGCGGCCGCCGACGACGGGTGACGACCTGTCCCTGCGCACCATCGAGGTCGAGCCGCTCGTTCTCGCCGTTCCCGCAGACCATCGTCTCGCGACCGAACCCGTCGTCGCCATGGCCGACCTGCGCACCGAGGACTTCGTGGCCTACGCCGACTCCCACTCCGCAGTCAACGAGGCCGTCGTGCGCAGCTGCAGGGAGGCCGGCTTCGCCCCGCGCGTGGAGCACGAGGCGCCGGGCACCGCCGTACTCCTGGCCCTCGTCGCGGCCGGGCTCGGCATCGCCCTCACTCCCGCTTCCGTCCGCGCCATGCCGCTGGTCGGCGTCGTCTTCCGCGACGTCGTCGACGCGGCGACCATCGAGCTGGCCCTCGCCTGGCGGGCAGATTCCACATCCCCCCTGGTGCGCACCGTGCTGGCCACGCTCGACGACGCTGGCGTGTTCATCAACTCCCCTGCCGTGTCCGCCACTTTCTCCGAGGTAAGCCGATGAAGATCACCCAGGTGGAGGCGATCCCCTTCGCCATCCCCTACTCCAAGCCACTCAAGTTCGCGAGCGGCGAGATCCACGTCGCCGAGCACGTGCTCGTGCGGGTGCACACCGACGACGGCATCGTCGGCGTCGCGGAGGCGCCGCCGCGTCCCTTCACGTACGGCGAGACCCAGGCCGGCGTGATCGCCGTGATCGAGACGATCTTCGCCCCCGCCGTGATCGGTCTCGGCCTCATGGAGCGCGAGCAGATCCAGACCCGGCTCAATCGCACCGTGGCCAACCCGGTCGCCAAGGCCAGCCTGGACATGGCCATCTGGGATGCGATGGGCAAGACCCTGGGCTATCAGGTCACCGAGCTGCTCGGCGGCTACAGCGACCGCATGCGCGTCTCGCACATGCTGGGCTTCGACGCCCCGGCCGCGATGGTGGCCGAGGCCGAGCGAATGCGCGACACGTACGGCATCACGACCTTCAAGGTGAAAGTTGGGCGCCGCCCCTTCACCCTCGACACCGCCGTGGTGCGCGCGCTGCGCGAGGGCCTTGGCGACGGCGTCGAGCTCTATGTCGACGGAAACCGGGGCTGGTCGGCGTCGGAGTCGGCCCGCGCCATGAAGGAGATGTCCGACCTCGGACTGACCTTCGCCGAGGAGCTCTGCCCCGCAGACGACGTGCTCGGCCGCCGCTGGCTCGTCCAGCAGCTCGACGTTCCCTTCATCGCCGACGAGTCGGTGCCGACGGCCGCCGAGGTCACCCGTGAGGTGCTCGGCGGCTCCGCGACCGCGATCAGCATCAAGACCGCCCGCACCGGCTTCACCCAGAGTCGCCGGGTCCACCACCTCGCCGAGGGGCTCGGTCTCGAGGTCGTGATGGGCAACCAGATCGACGGTCAGCTCGGCTCCATGGCCACTGTGGCTTTCGGCGCTGCCTTCGAGCTGACCTCGCGCCGTGCGGGCGAGCTCTCCAACTTCCTCGACATGAGCGACGACCTGCTCATCGAGCCGCTGGAGATCCGTGACGGCGAGCTCACCATCCGTCCGGGCGCCGGGCTGGGGGTCGATGTGGATCCCGACAAGCTCGCCCACTACCGCCAGGACTGACCCCCCCACCGACCCGAGCAACACCGAATCAAGGAGAACCGTCATGACCGACACCACGACCGCGGCCGCCTCCGGCGCGTCCGCCACCGAACGCTTCACGTCCGACAAGCTGGCCGATGCGGCAGACACCCCGCCGGAGCGCGTCGACGCCCTCGCCCGCGAGGTGCTCGACGCCCTGCACACCACCATCCGCAAGCACAAGGTGACCTACGACGAGTACAACGCCCTCAAGGCATGGATGATCAAGGTCGGTCAGGACGGCGAGTGGCCACTCTTCCTCGACGTGTGGGTCGAGCACGTCGTCGAGGAGGTCGCCAACGAGGACCGTGGCGGCAGCAAAGGCACCATCGAAGGCCCCTACTACGTCCCGGGCGCGCCCGAGTCCCTCGGCGAAGCCACGTTGTCGATGCGTGACGACGAGCCCGGCACCCCGCTGCTCTTCCAGGGACAGGTCACCGACATCGACGGCACCCCGCTGCCGGACGCGAAGGTGGAGATCTGGCACGCGGACGCCGAGGGCTTCTACTCGCAGTTCGCCCCGAACATCCCCGAGTGGAATCTTCGCGGCACCGTCGTGGCCGATTCCGAGGGCAACTTCCGGATCCACACGCTCGAGCCGGCGCCGTACCAGATCCCGACCGACGGCTCCTGCGGCAAGTTGATCGCGGCAGCCGGCTGGCACGCCTGGCGCCCTGCCCATCTGCACCTCAAGGTGTCGGCGCCCGGCCACCAGCTGGTCACCACCCAGCTCTACTTCCCGGGCGACCCGCACAACGACGACGACATCGCCTCGGCGGTGAAGCCGGAGCTACTACTGGACGTCCAGCCCGCCGAGAGCGGCGAGGGCAACCGGGTCAACTACGACTTCGCCCTCGACAAGGCCTGAGGAGGGTCAACCGTGCTGTTCCACGTGCGGATGGACGTCCGTCTCCCGCAGGACCTCGACCCCGACGTGCGTGCCGAGATCGTCGCCCGCGAGCGGGCCTACAGCCAGGATCTGCAGCGTTCCGGCACGTGGCCGCACATCTGGCGCATCGTGGGTGAGTACTCGAACGTCTCGATCCTCGACGTCGCCAGCAACGACGAGCTGCACGAAGTGTTGTCCGGGCTGCCGCTGTTCCCCTACATGGACATCGCGGTCACACCCCTTGCGACGCACCCCTCGGACGTCAATGCCTGACCCTCGCCTGCGGTGGCTCGACCCGGAGCCCTGGGCTCCGTTCCGTGAGAGGAGTTTCCCGCTGTGAGAAGCCGAGCCCGACAGGCCCCGGCTCAGCTCGGACTGGTTGTAGGCACGCGCCCCTGCGTAGGAACGCTCACCCTGGAGGTCGTCGAAGTCGATCCTGCCCTGCGCGTGGGCGTGGGAGGAGACGGTGACCACGCGGGCGTGGCGTTGCCCATCCTGGCCAGGCCTGGGCGGTGGACGTCAAGTCAGCCCGTCTTCAGGCGTCGGCGGTCACGCGTGCCAGCACGAGGCTGATCGGGGCACCGAAGATCTCGGCGGCCGGGTCGAGAAAGTTGGCCGGCTCGTCGAGGATCGGAACCTCCGGCTCACCGATCAGCGCGGTCACGATGCCGAGCCGCTGCATCCCCAGGGAATAGTCGCGGACTCGCCGGGACGCCTCCTCCGGCGTGAGGCTGACCAGCTCCAGCCTCTCCTCGACGCGCTGGCGTGGCAGGTCCGCGTAGCTGTGCCCGGCGACGGTGGCGGTGCCCGACGTGCCTCGGGTGGGCCCGACGATGATCCGCATGGTGGTCGACTTCCCGGCGCCGTCAGGCCCGAGAAATCCGGTCACGCTACCCGGCTGGGCTGTGAAGCTGACGATGTCTACGGCGGTGAAGGCTCCGTAGGTCCTGGTGACCGACTCGACGGCGATCATCCTCCGTCCACCATCCCAGCGGTGACGGGCGAGGGCTTGAAGCCCTTCACGATGAGGTACACACCGAGGCTGAGCTCCCAGAAGAACTCTGGGATGGTCGAGACCAGCTGCCACGCGGAGCCTGCCTCGATGATCCCGAGCAGGATGGCGGCTCCCGAAACGCAGATCAGGGGGCCGCCGACCAGACCCAGAAGGGCCATGCCCCGCGGCACCAGACCGGACCGGTACATCAGGTAGCCCAGGATGAGACGGTTCCCGACGCCGACGACGAAGCCGGGGCCGAGCAGGAACGTCCATTCCTGGAGGGCGACGAGCGCGTGGCCGACCGTCATTAGAGCGGCACTCTCCGCATCGCCGGCTCCCGAGAAGTCCTGCCGCAAGGTCACGATCGTGAGGACGCTGAGGATGCCGACGCCGATGAAGACGCATTCCGTAACCCGAGCGGTCACGTAACCGAGGGCCAGACCTTCGTGCTGCCGCTTGAGGACGGGAAACAGTGCCACCGCGGTGCCGATGTTGGCGATGATGAGGATCACTGCCAGTGGGCTTAGCGAGCTGAGGTGCCAGCTCCACAACGTGAGGATGCCGGCCAGGCTGGCCACGGCGACGTGGGCGATGACGAGGATCGAGTACGTCGCGTACTCCGGCCCGACGACGTACTGGATGAACATGTACGCCGAGTACGCGGCGGGTCCGAACGCGAGCACCGGCGCCAGCGGGTTCGACCTGAGCGCCAGCGCGGCCGCGGCGACAGTCGTCGGGACGACCAGAAGGATCGTCACGGCTTCCAGTCCGAGCAGCTGGTTGAGCAGCGACTCCGAGATCGAGTACGAGACCCACCCGGTGATCAGCGGCCCGACGATCGTGTTCGCTGCTAGGGCGGCCGCCAGGACGAGCAGCATCTGACCGAAGGGGCGCAGCTGGCGATCGGGCGTGATGCCCGCGCTGGCTCGTCGTGACCCGTCATGGTAGGCCAGCTCGTTGCCCATCGGGCCTCCTTCCGTCTCGCCGATCACCTGGCAGGGCGCCGAGGGCGCCGCCCCCATGTCAAGTGTCGACTGGCATCGCAAGACCCACAGGAGCCGAACGTCGCCCCTCAGTAGGACCAAGGCCGCTCAGCGGGGTGGTCGACGCGCGGCGACCAAAGAAGCAAGGTGTAGAAGGTCCCAAAGCACGGGCAGTTCGCCTCTCCCGGGGCGCCGCGCGGCCGCGAACCCTGAAGTCATGACCAGGTGCCGAGATCCGCGAGCCTGGATCGACCTGTACTGGCTCCCCCTTGGCGCCGACGGCTCCGGGGTAGTTCGTCTGTGCGGGCGGCTCTACGAGAGGTGGGCAGCTCACCGGACGGGGCGGCGCCCCTTTGACCTCTACCACTCGGCGTTGAAGGTGTACGTCGACGGCTGCACCCACGTGATCGAGGTGGCCCCGGTGTGGAGCAGATCCGAGCCGGAGCGGGGCGTGGTTGCTGAAGGCGCGGTGGGCAGCGCGGTGCTCGGCGTCTCCCGGTGGTTCCGCTACGAGGTGCGCTGCTGGCGTGGCGGGGTCCTTCCGGACGAGGACCAGGCGGTCGACAGCCCGCTGCGGGTGTCGACGGACCCCATCCGGGCCGCCGCCGTCCTCGACCTGGTGTCCCGGGTCCCGACGCCCGTCTGGGGGCGTGACGAGCTGGGCACCGGTGAGATGTGGAACTCGAACTCGGTCATCGCCGGGCTCGTGGCCGGCACCGGAGACGCGGTGGCCGGCCCACCTGCCGGCGGCCGGGCGCCTGGCTGGACGGCGGGCTTGGCCTGGGCGAGCCGAGGCGTGCCCGAGCCAGGACGAAGAGCCCGCGCCGAGTGGCACTCAGCCCCTTGCGCCCCGGCGACAGGCGGACGCAACCAGGGGAACGCGGGCACCGCCCGAGCCCCGTGACCGAGGAGTGACCCCGACGCGTACGGCCCCCAAAGTCGAACACAAACACGCTCGACCCCTGGACCGGCGCGTCGTCGGACCGTGGCGGTAACACTGCCGGCAGCGTGCGGCGTCGTCGTGGGCATCGCGCTACCGCGCGGGCAGCAGCGGCAAGTCCCACGACCAGCCCGAGCCCACCGGCACGCTCACGCTGGACAGCGCCGTCAGCGACGTCCTCGACGTTGCTCAGTATCTGCGCGACCGGTTCGGGGACGAGCAGGACTACCTCGGCGGGCAGTCGTGGGGCGAAGAGCAGCTCGAAAGGTGGTGACCGTGTGGCCCGCTGGTGGCGCGGGCCGGATCTCTCCGTCATCGGTGTTCACCTCAGCCATGAGCCCTAGGATTCGGCTCCTCAGGTCATCGTGTCATCGCCACGTCGAGGCGATCGTGTACGCCGCCAGCCAGCGCCCACCGTCGGCGTGTAGTGGATCTCGAGCTGCAGCGGCCAGGTGCCGTGGCCGCCCCAGATGGTGGCCTCGGTCCGGGTCCGGGCGGTGAGGACCGGGCTTTCATCGTCCGGGTCGACGGTGATCGTGACGTCCTGCATCGCGTGTAGGTCATCTCGCCTGACGCGACGTCGGCCAGCCACTCGGTCTTCGGCTGCTCATAGCCGGTCATGTGGGTCAGCGTGAAGTGCTTGGCGAGCAGTTGTCCTAGCGCCTCTGCGTCTCCGGCGACCATAGCCGCCCGCTGTGCCTCGTAATTGGCGCGGACCGCTGCTTCAATGCTTCGCGGCGTGGTCACGCCAGATACTCCTCGTCAGTGACGTGCTCGGCTCCTCGACTGGTGGGCAGTAGATGGTCTGACCAGCATGCGCCTGGACCTTCTCGCCGCAGCGGGAGTGCACCCATGCCACGCCTCGGGTGACGTGCAGGGTCTGGCCGAGGGCGTGGGAGTGCCAGGCGGTGCGGGCGCCCGGGGCGAACCGGACCTTGGCCACGATCATCCGTTGGCCGGCCTCCCGAGCAGGACCACCGGCTCGCCGGACGGTCCTCGGGAGCGGATCAGGCACGGACCGGTCAGGGACATCTCGGGCCTCCAGCTCGTCGACGGACGCCACAACAGCTCGTCGAAATGTCAGGAAAGCCATGGACACAACAAGCAGAACCCACTCGGCCGGCACGGAATAGCCCCACGGCGAACATCCGGATCTGCCGCGGAGAGCGCGCAGTCGTGCCGATGAGCGCGCGTCCTTCCTCGTATTGACAGAGGGTCGAACTCCGGTGAGGCGCCAGAGCGACTTGCTCTCAGACGGCGCGTACGTCTATCCGGTCGGCGCTCGGCGTGCGTCGAGGAGTTGTGCACAGAAGATGTCCCCGAGCCATCGTTCGTACTCCTCGCCGGTCCAGCCACGCCCTACCACAAGAAGCTGCCAGACGTCGGGATGGTTGAGAGTCCAGAGAATGTCTGTCGCCCGGGTGACGTCAAGGGATGGGGCGAGCGATCCGGTGGCGTGGAGCTGGTCGACGATGGCACGCTGCACGTTGAGCAGTTTCGCCTCGATGTCTGCCCAGAGAGCCGTGATCTCAGGATCGGCTGACGCGGCGGTGCGGATCATCTCCAGCAGCGCGCCCGAGCGGGCCTTGACGCGGTGCGCCTGGGCCGCGACCAGACGGAGCTTGCGTTCAGGGTCGGGTTCGTTGACGACGTCGCGGTACCACTCACGTTCCAGGACAGGGATCTCTGCTTCGTCGTCGCCGAGACGGGCGCCCCACAGTGCGTGTACCAGCGTGGTCTTGGTCTGGAAGTAGATGTAGACCGTCTTCAAGGCAACGCCGGCTTCTTCAGCGATCGCCGGCATGGAGGTTCCGGAGTAGCTCTGCCTCTCGAAGAGCCGTTGAGCCGCGTCGAGGATTGCCTGGCGGGTCGCTTGAGCCTGTGCCCGTCTGCGGGGTGAATCGTACCGACGACTCTTGACTCCGGGGTCCACAGGAGTAGCGTATCCAAGTAGTGATTACATGAGTCGAGTAATGAATACCCGGCTATGGAACTGAGAGGAGGATGAGGTCAATGGACACCCTGCGCGTTGAGCTCGAGGTGCGTGACTACGGTCTGTGGAGGAGCGCCTTCGACAAGGACGCTGGCGGGCGGGAGCGTTCCGGGGTCCGTCGTTATCGCATCTTCCGTCCTGTCGACGACGACCACGAGGTGATGCTGGACCTCGACTTCGACACCGCGGCGGATGCTGGCGCGTTCCTCGACATCCTTCAAACCAAAGTCTGGCCATCGTCAGACAAGGCTCCGGCCATTGTCGGCGCACCGACGACCCGCATCCTGCAGGTCGCTGACGCCCACGAGTACTGAAAACAGGCGAAAGCGAACACACCGCAAACCAGGCGTATTTTGCGCCAGGATCTGTTGAAGTGACCTCGCTCTACCGGCTCGTGCCAGCCGACGGGTCGTGGGTCGATTACCACGAGGTCCGGTTCACCCTTGGCCGAGAACGAGCGGATCTCCAATGGGAAATCCTCGCAATGACCGACCAGGGTGTACACCTCCCGGGACGCTAAACGCGGCGCCACAAGGCAGCGACAATCCCTCAAAGTTGCAGTTGGCGGCGGAACGAGAGCGGCGACCACAACCACAACCGCGGCACATCGCCTGCCCACCGCCCAACCTCGAGGCCAACGGCTTCCTCCGAAATCGTCCTCGCAGCAGTATTGCGTTACACGCGATCGTTCAGCACACGGTTACGTCGTCGTCTACCTCGAACTTGTGGTCCACCTCGAAGAACTGGACGGTCACGAAGGAGCGCTGGGCGTTCGCACGGGCCGAGGGCGAATCGAGGTACGCCGGCGACTCCCACACGCGCTGAGGTCGACCAGTCCGCAGCCGGGCCGTTCAGAACGGCACCTGCATGGTCAGCAGCCCAGGCGCCGGTGCGCGCCCGCTCACTACGCGGCAGAACTCGAACGGATCCATCGCGAGATGCTCGCCCTCGCCCGCCTGCCACCGTCCGCCCGCTGGTCCGCTGAGCTCGAGGGTGTACGGCGAGCCGTGGCGCTCGGCCCACTCGCGCACGACGTCATCCACGAGGACGCCCTCGTGCTCGGCGGTCGCGGGCATGGGCACACCGGTTGCGCGGGTGATGTCGATGCGGTGCATGAACGGGTCGCGAGTCAGGATCACGTCAAACAGGTAGCCGAACGTCCACCAACCGTCCGTCTCCTCCTTCGTGGCCCGGTTGCGGATGAATGCGGGTGGTCGGCGCCGACCCTGGACCGCCCGGGGGGCGAGTCTCCTGACCTCGGACGCGATGTCAGCGGGTTTAAGCGCGGCGTTCTTCTCGACCTGCAGTGCAGTGAGTGCATCGATCATCAGCCCACCCTCGCGCTTGGCCCGCTGGGTCGACGCCGCCTGCTGGCGGATCATCTCACGGAGCGACGCGACCATCTGGATCATGCCGAGCATGTGCCCCGCCATGGCGCGCACGTCCCAGCCGGGACAGTCGGTGTCGGCCGCCCACTGCTCAGGAGTGAGCTGGTCGAGGAGGTCGGCCACCCGTTCGTACTCCGTGGCGGCGAGCCCCATGGCGACCCCGCGGTCGAACCGGGAGGGACGGGGGTGCTTCTTGCCGGTGGGCGCCCTGGGCTGGGTGATCATGACCGCTCCTTCTTCCGGTTGGGTGGCCGCTGCTTGTCTTCGAGGTCGAGGTTGTCGATGAACATGTCGACGGCGCGGTCAAGGAGGCGGCTCCAACGGTCACCTCCGGGGTCGTTGGCGTGCTGGGCGTCCACCAAGCCACCGACGAGAGCGACGTACAGGTCGAGGTCCTCCTGCGCGGTGATGCCGTGGCGCGCGAAGAGCTCCCGAGCCACGTCCAGCGTCGCGACGGCCGGTGCGTAGGACTCAGGGCTGGGCTCGAAGCCGGGGATCGTCCGCAGGTTCATCAACTGGTGACGAGGGAGGTCGCTGACAGCAAAGTCAAAGAACGTGCGCGCGTCCAGGCGCAGCGCCCCGCGGGCGTCTGCTGGGACCTGGGCCATGGCGGCATTCGAGACCGCTAGGCACTCGGTCCAGGCCTGCCCGAACATCGCGTCGTAGATCGCGTGCTTGGAGTCGAAGTATGAGTACAGCGACGGAGCACGCATGCCCACCCGGTCGGCCACCTCGCGCAGGGTGAGCTGCGCGAGTCCCACCTCACGTGCCACTGCCCACGCGGCTTCGAGGATCTCGAGCCGTGTCGCCTCACGACGTTCGGCTTGCCTATCACGATTCGAGGTCCCTAACACAATTAGATATTCAACACCCATCGCCCCCGACTGTCCAGTACCGCCGACGGCCGTAGTCCCGATCACGTGGGGTGACTATCTGCTGAACGCCGCACTCCAGCACCGGCGTCGAGGGATGAGCTCCAGCAACCGCTAGGAGTCCGGGCGCACCCGTCATGGCCCGCGCGCACGAGGCCAACATGCGACGGCTGCCTTTCACCGGACCGCGCCGCCGCGTGATGGCGGAAGGCGGTGCTGTGCAGGCTAGTTGCTGGCCTTGCCACCCTTGCGGCCGGCCTTCTTCTTCTGGGCGGTCGTCCCGCCCTGAGAGCTGTCGCCTCCAGAGCCACTCTTCTTGCCGCCTCGCGAGGACGCACCCTCGGTGTTGGCGATCTTCGCGGCCCGTTGTTTCGACATGCCCTTGTCCTTGAGGGCTTCGTACTGCTTCTCGTTCTTGACGTTGGCCGACTTGCTGGGCATCGCAGCCTCCTTGATGAGTCACTGTCCTTCAGCACGTACCCGCGGGCGCCTTGCCCACACCAACACATGTCATGTTCCCACGCACCCCGTGAGGCGGGCAGCCGCACCGACCACTGCCCCACCGGCCGGCTCGACGCGCGCGAGGCTTGGCTACCGACGACGTCCAAACCAGCGGCGGCGTCCGGCGCCAGAAGGCACCGCAGACGACGATCCATTTCGGCTGCTCGCTGTCGCCGGACGCATCATCCGCACCGGACGACGACGACGCCTGCGCCTACCCCGCGACTGGCCTGGAACGAGGTCATCGACACCGGCTGAGAAGCCCTGCAACCCACCTGGCCCAGCGACCCACCCCACGACACACAAAGTGAGCCGCTGGAGTGCTCTTGGCAGGTGCCCCGCGATCCAAGCGGAGGAGGCCACCTCGCCGAGTTCCCCTGTCTCCTGCCAAGTGACAACCTGGCTCCGCGGCGTAGGGTCGGCGGCTCTCGCAGCGGCGGGCCGACGCGGTGGCCGCCATCCTGCGCGACGAGCTGCGGCGCAGCGGGCTGCGGTGCAGCGGGCTGCGTGTTCTCGCGCGCGGCCGCGGCGAGCGCGACCCGATCCGCAGCAACGCCATAGCCGGCGGTCGCGCCGGCGACCGGCGGGTCACGATCACCTTGCCGACGTCCTAGACTGCCCACCCGGGCGGGCGGCGCCCGTCGAGGTGAGTGGCGGAAAGGGCTGGTCAGCGTGGGCGTGATCGACAACGCGGTCTATGTCGAGGGGCGCCGGCACGCGGAGCCGGAGTCTCTGGAGGTCACCTACGAGCTGCTGCGTGAGCAGCACGGGATGGGCTGGATCGGTCTGTACCGGCCGGAACGCGCCGAGATCGCGTCTGTCGCCGCCGAGTTCAACATCCACAACCTCGCCGTCGAGGACACCATCGCCGCCCACCAGCGCCCCAAGCTCGAGCGTTACGACGACGTGCTGTTCACCGTGCTCAGACCCGCCCGGTACATCGAGGTCGACGAACGGGTCGAGTTCGGGGAGCTGCACGTTTTCACCGGCGCTGACTTCATCGTCACGGTACGGCACGCCGAGTCCCCGAACCTGGCCCGCGTCCGGATGCGGATGGAAGCCGCCCCCGAGCTGCTGAAGCTGGGCCCCGAGGCTGTCTTGTATGCCATCCTCGACGAGGTCGTCGACGAGTACCAGCCGGTGGTCGCCGGTCTGGAGAACGACATCGACGAGATCGAGGACCAGGTCTTCGAGGGAGACCCCGGGGTCTCACGACGCATCTACCAGCTCTTCCGCGAGGTCATCGAGTTCCAGCGCGCAACTAAGCCCCTGGTCGGCATCCTCACCGCCCTCCAGGCTGGGTTCGATAAGTACAGCGTGAACGAGGAGCTGCAGCGCTACCTGCGCGACGTCGAGGACCACACGCTACGGATCGTGGACCGCGTAGACGGCTTCCGGGTCCTGCTCCAGAACATCCTCACCGTCAACGCTACCCTCGTCGGCCAGCGTCAGAACGAGGAGACCCAACGACTCACCGAGACGAGTCTCCAGCAGAACGAAGAGGTCAAACGCATCTCGTCGTGGGCCGCGATCCTCTTCGCCCCGACCCTGGTGGGAACCATCTACGGCATGAACTTCGACCACATGCCCGAGCTGCACTGGACACTCGGCTACCCCTTCGCGCTCCTGCTGATGGCATTCGTGTGCGGCGGTCTGTACCTCGTGTTCAAGAGACGCGGCTGGCTCTGACCCCGGCCTCGCGCGACCTCGGCTTGGGCTCGGTCAGACCGAGATCTCCGCAGACTCCGCAGCGCCAGCACGGTGTCGCAGGCCCGGCGACAGTGACGATCACGGCAACACCGCAGATAGCCAGTGCCACGACCCGGGATCGTGGCTGCTCGACGCAGTCATGGTCAGCGCCACTGCCAATAACGTGACTCCGATGACGGTCACGGTCGTGCCCTGCCTAACCCAGCGCATGACTCCTGACCGCATGCGGCCCGGCCGGTACCTCCACAGCTCGTCCGGGGCCGAACAACTAGTGCCAAACGGATGGCCTTGGTCGGTCAGGGCGCCGCTGGCGGTGATCCAGTCGGGCCATCCTCGCCGTGCCTGGCCAGCGCGGCGCACCGGCTCGCCTCTTTTCCCTGAGTCCACACCGACGGGAGCAAGCCCTGCCATGACTGATTGTCTGAACGTCTCGCTCGAGGGCCCGGACCTGCTGACCGAACTTCAGCTGACCACTGACCTCATCGCCGCCAGCGAGGCTACGGACGCCTTCTGGCAAGGCAGGATCGACCGACTGCTCGGTCTGTGACCGGTCCGGCGTCACCGACAGGTGCGTGGTCGGGAATCCTCCCGCAACTCAGATGAACGACTGAATGCAGCACCCTCCGAGAAACTCGATCTCGGAGACCGCCACCATCGTTCCGGTTGGGCGGGAGGTTCACTTCGCTGCTGGTCACGATGGACGGCCGGCAGGGTGCAAAAAAAGCTGATGAGCCTGCTCCGACGGGCGGTGACCGTGCCGGTGCACTCGACGACTACAGCGTGTTCCGGTCGCCGCTCTCCGATTTTCTGCGCCACGGTGCAGACCAGAACCCCCAGCTCAGGGTCACCACCGTGCCCAGTGGGCAGCAGGCGGACCTACGATGACGTGATCCAGCGGCGACGCGCACGTTGCAAGGCCCTTCAGTGCTCTGCCCAGCTCGGCGACTGGGTCAATCGGAGGAGGTAGGTCAGCGCCGGCAGAACGATGACGCCGGCCAGTGCCACAACCACGAGGAGGGCCTGCAGGGTTGCGGGAGCGCCAGCTGCGTCCTCGATGGTGACCTGATCCACCAAGAGCCACGGGTACTGGGCGACGCCCCAGCCGCCGATCACTGCCACTACCGCCACGACAGCGCTGAACCGGGCAGGTCCCGGCCGCCGCTTCCCTAGCAACAGCAGCGTGAGCAGTCCTCCGAGCATGGACAGCACCACGAGCGGTGCACCTCGGCCGGTAAGCCCTGCCGCGAGGGTTGGGGCGTCCTGGTCGATGGGCAACAGCGAGCCGACCACGACGATGCCTGTCAGTCCGCCGACGAGGAGAGTCCGGAGCCGCAGCTGTTCGGACAGGCTGTCATTGCTGGCACGCTGTGCCTCAGCGGTCAGAAAGGTGCCTGCGAGGAACGCACACGCGCCGACGGCGATGAGACCTGCCAGCAGGGATGTCGGGTTGACCCAGGACGACCACACGTCACCGCGTCCCTGCGCGGGGACGCGACCCGAGGCGATGGCACCGGCGACGGTGCCGAGGAAGAACGGCGCGAGCACCGAGGAGACGGCGAAGACGACCCCGAAGAGGCGGGCCTGAGCGAGCGTGGCGGAGTACTTCCGGAACGCGAAGCTGGCACCGCGCAGCACGATGCCGAGCAGGGCGAGCAGGAGCGGGACGATGAGGGTCGACATCGTCGCTGCGAACGATGCGGGGAAGCCCGTCCACCACATCACCAGGACGTAGATGAGCCAGACGTGGTTGGCCTCCCACACCGGGCCGATGCTGTGGTCGACCAGAGTGCGCAGCTCGGCGCCCCGGGCGGTACCTCCGGCGGTGAGGTCGTAGAACCCGGAGCCGAAGTCAGCGCCACCGAAGACGGCGTAGAGGAGCACGCCGACGAAGAGGGCGATGGCGACCGCGAGCGCCAGGGTCATCGCGTCTCCCAGCCGGCGTCGCTCAGGGCGGCCTCCGGACCGTAGGGGCTCGGCAGGTCGTCCTCTCCGGCTCGCCAGCGTCGGGCCATGGAGCGCAGCACGACGATCGCGCCGAGGCTCATCCCGGCGTAGACGACGACGGTCGTCGCGAACAGCCACCACAGTCCTGAGTTGCTCCCTGCGGCGTCGCTGGTGCGCAGGACGCCGTACACCACCCAGGGCTGCCGACCCACCTCGGTCGCGACCCAACCGGCTTCGACCGCCAGTACGGCGAGCGGGCCGGAGAGAGCGGCGAAGCGAAGGAACCAGGCCCGCTCCAACAGGTCGTGGCGGCGCCACCTGGCGATCCAGAAGAGGACGACCGCCAGCGCAAGCACCGTACCGATACCGACCATGGTCTGGAACGCCCAGTGCGTGATGTTGACTGGAGGTCGGTCCTCGACCGGGATGGTGTCCAGTCCTGGAACCGGCGCGGTTAACGAGTTCTGCGCGATGACCGACCCCAGCACCGGGATGTCGACCGCCCCGTAGACCTGGCCGTCGATGAGAACGCCGCCGATCCGCAGCGGTGAGGGGCTCTCGGTGGTGGTGGCGAGCTCGAAGGCGGCGAGCTTGGCGGGTTGCCGGTCGCCGAGGTTGCCGCCGAGCAGGTGCCCGATGACCGGCTGGGCCAGGGCCGCAGCGGTGGCGAAGACGAACGGCACGAGGAAGCCCAGGCGGTGGTGGTCGTCGCGCCGACCGCGGAGCATCCCCACCGCGTACACACCGGAGACGGAGAATCCGACGACCATGAACGCTGCCACCCACATGTGACCGAACTGCAGCCACACCAGGTCGTTGAACATCGCCGCCCAGGGGTCGACGTCGGTGACCTCGCCGTCGACGAAACGGAAGCCGGCCGGCGCGTTCATCCATGCGTTCACGGAGATGACGCAGAAGGTGCCCACTACCCCCGCGACGGCCATCGGCACGAGCATCAGGAGATGGCGCCGGGGCGGCATCCGTCCCCAGCCGTAGAGATAGATGCCCAGGAAGATTGCCTCGACGAAGAACGACAGCCCCTCGAGCGCGAACGGCAGCCCCAGGACGTCACCGAACCGGCCCATCAACCCGGGCCACAACAACCCCATCTCGAAGCTCAACACGGTTCCTGACACGGCCCCGATGGCGAACAGCACGGCGGAGACCTTCGCCCACCGTCGCGCCAGACCGAGCGCCACCGGGTCCTGACGCACCAGACCGCGACGATGCAGCACGAAGATCATCGTGGGAAAGGCGACCCCGAAGCAGGCCAGGATGATGTGCCACCCCAGCGAGAGCGCCATCTGCTGGCGTGCCGGGAGCAGGCCGGCCGGGTCCTCGACGGCCAGGACCTGGGCGAGAAGATCGGACATGGGCACGCCTAGACCGTACGACGCGGGACAAGCCTTGTCCGTGACTGGTGTCATCGCAGTCCGAGGTCACCGCCTCGGCAGCGAGTGACTGCCGTGAGTGTCGCCGTCGCTCAATGGCCAGGAGGCCAACGGGTGCGTGTGGTCAGTGGCTGGTGATGCCCCGGCGTGACTGGCCGGTGACCGCCCACACTCCACGGAGCGTACCTATGAGCGCCCCGGTCCCCAGTGCATGACGTGGGTCCAGGACGCGGGCGTGTCCTCGTCGGCTGCCGTCTGGCCGAGGAGGCTGCGCAGTGCCCGGCCCGGGAGTTCGCCGGCCGGTGGCCATCTGTTCCAGCTTCTCTGCGGCGGTCATCGCGGTCACACCGGCCAGCCCTGCGGCTGCGCCCCGGACCGCCGACGCCGTCAACGCGGCGGTTTCGTCGACGCTCATGACGACCGCTCCTGGTCGCTGATGTTGGTTTGACGGCGTTCACCGACCCGCATCACCTGAACGCGTTCCACGGCGCGTGACGCATGCGCGAGACCACGGCTGACTGTCGAGAGTGCTGTTGCGGCCGCCCCGCGAGTGCGGCGGGCGGCGTGGTCGAGCCCATCGCGGGGCCGGTCGATCAGCGACAGCGGCAGAGCCGCCAGCAGGTTGCCGGGAGGTCGCCGAGCCACGACCGGGTGCGGTCGGGTCGGAGCTGTGCGGCGCACCAGCTCCCAGAGACCACCGAGGCGCCGAAGCTCCTTGGCGGCGAGCTGGTCCTGCAGACGCGGCAGAAGGTCGTCCTCCTCGTCACGGACGTCTTGTCGCAACAGCTCCACGATCCGGCCGATCAACGGCGGCCGGTTGGGGTCCTCGAGGGCCGTGGCCTCCAGACGCCCGAAAAGCTGGTTGATCTCCTGGTGCTCTTTCTCGACCCGGAGAGTGAGTTGCTCACCGTCGTGCAGACTCCGGCGCAACGCCGGCCACAGCACCGCCTCCTCCGCGAACGCATGCGGGAACACCAAACGGCAAACACGGGTCAGAACCGCCTGCTGCTCCTCACCCGAACACCGAAGCAGCTGCTCCAACAACACTTCCAAGTCGATGTGGTCCCGCCTCTGCCGGACCAGGACGCTGCCCGCGCCGCCCATCTCCTCAACGCTCTGCTGTGCGATCGACCTCATCACCGGCTCCCTCCTGTGGATCCACGTGTGCCCGGAAGTCGAGTCACCGATGCGCTCAACGACCGGGCGGTTGAGGTGAACTCACTGGCCGGGTGGCGTGCGTGCATCGTCGGCAGGTCTTGTACCTGGCTGGCGACGACGGAGACCGTGGCCCGTGAGAGCCGTACATCTGAGCCAGGGACTCTTGGGTCAGTTCGATTACGCGCCGGGCCTCAAGGGTAAGGGGTGGCATGTCGAGCACCCCGGGCCTCTCTGCCGCGCGTCCTCCTTCCCGCGCCAGTGGGCTGCTCTACGGTCTCGGGCTGGGCGGATTCGTCGACGGCATCGTGTTGCACCAGATCCTGCAGTGGCACCACATGGTCAGCGATGTTCCGAAGTACCCCGTAACGACGGTGGCGGGACTCGAGATGAACACGCTCGCCGACGGTCTCTTCCACGTCGCCACCTGGGTCCTGGTGCTCCTCGCCTCACTGACGACCCTGGTCGCGTGGCGGCGGGGTCGGCTCGCTCCGAACTGGAGCTTTCACCTGGGACTCGTGCTGGCCGGCTGGGGCACGTTCAACCTTGTCGAGGGCTTGGTCGACCACCAGTTCCTCCGAGTTCACCACGTGCGCGACGACTTAGGTGGTCCGCTGTCGTGGGATCTGGGGTTCCTCGCGCTCGGTGCCGTTCAGGTCATCGTCGGGTGGTGGTGGCACCGACGCGGACGCCGCAGGCTGGTGGCCGAAGCGGCACGAGGAGGTCCTCGGACGCGTTGTCATGATTGACCCCCGAAGGCAACGGCAGATGAGCAGGCGGGATCTCGGCGCGGCGGAAGCTTGGGGAAGCCACATAGATCCAGTTGACGGCGCGGCTCACGCAACTGGAACGACGGCGACTTGGGTCCGCCCCCTCGTAGGCGACCCTGCCGGGGTTGTCTGACTCGTCACGGGGCAGGCGACCCCGTGAGCGGCGAGGATGTCGAGGTAGCCATCGACTCGCTCGATGAGATGGACAGCGCACTCCTTGAACCAGGCGACTGTTCCTGGGTTGAAATCGTGGTCGTAGACCGAGGGTTCGACGTCCGACGGGTTGGTGTGCTGGCGTCGTACCAGTCGTTGTTGCTCCGTCGGAAGCGCTCCTCTTCCTGCGTCATGCATCCCTGCTTGGCAAGAGTGTTGACGAGGCCGAACTCGCCGGTATATTGCGGATGATCTCACGCCGTCCCACAGCTCGACGCGGAACGCACGAGGCCGCAGACGGGCAATCTCACTATGTCCGGCGGTGCTCCCGCCTACCCTCACGGCGCGCCCTGGAGCCGTCACGAGTGCCTCCTTGCCAGCAGAAATGGCCTCCGGGTTATCGACCTTGCGATCGCGGTCCAGGAGTCCCACCACGCCTCACGGGTCCGGCCCGGTCTTGCAGAAGGGGTCTCTGACCTGCGGTTTTACAGTAGCGGGGCAGTGCTTGAATCTGCGACCTCTGGGTTATGAGCACCCCAACCGCCGTCTCCCCCTCTCCCCCGGTCTTCCAAGCCACCGATCCCGCATGCCAACGACCTCGGCACCTCATCCATCTCCAGCCGTACGACACGTCCCAACACGTCTTGGTCACGGGTCTGGTCACGGCCTCGAGCCAGACCACGGCCACCATCCACGGCGCTGCAATTCGCTGCTCGGTCCACATCAGCGCATACACGGCCGGGCGGTCACGTCTCACGGATCTGCCGAACTGAGTGCGCAGGGTCAGTGCCTGGGTCGGCCAGCCCGCTTCAGCCCGCGGGCAATCGCCCAGACGTCCGCCACGGCAACCACGTGCCCGAGTTTGTCGGGCCTACTACCGGCGGATCACGGGTTGCACCGGTCGAACCGTCGAGCGTCCATGTGCTGACCACGGGGCGGTCTCAAGACCCCTTCAGGAGTTCGCGATCGACTTCCAGTCCTCGATCCGCGCGGCGATGAGTGCCGCTCGGGCCTGGTTGTCGCGTCCGTCCAGAATGGCGAGGTCGTCGGCGTCGGCGCGTAAGTAGACGCCGGATGTCCGGGCGTTGAGGGTTGGATCGGCGTCCGACCGGGTGGTCCAGTAACCGGAGGCGCGGTCCTCGGTCTCGAGCTTGATCTCGCCGGTGCCGTAGATCGCCGGTGCGTTCGGGTGGCGCGGGCGCTCACCCGTCCAGGCGTAGAAGATGCCCGCGGGATGCTTCATCTCCTTGGCCGTCTCGCTCCAGTAGCGGGCGGACAGGGTGCCGTCCTCCTGCCAGGCGCGGCCGTGCACCTCGAGCATGCGGTCGCGATCCCGTGAGATGCGCAGCAGGCTCACCGCGGAAGGCTCCAGGGTGCTTCGCTCGGTCACCGAGAACTGCCACCACAGCCCTTCGATCCGCGAGAGACCGCCGATGTCCTCGATCGCCTTGCGCAGCTTCTGGTTGACCACCTTCACCTCGGCGGGCTTGGTAGCGTCGCCGTAACGAACGCAGGTCAGGCCAAGTAGGTCGGTCGGCAGTTTCGCGCCGTTCGCGTGCAGGATGAAGGTTCGCTCCATGCCGAGGACGCCCCCGAAGAGCCCGGCCTCGAAGACGACGTTGTCACGCGGGGAGGCCTGCCCGGCGGCTGCTGCGTCGGCGTCGGAGGTTTTCGGCTCGGCGCTGGTCCAGTCGTCCTGCGCGAAGACGAACGCCGCGAAGTCGACCTCGCGGGTCAGCTCGACCAGGCGTCCGAGGGTGGTGGTACCGGGATTGAACGTCGCCGTCCACGGCTCGACGTCCGCGACGTCCTCGAGCGCGCGGGTCAGCGCCTGGAGCAGCTTGGCCTGCTTGCCCGACGAACCCAGGAAGATGCGGGGCTTGGCCATCGGTCCTCCAATTGCGGGTCGACGGTGCTCTGCTGGTCGCAGCGTACCGAAGCAGCCTCCAGCGGGCCGCGGGCAGCGCCCGGCTAGGTGCTCGCCGTGGCCGAGCGTCGTGGCGTCGCCCGTCCTTTCCAGGCTCGGCCGCTTCTTCTCTGCGTCTTCCGTGGAGCTGCATCCAGCTGTTGCGTCTCAAGAAGCCGCACGCTCATGCCCGCGATCAGAGCGACACGTTGGAGACCGTCGTGCGTGATGCGACGATCGACGTGTGCCTGGAGTTGAAATCATCCGCGTTGACGAGCGCGACTGCGGCTGGGAAAGGGCGACGCCCCGGTTCCGCGTGTATCTCCACGGGAGCGAGAGGTTATCGACACGTGGCTGGACCGCCACCTACGACGTCACCGGCGCTGACGTGCTCCAAGTTACCGACCGGGCTCAGCGCCAGGCCGGCGACGCTCTCACGTACGCGGTCGCCCTCGTCTGCGACGACCCGACTCAGGAGCAGTTGAATCCTGGTTTCGGCCGGGGCCTGATCTGGCTGCTCGGCATGGATGGCAACGACACAGCGTTCAGCCCAGCGGAGGCCGAGACACAGGGGCGCATGCTCACTTGTCGTGATTACCCAATCGGCTTCCCAGCCGAGGACCGAATGTCCTCGGATGTGCCTCAGCCCTACCGCGGGGCGGACGATCCCCCTGAGCCCAGGCGACGACGAACGCACTCGTCTGTAGCCGCGGACAGGGTGAAACGCTATGCGGCTCTCCCCATCTGCGCGGACAGCGCCAGGCTCGGTCGTGCCGATGGTCGGACGGGACAGCGCGTCCTGAGGGTGAGGCCACAAATGGAGATCCTCGCGACACGATGTCGAGAATCAACGAACGGCTCCGTCCCAGGAGCGAACGCGGCCACCATAGGCCGCACCGCATCGAGGAGAACATGATGGCCAAGTACCTGTTGCTCAAGCACTACCGCGGCGCCCCGGCGGGGGTGAACGACGTACCGATGGACCGGTGGACTGAGGAGGAGATCTCCGCCCACATGCAGTACATGCATGACTTCGCCGCACGGCTCGAGGACACCGGCGAGTTCGTGGACGGACAGGCGCTCTCCCCAGAGGGCAGTTTCGTCCGCTACGACGGCGAGGGGCGACCGCCGGTGACCGACGGCCCCTTCGCGGAAACGAAGGACCTGATCGCCGGCTGGATGGTGATCGATGTCGACAACTACGACCGCGCACTCGAGCTGGCCAGCGAGCTGTCGGCGGCTCCGGGCGCAGGCGGAAAGCCAATCCACGAATGGCTCGAGGTGCGCCCCTTCTTGACCGCAGCTCCGACTGTCATGGAGTGACGTCGATGGACGAGCACCGACTGCGCACCCTCACGCCGCCGGTGATCGGGGTCCTCGTCCGCCGCGGAGCCGACTTCGCGGCGGCCGAGGACGCCGTCCAGGACGCGCTGGTCGAAGCGGTGCGCCTGTGGGCGACCGAACCGCCGCGAGACCCGAAGGGCTGGCTGGTCACCGTGGCGTGGCGCAAGTTCCTCGACGCCGCGCGCGCCGATGCCTCCCGACGTCGACGCGAGGAGCTCGTCGAGGACCAGCCGGCGCCCGGCCCGGGCGCATCGGTTGACGACACCTTGCAGCTCTACTTCCTGTGCGCCCACCCCTCCCTGACCCCGGCATCGGCGGTCGCGCTCACGCTGCGTGCCGCCGGCGGCCTGACCACACGTCAGATCGCGCAGGCTTACCTGGTGCCGGAGGCGACCATGGCCCAGCGGATCAGCCGCGCCAAGAGGACCGTCGCGGACGTCCGGTTCGACCAGCCTGGCGACCTCGCCACGGTCTTGCGCGTCCTATACCTCGTCTTCAACGAGGGGTACTCGGGCGACGTCGACCTCGCCGCGGAGGCGATCCGCCTGACCCGACAGCTGGCGGCCGTCATCGACCACGAGGAGGTCGCCGGCTTGCTGGCACTGATGCTGCTCCACCACGCTCGGCGCCCCGCACGCACCCGCCCCGACGGCAGCCTCGTGCCGCTCGCCCAGCAGGACCGCAGCCTCTGGGACACACGGCTCATCGCTGAGGGCGTCGAGCTTCTCCAAACAGCCCTCGCCCGCGACCGGATCGGCGAGTTCCAGGTCCAAGCCGCGGTCGCAGCTCTCCACGCCGACGCCCGGACGGCCGAGGAGACCGACTGGGTGCAAATCGTAGAGTGGTATGACGAGCTCGTGCGGCTCACCGACAACCCGGTCGTCCGGCTCAACCGTGCCGTGGCCGTCGGCGAGGCCGACGGTCCGCGGGCAGGTTTGGCTGCCTTGACGAAGCTCGACGCGACCCTCCCCCGCCATTCCGCGGTCGCCGCCTACCTGCACGAGCGGGACGGGGACGTGACAACCGCCGCACGCCTCTACGCCGAAGCCGCCAGACAGGCGCCCAACCTGCAAGAACGCGACCACCTGACCCGACAGGCGGCCCGGCTCAACGCCGGCCCTCGCGGTTGACTACCGACGGGGAGACACTGCGAGCCACAGCGCCTCGCCTCGCTGTCCTGAACCGCATGGTTGCAACGCGACGGCGGCGTTCTGCGACTTTGTGGCCAGCCTGGCTGTTAGACAGACATCCTCACTGCCAGTCACCCTGTCCTCACCGCCCAATAGGGTTCATCCATGAGTTCTGCGGGCCAGGCGAACGAGGCAGGCAGCATCTTCAGACGCGACGCCGCCACCTATCTGACTGTGCACACCCTCGCCGGCATACCGGTAGCGGCGCTGGCAGGCCCGGGTCTGGTTGAACGCCTGGATTTCGAGACCTCTGACGAAACTGACGACATTCGGGTGACCTTTGACGAGGGCACCAAGGCGTTCATCTCCGCCAAGCGCAAGTGCGGCTTCGACCACTTCGACTCCACCATCGACGCTGGGGTTGCGCAGCTCCCTTCGCTCGCCGCCGGCGATTTCCTGGCGCTGGCGGTCGAGGAACCCACCCGTGACTCCACCGACTCGGAGGCGGTCTGGCTCGGCTGCCCGGTGGGTCCGAAGGCCTTCCTAGACCCGAAGCAAGGGTGCTCCCGAAACCGGATGACCGGGTCCGAGGAATCACGTGCCCAGGTCCGTCAGAAAGCACGGATCGTGGAGATTCCGCGGTCGGCAACGAACGGTGACACTCGATCGCTCCTCACAGCTCTGAACAGCGCCGTCGAAGACGGTCAAGGTGCTGCAGCAGTCGCCGTCCTCTCAGAGCACCTACATATAACCGCTGGCCGCGGGCCGTCGAACACTGCAATTAGCGTGTGGCCCTTGGCGGACCCGCTACTTGACTGGAAGGTCCTGACATGACCAGTAAGTTCACCGAGCTTGCGATCGACTGTGCCGATCCCAACGGTCTCGCCCGGTTCTGGTGCTCGGTCCTCGACTACGAGGTGCGAGACGAAGACGACGGAATTGTCACAATTGGCCCCCCTATGGTGCCTGAAGGCAAGGACCACCTTGGCCCAGTGCCACCGACGTTGACATTCGCGCACGTGCCCGAGGGCAAGACCGTCAAGAACAGGCTCCACCTCGACGTCAACCCAACCGACAGGGAGCAAGACGCAGAGGTCCGTCGCCTGCTCGACCTGGGTGCTCGACACGCCGACGTCGGCCAAGGCGATGAGAGCTGGGTCGTACTTGCCGACCCAGAGGGGAACGAGTTCTGCGTCCTTGCGGACCGCCGCCCCTGATCGGAGGCCGCGCACCGCGCCAGACCTACTTCCGGACGCCTACCCACGCTACCGCGACTTCATGGGGTGGGAGATGCCGTACTCCGTGCCCGAGAGTCCCTGGACCCGGATGGCTCCCGGGGGCCACTTCGGCATGAAGGCCTGCTACCTGCGCGACGGCGACCGCGTGTTCGAGACGTACTGGACCCACCGGCCGCGGGTGTGAGCCGATAGCCAACTCGTACGGCATGCTCGACATGACGGTCTACGGCCGCCAGGAGGCCTGGGAGGACTCGCCCGAGGGCTGGCCGCAGCCGTTCGCGACGGACGGCGCCCAGTTCCGAGAGGTTCGCGGCGAAGCTCGACAGGGACGACTTCCCGACCGCCCCACGTCGCAGTGGTCCCGCCTCGCAGCCGGCCCCTTCGACGACCTCGGCTCCACCGCCGTCGCCAGCGACACCCATCACTGCCACTAGCCCGCTTGTTGCATGGGGCTAGCAGGAGCGACGCTTTGACGGAACGATCAAAGCACGGCGCCACGTAATGGACTCGAACGCACGCTCATGCCGGGTTGTGAGCGGTGCTGCTCGACCTGTAACTGGCTCCGCGGTCGTAGGAGTGCTTCAGCTAGACGATGAGTTTCTGGTTCGCGAGCAGTCACCACTGTCGATCCCCTCGGCCCATGCGGCTCGACCGGGGCGCTCAGAGCGCAACACACCTGCCGACGGAAGGAAAACTCGATGTCAAGCCTGATGGTGGACTTCATCATTTCCCTCGACGGTTACGGGGCCGCGGAGGGCTGGCCCGGCCTATGGGGCATGGAGGTGCCTGAGTATCTCGCCTGGATCGAGAACGAAGCCGACCACGAGCACGTCACCCTCATGGGTGCGACGACGTACCGGCTGATGTCCGGATTCGCCTCTGAGATGCCCGACGATCCCGGCTTCGCCGCATTGACCGCGATGCCCAAGGTGGTGTTCTCCTCGACCTTGGAGACACCATTGTCGTGGGGCAACACCGAGTTGGTCGACGGGGACGCGGTCGAGGCTGTGCAGGAGATGAAGCGGCGCGACTCGCGACCGCTGCGCACCATCGGCAGTCTCAGTCTGTGCCGGTCGTTATTCGAAGCCGGCGTGGTGGACCGCTTCCGCGTGGTCGTCTTCCCTGTCGTCACCGGTGCCACCGGGAGGGACCGCATCTTTGACGGGTATCCGGACATCGCCCTCGACTTGGTCGACAGCCGCACATTCGACGGTCGACTCCAGTTGCTCGAGTACGTACCCACAGTGCTCGATGGCCCACCTGGCAATTGACATTCGACGTATGACTCCCCTCGGTGCACGCTCAGTGACATGACCACGACAACGTCACCTGGTGCGTGCTCGGCGCCATTCAGGAGCCGAACACGAAGAACTCTTCGACGCCGACCTCAATATGTACGGCAGCAGGGACAACCACGTCGGCGAGGTCAACGGATTCGCGCCGGCTGGCGACATCCACCGTGTGCGCAACAACACCGAGACGACGGCGATCTCGATCGACATCTACGGCACCGATATCACCCATCTCGGCTCCAGCGCCCGCCGCTACTACGACTGACTCCGAACGAGACCGCAAGACGAAACCAACCCCGATTACCGAAGGAGCATCAACCATGTCACTCGTCCGGGTCCACAACTTCTCCATCTCACTCGACGGCTTTGGCTCTGGTGAGGGACAGAGCAAAGACGCCCATTTCGGTCACGCCGGGGACAGGCTGCATGAATGGATGTTCGCCACTCGGTGGTGGCAGCCCGGCGGTAGCGGCGGCGTCGACGACGTTTTCGTCCGCCAGCACGATCCGGGGATCGGCGCCGAGATCATGGGTGCAGGGAAGTTCGGCCACCCCGGATGGCACGAGGATCCGGACTGGAAGGGCGCCTGGGGTCCCAACCCGCCGTTCCATACGCCGGTCTTCGTCCTCACCCATCACCCGCGCCCGCCGATCGAGATGGAGGGCGGCACGATATTCCACTTCATCGACGCCTCGCCCGTCGAGGCGCTCGACGCGGCCCGCGAGGCCGCCGATGGCCAGGACGTGCGAATCGGGGGAGGCGCCACCGTGATCCGCGACTTCCTTGCCGCCGGGCTGGTCGACTACATGCACACGGTGGTGGTCCCGATCCTGCTCGGCCGAGGAGTTCCCCTGTGGGACGGAATCGAGGGCATCGAGACGGACTACAAGGTCGAGGCCACCGCCTCGCCCAGCGGAGTCACTCACGTGACATTCACCCGTGCGACCTGAGTCGCCTTGGTCGACATGCCGGGGCGCGGCCGCGCGGTTGGCCTCGCCCGTTCGTGGAGCGGACGAGGAAAGCTGCTCCGCCGACGCCGGTCTGAGCAGCAAGCGAACCGCACCTCACCGGCAATCCCGCCCGACACCAGTTCAGCACC
This sequence comes from uncultured Actinomycetota bacterium, assembly GCA_963831375.1. Lineage (GTDB taxonomy): Bacteria > Actinomycetota > Actinomycetes > Propionibacteriales > Nocardioidaceae > Nocardioides_C. The sequence goes on along the minus strand of CAWHPY010000026.1, from coordinate 25,639 downwards.
GCAAACGACAACCAAACGCAACAGGAGCGTCTCGGATGCGGATCCACCTTCGGCGTCGAGGTCCCTACGATCCGGGGTCGCAGAGACGCTTGGACGCTCTCGGTGCGGATCACGACCCACCACGGCGATGCCGGCTCGGTGGCCGGTTCAAGACAATGGGCATCGCGACGGTGCCGCAGTTGGCGAACGTGTGCCACTCCGCGCCGGTGCGTCATACCGCCGGGTCAGCGCCCCAGATTGACGCGCCTTGGTGCTGACATCGGGACTTTCGACCGCTGCAACCCGCGTCGGAACTTGGTCGGCATCCCCCGCCGGGTCCGGACCGGAGCCAGCTGTTCGGGGCATTCGGCCGACCTCCGCTTCCGGGTACGTCAGCTACAACTAACCGCGCGAGCGGCCGCCGACCGTGCAGCAGTCCCGAGCCGCTCGCGTCCCCGCTGACCTTTACGCCCTCAAGATCCTGTCCATCGACTTGCCCTTGGCAAGTTCGTCGACGACCTTGTCCAGGTAGCGAATCTTCTGCATCAACGGATCGTCGACGTGTTCGACGCGCACCCCACATACCACGCCGGTGATCAACGGCGCGTGCGGATTGAGCCGTGCATCGGCAAAGAAGTCCTCGAAGGTCGTGCCCGCGGCCAAGTGACCACTCAACGCAGACTCGTCGAAACCGGTCAGCCACTCGATCACCTGATCCAGCTCGGCCTTCGTGCGCCCCTTCTTCTCCACCTTCGTCACGTAGTGGGGATACACCGCCGCGAAACTGGTGGTGAAGATTCGGCTCATGCTCGTGAGCGTACCGCTTGGCCCTCAACAACTCTGAGGATGAGGTTCGCCCGAGGTTGTCGCGTCGCTACCGTTGCGTGGATGACGATCCAACGCCTGGAGAATGTGGGCATCGTGGTCGACGACCTCGCGGCCATCACGACGTTTTCGTCGAGCTCGGACTCGAGTTGCGGGGCGAAGGCATGGTCGAAGGCGATTGGTCCGACCGCGTGGTGGGGCTCGAGGGAGTCCGGACGGAGGTCGCGATGCTGGAGACTCCGGACGGCCACGGACGGCTCGAGCTGATGAAGTTCACACGCCGTCGGCCCTAGGCGGCGACCGGCACGCCCGCCGAACACTCTGGGTATCCGCCGTCTCGCTTTTGCCGTCGATGACGTCGACGCCGCCGTCGCGCGGTTGCAAGCCCGCGGCGCGGAGCGCCCTGGCAAGATGGAGCGCTACGAAGACAGTTACCGGCTCCGCTACGTCCGCGGCCCGGAGGGCATCATCGTCATGCTGGCGGAGCAGATCGGCTGAGCCCGGTCCCCCGCTCATTCCGTGGTCCCTCGTTCGATGAAGCGGGCTAGGCGCGTCATTTCGGCTCCCTCTGTTGTCAACCCGCTCTGGTGAGGGACTTCTTGGCGGTGGTCTTCCGGGGTCGCTTGGCGGGTTGTAGCGTCGGTTGCGCGGGTCCGGGAAGTGGCTGATCCGAAGTGTCGATGTGCGGGGGAAGGTCGACCGCGCTGGATTGTTGAGACGCCCCGCAGTGCCCTCCCGGATCCGCTTCAACAGGGTCGGCCTGGGCAGCTCGAGCGTCGGCGAGGAGCTGGCGGTAGACGGCGTCAGAGATCCGCCGCTTCAGGCAGCGCATGGCCTCCATCCGGGTCTTGCCCTCGGCGAGCTTGCGTCGGTAGTAGCGCCGACCGTCGGTGTCGAGGCGGATCTGGGTGGCCGCCGCGATGTGGATCATGTGGTTCATCCGCCGGTTTCCTGCCCGCGACAGCCGGTGCCGGATCTGCTCGCCGGAGGAGGCATCCAGGGAGCTGTGCCGGTCCAGGACGCGAACCGGTTGCGGTCGGCGAACCGCGTCACGTCGCCCACGTCAGCCAGGATGCGGGCGGCGACGATCGGCCCGACGCCGGGAAGGTCCATCAGCGTCGAGCCGCTGCCCTGGACCAGCGATTTCAGCTCCTTGGTGAGAGCCTTGATCTTCTTCTCGACCGCGACGAGGTCGGCGAGTTGCTCGGCCGCGAGCCGGCGGCGGGTCTTCCCGACCAGGTCTCGGGGGCGCACCGAGGCGAGGATCGCCTTGGCCTGCAAGGCGGTGATGTCCTTCTTCGCCTTCCCGGGGGTGAGTTCAGCGAGCAGGCGCTGGAGCCGGTTGGCTGTCTGGGTGCGTTGCCGAGCCAGCTCGGTGCGGCGGTCGACCAGCATCCGTAGCGCCTCCAGCTCCGGGTCGAGCGCCAAGACGCGGAGCTCCTTCGCGCGGACCGCGGCGACCGCGACCGAGTGGGCGTCATGGGCATCGGTCTTCCGGCCGTGCCCGGTGTCGAGCATCCGGGCCCGGGCGGCCAGCTTCGCGGGCACATCCACCACGCGCTCCCCGTCGGCCAGCAGACGCTGCGCCAAGGGCCGACCCGCGCCGTTGCTGCCCTCGACCGCCCACGTCCGCTCCGGCCAGGCCGCCACGTGCTTGCGCATCGCGGCGTAACCGGCATTGTCGGTGGCGAACCGACCGGTGGCGAGCACCTGCTCGTGGTCGTCGATGACCTCGATGGTCACCGACAGCTTGTGGGGATCGACCCCGATGACGATCTTCATGCACGACCTCACACAACTGTTCGGAACGGACAGGACGGCGAGGCGGGCATTGCTGCTACGAGCCGGGCACACCCCTCTTGGGCCACGCCCCACCACGGCACCCGGCGGGAACGCAAACCGAAATAGAGCCACACCCGCAAGCGGGTGGGCAGCCGCAAAGAGAGCGGCCCGCCGAGTGCCTGGACCGAGTCTGGCCTGACACCGGTCCTAGAGGTAATCGTCTAGCAGCCGCCAACGCCTCGGTCCTTGTGCGGCCCGCCCCGCCCGCCCGAAGGGCGCGCGGCGCGTTCGTGCTGCTTGAGCTGAGGCCCCTCGGCCGACATGCCAGTCAGGATGCCGCGGCGACCAGTTCCTGGGCTGCGGCGGCGGCGCGATCGGAGGCATCGGCAGGGACGGGCCGCACGGCGCTCATGCGCTGCTGCCACAGCTGGACGGCGACCACACGGGCCGCGGCTTCCTCGACCCGTTCACGGCTGAGGTCGCCGCGCCTGATCGCCCTCCTCAAGACACCGTGGGTGCGCGGAGTGTCGGCCGGCATCAGTAGCAGGTCGGCGCCGGCGGCCAATGCGTCGACCGCTGGACGGCCGCGGGAGATGACCGCACCCATGCCGAGTGAGTCGGTGATCGCCACCCCCTCGAACCCGAGGTCGTTGCGGAGGAGGTCGTATGCCTCCGGGGCGAGGCTCGTGGGGACGCCGGGCGCCAGGGACCCGACGTCGAGGTGCCCCATCATGACAGCGGGCGCACCGGTCCGCACCGCGGCACGGAACGGGGGAAGCTCGCGGGCGGCCAGCTCCGCGCGGCTAACGTCGATCTCGGGCAGAGTCTCGTGGCTGTCTTGGGTGGCTGCCCCGTGGCCCGGGAAGTGCTTGGTCGTCGAGACGAGCCCAGCGTCGTCGTACCCCTCGACCGCGGCGCTTACGGCGGCGGCGGCGACCTCGGGATCCGACGACGCGGACCGGCTGCCGATGGTCACGTCGGCCTCGCCGATGGTCACGTCGGCGACCGGCGCGAACACCCACGTGAAGCCGAGCTCGCGCAGCTCGAGCGCCTTCGCCCGCATGGCGGCACGCACGATACGACGACCCTCGCGCCGCTTCTGCGCGACCACTGCCCCGGCCGTGGCGAAGGAGGGGAAGTCCGCGGTGATCCCACGCAGGTGGGCGACCACGCCGCCTTCTTGGTCGACGCCGAGGACCGGCGGGAAGCTTCGGCCGGTCCGCTCGAACGCCTCGGCCACGGCGGCAGTGGTCGCGCCCACCTGGGCCCGGTCCACGATGTTGTCTCCGGTCAGCTGCACTCCGGCCAGGTGGTAGTCCTCGACCATGCCAGCCGCCGTCGCCGGGTCGCTCCCGTGCCACCGGCCGACGATGACCTGCCCGGCCAGCTCGGCCGCTGACATCGAGCGAACGATCTCCTGCGCCTGCGCGAGCTCCGCCTCCGTGGGCCCCCAGGGCAACGGGTCGTCCGACGGGACGGAGGACTCCGAAGCAGCCGCGTCGGGCATGGAACGATCGGATATGGCCTCCCCTGCGGAACCTCCGGAGGGCTCTCCGATGCACGAGGTCGTCAACAGGGCTGCGGTGATCACCGCGGCGAGAACACGGACGAGAGTTGGCAGAGTCGGCACAGGTAGAGGGTAGACAGCGCCGTCCCTGGCCCACATCGCCGGTGCGCGTGGTGGCCCCTGGCCCGTTCGCTCGAATCTCGGTGGTGAGTGCGTGCGTCTCACCGCCGCGACCCAGCGTTGAAGCGTCCCACTGCTCGCGCAGCTTTACCGATCCGCGCGTGGTTGCGAGGTCTTGCCCATGTGCGCTTGCTGGGATAGGTCGCCTTGCGTGCCTGCTGCGGCGAGGGCGTCGCCGAGGGCGGTGCGCCAGTAGAGGACTTCGCGGCCTGATCTGCGGCGCAGGACCAGGCCGGCGTCGAGGAGGACTCGAAGGTGGCCACCGACCGAGCCGAGCGGCAGACCGGTACTGGCGACGAGGTCGGAGGTGCTGGCGGGGGCGGCCAGGTGGTCGAGCACAGTCGCCCTGTTGGGCCCGACGAGGCGTGCGAGTCCGTTAGGCGCTTGTCCGTCGATCTGGGCAAGTGCCCCGGTGACGGGGTAGTAGACGGCGTAGCGCCGGGGGATGTCCCAGCCGACCCAGCTGCCGCGGGCGTGGACCGGCACGAAGAACAGGTCTGCGTCGGCGTCGAGCTCGCGGGAGGGAAGGTCGTACCGGTTGATTCGCAGCTGACCATCACCAACCCACTCCCGGTCCCGGCCGAGGTCGTGCAGGACGGCGGCCCACCCTTGGGTCGCGAGTCGGGTGGTGCGGGAGATGATGTCTGCTCGCAAGACCCGCTCCCGGCGGGCCCAGTCCGCGGCGACGGTGTGCGACCACACCCACTCGAGGAGGCCGATGGCGTGCTCGACCAGTCCCGGTCCTCGCAGGCCTAACGGCAGCGGCCGGCCTTGCGCCACGTCGCTGAGATCGGCACGGAGAGCGTCATCGCCTCGGGCACGGATGAGTTCGACCTGGTCCGTGAAGTCCATGCCCGGCCCTGTCGGCGGGAGGCACAGGAAGTCCGCGATCCAACCCGGCCGCCAGGCCAGCTGCAGGACCGCCCGGCGCGCCGGGTGCTCCTCGAGCATCGCGGAGAACGCTTCGCGGTGACCGGCGGCCAACGCTCGTTCAGTGGCGTCGGCGGGCCGGGTCAGTGCGCCGAGGGTGGCGGTCACCTCCGCTCCCGGGGAGACTACGAACCGGCTGCGGGCAAGCAAGTCCGAAGGAATCCGCCACGTCCCCATGTTTCGCCTCCATCCGAAACATTAGCCGGCTGCGGGCGCAGCGGCGAGTCTGTGGCGGTGAAGACCTACCGTCAGCTGTTCGCCGTCGCGGAGTTTCGCGTCCTCTTCTTCGCGCAGTGCCTCATGGTGTGGTCGGGGTCGGTGGCCAGCCTCGCCCTCGGCACCATCATGTTCGCGGCGACCGGCTCGCCGGTGTTGACCGGGCTCAGCATGTTCGGCGGCCCGCTCATCCGACTCCTCGGGTCTTCCTTCCTGCTCGCCCTGTCCGACACGTTTCGTCCGCGGGCAGCGTTGGTCGTGGTGGACGCGACGATCGCTGTCTGCAGCGTCCTGCAGGCCGTCCCGGACCTCGCCTGGGGTTGGCGGTTTGTGCTGATCGCGGTGCCGTGGCTGGTGATGTCGGCGACCGCCGGGAGCGGTATCGCCCTCATGTCGGACATCCTGCCGCCGGACGCGTTCGTCCTCGGGCGTTCCACTCTGAACACTGCGGTCGGGGTGATGCAGATCGTCGGCTTCGCCGTGGGCGGAGCCCTGGTCCTCGTGCTCGAGCCGTCCGGACTGTTCATCGGCTCGGCCCTCGCGGCATCCCTGTCGTTGCTGCTGGTCCGGTTCGGACTCGCCGACCACCCGGCGCGCGCCACCGCCGCCGGCGTGGTGCGCCGTACCCGTGAAGTGAATCGGGCCCTGCTCGGCTCCCCGGTGCTCCGACCGATCTACCTGTGCCTGTGGGTGCCCAACGGCATCATCGTCGGCTGTGAGGCGCTATTCGTTCCGTACGCCGGCGAGCACGCGGGGTCACTGTTCGCCTCCGGCGCAGCCGGCATGCTGCTCGGTGACATCGTGGTCGGCAGGTTCCTGCCTGCCTACATCCGCGAACGCTTTGTCGAACCCCTGCGGATCCTGCTCGCGCTGCCCTACCTCGGCTTTGCGCTGGCACCATCGGTCCCGCTGGCCTGCCTGTTGGCGTTCGTGGCCTCGGTCGGTTTCGCCGCGAGCCTCCCGCTGCAAGAGCGCCTACTGACCCGAACCGACCCCAGCCAGCGCGGCCAGGTGCTCGGACTCAACAGCACCGGGCTCATGGTCATGCAAGGAGTCGGCGCCATCCTCGGAGGCACCCTCGCCCAGCTCCTCGGACACGGTACGACCGGGGTCGCCTGGACCATGGCCGCCCTCGCGATCCTGTCCCTGGCCGTCACCGCATCCCTCACACCTGGCCTGCGTCGTTCCCACCCCCGGAGCAATCAGTGGCCGGCCGATAACCCAAGGAGCACAGAGCTGTCGTCCTGAACCCAGATGGACTCAGTTACCGTGCCTGTCACGATCCACGCGATCTCGAGTAACCAGCAAACCGCGTCATACCGGCTCCCCTCTGTTGTCAACTGCTGCGCTGCCGGACGGTGCCCTTGCTCATGTAGGGCGTGACCTCTTGGGCTCGCTGCGTTTTGGGCTCGGGGCCTTCGGGGACGTGGTCACCTCTTGCCGGAGGGGCGTGCGCTCATGACAGCGGGATTCTCCGGGACACCTCCGGGCGCTCGCGGCATGGCTTGCCTTTGGCATCAGCCGCCCTGACGTTTCGTGAGCTCTTCGGTGGCGGCGCGTTGAGCGGTCGCGGACTCCTGCATGAAGCGCAGTACGGTGGCGAGCTCGTCTTCGGTGTAGCCGTCGTACAGCAGCCCAAGCCGGCGCGCCAGGTCGGCGAAGAGTGGCTGCGCCTCGACCAGCCGGTCCTCGCGCAGCGCGACGGTGACCCGTCGCTTGTCCAGCGCGTCCCGCCCCCGGCGAACGAAGCCGTTTCGCTCCAGCCTGTCAACCGCGGCGGTGATCGAGGAAGGCGCCAGGCCGGTGCGCTCGACAAGTTTCCCCGCTGAGAGCGGGCCCTCCCGTTCGAGCAAGTCGAGGATCTTCTCGTCGGTCGCGCTCAACCCCAGCTGAGATGCCACAGCGGTGTGAAACATCACGGTCGCGTTGCTCTGCTCCCTCCCAGCCTGCTCGAGGGACGCCAGGAGCTGCGTGCGGCGACGTGACCGCTGTGCCGTTGACATGCCCATAGCCTACCCATATTCTTTCGTTCGATCGAACGAAAGAATATGGTGCAACACAGTTATGCGAATAGGAGCAGCACAATGTCAAACACCGCCCTTGTGATAGGCGCCGGCATCGCCGGCACGGTCGCGGGTGTATCCCTGAAACGCGCCGGCTTTGATCCGGTCGTCTACGAAGCCCACGACAAGGGCGCCGAGGGCGTCGGGGCCTTCCTCGGTCTAGGACTCAACGGCATCACCGCGCTGCGCGCCGTCGGCATGGACGCCTCCGTCTTGGCGCGCGGATTCGCCACCCCCCGGATGGTCATCACCAACGGCCGGGGGCGTGTTCTCGCGGACTTCCCCAACGGAGGCGTGTTGCCAGATGGAACTCGTGCCATCACCATTTCCCGCGCCGATCTCTACACCGGGTTGACTGAGAAGACAGCCGGTTGTGGGATCCCAATCGTCCACGGCAAGCGGCTCGTCGGCATCGAGGAAAACGCTGACGGGGTGCGTGCTCACTTCGCGGACGGCAGCAGCGCCGCAGGTGCCCTACTCGTGGGTGCGGACGGCATCCGCTCGGCCACCCGCCGATTGATCGATCCAGCCGCGCCTGAGCCGCGGTATCTGGGGTTCCTCAACACGGCCGGCTACGCCCGCGGCCTCGATCTGCGGATCCGGCCCGGCGTGAACCACCTTGTGTTCGGCAAGCGGTCGTTCTTCGGCTACGTCGCACACCCCAACGGCGACGTCTGGTGGTTCGCCAACCCACCCCGACGCGACGAGCCGGAGCCGGCCGAGTTGGCAGCTGTTCCTGTGATCGAGTGGCGGGCGCAACTGCGGGAGCTGTTCCAGAGCGACACCGTCCCGGCACTCGAGATCATCGACCGAACCGACGAGATCTCCGCCGGATGGGTCACCTACGACCTGCCGTCGGTCCGGGTCTGGCACACGGACCGCGTCGTTCTGGTCGGCGACGCCGCCCATGCAGTATCCCCATCCTCGGGGCAGGGTGCGTCACTTGCCATCGAGGACGCGGTTCTCCTCGGCAAGTGCCTGCGTGACATGCCGGAAACTGCAGCCGCGTTTCGGACCTTTCACACACTTAGGCGCGCCCGCGTGGAACGTATCGTCGCCCAAGGACGCCGCAACGGGTCCGGCAAGACCGCCGGGCCGATCGCACGCGTGGTCCGCGACGCGGCCATGCCGATGGTGATGAGGGCGACGTTCCGCGACGGGCGAGACCCCTTCCGCTGGATCTGGGATCACCACATCGACTGGGACCGGCGGGTTTCCGTTCAGTCGTAGTTGGCCTGCGGTCGTACAAGCATCCATCGATCGGACGACCGCGTCGTAAGTTCCCGACCTGCTGTCTCGAGGTCGTGCAGCGATCCCAGGCACATTTCGGATCCTCCTCGGACGTCACCGCCGCAATGGTGTCTACATACTCACCGACAAGGGTTCACGCTGGGTTTCTCCGGCGTCGTGTGCCTACATCGTGCTTTGGGGTCCGGGGTCTGCCACTTCACTCGTCGGAGGCTTCGAACGCGCCGGACTTCTCGGCGTCGACGGGCTCGAACCGATAGCCCGTCAGTGGAAAGACAATGCGCGCGACGTCGAAGTCATGATCCGACTACCCGCTACATGATCCACCAAGAGGTCTCCCTAAGGACTTGACGCGAGTTCGGTCTCCGGAATCTCAGGGGCCGCAATGACCCAGGGAGGTCTCGGAAGCGCGACATTCCAGCGGGTGGCCGGGAGCCTCCGGGCCCCGGGGGCGTTGCCGAGGGGAGTATGTGGGAGTCTGCGGTCGTGGACCTGCCTCGCCCCGACGTCGATCCCGGTGGCCTGCTCGAATACTCGGTCGTCTTCACCGACCGTTCGCTGAACCACATGTCGAAGCGCTTCGTCGCGGTGATGCAGGACATCGTCGACGTACTGTGCACGACCTACCATGCCGAGACCGTCGCTGTCGTTCCCGGTGGCGGCACCTACGCCATGGAAGCGGTCGCCCGGCAGTTGGCGACGGGGCGGCGATGCCTCGTCGTCCGCAACGGCCTCTTCTCATACCGCTGGTCGCAGATCTTCGACGCCGGGTCCATTCCAGCGGAGACCCAGGTCTGCTGCGCACGGCCGGTGTCCGACGAGCGGCACGCACCATGGGTAGCGCCACCGATCGACGAGGTGGTTGAGACCATCGAGCGCACCCGTCCCGAGGTCGTCTTCGCGGCACACGTCGAGACGGCGGCCGGGATGGTGCTACCCGACGACTACCTCCGCGCCATGGCTGCGGCAACGCATGATGTCGGTGGCCTCATCGTCCTCGACTGCATCGCGTCGGGGGCGCTCTGGGTGGACATGACCGACCTCGGGATCGATGTCCTCCTCAGCGCACCGCAGAAGGGCTGGAGCGGCTCGCCGTGCGCGGGCTTCGTGATGCTCGGCGAGGCCGGGCATGCAGGCCTCGGGTCGACCACCTCGACGAGCTTTGCCGCCGATCTCGGGAAGTGGCTGACGATCACCGAGGCCTACACCGAGGGACACACGCCCTACCACGCAACAATGCCGACCGACGCTTTGGCGCACGACGCTGCACTCATGCGCCAGACCTACGACGCTGGGCTCGCCGAGCTGCGCCGAGCCCAGATCGCCCTTGGCACGCAAGTCCGCGCCGTGCTCTCTGAACGCGGATTCCCCTCCGTCGCGGCAGAGGGATTCGCGGCACCGAGCGTGGTGGTCGCGTTCACCGACGACCAGGAGATCCGCAGCGGCGGCAAGCTCAAACAGGTTGGCATTCAGGTGGCCGCTGGCGTGCCGCTCATGTGCGGTGAAGGCGACGACTTCTCGACCTTCCGGATCGGACTCTTCGGCCTCGACAAGCTCGCCGATGTCGACGGCACCGTAAGGCGCCTCGAAGCGGGCCTCGACCAGCTCGGCCGTTGACCTCGACCCGGCCGACACCCGCTTCGCGTCGCCCCAAGTCGCACACCCGCTGCTCCCCTCGACCAGCGAGGACGTCTGTAGCGCCGAAGTGCGGGAACTCCGTGCTCGCGAAGACCACCCGCGAGTGGCTCAGCTCTCACAAGCACTCTGGCGCCGCAAGCAACAACTCGAGCACCGGCTACCCGATCAGTCGCCCAGGTCCTGGCCGACATGTTCGCCTTCGTCGACCCCGCTATGACCGGGTCCGCAGCAGACACGACCTGACGCCCGGACAACCTTCCTGGCTCTCTGAACCGCCCTGGACCGGTCGGAGGGTGTGGTTAGGCCACAGCGGTCTCAGCGTAGCTGTCGGGTGAGCCGCTGGTGCGGTGGTGGTAGGCCTCCTCGTACTCGATGGGTGGGACGTCGTCGATGGAGGTGTGCAGCCGGGTCGAGTTGTACCAGTGGACCCAGGAGGCGGTGGCCTTCTCGACCTCCGCGCGGCCGCTCCAGGACCGGCCCGACGGCTTCTCGTGTTCGATGACCTCGGTCTTGAACAGGCCGATGGTCGACTCCATCAGGGCGTTGTCCAGCGCATCCCCGACGGTGCCGATCGAGCCGGTGATACCGGCCTCGCGCAGCTCCTCGGTGAACGCCAGCGACGTATATTGACCGGTATCGGAGTGATGGACCAAGCCGGTAGTGGTGAACTCGAACCCGTGGTCCATGTGGCCGCCGTCGGCGGGTGAAGATCGCCTGCTCGAGCGCGGAGCGCGCCAGTGGTGTTGTCTTCGACGTCGTGACGCGCCAGCCCAGGATGCGGCGGGAGTACACGTCGGTGACGAAGGAGACGTAGACGAATCCCGCCAGCGTCCACACGTAGGAGAAGTCGGCCACCCACCACTGGTCCGGCCTGGTCGGGGTGTTCCGGGCCCGCTGGACGTGGTCGGGTTGCCTCGGCGCGGCGGGCCCGGGCCGAGTGGTGATGGTGGAGCGTTTCCCGCGGACCACCCCACGGATCCCTACGACCCGCATCAGCCGGGCGACCTGGTCCCGGCCACGCTGGATGCCCGCCACGCCACCGGCGCGGACGGTGGTCTTCCACAGCTTGTGCTGCCCATAGAGACGCCGGTTGACCGTCCACTGGCGGTGGACCTCGTTGGCGGCGTAGGCATCCTCCAGCTCCGCGGCAGTGGGCCCGAAGCCCCGGGCGGCGCGCTCGTAGTAGGTGCTCAGGGCGATCGTGATGCCGTGCTCGTTGAGCACCTCCACGATCGGCTCGACCCCGAACCGGTCCTTGTAGCTGGCGATGTAGTCCACGATCACCCTGGTGGGGACGGTCAGTGCTTCCCGAGCTGGCGGTCGAGCTCCGCCGCTGCGAAAAACGCCGAGGAGGTCTTCAAGATCTCATTCGCCCGCCGCAGTCGAGCGTTCTCACGTCGAAGGCGTGCGTTCTGCTGCTCGACCGTCGCACCGTCCTCGCTGCCGGCAGTGGCGCTCGTGGCTGTGCCGTCTTCGCGGCGGATCCAGTTGCGCAACGTGGACTGGTTCACCCCCAGCAGCTCACCCACCTCCTGACGGGCTGCGAGCTGGGAGATGTCGCCCTCAGCGAGCCGGTCACGGTACATCCGTACCGCCCTGGCCATCGTCTCCTCGTCGTACTTCTTCGGTGCAGACATGATCCGACTTCCTCTCCTGGTTGGATCACACCCTCCGGAGGAGCCAGGGCGGTTCACACCAACCATCTGATGTGGAAGGACCTGTGACTCATCGTCTGCCGAAGGTCCGCAAATTGCCGCTGACCGAGCGGTCGTGACGAGATCGGTGCGTGCGGTTCGGCCATCCGCCCAACTACCCCGCAGGTCTTTACATAAGGTGTCATGGTGACGAAGACGGCAATCCTGTTGGGCATGGCAGCAGCGCACAAGGACTGCTATTCGCGTTTGCCGCGTCCGTGTGGTGGGTCGTGGCCGGCGTCGGCGCGATTGACACCGTTGACGGTGAACCATCGGGGCCTCTCAACGGGTACGGCGTTACGGGAATACTGCTGGTCACAGGGATCGCATTGTTCGTGGCCGGTGTTCATGCCTTCCGGCGGGTATCGCGTTGGCGGTTGACGTCGATAGCGCTGATCACGGTGATCAACGCCGCTGTCGCTGCGGTGGCAGTGCTCGCCGTCCTCGTCGCCGACTACGCGGCCGACCGTGGAGTGGCCACAGGCGTCGCGTTGATTGCTGCAGCTCTTGCCGTCACCGGTTTCCGAGCACGCGGACGCCTGGCGTAGAAGCGAACGTCCGGAACTGCCGCTGTCCTGCAACCACCCTGCGCCACCTGTCACACGTTCGGGCTCACCGGCGCGCACAACCGCTGGCCGCCTGACCCGGGGCGGGGGGTGTTGTCGCGCGGGATGCGGCTGTCTCGGTCACAGACCTACTGCCGGCGGTGGCGTCACGCTGCGATCATCGCTGGCTGGCTGGCTGCGCGTCGCGCTCGTCCGCCGTGACCTCGTGTGTGCGTGCGCCGCTGCGTTCGGCCCCGATGCCGGCCAGCACCACAAGGCCGATGCCGAGCACCGCGACCAGGTTGGGCACCTGGTGCAGTGCGACGAACCCAATCAGTAGCGCGAAACCGGGCTCCAAGGCCATGAGGGTGCCGAAGGCACCGGTGGTGAGACGTCGTAGCGCGAGCAGTTCCAGGGTGAACGGAACGACAGGCAGCAGGATCGCGAGGCCAAGGCCGGCGAGCAGCAGTTCAGGAGTGAGCCGGCCCATCACGCTGGGGCCGGCGACGACGGTGGCAACGAGGGCCGCGACCGGCATCGAGATCGCGAGACCACCGATGCCGCTCGCGGCGTCGCCGACCTTCTGGGTGAGCACGATGTACGCCGCCCAACAGACCGCCGCGGCAAGGGCGAACGCGACCCCAATGGGGTCCGCAGTCCCGGCCCACGGCTGGGTCAGGCAGAGCACGCCTCCTGCGGCTACCAGCGCCCAGGCGCGGGCGACACCATGGCTGCGGAGCACGGCGACCCCGAGCGGCCCGACGAACTCCAGCGCGCTGGCGGTGCCCAGCGGGAGACGGGCCACGGCCGCCATGAACAGCAGCGTCACTCCGGCAGTGACGATGCCGAGGGCGGCGCCTGCCCGGAGGGCCTCGCGGCTGAATGTGGACAGACGCGGCCTCACGACGACCAGCAGAAGCACTCCAGCCCAGGACAGACGCAACCAGGCGACGCCTCCAGCCCCGACCTGGTCGATCAGACCGACGGAGGCGGCCAGGCCGAACTGGACGAAGAGCATGGACACGCCCGCCATGGAGGCGCCGGTGCGAGCGGAGGAGTGCGACATGACGCCAGTGAACGCGAGTAGACCGTTCGTGTCCACGTGACTTTGCTAGACATAGCGTTCACACAACCGACACAATCGCTAGATGGACGTACGCCGGCTCCGGTTGCTGCTCGAGCTCTCCCGGCTCGGCTCGATGCATGAGGTCGCCGCCGAGCTGGCCACCACCACCTCGACCGTCTCCCAGGGCATCGCCGCCCTTGCTCGCGATGTCGGCACCCCCCTCATCGAGCCCGACGGCCGCCGAGTGCGCCTCACGCCCGCCGGTCGTCGCCTGGCCGACCATGCCGTCATCATCCTCGCCGCGGTCGACGCCGCCCGCCTGGATCTCGACCCCACCACAGAGCCCGCCGGAGTGCTCCGGGTCGCCGGATTCGCCACCGGCATCCGGCGCTCCCTGCTGCCGGCCATCGACGACCTCGCCGCCACGCACCCCCGCCTCGAGGTGCGCGCGCACGAGTACGAGCCCGTTGAGGCCCTCGACCTCCTCGCCCGCGACGACGTCGACCTCGCCATCACCTACGACTACAACCTCGCGCCCGCCTCATGGCGCAGCGACCACGAGGTCATGCCGCTGTGGGAGACCGAGTGGGGACTCGGGGTGCCAACGTCTCACCAGCGGTCGCCGTTCACGGCGTACGCCGACCACGACTGGATCGTGAACTCCCGCCACACGGCCGACGAGGAAGTCCTGCGCACTCTCGCGTCCATGGCAGGTTTTACACCCCGCGTCATGCACCGCATCGACTCACTGGAACTTGTCGACGATCTCATCGTCGCTGGGTTGGGCGTCGGGCTCCTACCCCGGGGTCGCACCTGTCGCCGCGGCGTCACCGTCCGGCCACTTCGCGACCCCCTGGTGAAGCTGCGCGGCTACGCCGTCACCCGGCGCGGCCGCGACCGATGGCCGCCCCTCCGGGCGGTGCTGGAGCGACTGGCCTGCGCCTAACACGCTGGCGAGTACCCGGGCCGGCCCGGGTTATGGAAGTTCGAGAACTACCGGGCTACCCCCCGCCGCGCAGATCGCGGCCGATCCGTGCGTCGGCTCGTGGCACGTAAGAGAGGGAGTGCCGGTTGTCGACGAAGTTCTTCATGACGAGTGTCGATGTCAGGCGCTGCACCCTAAAAGAGTGGAGAGCTGGTCGTCGTAGATCTGCTGGAAGGCGGAAATGGGACACACCCACTAAGCCTCGATCCACCGATGAGAGCGTGGGTTGAGCGCGCCGTAACGCGAGGATGCCCTTGCGTGCTGGGAGATTGGGACTTGCGACGGTTCCAAACACCTCAACCCGGAAGGGCACCTCTGGGATGCGACTCTCTCACACTCTTGGTCGGACGTCGGTGGCGTTCGACGATCCCAATCTGGTGTCGGCCGGTGGCCTGCTCCCGGTGCTGGGGTTGGCGGAGTCCGCCGGACTTGCTCGAGCTGGCCGATGAGCACCTGAGCGTGCCGACCGACAAAGGCGCGAACGCGGGGTTGAAGGTCGCCTCGCTGATCGCGGGGATGGTCGCCGGTGCGGACTCGATCGACGACATGGCGTTGCTCCGGCATGGCGGGATGGGTCGGATCTTCGCCCGGGCCTACGCGCCCTCGACGCTGGGGTCGTTCCTGCGTGCGTTTACCTTCGGCCACGTCCGTCAGCTCGACGCGATCGCCTCTCGGTTCCTGGTCGCGCTGGCCGGGCTGACCGGGCTGTTGGGCGCGCCGCCGGATCGGGCCACGGCCACCGGTGAGGGCAGGGATCCCAGATACGCGTTGCTCGATGTCGACGACACCATCGTCGAGGTCCACGGCCACGCCAAGCAGGGCGCCGGGTTCGGCTACTCCGGGGCCCAAGAACTCAACGAACGACCTCGACACGCCCTGAAGTTCAAGACGCCATCACAAGCACTAGCTGTAGCGTTGCGTTCACCGCCTGAACTCGCACCGAGATCCGGTCGTCGGCCCCAGCATGGCTTCTTACCGCAGGGAGCGGGGTGGTCGGTGCTCGGCCTGCGGCTGCGGTGACCCGGGCACTTGACCATTGTCGGCTGGGAAGTCTGTCCCAAATCGTAGTCTCCTGTATGCGTGGCCGTCCGAGCCCTGTCACGCCGCCGACTCGCGGTGTCACCCCCCCGGGAGCACCAAATGGGCCCACAGCGTCAACCGGTCCCGCCGGTAGGAACCACCGCTCCTAGGTTGCGCTGCGGCACCCGACGGGCTGCGCGTCACTGGGGCAGCGAGGTGCGCCAATCGTGCTCGCCCGCCGAGGGCCGGTACTCCGGCCCCGTCGTGGTGTGCTCCAGCAGCAGCACGGCCACGTCGTCGCTGAGCTCGCCTCGCGCCGTGTGCCCGCGGACCGTGTTCAGTAGGCGGTCGAGCGCGGCCTCCACCGGCCCGCCGACGAGCAGCGGCCCGAGCTCGCGCAGATCGAGGAATGCACCGCTGAAGTTGCGGGCCTCGCTCACCCCGTCGGTGTACAACAGCAGCCGGTCCCCGGGCCGCCAGTCGAACTCGTGGTAGGTGTAGCGCTCCCCGAGCCCAAGCGGAAGGTCCGCGTCGGTCTCGAGGAACTCACACGTCTGGTCGGGATGGACCAGCAGCGGCGGTGGATGCCCGGCGTTGACCAAGAGGGGCCGGGCCGCGTCGGTCGTGTCGAGCAGCAGCGCGGTGACGAACTCCTCCTCTTCGAAGAATGGGATGAGGTAGCCGCTCATGTCTTCGGCGACCGCGTCGAGGTCCGGCTGGATGGCCGCGGCCTGTCGGAACGCCCGGATGACGCGCGCGGCCTGCTCGACCGCCCCGATCCCCTTGCCGCGCACGTCGCCGATCAGGAACCGGGTGTGGCTGCGAGAGTGGTAGCAGTCGTACAGGTCGCCGCCGATCAGCGTGTCCTCGCCCGCGGACTCGTACCGGACCGCGATGTCGGTGCGCCGAGCGTGCGCGGGCAGCACCGGCAGCACTGCCTTCTGCGCCACCTCGGCGAGCGTGGCGAGCCGGCCCACCTGCCGTTCCCGGCGCACCCGGACCGCGGCGACGACGACCGCGACCGCACCTATCAGAGCGACGTCTATGAGCCGAACCAGCTGTTGCGGAGAGTCGGAGTTGCCATTCCACACGCCGGAACCGACCGCGGCCGCGAACGCCGCGGCCGCGAACGCGGCGGTGCGCACCGCCGGCAGCACCGCGCAAGCGATCAGCGGTGCGAGCGCGAACAGCGGCGCCAACGCGATCGTCGCCTCGGGGATTGCGAGGTCGAGGAGCACCAGGACCAGCAGCGTCAACGCGGCGAGCGCCGCCCCTGCCGTGCTCGCTCCAGTTCTCACCCTCGGCTGCCTTCCATCCGCCGCCGGGCGATGTTGCACCCGCGGATCAAGGCCAACGCTAACGCAGCAGCATCCCCTGCCGGCCGAGGCGCGGGTACGGCACGCCGACGGCGGCCGTGACGATCGCCAGCAGGGTCGTGGCCATCGCAACCCCCGGCGGTCCGCTGCCGCCTAGACACGCTCTACCTGTTAAGAGGAGGTTCGCAGCCGAGCGGATGAGCGTGACTGCGGAGGGAGCCGGTACACCACCACCCCACGTCGCGGCGGACCTCAACCTGAGGCTTCAGGAGATGAGCGCGCGGGTCTTGATGCGCATGTCGACGAACACGGGCGGGCATCCATGGAACTCGCCATCCTGTCGGCGAAGAAGCCGAACGCGTGAGAGGTGGTGTCAAGAGCGACGACATGTGCAAACCGCCGCTCATCAGCCTTCCAGCGCGCGCCGAGACGCGTGCCGGACTCCGCCACGTCGAGGCCCCGCCCGCCGTTTGAAAAGCGTCTGCTGCTGAGATTGCGCTTCGCCTACGTTTCGATATCGAGTTGCAGCGCCGCGTACAGGCGGCCAGCGGGCCTGAACAGGTCTACAGCCGCAGGCGTTGGGGGCAAGCGCCGCATGCGGCTCCGTCGCCAGTTTGGCCTGGCGTTCTGCTCGGTCGTGGGGTTGGGACTCATGCGCGGCCACCTCGAACGGTATTCCGCGCCATGCGACCTGCGGTAAGAGCGGACGGCCGCGCTGACCGGAACGGTACGGGCAAGACTGAGCTGCTTGCGCGAGGCTGTGCACGCTGGGGAGGACCGGACTGATCGCTTGGCGATTACGACGCCGAGCCATGGGAGTGGTCGCCCAAGACTTGTCACGCCAGGAACGTGTCGGCCTCAGCCAGTGCCTCGTCCAGGATGGCTAGCCCGGTAGCGGCGTCGCTGTGGCTCACGTTGAGCGGTGGCGCGACATGGAGGCGATTGCCCAGGACGAGCGGGAGCAGACCGCGGCCGAGACACGCCTTGGCGAGCGCGGCCATCGGTGCATTCGCCTCACCCGTGGCACCCACCGGAACGAGCGGCTCCTTGGTCTGCCGGTCACGCACCAGCTCGACGGTCCACAGTCCGCCGATGCCGCGGACGTCCCCGATGCAGGGGTGCTTCTCGATCAGCTTCGTGAGTCCGGGCCCAAGTATGTTCGTGCCGAGCCGAGCGGCTGCCGCCACGGTGCCCTCGTCGTGCATGGCGCCGATGGCGCCCACAGCAGAGGCGCAAGCGAGCGGGTGCCCGCTGTAGGTCATGCCCACCGGGTAGGGGCGGTTGGTGAACGTCTCGTAGATCGGGTCGCCGACCAGCACCCCGCCGAGCGGCACATACCCGGAGTTGACGCCCTTCGCGAAGACGAGGAGGTCCGGGGCCACCTCGTCGTGGTCGACACCGAACCACGCTCCGGTGCGGCAGAAACCGACGAGCACCTCGTCAGCGATGAAGACGATGCCATGACGGGTGCACAGGTCTCGGACCCCCCGCACATAGCCGGCCGGCGGCACGATGACCCCCGAGCTCCCGGTCACCGGTTCCAGGACCAACGCGGAGATGGTCGACGGGCCTTCGAGAAGGATCACCTGCTCAAGATGCGCGAGCGCCCGCTCGCACTCTTCCTCGGGCGTGCTCGATCCGAACGCCGAGCGGTACAGGAAGGGGCCGAAGAAGTGGACGACGCCCTCCGCCCCGGTGTCCGAAGCCCAGCGGCGCGGGTCACCGGTGAGGTGGATCGAGGTCGTCGTCGAGCCGTGGTACGAACGATAGGCGGCGAGCACCTTGGGCCGCCCGGTGTGAAGGCGGGCCATCCGTACCGCGTGCTCGATGGCCTCGGTCCCGCCCGTGGTGAACAGCACGTGCCCGAGGCCCTCCGGGGCGACCTCGACGATCAGCCGCGCCGCTTCGCCGCGGATGTCCGAGGCATACCCGGGGGCCAGTGTGCACAGCCGGTCGACTTGCTCCTTGACCGCCGCGACGATGCGGGGGTGCTGGTGACCGAGGCTGGTGAAGACCAACTGCGAGCTGAAGTCCAAATAGCGCCGGCCGTCGGTGTCTATGACGTAACAACCCGAGCCGCCGACGAAGATCGGCACGTTGCGCGGCCCTTGCAGCGACCAGGGATGGAAAACCAACTCGTCGAGATCCATCGCCAACCCCTCCCTCATTGGATCAGTCGAATCCACTGTCCGCCGCGCACGGGAGCGCCGCAAGATCAATACCCGAACCCGGCTGCTGCACCCTCCACGTCATGAGCAAGAGGCTTAACGAGCGCACGATCGGATCTGCTCGTCACCGATCCAACGCGCGAACCTTCGCCGCCCATGACTCATCAAGTCGTCAGTGCAGCGCGAGCCCCTGATGCCCGGACCGGCGATTCTTGCGGGCCGCCCGCCCTGTCAGACAGGGCGATCTGCAGCATGAATGCACTCAGCGTCTCAATGTTCTCGCCCGGCCAAAGATGCAGAAGGGTGTGCTTTGAACGCCACCCTTTCGCGCGGGCGACGCGGCCGGCACCCACCGCTGGCGTCGCGGACGCCGCGGTGGCGGTCCTGACCGAGGCCGGTGGCTGCGGGGCGCGTTGACAAGATCGTTGTCCAAGCACTCGCCCCGGGCTGACGCCATCACATTCCTCAGGGACGGCCGGCTACGTGATACCGGCCGCGATCCACCCTTGGTACAAACCGCCTATCCCGAAGCGTTTACCGGATCCAGCCGATTACAGGACTGCCGGGGAACGGCTCGACGCCACCTGTGGCTAGCGGCGTGGCGTCACTGCGCCGGGCTGAGTCGGCTGCGACTGCAGCCCCGCGGGTCCGATCCACACCCACCAGGAGCCGTCCTGGTCGCGGGACGCCTCGAACTTCTGACTGTTCTTCCAGGCCACGACCAGATTCCGTTCGTCACAGCTGATCCGCCAGCCGGAGTCGATCAGCCTGTCCCGGTAGAAGGCCGGCACATCGACGTGCTCGGGAATCATCAGCTGCGTCAAGCACCCGTCGACCCCGGACGACCCGCCGCCGCTGAACGGGCCTGGGTGGTCAAGCTCGGCGAACCCGGTCTGCGCCGCCCGGACGACCGGGACGGCCGGACCCGTCCGGAACCCGTCGGTACACGACGGCAGCCCCGGGTACCGGTCGAACTTCTGATGCACGCCAAGCACGGCGCCAGCGGGCACCCCGACCAGCGTTGCCACAACCGCGACCGCCGCGGTCACCGTCATCGCACGACGGCCGCGGGACCGGCGAGCCGCCGCGATCACCCAGCCGGCGAACCCGACCACCAGGACGATCCCGATCCCCCAGTCGCGCAACGACCGTGCGGCGATGCGCGCGTTCGTGGCCGCGGTGTCGCCGTACTCGAGCGCCAGGCCGTAGGCGACGTTCACCACGAGGAACGCCAGCGCGACGGTGAGCACCAGCAGGACGACCGCCCCCGAGCGCACCCGGCGCAGGGGCGGAACGGATTCTGGGGCAGAAGTCTCGGTCATGTCTGTCACTGTCCGCCTCGCAGCCAGCGACCGCATGCGCTCAAGTACTCAATCCCCCTGAGCACTAGATCTGATGAGCAATCTGGCCCAGGTGCGCCAGGTGGTGACCCGGCAGTGCGCTGATTGCCTGCGGGTTCGGGCGCGTTCTCGCGTGCGTCTGGCGACTTGTGTCATACCGCTTGCGTGAGACATTCGCAGTACTGAATGGGGCACTCCGTGCTATGGCCAGATGCCACAGCTGTTTGTATGGTGACGAGCGGCGAACTCGACTTACAACCACTGCCCAGGTGCGCCGAACATGACCGATGCAGGGCAGAACAAGGCTGTCTCACGGCGGTGGATCGAGGTCTTCAGCCTGCGCGACGACGCTGCGGAGGCGGACGTGCGTGCGTGCGTGCGCCCGAGTTCGTCGCCTTCCGCCCGGGAGTCAACCGCGGCCTACCCAGGTGGTGAAGCTGCGGGGTTCACCCAGCCAGTCGACGATCTGGCTGCCGTCGGTGCGCTGCCCGGCGACCTTGATCGCGACGCGGACCTTGCCGACGTCGGCGAGGGCCTTCCGGGAGATCCGCATGCGGGTCTGCTCCTTGGCGTAGTCGAGGGTCATCTCGTAGGACTTCTCGACCGGCGCCTTCCAGTTCTTCACACCGAAACCTTCGGTGGCCACAAGCTGGTAGTCCGTGCCCCTGAAGTACCCGCCGGCGAAGACCAGCTCCGGGCCCTTATCCTTGGGATCGGTGTCGATGTAGACCACACCGCCCGAGCCGGTCCTCGGATCGCGGCGAAGGTTGGCGTGGTTCAGCACGATGCGCAGGCTCTTCTCACCGTTGACGACGTGAACGGCGCGGAGGTCCACGCCGTGGCTGATGTCGGCCGGATCCTTGACGCCGATGCCATCGGCGGTGGCCGGGGCAGTAAGGCTGAGGGTCAGTGCAGCGGCGGTGGCGGCGGCGGAATGAGGGTCTTACGCACGGCGTTTCTCGTTTCTTGACCGAATCGTTCCCCTGCGGGGTGGCGCCCACGTTGGGCACACCGACAAGACGCGAACACCGCTGCGAAGGTTGCATTTTCCTGTGCCGTGCTCCAACCAGGCCCGCAGCGCGACTCCCGGCTTGTCGTGCACGTGACCCGTCGCATGCGGATCGGGCTCCTCCTCGGTTGCGGCAGTCATGCGCCGTGGTCAGGACCCAGCAGGGTCTCCATCTGAGTGATCACGTTCTGCTGGGCGGTTTCGATTCCAGCTCCCCAGAAAACCGTCCGTGATGACGCCAATGCCCACGGCGACGACCTGCCCGGATGATTGAGGGGCGGACGGGCTGGTTCCAGTCCTCGAGCCAGTCGGTCATGTCTCGATCTCGGGGTCGAGCTCCCATCCATGGTCATTTCCACCAACTGCAGCGTGCCAGCGTCGGGCTGGATCATTTCGGTGCGAACGTAACTTCGGCTTAGTATGTGCTGCGGACCGTCTGCTGTGGGGACGCCTCGTTGCCGCATGCGGTGAGGTGAGCTTGGCGGTAATGAGCAGGGCGCCGCGGTTGAGTGCCCGCTTCGTGCGGGTCTCCTGAACACGGTCTCTGACGTGAACTGGTGGATCTTAACGAGGTGCGGGCTCGCCTGCCTGCGTGCCTCCGGCGACGATCACGTTCAGGCCGGCGACCACGGATGCCTCGAGGAAACTGCGCTGCCTGTTCGGTCAAGGTCTCACCGCAGACTGTGCTCGCGCTGCCCGGTGTGGCAGCATCCGTCTTCAATGTGAGGTCCGCGACGGCGGCACTGACCGGAGTTACGTATTCGCTGGCACCAGAAGCCTTTCTGCGCTGCGTCTGACTGCGCACAACTAGACGACCACCCCCTCCTCGCCGAACCCGTTCACCAAAGCGCAAGTGCGTGCATGAGGGACCTACAATTCCCGAGCCAGAGCGCCGACGACCCGGTGCTCAACCTGGTTATGGCGGGCCCGGACGACTTCGAACACGCCGACGAGCGAAGGCTGTTCTACTGACCCGTGCCCGCCGCGATGTCTTCCTGATCGCTGTGCGCGGCTTAGACTCGCCTTTCGTCGCCGAGCTGTACGCCGACGGGTTGGCGCACCTTGGCTCGGATGATCGGCAGGACAGCTCCAAGTCGGCCGCTGCGGCCTTCATCTGCTGCTTGCCGCCCAGGTGTCATGACGCCCAGGAACGGACCGTGCGGTCCTCGTCGTTGTGCCCGCCAACGCCGACGTTGTCGACGTGCCCCTGGGGCTGATCGATCGGGCCAGCAGGCGCTCTAAGGTCACCCGTCTGATCGGAGACCTCCTGTACCCGAACTTCAAGGCCGAGCGGTGGGCCGTCACGCTCGCCCAGCGTGGCATCGAGAAGGTGCTCGCCATGCGCGCGGAGGCGCGGGCGGGCTCGACATCAACGGCGCCCTCATGCAGTTCGGCGGGATGCACTGCCTGTCCGCCCGGCTCGCCGGTTCCCTGCTGTGGCCGAGTCCTGGGCCCGGCCACCGCAAACGAAGAACGGTCTCCGCTTCATGTCAGCGGTCCGGTCAGCTCCATCGTTGTGCGGTAGTACAGCCCATAGCCGCCCAGCGGCTCCTTGATGTAGTCGAAATCGGGATCCTCTGCCTTGGGGCTGACCCGCCTGCTACCTACGATGTTGGCCATGAGCGTCGCGTGTTCGGGGGCATCGCAAACGTGGCAGGCCATCGAGAAGAGCGCCTCGCGCGGCCGGTAGAAGTCTCGGAACGCCGTGCGCGTGCGCGGCAAGTCCGAGGCCCACAAGTCATCGAGCGCCCAGGAGTAAAGGACTTGATGTCCTCGCTTGCGAACGCCACGTCCGTCTTGTTTCTGTAACTCACCAGATCCCCGTTCGAAGTTGTTCAGGGCGCACCATACCTGCGCGGACCGACGTCCAGAGGCGACCGGTCGACCGGGCAGTGATCCATTGGGGTCGGTGCGGCACTCCGCCGCGAGCAAGACGTGAAGCCCACATTCGGATCAGCCGGCGACCCGAAGGCGGTGCAGGGCGTGCGCCGCGGGCCGCGATCTCATCTCTGCGGGGTGAGGCGATCGCTGTCCGAGGTTTCCGATGATTGCTGCACACCCATCGGAAGGAGCACCATGAGCGAGCCGACGACCACTGCCCCGCCGATCGTGCTGATCCACGGGCTTTGGATGACCGCCCGAAGCTGGGAACACTGGGTGCCGTACTACCGGGCGAAGGGACATGAGGTCATCGTGCCGACGTACCCGGGATTCGAGATCGAGGTGGAGGCACTGCGCGAGAAGCCCGAGATCATCGCCGAGGCGTCCGTCCCCGCGACCGTCGACCACCTCGCCGGGGTAGTCGAGGACCTGGACACGCCCCCGATCATCATGGGCCACTCCTTCGGCGGAACCTTCACCCAACTCTTGGTCAACCGCGGGTTGGGCGCCGCCGCCGTGACGATCGACTCGGCGCCACCCGAGGGCGTGCGGATCAACCCGCCTTCCCAGATCAAGTCGCTGTTCCCGATCCTCGCGAACCCGGCCAACCGGCACCGCGCGGTGGGCTTCACCAAGGAACAGTTCCACTATGCATTCGCCAACACGTGCAGCCGGGAGGAGTCCGACGCGGCCTACGACCGCCTCCACATCCCAGCACCCGGCAACTGGGTGTGGGCCTACGGCCTGATAGCCAACTGGAAGCCGGGCCACCAGGAGACCTGGGTCGACTACGACCTAGACGACCGTGCTCCGCTGCTGTTCATCATCGGCGGGAAAGACCACCTGATGCCGCCCTCGGTGATCCGCTCGAACGCGAAGAAGTACCGCAACTCCGCGGCGACTACAGAGACCTACGAGTTTCCGGACCGCTCACACTTCACCGGCGCCGAGCCTGGCTGGCAGCAGGTGGCCGACTACGCGCTTGAATGGGCGACGAGCCACGCGCGAACACGGAAGGCCTCATAAGCCGCCGACAGCGGCAAGGTGGGTCCCTCCGGCAAGCGGTATGCCCGCGAAAGCGGCGCAGGAGAGCCACTTGCGTCGTGCCCTACTCACGGGCGCCGGCGGCCTGTCACAGCCCAGGGACGAAGCCCGGATGTCTGCTGTGGGATCCGCCTGTTCGAGCATCGCCCCGATGTTCAGCCTCACGAAGCCCCCTTTTGGCGAGGTCGCTCCAAGGCCAATATGGCTCTCGCCCGAGCGCATTGCATCGTTGTCGGGTCCACGAGACACCGCGTCGCGTCACTCGACTTCCCAGGGGTCGCACGATAGCCGACCGACGGCGCAGAGCGGCTCGACTAGCCGCTGTCCGGGCGATCTGAAGACGTGCGTCCTACCGGCGCCTCAGTGCGCGCAGAGTCGGGCTGGGAAACTTATCCGCAAACAGCGCGACTCCGGAGCGCTCCCGCTCACCCCTAGCAAGAGTTGAGTAACTGAAGCTTTGGCGGCGGCCGCATGCAGGAGAACAAGGCCGATACTCCCTCGCGACACCCAGAGCCCGCGGGAATGATCGATGCGAAGGTCGAGATCGGTCGCTTCACGGCCTCAGGCTCACCTAAGTCGGGCGTGGCATTTCGATTTGACCGCCCGGTCGGCGGTGCCGAACTGGGGCGCGGGAAGGTGACAACACCGGCCCAGGGCATCTGCTCCTGTCCCGGCGCAAGGGTGAACGCCACTCCCAACACCGTCGACACGACGGAGTTTCAGGATATCGATGAGGCCGTTCGTGAATCGCGTCGCCGCAGGCATGCGCTGGTCCGTGATCGGCGAAACAGGGCAGCGGCCGAAGGTGGCAGGGGCAAACGCCAAACCGGCCCCGGACGTGCGTTGTCGGCCGCCCGGACCGCGAACGGCTCCCGCCCCTGACGCGGGGCCCGGCCCGAGGCCGGAGCCCACGGCGCTCGAGCCGAACCAGCCGCTGCTGTTCGAGCGCCAGGCCGGAGAGCGTGGCTCACCTGTACTACCACGTGTGTACTCCGTTCGCTTGGCCAGAACTCCGCGCCGTCCTCCGGTCAGTTCACTCATCGGACGCGAGACTCGATAGGTGAACGGAAGGCGCGTCCTTTCGCCACGTGCCGGTCCCTTGCTGGAGAGAGCGCTCGCGCTCCGGGTAATCAAGGTCACGGCGAAGTCGCTGGCGCGACACGGACGCCCGGTGACGCCTGCCCTGTCGTCCAACCGCCGCGC
>CAWHPY010000025.1:0-63197 GCA_963831375.1 uncultured Actinomycetota bacterium | reverse complement strand
CCCACTCGCCCGAGCCAGGATGCGCTCCTGCGACCTACGCTGGGCCCATCCAGGTCCACCTCTGGACCTCGCATGGAGAAAGGGAGGAGATCATCATGAATGCACGCTCGGCAGCGGCGAACGTCGTTCTCGTGCACGGCGGTTTCGCAGACGGGTCCGGCTGGCAGGCCGTCTACGACCTGCTCAAGCAGAACGGCCACCAAGTAAGCGTCGTGCAGAACCCGACTTTGTCGCTCGAGGGTGACGTCGCCGCGACGCGGCAGGTCATCGACGGACAGGACGGCCCGGTCGTGCTGGTCGGCCACTCCTACGGCGGTGCCGTCATCACCGAGGCGGGCACGCATGAGAACGTGGCCGCGCTGGTCTACATCGCGGCATTCGCCCCAGACGCGGGCGAGTCGGTGAACACGCTCATCGCCGATCCGCCGCCCGGCGCGCCGGTGCCACCGATCCTCCCGCCGAAGGACGGCTTCCTGCTCCTGGACCGGGAGAAGTTTCCGGCGTCGTTCGCCGGCGACCTGCCTGCCGAGCAGGCCGCGTTCATGGCCGACTCGCAGGTCCCGTGGGGCGTAGACGCCCTCGGCGGGCCAATCACGGAGCCCGCCTGGCGAACCAAGCCCAGCTGGTACCTGGTTGCGACCGAGGACCGGATGATTCCCCCGCCGGCGCAGCGCGCCATGTCCGAGCGGGCCGGCTCGACTGTTGTTGAGGTCTCGGGCAGCCACGCCATCTACCTGTCTCAGCCGGCCGCGGTGGCCACACTCATCGAGCAGGCCGCGGCCACGCTGCCTGCGCGGCAATAGCCGCCGCGACGGGCTCCGGCCGACACGACGGCTGACGCCCATGGGTGGCGGCCGCGGCGTTCTTTCCAGCCGCCGTCAGGGCGTCGGTCGCGCACAAGGAGTGAGGACTTCCGCTCATGCCGCCAATAATGATGCGCGATCGTGCCGCGATCCGTTCGGTTCCGTCGCAGCATCCAGGTGGGAAGATGCGTTCAGTCCAGAGGATGATCGCTGAGCCAAGACGCCGCTCGGCGCGCTGATGCGCGTGCCAGCCACGCCTCCTGGACCACCTCTGTCAGCTCCTTCCGGGTGAGCTCACCGATGTGACTGGCACGCAGCAGCACCGACGCGTGGCCATCGAAATGCGGGGTGGTGAAGAACGGCGACAATTCGTCCTGCACCAGCGCCTGCTTGTCCGCCTCGGACGCAACCCAGAACACGATCACGTCGCGGTAGCGCTCCCCGGTCTTCGAGTCGACCGCATCCGGTCGCGGACTGCGGAAGAAGATGAACGACTTACCGCCCACCTACAAAACCGGGTTGTCGCCAGCCCGTAGTCCCACGGTGACATGTGGCATGCCCAAAGCCAGGTCCCCCACGTCCTCGATCCGAGCTACCCGCCGCCCGTCGTCCGACACACCCTCAGCGTAGGCTGCTCGGCTCCGATCGAAACGAACGTACGGTCATGCCGCGGATGGTGGATCCACACGATCATGCCGATGAGAGCGCGTTGTCGTCGGCGTTGGAGAGGTCGCTGAGAGCCATCTCGTAACCTGGAACATGGGGCTGTGGTGGGCACCCTTCTCAAGCTGTTTTGGCACGAGCAGAATGGCTCTTGCCGGGCACCTCCGCTCTAGGTAGGAGGCACCAATGACTGGCGTTTACACGACGGCTGAGTGGATCGCGAAGACTGGTCACGAGGAGGCATTCGTCGAAGCGTGGCATGCCTTCGCCACATGGGCGCACAGCATGCCAGGGGCAGGAACACTTCGGTTGGCTCAAGATCTCGAGGGCGATTCCCGATTCGTCAGCTTCGGTTCGTGGGGCAACATTGAGTCCGCCCATCGCTGGAAGGCCGACCCTGAGTTTCGAGCCCGGATGTCCCAGGTGCAGGAGCACGTCGCCAAGTTCACCCCCTCGGAACTTCAGGTGGTTCGAGTGGTGGGCGATGAGGGTGCAGGTGCCGACGCCAGCAAGGGTTGACCATCGCAACGAGCCACGCTGTACACGCCCGCTCATCCCGCGAGATGACATCGACCGGATCGAGATCCGGAGAGCGACAGAACCCACAGGTTGAGCCTGTGGTCGCGTTTGTCCGTTAATGAGGACCTGGCGGATGGTCGCGATCCGATGGGTACCCTCAGATGTGCAGACGCCGCTCGAAAGCCTGCGCTCACCCGAGCACCACCCGTTGTTGCTATGGCGGCTCCCGCCGTGGAGGAGTTGGCTGATGAGGTCACCCGGACGGCCTGGTCCCGGGTCGTCCGTCACGCCCACTCTTTGGGAGGTACAGCATGGGACAGGCACGTGAACTGATGGACCGGGTCACCCAAGCGGTCCTTGCCGGCGACTTGGACACGCTGCGCGAGATCTACGCACCCGACGTCGTGGTCTCCACGCCGGATGCCGGCACCCTGCACGGTCTCGACGCGTTTCTCGAGTGGAACCGCGCGTTCATTGACGCGTTCTCCGACCGGGACTACCGCTCTGAGCGGGCCCTGGAGACTCAGGAGTGCGCGATCGACCAGGGCGATTTCATCGGGACCCACACCCGGCCGCTGCAGCTTCCCGACGGGCAGAGCGTGCCGCCGACCGGCAAGCAGGCCAGGGTGCGGTCGGTGGACATCGCCACCGTGGCAAACGGCAAAATCGTCCGGCATGACTTTTACTTCGACCAACTGGACATGCTGACCCAGCTCGGCTTGATGGAGGCGGCCGCCCGGCCCATGACCTGACCCGGCCACACGACGTCCGGACTTGCCGCGGATCGATAACTGCGGAACTGCTTGTTATGCCGGTGATCTCTCGGGACCTATCGATCGATTCGGTCCCCGCTAGGGCGCGTCTCCCAAAGATGGGCGGGGTGGGCGGGGATTGCTGACCTATGTCTCGTGCTGCTGTGCTGACTGGCGCTCAATGGACCCGGATCGAGCCGCTGATGCCGTCCTCAGATCGCCAGCGTGGGCGGCCGTTTCGTGACCATCGACAGGTGATCGAAGGGATCATCTATCGGCTGCGCACCGGGATCGCCTGGGGCGGGACCTGCCGGAGTCCTTCGGGCACTGGCAGACGGTGTGGAAGCGTCACAAGCGCTTCTCTACCGACGGCACCTGGGACAAGATTCATGCCCGACTGCTCACCGAGGCTGATGCCGTCGGGGAGATGGATTGGAACGTGTCGGTGGACTCCACGGTCATCCGCGCGCACCAGCACGCCACCAACATGTCGCGCGTCGAGCGGTCAGCCGCCAGCCGCACAGGGGGCTGAATGGAACTACACGAGTCCGGCGACCTGCCTGCGAGAGGAGCCGGCAGATCGTGCACTGGGACGCTCGCGTGGAGGCTCGTCGACCAAGATCCACCAGCTCGTTGACGGTCGCGGGCGCCCGGTCGTCGTCGCGGTCACCGCCGGCCAGGCTGGCGATTCGCCGATGCTCAAGGTCCTCCTCGCACACCTGGCAGTCAGCCGAACAGGTCCCGGCCGTTCCCGGACCCGACCGGATGCGCTGCCTGGTGACAAGGCCTACTCATCGGCGGCCAACCGCGCACGGCTGCGGATCAAGCGCGTCAAGACCGTGATCCCGCAGCCCTCCGACCAGGTCGCGCACCGCAAACGCCGGGGCTCAGCCGGCTGGACGACCACCCGCGTTCGATGCCGAGACCTACAAGGGCCGCAACGTGGTCGAGCGGTCCTTCAACGAAGCCGATGATGTACGCCAGATCCCACTCACGTCCGCCGCAACAAGATCAAAGCGGCACTCGGCACAGTCTGACCATCGCGCAGCCACCCAACGCAGGGTCTCGCTGACCTCGCCCCACCCACGCCTGAGCGGCACCTTTGCTCCGAACACCGTCACAGGATCCTCGGCCGAGGTCATATCCAGACGCGGACCTGCATCACCGCTGACCAGAGCCCGTTCCGCAGTTGACGGGACTTGATTGGGCCGAGGAAATCGTCGAGTGTCACTCGTAATGGATACCTCCCGGCACGACGTTTCATCCCGTTGCTTGAGTTTGGCACCCGCACGACGCGCGGCGATAGGTCCGGCGTCAGTAGCCTCTTGGCTCGCCACATGCGAGCACACACCAGAAGCATTCACTTTGCCGCGATTCGCGTGGAGAAGCGGTTGAAACGCCGTCATGCTCGTTATGCCGATGTGGGACGTCGGTGAGGCTCAAGGTTCCGGCCAGTTCGTCAGCGGCAACCGTCCTGGATCCGCTGAATCGGTTGCGGCTCCCCGGCCTGGACTGTGGTCGTGGCGGAGCGGCTTCGCCAACTGGGACGAACCTGCCGCCTTCGCGCGAGAACCGGCACTATGTGCGGGCCTTGGTTTGTCATCGTTAGGCCACTACTTCTAACGAAGCCGCGACAAGGCGCTTCACTCCCCGAAGTAGATCCGACGCCGCGTCATCCGGGACCAGCCCGTCCGGGCCGCAAGCCTCCAGGGTTGCGAACCCGCCGAGCGTGGGGTCTGCCTCGCGGGCGACCGCATTGAGTTTGCGCCGGCGGTCGGCCTCGGGTCCCTCCTCTGCGTCCAGAAGCGCGCACCACCGGTCGTATGCACGAAGCACCTCGTAGTACGCCTGCCGCTGCCTGGCAAACTCGCTCGTCGCCCGATCCCAGTCCTCATCCGCCATCAGCAGTTCGCTCAACGCGCGAACGTCTCGAAAGAGCAGTGATGTACCAAGCCCCTGAGTGGGGTCCAAAGCGCCTGCCGCGTCTCCCACCAACACCATGTGTCCGAGGGCGATGCGGCTCGCCCACGTGCAACTGTTGGGGAAGAAACCCATCGGCCCGGCCCGGTGGGCGTCATCCAACGTGCCCTCCGGCATGAACTTGGAAGCGAAAGCTACGAACGCATCGCCAGTCCGTCCAACCCCTGTTTCGCGAACCCGGTCGGCCGCAAGTGTCCGCGTACAACCTCGTGTGTCGCTCCGCGTACGACCTGACGTGTAGGTCGGTCTCGGCGAGTTGAGTCCTTCCTCGCCCTGAGCTGGGGTCACCCTTCGGTTCGTCAACCGCCAAGTAGACGAGCCCGAAGGGTGACGCCTGTTCATGATCCTTGATTCGGAGTCGTGGATGAACATCCGCCGTTTCCGCGCACTGCATGCCGCAGGCGCGTCCTATGCCGAGATAGCCCGCGAGTGTGGCTGTGATTGGCGAACCGTCCGTAGGTATCTGGCCGAGGACTCGCCCTCGGTCCCGCCGTCGGCGCCGTCACGGGCCGGCACCCAGTCGCGGGTGATCACCGCGTTCGCCGGCGTGATCGAGGCCTGGCTACGGGCCGACATCACGCTGAAGGGCAGCGTGATCCATGAGCGGCTGGTCGCCGAGCATGGCTTCACCGGCTCCTATCAGCGGGTGAAGATGTTCCTGGCCGAGACCCGGCCGCGGATCGCCGCCGAGCTCGCCGAAGCCGACGAGAACCCGTTGACGCGGGCTGCACCGTCGCTTCGAGGTCGTCCCCGGCGCGCAGGCGCAGGTCGACTGGGGTGATGAGGGCGATGTGCTCGCCCATGTCGGCATCGGATCGGTCTACTCGTTCCACATGACGCTGTCGCACTCGCGTGATCCGTTCACCTGCTTCACCACGAGCATGGACCTGGCCACGTTCTGGGACTGCCACCGTCGGGCGTTCGCCCACTTCGGTGGGGTGCCGGGCAGCATCGTCTATGACCGCACCAAGACCGTGATCAGGCGGCATGTCGCACCCGGGGTCGCGGTCCCGCTGCACCCGGAGGCAGCCGCGTTCGCCGAGCACTACGGGTTCGCCATCGACGTGCTGGCCGCCTACCGGCCCACCGGCAAGGGCCGGGTCGAACGACAGGTCAACATCAACCGTGACCACGTGATCGCCGGCCGGTCGTTCGACTCGATCGCCGAGCTCGACGGGGCGTTCGAGGCATGGCTGCCGATCCGCCGTGCTCAGGTCCACCGCACCCACGGCCAGGTCATCGCGGTGCGCGCCGAGGCCGACCGAGCTGCGCTGGGCCCGCTGCCTGCATCGGCCGTATCTGGTCACCGACAAGCACCTGCGTCGGGTCGGCAAGGACTGCCCTGGTCTCCTTCGAGGCCAGCTTCTACTCCGTCCCCGCCACGGCAGGTCCGAGCTGGGCAGACGGGTCCAGCTCCAGGTCGACGGCGACGTCCGTCACCATCCGCGCAGTCGGTGTCGACGGAGCCGGGCTGGCTGGCCACCCACCCCCGTGCCCGTGCAACGGCGGTTCCTGGGTGGTCGACCCCGCCCACTGGGACGGGCTGCCCGACGGGCACACCCGCGCCGTCGTCGTCGAGACCAACCCAGCAGCTGTGCCGCCGCTGCCCACGGCAGCCGCGACGGCCGGGCAGGGGCTCGAGCCGTTGTCCACGCTGCTGGCCCGTCGGCACGCCGACATCGCCGTCGCAGCCCGCCCGCTGACCGACTACGACACCGCCGCGCACGACAGGGAGCCAGCCGATGAGCAGCCTGACCACCGACCGGATCCGTGACCACGCCACCCGGCTCGGACTGACCCACCTCACCGAGGTCGTCACCGAGCTGGTCGAACGCGCCGAGGACGCCCAGATGGGCTACCTCGACTTCGTCGACCTCCTGCTCGAAGAAGAGCTCGGGCTGCGCGAGGGACGCCGGTTCCGCAACGCCCTGAAGCTGTCCGGGCTGCCGCACCACAAGACCCTCGACGAGTTCGACTTCGCCTTCCAACCCGACCTCGACGCCCGCAAGGTCCGCGACCTGGCCACCTTCGAGTTCGTCCGGGCCAAGTCCAACGTCGCCCTGCTCGGCCCGCCCGGAGTCGGCAAGACCATGATCGCCGTCGCGCTCGCCGTCGCAGCCTGCCAAGCCGGGTTCTCGATCTACTTCACCACCCTCGACGACCTGGTCCGCAAGCTCCGCACCGCCGAGGCCACCGGCCGGTTCAACCGACAACTCGCCGCGTTCCTACGTCCCGCGGTCCTCGTGGTCGACGAAGTCGGCTACCTGCCGCTGGACCGGGCCGAGGCCAACATGGTGTTCCAGCTCGTCTCACGACGCTACGAACGCGGCTCGATGATCATCACCTCCAACAAGTCCTTCGCCGAATGGGGCGGCGTCCTCGGAGACGACGTCCTCGCCACCGCGATCCTCGACCGGCTCCTGCACCACTGCGACGTGCTCTCCATCAACGGACCTCAGCTACCGCCTCAAAGACCGCTTCGACCTCGTCACCGGAGGTGAACCCATGCCATGATCACCACGCCGAGACCGACACGTCACGTCGTACCTGATCCGACACGTGAGGTCGTACGCCGACAGCAAGTCGGATGTAGATGCGGCACGAGTCGGCGCCGGTGGCGAACCAACCCACGGCCCTGCAGGTGTGGTGGCCCAACCGAAGGTGTCGTCCCAGTGCACGTCGGACAAGAGAAGGCCACCGAACCAGTGGTGCTCGGGGTCGGTCATCGTGTCCGCCCGCAGCCATCGCCGGCACCCGACCTCTTCCCGTCGGCGCCAACGGCCAGCCTGGTCTGGAACTCCGACGCGCGTCCGTCCCTGACGACCGACACGCTCGGACGATTGCCCTCACTTACCCCGACGACCTTCGCCGGCCGCAGTACGGTGGCGCCCTGTGACTCGGACCAGGTCAGGGCCACTTCCTGCAACCGGGGGTGCGAGAACCCAATCGCCGGCAAGGCATCGAGCGAGATCGTCTCCCAGCGCAGCGAATCCACGCGCTGCCCGTCCTGATAGAAGTCGAGCACGGGTAGCGGCACGACGCCGACCAGATCGAGAGGCTCGCCGAGGCCAGCCCGCAACGCCTCGTAGTACCCCCAGGGCCAAGTCAGTTCGCCGCGTATGCGGTCCCGGAATCCGCTCTCCTTCTCGACCACCAGCACACCGAGACCGGACCTTGCCAGCACGCCCCCCAGCGATGCCCCCGCTAGCCCGCCGCCGGCGATCACGACGTCGAAAGATCGAGTAGCCATGTTTCATCTAATCGGTTGCGGGTCCGTAGTCAAGATCCGATGCGTTACCCGGTGTGACTCCAACCGAAAATCTCTGCCGCCCGGAGCGTTCCAAGTGCCGTGAGCCTCCCGGCTCCGAGGGTCACGATGACGCCCAAGCCCTTCAGGCACCAGGACGCTCGTGATCGCACGCTCCCCCTGCGCAACAACCCGAGCCTGCGTTTGGAGACCCCCGGCCACCCCGGCATCTTCTTCATCGGCCGCGGACATCCTCACGTGCGGCGCTCGACGATCGAATGACAAACCGGTCCGGACGCGTGCCCAGCGGGGCTAGGGTGGAGGACGTGACCGATGACCCGTACGCCGGCTGGGCGCTGATCGTCGTGGACGCCCAGCAGGGCTTCGACGACCCGGCGTGGGGCGCGCGCAACAACCCGGCCTGCGACGACAACATCGCGGCCCTCGTCGATGACTGGTCCAGCCACGACCGGCCGCTCGTCTACGTCCGTCACGACGGCACCGAGGAGGATTCGGTCCTCACCCCGGGCACGCCGGGCAACGAGCTGCGCGACTACCTCGGCAGGGCCGAACCCCACCTGCTGGTGTCCAAGCAGGTCAACTCGGCGTTCCACGGAAGCCCGGACCTGCATGCCTGGCTGCTCGGCCAGCAGACGGCGGGCATCGTCGTGTGCGGCATTACGACCAACCACTGCTGCGAGACGACGGTCCGGGTGGGCGCCAACCTCGGTCACGACGTGCTGTTCCCCATCGACGCGACCTTCTGCCATGACCGGCGTCACCCAGACGGCACCACGCTGTCGGCCGACGAGCTCACCCGGGCGACCGCGGCGAGCCTGCACGACGAGTTCGCCAACGTGACCACGACCGAGGAGATCCTCGCCGGGCGGGCCCGGCCGATCGACTGAGGCGAGGACAGACCGACCGCCCAGCGGCGCGCAACACGCGGGGAA
Source organism: uncultured Actinomycetota bacterium (assembly GCA_963831375.1). Taxonomy (GTDB): domain Bacteria; phylum Actinomycetota; class Actinomycetes; order Propionibacteriales; family Nocardioidaceae; genus Nocardioides_C. The sequence continues at coordinate 54,280 of CAWHPY010000025.1, read as the reverse complement.
ACGTGTGGCTATCCCCCTGGGGAGCGGCCCCGCCTGCGGTCATCATTGAGGGGTATGGCAGAGGACGCTGAGCACGAGGTGAGGGTCCTGGTCATCGAGGAACAGGACCCGTTCCGCCGTGCCATGGCCGCCGTCGTGGAGGCAACTGCTGCTTTCGGGTCACTCAGGTGCCGGTCCGGATGGTCCGGGGGACTGTCGATCAGAGCAGGCGTCGGATCAGCTTCTTGTTGACGAACTCATCCATGCCGTAGCGACCCAGCTCACGGCCGAAGCCGGAGCGCTTGATGCCGCCGAACGGAAGCTCGGCGCCGTCCAGCAGCACCCCGTTGACGAACACCATGCCGGCGTCGATCTCGTCGGCCACCCGTGCGGCCTGCTTGGCGTCGGTGGTGAAGAGGTAGGAGCCGAGGCCGAACGGGGTGTCGTTCGCGATGGTGACGGCATCCTCCTCAGAAGAGGTCTTGAACACCATCGCGATCGGGCCGAACAGCTCCTCGCGGTAGACGTCGTTGTCGGGGGTGACGCCGGTGAGCACCCCGGTCGGGAACAACGCGCCTCGGCGTTCGCCGGAGGTGGCGAGCGACGCACCTTGCGCGACGGCACGGTCGACTTGCTCCTGCAGCCGCTCGGCGGCGGCGACCGACGACAGCGGTGCGATGCCGTCGGCGTGCGCGAGTACGGCCGCGGTGAATTTCTCGACGAACTCGTCGTAGAGGTCGTCTGCGACGATGAATCGCTTGGCGGCGTTGCAGGACTGGCCGGTGTTGTCCATCCGCGCCGCGACGCCTCGCTCGACAACCGCGTCGAGGTCGTCGGTGGACAGCAGGATGAACGGGTCGGAGCCGCCGAGCTCGAGCACGACCTTCTTGAGGTTGCGGCCGGCGATCTCGGCGACTGCGGCGCCGGCGCGCTCGGAGCCGGTCAGCGACACGCCGGCGACCCGGGGTCGGCGATGATGGCGGCGGCCTGCTCGTTGGTGGCGTAGACGTTGACGTAGGCGCCTTCGGGGAAGCCGGCGTCGTCGAAGATCTGTTGGATCGCCGCAGCCGACTCGGGACACTGCGGTGCGTGCTTCAGCAGGATCGTGTTGCCGATGCACAGATTTGGCCCCGCGAACCGCGCCACCTGGTAGTAGGGGAAGTTCCACGGCATGATCCCCAGCAGGACGCCGAACGGCGACCTCCGGATCACCGCGTCGCCCTCTCCGTCGAGCAGCGCGATCGGCTCGTCGGCCAGCAAATCCTCGGCGTTGTCGGCGTAGTACTCGTAGATCGCGGCGCTGAACTCGACCTCGCCGATGGCGTCCTCGATCGGCTTGCCCATCTCGCGCGACGATGATCTCGGCGAGTTCGCCCTTGCGCTCGGTGTGCAGCTCCGCGACCCGTCGGACCAGCGCGGCCCGCTCGGCGACGGTCGTCGTGCGCGCCCAGCCCATCGCAGCCGCCGCGGCGGCTGCGATGGCGGCCTGAATCTCGGCGTCGGTGGCGGTCGCATATTCCTTGACGACCTCACCGGTCGCCGGGTTGGTCACTGCATAATCGGTCACCCTCGTCGCCCTCATCTCGTCCGTGGGTCGGTGAGGCGAGACTACGGCAAGGGATGGCCGGAGCGGAACGAGCGAGTCGCGACCGGACCTGCCGGGTCGTGACCGGCGAGGCGGCGGCTTTCGTGGTCGTCGACTAGTCCTCGCCGATCTAGGCAGGCGGGAATGCCGCAGCGACTGAACGGTGGATCAACTCGATCTCCGGCTCTGCCAGGGCACCGGGCACCTGCAGCTGCTTCGCCAGCTTCTTGGGCCACAGCACCTCGACTCCACGCGTGCTGAACGACCCTCCGATGAGCGGCCAGTCCGCCTCGACGAAGCACAGCATTCCGTTCGCCGAGACATCTGGCAGATCCGTTCGGCCGGTAGCCGAGCTCTTCCACCGCGGCCAGCACCTTCACCCAGTTCTCCTGCCGCACGGAGTGGGAGTTGTTGAGCACTCGAGACACGGTGGCCGCGGAGAGACCGCACGTGAGGCGACGTCCACGATCCGCATCCGCACACCCCACGTTCTGGTTTGAGTAATCGATTTTACGTCCGACTAGCACGACCGTAGGGGACCCCCTGCGGTGGTCAAGACTTTCGAGGGATCGATTTCACGCGTTGTCGAGCGGCGTGTCACGCAAGCCGACCGGCACACCTTTGTTCGTGAGACTGCGTCCGGCGGGCAGGTTCGCGCCGTGCGGCTGCCCGCCGAACGCGAGCCGCGGTCAGTCGGAGCGGACCTCGACTTCGGCCAGCGACAACGGGTTCCGGTCGGACTCGAGCTGGATGCGGACGTACCGCCCGGACAAATCGTCCAACGGGATCGTCGTCGGGCTTCCGGCGGTTCCCCCCTGGTGGATCGCGGTGACCCCGGGAGCGGTCCGCGCCTCGTCGAGCGAGTCACTGCCGTCCGCACGAATCGCTCGGTGGGGCGAGCGCTCCAACGAAAAAACGCGGCGGCGATGACGATGCCCACGACCGAGAAAAAGCCGGTCACCGCGGCGATCCCCGACAGCGGGATCGTCTCGCCACCAGCGGGGACCTCGAAGTCGACGCCGACGGCCTGGGCATGCGCAGCGGCCAGGGTGGTGGCCACCATCGCCGCGAGCGTGGCAATGAAGCCGGTGCCGGCGAGCCCGCGGAGTCGGCGTCGGTGGGTGTGGCTGCTCCGGCTCGGTGCCGGCCTGCGACGACCCCGGTGTCATTCATGCTGTTCATGTCGTTCCTCCATCATTCGGTAGCTGGCGTACGGGCTGCGTTGTTTGGCATGTGACGGTCCTGGCCCTGGGATGTCATTCAGTCGGGTCGACCGGAGTACCCCGGTCGGTTCCGCTGCCGAGGGTGGGATGCGCGCCGCTGATGTGCACCTCCCAGCGGTCCACGCGAAGCACCCACAGCCGGAGGTCCGCCTCGCCGGTCAGTTCCTCGGCGGTGAAGGCCCGGGCACCACGCTCTGGACGGAACGCTCTGGGCAGGTGCTTGGCGAGGGCAGCGGGTCGGACTTCGCGCGCGGTGCCGACTACGTAGACCGCCTGCTGGTCGGGCCTGGGGGCACGGTGGAGTCGAAGATCACCGCGCTCAGCCGGTTGTCCCGGTTCAGGTTGTGTGAGTGGTGGCTCGTCGGGGTCGACACCCAGTAGAGGTCTCGGTATCGGTATGGGACGAAGTACACCGGCGAAGTGCGGGTGCACCCCGTCCTCGTCGATCGTGCCGAGCACTATGTAGCGGATCCGGTCCATCACGTTGCGGGCGGTCGCGGCCAGGGCGGGGGCCGCGGTGTCGGCGGTCATGGGGCTGGGGTCCTCGGGCGGAGTCCTGCTGGGCCGACGGGCGGTGTGCTGTGGCGTCACGGGGCCAGCGTCGTCGGTGGGTGTGGTGGGCGCCCCGGCCGCGGAGGCGGTTCCGCGCAGAAGATCAGGCCGGGACGGAGAGCCCCTGCAGCCAGGCCTGCCAGGCCGGCTCCTCGCGCCGCACGTAGTCCGCCGCGTCGGCGGAGAACAGGTACGCCCGTACGCCCGCCGTCGCCTTGCCGTCGCCCTCGCCGTACGCGAAGACGCTGAGCATCCCGGGCACCGGCGCGGTGAGCCGGACCAGCGTCTGCCGCTCGCCGACGCGCTCGACCGTGCCGGTGGCGCCGCGCACCTCGACCGTCGCGCCCTCGTCGCCCAGCCCGAGCGCGTCGTGCAGGGTCGACCAGAGCGCCTCCGCGTCGCCGGGGTGGGAGGCGGTGACCTCGAGCTGCGTGGCCTCCTGGCCGGGGAAGTGCGACAGGTAGAGGCGCAGGTTGTCGAAGAACGGCATCCAGCTGGGGCCCATGTCGTCCCAGAACTCCGACTCCCAGGCGGCGCCGGTCCCGAAGCCGCTGCTGGTGACGCGCACGACGCAGGTGCCGCCGGACTGCGCCTCGACGAGGAACTCCGACGTCAGCGGGCTGAGCGCATCCGGGTCCTTGCCCATGAGGGCGGCCCAGTCCTCCTCGTAGACGATGCGGCGCGGCGGGTCCCAGCCGGTGACCTGGCCGTCCGAGCCCATCTCGGGGCCCATGGTGAAGTGCAGGGAGCCGCCCTCGCGCTCCTCCATCTCGGTCGGCAGGAACCAGGCGCTCATGCCCTTGGCGGTGGCGATGGCTTGCCAGACCTGCTCCGGGGTGCCCGGGACCTCGACGCTGAACTCCAGGCGGTACGGGACGTTCGGGGTCGTGCTCATGCGCTCTCCTCAGGAAGGGGGTGGGCGGCGACGACGAGCCGGTGCGGGCGCCCGTCGTCGTGGTGGTAGCGAGCGGCCAGGTCGAGCACCGCGGCGGTCAGGTCGTCCGCGAAGGCAGCCCGGTCGGCGGCCGACCGGAAGCCGATCTGCGTGTCGATGGTCAGCGTCGGCAGGCGCTTGCCGGACGCGCCGGCCCGGCGCGCCAGGGCGCCGACCTCGCGCACCAGCCGGCCGGCCAGCGCGACGAGGTAGCCCGCCGACAGGTGGTCGGCGTTGGCGTCCGGGTCGGCCGCGGACGCGCTGACGGCCGCCGGCGACACGACGTACGACGCCGCCGACGCCTGCAGCACCCGCTCGGTGATGCCCCCGTGCCGGCGCTCCTCGGACAGCTCCACCAGGCCGTGCGCCTCGAGCGCCTTGAGGTGGTAGTTGACCTTCTGGCGCGCGATGCCGACCCGGGCGGCGAGCCCGGCGGCGGAGGCCGGGACGGCCAGCTCGCCGAGCAGCCGGGCCCGGACCGGATCCAGCGCGGCGGCGGCTGCCTCCGCGCTCTCGATGACCTCGACGTCCTGCATGACGCCACCGTGCCATTGACAAGAAATCTTGTCAAGGGCGAATTTGCCCTTGGCATGGTGACGAGGACGTACTGCCCCCAGGACCAGGAAAGCCGGCTCACCGCCGTCGAGAGTGACCTCGCGGACGTCCACGCCGACGCCAAATCCGAGTTCTCCGCGCCGGTCGACGCGGTCGAGACCAGCCTGGCCACCCTCAAGACCAGCGTCGAGGGGGCGCAGACGGCCCCATCGGCCGACACGGTGGCCGCCGCCGGCGCGGCGCTGTCCGCCTTCGGCACTGAGGTGCAGAACCTGAGCAACGACGTGAAATCGACCCGGTGACCGGACCGGACGGGGCCGTCAATGGGTGCCGGGGTGTCACTGCAGGGCCGCGGTCAGCCGCATCACGTTGTCCATGTAGGCCGATCCGCGGGAGCGGGCCAGCCAGTCCTCGAGGGTGAGCTCCTTGGCCATCGCACGGTAGGTGTCCTCCACCTTGCGCATCTCGGCGACGACCTCGGGTCCGAGGAGCATGAGCGAGACCTCGTAGTTCAGGCCGAAGGAGCGCATGTCCATGTTGCTCGAGCCCAGCACCGCGACATCGTCGTCGACGCTGAAGAACTTCGAGTGCAGGATCGCGGGCGCGGGGTACATGTAGATCCGCACCCCTGCACGCAGCAGGGCCTCGTAGTAGGAGCGCTGGGCGTGGTACACCATGAACTGGTCGCCGGCCTCGCTCACGAACAGCTCCACGTCGACCCCGCGCTGGGCCGCCGTGGTGATGGCGTACAGCAGGGACTCGTCCGGCACGAAGTAGGGACTGGTGATCGACAGCCGGCGTTGTGCCGAGTACAGCAACGTCGTGAAGGCGCGCAGGTTGTTCTCGGTCGCGAAGCCCGGCCCGCTCGGGATCACCTGTCCCTCGATCTCGCCGGCCGGCGGCGACGCCGTGCCGATCTCCTCGGCCAGCTTGACCCCGGTCTCGCTGTACCAGTCGGTGGCGAAGAGGAGGTTGAGCGCGCTCACCACCGGACCTTCCACGCGCGCCACCAGCTCGACCCACTCGCGTCCGAGCTCGTGGTTCTTCGGCTTGTTGTAGCCGGGCTCGATCAGGTTCTGCGACCCGGTGAACGCCACCGCGCCGTCGACCACCAGGATCTTGCGGTGGTTGCGCAGGTCCGGCCGGCGCCACTCGCCCTTGAACGGCGCGATGGGCAGCATCGGATGCCACTCGATCCCGGTCGTGTCCAGCCGCGCCGTGAACTCCTTGTACCCGGGGATCCCGCGTGACCCGAGGTGGTCGAAGAGCAGGCGGACCTTGACCCCGCGCTCGACCGCGCGCACCAGCGCCTCGTAGAACGGCCCGGTCACCTCGTCCCAGGCGGTGATGTAGAACTCGACGTGCACCCAGGCGGAGGCACGATCGACCTCGGCGGTCATCGCCGCGATGGAGTCGACGTACCCGGGGAACAGGTCCACCCGGTTGCCGGGCATCGCCGGCTGTGCCCCCAGGTTCCGGTTCAGGGTGGCCACCGACTCCACGTACGCAGGGCCGGGGAAGTCGGTCTCGAGCGTGGGGACGTTCGCGGTCCGCTCCGCCACGATCGCGTTGACCTCGGCCTGCTGCTCGCTCACGCCGACGCTCGAGCCGGGTCCGCCCCAGCACGAGGAAGATGACGAACCCGAGGAACGGGATCAGCAGGATCAACAACAGCCACGCCATGCCGCTGGAGGGTCGCCTGTTCTTGGGCACCACTCCCAGCGCGATCACCTTGATCGTCAGATCCAGCAGATACAACGCAGTCGCAATCCAGGCAGCCATGCCGGTCAGCCTGCCGTCAGCGAAGCCAACCGTCCTCACACAGTGTGCGTGAATCCTGGCAGTGGGATGAAGTTAGAGCATCGCTCAGGTACTTCATTCGATCTGGGTGAAGCCAGCCGTGCCGGGGCAGACCTACGCTGGCCGCGAGTCTACGAGAAGGCGGGATCGGCCATGGGAATCTTGCGCGGACGAGGAAACGATGCAGACGCGCGGCGGTTCCGCATGAGGCAGAAGCTGGCGTCCATCGGCGACGACTTCTGGATCGAGGACGAGCAGGGCAACCGTGCGTACCGCGTGGACGGAAAGAGAGTCCGGGTCCGGGACACGTTCGTGCTCGAGGACGCCTCCGGTCGCGAGGTCGCGAAGATCCAGGAACGGAAGGTCAGCATTCGCGACAAGATCGCGATCGAGCGGGACGACCGGACGCTCGCGACAGTGCACAAGGCGTTGGTGGGCATTCGGGACCGTTTCGCGATCGACGTGGAGGACGGCGAGGACCTGAAGGCGCACGGCAACATCGTCGACCACGAGTACGAGATCGAACGGGACGGTGACACGGTGGCCACCATCTCCAAGCGCTGGTTCCGCGTCCGAGACACCTACGGGGTCGAAGTCGGGGAAGGCGAGGACGTCGGCCTACTGCTCGCAACGGTCGTCGCGCTCGAGTCGCTGACGGATCCGGACTAACGGACTGGGGGCCTCCTAGGGTCCCCGTCCGCGCGGGCAAGGGCGCACCTGAATCTCGCTGGGCCACCGGGCTCGTCATCGTCGAACGTCTCGGGCTCCTGTGGGAGGGACCGGCCCCGATGCGGAGTGCGCGGAGGCGCAGTGGGCGACCACAGGCCCCCTCAGCACAACCTCTCAGCGAGGGGACCGCGGGTCCCCACCTGACCGCGCCCAACCGTCTCGGAGGGGGTGTCAGCGGAAGGGCCCGAGCAGACGATCCGCGTCTTCGGCCTGCGTTGCCACCTCCACAGCGGCACAGCCCACCTTCAGCCGCACCACGGCGGGTTTGTCACCGAGCCGCTTGACCTCGCCGGGCGCGACGGGGCGTTGCTCCTCGACGCCGTCGACGGGCAGCAGCTCGTTGCGGTACAGGAACGGCCCCTTGGTCCACACGAAGACGTCTCGGACCCAGTGGCCGTAGCCGCGGCGCCACTTCGGCGAGATGCCCTCGAGCTCTCCACCGGCGAGGCGGATGGCTCCGCGGACGGCGCCCGGCTGGCCTTTGACCCAGCGCTTGCGGCTGAGCACGAAGCCGAGGAACACCACGATGACGACCAGGTCGACTCCGAGCAGCGCCAGGACCGCGATCAGCATGACGGCCCGCCTGAGGTGTGGCCCCGCCAGATCCGCGGGTGGTGCGGGCTGGCCATCACTCGTACCCGTCGAAGTCCTGGCCCGGCTTGATGTTCGGGTACCGGGCGGCGCTCTTCATCAGCGCGCCGATCCGCTCGGCGACGGGCCGGAGCACCCAGATGCAGTCCAGCCGCTTCTCCATGAGGTCCCATTCCTCGCCTGGGTCGTCGATCAGGTCGAACACGAGTGGCCACTGCGGCTTGATGATGGGTCCGCTCGTGCTCTCGGTGTAGCGAAGCACGACCTTCATGTTCTTCCACTTCACCGACATCACCTCAGCATCGGAGCCGAAGTAGATGATGTGGTCCCGGCCGGTGGTGGGGCTCGTGCCGAGCAGGAACTCCGAGGCGTCGATGCCGTCGATGGGCCGGTCATCGGGCACCCGTTCGCTCTCCCCGACAAGGAAGGCCAGCGTCGGGAGCCAGTCCACAGCCGAGAGGATCTCTTCGGTCACAGCCCCCGCCGGCACCTTGCCCGGCCAGCGCACGACCGCGGGGGCGCGCATGCCGCCTTCGAAGCCCGACGCGAAGTGCCCGCGCCACGGCCCGTTGGAGCCACCCATGTAGTTGGCGCGGCCGGCCGGGTTGTCGCTGCTCCACACCACGATCGTGTTGTCCGTGATGCCGGTCTCCTCGATGGCGTCGAGGACCTGGCCGGTGCGGTGGTCGAGCTCGGCGAGGGTGTCTGACTAGACGCCGCCGCGGGAGGCGCCGGTGAAGTCGGGGTGGTGGAGGAGCGGCGGGTGCACCTGGGTGAAGCACACGTATGCGAAGAACGGCTGCTCGTCGGCGGCGTTCCGGGAAATGAACTCGCGCGTGCGTTGCGCGATCTGCTCGTCCAGGAGGGGGCGGGTCTTCAGGTTGAAGTCGTCGACTGGCTCGACCGCGGACCCGGCCTTGCCCTGCCAGATCTGGGGCATCGGGGACCCGGACTCCGCGAACAGCGGGTAGCTGCTGTACCCGGCCTCGTCGGAGGTGTTCGGGATGCCGAACCACTCGTCGAAACCCTGGTCTGTGGGCAGCCTCCCTTCTATGTCGCCCAGGTGCCACTTCCCGAAGGCTGCGGTGGCGTACCCGGCGTCGGAGAAGAGGTCACCCAGGGTGTACTCCCACGGGGCTAAGCCTCGATCCACCGATGGGCTGGGTGACAGTGGCGCAACCCGGCTGTGACTGAGGTGTGGACTCGGGGGCATGCCGATTGGCCGGACCTCGCTGTCCGGGTGTTCCACTCTGGTTCCTGGTCGTGCCGCTTTCGCTGCTGGGTGGTCAGGCCGCGGGGATTGCGGGCGGGTCGTTGACACGGTCGAAGGGTGCTGTCCAGGCGATCTCCCAGGGCCAGGCCTGTGGGAGATGGAGGGTCACTCGGCGTGCTGAGCTGGCGACCCTGGCCGGCACGGTGATCAGGTTGCGGCGGAGCGTCGAGGTTGTCGCTTTGGCCAGGTCCGGAGCGGCCAGAGAACCGGCGGCGCGGGTGAGGTTGAACGCAATGACCGCGAGCACCAACCACGCGGAATTGGCTGCAAACGAGCTCGAAGGCAGATGGGCCAGGGCCGAGCCCTTCAGGTCTGCGTGGACCTGCTCGATGATCGGATGACCCCGGTGGATCTTGTCCGCGGCCACGGTATCCAGCACGGCGGCGGCGACGGTGGTGAAGAAGGCGTGGAACCGCCACACGTCGAACAGGGCGCCTTGCCCGGCCGCCTTTCTCTTCTCGGCGTTGAGGTCGGGGATCCGGTGCACCACGAGCCGGCCCCGGACGTGGTCGGACTTCTTCTGCGCAGCGAACGCGGTGAAGTCGATCTCGGCGACCTCAGCCCGGGACACCCACCGGCCGGTGGTCTGGTCGAACACGGCGTCGGTGTACTCGATCCTGATCCAGGCGTCGTCCGGGATAGCAGCGATGGCGGCCTTGACCGCGTTGTCCATCCGCACGGTGACCGAGACCTCGGCGCCACCGGCCAGCGCGGCCCGGACAGGTCCACGGCCAGAGAACGCTGAGTCCATTCGTGCCAAGACCGGAGTGCCCCGTCCGAGCAGCCGTCCGAGCAGCCGGCCGGCTTGCTTGACCGCGTCGCCGACCAGTCGCTTTGCGCCGCGTGGTGACCCGGCCGTGCCCTTGCGGAGTCGTTGGGCCACGATCACCGGCGCCGTCGTCGCGGTGGTCAACGTGGCAAGCAGCGCGTTGAGGCCACGGACCCCGGAGTAGCCGAACCCGGCGCCCTGCTTGGCGTGGCCGTGGACCTCGACGATGGTGTCGTCGACATCGAGCAACGCGTATCTGGGATCCCTGCCCTCACCGGTGGCCGTGGCCCGATCCGGCGGCGCGCCCAACAGCCCGGTCAGCGCGACCAGGAACCGAGAGGCGATCGCGTCGAGCTGACGGACGTGGCCGAAGGTAAACGCACGCAGGAACGACCCCAGCGTCGAGGGCGCGTAGGCCCGGGCGAAGATCCGACCCATCCCGCCATGCCGGAGCAACGCCATGTCGTCGATCGAGTCCGCACCGGCGACCATCCCCGCGACCAGCGAGGCGACCTTCAACCCCGCGTTCGCGCCTTTGTCGGTCGGCACGCTCAGGTGCTCATCGGCCAGCTCGAGCAAGTCCGGCGGACTCCGCCAACCCCAGCACCGGGAGCAGGCCACCGGCCGACACCAGATTGGGATCGTCGAACGCCACCCACGTCCGACCAAGAGTGTGAGAGAGTCGCATCCCAGAGGTGCCCTTCCGGGTTGAGGTGTTTGGAACCCTCGCAAGTCCCAATCCCCCAGCACGCAAGGGCATCCTCGCGTTACGGCGCGCTCAACCCACGCTCTCATCGGTGGATCGAGGCTTAACGGGCGAGGGCGGCGCCGCCGAACGAGTCCGGCACGCCCTCGGCGCCCAGGGCGATGGGCAGCAGGAACAGCCCGCCGGCAGTGAGTTGCCACCCGGCGAACGCCATCGCCCCGACCCCGGCGGGGCGGCCCCAGCGCTTGGTCAGGGTGACGCCGGTGGCCATGGATGCCGTCGCGAGGATCCCGGCCGCGACGCCAACGCCGTCAAGGGTCGCCGCACCGTTCAGGACGATCAGTGCCACGCCGAGCACGCCTACCAGCCCCCAGCCGAGGCGCCACGTCGACAGCGCTTGGTGCAAGAGCACGACGGCGAGGACGGCCACGACGAGTGGTTGGGAAGCGTTGAGTGTCGCCGCGACGCCTGGCTGGGCTCCCTGGCCTGAGCCGGTTTCCGGCTGGTCCGGCATTCGTGGCCGGGCACGCAAGAGGGCGAGCCGTAGGGGATTTGAACGGCCCGCCCCCTTGCTGTCTAGGGGTTGTGCCCGTGGGGGTGGATGGCTTCCACCCCCACGGTCCTGCTCCGGTTCCTGCCTACCGGGCCCTCACCACCTTCGAGCGGGCCGCGTTGCTCTTGCCCATCGCGTTGACGGCCTTCACCGTGAAGCGGTAGCGACCAGGCAGCAGTGCCATGGTCAGCGACCGCGTGCCGGCCTTGACCAGCTTCACCTTCGAGGACGCCACCGTCCCGTTCTTGCGGAGCTTCTGCGCGGTCACCTCGTATCCGGTGACCTTTGCCCCGCCGGTCGTGGCCGAACTCGACCACATGACGGTCGCAGTGGACTTGCCACCGACCTTGCCGGAGACGGCGTTGCGGATCGACGGCTTGCCAGCCACTGTCCGCGGAGCCACCATGGCGCCGGAGACGAGTCGCTCGCGGTTGCCTGCATCGTCGGTGAACGACACCACAACCCGGACCACCTTGCCGCGAACGGCATCGGTGAGCTGCAGCCGCTGCCCTGTGGCACCCACGATGTTGCGGTATGCACCGCTGCGCTTGGCCATCTGCCACTGGTAGCTGAACGTGCCGAGCCCGTCGCTGTCCCTCACCGAGCTGGTCGCGGCCCTCAGTGCCCGCCCGTTGGGCGTGGTGAGCACAGCGGTCGCGCCGGTTGCAGCGCTGTTCTCCGCGCCCGGACCTGGGTCCGTACCGGGGTCCGTGCCCGGGTCGGTACCCGGGTCTGTGCCGGGGTCCGTACCCGGGTCAGTGCCTGGGTCGGTACCCGGGTCAGTACCCGGGTCCGTGCCTGGGTCGGTACCGGGGTCGGTGCCGGGGTCCGTGCCTGGGTCGTTTCCGATGGCCGGGTCATCCGTGACGGCGGCGGTGGGCGCGGACGTAACCGACTCCGTCACACCAGCGTCGTCCTGGAAGGTAACCACAACCCGCAACTGCATACCGACCTGAGCCTGGCCTGGGGTGAAGGTCTCACCCTCCCCGACCGGAGCGAATCCGGCCGTGGCGTTGCCGGCCTGCCACTCGAACGTCAGCGTCGACAGGTTGACACCGTCGGGGTCCACCAGATCCGGAGACACCCGGAGCGCCACACCCTCGAGGAATGCTGTCGCTCCGGCCGTGACGGGCTCGAGGACCAGGTCCCCGGTTGCTGCGGTGTTCGCCAGCGCGCTGCCAATCGGGACAGCCGGAGCTGTTCCGAACTGGAGGCGGTGGATGTTGCGCAGTGTGTCGGTACCGTCGACGCCATCGCCACCATCGTGCGCGACCGTGTATGTGCCGTCCGCGTTGAGGGTGACGTCGTACTCGTCTTCGGCGCCCGAGTAGACCGCGGTGTTGATGACCGGGTTGGTCGCCGCTGGAACTGCCGGTTCGTCCTCCACAAGGATCTCGCGGACGATCGAGATGGCACCCGGGTTGAGGGTCCCGTCGAACACCCGGGACTGGAGCTCGCTCATGCTGTCGAAGCGGGCGCCTGTCCCGTCCGTCAGCTGCACGTTCAGCCAGGCGCTGCCGTCGATGAAGTCATCTCCGCCGCGACCCTCGATGAGGTCACTGCCTCCACCACCAATGATGATGTCGTTGGTGGTGTTGTTCGCCGTGAACGGCGCCGCGTGGCTGCCCAAGAGCGTTTCGAGCCCGTTGATCAGGTTGAAGTGATCATGCGAGAGCTCGTGCCCGGTGCAGGGGGACGTCCGTCCGCCCACGCAGTCGTCACCGGTCAGCACCGACGGTGGGATGTCGACGGCTGTCACACCGCGCAGCACATCGTCGTGCTCCCAGCCGGACAGACCCTCGACCAGGTCCCACCGGTCGCGCATGTTCTGCACGCTCGGCGGCTGGAAGATGGTGTTGTCCATGTCAGCCCTTGCCGGGTTCGGGTCACCCTTGTGGGTCACCCAGTCGAAGCCCAGCATGCCTTCGTGACGGTCGGTTCCGGGGTCGGCGACCATGATGTCGTCGCCGCCCTCGGAGTCGTTGTCGTCGTTTCCAGGACCGGTGATCAAGACGTCGTGACCGCCATGCGGGTCATCCTGGAAACCATTCGAGTTGTCGCCCTGGACCAGGTCGGAGCCTGCCCCGCCCTCCATCCAGTCGTTGCCCTCGTTGCCGGCGAAGATGTCGTGCGCAGCGCCACCGAACAGGAGGTCGTTCCCCTGACCTGCGAACGTCTGCGTGTCGTCCTGGCCGTGCACCACGAAGTCGCTGTTCGCTCCTCCGTGGATCAGGTCGATACCGGGGCCGGCGTGGATAGCGTCGTTGCCCTTGCCACCCTTGATGTTGTCGTCACCGAACAGGTCGGTCAGGATGTCGTCGCCGGCACCGCCGATGATGCCGTCGTTGCCGGCCTCACCCTCGATCCGGTCGTTACCTCCGTAGCCCCACAGTGCGTCGTCACCTTCGTCGCCACGCAGCCTGTCGTCAGCCGCACGAAGACCGTGCATCTGGATGTGCTGGTCGCCGACGTATCGCCAGGTTCCGTCAACCATCCTGCTCAGGCCATCCGGCATAGCACCGCCTGCCGCTACGGCCGGCTGAATGACCTCGATGTCGTAGAAGGTGCCGTCCTGTGACGCGAAGATGTCGGTTGGCACCTCCGACGCCGCGGTCGTCCGCTGCACCAGAGCCGAGAACGAGTTCGCCTCGAGCTGGTGGAACAGGTTCAGACCGATGTTGCGGTTCAGGTAGTAGAACCGGTCGCCGTTCTGCAGGTCCTCGAGCGTGCGCTCGAAGATGTAGTTGAACGTGCTTCCCAACATCCCACCGAACGGCATGCCCAGCTCGGCCAAGCCGCCGACCCAGAGGTCGACATCGTCGAGGCCGGACTCGGCCGCGGGCAGGGTGAGGAACGGATCCCCAGCAGCCACCAGAGCCTCAGCCGCAGCTCGCTTGCCTGCGATCGTCGTCTCAGCGGTGATGCTCGCGTGGGTGCCGTAGGCCGCGATGAAGTTGGCCAACGACTCCTCGTGCTTCATCCCGTTGCCGAAATCGGTCCAGTCGGCGTACGGCTTCAACGACGGGTCACCCGAGTCCGCGTAGAACTTCGCACGGATCACCTGAAGCGGCGGAACACCGGCGTCCCGAGCACGGGCCATGTTGATCGTGGTCAGGTCGAGCGGGAGACCGAGGAGCTGGTTGCGCAGGGTGTCGTCGACGAACTCGTCGATCCCGTTGCCGGTCTGGGCCACCATCCCGTTGATGATCGAGCCCGCCGCCTGGTCAGGAGTAAGTCCCCCGGCCCTGAAGGCGGGCGGGTTGAGGAACCCGTCGAACAGGCTGACGGAAGTCGCGCCAAATCCCTTCCGGTCGATGGTGCCCGTCAGCATCGAGTGTCCGAACCGATACACCGCGTGTGCGAACTCGGCTGGGATGTCCGCGTTGATGGTGCTGTGGTAAGTGCTCTCGTTGAACGGTGCCGGGTCAATGGTCGGCGAGAGCTTGCGAGCGAACTCCTCGAAGACCAGGTGCTGGTACTCCATCTCCGTGACGTACCGGGCCGCCTGGAACAGCCGGGCGCCGTAGCCCCAGCCGCCTGTCTCGTAGGCCGTCTTGAGAGCCGGGTTGTCGCCCAGGACCCTGTGAATGTCGTCGGCGAGGCGGTTGTGCTCCGCGTGGAACACGTGGTGCACGGCGGTCAGCCCGATGTTCTCGTTGCCTCGACCGTCACCGGTGATGAAGTGTGTGTCCAGCAGCTCGTCGTCGTACGTCCCGGCCGGCCGTGGAGTCGCCGCATCATTGATGTCGGTGTCCAGGTCCGGGGTCTTGTCAACCTCGGCGGTTACGGCTCCGTGATCGCCGTCGTGGTCCCACGTCCCGGGCGCCGCGTTGTGCGCGATGTCATCGAGGAACGCGTGGTTGGTCCGCAGGGCGTTTGCCGGCACCGCGACGGGGCTACCAAGGTTGCCCACGACCGGTCCGGTTTCCGTCATGATCTGCGGCAGTCCGTCCGGACCGGCGGGAGTGAACTGACCGTAGAGGTCTGTCGCGATCTGCGGGATGTTGAGCACATCCTTGTCGCTGAGCGCGATGCCGAGGTTCGCCGCGGCTGCGGCCTTCACCTCGTCCCAGCTTGCGAGACCACCGTCGACACCATCAAGCAGGTGTCCGGTGCTCTTCGGCTGACCGCCTGCCGTGTACTCCCGGAGGAACACCTGGTGTGACGGGTGTGAGGTGTAGGTCTGGTTCTGGTCGACGAACGGGGTCGTCTGGTTGTTGTGCTCGCGGACGCCGTTGTCGTCAAAACCCGTAACGGTGGCCCGAGTGAGCGCCATGAACCGCATGTTGGGGGGTGTGCTGGCGTACAGCGGGTCATCGGGCTGCAGCGGGACGATCACCGTGCCGTTGCCACCCTTGTTGACCAGGTCCAGACCGTGGTCGAAGAACTGGCCGAACAGCGTCATCCACGAGTTGAACGGAGCCGAAAGACCGACGTCCGGGGCCTCGTTCGGGATGAAGATCCGACCGGTCGTCTCGTTGATCTCTGCGGGCAGACCTGCATCGATCTGGCCCTGGGCAACGGCGACTGCGGCTGGGTTGGACGTCGTCTGGTCGACGATCAGGTTGCTGATGAGACGTGGCTGCGCATCCGCGACGATCCCGTCGAGCTGCGCATACGACGAAGGGGCGCCACCCGTGTCCGGGCCGGGACCATCCATGTCCGGGAGCGGGTCACCCTCACGTACGTACTCGTCCAACAGGCGCGGGAACGGCTGGTCGGAGGCACCGAACTTGCTCTGGCCGGGCATCAGGTTGTTGTACGAACCGTCAACCGTCCGCAGGCCCCAGGGAAGCAGGGGATGCGGGACACAGGTGCCAGTGGTGTCGAGCTCGTTGGCGCAGAGCAGGTTGCCGTCGTTCTCGTGTGCCTCGCTGATCCTGATCTGCTTGAGGATGAACCTCAGGTCGGCGGCATCGACCTCGAACGACGTGTTCTGGTCGGTCACCACCGCAGCGGCCGGCACGGACGTCACGGACGCCAGCGTGAAGCTGCTCATCACGACACTCAGCGCCCCTATGACTGTCTTCTTCATGAGATGGCGTGTCCCCCCACGCCGATCTCCGAGAGAGGACGAGCGCGGTGGCCCGTCCTTCCTCGCGAGATCTCGTCTCTTGTCATTCATGAGTAACTCCCCCTTCGGTCAGCTGGCGGCCCCACGGTCGCCAGTGCGCAGCGACCCTCGTCGTGCGCTGAAGCAGTTTGTGTTCCGAGACGTCAACGACCCGTAAAACGAATTCCGGATTCGTCAACAAAACGTGAAAGAACCGCCCGAATGAATCCCGCGGCCCGCGGACGGATGACCGTTCAGCTGAAGATGCAGCCCGGACGGACTACTCGAAGGCAGTTGAATCGGGCTTTGGGGCTACCGGCGGACACAGGGGTGCCGTACACAAGAAAATGCCGGTTCCAGCTGCTATCTCCGGCAACCTTGTTGAGTCGACAGAAACCGCCGAGGGTCTCACCGTCCGCGCCTGGTCACGACCGCAACGGGCTTCGCTCACCGTCGGCGCCCAGCGGGTCATCGGCCACGCTCTCGCAGAACGCAGCGGAAGAGCGGGTCGTCAGATCCTGGTGTCCCTCGACGGCGGCCATTTCACCTGGGTGGCTGCCCAGCGCGTATCCCCCGTCCGCCCGTTCACACCCAAGCCACCGGCCCACACGAGTCGCCTGGTCGGGGCTCAGCCCCACCGGGTCACGGTTCAGCGTTTCGCGGGCAGGGCCTTGCCGGGGTTGAGGATCCCGTGCGGTCGAGCGCGGCCTTCACAGCGCGGTGCATCTGCGTGACCGCCGGTGACAGTTCCGCCAGGCGTTCGGCAACGCGTATCCCGACCACGGCCTGATCATTGTCAACGAGCAAGGCCGGCCACTTCACCCCGACACCATCACCGCTCGGTTCAACCGGCTCGTGGACCGAGCGGAGGTCCCGCACATTCGGCTCCACGACGTCAGGCACACCTACGCGACGCTCGCCACGGATCTCGGGATCGACCCCAAGATGCTCAGCGACCGCATCGGACATGCGAACACGTCCGTCACGCTGCAGATCTATACCCATCGATTGCCGGACGCGACCAGACCATGGCACAGACGCTGGGGGAGATCATCCAGACGGCCATCGCGTCGAGGCACCCGAACGGCCCCTCGCACACAGAGGATCCGGACCAGGACGACGCTTCGGGCGACCCCCACCCCGGGCCATCAGATTGAGACGCCGAGCACTCTCGTTCTGGCTGGAGTCCCCGCACGTCCGCCGTGTTAAGCCGCGCCCTATGCAGGTGGAATGCGGCGGCGAGTGAACGGTAGACCCGTTCGATCTCGTGCTCGGTCAGGGCACCAGGCTGTTGCACTCGCGAAGCGAGCTTCTTGGGCCAGAGCACCTCGACACCGCGGGTGCTGAATGATCCTCCGATCAGCGGCCAGTCTGCCTCGACGAAACAGAGCACGCCTTGCACCGGGACTTCAGGCAGCTCCCCGTGGATGGTGATGGACACCAGCTCGACCTGCTTGAGAACGCGGGTCTTGCGGGACGCGGTGACTGCAGCGGAGCCGCTGACCTGCACGGGTCCCGCAGGAGGTTCGGCTTCCGGGACAGCCTGGCGTGCAGCCCGAGACGCGGTCACAATCAACCGGCCGATTGTCAGGACGCCGCCCGTCATGCCTCCTTCGAGTTATCCCTGAGGAGCTCGGCCATGGTCGTGCGCCTGGATCCAGTTGGCGTACTCGGGGCGCGTTCAGCCGTGCTCTCGCACGAGCGTGCGGTGGACAGCAGCGTCCATGAGCACCAAGGTGGCGGCCACAGCGCGTTCGGTGGTGAGATCCGGTCTTACGCGCTCTCCGAGTCGGTTGCGTTCGGACTCCGCGTGCGCCGCGGCGGCTACCGGGTCGACATCAGCAGCCTGCCCTCGTCCGGATCGTCCACGTCGGATACGACGACTGGAAGCCGACTCGTATTCGGCGCTCAGCCGGTGTTGGCGCCCCGGTGCCGGCTGTAGTAGTCGGCCATGAGCCGCCAGTAGACCAGAAGCAGCGCCATCATGACCGCGGTGGCACCGGCCGCCGGTGCGGCGCGGCGTCGCCGGGCGGCGATCAGTGCGGTGATGCCGGCCAGCGTGGCCGCCGCGTTTACCGCCATCGCGGTGTCGCGGGGCCGCTCGGTGATCCAAAGTTCTTCGCCGAGCACCACCCGGGTGGACCAAGCGTGCTCGTCCGCCGGTTTCGGGAAGATCACGGGGTTGGCGGCCATCCAGGCACCGACGATCGCGGCGTGGCTCCACCGGCGTGTCCACAGAGGAACGAGCACAAGTGGGGTGCTCAGCCAGCGAGTCCAGGCACTCCACGGGTTGGAGTGGCGAGCGAAGACATTGTGTTTGAGGTCAGCGAAACGGCGGGGCATGTCAGGATCCTTCCTTCCTTCCGGCCCGCGCGCCAGCGTTCGATCACCGCGGGCGCCGCGAGACGTGTCTTGCCGCACCCACCCGGACCGAGCAACGTGACGAGCCTCCCCGGGGCCACGAGGACGGTGATCTCGCGGAGCTCATGGGCACGGCCGATGAACCTGGAAAGGTCGGGCGGCAGCGTTGGCGATATCAGGCATCGGCGCAAGTCTGGGCACCACCGCGCGCGGCGCCGGGAACGAGCTCCTCACCCGCGGCCCGGCGCCCCGGCTGGATTAGTTGAACCATCAATGGGGCGAGCTCGGAACTTGTCTCCGCTCCGAGTGTGGAATTGCAAGCCACCAAACGACGCCTGGAGCGAGCTGCTCCACGACCTTGCCTGACGCTTACTGTGTTTGCCCATGCCCGCGGTTTGCCAGAGCCCATCCGCGTGCACGGACATGCTTAATGAGCGAGTGAGTCAGGAAGCCGGTCTTTCCGCGCTGCTGCGTCCAGTTCACCCATCACTCCTAGAAGGTACTCATGGACTGCTCCGGGTCGTCGTCATAGCGGCCATGGCCGTCCGGGCACTTCATGTCTTCTTCCGGCGTACTGGGTTGGTCACGTTCTTAGTGCCCTTGGTCGTCTTCTTCGCGGCACCGGTCGCTTCTTGCTCGCTCTCTTGGTCGCCCTCTTGGTCGCCTTCTTGGCCGTCGAGGCAGCCTTCTTGCCGGTCTCCACGGGCTTGGGCGGGAACCACACCACCTTGGTGGCCTTGGCCTTCGCCGCGAACGAGGCACCGCGTGCGGCCCACTTCTCTCTGTCCGTAACGCTCTTCCATCGGCTCTTGATCTCGATCATCTACTGCTCCCTCACACTTGTTGTCCTTCACTGGCGCCAGTCCTGACCCGGAAGTCGATCTCGGGGTCGTCGGTCTCCGGGTCACCAACTCCCCGGTGCCCACAGGGCAGGTGGGTTACTCCAAGGTCGGTGACGGCGCGCCAGAGAGCTGGGCAATCGCATCCGTGGAGTCCCGCGCCGCATCGGGGAGTCGTCATGCATGAAGGGAGCGACGTTGGCGCCAGGGTGCAGGCGACCGCCCCAACGAGACAGCGATCGCACGGATCGAGTGCCCGCAGGCCAGACCACGCGAGATCTCCTCGCGCTCCGCAAGACTCAACCGACCTGCTGCACGTCGTCGCGGCTCGGGTCTGATCCCACCACAACGAAGCAGATACGCGCGCACCGTCCCGGTGCACAGTCCCAGCTCGCGCGCGGTCGGCTTCGCCGCCTGACCGACCCGCATCCGCAACCACACCTGATCGATCGCTTCGGGCGTCAACCTCTCGTAATCGCCATGACCCACCACAACCACCTCGAGATCACCGAATCACCAAGTGTTGCGTCGACCCCTTGAGACCGCCCCGAGATCCGCACGTCGGCTGGGTGTGAGCCTCCAACCTTTGACTTCAAGTACTTGAAGTTCCTACTGTCGATGGCGTGAGTGCACCTACTACCCAGCACACCTATACGATCAAGGAAGCGGCCGCCCTGACCGGTCTTCCGGCCAGCACGCTGCGCTACTACGAGTCGATCGGGGTGATCGCTCCGATCAGCCGCGGAGCGAGCAGCAAGCACCGGGTCTACGACGAGGACGACCTGGACCAGCTGATGTGGGTCGCATGCCTGGCCGCCACCGGCCTGTCCGTGAGTGACATGCGGCAATACGTGGCGAACGGGCTGCTGGGGCCGTCGGCTGCGGGCGAGCAGATCGAGCTGCTCGCGGCGCAGGAGCGGCGGCTGGCACTCGAGGCCGAGCACATCGCACTGCGACACCGGTACGTCCGGATCAAGATCGACTACTGGCACGCCGTTCAGGCAGGCGATGACGCCCGTGCCGAGCTGCTGTCGACCGAGGCACGTGCGCTGGCTGACGAACTCAAGGAAGTCAGGAAGCAGTGACCCAACCCCGCGGCCGAACGCCGCACCGGTTGGGTGCGCAGGTCACCGACGGCGACGCCGACTGACGTCGCCCGCTGACGTGATCTGCCTGCCCGCCGGGATATGCCGCCAGGCCACCACGCGCCCGCCCCCATCTACCGCATACGACACCAGAGACGAAGGAACAGCAACCTCATGCATGTCAACGCCTACGCAGCCCCCGCCGCCGGCCAGCCCCTGGCCCCCACCAGCATCGAGCGCCGTGACGTCGGCCGCCACGACGTCCTCATCGAGATCCAGTACGCCGGGATCTGCCACTCCGACATCCACACCGTCAACGGCGACTGGGGCCCCCAGCCGTTCCCCGTGGTGCCCGGCCACGAGATCGTCGGCGTCGTCGCCGAGCTTGGTTCCGACGTCACCAAGCACCAGGTCGGCGACCGGGTCGGAGTCGGCTGCATGGTCAACTCGTGCTTGGAGTGCACCAACTGCCGTAACGGCGACGAGCAGTACTGCGCCGCCGGCATGGTCCCCACCTACGCCGGCACCGACCGCGACGGCACCACGACCCAGGGCGGTTACTCCACCCACGTCGTCGTCGACGCCGACTACGTCCTCTCCGTGCCCGACGGCATCGACCCGGCCGCCGCAGCACCACTGCTCTGTGCTGGGATCACCACCTACGCCCCGCTGCGCCGCTGGGGCGCCGGACCCGGCAAGAAGGTTGCCGTCGTCGGTCTCGGCGGCCTCGGCCACATGGCCGTCAAGATCGCCCACGCTCTCGGCGCCGAGGTCACCGTGCTGTCCCAGTCGCTGAAGAAGCAGGAAGACGGCCTGCGCCTCGGTGCCGACGACTACTTCGCCACGTCGGACCCGGCCACGTTCGGGGAGCTCGCCGGCCGGTTCGACCTCATCGTCAACACCGTCAGCGCCAGCATCGACCTCAACGCCTACCTGGGCCTGCTCGCCGTCGACGGCACCCTGGTCAACGTCGGCGCCCCGGCCGAGCCGCTCAGCCTGCACGTCATGTCCCTCATCGGCGCTCGCCGGTCGTTCGCCGGTTCGATGATCGGCGGCATCGCCCTGACCCAGGAAATGCTCGACTTCTGCGCCGAGCACCACATCGGCGCCGAGGTCGAGGTCATCCCCGCCAGCCAGGTCAATGAGGCCTACGAGCGCGTACTCGCCTCCGACGTCCGCTACCGCTTCGTCATCGACACCGCCACCCTCGCCTGACCCGAGCGTGTACCGCCCCGCCGGCACAGCGAGCGCCGGCGGGGCTATGGCATGTCGCCTCGAGCCGTCGCCCTATCCAACAGTGACTCCTTCCGGACCCACGTTCTCGAGCGGTCCGACGGGCTGCCCGGGCGCTCGAACGCGTGCAGCGCGACCTAAGCGAATCCGGCGAACGAGGCCGCGTCGTCACGTTCGACATCTACGCCGACCGGTCCGGCGTCGGTCACCCCAACAGGGTCATGTCGCCGAGGTGACTGACGCTGACGTGCGGTGTCACCCCGCCAGCGATGGGCGCCAGGAGCGGTCTTCCGTGCTCGCTGCTTCCGCACACCCCACACAGCGCTGCGACTCGGACACTGGGCAGCGAGACCCCGGTCATGCGACTGACCTCATGGCGAAGCAGGCTGTGAGCCAATCCCGTCGCTGAATCGGCAACCCAGGTAACGAAGAGTCGTGACACGGGTCCATTGTCGCCGCCGACCGTTCTGGCGGCGTACCTGACCGGCTCAGCCGCGACGGAGGATATCGCGCAGCACCTGCGGGTAGTTGGTGATGATGCCGTCGACCTGCCAGTTGATCGCCCGGCGCATGTCCGTCCCGGCGTTGACTGTCCACACGTGTATCTCCATGCCGTGTGCGTGGACCTGGTCGACGGTGTCCTGGTCGATCGCGCCTAGCGCCGGGTTGACCTGCTGCGCCCAGGTCGCCGCGGCAGCAATGTCGACCTCGGTCGGCTTGCTGCCAAAGAGCAGCCCGACCGGTACATCGGGAGCGCGGTCCTTGTAGGCGCGCAGCCACGCGTGGTTGAAGGACTGGACGACGACGCGGTCGGCCTTGAGTGCGCGGTTGAACGCCGGCAGCGAACGCAGCTCCTTGTCGAGGTCGGTCTCGATGCCGGGGTACAGCTCCGGCGCCTTCGGCTCGAGCAGCATGCCGGCCCGCTGTCCGACGGCGTTGACCCACTCGGCAAGCGTGGGCACCCGCTCCCCCGCGAACTCGGGAGCGAACCACGCACCCGCGTCGAGCTGCTTGACCTCGTCGAGGGTGAAGTCGCGGACCATCCAGGGAGCCCTGTCGGGGAAGACCTGCTCGACGTCGGTGGTGCGAGTCAGCGTCGTGTCGTGCATGATCACCAATTCCCCATCGCGGGTGCGCTGGATGTCGTTCTCGGCAACGTCGGACTTCTGCGAGATTGCCAGCCGGACGGCGGCGAGGGTGTTCTCCGGAGCGGCGCCGGACGAGCCGCGGTGGGCGACCACGTCGACCGTCGGCTCGGTCGCGGCGACGACTGGGGCGGCCAGCCCGAGTACGGCCAGGAGTGGCACGAGTGTGGCGAGTACAGCGCCGAGGGTGCGTGCGGTGCGAGGCATGGTTCTCTCCCGAGAGTGAAGGACCCCGACCGGTCGGCCGGACCGTCACCGACACTGGCGGGTGGATGCGAACGGGCGATGGCCGCGGGCCCAACCTCGCGTGACGCGTAGGGCACCGAGTCGGAAGGATCCCACGGACGCAGCGTGTGCCGCTGACACACCTCGCACGCCCAACTCTCCGTCGCGCGAAAAGTAAAGAACCTCAATAGCCCACTTGCGCTAGGCCAAACTCCATCAAGCATCCCAAGCCAGCGTGGCTCGAACGACGGGTTGACGAGTGCCCAAGTCTCTTCAACTGCGGCCGCGATCGCCATCTACGGGCAACCAATAACAGCTAGAGGTGGAGTTGGATCACGATGGCGGCGTGGTCGGAGGCTTGGTGAACCGACTCGGTCATCTCGGGGTAGGTCTCCCAGGCGGTGGGCCGGGTCTTCCGGTGCCCCCACACTCCCCTCCGGAACACCACTCCCCCGCGGAACGCAGGTTGGAGCGCGGTGGTGAGCAGGATGTAGTCGAGGCGGTCGTCAAGCCCGCACGGCGCGAACGTTCCTGGTCTGTCACCGACGTCGAAGCCAGCGAGGTCGTAGCAGGAGACCAGCGGCCCGTTCGTGTCGAACAACCTGGCAAGGTTCGGCGGCGGCTCATCGAGAGCCGGTTGACCCTCGTTGAGGTCACCGAGCACGACCACCCGGTCGCCGTCATCGACCAGGCCGCCCACGATCCGGCGTACCCGATCTGCCTGGCGTCTGCGTTTGGTCCCTCCGCCTCCGGACTGGGACTTGAAGTGGTTGACCAGCACCTTCAGCACCGCACCGGACGGAGTGCCGACCTCGTATTCGCAGCAGTCCCGGCTGAAGATAATGCCCTGGGCGTCCTCGGCGTCGACGTTGGAACGGATCGAACGGATCGGGAACCCGGGCTTGGTCATGATCCCGACGTCGATCCCGCGTTCGTCGTTCCCGTCGACCAGCATCAGATGCCGGTACCTGCCGCCCAGCAGCTCCTCGTTCAGGCGGATCAGGGAGGGCCGGTCCTCGGCCTCGACGATCGCGAGGATGTCGGCATCGACATCGGCGATCACCCGGGCGGTCATCCTGGTGCCGGTCTCGTTGACGGCCTCGGTGGCCAGCTCCAGCCAGCCGATCCACGAGCCCCGACCGGCGGCGACGATCTCCACATCGGCTGAGGTATCTGTCGGCTCCCGGTCGAAGACCTCCACCAGCGAGTCTGGCGCCGGCTGGACACCTTCTTCAAGGACCTCGTCGCTCGTGGCCTGAACGGGGTTGCGCTGGTCACCTCCGACGCGCACGCCGGCCTGGTCGAGGCGATCGGCGCGAACCTGCCCGGCGCCACCTGGCAGCGGTGCCGGACCCACTACACCGTCAACCTGACGAGTATGTGTCCCAAGCACGCCTGGGGTGGGTGAAGGCGATGCTGCACTCGGTCTTCGACCAGATCGACGCCAAGGCCGTGCACGCCCAGTACGACAAGCTCCTCGACAACGTGGCGAGTCTGCCCGAGGTGCACACCCACCTCGACGCAGCCCGCGACGAGGTGCTGGCGTTCACCGGTTTTCCTCGAGCGGTATGGCGCCAGATCTGGTCCAACAACCCCAACGAGCGATTGAACCGCGAGATCCGCAGGAGAACCGACGTGGTGGGCATCTTCCCCGACCGGGCCTCGATCATCCGGCTCATCGGCGCCGTCCTGGCCGAGCAGCACGACGAATGGGCCGACGGCCGCCGCTACCTCGGCCTCGAGGTCCTCGCCAAGAGCCGCATGGTCCTGATCACCACCGTGACCGCCGAGGAAAGGAGGACACGACACCCGACACAGTCGGCGCCATCAGCGCCTGACCAGACAACGAGGGATCACGCATCGTCGTACACCACGTCGCGGGACTTGACCCGATGCGTGAAGGCGCGTCTTTCCGGCTCCCCTCTGTGTCAATAGGCTGGGGACCCGGTTCCGCTTGATATCCGGGTCGAGCAGCGCAGAGACTCCGGCGGTTCAGCGGAAGTCGCTGCGGGCGGGATCTCGCGCCGGTAGCGTCGGACTATGCCCCTCGATGAGGACGATGATGACCGTCCGATGACTGACCGATAGGCCGCGTTATGGCTGGCGCGTCGGCAGCAGCAGTTCGCCGAGCGCAAGGGCCGAGCCGCGGCTGACCCAATGCGAGGGTTTGTTGAAGCGGTCGGTGGGCTCGTGATCCTCGTGGGTCTGCCGCGCTCACTGGTGGCGATTCCAGTGGCTCTGTTCCTGATGCTGACCAGTGAGACCTGACGCATTTGGTCGTGGTCGGACGAGCCCATCCAGTTCTCCGCGACGCCCGGACGGCGTAGCGGACGGCGCCCCCGAAACCGGCCGTCGTTGGTACGACACGGCTCCCCCGACGTTCAGAGGCCGATGTAGGACCGCGCGTTTTCGGGGCCATGTACTCCCGGCCCCGGTCGGAGTCCAGGGGCAGATACTCCCTCGCCATCGCCATCGCCATCGCCAACGCCTCCCGGGCGATCCAGCCGATCTCGGCCGTGGCCTCCGCGTCTCCGAGACCTGCAACGTGCAGATCGAGGACATGCACGACGTCGAACGGGGCCACCGGGTGCTGCGCCTGGTCGGTAAGGGCAACAAGCCCGCCACCGTCCCCCTCCCGTCCCGGTCGCCCGGGCGTTTGGACCTGTGCGCCGCGGATCGTACCCGCGGGCGCCACCCCTGGTCCGTGAGGACGGGAGCCAGTTGGACCGACGTACCGCGGACCGGTGGGTGAAGTCGATCGCGAAGAAGGCCTGCATCAACAAAGGGTCTCCCCGCACTCGCTGCGGCACTCCTAGGTCCCGAATGCCCTGGACGTCGGTGCTCCTCTGCGGGATGCGCATTTACGGCGCCCGTCACTCCGACCCGCGCACCGCCTCGCGGACCGGCCCGCGACAACCTCGACCGCCACGCGAACCACACGTTGGCCCCACATGTGGCCGGGCGGCATGGTGAGCATCATGACGGAGATCAGGACTGCCCTCGCTGGGAAGGGCTTCGCGCTGATCGAGTTCCTGCTGGCGCGCATCGCGGAGGCCGAGGCGCATCACACGCCGTTCGCAAAGCGGGCGGCTCCGCCCTACGAGCAGCTGCAGCACCGGTGGCTGGCCGAGTGTGAAGCGAAGCGGCAGATCCTCGACAGGTGGCAGGACTCGAGGTCCAAGCGCTCCACCATGAAGGTGGACCGCTGTCCGTCACGCTCACGATGGAGTATTCGACCATCGGCCGCGCCCTGGTGCTGCCCTACGCCGACCACCCCGACTATGGCGAAGGCTGGCGGTCATGAGCGGGCACGTGGTACTCACCAGATCCGTGCACATGGTCACAACCGGCGAACATAGGCTGGCTGTCGCTCCCTGCAGCCGCCATTGACCACGATCCAAGAGGTCCGCGTCGTGCGCCGCACCACCACGCTCCCGGTCCGTAACATCCAGGCAGACCGGCCGTAGACGGTCCCCTCAGTTTCCTAGATCGAGTGTCAAGTATCAGCTGACACGGATCCGTCAAGCATCAGATGAGACACGGCAACTGGCCCCGTGCTTGTCCTGTGCCGGCGTATGGAGGGGGCGTAGTGTCGGACCGCGGGGCCACCTGCTTTCTTACTCATCGAGGGGGTTGGCTGATGTCCAGCCCGAACCCAGATCCGAGCCGGCCAGGACTGCCCACGTGGGCGGTTGACCAAGCGGCTGACGAGCTCTACGACGTCGATGACGGGCGGACGATCACAGCGCGCGCCTGGGCAATCGTGCGGGAGAAACAGCAGAGGGACGACGAGCGACACGACGAGTACGACGATCCGGATCAGGGTGGCGAGGGATGAGCGTGAAGTCTCGACGCTGTCTTGTCTCCGCGCCTCCTGCCCGATGGCCCCGACGCCACACAGCGATGCGCAGGTGGCGGAAGCATTCTGATTGGGCCACCTCACAAGGTGGGGAGGGTGCGAGGCTGGGTCGATGAGAATCAGTGTGTTCACGCCTGAAGAAGATGACCAGGGCGAGTGGGAGGTCGACGCGTACAGCATCGACGGTGGTGCCCTCCGTCTCTTCAGCCAGACGGAGGAGGAGATAGCCGCCTACTCACCCAGCGGGTGAACCCACATGCGGGTAATGGAGCGATAGCGCGAGAATGGCGTCCCGTGCTGGTGCGCGGATGCGCGGATCGTGATACCGCCGCGCTGCTGGCCAACGAAGTCCCGGAACCCAGGGGGTTTGACGTTCGCGCCGGTCGATGTTCCTGCCCCGTTTCTCGACGGCCGACTGCGCAAGCGCTGCGCCTCGACATGCCTCGCCGCTTCGCGAACTGGTGGAAATCGTGGCCCGGCTATGAATATTGATCGGTTGACCCTTCCTCCTCAAGGGACGGGTCAGCCCCGTCGACCACTACCGCCGCCGCAACAGACTGCCAAGCGATGACCAGCATTGCCACGGTGTTGGTCTGGGAGTCAATCACCGAGGGGTGACCGGTGCCCTCATGACCCACTGGGGAGATCTCCGATTTGATTCGTTCGTCCTGTCCCGCGGGGATCTGCCATCGCTGTGACCAGCCGCCGGTCCCGTAGAGAAAGAGATACGTCACGACGAGTCCCTAGATCCGTTTGGAGGGAGCGACCGGATGTGGGGCCCGCCAGGAGCCTCCGTCGTCGTTCCAGTGCTCGGCGTCGATCTCACTTTCGTGAGCGGCCACCGGGCTTGGAGGGGCGGCGCCTGCGGGTACCTCTGGTACCGCCGAACCTTCAGGAGCTGTCACGGATAGACGGATCATGCGGTGAGTCGACATCGACAACCACACCTGATGGGTGTCATCGCGTGGGTAGGAGCCGACCTTGATGAGTCCGCGCGCCGCCCGCACTCGGTGGGGCGC
Source organism: uncultured Actinomycetota bacterium (assembly GCA_963831375.1). Taxonomy (GTDB): domain Bacteria; phylum Actinomycetota; class Actinomycetes; order Propionibacteriales; family Nocardioidaceae; genus Nocardioides_C. The sequence goes on along the minus strand of CAWHPY010000025.1, from coordinate 26,212 downwards.
TGTGTCCCAGTCAGGGCGCGTGAAGACAACGTGGTTGGACTTGGCCGTGTCTTCTGGGGAGGTTGTCGACGAGGTCGGAGAGCTCAAGAACCAAGTCGCGGGACTGCGGCCACCAGGAACCATCCAGCGCACCATCGCCCAACTTGCGCGCCAGTTGTAGCCGCAGGGGGATCCGCTCGCCCGGCGAGGGCGGCATGGAAAGGGACAGTTGGGTCAGCGTCGTCATGACGTCCGCCTTTCGACCGGCTCGGGCCAGAGTCCGCGGTAGAGCCATCTTGAGCGGTCAATGACAACGGTACGTCGCACCACCTAGCCCTGGACTCTGTGACTAGGCCCTGAACCGACAAGAACGGCGCCGATGCGCCTCCCAGAGTGCCCCGGACGGAGTCGGCGATCTGTCCTCGGTGTCTAGGCATGCTCCCGGATTCGTCTGCGGCGGAGTAGGTTTCTTTTGGGAGCGCTCTTCAATGGACGTGTGCGGGCACTGCGTGCGCACCGTTCGCCACTGGAGGGCGTTCCTCGCATATCACTGCCCCACAGCCCGCACACGAGGTCCCGTGGGCGCTGGGCGACAGGGAGGTCCCCGACTCGAACGGCGCCGAGGACACCGCCGAGCGCTCGGTGGCCAACGTCGACACAGCCGTCGAGGTCGCCGATCGCACACCCGAAGGTCAGGGCTACTCCGTGTCCGCCCCGCAGGTCTTCACGCGGGACCAGGTCATCGCACTGGCGGCGGGAGTCACCTTCACCCGCTGACGCAAGCCACAGACCGACGAGTGCCTGCGGGCGGGTATCTGGCAGATTTCAGATACCCGCCCGAGGGCTCGTCTACTTCATGCGAGCCGCCACCCTGTCATCGCATGTGCGGACGTGCCGGGAGACGATCCCTCACTGGCACGGCGGGCGTCCAATTGGAATCTGATTCAGGTCGATTCGCCGATTGGCCCTGGCGATTGTGTTTCCGTTAGGGCAGGTGGGGGTCGGGATCGCTGTCAGTCGTCCGACCTGGCGGCTCGAGTGAGTCTCGGAACTTGGCGAGCAGGTCGGTCCGGGTCGCGGCGGGGAGGCGCTCCGGCTCGGGTAGGCCGCGCAGCAGGTCGATCGTCTGCCTGACCTGGTCGAGGTAGCGAGCACAGCCCAGGCAGCCGCGGATGTGGTTGGTGAACCTGAGCTCGGCGTGGGGGTCCAGCTGGTCTTCGAGGAAGTCGGTGACCAGCTCGACAACGTGGTTGCAGTCGATGGTGTCCACCTCGTTGCGGCGCTCCAGCAGGCATCTGCGCACGTCGCGGAGCAGCCGAGCGGTGAGTGCCTCGGCTGCCGACCGGGCGAGTGGCGGCTGCCGTCGTGCGACGACGACCAGGGCGAGACAGGCCAGCAGGGTCGCACCGATGAGCAACCAAGCGGCCACGCGGACGCCCTGGTTCCGAGCCAGGACGCCGAGCCCGAACGCGAAGGGCATGAAACAGATCCAGCCGAGCGCGCTGACACCCGAGGCGACCCCGGTCCGGATCGTGGAGGCCACCGAGTCGTGCAACAGTTGGGTGGCGCGGATGCTCACCACCAGCAGCAGCAGCGTGAGGACGATCTGGGCGCCGATGACGGCCGGGAGATTGCTCCTGGTGAGGGTGAGACTGGCGAGGAGCATGAACGCGGCGACGATCGCGAGGACGAACGGCCGGTGCAACGGGACCCGGCCGGCAAGGAGACCGCCAAGTCCGAGCGTCGCCATCAACCCGGCCCAGTACGGTCCGTACAGGCCGGGCGCCGCGTCGGCCGCGATGAGCCACAGCGGCCCGAACTCGAAGATCGCCGACAGCAGCACTGCCGCGAGAAGAGTGAGCACGATGACCGGCACGAATCGGGGATTCCGGGCGAGGGCACCCCAGGTGAGCGAGATCTGGGTTCGGAGCGTGGTGCCCTCCTGCTGCTTGTGCAGCTGCGGTTCCACGAAGCGGAGCAACGCGACGATCGCGGCCGCGGCGAACGGCATGGTCACGAAGTAGGTCAGTCGGGTCGACGTGAGCTCGGCGACCACGCCTCCCACCAGGGCGCCCGACACCAGCGCGACGCTCTCGACGAACCGGACTCGGCCGATCTGCTGCTCGAACGCGTCACTTGCGCCGATCTCGTCGAGCACGGTGTCGTAGACGACCGCGTCCATCGTGCCGGAGTACATCGCGAAGTAGACGGCCAGGACCAGGGCGCAGCCGATGTAGGTCGGGACGTTGAAGCTGAGACCGCCGACCAGCGAGGTCATCGCCAGAGCGAGCGCCGCGATGACCAGGACGCCGCGCCTGCTCCACCGGTCGGCGAGGATCCCCGACGGGATCTCGATGATCGGGACCAGGGCGGCGTACGCGGCCGCCATCACGCCGATGGACGCGGCGTCGAACCCGATCTCGGTCATGAACAGCTTCTCGACCGGCACCCAGAGCATGAAGCCCATGAGGAAGACGGCGACAGTCAATGGCCGAAGACGCCTGCGCAGAGCCCGCTTCTGCGCAATGCTCAGATGCCCGCGCGTCTCGTCGACTGCTTGTTCCACTGCCATGTGTATCCAGAGTCGCGAGAGCCCGATTCGTTACACACCGGGTGACAGGTACCGCCCCAGCTCGGCCCTCACCCCCGCGCGGGCCCGATGCAGCAGCACGCGCTGGTTGGCCGGCGAGATGTCCAGAAGCGAGCAGGTCTCCTCGGAGGTGTGACCCTCGATGTCGCGGAGCGTGATCACCGCGCGCTGACGGGCCGGAAGGTGACCCACGGCGTCGATCACCACTCGGCGGATCTCAATGGCGAGCGTCTCCTGCTCGGGGGACGGCCAGGGCGCCGGCAGCTCCTGCCAGTGCCCGGCGTAGGGCTGGCCGGCGGGCATGAACCGTGCGGGATCCACCGTCACCTCAGCGCCGGTCGTCATGCTGCCCGAGGGGAGGGAGCGGTGCTCTCGAAGCGCCTGCCGCTTCGCGGCGTTCGCCAGGATCCGGTACACCCAATGCTTGAGTGAGGATCTGCCTTCGAACGACTCGATGTGCTCGATGACGGCGAGCCACGTGTCCTGCACGACCTCGTCGGCCGAGGCGCTGGTCGCGACGTACGATGCGGCAACGCGGTGCATCCCGCCGGACCAGGCGTCCAGGAGCAACGCGAACGCCGCCTCGTCCCTGTCGCGCAATCGGGCGACCAGAACGTCGTCCGAGGGAATTGAATCCTCGGAGGACATGGTTCCCCTTTCTTGCCCGGCATCTGCACTAGTTGTAGAGCTGGATCAACGATTCCGAAGGTGACTCGCGCTCCAACGCTAAACGGCTCCTCGGGTCGAGGCGCGAGTTCCGCATGCGGATCCTGATCGAGACAGCCTGTAAGCAACTGGGCCACCGGCCGGCGTTGCGGGACGGCTCTGGAGGGTTCGTTGTGGATCCACATACGGCCTTGCTCCGCGACTCGCCGCGGTGCCATAATGGCACCATGAAGCGGATGAACCTACGGGATGTGCCGGACGAGGTGTACGCCGCGCTGGCGGAGGCAGCCGAAGCGAATCGACAGTCGCTGTCGGCGTTCGTCGTCGATCGGCTGACCGAGGCTGCACAGGTAACACGGCTGGCCGACTACGTGGCCTCCTATCCAGCGCCGCAAGGCAGCGGGGTCACTATCGACGACGCGATCTCTGCGGTGCGGGAGGCGCGGGAAGCGTCGTGAGCCTGGCCGTGATCGACGCCTCCGTACTGACCGCCTTTTACGCCGCCGACGACCCACGCCGTGACGCGGTCGTGGCACGCTTGGCTGCCGGGGACTCCCTGTTCGCTCCAGCCCACGTGGATGCCGAGGTCGTCTCCGCGTTACGGGGGATGGCCCGGAACAGTCCCGTACTGCGCGCTGCGGTGCCCGCCGCGCTGCGGCATCTCGCGGGCTTTCCCATCCGACGCATGCCACTGGCTCCCCTGTTGCAACGCATCTGGGAACTGCGAGACAACATCACCCCTTACGACGCCGCCTACGTCGCCCTCGCTGAACGCCTCGACGGTCCGCTGATCACCGGTGACTCCAAGTTGAGCACAGCTAACGGGGCACAGTGCACCTTCGACCTCATCACCTGATCTGCGTACGCAACGGCATCGGTCAGAGGGCACCTGCTTCGCCACCATTACGTCGAGACGGCGTGCGGAGCAAGCGGTCCCCGATGGACAGATGGAGCGCCTGTAGTAGTACTGGGCTCACGAGGACCGCGACGACGCGTCGAACGGGAGAGGTTTGACCTTGGCGAAGGCTTACTGGATCAACACCTTCCGGACGATCACCGACCTGGACAAGCTCGCCGCCTACGCCGAACTCGGCGGAGCAGCGATGCTCGCTGGCGGCGGACGGTTCCTGGCACGCGGGCACCCGGCGGCGGCCTTCGAATTGGGCACGATCGAGCGGACGACTCTGATTGAGTTCGACAGCGTCGACCAAGCTGTGGCCGCCTACAACAGCGACGCCTACCAGCACGCCCTCGAAGTCCTGGGTGACGGCGCGGAACGCGACATCCGCATCATCGAAGCGATCACCTAACCTCGTTCGGCTTTCTGCCGGGCGCGACGCTCCGGCCGTCTCGCAGGCCGATCGGCTGGCGGCGTCGCGCCATGATTGCGCCATGCGGTCGTGGTCGCTCGCTTGCGCCGGTTCTCCTGTGGGTCTCGATCACGTCGAAACCAGCCGCGCAGAGTTCCCGACTGAACTCGGTCACCCGGCCACTTGTATGCATCCAGCACAGCGTGGTCGAACTTCACGATCTCCGCGCCCTCGAAGAAGCCGAGGAGGAGACCGCCGCCTGCACCAAGGACGCGAGCAAACTCAGTGAGGGGGACTTCGATGGTGCTTGGCTCGTGATGAATGAGTGAGTACCAGGAGAGCAGGCCGCCAAGGGACCCTGTCGTAGCGCCAAGCGCGTCGACGTTGCCGATCTCGAACGACACCCCGGGGTAGTGCGCGCGAGCGTGAGCGATGAAAGCGGGAGAGAGATCAACACCCGAAGCGACCGTGCCCCGTTGGACTAGGTAGTTCGTCCAGTGGTCTCGGCGGCGATCCGCACCGCGCCACCATCGAGTGATCCTCTGCGCGCGCCCTCACCGCCCGGGGTGCTCTTAGGATCAGAGCGTGTCGTCTCCGGTGCTCGCCACCAAGTTGTTCGCGCCGACCCCACGCGCGCAGCTCGTCGCGCGCCCGCGACTCATCGATCAGCTAGACACGACCCTGGATGGGAGCCATCGGCTCACGCTCCTGTCAGCACCTGCCGGGTTCGGCAAGACCACCGCGCTTAGCGACTGGCTCGCCCAGCTCGATCAACGCCACACGAACACCCGGGTCGCGTGGCTCTCGCTCGACGAGGGCGACAACGACCTGGCCCGCTTCCTGACGCACTTGCTGTCTGCCTTCGCGGGTGTCGGCCTCGACGTCGACCCTGCCGTTTTCGATCGCCAGAGCATCGCGATCCCCGACGCCTTGAGCGTGCTTGTCAACGAGATCACCCGGGCCGCGGGTCAGGCTCCGGAGACGCAGTGGATTCAGGTGCTCGACGACTACCACGCCATCGAAACGTCTCAGGTGCACGAGGCGGTGACCTTCCTCCTCGACCACTCCCCTGCTCAGCTCCACCTTGTGCTGGCAACCCGCTCCGACCCTCCCCTCCCCCTGGCCCGACTCCGCACTCGCGGGCAGCTCACCGAGATCCGGGCCGCCGATCTCCGCCTCACCCGTATCGAGACTCGTGACTTCCTCAACCAGGTGATGGGGCTCGACCTCACCACCGCCGACGTGCACGCTCTTGAGGAGCGCACCGAGGGCTGGGTCGCCGGACTGCAGCTCGCCGGGCTCTCTCTGCGTGGCATCAACGAGCGGGGTGAGGTCGCCGCCTTCATCGATGCGTTCACCGGCAGCAACCGGTTCGTCGTTGACTATCTCGCCGACGAGGTACTTGCCCGGCAGCCCGACCACGTGCGCGACTTCCTGCTCCGCACCGCGGTCCTCGACCGACTCACCGGCGCTCTGTGCGAGGCACTCACTCGGCGTGCCGACGGGGCCCGCACGCTGGAGCACCTTGAGCGGGACAACCTCTTCGTGGTTCCGCTCGATTCCCAGCGCTCCTGGTACCGCTACCACCACCTGTTCGCAGATGTTCTCCATGCTCGGCTGCTCGCTGAGCACTCCGACGAGGTGCCCTCGTTGCATCAGCGGGCCAGCGACTGGTACGCCGCGCACGACCTGGTCGCGGACGCGGTCCGGCATGCGCTTGCGGCCGAGGACTTCGGCCGTGCCGCCCATCTGATGGAGGCTGCTCTTCCGGAGCTGCGTCGTGCCCGGCAGGACAGCTTGCTGCTGGCGTGGATGCGAACACTGCCCGAGACCGTGGTGCTCCGGAGTCCGGTCCTCTGCATCGTGTCCAGCTGGTCGATGTTGGTGGCCGGTGACCTGGCTGCGATGGCATCGCGGCTCGACGACGCCGATGCGGCATTGGCCGCGGGCGCCCGCGACCATGATCTAGCCGCGTCGTGGGCGGACAGCGAGGATCTGCGTACCGCGCCGGCGACGATCTTGGTCTACCGTGCGTCGCTGGCCCAGGCGCAGGGCGATGTCGCCGGCACCGTGCACCATGCCCGGCGCGCGATGGACGCCGCCGGACCCGAGGACCACCTCGTCCGTGGAACTGCCGGCGGGTACCTCGGTCTCGCCGCGTGGACTGCCGGGGACGTCCAGGCGGGACTGTCCACCTTCTCCGAGGCGGTCCGCAGCCTGCATGCTGCGGGAAACCTGGTCGACGAACTGGACACCACGATCGTGCTCGCCGACATGTGGATCGCCGCTGGCAGGCCCAGCCGCGCCCGCCACCTGTACGAACAGGCCCTTCAGACGGCCACCGCGGGTGGTGAGCCGTACCCGCGGGCCACCGCCGACCTGCACGTCGGCCTGGCCGAGCTCGACCGTGAACTCGATCAAGTCGACAGCGCCGAAGCGCACCTCGAGACAGCCCAAGTCCTGGCCGAGCGGGCCTCCATCACCGAGAACCGGCACCGGTGGTACGTCGCCATGGCGCAGGTGCGCGCCGCCACCGGAGGCGTCGCTGCGGCAACCCAGCTTCTCGACCAAGCCGAGGCGTTGTACCGGCCTGGGTTCTACCCCGACCTGCGCCCCATCGCCGCGATGAGAGCTCGCCTGCAGATGGCACGAGGAGATCTCGCCGCAGCCGACGACTGGGCGCGCGAGCACGACGTCACGTCCGCCAATCCAACGTCCTACCTGCGCGAGTACGACCACCTCACCCTCGTGCGCCTTCTGCTCGCCCGACACCGTCGCGAGAACGGCCCTGAGGACGCAGGCGGGGCCAGCCCCTCATCACTCGACACCGCGCTCGGGCTGCTCGAACGGCTCGATGCCGATGCCGAACCGGGCCGCCCTGGCAGCGCGATCGAAATCGGCATGCTGCGAGCCCTCGCCCACGACGCGTACGGGCAACGATCCCAGGCCCTCGCCGCCCTGGACCGAGCCCTCGCCCAGTCGCCGGAACCGCAGAGCTACGTGCGCATCTTCCTCGACGAAGGCGACCCGATGCTCGCCCTGCTTCACGACGCCTCCCACGACGACGCCGGTGGGCACGACGCCCTGAGGCTGCACGCTCGCAGGCTCCTCGCCGCTGCCGGAACCTCGCGGCAAACAACCCAGCGGTCAGACCACGACGCGCTGGCCGACCGGCTCAGCGACCGTGAGCTCGACGTATTGCGGCTCCTCGACAGCGACCTGACCGGTCCAGAGATCGCCCGCGAGCTCTACGTCACAATCAACACCCTGCGCACCCACACCAAGCGCATCTTCACCAAGCTCGACGTAAACACGCGGGCAGCCGCCGTGCACCGCGCTCGCGATCGCGGACTGCTCTAGTCCCCGATCGGCACTTCGTGGTGTCGGGTCACGCCACCCCCGCTCGTACGCCGCTGGCGCGCGTAGGTGCGGTTGTGACTCCACCCAGCCGGACGGGAACGAGTCGCTGCGACGAGGCTCGATGGGTGCGGTGTCACAACGTCAGTCACATCATGTGGTGACGCCAGATCACCCTGTCGGCTCCTACGTTCCAGTCATCCCCGCGGCGCCCGTCACGGACCGACCCGAACAGGAACCGGACATGACCATCACCCCCACCATCCTCATCCGGGCAGCCGCCGTCGCCGCCATTGCCGCCGGAGTCATCTTCATCGGCATCCAGATCGGCCATCCCCACTCCGACGCCGCCGCCGCCACCACCACCGAGTGGGCCGTCCGCAACTCACTGAAGATCGTGATGGGAGCCCTCGCCCTCGCCGGCATCACAGGCATGTACCTGCGCCAGGTGAAGCAGATCGGGCTGCTGGGCCTGGTCGGGTACCTCCTCTTCGGCGCCGGCTATCTCACCATCATCGGCATTGCTTTCATCAGCGCGTTTGTCCTTCCCTCCATCGCCGAGACCGACCCAAGCTACGTCAACGACGTCTTGGCCGCAGCCACCAACGGCATCGCCAACGGCGACATCGGCCTGATCCAGGCCGCGCTCAATGTCTCAGGGATCACCTTCCTGGGCGGCGGCCTCGTCTTCGGCATCGCGCTGTACCGAGCACGCGTCCTCGCCCGCTGGGCGGCCGCACTCCTCGCCGTCGCCAGCGTCCTCACCGTCACGCTCGCCGTCCTGCCCGACGCCTTCTACCGATTCCTGGCCTTCCCCAACTCCATCGCCATGATCGGCCTCGGCTACTCGCTCTGGCTCACCACGCGTACCGAGACCACGACGATGCCGGCCGCTGCCGACAGCGCGCCCCTCACCGCGACGAGCGCCGAATGACCTCGCACACGGGCTCGGTTGACACGGCGCTGCCTGAGACCCACCAAGCGGGAGCGCAGACCGGAGCTGGAGACGCGGCCGGGGCCAGCTGGGGTGTCCCACTCGCACTGATTGTTCTCAGCCTGATCCCGGTCATCGCCGGGTCACTCCGAGTGCTCGAGATCGCTGGCGGACCACACCTACTGCCCGCCAATCCGCGCATCGAAGCCGTCCCGGCACCCCTGGTGGTGCACATCATCGCCGCGGCTGCCTACGCCCTCTTCGGGTCGCTCCAATTCTCCGCCCGACTACGCCGCCGCCAGCCCAACTGGCACCGCCGCTCCGGCCGCATCCTGGTCGGGGCCGGCATGCTCGTCGCCTTCACCGGCCTCTGGATGACCCTCTTCTACACCGGCGCCCCGGGCGGCGATCTGCTGTGGGCAGTCCGGGTCCTGGTCGGCACCGCGATGGCAGCCAGCATCGTCCTGGGAGTCACCGCGATCCGACGACGCGACATCGACGCCCACCGCGCCTGGATGATCCGCGCCTACGCCCTCGCGGTCGCTGCCGGCACCCAGCCGTTCACCCAGGGCATCGGCGAGGGCCTATTCGGGACCAGCGACCTGAGCACTGCTCTCTCGGTCAGCTCAGGATGGATCATCAACGCCGCCGTGGCCGAATGGGTGATCCGCCGACCCTCCGCCCGCCGCGCGAACAGAGCTCGCACCCTCACCGCGCTGGCGGGCTCGCGATGAACCGACGACCGGGAGCCGACGCTTCCGCCCACTACGAGCTCCGAGTCGAGGGACACCTCGACGAGCACTGGTCAACCTGGTTCGACGGTATGGCCATCGTCCGCGAAGACGACGGCACGACCACCCTGCGCGGGTCAGTGACCGACCAAGCCGCATTGCACGGCCACCTCGCGAAGGTGCGCGACATCGGCGCCACATTGATCTCGGTGGAGGTCGTCGACGCGCCTCGCTGAGTTTCTCGTTCCACCAGCCCTCGGCCGCCCGGCCGGAACTGTCATCACTCAAACCATCGGAGGAAGCCATGTCCCATCCCATTCCCGCGACGCTCTATCGCATCGCCGCCATTGCTGGCGGGGGAAGTGCCGTCATCCTGCTCATCAATGCCGCCAAGCGCGCGGAGGTCATCCCAACGTCCGCCTTCACCCAGCTGGTCGCCCCGCTCGCCCAGATCCTGGCGCTGGCACTCGTCACCGCCCTCTACCTCGCCTTCGGTCGCCGCACCGGCACCTTCGGCCTGGTCGCCTACCTCCTGAACGCGTTCGCGCTAGCGGCGCTCGTCGGCGTGGAGTTCGTGATCAACCTCGTCTTCGCCGATCTCCCGGACCACACCATCGAGGCACTCCGCGACGGCACGCTGGGTGTCGCGCTGACAGTGGCATCCATCTCGTTCCTACTCGGCACCCTCGCGTACGTCACCTCCATGCTCCGCAGCCGCGAGGTCCCGACGACGCCGCTGGTCCTCTACGCCGTCGGTGCCGTTCCGGTCTCGCTGCGCGCGTTCGTACCCGAGGCGGCGCTGGACCTCGGACTCGTCACCATGGCCGCCGGCGTCGGCTGGCTTGCGATCTGGCTCCTCAACCGCTCCGGCCGCATCACGACCTGGGCCGACCACGAGGCCACCGACGCGCCGCTGGTCGGGGCGAACCGCTGAGGTCATCCCCCCAACCACGGCGCCCGTCCCGATCAACCCCGGGGCGGGCGGCTCGTGTCAACCAGCTCCTCCCCCGCTGTGCCAGGTGGGCTCTACAGGGCAACCAAGTCGGAGCAGACCTGCCAGAGACGCGCAGCCGCGTGCCCGTCGTAGCTTGCCTTCGAGGACCGTGTGGGCTTGCTGTCGGCGAAGTACCTGCCGGTCACCCGTTCCAGGCTGGAAGCGGAGGCCACGTAGATCGAGGTAACGGCTCCCCTCGCGGGCGCCTTCATGAAGGGCCGGATGGCCGGGACCAGCAGCCGCTGGACTCGGCCGGGGTCCTCCGCCCCGAAGGCCGTGCGCACCATGCCGGGATGGACCGCGTTGGCGGTGACCGAGGTGTTCCGCAGTCGTCGGGCCAACTCGTAGGTGAACAGGACGTTGGCGAGCTTGGACTGGCTGTAGGCCCGTGCACCGGAGTAGGACCGCTCGCCCTGGAGGTCGTCGAGGTCGATCGACCCCTGGGCTTGGGCGTTGGAGGCGACGGTCACCACGCGAGCCGGACTCTGCTTGAGCCGGTCCAGAAGCAGATTGGTGAGGAGGAACGGCGCGAGGTGGTTGAGGGCGAAGGTCCGTTCCAACCCGTCTGGGGTGACGTGCCGGGTGTTCCAGTAGCCCCCGACGTTGTTGACCAGCACATCGATCTGGTCGAGCCGCTCGAGCGCTTCCGCAGCCAGGCGTCGGACCTGCGCTTGCGAGGACAGGTCAGCGACGAACACGTCCACCCGTCCACCGCCTGCAGCCTGGATCTCGCGGGCCGCGTCCTCGGCACGGGCGCGGTCCCTGCCGGTGATCGCGAGGTCGGCACCCAGGCAGGCCAGGCCCACGGCGGTCGCCCTCCCGATGCCGCCGGTGCCACCGGTGACCAGCACCGTCCGTCCGGCCATTGGCCTACCGGGGATCTGTTCCATGGTGGCTCCTGGGTTGGCGGGTTTCAGATCGTGATGGCGAGCTTCCCCGGACGTCTCCGGCTTCCAGGTGCCGCATCTCCTCCGGGACACGGTCGAGTGGGTAGGTGCGGTCGATACTCGGTGTCACCTTGCCGACCTCGATGAGCGGGATGAGCCGCTCCTGGTCGCTGGCGCGTTCCTTGCTGGCCAGCATCCTCATCCGCTGTCGCACGAACGGCGAGAGGAGCGGAGCCCGCAGCGATCGACCGAACCCTCCGGTCCACACTTCCCCCCTTCCTCTCCGCCGACGATGACGAGGGTGCCGGTCGGTGTGAGTGCGCTCCGCAGGCGGGAGAGAGCGGCGTTGCCTGCGATGTCGAGTATGAGGTCGTACCGGTTGGTGCCGTCGGCGAAGTCCTGACGGGTGTAGTCGACGACATGGTCGGCGCCGAGCGACCTCACCAGGTCGAGCTTCTCGCCGCTGCACACGCCGGTGACCTCGGCCTCGAATGCTTTGGCGAGTTGGACTGCGTAGCTTCCGACTCCGCCGGATGCGCCGATGATGAGCACCCGCTGTCCCGGTCCGATCTTGCCGGCGTCGGTCAGGGCCTGCAGTGCCGTGCCTGCGGAGATCGAGACGACGGCGGCCCGCTCGAAGGTGAGGTTCAGCGGCTTTCGGGACAGCTTGCCCTCGCTGACGGCGGCGTACTCGGCGAAGGAGCCCCGCGAGATTCCGAACACCTCGTCGCCGGTCGAGAACCTGGTCACCGCCGATCCGACCGCAACAACGGTGCCAGCGACATCGAGACCGGGCACCTGGTTCTTGGGCGCGCGGAATCCGAACCCGATCACGCGGAGCAGGTACGGCTGACCGGCCATCATGTGCCAGGTCCCCCGGTCGAGACCGGCCGCTCGGACCTGGACGAGTACCTCGTCCTCAGCGATCTGTGGCCGCGCGACCTGCGCGAGGCGTAGGACGTCGGTCGTCCCGTACCTGTCCTGGACGATCGCACGCATGGTCGTGCTCGTGGGTGCGTCGGTCTTGGTCATTGTGTGCCTTCTTTCGAGGAAGTGATGGCTGCTATCAGTGCGACCGAGCAGGATGACGGCTACTTGACCTCGGCTCTCATCACGAACCCGAGTCCGATCGCCATGGGGATGAGCAGCCACGTGACGCCGGTGACGGCGATGTTGGCCCATTGCTCTCCGGTCAGGGCCTGGTCGAAGACGAACAGTCCGCTCTGGGCGAACTGGATGTCGATCCAGGGCCGCAGGTCGTGGAACCACTGCTGGCTGGTGGCCAGCAGACCGAAGATCGTGGGTAGCACGAACGTCAGGATGAAGTAGGCCACGATCGCCCCGGTCGAGGAGCGGATGAGCACGCCGAGCATGAACCCGATGAGCAGGCTGAGGACCATGCCGAAGACGTAGTACAGGCACTGGGTCAGCGTCACGTCCCACACCAGGGTGGTGCCCGTCACGGCGGCGCTCAACACGTTGCCGAGAGCCCCGACCGCAAACGTGAGCACCATCGCGGCGACGGCGATGAGGACGGAGGAGATTGCCTTGGCGGTGATGATCCGGCTGCGGTGCGGGATCAGGGTGAACGTCGTGAGTCCGGTGCGTTGGCTCCACTCGCCGGTCACCGAGAGGATCGCGATCAGCGGCAGGATGACCACCACGGGGAAGCGGATGGCGGTCGCGAACGTGGAGTAGGTGAGCTGGTCGTCCGGAGCCCACAGGATCACACCGCCGGTGGCCAGGACGGCGGAGATGGCGATGCTGGCGATCAGCCAGAAGCCGGAGCGGGTGTTGAACATCTTGCGGAGCTCGACCTTCGTCACCCGGGTCAGGGGGAGCCGGTGGCTTGCGGGAGCCTGCTGGAGGAGGCTCTCTGTTGCGGTGGCGGTCACTTCGATGCTCCTTCTCGTTGAGAGGTGGCGGTGAGCTCGAAGAACATGTCCTCGAGGCCGGCGTCGGCCCTTCGTAGCTCGATGAGGGCGACACTGGCCTCCAGTGCCACCTTCCCGACCAGGCTGGGTTCCGCGTCGGTGTGCAGGGCGCCGTCTCCGGAGGCGCTCGCGGCGATGCCGAGCTCCCCGAGGGCGCGCCGGAGGTGATCGGGGTCCTGTGCGCGTACGACGGTGCCGGCGGCGTGCAGGAGCTCGGTCTTGGATCCCTGGGAGACGATCCTGCCGTTGCCGATCATCACGATGTCATCTGCGATGACCTCGATCTCGTGGAGCAGGTGGGAGGACAGCAGGACGGTGCCGCCGCGGTCGGCGTAGCCCCGGAGCAGGTCGCGCATCCAGCGGATGCCGGCCGGGTCCAGCCCGTTGGCTGGCTCGTCGAGGATCAGCACCGCCGGGTCGCCGATCAGGGCGGTGGCGATGCCAAGCCGCTGGCGCATCCCCAGCGAGTAGTTGCCAACCCGGCGAGACGCTTCGGTGGTCGTGAGACTGACGACCTGCAGCATCTCCTCCACGCGGCTGCGCGGGAGGCCCATGTACTGCTGGGCGATGGTGAGGATCTCGCGGCCGGTGCGACCAGCGTGCTGGGCGGAGGCATCGAGGAGTACGCCGACCTCGAGTCCGGGGTTGGGCAGGTCGACGTAGTGACGACCCGAGATGGTGACGGTCCCCGACGTGGCCCGGGTCAGGCCGACCATGATCCGCATCGTGGTCGACTTCCCGGCCCCGTTGGGACCCAGGAATCCGGTAACCCGGCCTGCCTGGGCGGTGAAGCTGACGTCGTCGACCGCGGTGAAGATCCCGTACTTCCTGGTGACTCCCTCGACGGTGATCATCGGGTGCCCACCGGCATCGGGGCCGCGGGGACCAGGTTCTCGGGCGGTGCTGTCTCGTCGTCGGTGACCTCGTGGCCCTCGACGTGGATGTTCGGAAGCAGCCGGTCGAGCCAGCCCGGAAGCCACCAGTTGCGGTCGCCGAGCAGTTCCATCGTGGCCGGTACCAGCACCATCCGGACGACGGTGGCGTCGATGAAGACGGCGGCGGCCAGTCCGATGCCGAACATCTTGCCGAAGACGTCTTGGCCAAGGACGAAGGAGAGGAACACGGTGATCATCACGGCGGCGCCGGCTGTGATGACCCTCGCCGACTTGGCGAGGCCGTCGGCGACCGCGAGCGCATTGTCGCCGGTCCGGTCGTACTCCTCCTTGATCCGGGACAGGAGGAACACCTCGTAGTCCATCGACAGCCCGAACAGGATCGCGAAGATCCCGACGGGCAGCAGGATCGGGACCGGTGTGGCCTCCGGGATGCCGACCAGATCCCCAAGCGGTCCCCCGCTGACAGCGAGCGTGAGGACTCCGAACGCGGCCGCACTCGCCAGCAGGTTCATGATCACGGCCTTGAGGGGCACCACGATGGAGCGGAACACCATCATCAGCAGCACGAACGAGACGAGCAGCACGCCGCCGAAGAAGAGAGGCAGCCGGTCGGCGACGCCGCGGGTGACGTCGAGGTTCGAGGCCGCCATTCCACCGACGGCGACGGTGAGCTCGGTGTCGGCGGTGGCGTCTGGGATGGCCGTGTCGCGCAGCGTGTCGACCAGGTTCTCGGTGGATGCGTCCTGGGGAGAGGTGGTGGACACCACCGTCAGTACGGCGGTGTCGCCCGCGTCGTTGATGACGGCCGGGGTGACGAGGGCCACGTCCCCGACCTCGGCGAGCTGCTTGCCCATCGCGTCGCTCGCGGTGAGCAGCTCGGTGTCGGACGCCCCCTGGACGGTGAGCACCATGGGTGCCGAGAAGCCGGGGCCGAACCCGTCCGCGAGCAGGTCGTAGGCCTGGTGGGTCGTGTAGGACTTGGGGTCGTTCTGGGCGTCGGGGAAACCCAGCCGCATGCCGAGCAACGGGGCCGCCAGCGCGAGCAGGACGGTCAGCGCGCCGACTGCGGCGATCCACGGCCGACGCTGGATGAACCGACTCCAGCGGTACCAGCGTGTCGTGTCGTAGGCGCGCTGGTCCTTGTTCACGAAGGGCACGTGGAGGCGTTCGATGTTGCGTCCAGAGAAGCCGAGCAATGCCGGCAGCAGCGTCAACGACGCGGTCATGGTGACCAGCACGAACAGCGAGGCGGTGAAGGCGAAGCCGGCCAGGGCCGGTTGGCCGACCAGCAGGATGCCCAGCATCGCGACCACGACTGTGAGGCCTGCGAACACGACCGCGCGGCCGGCCGTCGCGATCGCGGTCAGGGTTGCATGTCGTGTGTCTCGTCCTTCGGCGAGGCTGCTGCGGTACCGGGTGACGATGAGGAGCGCGTAGTCGATGCCGACGCCGATCCCGACCATCGCCGCGGTGGCAGTCGCCCAGTCCGGGACGTCGACGACACGGCGCAGCAGCTCTCCGAGAGCGAGGGCCATGCCGAGGCCGAACACTGCGGTGAGCAGTGGGAGCCCCATCGCCACCGCCGAGCCGAAGGTGAACAGCAGGATCAGGGCTGCGGCGATGAGGCCGATGCCTTCCCCGCCGACAGGGGCCGTCTGGGACAGCGCCGCGACCGGGCCGCCGGCTTCGACCCGGAGGGTGTCGTCGCCAGCGGCGAGAATTGGTTCGATGAGCGCCTTCGCCTGTGCGGGTGTGTACTTGTCAGCCGTCTTGTCGAGCGCGACGACGGCGTACGCGGCCTTCCCGTCTTGCGAGATCTGGCTGGTGCCGCCTTCGCCGAACGGGCTGACGACCCCCACCACATGGGGGTCGGCGGCAACGTCGACGAAGATGGCGTCCGCGCGCTCGCGGACCACGGCCGAGGAGAAGCCGCTATCTGAGTGGAGAACTACCTGGACGGTGTCGCCGGCCCGCTGTGGGAACTTGGCCTGCAGGGTCTCCGAGGCGGCCTGTGACTCCGAGCCGGGTTGGAGGTAGTCCTGCTTGGTCTCTCCGCCGAACGAGCTCGCAAGGGCGAAGGCGGCCGCCAGCGCGGCGATCCACAGGACGACCACGAGACGGCGCTGTCGGTAGCACCAGTCAGCTAGCTGTACCAACATGTCGGACTCCTCCGCTTGACCGTCCAGACATCCCGGTCGGGGTGCCCCTTGGCTCGAGATCGACGCTACGAACCGGCGGAGTCCGCCGGGATGGGGCGAGCAGCACAACAACGGGGCCAGACCCCACCGCAGGTGCGTGCTGGCCCCACCTGCCGGATCAGTGGCTGCTGCGCGGGGCGGCTGGTCGCTACAGTCGAACTCATGCCGATTCGCGTCGTCTTCGCCGACGACAACTACCTTGCCCGCGAGGGAGTGTCCGCACTGCTGGCCGAGGGCGAGGGCATCGAGGTGGTCGACACCGCGACCGATCTGGACTCGCTGATGAGGTCGGTGGCCGAGCACCTGCCGGACGTGGTGCTCACCGACATCCGGATGCCCCCCACCCAGTCCAACGAGGGCATCGAGGCTGCCCGACGCATCCGCGCAGAGCACCCGGGCGTGGGGGTCGTGGTGCTCTCGCAGTACGTCGAGGAGGACTACGCCTTCGCGCTGCTGGCCGAGGGCGCCGGAGGTGTTGGCTACCTGCTCAAGGAGAGAGTCGGCGACCTTGACGAGATCGCTCATGCCCTGCACGAGGTGGCTCGTGGAGGGTCCGTGCTCGACCCGTTGGTCGTCGAGGCCCTCCTCGCGCGCCGCGGAGGCGACGGTCCGCTCCTCGGCCTGACCGATCGCGAGCGGGCGGTCCTCCACGAGATGGCCGCTGGCCGCAACAACGCGACGATCGCGAAGACTCTCTTTCTCAGTGACCGGGCCGTCGAGAAGCACATCGGGTCGGTCTTCCAGAAGCTGGGTCTCGTCGACGAGCACGAGGTCAGCAGGCGCGTGATGGCCGTGCTGACCTACCTCGAGGCCAGTGGCTCGAGTCGCTGAGGCGGCCGATCAGTAGGGCTGGCCACACCACGGGGGTGCGGCAGAACCCCTCCTCCGGCTTGCAGACGAGGCGCACACTGAACCATGAGGCCACGCCGCGTGCTCCCACGACTGCACCGCGCGGGCGGGGGCAGGTTGGTCGTCTGGCTCGGCCTGGCGGGGTTCGTGGTCTGGGTCTACGTGGTCGTCGTGCTCGGCGGCGGTGCCCTGATCGGGCGCACCGAGTCCCCCAGCGTGCCGTTGTCGGTGTTGGCGACCACCGTCGTGGCGTTGTCGTTCGCGCGCGTGCAGGCCACCATCGAAGGAGCCACGATCAGATGGGGTCTGGGCGCGTCGACGCCGTACGACGTACTGAGCCAGTTCTCGGGCTCGGTCACCAGTGCGTATGCGACCGACGAGCTGCCGGCGCGGATGGCGATGCTGCTTGCGCAGGGAACCGGAGCGACGTGGGCGCAGGTGTGGCTCACAGTTTCCGACCGGCTGACCCTGGCCGCCACCTGGCCCCCCGACGCCAACGCCGATCGGATGCCCCCGCCGCTGCGACCTGAGGACACCGCCGTCACGGACGAGGGCTTGCGAAGCCTGCCGGTGCGCCACGGCGGCCAGCTACTGGGGATGCTCCGGCTCCAGGAACGACCCGGTCTGGCCCTCACTCTCGTCGAGGAACGGCTGTTCGCCGGCCTGGCTGCCCAGGCGGGCCTGGTACTGCAGTGGGTCGGACTCCATGCCGAGCTCGACGCCCGTCGCGCGGACCTGCTCGTCCGCTCCGAGGAGATCAAGGCCTCGCGAGAGCGCCTCATCGAGACCCAGGACGCCGAGCGAAGCCGCCTCGAGCGCGACCTCCATGACGGAGCCCAGCAACATCTGGTGGCCTTGACCGTCAACCTGCGACTCGTGCACACCATCGTCGGTCGCTCCCCGAATCGTGCCCGTGTGGTGCTTTCCGAGCAGGCGGTGGCGGCGCTGGCCGCGATCGAGACGCTGTCCACCTTGTCCCGGGGGATCTACCCGAGGCAACTGGCCGACGAAGGCCTCGGCGCAGCGCTGCGGTCGGCTGTCGCGGCCAGCGCGATGCCGATCACCATCGACATCCAAGGCGGGGCACGGCTTCCGGCACCGATCGAGGCCGCCCTCTACTTCTGCTGCATGGAGGCACTCCAGAACGCCGCCAAGCATTCCGCGGCCGGCACGGTGGCGGTGCGCGTGGCCGAGGACTCGCGCGGCTGGCAGCTCACCGTCACCGACGACGGCACCGGATTCGACCCGACCCACGCCGCGGCGACGGGAGCGGGTCTGGCCAACATGCGCGATCGCCTGGACGCGGTCGGCGGGAGTGTAGAAGTCGTGTCCCGGGAGCGCGCGGGCACCACGGTGACTGCCACGATTCCCCGGACCGACGACGCCGTGTCGGCTCACGTCACCAGGTCGACTCCCGAACGGGTCGGTTGACATGCGCGCCCGCCTCGCCTGGGGTGTCTTCGCCCTCACCACGATCGCCGTCATCCTGGACACCGTCTTCACCGCCGCTCACCGCTCTCTGCTGAGTGAAGCGACGTGGGCCGAACACGGCTGGCCCCTCGCCCCGCTGGCCGGTGTGGGATGCGCACTGATGGGGGCCGTGATCGTCTCGCGCTACCCGAAGCACATGTTGGGATGGTTGCTCTCCGCTGCCAGCTTGCTGTCGGTGACCCTGGCCGCCGACGCCTACAGCCTCTGGGTACTCGAGGGAACCGGCCCCGGCTCCTCGTACTGGGCCCACGTGACCGCCTGGGCATCGCCTCTACTCGGCTGGCCGGCCTTCACTGCGTTGGTCATGGTGTTTCTCATCTCCCCCACCGGACACCTGGCCTCGCCTCGTTGGCGCTGGGCTGTGTGGGCCACCTTCGCCGGCCTGGGCCTGCGCACCCTCGGACAACTGACGATGCGTCCCGGGGACTTCGTATACGCCGAGCAGTACGACGGATTCACTCTGTCGACAGTGCTGCTCACCATGGGGTATCTCCTGGTCGCGGCCGGACTGATCGCCTCGGCCGTCTCTCTAGTGCTGCGCCTACGGAAGGCCAAGGACGATGAGCGGCGCCAGCTGCTGTGGATAGCGTCGTCGGCCGTGTTCCTGGCAATCGGCGTCGTGGTCATCCTCGCTGTCCCACGCATTCAGGGCGAGGAAGGAACCTGGTTGGCGGGCTTGCCGTTGCGCCTCGCCCAGCTAGCCGTCCCGCTCTGCGTGGCGGTCGCAGTGCTGCGGCACCGACTGCTGGAGATCGACCTCATCGTCAACCGGGCACTCATGGTGGCCCTGGCAACCGCACTGGCGGCGACCGGCTACGTCTCCCTGGTCGTGGTCGTCGGCTCAACGGTGGGCGGAGGAGCAGGTGGCTTCTGGCCATCCCTGATCTCGACGGCTTTGGTGGCGATGGCGTTCCAGCCGCTGCGGCACCGGGTGGTGCGGCTGGCGGACCGGTTGGCGTTCGGTGCGGCCGCGGCACCGTACGAGGCGCTGGCCGACTTCAGCCGACGGCTCGGAGACCGGCCCGACCCAGCAGCCCTGTTGCCCGCCGTGGCGGAGGCCGCGGCGCACGCCGTGAACGCAGCCCGCGCCGTGGTCTCCGTCCACGTGAAAGCCGGCCCCGACCAGGTGGCCGCGTGGCCGCCCCTCGGGCATGAGGACGGGTCCACCACGCGCGTCGCCATACCGGTCGTCGACCATGGGGAACGGCTGGGCACGATCACCGTGGAGATGGCGGCCAGACACACATTGCGTCCCGGGGACCAGCGGCTGCTCGCGGCCCTCGCGGACCAGGCCGGGATGGCCTTCCGCAACGCCCAGATGACCGCCGAGCTCTCCGCCGAGGTGGAGCGGCTCAGCGCGCACAATCACGAGCTGGACGAGTCGCGTGCGCGGTTGATCAGTGCTGGCGACGCGGAACGTAGCCGCGTCGAACGTGCAATCGCCCGCCAGGTGATTCCGCACCTCGCACCGCTCCCTGGGCGACTCCGCCAGCTGTCGCAGTCCGATCCTGACGGTCCCACTGCGCTGGACACCACGCGACTCGAACCATTCCTCGCGTCGATGAACAGCGCAATGCAGTCGCTCCGGGAGATCACACGTGGGGTGTTCCCAGCCCAACTCACCCGCTCGGGGCTCCCCACAGCCCTCGGCTCGCTGCTCGCACGACCTGGTCTCACAGGACCCCAACGCCTCACCGTCGAGGATTCCGCGGTGGGCCTTCGCTTCGACCCACGCGTCGAGGCCGCGACCTACTTCTGCGTGGCCGAGGCGACGCGTGCCTTCGAGCACCCCGTCGCCGTGGTCCTGTCCCTGCACGGTGATCAACTACGCCTGAGCGTGAGTGGCACTGATCGCGGTGGCCTCTCCCTGAGCCACATGCGTGACCGGATGGAAGTAACGGGCGGATCTGTATCGACAACTTGCCGCGACGGCCAGACATTCGTCGAGGTTCGGGCACCGTCGGCCCGAGCACCGGCAGTGTCGTGAAGCGATGCCGGGCGCCACCGCGAGCCCTGGTTCACGCAGACGCGGCCGCCCACACCTCCCGGAGCCGGTCCGCACTGAACGCCGACTTGGTGACGTAGGCCGCAGCCCCGGACTCAACAACGAAGTGCGCACCGGCATCCTCGTCGTACGTGGAGAGCAACACCACCACCGATGGGGAGGGGCTCTCCTGCAGCCGCCTCGTGGCCTCCAACCCGTCAATGCCCGGAAGGTTCACATCCATCAGCACGAGGTCTGGGAGAAGCTCAGCGGCAGCGAGCAGAGACTCCTCCCCAGAGCAGGCCTCGCCGACGACCTCAAACCCAGCGGTCTCCTCGACCACTGCACTCATAGCCCGCAAGAACGGCGCCTGGTCATCGACCAGCAGCACCCGCACGACAGTCATCTCCTGGCACACCTCCTCAACAAAGTCTGCGGCCGCTTGGGGCCGAGCCGGGATGGGGTGAGCCGCACGACCGAAGGTGGCAACCCCCGACTCGCGCGTCTTCCGCGCAGATCCGACACTCGGCGGCAAGTCAGGCGCAGGACTTGAACCCGAGGCCTCTGGCTAACGAGTCAATCCACAGCAAGACAGATCACGGTGAGACAACCGCGATCAGCTCGTAGCCAAGGTGGTCGCCACTCACCGGACTGACAAGCGCGGTCGGCTTCACGGCCTCTCCCCCGCCGCCCATCCACAGGAAAGTCGGCGCCGGTGCACACCTTCAGTCACGAGGGCAAACCTGTCCTCGTCACGACGAAGGAGCACATGATGAGCACGACGATCGACACCAGCGTGGAGGGCGGCATCCTGACCATCGACCAGGCGGCGGCGTACCTTTCGATCCCGAAGGCGACGCTGTACACCTGGCGCACCCGGCGAGCGGGCTTCGGGCCGCGAGCCGTGAAGCTGGGCGGGTGCCTGCGCCACCGCCGCTCTGACCTGGACGCCTGGGTTGCCGAGCACGTCGAGACCTTCGACGACATCTCTGCCGTCCCCGAGCAGCGAACAGCAGGCGGCGTCTCGCTGTCCCGGGCCAGCCGGCCGCGCTGAAGGGGTGGCGACATGGGACGCGGACGCCCACCGACATCGCTGGGCACCTGGGGCACGATCCGGACGACGCAGGTTCGCGAGGGCGCGTACCGGGCGCACACCCGGATCCGGGACAAGGGCGGCGTGACCCGGGAGGTAACGGCGACCGGAACGACCGCCGCGGCCGCAGAGCGGGGGCTGCGCGAGAAATTGGTCGACCGTGCGACGCCGACGCAGCAGGCGATCACCGCAGACACCACCATCGCGAAGCTCGCTGTGCTGTGGCTGAAGTATCTGCGCGACGAGGACCGGATCGAATCGACGACGATCAACGAGTACGAGCGCGTGCTCACCAAGGTGGTCATCCCTGAACTGGATGGCGTCCGGCTGCGAGAGGTGACGACCAGTCGACTCGACCTGTTCCTCGTCCGGCTCAGGGCGACGAGCGCGAGCCGCCAGCGGAAGACCAAGGTGGTGATGGGCGCCATGCTGGGGATGGCGGTCCGTCACGACGCGCTCACCGTGAATCCGGTCCAGCAGACGTCTCGCATCCACCGGGAAAGATCTGAGACCCGGTCGCTCACCCTCGAGGACCTCACCACCGTCCGCGAAGCTCTCCGCGCGTGGACGGCAGAGCAGCGGCCGGGACAAAAGGCGTCCAGCGACATGGCCGACATCATCCACCTGATGCTGGCAACCGGAGCGCGGATCGGCGAGATTCTTGCCCTGCGCTGGGTCGACGTCGCACTCGATGCCGACCGTCCGAACCTCACCATCAACGGGACCATCAAGACCGAGCCGGGAAAGGGCACCTACCGGCAAGGCCAGCCCGAAGTCGGACGCCAGCGTGAGGACGGTCGTGCTTCCGGACTTCGCCATCGCAGTGCTCAAGTGCCGTCGGTCGGCGGGGCGAGAGAACCCGAACGACGCCGTGTTCCCGCCACGCAACGGCACCTGGCAACAGGTCAACAACGTCGAGCGCCGCTGGCGGCAGATCCGCAAAGACACCGGCCTCGACTGGGTCACGCCGCACACGTTCCGCAAGACGGTGGCGACCCTGATCTCGGAGCGGGTCAACGCCGAGACCGCCTCCCAACAGCTCGGCCACTCCTCCCCCGCCATCACCCGCGAGTTCTACATCTCCAAGCCGGAGATCGCGGCAGACGTCGCCCACGTGCTCGAAGTGCTGGCCCGGACTGAGGGTGACTGAGTCGACCTCCGACCGCGAATACTTGCGGAATAAGTGCGGAATAGGGTCCTCGGGTTCAAAACCAGAACTGCCTCTGACCAGCGTTTCCGCAGGTCAGAGCCGGTTTTCTCGGTCGGGCTGACAGTGTCTGGTTCCACGACATAGTTGGCACCTGTCCCGGGACATAGTTGACACCCCTGTTGGAGGTGGCCGCCATGTCCAAGGCCCGACTCATCATCACCGCCGTCGTCGTCGAGGGACGCACCAAGAGCGAGGTCGCCCGCGACTACGAGGTCTCCCGGTACTGGGTCCAGCAGCTGGTCAAACGCTGGCACGCCGAGGGCGAGGCCGCCTACCAGCCCCGCTCCCGACGCCCGCACTCCAGCCCGCTCGCGGTCCCCGCCGAGGTCGAGGACCAGATCGTCCGGCTCCGCAAGGACCTGACCCGGCAGGGACTGGACGCCGGCGCGGACACGATCCGCAGCCACCTGGCCCGCCGCACCCCGAGGTCGCTGCCCGATCACCGCAGCCCGGCAGTAACCGCGGCACCGGACTTCTCGGGCCTGCCCTCGGTCTCCACGATCTGGCGGATCCTGACCCGGCGCGGCTTCGTCACCCCGCAGCCACACAAGCGACCCCGGTCGTCCTGGCGGACCTTCGCCGCCGAGCAACCCAACGAACGCTGGCAGGCCGACACCACCCACTGGCAGCTGGCCGACGGCACTGGCGTGGAGATCCTCAACATCATCGACGACCACTCCCGGCTCGCGCTGGCGGCGGTGCCACGCCGCACCATCACCGGTCCCGACGTGCTCCACGCGTTCCAGAACGCCTTCGTGCGCTGGGGAATCCCGGCCAGCGTGCTCACCGACATTCAATCTGGGTGGGCGACAATCCGGGCCTTCGTGTCGACGGGCGGGAAGGATCGGGGTCGTCCGGCACCTGCCCGTCAACGTTGCTTGACCGAGTGGAGCGCATCGCGACTCCTTGCCTGTTGACCGTGCTGGCGGGTGGGGCCAATGCCGGAGGTGGAGATGCCCTGTTAGGAACCCGGCGACCTCACCGTGCTCGGTGCGAGCACGGTGAGGATCCCTGTTAGCGAATGTCTGGTGCAAATCACCTCTCCCGGCAACGGCTGCCGAACTGACCGCCCAACCGAGGAGAGGAGTTCAACGAATGATCCTTCGCATGGGGATCGACATCGCGGTCCGAGCACCGCACCAAGCGAGCCTGGCCGACGAGAAGGGCGACCTGCTCTGGTCCGGCCACCGGTTCCGCACCACTGCCGATGACCTGGAGCGACTGTGGTCGCGCCTGCCCGAGGACACCAGCGCGACCGAGGTGACGATCGTGATGGAGCCGACCCGCAACGCGTGGGTGCCCCTGGCGGCGTGGTTCCGGCGACACGGCGCCAACGTGGTGCTGGTCTCCGCCGAGCGATCGGCAGATCTGCGCGCCTACTACGCCAAGCACACCAAGAGCGACCGGCTCGACTCCGTGCTCCTAGCCCGGCTGCCAATGCTGCATCCCGAAGGGCTGCACGCCGAACGCGGCCTCGGCCCCGGTGACCCGCTGCGCAGGGCCACCAAGCTCCACTCCACCCTGGTCAAGCGGCGCACCACCAGCCTGGCCAGGCTCGATGCGCTGCTCGAGATCCTGGGACCGGACTGGCACGCCGCCTTGAGCGCCGACCTGGCCAACAAGACACCACTGCGGTTCCTCGCCGCCGGCTATGCCGACCCACACACCGTGAAACGGATGGGTCGAGCCCGACTCGCCAGGTTCCTCTACCGGCACTCCCGCGGCGCGTGGGGTGAGCCCGAGGCAGACGCGATCGTGGCCGCCGCCAAGGCCACCATCGACCTGTGGGCCGACGAACTCGCCTTTCCCGACCTCGCCGAGGACATCACCGTCGAGGCAAGGCTGGCGTTGGCTCTGACCGAGGAGATCAAGGAGGTCGACGAGCGCATCGCGGTGTTGGTCCGCGATCGCGACCCCCACGGGATCATCACCTCAGCCCCCGGAGTGGGCGCGGTCACCGGTGCGGCCATCCTCGGCCGACTCGGTGACGCCAGCCGATTCCAGTCACTGGCCGCAGTGCGCAACTTCAGCGGACTCGTGCCCTCCCTGGACTCCTCCGGCATCTCGGGCAAACACGGCGGACCCACCAAACACGGCGATGCCCTGCTCCGCGAAGCCCTGTTCATCAGCGCCAACCAGGCCCGACGACTGGACCCGACCCTGGCCGCGAAATATCACCGGCTGATGGTCCAGGCCGGCAAACACCACAACTCCGCGCTCTGCCACATCGCCACCACCCTGCTGACCCGGCTCGCCTCATGCTGGAACAACCAGACCCCCTACGAACTACGCGACACCGACGGCAAACCCGTCACCGCATCGCAGGCCCGCCAGATCATCGCCGACCGCTACGTAGTGCCCGACGAGATCCGACGCGCCCGAAGCACAACAGCGACGGGCCGGCGAAGCAAGGAGTCACAACGTGCTCCATCACCGGCCCGTCCAACCCAACGCTAAACGCCGCCGAGCCGCTTGACATCCCTTAGGAACTCAACGGCGCGATCTTCACCGCCCGACCCCGCCGCGGAGGCAGGATCGCCCTCGAGATCGAGCTCGGCCGGCTCGGAGTCCGGTTCGACCACTCCCGAGCACACCATCCACAGACCTGCGGCAAGGTCGAACGATTCCAGCAGACCGAGAAGAAATGGCTCACCGCCCAGGACCCGGCCAAGACCATCGCCGAACTGCAACGCCAACTCGCCCGGTTCCGCCGCCATTACAACGAGTGCGGCCGCACCGGGCACTCAAACGCCACACCCCCGCCGAGATCTACCTCGCCCGGCCCAAGGCCGTCCCGACCGGGCCGCTGATCAAACCCCACCACCGGGTCCGCCACGACACCGTCGACGACGCCGGCAGCGTCACCCTGCGCCACGACAGCCGACTACACCACATCGGCCTCGGCAGGCTGCTGGCCGGCACCCGGGTCACCCTGCTGATCGCCGACCTCAACATCGACGTCATCGACCGGGAAACCGGCGAACTGCTCCGCCAGCTGACCCTCGACCCGTCCCGCGACTACCAACCCCGAAACGCAAAAAGGGGTCCCCAACGACCCCGAAAACGAGAATGATGTCGCGAGACAGGTGTGAACCATGTCCCGCGACAT
>CAWHPY010000024.1:0-15096 GCA_963831375.1 uncultured Actinomycetota bacterium | reverse complement strand
CGATGATGGGCCGTGTGCAGACCGATGTGGTCACCTGGGCGCAGGAGGCGTTCGACCTCGGGGACGGGGATGTCTCGATCACGCCCGGCGCCCGGGGGGCGCAGGGCCAGGTGTGGCGGTTGGCGGCCGGGCATCGGGTCTTCGCCCTCAAGCAGGTGTTCGCAGGGACACCTCCCGCGCGGGCAGAGGTCGAGGCCGAGGTCGCCTTCGGGAAGCGGGCCGCCGCGGCGGGAGCCCGGCTGCCGGCGAGTCATCCCGATCGGAACGGGCGATTCCTCGTGCCGCTCCCGGACGGCGGGTGGCTGCGGCTCTACGACTGGGTCGACCTGCGGGCCGCCGACCTGGCCGCGGCCGCGGAGGCGCTCGGCGTTCTCCTCGCCCGTCTGCACGGGTGTGCTCCAGCGGCGGACCGGGAGCCGGACGGTGCACCACCCGACCGGTGGTATGAGGTGCCACCGGATGGGGACGGTTGGAGGCCGCTGGTGGCCGCAGCCACTGAGGCCGGCAAGTCCTGGGCCTCGCGGCTGGCCGCCGCGGTGGACGCTCTGCCTGCCCTGTACGCCCTACTCTCGTCGGCCGACCCGGCCGGGATGCGGCTGTGCCACCGCGACCTGCATCCCGACAACGTGCTCGCCGACGAAGCCGGTGAGCTCGTGGTCGTCGACTGGGACGACCTCGGGCCCGCGGAACCGGCGCGGGAGCTGGCGTGCACCCTGATGGCCTGCTTCCACGACGGCGATCCCGACCTCGCCTCGATGCGGCGGGCGTACCGGGCCTACATGGCTGCAGGCGGACCGGCACGACTGCGCTCGACGGCCGACTTCACGATGCTGATCGCTACCCAGCTGAACTTCCTCGATCTCCAGGTGCGGGTCTCTCTCGACCCGACGACTCTTCCACGCGACCGCGAGTGGGCCGAGTTCGAGATCGACCAGGGGTTGCGCATCCTGCCGACACCGGATCTGACAGCCGCCGTGCTCGATGCCCTCGAGGCATGCCTGCGGACAGACGAACAGCCGCCTCCGCCTCGATGAGCCTTCGGCCAGCGTGTCCGACCAGCCGAGTTCCGCGCTCGCCGATCTGTGCGCTGGAGACGCGGATAGACGCATCCGAGTGACAGGCCCTCTGGACCTCCTCATGGCGCGGGGCCGAGGCTTAGGTTCTCCTGACCCGTCCTCATCCCGGAGGGGTCATGACGACGAGGAGCACAGGGCGGCGATGATCGAGCTAGGACGTTTCGGCGGTGTGACTGCTCTGGTCACCGGGGCGGGGCAGGGAATCGGTCGGGCATGTGCCGTCCGGCTCGCGGCCGAGGGCGCGCGAGTGGTCGTCAGCGACCTCGACCCGGACCTGGCTCGATCAGTTGCTGATGACCTGCCAGAGTCGACTGGGTCCGTGGCGCTCGCGATGGACGTGACGGACCGGGTCTCCGTCGATGATGCGGTCTCCCGGGTGGCGGATGAGCACGGTGGGTTGGACATCGTCGTCAACGTGGCTGGAGGAGACCTTCCACATGGCGTCTTCGAGGAGACTGGCGATGAGGTCTGGTCGGCCGTGCTGGAGCTCAACCTGATCGGGGTAGCGCGGGTATGTCGTGCCGCCATCCCGTTCCTGCGTAGCAGCTCACGCGGTCCGTCGATCGTCACCGTCAGCTCGATCAACGGTCAGACGGCCCTGGGCAGCGAGCCGTACTCGTCAGCGAAGGCCGGCCTGACGGCGCTGACCGCCAACCTCGCCCGGTATCTGGCGTCGGATGGGGTGCGGGTGAACGCGGTCGCTCCCGGCACCATCCGGACCCGCGTCTGGGATGCCCAGGACGGTGGCGCCGAACGGATGTTGCCGCTGTACCCGCTCGGCCGGGTGGGTGAGCCCGAAGATGTCGCGGCCGCCGTTGCGTTCCTCGCTTCGGCCGACGCTGACTGGATCACCGGTCATGTCCTGCCCGTCGACGGCGGGCTGCTACTGGCCCGCCCGATCGTGTAGGTATGACGTAGCCCGCGACGTCGACGGAGGGTTACGTCGACCACCGTCTTCTACAAGCAGTCTGCGGACCCAAGCCTCATCGGTCCTTACGATTTGTCTTGAGTGTCACCGTCACTGGTTGGCAACGGCAGGAACCAGGCGACCAACGCCTCCTTCAGCGGCATGCAGGCAGCCTGCAACCTGTCACCGGCGGCGGGGTGGCACGAAGTCCTCTCGGACGCTGCGCGAGCTCGGGCTGGAGGCTCCGCTGACCGATCTCAATCCGAGGATCCGCACAATGCCGTGACGCGGCGGTACGTGTCCGGCGCCCGGAGCTCGATGAAGTTGCACCCCAGGATCGCGGCCCGCTTCGTGTTGGACACCACCTCGGCCGAGAACGGCCAGTCGCGGTAGGCCACGGCCGACGAGAACCACCCCTGTTCGTCACGGTCCTCCCGGATCCAGACCGACCAGGGGGAGCCCTCCGGCTCGGCGTCCTCGGTCCAGGGGTAGAAGTCACCAGCGATGATCTCGCGGGCTGCTGGGGCCGACACCCACTCGCTGTATCGGATGCCCCCGTTCGGGTTTTCGGCGTTGAAAGGACAGAAGTAGGCGAGCTCCTTGCGCGGCGACAACGGCCGCGGGACCCGTCGGCAGTCGGCACGGTTGTGCTTGAAGCTGGGATACACCCACTGCAGTCCCTGCAGCCCCGACGGCGCGGGGCAGTCCACGCCCTGCTTCGCGGCTCGGCCGTCCCAACATCGCTGGCTCGCAGCGGTCGTGGAGGGAGTCGCGTGGGAGCTGTCGGCGTCCGGCTGCGAGGAAGGCGCGCCGCTCGGGTCGGCGTCGCTCGGGCCTCGGACCAGCCACACCGTCGCGGCCAGCACGATCACCGCCACGGCCGCGCCCGCGATGGCGATGAGCGCGGAACGGCGCCGCCGCCGATCCGGCGCGGAGGGCGGGGCCGACTGCTCCTCCTGCTCGGCCGCCAGGGCCGCCAGCGACACGAGCTCCTGTCGCATCTCATGGGCGGACGCATAGCGGTCGCTGGGTTTCTTGGCCATCGCCCGGGCCATGATCGCGTTGGTGCTGCGGCTCACCGGGTCGTCACCCGGGAGGCGGGGGACCGGCGCACGCAAGTGCGCCACGGCAACGTCGACCTCGCTGCCTCGGTACGGCGGCGCACCGGTGACAGCGGCCCAGAGCAGGCAACCGAGGGAGTAGATGTCCGTGGCGAAGCTGGCCGGTGCACCGGACTGCCGCTCCGGGGCGAGGTACTCCAGAGTGCCGACCACTCCGCTCGCGGACGTCGTCTCGTAGCTGTCGGCGCGCGCGATGCCGAAGTCGCAGAGATAGGCGTGAAGCTGGCCGCCGGGCAGCACGCGCAGCAAGACGTTGGCCGACTTGAGATCGCGATGCACGACCCCCTGGGCGTGCGCTTCCTCCAAGCCCGCGGCCACCTGCTCCATGACGTCCGCGGCCTGGCGGGGCGGAAGCGGTCCGTGCTCCTCGAGGTACTGACGGAGATCGCCGCCGGGGACGAGCTGGGTGACGAGGTACGGGCAGCCGTCGTGCTCGCCGTACTCGAGGATGTAGACGATGTGCGGCGAGTCCAGACTCGCAAGCGTCGCTGCCTCCCGGGCGAAACGCTCCCGCAACGCGGGATCGACGGCGGCCTGCGGGGCGAGCACCTTCAGGGCCACGGGCCGCTCCAGATCGGGTGCGACGGCGACGAACACCACACCCATCCCGCCCTGACCGAGCACGTCGGTGATCCGGTAGCGCCCGACGGTGTCCCCGACCTGCGGGAACCAGCTCACGGCACGATCCCTCTGGCGTTGGAGGATCGCGTCGCGCAGCCGGCGGATGGTCGCGCGGGGGAACAGCTGGCCATAGTGGGCGGTGGCCAGCACCAAGCGCTCGCCGCCGTCCGGCACGACCAGGTCGGCTGCCTCGACCGCCTCCTTCAGTCGCTCGTTCACCCAGTAGAGGCTGGTGTGGCCGCACCACACGCCGCAGAGCCGCCGCAGCGCCTCGCTGGTGCGCGCCTCCCCCGCAAGCTCCGGGTACCGGTGGACAGCGACCGCCAACGCGGCCACGGTGATCCAGGGAGGGGCGTCAGGCCCCGGTTGCTCGGGAGTCCAGGTGACGGCCGTGCGCTCTGCTGCCGCGAGGGGGGATACCACCCGTGCGGGGGCGGCGGCGTCCCGGCGCCCGACCGCAGCGATCGCCACGGTCATCCGGAGCACGATCGGCGGGAGCTCGACCTTGACGGAGTAGTTGCCCTCGAACAGGTGCACCGGCCCAGACCCCAGGGCCACGATGTGGCGTTCCCGGCTGTCGTCGGAGTCGATGACGACCCGACCCAGCCCGCTCTGCCGGGAGCTGACCCGGCAGACGCCAGGCTCGACGCAGCGGACGATCAGCGCCACGCGGCTGAGCGTCGGGAGGACCAGGGTCTCGGTACAGCGCTCGTCACGGCCGAACGACCAGGCCCCGCCGGGAGCCAGATCGACCGAGACGTCCGCCCCGTCGAGGACGGAGTACGTCAACGTGGCCGAGCTCTCGCACTCGCTGCCGGTCATGGTGACCAACCCCCGTCGGTCTCGGAGGGTGCTCCGAGACCGCGTCGTCCCGAACCAAGTCAGCACTCATGCTGTCCGTCGGGCTGGGGCGGGTCAAGTGACTCGGGAGGCGCCTGGAGGTGCGGCGCTGCTACGGGGTCAGGTCACATAGGTCACCACCACGGAGGGACGAGGGAAGGGGTCGGTGTGCGGCCAGGTGCTGATCGGAGTCTCGAACGTGCCTCCGGCCCCGGGGTGCTGAACGGTCGTCCACAGCGTCCGCCCATCCCTGCTCACGCAGCGGTCCCGACGCCTCCGCGCCGATCGGGACGGTCAGGAACTGCTTGACGAAACCGCGCTCCGAACCGCTGACCGGGACGCGGAAGATCCCGTCGTTGGAGCCCAGCACGTTCCCGTCGGTGGACAACCACAGGTTGCCCTCGGGGTCGAACGCGATGTTGTCGGGGCAGCTGATGGGACTGACGTGCTCCTTGGGGAAGCCGGCGAAGTAGGTCTCGCACGCCTCGGGGAGGCCGCAGACCAGGAGCAGTCTCCACTCGAACGTCAACGCGGTGCCCGATCCGTCGGTCTCGGTCATCTCGAGCACGTAGCCGTTGCGGTTGCCGGCGACCCGTCGCGGCGCGGCGTCCAGCGCATCCTTGACCAGGCTGCTGCCCACCGGGTTGGCCGCATCGACGGGGATGGAGACCCCCCGCACGGCACTCTTCGTCATCGCGGCGTAGATCCTGCCGTTCACCGGGCTCGGCTCGACGTCCTCCGGTCGGTCCATCTTGGTCGCCCCCGCCCGGTCGCCGGCGATCCGGGTGTCGATGAGCACGTCGGCGACCGACATGCCCGGCGACGTACGACTGCACGTCCGAGGCGAGCGGGATCCACTCGCCGGTCCCGTCGTGCTCCTGCTCGACGGCGGCGTCGCACGCCGCCGGCTGCTCTCCGGAGAACCTCGCGACGTAGAGCGTCCCGGTCTCGAGCAGACGCATGTTGTGCTCACGGGCCTCGGGGTCCCGGCCAGGCCGGACGGTGTCCCGGGAGACGAACTTGTAGACGTACTCGTTGACCTGGTCGTCGCCCATGTACGCCACGACGTGCCCGTCGCGCGTGGTGGCGAGGTTCGCGCCCTCGTGCTTCATGCGACCGAGCATGGTGTGCTTGCGCGGCGTGGAGGCCGGGTCGTACGGATCGACCTCGATGATCCAACCGAACCGGAACGGCTCGTGCGGCTCCACCGACAGGTCGAAGCGAGGGTCGACCTCGCTCCAGCCCCGGCTGCCGGTGCCGGTGACGCCGTAGCGGGCGTACGACGCGGCGTACCGGCTGTCGAGCGTTCCCGACCTGTCGAAGTACTGGTTGAAGTTCTCTTCTCCGCTCAGCACCGTGCCCCAGGGAGTCGTCCCGCCGGCGCAGTTGTTGAGCGTCCCCAGGACCAGTGGCGCCATCCGGGTCTGCGGTAGTCCGGAGGCGAGAGTCTCCAGCGGCCGGGCCCACCACCCGGATCGGCGTCGAGCCGGTGATCCGGCGGTTGCGTCGCGCCTGTCGGGCGGGCACCGTGGCTCCACCGACCGGTCGCGGCGTCGTGTCGCCGTACCTCGACGACCGACATCCCGTGGCTCTCGATCTGGACCCGCTTCATCGTCGCCGGGTCGTGGGAGCCGACGGGGAACATCAGCTCGGGGCTGGTGAACTCGTGGTTGCAGACCAGCAGGCCCTCGACCGGCGACGTCTCCAGGACGCACAGGTAGTCGTTGTTGTAGCCCCATTGCCGCGCGGCGGACTCCGGGGTCTGGTGCCGCACGTCGAACGCGGGAGCATCCGCCGTCACGGGGTCTCCCCACCGGATGACCAGGTCCTGGTCGAACCCGTCCGGGATGACGACGTCGTCGAGCCGGTTGGGGGCGACCGGTGTGAAGTCGCCGCCGATCAGCCCGGGTGTGTTGCGAGACGAGGGCGGCCGCGGGGCGCGCGAGGGCGGAGCCGATGACAAGCGCGGTGCCCGTCGCGAGGGCTCCCGAGAGCACTGTCCTGCGGGTGAGCATGCGATCGACGACCTCCGCGAAGGTCTCGTTTCCGCTGGTGTTCGGTGCCGCGAGATCGCACTCGTTGCCGCACTTCCAGTGGCAGACGGCGTAGCTGCGGTTGCCGTGCCGAAAGCCGCGTGACGGTACCTGCGTGAGGGGCAGATGACGGGATTCGAAGGGCATGGGGGCCTCCCGGATGGTCGACGTGAACGGGGCCCCCCCGTGGGGCCCCGAACGGACGACACCACGGTCCATGCGTCTACGACCAGGTGGACCAGAACGCGTTCTGATCCACCTGGTCGGAGACCCTCCTCGATCGCATGCTCACCCGCGGGTCGGTGACGCACTGACACACGGGGGACACGAGATGGAGCCGTGCATGACACCACG
The DNA here is from genome assembly GCA_963831375.1 of uncultured Actinomycetota bacterium. Lineage (GTDB taxonomy): Bacteria > Actinomycetota > Actinomycetes > Propionibacteriales > Nocardioidaceae > Nocardioides_C. The sequence continues at coordinate 8,144 of CAWHPY010000024.1, read as the reverse complement.
ACGCCTGATCCTGCACGTGGGTCTGAGCAAGTCCGGTACGACGGCTCTCCAGTCCGTCGTGGCGACGTCGCGCTCCGAGCTCGCCCGTCATGGTGTAGCGGTGCCGTTGAGCACCCGCGCGGCCGTGGAGCGCGTCCTCCTGAGGCCACTCGGCTGGCGGCCGGCAGCGGCTTCGTCGGACCCCGCGCACCCGACCCGCTGGCACGACTGGTCAGGTGTTTGCGGGCCGTGGCGCAGCATGACGCGCTGATCAGCGGCGAGGACCTGGCGGAGCTCGACGGGCCTACGGCCCGCTCCATCGTGGCGCTCGCGCGATCAGAGGGTTTCGAGGTGCAGCTCATCGTGACCGCCAGGGCGTGGACCCCCCAGCTGCCGTCGGAGTACCAGCAGTTCCTGAAGCATCGCCTCACCGACACCTTCCCGGACTTCCTCGACTCCGTGCGCGCCGGCGAGGGCTTCTACGGACGGCACTACCGGTTGCGGCAGGACCTCGCCGACGTTTGCGCCCGTTGGGCCGCCGACGTACCACCGCAGAACGTGCACGTCGTGGTGCTCCCACGCCGCGGTGGGGACAGGGACTTCATCTTCGCCGAAGTGGCCGCCATCATGGGCGTCCCTGCCTCGGTACTGCCACCTCACCACAGGGACGTGAACCGCTCCTACGGCGTTGTCGAGGCGGAGGTCTACCGTCGCCTGAACGTCGAGTTGGCCCGCCTGCTCCCCGGCCGCACCCGACCGCACCTACAGCCCTGTTCGGCGCGTGCTCAGCCAAGGTGCCCTGAAACGAAGTGCGAGTCCGCGGATCGTCCTGCCCCCCGACCACCTCTCCTGGGTCAGCGATGAGTCGACGCGTCACGTCACCGCAATCGCGGAGAAGGGGTACTGCATCCACGGAGACCTGGAGTGGCTCCTGGCCGACGTGCGGGATACCGGATTTGCGCCGGTGATAAGGGAAGAAGACCTGTCTCACGCTGCCATCGAGACGCTGGCGCGCTTCGCGGCGCGTACCGTGCTGTCCGAGGCCGGAACAAAGACGCACGACCGAGACGGCGACCCCTCGTCCCGGCGGTGGTTCCTGTTCAATGGACGGATCGGCCGGCCACGGTTCCGACGAGTCGTCTTGAGACCGAGACCATCTCCTCGCAAGAGGCTGTAGGAACTGCCACGACGCGGACGTTGAACCGCGCGCTGGTAGAAGCGGAGCGCGTCCACATTGTCGTTCGTCGTGACCACCCACAACCAGGGCCGACACTCACGTGGCTCCGGTGGGCAGCTCACAGGACCGCGCCGCGGGGCGCGACTTCCATCGCGGCAACACCCCTTGCGTACAGCACCAGGAGCCGGCCGCCATGTTTGCACCGCAGCACCCCGGAGTCCTCAGCCAACGTGGAGACGACGTGGTCGATGACCTCGTCTTCACTGCCCGCGTCGCGCTCCTCGTACGTGACGTCCATGCTGTCACCGCTGATGAGCCGGACCCGCAGCACAATGCCTTCCATGGTTCCGCACACTAGACGCGCCCGGCCATCGTCGGGCGGGAGCGACTAGCCGATACGGCGTCCGCTCGTCGGCCTCGACAGCGCGAGGGCGCCGCGGACCTGTCACCGGTCCACAGGTATCCGACCCAAGGCTAGGAAGGTCATGGTCGATCCAGTGGTCTGACTCGCAGGTGCGACCGTCCAAGGAATCGGGGCATGCTGGAGGCATGACCGACCGAGATGAGTTCCGGGCGTGGGTCGAGGGTGATCTGTAGGACGCGGAACTCGCACTGCACAACGGCGACGCCGCTCCGCGACGAGCGCTCTGGTCCCGCAACGAGCCCGTCAGCGTCCTGGGTGCATGGCGCAACGCCCACGGCCAACAGGAAATCGACGAGCTCTTCGAGGTACTGGACCTTCCGGGATTACGGCGTCACAGGCACCGCCAGTCGGTCGTTCTCGAGGGCGACCCAGGAGAGCTCGGCGTTGCTCTCGGTGGGATCGAGGTTCATCGGCTCCGCCGGCCCCTGAAAGGCGAGCCACCGGACGACTCACGCTCAGCCGCCGGTCTCCCAGACGCGTACCCAGTCGACGTACATGTGCTGGGGGAGCTGTCGGTCCTTGATCTCGGGAAGCTCGTAGTCGGAGGACAGCAGGCTCAAGATGAGGTACTGGGGAACCCGCGGAGATGCGGCCACCGATTCGCCAGGTCTCCTTGCCGTCGATGCGGAAGATCAGCGATCGCGGCTTCCACTGCACGGAGAAGACGTGGAAGTTCTTCCCCCAGCCGTCGCGCGGGCCGTGGAGGAAAGTGTCAGGGATGTTGGCGCCGGTCTTGACGATGCGGCCTCCCTCGTAGCGGTGGATGTAGCTGAAGAGACCACTGCGATGGCTGATTCCGCCGAAGAACTCGGTGACGTCGATCTCGTGGCCGGTGCCACCTGGGTACATCCCGCCGACCGGCTGCATCCAGAAGCTGCCGTGCTGGCCGCGCAGCCGTGGGAACTTGATGCGGGCGGCGGCGACGCCGTACCTGAAGGAGAAGTCGTTGTCGGTGCCGATGTGGCCGTTGAGGCGGTAGGCGTACCTGCCGGCGATCTCCCCCCGCTTGAGCGCCGGGCACAAGGTGTGCCTGCTGCGATCCCTGAGGACACTGAGCCGCAAGGCGCCGCCGCCGACCCGGACCGCCTTGGCGCTCCCCCTGGAGCAGCTGCGGAAGCTCTGCGGCTCGTAGGTCTTCCCGCGATGGGTCCAGTCCTTGGAGAGCGAGTCGCCGGAGAACTCGTCGGTCCAGGTCGGGGTGAGCCAGCGCTCGGTGCTGACGGTGCGGCTCTTGATCGGCGGGAGGTCCCCGGAAGCTGTCGGCCCTGACCCGGTAGGTCAACGCCTGACCGTTCACGCTGGCGCGGGCGGCGAACTGGGCACGGCCCTTCCTGTCCTGGCTGACCGTGGCCACCGTCTGCCAGGAGGAGCCGCGCTTCACCTGGAGTCTCACCTTCCGGCCGACGGCGATCGGCTCGATGGTGGCCGTGAAGGCCGCGTTCGCGTCGTCGGGGCTGGCCACCCGGCCACCGTGCTGGACGATCTGTGGCAACGCCACGAGGCGGACCCGTCTGCGTGACGGTCGTGCGGACCGATGTGCTGGCGGCGGGTTCGCCGGCGGTGTCGGTGGCCGAGCCGGGCCCCGCTACGAGCAGGAGGGATGCGGGCATGAGCAGGGACAGGGCGCTTGCCCCGAGGGCGCGAAGTGCGGACATGGAAACTTCCTCGAGTGTCGTGCGATGTGCAGGACCGAGAGCCACCGACCCGGCGCGGCGCCGCAGGCGTGGTCGGCTGCCGCCGTCTCAGGGTACGACGCCGCCACAGTCCACCGGGTTCGCGTCGGCGCGATCGGAGGCGCACCTGCTGCTCGGCTGACGGAAAGTTCGTCGCCTTTTCGAGCCCGCGGGACTCGGAGTTCGGTATCGACGACCTCTTCTGGATGCGGTCTGACGGCACCAACGAGACGAACGTGACCGAACGAATCCAGCCATCGCCGGCCTAGTCGGCCAAGTGGTCGTCATGCGGCGGCTAGACACACTCTGTCAGCGGCATGTGAGTGCGTTCGGGGGACGACCGTCGGGTCCGGAATCGGACCCGGCAGCACCTCACCAGCAGTACCGACCTCAGTTGTCCTCGTCGTACTCGGCAAGGACGGTTCCGTCGGCTGCGTAGACCGTGAAGTGCAGCTCTCCCGGAGAACGGCGGCTGTCGGCGTGGTTGATGACCGTCCCCGCGAATGCGAGCCAACCGTCCACCACCGGGATCTCGTGCTCGGCGCCCGTCACGTCGGTGACCACGACCCGCGCGATCGGTTCGGGGCCGGACACGTAACCGGCACCGAGGCAGTCGGCCTCGTACTGGCCCGGGCCTTTGCGCTGGCACCTCAACAGGAACGACGGCTGGAGCTGGTAGTCCCCGAAGGCTTCGGCTTCTTCTTGGAACTTCTCCGGGATGGTGATCTCCACGAACGGGATGAACCCGGCGTCGGGGTCGGCGAACAGCTTGTCGTTGTCGACGGCACCACGCTCGTTCAAGTACCAGCTGTCGAGCTGGCACCTCGACATGTAGCCATCGGGCGAGCGGAGCAGCGCCGCCAGCCGGTCCTCCGCGCGATCAGCGACGACCACCTGCCAGTCGGAGAAGTCCCAGCCGAGGTACTGGCCGCAGGCCGATTGAATACCGGCCGCATCGTCGGCTGACGGTAGGGGAAGCTGGACACTGCCCACAGCCTCCTCGAGACCAGCCTGCGGGATGACACAGCGTCCATCCGTGCTCGATGCGTCGAAGGGGCTGTAGTCGAACTCCCGCGCGTTCGCGATCTTGACCGCGTCGCCTTCGAACCACGGGCCGGAGTCCTTGCGCAGCTTGACCTTCACGGCGCTGGGGCCCCACGTGTTGTGCCAGACGACCGTGCAGCGGCGTTCCGCCTCGACCTGGGACACCTCCACTATCTGACCCGCGGTTCGTCCGCCTGGGTCGTCGACTCCCGCCAATACGTCCGCGCGATCGTCGGCGCTGCCCTGCCCTGCCACCGCAGGTTGGCCACTCTCGGGGCCCGGCGCGTTGTCACCCTTCGCTCCCGGCAGCCAGGTTGCACCGCCGACGACGACGAGTGCGCTCGCAGCGGCGACCAGGGCCGTGCTGGTGCCAACGCGTCGGCGTCGGCGCCGGAGGCTTCGCTGGTACAGCTGGGCGCCGTCCATGGCGCTGCCAGCCGACACACTGCTAGCGAGCCCGTCCAGCCTCTCCCGCAGCAGTGTCGCGTGGTGGTCTGCTGGATGGTTCATCGAGCGTCTCCTCTCACGATCCCTGTGTCGTTCGTCATCGACGCGTCGACGGACCAGTCCAGTTCTTGTCGCAGCTGGGCGTAGGCACGGCTTGCGCGGCTCTTCACCGTGCCCTGTCGGCATCCGAGCAGCTCCGCGATCTCGGCCTCGCTGAGGTCCTGCCAGTACCGCAGGACCAGAACGACCCGCTGTTGTGGCGGCAAGCCCCTGAGCGCCCGTCGCAGGTCGGACTGCTCGGATGACGTATCGGCGATGTCCGCCGTCGTGGGTTCAGCCTGGCCGGGCGACGAAGACATCCTGAGGGGATGCCGGCGCGCCTTCCAAGCGAGTCGGGCCATCACCTTGCGCACGTAGGCCTCCACCCCTTGGGGATCGAGTCGACCCCACGACGGCAGGCATCGGAGCAGAGCCTCCTGCACGAGATCCTCTCCGGCGGCGCGATCCCCGGTCAGCATGAATCCGAAACGCACCAGGCCCTGCCACCGCGCCGCGACGAACGAGGCGACGTCGTCCTCGGTACCAGTCACGGCGCCCCCTCACGCAGGCAGTATCGGCGCTTTCTTACCTACTGATAGTCACTCTCGCGGCGATGGGTTCCGTCGGCGTACGAGTTTTCTGGCTCTCCTGACATTTCCGTGGGTCATTTCCGGCCGGGGAGGACGGGGCGGTGTCCGCCGAGGTTGAGCATGGCCATGGCGATGAGCGCGTGGGGTGAGCGGAATCCGAACGCGACGCGGGTGATGAGGCGAATCTTGGTGTTGACCGATTCGATGCGTCCGTTGGACAGGCCGTGCTCGATCGCGGCCAGGATCGCGGGCCGGTGCTTGACGATGCGTCGTTGCAGCTCGACGAACGCGGGGATCCGGCAGCGGCGGGCCCAGCCGATCCACGCCTGGAGCGCTTCGATGGCCTCGTGGTCGCCGAGCTGGAAGACCAGCCGCAGGCCTTCCTTGAGGAGGTAGGCGCGGTGCAGGCGGGGGTCGGTCTTGGCGATCCAGGCCAGTTTGGCCTGCTGCCTGCTGGTGAGGTTCTCGGGGTTCTTCCACAGGGCGTAGCGAGAGCGCTTGATCGCCGCTGCGTCACCGGTGGCCTCTGCGGGCCGCCCTGTCTGGTTGTTGGTGCGACGCCGTCCTTTGGCGTTGTTCCAGGCCTCGCGCCGTACCACGTCCAAAGCGTCGGTGGCCCAGGCAACGACGTGGAACGGATCCGCGCAGCGCACCGCGTTGAGGCAGTGTGCAGCGACCACGGTACTGATCCAGTCCGCCCCATCAGCGCTGACGTGGGTGATCGCTGCGCAGCGTCCCTGCCCAGAGGCCTCCAGGGCCTCGAAGAACCCCGCCAAGGTGGCCTTGTCCCTCCCCGGGGCGACCCACACCAGTCGGCCGCTGTCATGGTCGACCACGACCGTGAGGTACTTGTGGCCGCGCTTGTAGGAGATCTCATCGATCCCGATCCGGGCCAGCCCTTTGAACCGGTCGTGGACGGCCTCGATGTCGACCCAGACCCGGCTGATGATCGCGCCCACGGTGCGCCAGGCGATCCGCATCAGTTCGGTGATCGCGCTCTTCGAGCACTGCGTCGCCAGCCAGGCGACCTGCTCGTCGAAGACCCTGGTGTGGCCGGCGCCGTGACGGGCCCACGGCACCGCGGCCACCGTCGGCCCGTGCTCACCGCAGTTCACCCGGGGTGCTGCTGCTTCCAGCACCACCTGAACGGTTCCCAGATCCAGACACCGCCACCGCCGGCGTCCCTCGCCACGGTCATAAGCAGGCGACCTGCGATCACAGCGGCCACACCGCGCACGAGCTCGCGCGCGAGCCCGCGGCCGCACATGGGCCACCAGCAACTGCTCGTCCTCGTCGAACTCGATCTCTTCGACCACTGCGTTCTCGATCCCCAACAGGGCGCGCCATAAGGTGGCGTTCTGCACGCCGTTCTCCGTTCCTCGGTTCCTGTTCCTCAACAGCTCAGAAACCTAGACAGGGAACGGCGTGCTCACCTTTCAGACGCGCAGAGCACCCACGGATGCAAGGTCCCCTCCCCTTCGTGCCGCTACGGTGCTGCGATGAGCGAGTTGCGCCGCCGCGTCGACGAGAAGGCCGCCGAGACGGCTTCGCCGGCGTCGTCCGGTTCGAGCGATCCGGGGTCGTCGCCCTCGACGCGGCGTACGGGCTGGCCGACCGGGGCCACGGCATCGCGATGACCACCGACACCCAGCTGGGCATGGCGAGCGGGTCGAAGACGTTCACCGCTCTGGTGGTGATGCGCCTGGTGGAAGAGGGCCTGCTCAGCCTCTCGACCACGGCACGTCAGGTCCTGGGCACCGACCTCCCGCTCATCGCCGACGACGTCACGATCGAGCACCTGCTCTCCCACCGGTCGGGCATCGGCGACTACCTCGACGAGGACGAGCTCGACAGCGAGGACTACCCGATGCCGGTATCGGTGCACCGGCTGGTGACGACCGAGGACTTCCTCCCGATCCTCGACGGCTACCCGACGAAGTTCCCGGCCGGTGAGCGGTTCTCCTACTGCAACGGCGGCTTCGTCGTGCTCGCCCTGATCGCCGAGCGTGTCGCCGGCCGGTCGTACCAGGACCTGGTGGGCGAGCTGGTCTGCTCCCCCGCAGGCATGTCGACACCGAGTTCCTACGCTCCGACGCTCTTCCAGGCAGGGCGGCACTGGGCTACGTCGAGATCGAGGGCCATTGGCGGACCAACGTCTTCCACCTGCCGGTGGTCGCCACCGGAGACGGCGGGGCGTACACGACCACCGCCGACATGGCGCGGTTCTGGACAGCACTGACGGCAGGGCGGATCGTCACCGAGGAGACCCTCGCCGACATGCGCAGGCCGCGCAGCGAGCCCGACCCGGGCGAGTCCGGCTGCTACGGTCTCGGCTTCTGGCTGAATGCCGACTCACCCGAGATCACCATGTCGGGTGGCGACGCGGGCGTCTCGTTCTGGTCGAGCCACCACCCGCCCGCGGCACGACGGCCACGGTCATCTCGACACGATGGGCGGCGCCTGGCCCGTCGCCGAGGTCATCGAGTCGCTGGCAGCTGGCTGACCCTGGCCAGCAGGGCTTGTCGCTCGTCGACGGTCAGCGGTACGCCGAAGCTCGTCCAGCAGGTCCGACGCTCGCCGTCGCGGAGCGCACGATGCTGGTCGGCTCGCCCGGGCGCCGTACGGTCACGGTCTCGTGCGTCACCGCCACGTGCCTGTCGTCGAGGTGTCTGGTGACCATCAGCATGTTGCGGAAGTGGATGGTCGGGAAGGTGCTCGTGTAGTGGTGGCCCGACGGTCACGTCGAGAGGCTGCACCGGTAGCTCGTCGTG
>CAWHPY010000023.1:0-12157 GCA_963831375.1 uncultured Actinomycetota bacterium | reverse complement strand
AAACGCATGCCGGCGACCCCCGAGTGCACCATTCGAGCGTGGAAGTAGCAGAACCAGAATTACCGGAAGCGGCCCAATTGGTGTCACACAGAACCGCCCACCCCGTAGTCAGCGGGGCGGGCGGTTCTCTTGTGCGCTCCGCGAGTGGCCGCGCCAAGGGCGGGTTCCCCGATACCCGCCGACGTGGAGTTCGGCGCCGACGTTGATCCGGATTAAGACGAACCGCCCACCCTCGGCGTGCGGGGTTGGGGGTCCGCCATGGTTGAGCGAGCATCCCTGGTCGTTCCTCAGGAGCGGGCCTGCTCCCCCGAGTCCCCCGAACGGCGAGGGGCGGGTTTTCAGTTTCGTCTAGCGAACCGTTCCTAGGGGGTTACGTGCAGCACCCCTGGGGAGGAAACGCGCACCTCCTCCCGACTAGGCATCTGCGCACCGATGCGCTTCACCTATTGCCGAGGGCGTTGACAGAACCCCTATGCTCCACCCGCGGCCCTTCCCCCCGAGGGCCTCACGGCCCCGTCGCACCCCCCACGCGGCGGGGCCGTTCCATGCGACAGACCGCCCTCAGCGGGGTGGACGGTTTCGCGCTGGGTACCGGCCGCCTTCCCCCAGGGTGAACGGTCACTCCTCGCGCGGGCCAGGACGCCGCCTGCTGTGAGTAGGCGGCGCCGCTGGCACCCTCAGTTAGCGCGCGGGCGGTGTCATTGGGCAGCGTCCCGGCGACTCTCGGGAAGCCAGCCGGGACGCTGAGCGGCCAAGTCCCCCCGAACAGGTTTCGCTGCGCGCGCTGAGCGCGCGCCCTGATTGGTATATACCCGCCCGGCGAGACAGCTAGTCCCGGCAGAGAGCAAGAACCGCCCACGCTCCCGAGGGGGGCGTGGGCGGCCGGGGTCGGTCTCCCTCCCCGTCTCGATCGACCGCCGAGGACGGGGGCCTGGGCGCTCGCCGATCCCTCAAGGTTACGCCGCGGCTACGGCGCTTGTAGTTGCAGGAAGCGGCCGAAATTGGTGTCAGCCCAGGCGAGTCACAATGGCGTGGTGATCGCGGCGTGGCGGGCGTCCGACACGAGTTGTCGGTAGACGGCACCGGAGATGCGTCGCTTCACGCAGCGCATAGCCTCGCGTGGTGTCTTACGCGCTGTGCAGACCGGCCATGCCGACGGTGGAGTCCTTTGTGCATCGTGCTCATGCACGCCCCTCTCCGTCCCGTGGTTTCATGCGTCTATCCGCGAGTGACCGCCGATCCAAACGTCCGGATCTGCCGCGATCCGCGCGGTCGCAGGGTGCCGGTGATCGATCGGGTTGCGGAAAGCAAGCCCCGGGGATCGGCCTACCCTCGTCAGGGTGAGTAGGGCTTGACGTGCGTCGCTCCGATCTGCTCGCTGTTCAGCGCACCGGCACGGTGCGGTGGTTCAAGAAGGAGAAGGGGTACGGCAGGATCACCGCGGACGATGGCGAGGTGTTATTCGTCCACTTCTCCGACATCGTCGCCGACGGCTACCGATCGTTGAAGGCCGATCAGCGGGTTGAGTTCATCTGGCGGGGCGGGATCGTCGACCATGGTCGCCACCACGCAGACGAAGTGCGCGTGCTCCGTTGAGATGCACCGCCGGGGTGGCTTTGATCCGGTGTCGCGAGCGGATCTTCTGGCGGCACAGGGACCGCGCGGATCGCGGCATGAGCGTGCACTAACCGCGTGCCCACCCTCACCCGGGACCTAATCTGCCCTCATGAGCTATGGGCTGCGTGACCTGGATGGCGTGCGGGTTGAGCTGTGCGACGAGTGCGGTTTCGACGAACGCGAACCGCGCGACCTGGCACAAGCGAGTGACCACACGTAGGCGGCCTGCCACACTGTGGACTCTCGGGCGAGCAGGATGGACGGACCAAGGGGCCCGCGATGGCACATCTCTCCCGCACGCGCATGGCGCTGCTGCTCGCCCTGCTCGGCTGCCTGCTGCGTCGTGCTCGAAGACCCCGGACAGTCGGAGCAGCGGACGCGCCCAGCAGCGAGGAGCTGGCGGCACAGATCGCGTCGTTGGCGGAGGTGTCCGCCAACTTCGACCAGGTGCGATCCATCCTGGTCGCACGGGGCGGCGAGCTCGTGCACGAGAAGTACTACGGCAGCGACGCGGACGCCTACTGGGACGTCGCGTCGGTCACGAAGAGCGTGGTCTCGACGCTGATCGGGATCGCCATCGGCGATGGGACTCATCGGCGGCGTCGATGACACGCTGGCGCAGCTGCTCCCTGAGGACGTGGACGTGATGTCTGCCGAGGTGCAGGCAACGACGCTGCGCCAGCTCCTGACCATGAACGCCGGGTTTGCCCCGGAGGCGGGTGGCGCACGTTGCTCGGGCTTCACCCAGTCGAAGAACTGGGTGCGCGAGATCCTCGCCAACCCCGAGAGTCCGCCCGGTCAGGGTTTCGAGTACTCCAACGACACCTCCCATCTGCTGGCGGCGATCGTGGAGCAAGCCACCGGCACCTCGCCGCTGGACTACGCGCGAAAGCGCCTCTTCGGGCCGCTGGGCATCGACACCACACCGGCATGGACCGAGGAGATCATGCGCGGGAACATCGACGCCTACGAGAAGGCCGGCTTCGCCTGGCCCACAGGACCCGCAGGGCATCAACATCGGCTGGTCGCAGCTCAAGCTGCGATCGCGCGACATGGTGAAGCTGGGACAGCTCTTCCTCGACGGCGGCCGGTGGGAGGGCAAGCAGATCGTCCCGAAGGAGTGGGTCGACGAGGCAACCACGCAGCAGATCGAAGCTTCGGCTCGAGGACCTCGGCTACGGCTACCAGTGGTGGACCGGCGACCTGGATGGCGACAGGTCGTTCCGGGCGTTGGGGTACGGCGGCCAGACTGATCGTCGTCGTACCCCACCGCGACCTCGTGGTGGCCACCACGAGCCGAGCTCCGGCAGACCGACCCGAACAGCCACGGCATCGACGACGGCGTCCTCCTCGCGATCATCGAGGATGCCGTGGTCTCGCAATTCCCGCCCACGAACTGATCCGCCGCCCAGCGGGTCGACCCCACGATCGCCGACGAGGACATCGTGGCGGAATGTCGCATCACTTCATGCCTGATGGTCGGGATTGGGGAGGATTACGCGCACCTGGCGCGTGAGAATCTCCCCGAACCACACGACCGGGACACGCGTGCTGCTATCTCGCCGGATAGCCCCGTCCGCTCATCGGCACGACCGCGCGCGCTCCGCGGCAGGAGCGGGCGTTCGTAGGCCGCGTCACTCGCCGCGGTAAGACGCGTCTTGACGCTGGGTTGATCGGCGCCTCTCAGTGCCCTGAGTGCGAGTCGGCCGGTGTCAGCCGTCCAGTAGTGCGCGAGTGGGAGCGCTAGTCAGTAGTCGGTGCCTTGGGAAAGACTCCGTGGCCCAACCAAGCGAAGAGACGCTGCTCCTCGTCGCCCCCAGCCCCCACATGTCCACCCTGCCGCCACAGGAGTTCGGCGCCCGGAATGTGGTCTGCGAGCCAGTGCGCGCTGACGTGCATGAATTCGGTGTCGCCCGTGGCTCCCATGACCTTGGTCGGGACGTCGACCTCGGTCACGGAGAAGCCCCAGTCGCGGGCAGTGGCGATGTTGTCGTCGATGTAGCCGGCGGCGCCCGTCGCCCGGCTTCGCGAACGACGTCTTCGAACATGGAACGGATATCTGGGTCGATGATGTCGATATCTGGCATACCTGCATTGGCCCAGTCGACGAACTCCTCGAACTCCTTGGTCAGCTGCGTCTCGTCGGCACGGACCATGACGTCTCAGGTAGGCGAGCTCGTCATCGGGCATCGCCGCCTGGATCTCATCCGCGAAGGGTGGCGCCTCTCCGGCTACCACCGCACACCGGGTCACACGATCGGGCATCAGCGCGGCGACGGCCAGCGCGGGGCCGCTTCCCCCGGAGTAGCCGGCCACGGCGAAGTGGTCCCATTCAAGGAAGTCGGCCACGGCGGACACGTCGTCGACGGTGTTGGCCAACGTGCGCCCCGGTCGTCGAGTCGACAGGCCGTATCCCGGCCTGTCGTAGGAGCAGACGGCCAGACTGTGCCGAACGTACGCGTCACTGGGATCTCGGAGCATGCGGCTGCCGGGTCTCGGGTGAAGCCAGAAGATGGGCGCGCCGTGCTGGTCGCCCCATAACCGCACTCCCACCTCACGGTCATCGATGGTGGTCACGACGAAGTCGCCTTCGAGACCGTCCACGTCCACACCCCCCGTTTGCCGGTGCAGCGCCCAAGCCGCCAACGCTGCCTGCCGGAAGATCAGGCGCTGCTGTCCACAGCAGAGCCGTCAGAGCCGGCGCCGTCAAGGGCGACGGCGCCTGAAGGTCAACGAAGCGCAAGGAGAAGCCAACGACGCATGGCCGTGCCCGCCGCCTCTCACTGACCAGTCTGGCCGTCGATGGCCTCCCGGATCAGGTCGGCATGGCCGTTGTGCCGTGCGTACTCCTCGATCATGTGCACGAGGATCCACCGCAGGCTCAAGCGGCCGCGCCGCCCGAGGCCTCCTCCGCGACCGAGAGTCCATCGAGCCCGACCCCGCCGTCCGCAAGCGCCTCGTCGAGCACGGCGTCGGCCCGGCGGCAGGCATCGTCGAACAGCGCGAAGAGCTCCTCAGGCGTGTCGTCACGCGCGGTATGCCACTCCCAGTCGCGGTCGGCGTCCCAGTCGACAGTGTCGAACGGTGGCATCAGCCCGCGGCCTGCGAAGTCGTCCTCGAACCAGCTCGAGTCCACGACAGCCAGATGCTTCATCATCCCGCCGAGGGTCATCTCCGACGGCGGCAGCGGCTGGGCCAGCTGCTGCTGGGTGAGGCCGGCGCACTTCCAGCGGAAGGTCGCACGGTGGTAGTCGAGGAACGCGCGGAGGGTAGTGACCTCATCGGCCCGCACGGGCGGCCCGACACGGGACTCGGGCGGCGGGAAGGACGTCATGGCACCACGCTAAGCGAGGCGACGCAGGCCCGCACCGCGGTTCCCCATTGCTCTGACTCGAGTCCGATCTCGGAAACGACAGCACTAAGGCGAGAGCCACTACAGACTCACTGACAGGCCTCAGTCGATTCGAGGACGTAATCGGACGACCGCACATCGGCATGTCCGCTCGGATCGCGGCATGTCCGGACGTTCTTCCGCTACCGACGGTGGCCCGCGTAAGCGACGGGTCAGCCGCGGGAGGTCGCCTCGCTCCCTGCGATTCGCATTGATGACGGGGCGCCTCAGGAGTGAGACCCTCGGGGCAAGAACGGGGGACGAACGTGGCGACGATGAGACTTGGGTTCGCCGCGATGCTGTGTGGTGTTACGCTGGTGGCTTGCTCGCTCGGCTCTCCAACGTCTGAGTCCGAGCCGAGAAGGCGACGACGACGTCAGTGCCTGTCCCGACTCGTGCCTCCAGCCGCGCACCCGATGCCGCACCCCCTGGGCCGACGCGGGACTCTCGCGTGCGCGCTGGGAGTTACAAGGGAAAGAAGTGCTTCGGCGACCGACCGACCCTCGTTGGCACCCCGGGTGACGACCGAATCCGCGCCACGTCTGGAGACGACGTCATCGTCACCCTCGGCGGTGACGACGTCATCGTGGGGCCCAAGGGTGCGGAGTGGATGGATTCCTACTGCACCGGCACCGGCGATGACCAAGTCTTCTACTATCAGGGCAAACACACCACCAGATTCTCCGGCACCATCGATTTCAACATCGGCCTCGGGCCGGGAGACGACCGCGTGACGGTCCTCAGCCGCCGTTCCGACTTCGAGCAAATTCTTGCCGGGCCCGGGAACGACACGATCATCTTGGGGCCCAAGAGTTCGGCCCACGTTGATCCCGGCCCCGGCGACGACCTGATCCGCAGACCCGCTTCGCGCGGTAGCCGACGCACCCCGTGCATCGACCTGAGTAGAGCGCCAGGTCCGGTCCGGATCGACCTGGCCCGCGGACGCGCAACGGGCCAGGGACACGACCGATTTGCCCCGAACATCCGATGCGCCGTCGGCGGACGGTTCAACGACGTGCTGCTCGGCACCCCCAGCAACGACGAACTCGACCCCGGATACGGCGCGGACCTCGTGCGTGCCGGAGCCGGTGACGACGACGTGTGGAGTGGATGGATCTAGTACTACCCAGTCCGTGGCGAAGGGGGCGATCGGATCTATCTGGGACCCGGGGACGACTGGGGTGACGGCGGCCCCGGTGCGGACCGGTTGTACGGAGGGCCAGGCTCCGACTCCCTCGCAGGTGCCCCCGGTAGTGACTACCTCGATGGCGGACCCGGTGACGACTCCCTACATGCCGGCAGCGGCTGCATCAGCACGGAGGAGGGGGAACCCCCACCCTTCCTGGCGGAAGCGTGTTGGGACGCCGCGCCCAACGAGGTGTTCGGCCGAAGCGGAAACGACCTCTTGTCCGGGGACCTAGGCAACGACCGCCTCGACGGAGGTCCCGGCTTCGACAGCGGTAGTGGTGGCTACCACGACGGACGCATCGACTGGATCACTTCGGTCGAACGCCCCGTCGACTGAGACAGCCCCTGACACCGAGTGGATCGACGCCGAGGACGACGAAGGCCAATTGTCCGCACATCGGCAGATCCGCGCACGCTCAGCGCCGGCATGAGCGGACGGTTACTCCACGGGAAACGCGGTGGTGACCGGCTTGCTCCGCTGATGGACTGGCGTGCCACCGTGGGTCTGCCGAGTGACGGAGGTGGTCGTTGTGACGGGCTATGACGTGCTTGCCGAGGTGTACGAGTGGCTCATCTCGGATGCGAAGTTGACTCCCGCCGAGTTCGCTGCGGCGTTCGATGACGTCACTCAGTCTCCTGCCGTCGAACGCTCACGTCCTCGATTGCTCGTGCGGAACCGGGCAGTTGGCGGTTGGCCTCGCCGGTCTCGGCATGCAGGTTGTCGCGACCGACGCCAGCGAAGCGATGGTTCGTCGGACTGAAGAGTTGGCTGAGGAGTTCGGTGCATCGTTCCGGACAGTTCGGGCCGAACTGGGACGAGTTGCCCGACCATTTCGACGACGCCAGCTTCGACATGGTGTTCTGCGTCGGCAACTCGCTTGCACCATGCCGAGGGCGCGACAGGCAGGTTGGCTGCGCTGGAGTCGATGTCACGGCTACTGCGTCCCGGAGGACGCTTGGTTCTCACCTCCCGCACTTGGGAACTCGTGCGCGCTAGCGGTTCCCGGCTGGACATCCGTGACCGACTGGTCCGCCGGAATGGCCGCGATGCCCTCGTCATCTATCGCTGGGAGATTGCGCCGCATTGGGAGGAGGAGCACCACATCGAGATTGCTGTCGCGCAAGTCGACGCGGATGGGTCGGTCCTTGTCCGCTCGGAACTGTTGTCGTGCTGGCCCTACCGATACGACGAACTCGGTTCTGAGTTGCACAGCGTCGGACTAAGGATCGAGAAGAGCACGTTCGACCCGGAGGCCGAGGGGTACATGGTGGTCGCGACCAAGGCGTAGGCACCTGCATGTAGTTCTTACGCCAGGTCAGGCCGCAAGTCACCGCCACCTTCGCGCACGCTCATCGGCATGAGCGCGCGGATCGCGGCATGAGAGTGCACCACGAGGCGCAGGGTGTCGGCGCTCCTAAAGCATCGTCGGGATTGAACAAGCCCGAGGCCAGAAGCTTGATCATGCGCCAGACCTGGCGGCCAGATCGATCCGGACGGTGACGTCGTTGTCGGCGTCGGCGATCTCGGAGAGTCCGGTATCGATCACTCCGAGCCGGACCAGCCCCGGCTCGGGAACAGTCTGTCCGAGGTCGTCGTACACGATCGAGACCGTCGCACTGGGTGACCAGTACGCGAGGTCACCCACGTTGGTCCGGAACGTGCGGTCTTCTCCGGTCACGCCCAGTGACCCGCCCAGGGGCAGTGGGCCCGACTTCGCCTGACCCATCGGATCCGACAACTGCAGGGTGAGTGGCAGCATGTCCGCGAACTCGCGAGCCGCGGGGTGTCATCCAAGGTCCCGGTCGCGATGCGACCGTCGAATCGCAGTACCAGCCGGTTCGCAGCGGACGGCGTCGCGGCGGTGGAGAAGGACGGGTGGCTGGTCATCGGCTCGGATTCGACGGTCTGGACGAGCGCGAAGCCGGCCACGACAGCCACGAGCGAGACGAGTGTGAGAACCTCGCCCACTGTGCGGCGGGTTCGAGATGTGAGGGATGCAAGAACAGGCATGTCATCTAGGGAAGCCGTGCCGACTTGCCCGAGGAAGTCACTGATGATGGGTGTACTGCCAGTGCATCCCAACGGCCGGTCGTCGCGTCGTACCGTCGCCGGCGTGGACAACCGAGTCGAAGTGCGCGAGTTCCTCACCTCCCGCCGCGCCAAGATCAGCCCCGAGCAGGCCGGGCTGCCCGTCGCCGGGCGGCGTCGGGTGCCGGGGCTGCGGCGCAGTGAGGTCGCCGCGCTGGCCGGGATGAGCGTGGAGTACTACGCCAAGCTCGAACGCGGCACCCTGGCCGGGGTCTCGGCCGGCGTGCTCGACGCGCTCGCCCGCGCCCTGCAGCTCGACGACGCCGAACGGGCCCACCTGCTGCGCCTGGCCCACGAGGCCGACGGCTCCAACGCCGTCCTGCGCCGCCGCCGCCGCCCGAGGCAGTGGACGGTGCGGCCCAGCCTGCAGTGGACGCTGGACGCCATCACCACCGCACCCGGCGATCGTCGGCAACGACCGGCTGGACTTCCTCGCCGCCAACCACCTCGGCCGCGCCATGTACTCCGACATGCTCCTCGACCCGAGCACGCCAACCGAACTTCGCCCGCTACACCTTCCTCGACAGCCGCCGCCCGCCGCTTCTACCCGGACTGGGACCTCGCCGCCGACATGACCGTCGCCAACCTGCGCACCGCGGCCGGGAAGGACCCCCACGACAAGGCGGCTGCACGACCTCGTCGGCGAACTGTCCACCCGCAGCGACGACTTCCGCCGCCGCTGGGGCGCCCACGACGTCCGCACCCACGGCACCGGCGTCAAACACTTCCACCACCACGTCGTCGGCGACCTCGCCCTCGCCTACGAAAGCCTCGACCTCCGCGCCGAACCCGGCCTCACCCTCACCGTCTACACCGCCGAACCCGGCTCACCCACCGCCCACGCCCTCGCCCTGCTCGCCTCCTGGGCCGCCACCACGGCCGAACCGAACTCCACCGCCGAAGCCACCACCTACCCGCGCCAGTGAGCGCGATCCTCCCGCTCCTCCCAGGAACGGTTGCTTGCGTGGCGCCATCCTCTGAGAAGTTGGCTCGGCAAGGGCATGCCGAGGAGGCGACCAGCGGGTATACGGGTTCGGGCCGGTGGCGAATGCACTCATCTCGGCATGACCGCGCACCATCAGCGGCAGATCCGGATGCTCCAGCGCTGATGTTTCATGGACCCCATGTCGCAAGAGACCACGCGGTTGTTGTACCTGGCCCGCCATGCAGAGCCCGACGAGAACGGGGCTGGACTGACGTCGATCGGCTCCCTGCAGGCTGAGTACTTGGGCCGCCGCCTCGCACCTCTCGCTGTGGGTCGCATCACGCACGGGCCACTCCCGCGAGCGGCTGAGACAGCACGGATCGTGGGGGAACAGTTCGGGCAGAACCCCTCACTGTTGGAGCACGATGCCGCAGGCGACTACGTGCCTTGCCTGCCGACTCGTGAGGAGATTCCGGACGCTTGGGCTGACACCGTCATGTCGTTCTTGCAGGACGTTTCCGAGGCTGAGGCATCCCACGGTGCAGCGCTAGGCGCAAAGGCGATCGACTTGCTGGCCGGTCATGCCATGGATGGGCGAGCGCCTGTGGACGTGGTGATCACCCACGCCTTCACGATCGGGTGGCTGGTCCGACACGCGTTGGACGCCCCGGCGTGGCGCTGGTTTCCCCCGAGTCAGTGCCACGCGGGGCTAACCGTCATCAGGTACGAGGTCGATGCTCCTCCATCAGTTGCTGTCGCCAACGACATGGCTCACCTACCCCTCGACCTTCGGTGGACCGGGTTCCCCGAGCATCGCCGCCTCTGAAGCTCCGCGCGGACATCGGCAAGAGCGGTCGCCACACTCTCCAGCACTGTCACGCCGATGAGCGGACGCCGAATCGGAATCAAGGGAGGCCCCCTCGACGTGCGGTGGCTGCATATACGGAACGACGCCGAGGCCGTAGCGTCGAGGGACTCAAGGGAGGTGCGCCATGGAGGTGCTCCTCGGCCTGATCATCCTCACGTTTGCCCTGCTCGGGATCGCTGGCTATCGGCTCTCCAAGCATCGCGGAGATGTGCCCCTCGACGTGACTGCCGAGCGGATAACCGCGACGCCTCCTAGGCTGCGGCCATGCCACTGACCACCCGGCCGCTCACCCGGGACGACTTCGACCAGTCGATGGCGCTCATCCGCGAGGCGTTCGGCGATCTCCCGCCGGGCGCGACGCCGCCGAGCGCCGACGACTCCCGCGCCCCGGCTACCACGCGTTCGGCACGTTCGACGACGGCCACCTCGTGGCGCGGGTGGCGACCCGTGAGTACCACTCGTGGTTCGGCGGCAGCGCCGTACCCACCGGAGGCATCGCCGGCGTCGCGGTGGCCGCCGAGCGGCGGGGCGAGAAGCTGCTCGACGAGCTGTTCCGGGTGGTCCTCGAGGACGGCCTCCGGGAGCGCGGGGAGGCGGTGTCGACGCTGTTCTGCACCGCGCCCGGGATCTACCGCAAGTTCGGCTACGAGCTGGTCTCCTCCTACGACACGGTCGAGGTCCCCGCAGCAACGCTGGCCCGGATCGGTGCCCCGTCCGGCGTGCGCACCCGCCGGGCGACGCCCGCCGACTTCGACGCGGTCTGCGAGGTGTACGACGCCTGGGCGGCCGCGCAGAACGGCCCGCTCACGCGCCGCGGCCCGGCGTTCCCGGCCGATGCCAGGGCTTTCATCGACGCGTTCACCGGGGTCACGCTCGCGGTCGACCACGCGGGCGACGTGGTCGGCTTCGCGAGCTGGCGGCGCGGCCGGGGGTCCGGCGACTCCTCGACGCTCGAGGTCTTCGACCTGCTCGCGCTGAGCGGCGACGCCTACGGCGCCCTGTGGCGCGTGCTCGGGTCGTTCGGCAGCGTGGTCGGCCAGGTGCGGCTGTGTACGTCGGGCCACGACGTGGCCCGGCTGTGGCTCCCGTCTGCGCACTGGAAGGTCGTGGAGCGGGAGCCGTACATGCTGCGCGTGCACGACGTGCCCGGCGCGTTCGCCGGCCGCGACTGGCCGGTGGACGGCGACGTCGCGTTCTCCGTCGCCGGGGATCACGTCGGGACGACCAACGGGGCCTGGCGCCTGGTGATCGAGCGGGGGAAGGCCACCTGCGCGCCGGCCGCGGCGGCCGACGGTCCCGTCCTGACACCCGGCGGGCTCGCGCTGGCTTGGGCCGGCGCCCAGACCTGCGCCAACCTCCGGATGGCCGGGCACCTCTCCGGCGGCATGGAGAACGACGAGGCCCTCGACCGGGTGCTGGTGCCCCGGCCGATCCACATCCGCGACTACTTCTGAGTCGCGACGGGGTCCGCCGCAGGTTTCATGCGGAGGGAGCAAGGGGTCGCACCTCCGTACGACGTCCTAGAGGACCGAGCGGAACGCTGATGAGGGTGCACGTAGACGGACGTACCAACCACCGTTGATGGACGCTCGTCCACGCGTGAGCGGTGCCCCTCAGAACCGATTGGTACGTCCGATTACGCCGACGCGACTCGCACTCATCTCGCGATGAGAGTGCGCGTCAGGGCGCGCTGCTCACCCGCGCACGAAGCCATGAAGAAGTTCAGTAGGGGAAGCGGCGGCGGTGGTTCCGCGGGCGGCGGTTGACGCCCCGGCCCGGAAGGGCCATCGGCGCCCGCCGACTGGCGCACGCTCATGCCGCGATCCGCGTCATGCCGATGAGCGCGCTAGTACCAGAAGAGGACTGCGCATGTTGCCCACACGATGGCTGCCCCCCCGCGATGACCAAAGCGGCGTTCCCCATGGCGCGGGTGGCCTTGTCCCCGCGCGCTATGAAGCGGTCCGGGTCGCTGCTTGTCGGCCCGACCATCCGCGCATGGCGACGAAGTGGCAACGGGCCCACGCTGAGGCCGCCCGGAGGCGCGAACCACGTAACGCCTCGTAATCACCGAGGCGGCCC
>CAWHPY010000022.1:0-19591 GCA_963831375.1 uncultured Actinomycetota bacterium | reverse complement strand
CGCAGTTCACGCAACTACCGAGGTCTTGGCGTTCCTCGCCGTCCTGTGCATCGTCGTCATGCTGTTGGCGATCGTCGCCGACGTCACCCGACGCACCCTTGCCGGCGAGTCGGTCAAGGGGGTCGTCGAGCTCGGCGAGGTGATGATGGTCGTCATCGTGTTCCTCGGACTGGGGTATGCGGAGCGGCGCGGCGCTCACGTCTCGATGACGCTGCTGGTCCGCAAGCTACCCGCCTCGCTGGGCGGCCATCATAAACGGCGCCGGGCTGCTGCTGGTGGTCGCCGTGGTCGGCTGGATGGTCTACGTCACCGCTGATCGGGCGCTGGCGTCATTCGAGATGCGCGAGTACCGCTTCGGGCTTGTCCGGGTGCCTGTCTGGCCGGCGCGTGTAGCGATCGCCGTCGGTCTTGCCGCGTACTTCCTCGAACTCGTATTCCGCCTGTTCGACGACATCAAGGCCGCGTTCGGCAAGGGGCCTGGCCCCATCAGCGAAGACGCCGGCGTGGACGCCGCCGCTCTGATCTGACTCGAACACAAACGCTCGAGGAGACTCACAAATGGAAAACACCCCCGTCGTCGCCCTTGCGCTGGTCGTGCTTCTCGGGTTGTTGCTGGTCGGCGTCTCTGTGGCCATATCCCTGGCCACCAGCGGGATCCTGGGCCTGCTCCTCCTGAACGGTGCGGACATCACCAACAGCGTGATCGCCGGGACGTCGTACTCGGCCGTGGCGAAGGGCTCGTTGATCGTCGTCCCCATGTTCGTCCTGATGGGGATGCTCACCCTCTATAGCGGAATCGCCGAGCAGCTCTTCGCGATCGCGAGCAGGCTC
This sequence comes from uncultured Actinomycetota bacterium, assembly GCA_963831375.1. Classification (GTDB taxonomy): domain Bacteria; phylum Actinomycetota; class Actinomycetes; order Propionibacteriales; family Nocardioidaceae; genus Nocardioides_C. The sequence goes on along the minus strand of CAWHPY010000022.1, from coordinate 18,760 downwards.
CTGAAGAAGATCCCAGGAAGTCTCGGGATGGCGACGGTGTTCGCGTCCGCCGGGTTCGGCGCAATCAGCGGCTCGAGCCTCGCGACCGTGGCCACCCTCGGCCGCACGTGCATCACGGAGATGATGCGGCATGGTTACCAGCGTGCATTCGCCTCGGCCACCGTCGCCGCCTCCGGAACACTTGCGGTCCTCATCCCGCCCAGCATCATTCTGGTTCTGTACGGCGTCATCACCGGCGAATCCATCGGCGCCCTGCTGATTGCCGGGATCGTCCCAGGGATCCTCTCCGCGTTCATGCTGGCTGGCGCGATCGGGTACCGAACCTGGCGCAGCCCTGCCCTTGTGACTCAGGACAACGAGGAGAAGCTCAGGCTCGCGCTTAGCGGCGGGGCCGACGCGACGCACATGGCCGGGGCATCCCCGAGGGCGAGCCGACAGGCGACGTCGTCGGCGTCAGGCTGACATTCGGCTCGGTCACCCGGGCGCTGCTGGGGGTGGCGGTCCTCTTCAGCGTGGTCATCGGCGGGATCTACTCGGGTGTGTTCACACCGACCGAGTCCGCGGCGGTCGGCGCCTTCGCCGCCTTCGTGCTGATCTGTTCGCAGTACGCCACCCGTCCCAAGACGCTTCGCACCAACCTGGTCACCGCCCTGAAGGAGACCGCGTCGCTGAACTCGATGATCTTCCTGATCCTGGTGGGAGCGGGCATCTTCTCGTTCTTCCTGGTGACCGCCGGGGTGCCCTCGGCCCTGTCGGAGTTCGTAGTCGGACTGTCAATCCCGCCGAGCCTCACCGTCATCCTGCTGTTGATCGTGCTGGTCCCGGGTGGAATGTTCCTGGACTCGATCTCCCTCCTCGTGATCACGGTTCCGCTCGTCTACCAGCCGATCGTGGATCTCGGGTTCGACGGGATCTGGTTGGGGATTCTTGTCGTCAAGCTCATTGAGCTCGGCATGATCACGCCCCCGGTCGGGATGAACGCCTACGTCGCGGCCGGAACCACGCGGGGGCTCGAGGTGGAGGAGGTGTTCAAGGGCCTCATCCCGTTCTACTTCGCCGACGTCGCCATCGTGATCGTGATCTTCCTGATCCCGGGGATTGCGACCTGGCTGCCGGGCCTGTCCGCGGCATAGACGACAAACAGCAGTGGAGGCCGGGCCCCGAAGGGACCCGGCCTCCACTACCGTCGGCGTGCTGCGGGGTCAGGCAACGGCCTCGCTCAGAGCCGCGCTGAGGACGGCCAGGGCTGCGTCCGCCTCCTCGTGCGTCAATGTCGTCGGCGGCATCAGCCGGAGTACATTCTTGTCCGCCCCGCAGGGCAGGACGAGTAGTCCGTCTGCCAACGCCAGGCGACGGGTCTCCGCGACCACGTCTCCGGCCGGGCGGCCGTCCTCGTGCCGCAATTCGATCCCGATCATCATCCCAGCGCCGCGGACCTCACTGCGCAGCGGCAACGTCTTAGCGATCCGATCCAGGCCGGCTAGCAGTTCGGCCCCGACTCGCCGGGCGTTGTCCAACCCCCCCTCGTGCAGGACGTCGAGGACGGCCAGCGCCGCGGCACACGCCACGGGGTTGCCGCCGAACGTGCCTCCATGGGCACCCGCCGGCCACCGGTCCATCAGGGATGACTTCGCCACCATCACCGAGAGGGGGAACCCATTCGCGATGCCCTTCGCCAGGACGAGAACGTCAGGGGCGACGCCGCTGTGCTCGTATGCGAACATCGTGCCAGTCCGCCCGAAGCCGGACTGGATCTCGTCGTAGATGAGGACGATGCCGTGCTGGTCGGCCCGGTCACGAAGACCCTGGAGAAACGCCGTGGGAGCCGGCAGGTAGCCGCCCTCCCCCTGGAAGGGCTCGATGACGATGGCCGCCACCTCGTCGGCAGGCAGCACCAGCTTGAACAGGTCGTCCAGCTCGGCCAGGCACCGTCGCACCTCTTCCTCCTCGGTGCGGCCGTTGGCGAACGGGGCAGGGAAGTCGACGTGATGAACCGCCGGAAGCGTTCCGAGATAGCCGGCGCGGTATGCGGAGGAGGACGCCGACAGTGCAGTCGTCGCGATCGTCCTGCCGTGGAAGCTTCGTTTGAACGCGACTAGGCCAGTGCGGCGACTGACGCGGAGCGCGAGCTTTACGCCGGCCTCCAGGGCCTCGGCGCCACTGTTGCCGTAAAAGACCTTGTGCCCGGGACCGACCATGCCGATCAGCCGCTCGGCGAGCTCCACGTAGGACGGGTACACCGCGATGTTGTGACCGGCGTGGACGAGAACGTCGAGCTGTGCGTGCACTGCGGATAGCACGTGTGGGTGGCCATGGCCGACGTTTGTGACAGCGACGCCGCTCGCGAAGTCGAGCAACTCACGCCCGTCCTCGGTCCATAGCTTGGCTCCCTTGGCGGCCACCACGGCAAGATCCGTGTGGCGGGCGGCAGCCGGCGGGAAGAGCTCCGCAGCCCGTTGCTGGAGGGTCTTGGCCTGGCCGCCGGTCGCGGCGGACATGTCGATGGCGCTGCTACGCACGCTCACGCGGTGCTCCGATCCATGGTAGTTTGGTAAGACCATAGAGTGGTGGACCCAGTCCGGTCAACCGGCCGATCCGGAAGCGCTCCTCCTTCCCAGCGGTGCGCGACCTCGCTATGGTCTTACCAATCACAATTGGAGGTCACAGCGTGTCAGCTTTGTCAGGTCTGCGGGTGCTCGATGTCAGCCAGGTGCTCGCCGGGCCCTACGCCGCGATGCTTCTCGGAGACATGGGCGCCGATGTCATCAAGGTGGAGGCGCCCGGGCACGGTGATCACAGCAGGCAGATGGCGCCACGGATCTCCGACGAGCTCAGCGGCGCATTTCTTGCCGTCAACCGGAACAAGCGGGGGATCTCGGTCGACCTGAAGCATGCCGAAGGTCGGGCCCTGTCTGCACCGCCTCGCGGCAACTGCTGACGTGCTGATCGAGAACTTCCGGCCAGGTGTCGCGGCTCGCCTGGGCATTGACTTCGCGACGCTCGCGGAGGTCAACCCTCGGCTGGTCCACTGCTCGATTTCGGGCTTTGGTCAGACCGGGCCGTATGCCTCGCGCGGCGGTTTCGACCTCGTGGCGCAGGGCATGTCAGGCCTGATGTCTGTGACCGGTACGGCGTCCGGTGAGCCGGTGAAGTGCGGCGTACCTGTCACCGACCTCGGCGCCGGCATGTTCGCCACCTACGGGATCCTGGCGGCATTGGCGGCCCGGGAGCGGACGGGACGTGGCCAGCAGGTCGACACCTCGCTCTTCGAGACCGGTCTCGGTCTCGAGGTGTGGGAATCGGTCGAGTACTTCCACACCGGAAACACTCCTCAGCCGACCGGGTCCGCCCACCGTCTCGGGGCGCCGTACCAGGCGTTCCGCTGCTCGGACGGGTTCATCAACGTCGGCGCGGACGGAGCCCGCCACTGGCCCGTATTCTGCAAGATCATCGGCATGCCCGAGATGGCTGACGACCCGCGCTTCGCCACCAACCCTGACCGGCTGGCGAATCTTGCGACCTTGTGGAGCTCATCGAGGAGCGAACGATCGTGGAGTCTCGTGCGCATTGGCTGGACCTGCTCGAGGAATCGGGCATCCCTGCTGGGCCGATCAACACCGTTCCCGAGGCCCTGGCTGACCCGCAGGCGCTGGCCCGGAACATGGTGGTCGACGTCGAACACCCGAGGCTCGGCACGTTGCGTGCGCTCGGGCCGGTGGTGAAGCTCTCCGACACCCCTGCCGAGATCATCAGGACTGCGCCCGACCTCGGTCAGCACACCGACGAGGTTCTTCTCGAGCTCGGCCTCGACGCCGGCGAGGTGGACGCGCTGCGCGCCCAAGGAATCCTCGGATGACGGGGCAGGTGCACGTCGCCCGTGAGGGACATGTAGTCACTCTGACCCTGGACAACCCGCCGCTGAACATCATCACCGCGGATATGCGGCCTCTGATCATGGACGGACTGCGTGGTGCCGCTGAGGACGAGACCGTCCGCTGCATGGTGCTCACCGGTGCCGGGGATCGCGCCTTCTGTGCCGGCGCCGACCTGGGCGAGGAGGCCGATCTGACCCCCGAGACGGTCCGGCAGTTCCTCGATGACGACTGCGCGATCTTTGACGGGCTGGAGGCCCTGCCTGTTCCCGTGATCGCCGCAGTGAACGGGCATTGCATGGGGGGAGGGCTCGAGGTCGCGCTGTCCTGCGACATCCGGATCGTCGCCGACGACGCGAAGCTCTGCGGAGCAGGGGTCAAGGTCGGCCTTGTTGTCAGTACAACGCGGATCACGCGACTGGCCGGTCCGGCCGTCGCGAAGGACGTGCTCCTTACCGGGCGCACCTTCCTGGGATCTGACGCCTTCCGGCTAGGGCTGGCGTCCGCGGCCGTCCCGCGGTCCGAGGTGCTTGACCACGCCCTGGTTTGGGCCGGAGAGATCGCCAGTCGCGCGCCGTTGGCGGTTCGCCGAACCAAGAGTGCGATCGACGAGGCAACCGAACTTCCCTTCGTGGATGCCATGGGCCGCGAGCTCGACCACTTTGCGGAGCTCTCGGGGACCGAGGACCACAAGCACGCGATCGCCGCGTTCTTCGCGCGGCAGGAACCGCAGTTCCACGGCCGCTGACGCTACCCACCACGAGGAGACCTTCACCATGAACCACGCATCGCGGGAGCCGCTGGTGGTCGCGATCGAGAACCGGAGGCCGGCAATCGACCCGGAAGCCTGGATGGCGCCGACGGCGGCAATCGTCGGCAGTGTGGTCCTAGGGCCCGGTTCCAGCGTCTGGTACGGCGCCGTGGTGCGCGCCGACGACGAGGAGGTGATGGTCGGTCGCAACACCAACATCCAGGACGGTGCCATCCTTCACTCCGACCCGGGCTACCCGTGCCGCCTCGGCGACGCAGTCACAGTCGGTCACGGGGCGATCGTGCACGGGGCCACGATCGGAACCGGCAGCCTGGTGGGAATGGGATCGCGGGTGCTCAACGGCGCCCGGATCGGCGAGCGCTGCTTGATCGCTGCCGGGTCGCTCGTGCCGGAGGGCTTCACGGCTCCCAATGGAGTGCTGGTGGTCGGTTCGCCGGCCAAGGTGCGTCGCGAGCTCAACGACGACGACCTGCGGCTGCTCGAAGAGACCGCCGAGGAGTACGCAGCCAACGCAGGTCGGCACCGCCGTTGGCTCGAGCCCGGCCAGCCGCCGCCCGACAATGCCGCCTGAAAACGAGCGCTACACGCACGGACACCATGAGAGCGTGTTGCGTTCACACGTCTGGCGAACCGCTGAGAACTCGGCTGCCTACCTCCTTCCACATCTGAACGCGACCGACCGACTGCTGGACGTCGGATGCGGCCCCGGCACCATCACGCTCGACCTCGCGAGGCGCGTCCCCTTCGGACGTGTGCTCGGAATCGATCGCTCGGCCGACGTGCTAGGGCAGGCGCGTCGTGCGGCCGTGGGTGCCGGAGTCGACAACGCCTCCTTCGAGACGGGGGACGTGTACCAGCTCTCCGCCGCGGACCTGAGCGCGCTGGGCGGACCACCCACGGTGGTGCACGCACACCAGGTTCTCCAGCACCTCGCGCGCCCGGTTGAAGCGCTGCGCGGAATGATGGAGTCGCTCCAGGATGGGGGGATCCTCGCCGCGCGCGACGCGGACTACTCCGCGATGACCTGGTACCCCCAGGCTGCAGCCCTCGATCGGTGGCGAGACCTTTACATCGCGGTTGCGAGGCACAATGGGGGTGAGCCCGATGCCGGGAGGCGTCTGGTGAGCTGGGCACGGGCTGCCGGCCTCACGGACTTCGAGGCGAGCGCCGGCACCTGGTGCTTCAGCACACCGGCCGACCGCATCTGGTGGGGAAACGTCTGGGCCGACCGGATGACGAGCTCCGACCTCGGGCGCCGTGCCAGGGAGCTCCGACTCACCGATGAGTCCGAGCTCGCAGCCGTTGCCGCAGGATGGCGCGCCTGGGCTGCGGCCCCCGACGCGTGGTTTGTGGTGGTCCACGGCGAGATCCGGGCCCGTGTCGGATGAAGCGAACTTCCGGAGCCTGTATACGGTAAGACCACCGACGAGAGGCGTGGACTAGATCGTGGACCTGCAGTTGGAACCACTCGAGCGCGCGAAGACCTACGAGCTCGTCGTACGCCAGATCAAGGCCGAGATGTTCGCGGGTCGCCTGCGGCCGGGAGACCGGCTACCCGGCGAGCGGCAGCTGAGCGAGCAGCTGCAGGTCAGCCGTCCGTCCGTGCGCGAGGCCGTTCGGATCCTCGAGGCGATGGAGATCGTACGCAGCCGACCAGGCAACGGGGCGGAGTCGGGGTTGATCGTCTCGACCCAGCCGAGCCGAGCGTTGTCGGATCTGCTTCGGCTGCACGTGGCGCTGTCGAGCTATTCGATGTCCGACGTACTGATGGTTCGGATGGCCCTGGAAGAGCAGTCCGTCCGGCGTCTCGCGGAACACATCGAGACGACCGACACCTCCAAGGTCCGGGAGACGCTGGACAAGATGTCGGAACCTGGCCTCGACCGCGGAACCTTCCACGACCTCGACACCGAGTTCCACATCGGGCTTGCGCAGTGCTCAGACAACATCCTCCTTGCAGACCTGATGGCAGCCCTTCGCGATGCGGTCCGCCGTCCGATGGCGGAAGCGTTCGCCGACGACCCTCTGTGGGAAGAGCGGGTGACCAGCCTGATCCGCGAGCACGCGGAGATCTTCGAGGCGGTCACCTCCGGCGGTGCCGACCTCGCCGCGTCGCTGATGCGACGGCACATCGAAGGGCTCTGCGACACCCTCGGCCTCTGATCCGATCTGTCCGAGGCAAAGAATCCGCGGTTCCGCTTGACGGCCAAACGCGGTGGCCATAGTTTGGTCTGACCAAACTGCGGAGAAGACGGGCAGACCGTCGTTTCGGCGGTTCACTTTGCGGGAGGAAAGAATGAGCTTACGGACTTCGTATGTGATGGGTGGGCTGCTGGCCGGCCTCGTGGTGACCGCCACGGGCTGTTCCCAGGGCGACGCAGGGGCTTCCGAAGACGGTACGCCGCGCGGGGAGACCACGATGGTAGTCCCCGTCGGGGCCGGAGGCGGGAGCGACCGCTTCGGCCGCTTCGTTGCGGCGGGTCTCGAGGAGGTCGCGCCGGATCTCAGCATGCACGTCGAGAACCGTGACGGCGGCTCCGGAGCAGTCGGTTACTCGTTCATCCTGGGCGAAGAGGGAAACGGCAACTACCTTCTGACGACCGAGACTGACCTGGTGGCGCTGCCTCTGTCTGGCAAGGTCGAGTTCGACCACAGCGACTTCACGCCGATCATGAAGTTCGCCGAGGACTTCACCTTGCTCGTCGTGAAGGCAGACTCGCCATATCGCACCTGCACCGACATCGTGGAGAAGGCGAAGACCGACCGTGTGGTCGTCGGTGTTGCGGGTGAGGCCAGCCTCGACAACATTGTGTTCCGGTTGATCGAGCAGGCCATGGGCATGGAGTTCGACAGGGTCCCGTTCGAGTCCGGCGGCGAGCTGGTCGCCGCCGTGCTGGGCGAGCAGATCGAAGTGGCATCGCTCAACCCGGGTGAGGCGATCGGGCAGATCGAGTCGGGTGACTTACGCGCGCTGTGTGCGGCCGCCGACCAACGGTACGAGTTCGAGGCGTTGAAGGATATCCCGACCGCGAAGGAGCAGGGCATCGACGTCGCTTTCGCTCAGTTCCGCGGCATCGTGGCACCCCCCGGTATCACCGACGCTCAGCGGGACTTCTGGATCGATGCCATCGAGAAACTTGTCGAGACCGATGCTTACGACGCCTACATCGAGGAGAACTTCCTCCAGGCCACGCCGACCCCCGGTGACGAGTTCGGTGACTACCTCGACGAGAACAGCCAGCTCATCAAGCAGGCACTTGATCTATGAGCCTGGATGCAGCCCAGCGGGTGGCGTACGTCGATGTCGGCGCCCTTACGGTCCTGGGGTTGGGTGGCGGCGCCTTCGCACTGAAGGCAGTGGACTACCGCATCTTCCGTGAAGAGGGTGGCGTCGGGTCCGGCTTCCTGCCGTTCACCGTCGGTCTGGTCGTCATGGTCCTTGCGATTGTGCTGGTCGTTCAGAGGACCCGTGCACCATCAACGGCAGCCGAGAGCGTGACAGGCGAGGCCGAGCAGAACCAGGATGACCTTGACCTGTTGGGCCGCTCCGCGGATCAGCGGCTGCACAACCTCTGGGCGGTCGGAGCGTTGCTGTTGCTGGCGATGCTGTTCATCCCCGTCCTGGGCCTTGTCGGGGCACTCGCAGTCCTGACCGTAGTCATCTCCGGGGCGGTCGAGAAGCGGCCTTGGCCGGCAGCCGCGGCCATCGGCTGCGGCACCGGGCTGGGGCTATGGGTCGTGTTCGGGCTGCTGCTCCGTGTGCCGCTCCCAATGGGTGTCTTCGCATGATCGACCACCTGCTGCTCGGCTTCCAGACCGCCCTGACGCCAGGGAACCTCCTGTGGTGCTTCGTCGGTGTCGCCCTCGGTACGTTCATCGGGGTTCTTCCCGGGCTCGGATCCACCACAGGCGTTGCGGTGCTGCTGCCGCTGACCCTGGCGTTCGAGCCTGTGACTGCGCTGATCATGCTGTCCGGCATCTACTACGGCTCGCAGTACGGCGGAACCATTACCTCGGTCCTGATCTCGACCCCGGGGGAGTCTGCCAGCGTCGTCACAACCTTCGACGGCTATCAGATGGCACGCCGGGGGCGTGCCGGTGCGGCGCTGGCCATCGCGGCTATCGGCTCCTTCGTGGCGGCGATCGTGTCCCTGCTGTTGCTGATTGCACTCGCCCCGCCGTTCGCACAGGCCGCATTGAAGTTCGGGCCCCCCGAGATGTTCGCCGTCATGATCCTTGGCCTCGCGGTTGTGGTCAGCTTCTCCACCGAGCAGCGTCTGCTCGGTGTCGCCATGGCAGCCGCCGGACTGGCGCTCGCGTGCGTCGGCGTCGACGCGGGAGGTGGCACGGCGAGGTACACGTTCGGCAGCGTCGATCTCCTGTCCGGGGTCCCGTTCGTCGAGGTGATGATCGGTATCTTCGCGATAGGCGAGGTGCTCCACCAGATCCGGGAACCTGCGCTCGAACCGATCCGCGCACGCACTCGCGACCTGATGATCACCCGGAAGGACCTGTCCGACTCCAAGGGCGCCATTCTCCGAGGGACAGGAGTCGGGTTTCTGCTGGGGTGTCTGCCCGGCGCAGGCTCGACCCTCGCATCCTTCATGGCCTACGGCATCGAGAAGCGGGTCTCGAAGGACCGGGCGAACTTCGGCAAGGGCGCAATCGCGGGTGTGGCCGCCCCGGAAAGCGCCAACAACGCTGCGGCGAACGCCAACTTCATCCCCACGCTGACACTCGGTATCCCGGGCGGTGCCACCACGGCGGTGCTCCTCGGAGCGTTCCTGATGTATGGGATCCAGCCCGGCCCACTGCTGTTCGAGAACGAGCCGGCGTTGGTGTGGGGCCTCATCGCGTCGTTCTTCATCGGGAACCTCCTGCTCCTGGTCCTCAACCTGCCGCTGGCTCCGCTGTTCGCACAGACACTTCGCATTCCGTACGGCTACATGTATCCGATCATCATCTTCACGAGCCTCGTCGGCGCGTACTCGATCAGGAACAGCATGTTCAGCGTTTGGATCGCCCTGGTCTTCGGCCTCGTGGGGTACCTGCTCAAGCGTCTCGACTGGCCCGTTGCGCCGCTGGTCCTCGGGCTGGTGCTGGGGCCGCTGCTGGAGAAGTCGTTGGTTCAGACCTCGGCGATGGGTGAGGGGAGCCTGTTGATCGTTCTACAGCGGCCCGTGTCCCTGGGCATTCTCATCGGGGTCTTCGCGGTGGTAACGGTTCCGTTCGCGGTCTCACGCCTGATGGGACACCGACGCGATCGCCGCGCCCTGCATACGTCAGATATCGGCTGAACCCAATTCTTGAGGAAGGTAGGAACCGTGACTGTGAAACCCCATGCCGGCACCGGCGTGGTCAGCGAGGTCGAGAGCCGGAGCCCGCAGGCGCCCGACGACCTCGTGGCGACGGCACGGCCGGTCGGCCGAACCGAGGTCCACCCGGCTGCTGAGCGCGGACAACGCGCTCAGCGTGAGTGGTGGGCATCAGGATCGGCACACCGAGGGGCGGCCCTGAAGGCTCTCGCCGTGCGGCTGGCGGAGCGGACGGACGCCGCGGCTGAACTGCTCGTGCGTGAAGTCGGGAAGCCGATGGCCGAAGCGCGGGGAGAGGTGGCCAGGGCCGTCAGCATCCTCGACTACTACGCCCAGCAGTCGTTCTCGCCGCTCGGGAGTGTGATGCCGGCCAGCATGCCCGGCAAGTTGTGGACCGAACGCCGACCACACGGCGTCGCGGGACTCATTACGCCGTGGAACTTTCCGCTAGCCATCCCGCTGTGGAAAGCTGCTCCCGCTCTCGCAGCCGGCAACGCCGTCCTGCTGAAGCCATCGCCGGAGGCACTTGCGAGCGCGCTCTGGCTGGAGGTGCTTGCCGATGACGTGTTGCCAGCGTGTCTGCTCCAAGTGCTTCCCGGCGGCGCGGAAACAGGCGCGGCGGTGGTGGAAGCCTCAGACGTTGTCTCGTTCACCGGGTCGGAAGCGATCGGCCGTCAGGTCGCGGTGGCGGCGACAATTCGAGGGAAGCCGGTACAGGCCGAGATGGGCGGGCAGAATGCGGCCATCATCTTGCCGGACGCGGACGCTGCGTCGACTGCCGCCATGGTGGCGGCCGCAAGCATGGGCTTTGCAGGGCAGAAGTGCACGGCGACCCGCCGGATCTTGGTCGTAGGTCCCGAGCTGCGTCAGCGCGAGGTACGCGAAGCCCTGGTGGCGGCCGTGGAGAACTTGAAGATCGGCGACCCGCGCGATCCCGAAGTGGTGCTCGGGCCGGTGATCAACGAAGGATCACGCAGCCGGGTAGCCGAAGCGGCAGCGCTAGTCCACGCGGCGGGAGGACGTCTCCTAACCGGCGGCTGCGCGGTCGACGGTGAGGGCTGGTTCGTCTCGCCGGGTCTCGCCGACGGTGTTGGCAACGATCATGTGCTGGCCCAGGAGGAGCTCTTCGGTCCGTTCGCGCTCGTCCTGTCGGCGGCCGACGTCGGAGAAGCGGTGTCGCTGGCCGAGGGAGTCCGGTACGGGCTGGTCACGAGCGTGCACGGCCGTGACGCAAGTGAGCTCCTCGACGTTGTCGACCGAGTCGGCACAGGCATGGTAAAGGTCAACGCTCCGACCACCGGCGTGGACTTCTATGCGCCCTTCGGCGGTGAGCGAGACTCCAGCTACGGGCCGCGGGAGCAGGGACCCGGTGCCCTCGACTTCTACACCTCAAGCCGCACCGTCACGTTCGCTCCGCACGCCTAAGCCGCGACGTTGTGACATCCCTGCCTACCCACCTCCGGGCCGCCGTGCGCGGCGACGTCCGTGACGACGCGGGCACGCTCGGTATCTACGCAACCGACGCGTCGAACCACCGGGTCGTTCCGCAGTGCGTCGCATACCCCCGCGATACCGGGGATGTGCTGGCACTCGTGGGGATATGCGCGGCCGAGGGGGTTCCGATTACGAGTCGCGGAGCCGGAACCAACTGCGCCGGCAATGCGATCGGACCGGGCGTCGTGGTGGACTTCAGCAGGTACCTCAACGCGGTCTCCGCGGTTGACGTGGAGTCGCGAACCGCTGTGGTGCAGCCGGGTGTGGTGCTGGACCGACTGCAGGAGTCGGCCTCACCCCACGGCCTCTTGTTCGGGGTAGACCCGTCCACCCACAGTCGATGCACCATCGGCGGCATGATCGGGACCAATGCATGCGGATCCCATTCGGTCGCGTGGGGCACGACGGCCGACAACGTCGTCTCCTTGGACGTCGTGCTCCCCGACGGGTCAACGGCCACCCTGGGCTCGGACGACTCAACGGGTTCGACGCCGCTGCACGGGCGGCTCGACGCAGTGCGTGACACGTACCTGGCCGACATCCGAACAAACCTTGGCAGGTTCGGCCGGCAGATCTCCGGATACGGCCTGCAGTATCTCGCTCCTGAACGGGGGTTCGACCTGGCGAAGGCGTTCGTCGGCAGCGAGGGCACGTGCGCCCTGATCACCTCGGCAACGGTGCGGCTGCAGCAGCAGCCCCGAGTCCGCGCCCTCGTGGTCCTCGGCTTCGCGAACGAGGTCGCGGCGGCCACCGCGGCACCAGTCGTCGCGGCGATGGGGCCGCTCACGGTCGAGGGCATCGACGAAGAGTTGGTGCGAACCTCGGACCTCCGGATGGGAGCGGCCGGGCGGCCCGAGCTTCCGCGGGGCCGGGCATGGCTGATGGTCGAGCTTGGAGGCGACGCAGACGCCGTTCCCGACCAGGTGGCCGTGCTTGTCGCTAGTGCCAAGGAGCTAGGTGCGCTCGCGACCACCGTGCTCGCCGATCCGCTCGAGCAGCGGGCCATGTGGGCGATACGGGAACGCGGGGCCGGCCTCGCCAGCAGATCCGCGGAGGGACGTGAGTTCTGGCCAGGATGGGAAGACGCGGCGGTACCTCCGGAACGGCTCGGCGAATATCTCCAAGGCTTCCGGTCGCTCCTGGCGGACCGCGGCCGCAGGGGCATGGTGTACGGGCACTTCGGTGAGGGATGTGTGCATGTCCGGATCGACCATGACCTGCTCACCGAGCGGGGCCGCACGGACTACCGAACCTTCCAACAGGACGCTGCAGACTTGGTCGTGTCGCACGGCGGCTCGCTCTCGGGCGAGCACGGTGACGGACGGGCACGCTCCGAGTTGTTGAACCGCATGTACGGCGAGCGCGTCCTCACGGCCTTCGGCGCGTTCAAGAGGGCCTTCGACCCAACGGGGCTCATGAACCCCGGCGTCCTGGTCGACCCGGACCCGTTGGACGCCCACCTCCGCGGCACCCGCTCCGCGCCGCTCACACAGGACCTGGGATTCCTGTTCCCTCACGACGACGGCGACTTCAGTAAGGCGCTACGGCGCTGCACCGGCGTCGGCGCATGCCGCAAGACCAGCGGAGGTGGCATGTGCCCCTCCTACCGGGCCACCGGCGAGGAGCGGCACACCACTCGCGGACGAGCCAGGATCCTGGCGGAGATGCTAGACGGCGAGATCGTGCCGGACAGGTGGAACTCGGAGGCCGTCAACGAGGCGCTGGACCTCTGCCTTTCCTGCAAGGCCTGCTCGTCGGAATGCCCGGTCGGCGTCGACATGGCCACCTACAAGGCAGAATTCCTGCACCAGCGATATCGAGGCCGGTTGCGCCCGAAGTCGCACTACAGCATGGGTTGGCTACCCGTCATGCTCGCCGCAGGACGGCGAGCCCCGAACCTCGGCAACCGGATCCTCGCGCTTCCCGTAGCCCAGGCGTTGGCAAAACGAGTCGGCGGGATCGACAAGCGGCGGGAGCTCCCCAGACTGGCGGGAAGGTCATTCCACCGTTGGTATCGCTCCCATCAGGGACATGACTCCGGAAACCCAGTAGTGCTCTGGGTCGACACCTTCACCAAGTCGTTCTCCCCCGAGATCGCTCGTGCCGCGGTCATCGTGCTGGAACAGGCCGGGTACCGCGTCGAGCTGGCTCCGGCCAGCGTCTGCTGCGGGCTGACCTGGGTGTCCACCGGACAGCTCGACGTCGCACGCAAGATCATGCGACGTTCGGTCCGGCTCCTCGACCAGACCGCCGGTGACGCCCCCATCGTTGCCCTCGAGCCGAGCTGTGCGACGGCGCTCCGGCACGACGCCGGAAACCTCGTCGGCGGGGACCAGGTGACCCGGGTCGCTGGCCGCATCCGTTCACTTGCCGAAGTCATAGCAGACCGGCCACTCCCGACCTTGGGGCCGAGAGCCGATGCGGTAGCACAGTTCCACTGCCACCAGCGGGCAACATTCGGCACCGTGCCCGATCGGGCCGTCCTCGAGTCCGTCGGTGTCACCGTGCGCAGTGTCGACGAAGGATGCTGTGGACTCGCAGGGAACTTCGGGTTCGAGGAAGGGCACTACGACGTGTCGGTTGCCTGTGCCGAGGAGGCACTGCTCCCCGCCCTGAGAGACCACCCCGCGGACCAACCCGTTCTAGCAGACGGCTACTCGTGCCGGCTACAGATCGAACAGCTGGCAGGCCGAAAGGCCGTGCACCTAGCTGAGCTGCTCCTCGCCCGGATGGGCGCTTCCGGTCAAGGAGACCGTTCGTGATCCGGCTCGGCCGGAGCCAGCCGGACGACAAGGTCTGGCGCGAGGGGCCGGTTTTTCTGGCGAGTGATCGGGCCCTCGCGCGTTACTTGGGCCGACCCCTCGCCGAGTTCTTGCGGGTCGAGGCGGCCGGTGGCGTGATGCTGTTGCTCGCGGCCATGGTCGCGATGGTCTGGGCGAACTCCGCCTGGTCCGATGCCTACGACGCGTTTTGGCACACCCAGGTCAGCTTCAACGTCGGCGGGTTCGAGATGTCGGAGGACCTGCAGCACTGGGTCAACGACGGTCTGATGGCCATCTTCTTCTTCGTCGTCGGCCTCGAGATCAAGTACGAGATCGTGGCTGGCCACCTACGTGATCCCAAGGCGGCGTCGTTGCCGATCATTGCGGCTCTCGGGGGGATGGTGGTGCCCGCCTTCATCTACTTCCTGATCGTCGGCCGAGGCGACGGGGCATCGGGATGGGGTATCCCGATGGCCACCGATATCGCTTTTGCAGTCGGTGTGCTGGGTGTGTTGGGACGGAGGATTCCCCCGGCGGCACGTGTCTTCCTCCTCACCCTGGCCATTGTCGACGACATCGGTGCCATTGCTGTCATCGCGGTCTTCTACACCGCGGACCTCTCGTTCGGATGGCTTGCTCTCGCGGGGCTGACCTTTATGGCGATCGTGGTTCTGCGGCGGCTGCGGGTGTGGTCGCTGCCGGTCTATGTCCTCGCTGGGGTCTTCGCGTGGTTCGCGACCTACCAGTCCGGAGTGCACGCCACTATCGCCGGTGTCATCGTCGGCCTCCTCACGCCGGCCCGTCCGCTGTTGCAGGAAAGCGTCGCGCGGCTGTACATCCGCAAGGCACTCGAAGACGACACATTTACCATCGAGGAACTGAACCAGATGCGGTTTCTCCTTCGGGAGTCGGTGCCGATTGTGGCCAGGTTGCAGAACGTCCTGCACCCGTTCAGCAGCTACGTCGTCCTCCCGGTCTTCGCCCTAGCCAACGCGGGTATCGACCTCCGCGGCGGCGTCATCGGTGACGCACTCGGCTCCGATGTCACCCTTGGCGTTGCCGTCGGCCTCCTCGGCGGCAAGGTCATCGGGATCACCACGGCCTCGTTGCTGGCGATCAGGACCGGCGTGGGTCGGCTACCGCGCGAGACCGACTGGGCCGTCATGACCGGACTCGGGCTGGTGGGCGGCGTCGGGTTCACCGTGTCACTGTTCATTGCCGGATTGTCGTTCCCAGGCAACGATCAGCTGGTTGACGATGCCAAGGTTGGAATTTTGGGGGCCTCTGTGCTCGCTGCGGCCATTGGAGGGTTGTTTCTCGCGGGCGCGACTAATGCCCCGGGCAAGCCGTCCAAGAAAGGTAATCCGCCTTCCGTGCAGGCGGCAAGGAAGCAACCCGTCGCCAGCTCAGGGCAATGTGCCTGTGGAGCTCAACTTTCAACGTGCGCGGGATGCAAGGAACTTCGTTGTCTCGACTGTCACCCCTACCTCTCTGACGACTGCCGATGGACGAGCTGACGACGAAACGAGTGGGTGCGTCTTCAGCGAAGCGCGCGCGACAGTTCAATCGACAATTGCAGCGTTGATCCGATGCCGTTGGTCGATTCACCGTGGTCGCGAACCACAACAGAACCATGGGAAACAGGCAGTCCTTGTTGGGTTTTCGTCCTCGGTCAGGCCGGGAAAGGCATTCGTGACCAGTGGCTTAACGCGGGACCGGCCGTGGACCGAAGTGTCGCGGAGGCGTCGACCAGTTGGCCCATCGCTACTTCACACGCCATTCTGGCCGCGACCGTGCAGCAAGATCGTCCGCTTGGAAAGCGGTCGCCAGCCACATCGCCATCGGGGCGCATACCGACGGGTGGTCAGCTGCGATCTCCGTGGGAAGTTCTGCGGAAGTTTCGCTCTTGGGTTGTAAACGTGCAGGTCAGCGGGTGGGCATCGTCGTTCTGTAAATCCGTCGGTGTATACCTACGCAGGTTCGAATCCTGCACCTGCCACAGACTGAAAAGAGCCTCTGACCTGGTGTTTTACCGGGCAGAGGCTCTTTCGCGTTCGTCCGACAATGTCCGGCCAGATCCGGCTGTCTACGGGGATCTGTGGGGAATACGCGGGGAAGTTTGGCGCTCGACGCATGCGGAGGTGGCCTGGACGGCGCACTCAGTCTGATTTGGACTCCGGCTCGTCCGGCGGACCCTCGCTCGACGCGTCAATCGCGGCGGAGTGACGCACCCTTGCCACACCGCCCAAATGCCCGCCGTGCCTGCCGGGCGCCCGATGAGGATCGACCCGGGGTCAGCTCTTCTTCAGCTCCTCGGCAAGCATGACGATGATGCCGCTGGGGCCGCGGACGTAGGTGAGCTTGTACACGTCCCCATAGGTCGCCACGCCGCGCAGCGGGTGGCAGCCGTGCCTCGCGGCGATCTCGAGGGCCTCGTCGATGTCGTCGACCGAGAAGGCCACGCGGTGCATGCCGATCTCGTTGGGCCGGGTGGGCTCCGTCTCGATCGCGTCGGGGTGGATGTACTCGAAGAGCTCGAGGCGACCGTTGCCGTCTGGCGTCTGGAGCATGGCGATGTTGGCGTGGTTGCCGTCGAGGCCGACGGCTGTGTCGGTCCACTCTCCACTGACCGTGTCACGGCCGAGGACGGTAAGCCCGAGGTCGGTGAAGAAGGCGATCGTCGCTTCGAGGTCGCGGACGGCGATCCCGACGTTCTCGAGTTTGATGGGCATGCGTTGCACGCTATCGAGTCAGCGCGATTCGGTCAGGTCAGCTGGCTGCGCTCGGCTCGGCCGGGCCAGGGACCATTTCGCAGAGTCCTGCCTCCGATTCTCGGTCTACCTCTGGTGTGAGGGCGGAACCTGACCGGTTCTCCGGGCACGGCGTCTGGGTTACCGGGTCGAGCCCCTGCTGTGCCGGGATGCTGGATGAGTCCGCCGGCGGCGGAGTTACGCAGCCGCTCACGCGGCGGGAAGACGCACGCACAGACCGGGGTGCGCCGGTCGACCTCATGAGCGAATGGGTGCACCGCTGGCTGTGCCGAGGCGCTTTACTCGCACGCTGGTGCCGCCACGCAGGATGGCGGCAGGTCTGAAGAAACCTCAATGGTCGATGTCGAAGAGCCTGGCAGCCGTTCGACGTACGTGCGAGAAGCAACTCCCCAGCAACCAGTAGGAGTGATCGAGATGCCGCGTTTCATGGGATTCGTGAGGATGGAAGAGGGCGTCGGCACGCCGCCGCAGGCGCTGTTCGACGCGATGGACGCCCACATCGGCGAACAGGCCGCCAAGGGCGTGTTCCTCGACGGCGGCGGTCTGTACGGGACCGAGGACGCCGTGAACTTCGTGGTCCGCCAGGGCGAGGTCAGCCGGGTCGACGGACCGTACGCCGAGGCCAAGGAGGTCGTCGGCGGCTGGGCCATCATGCAGTACGACACCCTCGAGGAGGCCGTGGCCGATCAGCAGGAGTTCGCCGAGCTGCACGCGAAGTACTGGCCCGAGGTCACCGTGATCTCGACCCTGCGCCAGATCTCCACAGGCCCGGAGGCGCCCGGCGACTGAACGGGACTCACTACGCTGGCATCGTGCCGGCAGAGACCAGTGCGGATGACCCGACCGAGGCCATCTTCGCCGCGTGGCGGGCCGAGTCGGCCCGCCTCGTCGGCGCCCTCACCCGGATGACCCGTGATGTGGAGCTCGCCGAGGACCTGGCGCAGGACGCACTCGTGGCCGCGCTCGAGCAGTGGCCCACCACCGGCGTCCCGGAGAACCCGATCGCGTGGCTGATGACCACCGCGAAGCGGCGCGGCATCGACCACTTCCGGCGCGCGGACAACCTTCGCCGCAAGGTCGCGGAGCTCGAGCATGCCCGCGGGGGAGAGGAGGAGGAGATGCCCGACCTCGACGCCCAGGTCGACTACATCGAGGACGACGTCCTGCGGCTCATCTTCCTGTCCTGCCACCCCTCCCTGACCGCCGAGTCCCGGGCCGCGCTGACGCTGCGCCTGGTCGGAGGACTCACCACCGCCGAGATCGCCCGCGGGTTCCTGGTCCACCGAGTCCACCATGGGCCAGCGCATCTCGCGAGCCAAGAAGACCCTGTCCGCGGCTCACGCCGAGTTCGAGCTGCCCACGGGGCCGGAGCGGACCAGGCGTCTCGACGACGTCATGGCCGTGATCTACCTGATCTTCAACGAGGGCTACACCGCCACCGCTGGCGAGGACTGGATGCGCCCCGACCTGGCGAGCGAGGCGATGAGGCTCGCGCGCATGCTGGCCGCACGTCGCTCCCGACGAGCCCGAGGTGCTCGGACTGCAGGCGCTGCTGGAGATCCAGGGCTCGCGGATGGCCGCCCGGCTCGACGAGCACGGCGCGCCGGTCCTGCTGGAGGCGCAGGACCGGACGCGGTGGGACCAGCTGCTGATCCGGCGCGGGATGGCCGCCCTGCAGCAGGCCGAGCAGCTCGCCGCGCGCGGGAAGCCGGTCGGGAAGTACTTCCTGCAGGCCTCGATCGCCGCCCAGCACGCCCGCGCAGAGCGTGCCGAG
>CAWHPY010000021.1:0-140119 GCA_963831375.1 uncultured Actinomycetota bacterium | reverse complement strand
CAGGAGCTCTTCGACTACTTCGCCGGCCTCCGCGCGAACTACAAGACGGGGATTCTGAGCAACTCCGCCGACGGCGCCCGCCGCGAGGAGCAGCGGCGGTACGGCTTCGAGGACGTCACGGACACCATCGTGTACTCCCACGAGGTGGGCATGATGAAGCCGCAGCCGGAGATCTATGCGCTCACCTGCGAACGGCTCGGCGTGCAGCCACGTGAGGTGGTCTTCCTCGACGACGTCGAGGGGCACGTCGTGGCTGCACGCGAGCTGGGGTGGAGCGGAGTCGTGCACCGCAGCACACCCACGTCGATCCGCGAGCTGGAGGCGATTCTCGGCGCCGGATGACTGGTCATTGACACGACTGGGGGCCCGGACGAGGATCCGAGATGTGCTCACGTGAGTCGCTGACGTCGGGAGAACTGATGACCACCACCGCCACTCAGTCCGCGGGCTCCGCCATGGCGGAGCCGCGACGCGCGGTAGAGAGCTGGCTCTCGCAGTTCCAGTCGGCCCTGACCGCCGGTGACAGCGACGCCGTCTCGGCGCTGTTCCTCGAGGACAGCTACTGGCGTGATCTGGTCTCGTTCACCTGGAACATCAAGACGGTTGAAGGTCCGGCCGGGGTCTCCGACATGCTCCGAGCGACCCTCGAGCACGTCCGCCCGACCGGCTTCCGGGTCAGAGAGGGTGAGGAGCCAGGTGAGACGGGGGGTGTGACGGACAGCTGGATCGCCTTCGAGACGGCGGCCGGACGCGGACGTGGCCACCTGCGGCTCAAGGACGGCAAGTGCTGGACGTTGCTCACCACCCTGTATGAGCTGAAGGGTTTCGAGGAGCCGTCCAACGACAGGCGCCCGATGGGTGCCGAACACGGTGCGGACAAGAAGCGCAGGACCTGGCTCGAGAAACGGCAGTCGGAGGCGGCGACCCTGGGCTACCGCGAGCAGCCGTACGTCGTCGTGGTCGGCGGCGGCCAGGGCGGGATCGGGCTGGGCGCACGGCTCCGTCAGCTCGATGTGCCCACGATCATCGTCGACAGCCACGGGCGCCCCGGCGACGCATGGCGTAAGCGCTACAAGTCGCTCTGTCTGCACGACCCGGTCTGGTATGACCACCTCCCGTACATCGACTTTCCGAAGAACTGGCCGGTGTTCTCGCCCAAGGACAAGATCGGCGACTGGCTGGAGTACTACACGAAGGTCATGGAGCTGAACTACTGGAGCTCGACGACCTGCAAACGTGCGACGTACGACGAGGCGAACGGCGAATGGGTCGTCGTCGTAGACCGGGACGGCGAGGAGGTCACGCTCCGGCCCAAACAGCTGGTGCTGGCCACGGGCATGTCCGGGAAGCCGAACGTGCCGGCGTTCAAGGGCATGGAGACCTTCCTCGGCGACCAGCACCATTCCTCGGACCATCCGGGGCCCGAGGGGTACGACGGGAAGAAGGCCGTCGTGGTCGGCTCCAACAACTCGGCCCACGACATCTGCGCCGCACTGTGGGAGAACGGCGCGGACGTGACCATGGTGCAGCGCTCGAGCACGCACATCGTGAAGTCGGACTCGTTGATGGACATCGGCCTGGGTGACCTGTACTCCGAACGGGCCGTGGCCAGCGGCATGACCACGGAGAAGGCCGACATGACGTTCGCGTCCCTGCCGTACCGGATCATGCACGAGTTCCAGATCCCGGTCTATGACGCGATCCGCGAGAAGGACGCCGACTTCTACGCCCGGCTCGAGAAGGCGGGTTTCCTGCTCGACTACGGCGACGACGACTCGGGCCTGTTCATGAAGTATCTGCGGCGCGGGTCCGGCTACTACATCGACGTGGGGGCCGCAGACCTCGTCGCCAACGGCGACATCAAGCTGAAGATCGGCTCGGTCCGCGAGCTGAAGGAGCATTCCGTCGTCCTGGACGACGGTTCCGAGCTGGCCGCGGATCTTGTGGTCTACGCCACCGGCTACGGTTCGATGAACGGCTGGGCCGCGGACCTGATCTCCCAGGAGGTCGCCGACCGGGTGGGAAAGGTGTGGGGCCTCGGCTCGGACACCGCCAAGGATCCGGGCCCCTGGGAAGGCGAACAGCGCAACATGTGGAAGCCGACCCAACAGCCGGCTCTCTGGTTCCACGGCGGGAACCTGCACCAGTCCCGGCACTACTCGCTCTACCTGGGGCTCCAGCTCAAGGCGCGGCTGGAGGGCATCGACACTCCGGTGTACGGGCTGCAGGAGACCCACCATCTGCGGTGAAGGTCGCCGCCCTCGCGAACGACCCCGACGACGTGCGCGAGGCCGCACAGGTCCTCCGCGACATGGAGACCCTGGGTGCGTGGTGACGTTCACCGGCTGCGCCTCGCTAGGCCCTTAGCCGGAGGCCCCAGCGAAATCGCCATCCGGGGCGATGGGGCTGTCGATTTCCGGACTTCCCGTTCGTCTTAGCCAGACAATCCCGACCAGACCCACGACTTCAGGAGTGACCATGACCGGCTCTTCCACCCAGGGAATCAAGACCGTGCTGCATCCCGTGTCCGACCTGGCGACGGCCAAGGCGGTGTACGCCGCCCTGCTCGGCGTACCGCCGCAGACCGACGAGTCCTACTACGTCGGCTTCGAGGCCGCGGGCCAGCACATCGGGCTGGTGCCGGGCGGTGGACCGCAGGGCATGACCTCGCCGGTGGCCTACTGGCACGTGCCGGACATCGAGGCGAAGCTGGCCGAGGTGACCGCCGCGGGTGCCACCGTGAAGGAGCCCGCGCACGACGTCGGTGGCGGCCGCCTGGTGGCCACCGTCACCGACCCCGATGGCAACGTCCTCGGGCTGCTCCAGGACCGATGAGTGCCGACCCCCGCTCCCGCGCTCAGCGTCGTCGCGACACCGAGCATCGGCTCACCCACGACATCGATGTCTGGGTGGCCAGTGCCTCGGCGGACGGTGCGCCGTATCTGGTGCCGCTGTCCTTCGACTGGGACGGCGAGGCGCTGCTGGTGGCCACGCCGACGGACAGCCCGACCGGCAGGAACCTGGCCGCCACCCGGACCGTTCGGCTGGGGCTGGGCCACACCCGCGACGTGTCCATGATCGAGGGCGAAGTCGAGGTCCTCGAGATCGACGCGCTGCCGCAGCAGCGGGGTGACCGGTTCGCCGCGCGCACCGGCTTCGACCCGCGTGCGCTGGCCACGCCGTACCGCTGGTTCCGCATCTCCCCGCGCCGCATCCAGGCCTGGCGCGAGGTGAACGAGCTGCCCGACCGCGAGCTGATGCGCGACGGCCGCTGGTTGGTCTGACGCCTCGGCCGGGCGCGCCGCGTGGCCGGGGCTCGAGGTCCACGGGCCGAAGCGAAGGAGAACCAGACGTACTGCGCGAAGCTGGTCAGATCGAGCCAGGCGACGCCGACGGAGACCGCGAAGGCGGCCCCGCCCAACAGATGGAGACACGATGAGCATGGCCACGAGGACGGACACGCAGTCGCCTGCGCTGCACGTCGCCGACAGCCACGACCTGATCCGCGTGCAGGGCGCGCGCGTGAACAACCTCAAGGACGTCAGCGTCGAGATCCCGAAGCGCCGGCTGACGGTGTTCACCGGCGTCTCCGGCTCGGGCAAGAGCTCGCTGGTGTTCGGCACGATCGCCGCGGAGTCGCAGCGGCTGATCAACGAGACCTACAGCGCCTTCGTGCAGGGCTTCATGCCGACGCTGGCGCGGCCCGAGGTCGACGTGCTCGACGGCCTGACGACGGCGATCATCGTCGACCAGGAGCGGATGGGCGCCAACCCCCGCTCCACCGTCGGCACCGCCACCGACGCCAACGCGATGCTGCGCATCCTCTTCAGCCGGCTCGGGAAGCCGCACATCGGCCCGCCCACCGCCTTCTCGTTCAACGTCCCGACGCGGACGGCGAGCGGCGGCGATGACCGTCGACAAGGGCGCAGGGCGAGAAGACCGTGGTGCGCAACGTCGTCTACCAGGGCGGCATGTGCCCGCGCTGCGAGGGCATGGGCTCGGTCACCGACTTCGACCTGTCCGCGCTGTACGACGACAGCAAGTCGCTCAGCGAGGGCGCGCTCACGATCCCCGGCTACAGCATGGACGGCTGGTACGGCCGCATCTTCAGCGGCTGCCGGCTTCTTCGACATGGACAAGCCGATCGGGAAGTTCACCAAGAAGGAGCTGCACGACCTGCTCTACAAGGAGCCGACCAAGATCAAGGTCGAGGGGATCAACCTGACCTACGAGGGCGTGATCCCGAAGATCCAGAAGTCGATGCTCTCCAAGGACGTCGACGCGATGCAGCCGCACATCCGCGCCTTCGTGGAGCGGGCGGTGACGTTCACGACCTGTCCCGAGTGCGACGGCACCCGGCTCAGCAAGGAGGCCCGGTCGTCGAAGATCAAGGGGAAGAACATCGCCGACGTCTGCTCGATGCAGATCAGCGACCTGGCCGACTGGGTCCGGGGCCTCGACGAGCCGTCGGTGGCCCCGCTGCTCACCGGGCTGCAGCACCTCCTCGACTCGTTCGCGGAGATCGGGTTGGGCTACCTCTCGCTCGACCGGCCGTCGGGCACCCTGTCCGGGGGAGAGGCGCAGCGCACCAAGATGATCCGCCACCTCGGCTCGTCGCTCACCGACGTCACCTACGTCTTCGACGAGCCCACGATCGGCCTGCACCCCCACGACATCGAGCGGATGAACGACCTGCTGCTGCAGCTGCGGGACAAGGGCAACACCGTGCTCGTCGTGGAGCACAAGCCCGAGACGATCGCGATCGCCGACCACGTCGTCGACCTCGGCCCCGGCGCCGGCACGGAGGGCGGCACCGTCTGCTTCGAGGGCACCGTGGAGGGGCTGCGGGGGAGCGACACCATCACCGGCCGCCATCTCGACGACCGGGCGACCCTCAAGGAATCGGTGCGTTCGTCTTCCGGCGCGCTGGAGGTCCGCGGCGCGTCGACGCACAACCTCCAGGACGTGGACGTCGACATCCCGCTCGGGGTGCTCTGCGTGGTCACGGGCGTCGCCGGCTCCGGCAAGAGCTCGCTGATCCACGGCTCGGTCGCCGGCCGCGACGGCGTGGTGGTGATCGACCAGGGCGCGATCCGCGGTTCGCGACGGAGCAACCCGGCGACGTACACCGGACTGCTCGACCCGATCCGCAAGGCGTTCGCGAAGGCCAACGGCGTGAAGCCGGCGCTCTTCAGCTCCAACTCCGAGGGCGCCTGCCCCACCTGCAACGGCGCCGGCGTCATCTACACCGAGCTGGGCGTCATGGCCACCGTCGAGTCCACCTGCGAGGAGTGCGAGGGGAAGCGGTTCCAGGCGTCGGTGCTGGAGTACACGCTCGGCGGCAAGGACATCAGCGAGGTGCTCGCGATGTCGGTGACCGAGGCCGAGGAGTTCTTCGGCGCCGGCGAGGCGCGCACGCCGGCCGCCCACAAGATCCTCGACCGGCTCGCCGACGTCGGGCTCGGCTACCTCAGCCTCGGCCAGCCGCTCACCACGCTGTCCGGCGGCGAGCGGCAGCGGCTCAAGCTGGCCACCCAGATGGCCGAGAAGGGCGACGTCTACGTCCTCGACGAGCCGACCACCGGCCTCCACCTCGCCGACGTCGAGCAGCTGCTCGGCCTGCTCGACCGGCTCGTCGACTCCGGCAAGTCGGTCATCGTCATCGAGCACCACCAGGCGGTCATGGCGCACGCCGACTGGATCATCGACCTCGGCCCCGGCGCCGGCCACGACGGCGGCCGGATCGTCTTCGAGGGCACACCCGCCGACCTCGTCGCCGCCCGCTCCACCCTCACCGGCGAGCACCTCGCGGCCTACGTCGGCACCTGACGAGGCCCTCGCGGACACCGTCAGACGAGTTGCGGACGCGGCACGCTGCGCGATTCGTTGCCTTAGCGCCGATAAGCGACATTATGTCAACCAATGAAGGCGGGAGCGTCCGGGAAGGGGTCACCCCTTCCCCGACCTGCTCGAAGAAGGCGGACGTGCCAAAGGCGTCCTACACCTACGGGCCGGCTTCACCGCTGACCACGACCAGCGGGTCGGCGACGACATCCGGTTGGTCCAGCTGACCCCTAGGGCCGATTCGTGTTCTTCAGCGACCCCGACGGAAATGGCTGGGCCGTGCAGAAGATCCAGATCCCCGGCTAGGCACCCGAATCGCGTTCGGGTCGTGAGCCCACTTGGGCGTGCCTGCGGCGAGCCGGTCTCACAGGGGTCGTACGTCGAACCCGACGGCGCCTGCGACCACCACCGCCTGGTCCACGTCGATCACCGCCCGGTGGACCTCGGTGGCCAACGGGTCGAGTGTCGACAGGTCGGAGCCGCGGAGGTCGCACCCGGACAGCTTTGCGCCGTGCAGCCAGGCGCCGGACAGGTCGACCCGGAGCAGCTTCGCGCCCTCGAAGGACGTCCCTGTCAGGTCGGCCTCGCGCATTCGCACGTCCTCGAACGTGGTGTTGCTCAACTTGGCTCCGGGGAGCCCGACGAACGACCAGTCCCCGCCGGCCACCTTCATCACGCCGTACGTGCAGCGGCTGAACATGCTGCCCACTAGCTTGCAGCGGGCGAACGTCGCGTCGAAGAACGAGCAATGCGTGAACGTGCAGTTCGTGAAGGCAGCGTCGGTATGCGTCGAGGCGTTGAACTGCACGTCCCGGAACGTGCACTCGTCGAACACCCCACCGGCGTTGGTCAGCTCGGTCATGTCGACGTCCAGGAACGCGACCCGCATGTGTCTCTGACCGGAGATGTCTTGCCGGTCCCAGTTCTCGTGACGGATCTCGGTGTCCGTTGCCGGTGTGGGATGACCGTGCTTGCGGTTCGCCATGCGGGCTCCTCGGGGGCTGACTCCAGGAGGTCGCCACACTAGTCGGCGCACCCGACAGGGTGGGCCCGGCTACGATCCTGCGGGTGAGCACCTTCCCCAGCGGATACACCATTCGTCCTCTGGCGGGATCCGATGCCGCCGCATTGACCGTTGCCCTCCGGCGGAACCGTGAGCACCTCGCCCCGTGGTCCCCCAGACGCGGCGACACGTTCTTCACTCTCGAGGGCCAGCAGGCGGAGCTCGAGCGACACCTTGATGTCATCGAGGCGGGCCAGCTGGCGTCATACGTGATTGTCTCCGGCGACCGTATCGTCGGTCGGGTCAACCTCAACACCATCGTGCGGGGCGCGTTCCACAGCGCCAGCCTCGGCTACTGGGTGGACAAGGACGAGGTGAACAAGGGCGTGGCAACCGCGGCGGTGGGCTTTGTCTGCGACGAGGCCATGAAGATCGGGCTGCACCGCGTCGAGGCGGGCACGCTGATTCGCAACGAACCGTCCCAACGCGTCCTTCTCCGGTGCGGGTTCACCCAGTTCGGGATGGCGCCCGCGTACGTCTTCATCAACGACATGTGGGAGGACCACAGCCTCTACCAGCGGATCCTTCACGACCAACCGCTGCACCTCGACTGACATGGCACTCCCCCATGACGTGACCACTCCGGTGCTCGTCGTCGACGTCGATGTCCTCGACCGGAACCTGGGCTCGATGGCGGAGCATGCCAGCGCTGTCGGCGTACGTCTCCGCCCGCACGCCAAGACCCACAAGTGCATTGAGATCGCACGCAGGCAGATTCGTTCTGGTGCCTCGGGACTGACCGTTGCCACCGTGGCCGAGGCGGAGATTCTCGGCGCCGCCGACTTCGACGACCTGTTCATCGCGTACCCGTTGTGGGTCGACCAGACCAGGGGTCGGCGGCTGCGCTACCTCATGGAAAATGTCAGTTTGACAATTGGGGTGGACTCCCCCATTGGTGCGCGCGCGCTGGCGGCTCAGCTCGGGGACGACGTATCTGCGGTGGGGGTCCTGGTCGAGGTGGACAGCGGCCACCGCCGGACCGGCGTGCAACCGGATGAGGCCGGGGTTGTCGCAGAGCAAGCACGGCATGCCGGCCTCGACGTACGCGGGGTGTTCACGTTCCCCGGCCACAGCTATGCCCCGGGACAGCCGGAGCACGTGGCCGCGCAGGAGGAAGATGCGCTCACGAGAGCCGCAGACTCATTGCGGGACAAGGGCATTGAACCCCAGACGGTCAGCGGCGGCTCCACGCCGAGCGCGAAGCACATCACCCCCGGGACGCTGACGGAGATCCGTCCCGGCGTCTATGTCTTCGGCGACGCGCAGCAGCTTGAGCTGGGCACCTGCGCCCCCGAGCAGGTCGCTCTGACGGCTCTTGCGACAGTGGTGAGCCACGCGGCCGGCAACGTCGTCCTCGACACCGGCAGCAAGGTCCTCGGCGCGGACCGTCCCTCCTGGACAACCGGCTTCGGCAGGCTTCTCGACCACCCTGCCGCCAGGATCACGGCGCTTTCGGAGCACCACGCCACCGTCGCGTGGGACGGTTCCCCCACCCCGTCGCTCGGCGAGAAGGTGCGCGTCGTACCCAACCATGTCTGCAACGCGGTCAACCTCGCCGACGACCTGGTGATCGTGCAGAACGGCCACGTCGTCGACCTCTGGCCGGTGGCGGCACGCGGCGCCAACGTGTGACACGCAACCTCATCAAGATCGGGGACTCACAGCTCTCTGCGGTAGATCCGCGCCTCCCACGGAGCGAGGCGCAGTGACTGCTCGTCGAGATGCTCCTGGGAAACGTTCGTGAGCAGCACGTCGCTCGTCAGCCAGACGTCCACGTCGGGAAGGTCGACTCGCTGCTGCTCGGAGCAAAAGTTGCCGAGCACGAGCAGCTCCACGTCGTCCAGGCGACGCATGAACGCATAGACGTACGGATGGTCGGCCAGGAGCATGGTGAAGTCGCCGTGCGCGACCACCGGTTCGGTGTGCCGCAGCCGGATCAGCCGCTGGTAGTGGCAGAACACCGATTCCTTGTCGAGCGTCTGGGCCGCGGCGTTGATCTCCTTGTAGTTGGGGTTCACGCCGATCCACGGCTGGCCGCTGGTGAACCCGGCGTACGTAGTGTCGTCCCACTGCATCGGGGTCCGGCCGTTGTCGCGAGCCATCGACCGCAACGAGGCGAGGACATCCTCCGGGTTCTTCCCCAGCGCCACGGCGGCGTTGTACTCGTTGATCGCCTCGATGTCCCGGAAGTCGTCGATGTCGTGAAACTCGCTGTTGGTCATCCCGAGCTCTTCGCCCTGGAAGATGTACGGCGTACCGCGGTGCATGTGCAACACGGTCCCGAGCATCTTCGCGGAACGGACCCGGAACTGTCCGTCCTCACCGAACCGCGACACGACACGCGGCTGGTCGTGGTTGTTCCAGTACAGACTGTTCCACCCGCGCTCGGCGAGCCCTCGCTGCCAACGCCCGAGCGAGGCCTTGAGGAGCGGCAGCGAGAACGGCTGCACGTCCCACTTGTCGTTGCCCCAGTCCACACCCATGTGCTCGAACTGGAACACCATGTCGACCTCGTTTCGTTCCGGGGAGGTGAACAGCACCGCATCCTCCACCGTGACGCCCGGCATCTCCCCGACGGTGAGCAGGACCTTGTCCCGCCCCTGGAACACCTGCTGGTGCATCTCCTGGAGGAACTCGTGGATCCTCGGGCCGGAGAACACGTACGGCGTGCCATCGCCATGCTGCTCCCCCGGGCTGACCACGCCGTCCGGCAGGTCAGTGACCTTTGAGATGAAGTTGATGACGTCCATCCGGAATCCGTCGACGCCGCGGTCCAGCCACCAGTGCATCATGCCGTAGATGTGCTCGCGGACCTCCGGGTTCTCCCAGTTCAGGTCGGGCTGCTTCTTGGAGAACAGGTGGAGGTAGTACTCCTCGCTCTGCTTGTCGTACATCCACGCGGACCCGGAGAAGAATGATCCCCAGTTGTTGGGCTCCGCGCCCGGTTCCCCCGGCGTCATCCCCGGCCGCGCCGGTCGCCACCAGTACCAGTCGCGTTTCGGGTTGTCCTTGCTGGACCGGGACTCAACGAACCACGGGTGCTCATCGGAGGTGTGGTTGACGACGAGGTCCATCAGGAGCTTGATGCCCCGTTCGTGCAACTTCCTGACCAGCTCGTCGAAGTCGTCCATGGTGCCGAAGAGCGGTTCGATGTCCTGGTAGTCGCTGATGTCGTACCCGTTGTCGTCCATCGGCGACGGGTAGACCGGGGACAGCCACACCACGTCGACGCCCAGTGCCTCGATGTAGTCGAGTCGGTCGATGATCCCCCGTAGATCACCCGTTCCGTCGCCGTTCGAGTCGGCGAAGCTGCGTGGGTAGATCTGGTACACCACGGCGCTCTTCCACCAGGGCTCACTCATCGATTCCGCACGTCCTTCCGGGGATCGCTGGCTCCACCGCTCCACCTAAGCAGGTACGACGGACGCACGCGACAGCCACCAAGGGCTTCGGCCTACTGCCCTACCGCCCGGACGGACGATGCCTTGCCCCGACGCGCCCGACGGTCGAGCCTGTCGAGACCCGCTTGTCGAGACGCCCGGATCTCCTTGCTCTCGTTGTGGACAAGGGTTCTCGGCGCCGGAAACTGTCGGAGGCGGCTTATAGGTTTGACTCATGTTCGAGCAACGCGGGATCGATGAGCTGGACCGGGCGGGCACCCTGGGTGCGCTGGCCGGGAACCGGTGCGCGCTGCTCGATGCGGAGGCCCGGGAGCTGTTCTTGGCGGTGCACTGGGCCGACCTGCACGCCGAGGACGCCCGGGCCGACGGCACCGGTGGTGCGGGTGGGGTGTTGCCGGGCACCGAGCGGTTCGTCCGGGTCGGCGCGGATGGCACCCCGCGGGTGCTGGAGTTCGCGGCGGCGGAGTTCGCGGCGGTCAACCAGATGCATCCGGCGGCGGGTGAGCACCTGATCTGTGACGGCCTGGACCTGCGGCACCGGCACCCGGCCTCGTGGGCCGGGATCGGGGCGGGTCGGGTCCGGGTCTGGCAGGCCCGCAAGGTGGCGCACCTGACCGCGGCCGCCGGGCTGTCCCGCGACCAGGCCCGCTGGGTGGACGCGGCCGTGGTCGACGGGTACACGACGATGGCCTGGACCCGGTTCCTGGACCGGGTCGAGGCGAGGATCATCGAGGTCGACCCCCAGGCCGCGGAGGCACGGCGCAAGGCGGCGGCGTTGGACCGGTTCGTGCGCACCGGGCAGTGCAACGAGTACGGCCTGAAGACCCTGGTCGCCAAGGCCCAGGCCGGGGACGTGATCTTCTTTACCGCGATGTGTGACCGGATCGCGCAGATCCTGCGGCTCACCGGGGACAGCGACCCGGTCCAGGTCCGCCGCGCCAAGGCGATCGGGATCCTGGCCAACCCGGCCCGGGCGCTCGCGCTGCTCGAGGACTTCGCCGCCGGGATCCTGCCCGACGGCGAGAACCCGGCCGCCAGCGGCACCGCCGACCCCACTCACGGCGGCGAGAATGGCGCTGCCGCCGATGACTCCGGCGATGACGGGCCGATGCGACGATGCCGATGAGCCGGGGTCGGAGGCAGACCCG
The DNA here is from genome assembly GCA_963831375.1 of uncultured Actinomycetota bacterium. Classification (GTDB taxonomy): domain Bacteria; phylum Actinomycetota; class Actinomycetes; order Propionibacteriales; family Nocardioidaceae; genus Nocardioides_C. The sequence goes on along the minus strand of CAWHPY010000021.1, from coordinate 128,663 downwards.
GAGCCGGAGGCAGACCCGGAGCCGGAGCGGGTCGGTGAGCGCGATCTGCATCCGTCCCAGAACGACGCCGATGACCCGGGGCCGGAGACCCACCCGTGTCCGGCCTGTGACGGTGAGGGACACATCACCGGGGATCCGGGCGCGTTCACCCGGCCGGTGGTCCGGGTCGACCCGGCCAGGCTGCTGCCGGCCGCCACCTTGTACCTGCACATGAGCTCCGACTCCTTCACCCGGGACGGGGCCGGGGTGGCCCGGTTCGAGGGGGTCGGCCCGATCACCCCCGCCCAGGCCATCGAGATCCTCGGCGACCACTGCCGGGTGAGGATCACCCCGGTGATCGACGTCGCCGACCAGGCCCCGGTCGACGGCTATGAGACGCCGACCCGGATGCGCGAGGCGCTGCACCTGCGGAACCCGGTCTGCGTGTTCCCCTGGGCCACCAACCGGTCCCGGACCAGGGACGCCGAACACACCATCCCGTACCTGTCCCCCGACGACGGCGGACCACCCGGGCAGACCAACCTGGCGAACCTGGCGATGATCGGCCGGTTCCCGCACCGGCTGAAGACGCACGGCCGCTGGCGGCTGAGACAACCCACCCCCGGCGTGTTCCTCTGGCGCAGCCCGCACGGCTGGTACTTCCACGTCGACCACACCGGCACCCACCCGATCCCGAAGACCGTCGGCGACGCCGCCTGGACCCAGTACACCCGGACCGCACGCACCGGCTCAAGGACACGGACCGGCGTCACCATCGACATCCACCCCGCCACCCGTCCAGTCATCGAGTACGAACCCAGCCGCCACGCCGACGTCGCCTGAGCCGTTAGCCGCTGTCACGAGTACGACGCAAGGCCGCGGGCACCAGCCGGTCTTCTACATGCGAATCGCCTTTCTGGGTACCTGACCAGTACTCGTCGGACGGAGGGAGAGCCATGAGGATGGTGCGAGGCATGGGCGGCGCGCTGCTCTGGATCGTGGCCTGCGTGATCGGCCTGCTAGGGGCGGTTCTGAGCATCACCCTGATCCTGCTCCCGCTGGGGCTTCCGCTCCTGCTCATGTCGCGGAAGCTCTTCGGGGTCGCGATGAAACTCTTCATGCCGCGGTCGATCTCGCATCCGGTCGAGGAGGCAGGCAAGTCTCTGCGGAAGAAGCGTCGCAAGGCCAAGGACACGATGCCCGACTCCTCCCCTGGTGACGCCTTCAAGCAAGGACGCAAGCGGCTGAAGAAGCAAGCACGTCGCACGCGTAAGCGCCTCCGTCGCTGACCATCAGCGGACTCCGCCCACGGCGCTTCAGTGCGCTCCCGAAGATCCTTGACGACGGCCGCGAGATCACCCTTGGACTCGTAAACCGCCCGCTGCCGGGACGCCCCGTTTCCCCGCGACATCAGGTGCTCGAAGGCCGACTCCACCACCTCCCGGTCGCCCGCATCGTCCAGAGCATCGGCGGTGTGCCGGACGAGGGACGCGAACACATCCCGTGCGGGACTGCCTTCTGCGACACCGCGGTCAGCTCTCCGGTGTCCGGATTCACCAGCATCAGTTCTTCCTCGACGCCGATCTTGCGCGGCGACACGGGACTCAGACCCTCGCCGCTTCCCGCGCGCTTCGCGGATACCCTGGTCGGTCCCACACGACCTCTGGAGGCAGCGCCGTGAGGTTCGACCTGGTGATCTTCGACTGCGACGGAGTCCTCGTCGACACCGAACGGCTGACGGTCGTGGTCGAGGCCCGGATGCTCACCGAGCTCGGGTGGGCCCACACCCCCGAGGAGGTCGTCGCCCGGTTCATGGGCAGGACCAGCGAGGCGATGCTCGCCGAGCTCGAGGCGCGGCTGGGGCCCGAGAAGGCGCGCACGTTCGACGAGCTCAGCACCGCCGAGATCCACGAGGCGTTCGATCGCGAGCTCGCGGCGGTGCCGGGGGTCAGGGAGGTCATAGATTCACTTGCCCGGACCGGGGTGGCAACATGCGTCGCCTCGAGCGGCTCGCACGCGAAGATGCGCAAGACTCTCGGGCTCACCGATCTCTACGAGCACTTCGACGGAAGGATCTTCAGTGCCGCCGAGGTCGAGCACGGGAAACCCGCTCCCGACCTCTTCCTCCACGCAGCGACCGTCATGGGTGCGAGCCCGAGCCGCACCGCGGTCATCGAAGACAGTGCGTACGGCGTGCAGGCCGCTGTCGCAGCAGGGATGACCGCCTACGGTTTCGCGGGCGGGCTCGCGCCGGCCGACTCGCTGGCCGACGCAGGCGCCATCGTCTTCCACGAGATGGCCGAGCTGCTCACGTTGCCCGGCCACTCCTCCGCGAGCATCGCGTAGACCACCTCGTCGGACCACTCCCCCTTCACCATCTCGTTCTGCACGAAGTGTGCCTCCCGCCGCATCCCGACGCGAGACAGCACGGCGGCCGAGGCAGTGTTGCGCGCGTCGATCCGGCCGATGATCCGGTGCAGGTTCACCGTGTCGAACCCGAGCGCGAGCATGGCGCGCGCGCCCTCGGTGGCCAGCCCGCGTCCTTGTCCGTCCGGATGCAGGATGTAGCCGATCTCTCCTGCCCGGTGTTCCACGCTGCGCAGGAACAGCACGAACTCCCCCACGAACGCGCCACCGTCCTTCTCGAAGCCCGCCAGGGTGATCCCGTCCCCGTCGCTCTCCAGCGTCAGCCGGGCGTGCCGTTCGAGAGCCGCCCGGGAGGCCTCCGCGTCCCGCGGCTCCCACAGCAGGTAGCGGGCCACCTCCGCTCGGCCGTGCATGTCCGCGAACACGTCGTAGTCGCTGTTCCGGTACGGACGCAGCATCATTCGTTCGGTCGCGCCGGTGAGCCCGGAGAAGTCCATCGGTCAGCTCTCCCGGTCGTCGATCCGTACGGCGATGGGCGTGCCGAGCTCGACGGTCCGGCTCACCGTGCACAGCCGGTCGTGGGACTGCGCCACCGCGCGTGGCAGTGCCTCACGCGCGGCATCCCCCTGCGGACCGTCGGGGAACATGATGTCGAAGGTCAGCGACAGGTTCGTCATGTGGTTGCCTTGGTCGTCCCTGACCTTGCCACCGGTCATCCGCACGTCGAACCGCGTCGGCTCGGCACGCTTGACGGTGATGTGGTCGACATCAGCAGCAGTGCAGCCGGCGATCGCGGCCAGCAGCAGCTCCACAGGTGTGAACTCATCCCCTCTGCCACTGCCGAAGCGCAGCGTCCCACCGCGGGCGTTGGTTGCTTCGTAGCGGCCGAGGCCGATCCGGCTCAGGTCGACACTGCGCAGGCTCTCGTCTGTCATGGCCGCACTCTGCCACAGCAGCCGCCGCCCTACGATCAAGGCATGCGCACCGACTTCGCCGTGGAGGACCCGGACATCGACGTTTACAAGCTGATGACCGCGGTCGTCGTACCCCGCCCGATCGCGTGGGTGACCAGCGTCTCGCCGGACGGCGTCGTGAACCTGGCACCGCACTCCTTCTACACCGTCGCGTGCGCCCGACCACCCATCGTGCAGTTCTCCTCGGTGGGCAAGAAGGACACGCTCCGCAACGTGCTCGCCACCGGTGAGTTCGTGGTCAACCTCGCCTACGCCCCGCTGATCGAGCAGGTGAACAACTCCGCGGCCCGGTTCGCCCCCGACCAGAGTGAGGTCATCCGGCTCGACATCGCGATGGAGCCGAGCCTCCGGGTCGCACCACCGCGAGTGGCGGCGTCTCCCGTCTCCATCGAGTGCACCCTGCACAGCACCAACGAGCTCGGCGACTCCACCGTCATCCTGGGCGACGTGACGATGATCTCGGTCTCCGACGGCGTCCTCGTCGACGGGCACCCGGAATTCACCCTGCTCGACCCCCTCGCCAGGCTCGGCAAGGACGAGTGGGCGCTGCACTCCGAGGTCGTCTCGATCCGCCGACCGGCCAGGCCGGAGGACATCGACCGGGTCTGACAGAACCGGTTGCAGCACGCGTCCACCGACATAGACTCGGGCTTCAGGAGGCGGGCCCGGCAGGTCGTTGTCGAAGTACATCGCACCAGGAGGACCACACGATGGCACAGCCCAACGTGGAGATGATCGCGCGCATCAGCCACGAACTGCTCACCGAGCCCGAGGAAGAGCCCACGCTCGAACGGGTGGTGAAGATGGCCGTCGAGGCGATCGACGCCTGCGACTATGCCGGTGTCTCGCTGTGCCGCGAACGTGGACGGGTGGAGACCCCGGCGTCGACTCACAACATCGTGCAGGAGTGCGACGCCCTCCAGTACGAGCTCTCCGAGGGACCCTGCCTGGACGCCATCCGGCTGCAGGAGATCTACCTCGTCGTCGACACGGGCAAAGACCTCCGCTGGCCCCACTGGTGCCCGGGAGCAGCGGCCCTCGGGATCGGATCGATCCTCAGCCTCCGGCTGGCCAGCACCTCCGACACGATCGGTGCCCTCAACCTGTACGCCGCGCAGCCGGACGCCTTCAGCAACGACGACATCGACGTGGCGCAGGTCTACGCCAGCAACGCCGCAGCCGCTCTCGTCGCCGCCCAGAAGATCAGCGGGCTGCAGACCGCACTCCAGACCAGGCACCTCATCGGCGTTGCCCAGGGCATCATCATGCAGCGCTACGGCCTGTCCCTGGACCGCTCGTTCGAGGTGCTGCGCCGCTACTCGTCACGCACGAACGTCAAGCTGCGGGGGGTCGCCGCGATGGTCGTCCAGAGCGGTGGCCTTCCCGACGAGCATCACGACTTGACGACGCAGTCCGCGAAGTAGTCCTCCGGGTCGAACAGCTCCGGCTTCTCATCGCGCAGGATCGGGTCCGCTGCGGCGTCTTCGACCTGCTCCGTGGAGACCTCCTCGGCGGTGTTCCCGTCGAGTGAGTACGTCGTCTGGTGCACGTCCCACGCCAGCATCACGCCAGGGGGTTTGTCGGTCGTGGCGGTGAACGTGGCGAGCCCGCCGTCCGCCGTACACGTCGCCGTCGCCGGTGGCGCGCCACCGTCGGTCGCGACAAAACCGACCACCGGATGACCGTCCGCCAGCACCTCGCCCAGCTTTCCGTCCGCACCGCCGAACAGGTGCAGCATGTACCCGCCGCGGGGGTGTGGCTCTCCTCGGATCATCAGCAGCTGACGTTCGGTCCCCTGCAGCTGCACGACCTCGACCGACGCGGGGTCAAGCGTCATGTCGCCGAGGGGTAGCGCGGACGGCTCACCGTCGAAGGTCGTGAACAGCGCGTTCGCACAGGGACCTCCCGCGTCCGCGGGGACATAGGCGATCTCGTTCATCGCCGCGACGCCGTCGATATCGGCCTGCGCGATCACATCGGCGTCGTCCAGAGCAGGATCGTCGGCGTTGCAGTCGCCGAACAGCCGCACATCGGGCGCGCTCGTGCTCGCCGGGTCCTGAGACTCGGTACCGGAACCGCAGCCGGCGAGGACCAGCGCCAGGGCGGAGGTGCACATGAGATATCCGAAGGTCCGCATGAGGGTGGGACGCATCGGCGGCCATCCCGGTTCCACACTGGACATGAGCCGGCGATCCCGCAACCCTGCCACGGTCGCCTTGGGGTCGGCTGACAGGATCGAGGGATGACTGGCGCCATCACGACCCGCGAGATCCATCTGGCCGCCCGCCCGATGGGCTGGCCGACGCACGACGACTTCCGCACCGTCGAGACCGAGCTTCCCCCGCTCCAACCAGGACAGGTCACGGTCCGCAACACGGTGATGTCGGTCGACCCATACATGCGTGGCCGGATGAACGACACCAGGTCCTACGTACCGCCGTTCGCGCTGGACGCCCCGCTCGAGGGCGGTGCGGTCGGGGAGGTCCTCGACTCCGCGAGCGACACGGTGCAGGTCGGCGACATGGTCCTGCACAACCTCGGGTGGCGTGAGCATGCCATGGTCGAGGCCGGCCACGTCCGGCGGATCGACACCGACCTGGCGCCGGCGTCGGCGTACCTCGGCGTGCTGGGCATGACCGGCCTGACCGCCTACGTCGGGCTGACCCGGATCGCCGAGCTCCGCGAGGGCGACACCGTCTTCGTGTCCGGGGCTGCTGGTGCGGTCGGCAGCATCGTCGGCCAGGTCGCGAGAAACCTCGGCGCAGCCAGGGTGATCGGTTCGGCCGGGTCCCAGGAGAAGCTCGACTACCTCACCGAGGAGCTCGGGTTCGACGCCGCCTTCGACTACCACGACGGCCCGGTCGCCAAGCAGCTCCGGGAGCACGCCCCGGACGGCGTCGACGTGTACTTCGACAACGTCGGCGGTGACCACCTCGAAGGGGCTATCGCGAACATGCGCGAGTTCGGACGGATCGCGGTGTGCGGCGCGATCTCCCAGTACAACGCCGAGAATGCCCCCGCCGGTCCTCGCAACATGTGGCTCGTCGTGGCCCGCCGACTGCTGCTCCGCGGCTTCATCGTCACGGACCACAACGATCTCGCCAAGGAGTACTTCACCCAGGCCGCCGGCTGGCTCGCCGATGCCCGGTTGAAGTACCGCGAGACGTATGTCGACGGCCTGGACAACGCGGTCGACGCCTTCCTCGGACTGCACCACGGAGCGAACCTCGGCAAGATGCTCGTGCGCCTGGGCTGAGCCCTTAGTGTGTTCGCATGCCAAGCCTCTCCCTTGACGAGTCGCGCCGCCGCGCCGAGCTGATCACCGTCACGTCGTACGACGTGCGCCTGGACCTCTCGGGCGACGACAAGACCTTCACGTCGACCTCGACAATCAGGTTCACCGTCCACGGGACGGGTGACACGTTCGTCGACGTCAAGCCGAAGCACCTGGTCGGCGCACACCTGAACGGCGGCCCGCTGGACGTGCAGCAGCTGCATGACGGACGACTGCCGCTGGCCGGGGTGAGCGGTGAGAACGAACTGGTGGTCGAGGCCGTGATGGGCTACCGCCACGACGGCGAGGGCCTGCACCGTGCGGTCGACCCCGCGGACGGCAAGCACTACACCTACGCGATGTCCTTCCTGGACGCGGCACCGAACATCTTCGCGTGCTTCGACCAGCCGGACCTGAAGGCGCCGTACACCTTCCACGTCACGGCACCCGAGGACTGGGTCGTCGTCGGCAACGGCCGTGCGGAGCGGGTGGAGCCGGGACGGTGGGAGCTCGCCACGACACAGCCGCTGTCGACGTACTTCGTGACTCTGGTGGCGGGCCCGTACCACGTCGTGACCAGGGAGCACGACGGGATCACCCTCGGCCTGGAGTGCCGTGCTTCGCTGGCGCGACACCTCGACAAGGATGCCGAGGAGATCTTCACGATCACCGGCCAATGCTTCGACGAGTTCCACCGACTGTTCGGGATCCGGTACGCGTTCGGCGACTACCACCAGGCGTTCGTGCCGGAGTTCAACGCCGGGGCGATGGAGAACCCGGGCTGTGTCACGTTCCGCGACCCGCTGGTGTTCACCTCGAAGGTGACCCGTTTCGAGCGGACGAACCGCGCCACCACCATCGCGCACGAGATGGCGCACCAGTGGTTCGGCGACCTGGTCACCATGCGGTGGTGGGACGACCTGTGGCTCAACGAGTCGTTCGCGGAGTACATGGGCAACCGGGTCACCCATGACGCCACCGAGTTCAAGGACGCCTGGGTCGACGTGGGCTTCGGCCGCAAGCGCTGGGGTGTGGAGACCGACCAGCGACCGAGCACGCACCCGGTGGCAGGCAACGGCGCCGTCGACGCACTCGCGGCGCTGCAGGACTTCGACGGGATCAGCTACGCCAAGGGCTCCGCCGTCCTCAAGCAGCTCAACGCCCGGCTCGGCGACGAGGTGTTCTTCGCCGGTGTCCGCGACCACTTCACCCGCAACCGGTTCGGTAACGCCACGATGCACGACCTGTTCTCGTCGTGGGAGTCGGCGGGCGCAGGCGACCTCGACGAATGGAGCCAGGGCTGGCTGCGCACAGCTGGCCTCGACCTGCTCCGCGTCGACCGGTCGGGTGCGCGGCCGGAGATCATCCGGACCACCCCGGAGGACTTTCCCGCCGACCGGCACCATGCGATCTCGCTCGCCCGGCACGACGGAGGCAGCGGCTGGGTCGTCGAGCCGGTCGTGGTCGAGGCCGATCGCACTCCCGTCCCCGCAACGACCGGGCAGCCCGTCGTACTCGACCCCGCCGAGCAGAGCTGGGCACGGTTCGCCCTCGACGACCTCACCGTCGCGGCGATGCCCGGGCTGCTTCCGGCAATCGACGACCCGGTGATGCGATCCGCGGTCTGGAACGCGGTCCGCGACGCGGTCGGCAACGCACTGCTCGCACCCGAGACCGCGCTGCACCTGGTCGAGGTGGCGCTGCCGCACGAGACCCAGGACCTCGGGGTCACCGCGATCGGCCGGTTCGGCATCGACATCCTGGCCGGACGCCTGATGAGCGACCCGGCCACCGCGCTGGCCCGGGTGCACCAGGTCGCACGCCGGCGGGCCGAGTCGGCGCAGCCGGAGTCAGGAGTCCAGCTCGCCGCCATGCGGGCCGCGATCGCCTCGTGCGCCGACCCGGGGCAGCTGAACCGTTGGGTCCAGAACGAGGATCTGGTTCCGGGCGTGGTCGTGGACCTCGACCTGCGCTGGAAGATCCTGGTCAGGCTGGCCGGGCTGGGCGCGGTCGACCGGACCGAGCTGCAGCGCTGGCTCGACCAGGAGACGACCGCCCAGGCCAAGGTCGACCACGCGCGCTGCCTCGCGTCGTTGCCCGACGAGGAGGCCAAGGCCTATGCCTGGGCACGCTTCGACGGGTCCGTCGACACCTCGAACTACGAGGTCGAGGCCGCCGGGCTCGGCATGTGGCTTCCCGGCCAGGAGGAGCTGACGGCGCCGTACGTCGACCGCTACTTCGCCGAGGTGCCGGGACTCGTCAAGGTGCACTCGGGCTGGCTGCTCGCCGACGCCGCTCGGGTGTTCTTCCCGCGGCTGTCGCTGAAGCAGGCGACGGTGGACGCCGCAGAGCGGGTGCTCGCCGACGCGTCGCTCGACCTGAGCCTGCGCAGGGCGCTTGTCGACGAAGCGGACGACCTGAGCCGCTACCTGCGGGTCCGCGAGACGTTCAGCGTCTGAGCCGGCGCCGTCGGGCGAGCCTGGGTCACGGCGGCCCGGGTCCGTGCAGCCAGATCGCACCGTAGACCGCGGATGCTGCTGTCAGGAGGGCGAGCACGGCTACGGCCACGCGTGGCCGTAGCCGGGACACCGCGACGGCGATCGGCAGGAGCAGCGGGAAGGCGGGCAGCAGGTACCTCGGCTTGGAGCCGAAGTACCCCGACGTCGTCAGGGCGACGAACAGGAGCACACCGGTGAACACCAGCAGCGGCAGGGGCTGCCGCTGACGGACGCACAGCACGAACAGCCAGCCGAGCACCACCAGTGCCGCGCACAGGAGCAGCCCGACCGGGAGCTGCGGGCTGCTGACGAAGCCCCAGATCCAGCCGGCGAAGGCGACTCCACCGTCGTAGTCGTTGCCCCAGCGGCCGGCAACCTCGAAGTAGCCGAGCGGGCGTCCGGTCTCGATCCCGACCCAGCCGACGTAGCCGAGCCAGCCCAACGGCGCGAGGGCCGCCCCGGCCAGCACCCGCAGGCGGCCTCGTTGTGAGCGGTCCCGGAGCAACGAGACCGCCGCGGACACCATCACCGCAGCGATGACCGCCACCCCCACGGGCCGGGTGAGACCGGCGAGTCCGGCGGCGAGCCCCGCCCAGACCCAGCGCCCGGTGATCACCGCGTACAGCGACCACGCGGCCAGCGCGGTGAAGAGTGACTCGCTGTAGGCCATCGACTGCACGATCCCGACCGGAAGCGCCGCCCACAGCACGACGAGCACGATGCCGGCCCGGCGGCCGTACAGGCGCTCCCCGACGGCGAAGATCCCCCACGCGGCAACCAGTGAGGCGACGCCGCTGACCAGCAGGCCGGAGTCGAGGACCCTGAGCCCGGTGACGGCGGCGACCATCCGCTCCAGCCACGGGTACAACGGGAAGAACGCGAAGTCGGACAGTGAGCGCCCGTCCTCGTGGACCCGGACGAAGCCGTAGCCGTTACGGGCGATCCCCTGGTACCACTGGGCGTCCCACGAGATGAGGAGGCGGTGGGCGTCGCGTCCGGATTCACCTGCCCAGGCCGCAAGGACCACGAGGCCGATGACGCGGACCGCGGCGTACGCCAGCAGCGCCGGTCCCGCACCGGCCGCGTGCGGCAGCCTCACGCGGACCCTTCGGTGCCGCGGGACTTTCCTGCCCTGACCGCGGCGAACAGGTCGCGCACCCCCTGGCGCCAGCCATCCGCGAACCCGGCGGCCGGGACGGCGTGGTCCACGGCCACCGTGACCTGGAGGACGATGCCGCCGACCAGCAGCCCGGCGACCAGGTCGGCGAACCAGTGCCAGTCGAGCGACACCGAGGTGACCACCATGGTCACGGAGAGGACGACCACGATCCCCCAGAGGATCATCCGGGCGCGTGGCCCCGGGGAGTCGTAGCGACTGAGCAGGTACGCCACCAGGCCGTACACCAGGACGATGTTCGAGCTGTGTCCGGACGGGTAGGCCATGCCGTCGCTGAAGAAGGACGGGTCAGCCGTGTGCGGCCCCTCACGCCCCAGCCCCAGCTTCAGCAGGAGCACCACCAGGTTCAGCATGAACACCGACACGGCGGCGACGATGGCCGGCCGCCACGAGCCCTGACGCCGGCAGACCAGGTAGGTGACGACGGCGAGGATGGGGAGGCAGACCGCGCGCTGCCCGATCCGGTCGAGGACGTGCAGGAAGGGAACCCATCTCTCCGATACGGGAGCCAGGTTGAAGTACGCGTCGAACTTGGCCAGCGGCCCCATCGCGAGCAGCGTGAACGCTACGAACACCAGGCCGAGAAAGCCCGCCAACGCGAAACCTGATGAGACCTCCGACGTCCACCCGTCGTCCTCAGCCGTCCCGCGACGTGACCTGCGCACTGATGGTCCCTCTCCGCCGCTCCCGAACCTGGCCGATGATGCTCTCAAATATAGGCTGGTCACCATGACACTGACCCGACGCCCCGGCCCCTCCCGCCGGGTGCGGGTGCGTGAGATCACGGGATCCACGGACCGGGACCACGAGGACCGCCTTGCCACCGAGGAGCCGCTGGAGATCCGCCTCGCCTGGCCGGGTCGACCCGCCGAGCGGCTGAGCGTGACCATGCGCACCCCGGGCCACGACTTCGAGCTCGCGGCCGGCTTCCTGTTCAGCGAAGGCATGATCGGTGCTGCATCGGATCTGCATACGGTTGCGTATTGCACCGACCATGCACTCGCTCCGGAGCAGGCGTTCAACGTGGTGACCGTCGAGCTGGCTGACCGCCCCCGTCGTACTCCTCCGCCCCGGTACGACGGGCACGGCGCGGGTTCTGCGTGCGGCGTCTGCGGCAAGCAGAGCATCGACGACGTTCTCGCGCTCGGTGACGGCGTCGACCTGAGGGGACGCTGGGGTGATCTCTTGCTCCCCCGCGACGTCCTGATGCGGCTCCCGCAGACCTTGCGGGAGGGGCAGCGGGTGTTCGACAGCACCGGCGGCCTGCACGCCGCGGGGCTGCTTCGTGAGGACGGCTCAGCGGTCGTGGTGCGTGAGGACATCGGCCGGCACAACGCGGTCGACAAGGTCATCGGTGCCCAGCTGCTCGCAGGCGCCCCGACGGACCTCGCCGTGCTCTGCGTCAGTGGCCGGATCGGGTTCGAGCTCGTGCAGAAGGCAGTGGCGGCAGGCGTAGGCGTGATCGCCGCGGTCGGCGCACCGTCGAGCCTGGCGGTGAACCTCGCAGCCGCGGCCGGCCTGTGCACGGTCGGCTTCCTGCGCGACGACCGATGTGTGGTGTACACCGCCCCCGAGCGCATCGGCGTGTGAGCCGGTAACTGTCGGCGCCTCGATCTAGCGTCATCGTGTGCGCATCTTCCACACCTCCGACTGGCACCTCGGGCGTTCCTTCCACCGGGAGGGCATGCTCGACGCCCAGGCCGTCTTCGTCGACCACCTGATCGAGACCATCGAGTCCGACCGGGTCGACCTGGTGGTCGTGTCCGGGGACGTCTACGACCGTGCGCTTCCGCCCGTCGACGCGGTCGCGCTGGCCGATGAGACGTTTGCCCGGCTCGCCGCCTCACGCGCCTCGGTGGTCGTCACGAGCGGCAACCACGACTCGGCGCGCCGGCTCGGCTTCAACTCGCGGCTGATCGACGCCTCGGGCATCTACTTCCGCACGGACGCCTCGTCGTGCGGCGCGCCGGTGCTGCTCGAGGACGACCACGGCCCGGTCACCGTCTACGGGTTGCCGTACCTCGAGCCCGACGTGCTCCGTGAGCCGTGGCAGCTGGACTCGCGTAGCCACACCGCAGTGCTGACCGAGGCGATGTGCCGCGTCGCTGCCGACCTCGCGACGCGGCCCGCTGGCACTCGCTCGGTGGCCATGGCGCACGCGTTCGTCGCCGGGGGAAACGCCAGCGACAGCGAGCGGGACATCTCGGTCGGCGGCGTCTCGATCGTCCCGACCAGTGTCTTCGAGACAGTCGACTACGCCGCTCTCGGCCACCTGCACGGCCGGCACACGCTGACCGAGTCGATCCGCTACAGCGGGTCCCCCGTGGCCTACTCGTTCTCCGAGACCAACCACCTCAAGGGCTCCTGGCTGGTCGAGCTCGGCCGGAACGGGTTCGAGCGGGCCGACTTCGTCGAGGCACCGGTCCCCCGCCGGCTGGCGCAGGTCCGCGGTGACCTCGACGACCTTCTCCAGGACCCGAAGTACGCCGCCAAGGAGGACTGCTGGGTTCAGGCCGTGATCACCGACCCGGTGCGGCCGACGCAAGCCATGGAGCGGCTGCGCACCCGGTTCCCGCACACCCTGATCCTGTCCTTCGAGCCGACCGGCGCGCCCACCACCGCGGTTCCGGGCAGCAAGCCCCTGACGGGACGCAGCGACCACGAGATCGCCCTCGACTTCGTCAGCGACGTCCGCGGCACCCCCGCGACCGACGCCGAGGCAGCGCTGCTGCTCGACGCGTGTGACTCGTGCCGGCACGGTTCGGACGCCGACCAGGTGGTGAGCGCCTGATGCGCATCCACCACCTCGAGGTCACCGCGTTCGGCCCCTTCTCCGATTCGGAGACGGTCGACTTCGACGGTCTCACCGACGCGGGGCTGTTCCTGCTGTGCGGGGCCACGGGCGCCGGCAAGACCAGCGTGCTCGACGCGATCTGCTTCGGCCTCTACGGCGAGGTTCCCGGCGACCGCAACTCCGCGAAGCGGCTCCGCAGCGACCATGCCGCAGCGGGTGTCGCCCCGTCGGTGGTGCTCGAGGTCAGCATCAACGGACGCCGGTTCCGGATCCGCCGCTCCCCCGCCTGGCAGCGGCCGAAGCGACGTGGCACCGGCACGACCACGGAGCAGGCCAGGGTCAACCTCGAGGAGTACGTCGCCGGCGACTGGGTGCACCTGTCCAACCGGCTCGACGAGACCGGCCACCTCGTCACCGAGCTGCTGGGCATGAACGTCACCCAGTTCACGCAGGTCGCGATGCTGCCCCAGGGCCGCTTCCAGTCGTTCCTCCGCGCGAAGTCGGACGAGCGGCACAAGGTGCTGCAGCAACTGTTCCGCACCAGCAGGTTCGAGGACATCGAGAGGTGGCTGGTGGGTCATCGCCAGGCCCTTAGCGCCGCCAACAAGGGGCATCAGGATGCCGTCGCCGCAGTCGTGAGCCGGCTGTGCGAGGCATCCTCGGCCGACCTGCCCGAGGGCTGGGATCTACACGAGCTGGCGGTCCCCGCCGAGTCGGGCGATGTTGCCGGCTGGGCCACCGAGCTTGTCGCAGCCGCTGGTTCGGCCCGGGACTCTCTCGCTGCCGAGCTCTCGACCGTGACGCGGCGGGTGGCTGCAGCCCGGACCGCCCTCGAGCAGGGCAGGGCGACCGCCGACCTGCGTGACCGCCACGCGGAGGCGCTGCGGGTCCAGGACTCGCTCGCAGAGACCGAGCAGGAAGCCGCCGATGCGCGTCGTCGGTTGGACGCCGCGCGCCGGGCTGCGGCCGTCAGGCCGCTGCTGCGGGTCGCGAGCGATGCCTCGAGGACCGCCGACTCGGCCTCGCGAAGCCTCGGCGGGATCCTTGCGGACGCAGCCCGCATCCTGGAGGCCGATGCCACATCGCTGACCGTCGACGACCTGGCCGTCGCCGAGCGCGGAGCCAACGAGGCCGCCAGCATCGCCAAGGCCCTGCTGCCCCGTGAAGCGGAGCTACGGGGGGCCGAGCGGCGGCTTTCCCAGGCTCGCGAGTCGATCGGGGACCTGACCGTCGAGTCGGCCGAGCTGGACGAACGGTGTGAGGCGATACCTCCCGAGATCGCCGCACAGCGTGCGCTGCTTGCCGAGCAGACCGCCCTGGCGACGTCCCTGGAAGCGGTGCAGCAGGGTGAGCGACAGCTCGTTGCGCAGCTCGACGCGGCGCAGCAGGTGAGGGCCATCCGGTCCGAGCTGGAGGCGTCACGCGAGCTGCTGGCCGTCCGGGTCGACGAGGCACAGTCCCTCCGGGACAAGATGCACGAAATCCGCGAGGCCCGGATCAGCGGGATGGCCGCCGAGCTCGCGGCCGCACTCGCGAGCGGCGGCTCCTGCCCGGTGTGTGGTTCGGCCGACCACCCGTCGGTTGCCCGTGCGGTCGCCGGGGCGCCCACAAAGCGCGACGAGGACGTCGCCCGCACCGCCTACGAAGATGCTGACTTCGTGCGGCAGACCCAGGCGGAGGCGGTGACCACCCTGCAACGCAACCACGCGCTGGCCGTGCAGTCCACGGGCGGGAAGAGCGTGGAGGCGCTCCAGTCCGAGCTCGCCTCGGCAACCGACCGGCTCGCTGTCTCCCTTGCGGCGGGAGCGGAGCAGGAACGCCTGACCCAGCGGATCTCCGCACTGGACGCAGAGCTCGAGAGACTGCGGGCCCGCTCGAGGGAGGTGCAGGCGAACCTCGCCCGTCTGACCCAGGAGTGCGAGCACGCAGACACAACGATCAGGACCGTCTCCGCCGAGCTGTCCGCGCTGTTCGCCGAGGACGAGGTCGCGGACAGCGTCGAGCGGCTGATCGAGGCGAGGTCGTCGGCCGGCGCCGCATTCGCCCGCGCTCGTGAGTCGCTCCACGCGCGGGACGCCGCCGTCGCCCGGTCCGATGAGGCCAGGCAGCAGGCCGTCGCCTGTGCCGCCGAACATGGTTTCGACACCGCCGAGGAGGCCTCGGCTGCCTCCCTGAGCGGTGGCGACATCGAGGCGCTGGAGGAGCTGCTCCGTGCCCGCGAGGAGCTACGCGCGAAGGCTGACGCGACCCTCGCCGACCCCAAGGTGCATGCAGCCCTCGCGGCCGACCCGCCCGACGTGGCCGCGCTCGAGATCCTGACCACCGAGGTGCAGGACTCGCTCGCGGAGTGTGGCGCCCGTGCGCGTGTCGCCGCAACTCGCGCCGACCGTGTGGCCCGGCTCCAGGTGGAACTGTCCGCCGAGCTCGACGCGTGGGCGCCGACCCGGTCCGCCTACTCCGTGGCGCGGTCGGTCTCGACCTTCGCCGAGGGCAAGGGCGGTGACAACGCCCTTCAGATACGGTTGTCGGCCTACGTGCTGGCCTCTCGCCTCAAGCAGGTGGTGGCCGCCGCGAACGAACGACTCAGGACGATGAGCGACGAGCGCTACACGCTGGAGCACTCCGCGGCCCGCGGGGTCGGCGAGCTGCGTGGCGGCCTGTCGCTGCAGGTGCGGGACGAGTGGACCGGCGAGTCCCGCGACCCGGCCACCCTGTCCGGCGGGGAGACGTTCGTGGCCTCCCTCGCGCTCGCCCTCGGCCTGGCCGATGTCGTCACGCAGGAAGCGGGCGGCTCGAGCATCGACACGTTGTTCATCGACGAGGGTTTCGGAACCCTTGACCCGGAAACTCTCGATGACGTGATGAACACCCTCGACGGGCTCCGCGACGGCGGCCGGGTGGTCGGCATCGTCAGCCACGTGCCCGAGATGCGCACCCGCGTCACCGCGCAGCTGCAGATCCGGAAGGACCGTGCGGGGTCCCACATCGTCGCCGCCCGGGAGGCGGTGTGAGCGATCAGCCCACGAACCCGTCGGAGCCGCCGCCCCGGCGGCCCTTGGCCGTGATCGACATCGACGGTGTCCTCGCCGACGTCCGGCACCGGCTGCACTACGTGACGAACAGCCCCAAGGACTGGGGCGGGTTCTTCGCCGCTGCCCCCGACGACCCCCCGCTCGAGAAGGGACTCGACACGGTTCGCAAGCTGGCGGAGGTCTGCGAGATCGTCTACTTGTCCGGACGACCCGAGCGCTGCCGCCAGGACACCCTCGACTGGTTCGGCAAGCACGATCTGCCGCCCGGCGACCTGTTCCTCCGGCGTCGAGGCGACTTCCGGCCGGCGCGGATCATCAAGGTGGAGACCCTCGACCGACTGTCGGAGCGCGCGCCGGTCACCGTGTTGGTCGACGACGACCCGCTGGTCTGCGACGCAGCACGTGAGGCCGGGTACGACGTACTCCCTGCGGACTGGATGCCGGAGCAGGCGACGCTGCTCGAGGCGCAGGAGGTCGAGGGAAGGACCTGACCGCGCGGCGTCCGGTTCAGCGGTTCGATGCTGAATCTACCCTGCCCACCTCTTGGACGTGCAGTCGACCGTCGGCCCCCCGGGCTCACGCTCACTCGCCGCTCCGACCACGGCAACTGCATGTCCCAGTGGTCGCCGGTACGCACCTGGGCCATCCGGTTCAGCCTTTGTGTGCTGACTTCCCGGTCGCGACGGACGGGCCGGTCGGGCTACTCGGACCATCGGGTTCAGCACCTGGATGGTGAAATCTCGGCCCTCCTTTGACCGCCGCCGGACCTACCCGACTCAGCGCTCACCGGCCGCGGACGGCGGATCGACGCGGTCCGCGGCAGGTTGAGGCCCGGTGGGCATCTGTGACTCAGTCACGAGCAGGGACGGCAGACAGAGTTAGGTCTTCGAAACACTGGGTAATCGACGTGACGTGACTGGCCTACGACACATAACCTCAGCCCCATGACCTCAGGCGACTCGATGCAGGGCACCATCGATCCCTCGTTCACCGCACTTCCCTACCGCCGCCTCGCCGACGCAGCGCTCGCGCGCGCACGCGACTTCAACGTCACCCACGCCGACTTCCGTTTCGAGCGGGTCCGCTACCAGCAGATCGCCGTCCGCGACGGGAACCTGCAGGGCGCGGGTGACACCGAGGACCTCGGGTTCGCCGTTCGGGTCATCCTCAACGGCGCCTGGGGGTTCGCGTCCGGGATGGTGCTCACGCCGGAGGGCGCGGTTCAGGTGGCGGAGACAGCGGTACGGGTGGCTCAGGTCGCCGCCGCGATGACCCGCGTGCCGATCGCGCTCGCCCCCGAGCCCACCTACGAGAACGTCGAGTACGTCTCCAGCTACGACATCGATCCCTTCACGGTTCCCATGTCCGAGAAGGTCGCGCTGCTGTCCGGATGGACCAAGCGGCTCCTGGAAGCCCCTGGTGTCAGCCACTCCTCAGCACTCCTCCAGCAGGTTGTCGAGCACAAGTTCTACGCCGACCTCACCGGCACGGTCACCACCCAGCAGCGGGTACGGGTCGACCCGCAGGTCGAGGTGTTCGGGGCGGACGAGACATCCGGCCGGTTCGACTCGATGCGGACGATCGCACCGCCGGCGGGGCGCGGCTGGGAGTACCTCACCGGTGGCATCTACGACTGGGAGTCCGAGCTGACCCAGCTCCCGGAGCTGCTCAGCGAGAAGCTCGTCGCGCCCTCGGTGGAGGCAGGCGACTACGACCTCGTGATCCACCCCTCGAACCTCTGGCTGACGATCCACGAGTCGATCGGCCATGCCACCGAGCTGGACCGGGCGCTGGGCTACGAGGCCAACTACGCGGGAACATCCTTCGCGACGTACGACAAGCTCGGCACCCTGCAGTACGGTTCCCCGATCATGCACGTCACCGGGGACCGCACCGTCGAGCACGGTCTGGCGACGATCGGGTACGACGACGAAGGTGTTCGCACCCAGACCTGGGACATCATCAAGGACGGTGTCCTCACGGGCTACCAGCTCGACCGGCCGATGGCGCACAACATGGACCTCGGTCGGTCGAACGGCTGTGCGTACGCCGACTCCCCTGGCCACATCCCGATCCAGCGGATGGCCAACGTCTCGCTGCAGCCCGCCGCCGATGGTCCGAGCACCGACGATCTGATCGGTCGGGTCGAGCGTGGGATCTACATCGTCGGTGACAAGTCGTGGAGCATCGACATGCAGCGGTACAACTTCCAGTTCACCGGGCAGCGGTTCTATCGCATCGAGAACGGGAAGCTCTCCGGTCAGCTGCGTGACGTGGCTTACCAGGCCACCACCACAGACTTCTGGAACTCCATGGAGGCCGTCGGTGGACCGGATACCTGGGTGCTCGGCGGTGCGTTCAACTGCGGCAAGGCGCAACCGGGTCAGGTCGCCTCCGTGTCACACGGCTGCCCCACCTCGCTGTTCCGAAAAGTCCGGGTGCTCAACACCACCGCCGAAGCCGGCCACGAGTAGGGAGCAACATGCCTGCGCCGACTCCCCAGGATCTCGTCGAGCACGCACTGAAGACCTCGCGGTCCGATGCGTGCATCGTCATCGTCCGTGACTCCACCAGTGCCAACCTGCGCTGGGCGAACAACACGTTGACCACCAACGGCGTGATGCGCAGCGTCAACGTCACCGCGATCGCCTTCGTCGGGGCCGGGCAGGGCACCGCCTCGGGTTCGGTCACCGCGTCCGCGGCGTCGGTCGAGCAGGTGACCTCGATCGTGGAGGCCGCCGACGCCGCAGCGGCCGACAGCACGCCGGCCGAGGACGCAGCCGAGCTGATCACCGGCGACGCCGCCGACGACTGGCTCGACATGCCGGCCGAGACCTCCATCGACGTGTATGCCGACTTCGCACCCGCACTCGGTGACGCGTTCGGGCGGGCAACAGATGAGGGCCGCGTCCTGTATGGGTTCGTCGACCACGACGTGACCACCACCTACCTGGGCTCCACCACGGGGCTCCGTCTGCGGCATGCCCAGCCGACCGGGCACTACGGCTGCACCGGCAAGGACAAGGACCTGAGCAGCAGCGCCTGGGTCGGTGGTGCGACCCGCGACTTCACCGACGTCGATGCGCATGCCTTGGACAGCGAGCTGGTGCAGCGGCTGTCCTGGGCCGAGCGGAAGGTCGAGCTGCCGGCGGGCCGCTACGACACGGTGCTCCCGCCCACCGCCGTGGCCGACCTGATGATCTACGCCTACTGGAGTGCCTCCGCCCGCGAGGCCCACGAGGGCCAGTCGGTGTTCTCCCGGCCGGGTGGCGGGACCCGGGTCGGCGACACCCTCTCCCCGCATCGGGTGCAGATGTTCTCCGACCCGCTCTACGACCGGCTCCAGGCAGCACCTTTCGTCACGGCAGCCGCCAGCAGCAACGAAACCAGCGTCTTCGACAACGGTCTCGCACTGACCCGCACCGACTGGGTCAGCGACGGTCGGCTCGCTGCCCTGTTGCAGACCCGGCACTCGGCAGGGATGACCGGGCTTCCGGTGACGCCGGCGATCGACAACCTGGTGCTGTCGGTGGACGGGTCCGCGGGCTCGATGGACACCCTGGTCGGTGACGTGGACCGCGGGCTGCTGCTGACCTGCCTGTGGTACATCCGCGTGGTCGACCCGCAGACGCTGCTGCTGACCGGGCTGACCCGCGACGGCGTCTACCTCGTGGAGGGCGGCGAGGTAACCGGAGCGGTCAACAACTTCCGGTTCAACGAAAGCCCGGTCGACCTGCTGAGCCGGTTCTCCGCGGCCTCCCTGACGGGGCCGAGCTTCTCCCGCGAGTGGGGCGACTACTTCTCGCGTACCGCGACGCCGGCGCTGCGTGTGCCGGACTTCAACATGTCCAGCGTCAGCAAGGCCAACTGAGTTGTCAGGACGTCACACGGCTATAGACGTCTGACGTCCTGACAAGTCGGTCACACGCCTCCCGGGATCGGTGCCTTCGGGTCGTACGGCGTGCGCGTGTATATGAACGTCGCGCACGCCAGGTGGTTGAGGCTGCCGTCGTCGTTGCGTACGCCGCGCAGGGTCTCGCCGTGGTGGTAGCCGGAGGCCCCGACGAACGACCCGTCGGGCATCGGACGGAACCGGTGGCTGACCACGCTGCTTCCCAGCTGGCGTGCCACCACCTGACCTGTCTCGAACGAGAAGCCGTACGCCGTGTTGCCCCAGTGCCACACGCCGAGGACCTCGACCACACGATCGGGGACAGCTCCGCGGGCGTCCATGCGTCGGGGACCGTCGGCTCCAGCTCCTCGAGGATGCTGAGCATGTCGAGCGGCAGCCCCTCGGCGCGCAGGCCGGATGTGCCGTTGGCCAGGCACAGTGCCGCGGTCCGTCGTACCCGGTCGACGAAGCAGCCGGCGAGGAAGCCGGGCATCGAACCGGTGTGCCCGGCCACCATTCCTGACCCGCCGACGGCCAGGCGCAGGCCCAGGCCGTACCCGCCGCTGGCCCCGCCGACGAGCGTGCCGGACTGCGGGATCGTCATCTCGTCGAGGGTCGTCCGCGCCAGGACACCGTCGTGGCCCTCGACCAGGAACGCGGCGTACCGGGCGAGATCCGAGACAGTGCTCCACGCCTGGCCGGCGGGGGCCATCGCCCCGGTGTCCTGCGCCGGCTCCTCCGTCAGTGTTCCCGCGAAGTGGTGCACGCTGTACCCGGTGGCGGCGGGGCGCTGTGGCGAGTAGCTGGTGCGGGTCATGCCCAGCGGCACCAGGATGCGCTCCTGCACCTGCTCCCACCAGGTGCCGCCGCGGTGCCGCGCGACGATCTCGCCGAGCAGGCCGAACGCGAGGTTCGTGTAGTGGTAGGTGTGGCCCGGCGCGAACGGCGCCTGAGCATCGTCGATCGCGGCTGCCAGCTCCGCGAAGCCGCCGCCCGGGCTGCGCTCCCACCACGGCCCGGCGGGCTCGGACTGCATGCCCGAGGAGTGCGACAGCAGGGCGCGGATGGTGCGGTCGCCGTACCCGATGCCGGGAAGGTGCTTGTCCACCCGGTCACTGAGGTCGAGGCTTTCCTCGTCGCGCAGCTGCATCACCAGCACAGCGGTCATCGTCTTGGTGATCGACCCGATCCGGTACTGCGTGTCCGCGGTCGGCGCGGGGCCACCGGTGTGGTCGCCGTGGGCGCCGCTCCAGACGAGGGCGCCGTCGCGCACCACGCCGGCAACCATCGAAGGAAGCCGGCCGGCGCTCTGGTCCTGGGCGACCAGGGCATGCAGCCGCCTGGCCGTGAGGTCGGCGACGGCGTCGGTCACGTGGTTGCCTCGGCGAACGCCTCCGGCGACGGGCACGCACACACGAGGTTGCGGTCGCCGTAGGCCTGGTCGATCCGGGAGACCGGCGGCCAGTACTTGTCCGGGTCGAAGCCGCCCGGGAAGACGGCCAGGTCACGCGAGTACGCACGGTCCCAGTCACCGGTGAGGACGCGAGACGTGTGCGGCGCACCCCGCAGGGGCGAACCTTCCGCGGTCCACTCCCCTGCCGTCACCCGGTCGATCTCGTCCTTGATCGCGATCATCGCGTCACAGAACCGGTCGAGCTCGGCCAGGTCCTCGGACTCCGTCGGTTCGACCATCAGCGTCCCCGCCACCGGGAAGCTCATGGTCGGCGCGTGGAACCCGTAGTCGATCAGCCGCTTCGCGACGTCGTCGACGCTGACCCCACTGGTCTTGGTGAGCTCGCGCAGGTCCAGGATGCATTCGTGGGCGACCAACCCGCCGTGCCCCTTGTAGAGCACCGGGAAGTGGTCGCCGAGCCGCTTGGCGATGTAGTTGGCCGAGAGTACCGCCACCGCGGTGGCGCGAGTCAGGCCCTCACCACCCATCAAGCGCACGTAGGCCCACGAGATCGGCAGGATGCCGGCCGAACCGTACGGCGCGGCGCTGATCGGCCCGATCCCCTCACGCCGCGCGTTGTCGGGGTGCATCGGGTGACTGGGGAGGTACGGCGCAAGGTGTGCTCGCACGGCGACCGGGCCCACGCCAGGACCTCCACCGCCGTGCGGGATGCAGAACGTCTTGTGCAGGTTCAGGTGCGACACGTCTCCCCCGAACTCACCCGGGCGTGCGTAGCCGAGCAGCGCGTTGAGGTTGGCCCCGTCGACGTACACCTGCCCGCCGTGCTCGTGGACGATCCGGCACAGGTCGGTGATCCCGTCCTCGTACGCACCGTGCGTCGACGGGTAGGTGACCATGATCGCGGCGAGGTCGTCCTTGTGCTTCTCGCACTGTGCGATCAGGTCCTCGAGATCGACCGAGCCATCGGCCGCGGCCTTGACCACGACGACCCGCATGCCGGCCATCACCGCGGACGCCGCGTTGGTGCCGTGCGCGGAGGACGGGATCAGGCAGATGTCCCGGGCCGGCTCCCCGTTGGCGACGTGGAAGGCGCGGATCGCGAGCAGCCCGGCGAGCTCGCCCTGGGAGCCGGCGTTGGGCTGGATGGAGACCTCGTCGTAGCCGGTGACCTCGGCCAGCCAGCTCTCGAGCTCGTCGATCAGGTAGTGGTACCCCTCGGCGTCCTCGGCCGGAGCGAACGGATGCAGGTTCGCGAACCCAGGCAGGCTGATCGGCTCCATCTCCGTGGTGGCGTTGAGCTTCATCGTGCACGAGCCGAGCGGGATCATGCCGCGGTCCAGCGCATAGTCACGGGCCGACAGCCGGCGCAGGTAGCGCAGCATCGAGGTCTCGGACCGGTGGGTGTTGAACACCGGGTGGGTCAGGAACCCGGTCGACCGGGCCAGGCTCTCCGGGAACTCGTCCCCGACGCGGGCGTCCACCGCGTCCAGGTCCACGTCGCCGGCGCCGAACGCCGCCAGCACCGTCTCGAGGTGCTCTCTTCCGGTCGTCTCCGACATGGAGACACCGACGGTGTCGCCGTCGACGAGGCGCAGGTGCACTCCGTTCTCCCTGGCGGTCGCCACCACGGCCTCCGCCCGACCAGGCACCCTGACGCTGACCGTGTCGAAGAACTGCTCGTGTGCCACGTCCACCCCGGCATCGCGCAGCGCGGCCGCGAGCACGCCGGCGTACCGGTGCGTGCGCCGCGCGATCGAACGGAGCCCCTCGGGGCCGTGGTACACGGCGTACATCGAGGCGACGACAGCGAGGAGCACCTGCGCGGTGCAGATGTTGGACGTCGCCTTGTCCCGGCGGATGTGCTGCTCGCGGGTCTGCAGCGCGAGCCGGTACGCCGGGCGGCCGTCGGCGTCGACGGAGACACCGACCAGTCGCCCGGGTAGGTGGCGCTCGATGCCGGCGCGCACCGCCATGTACCCAGCATGCGGGCCGCCGTAGAACAGCGGCACGCCGAACCGTTGCGAGGAACCGACGACCACGTCGGCCCCCATCGAGCCCGGCGACTCGAGCAGGGTCAGCGCGAGCAGGTCCGCCGCGACGACAGCCATCGCCGCGCGCTCGTGCGCTGCGTCGATCAACGGCTTCGGGTCGAGGACCCGCCCGCTGGCGCCTGGGTACTGCACCAGCACTCCGCACACATCGCCCTCGGGCAGCCCGTCCGTCAGGTCGGCCACCTCGACGTCGATGCCCATCGCTGCAGCGCGGGTCTCCACCACCGAGATCGTCTGCGGCAGCGCGTCGGCGTCGACCACGAAGCGGCCGGTGGCCTGCCGGTTGGCCCGCCGCACCAGAGTCATCGCCTCCGCGGCCGCGGTGCCCTCGTCGAGCAGCGACGCGTTGGCCGTGGGAAGCCCGGTGAGGTCACCGACCATGGTCTGGAAGTTCAGCAGCGCCTCGAGCCGCCCCTGGGAGATCTCTGGCTGGTACGGCGTGTAGGCGGTGTACCAGCTCGGGTCCTCGAGCACGTTGCGTCGTACGACGGGCGGGGTGATCGTGCCCGCGTAGCCGAGCCCGATCATCGGCTCGAGCGGGTTGTTGCGCGCGGCGATGGCCCGCATGTCGCGGGAGGCCTGCTCCTCAGTGGCCGGCGCCGGCAGGTTCAGGTCCGTGACGGCCCGGATCCCGCCGGGAACCGCCGCGTCCATCAGCCCGGTCAGTGAGTCGAAGCCGAGGGCCTCGAGCATGGCGGCCTGCTGCTCGTCGTCGGGACCGATGTGCCGGTCGACGAAGGCCAGGGCGGCGTCGAGCTGCGACAAGGTGGGGTGGTCGGACACAGAGGCTCCCGGTGAGTTCAACACAGCGGTCAGGCTGCGGTCAGTTCGACGTGGGTCGCCTCCCCCTCTGTCAGCCCACCCAGAGGTGGCCTTCCAGAGTTGCCTCGCCCGCACGGTCCTTGCGCCTGAGAGGTTCCGGGGAGGGTTTGCCCCTTCGGCGCTCCGCAACGACATCGAGGACCTGGTCCCGCGACCCCGCCGGAGACTCTCCCGTGCGTGTTCGTCAGCGGGCCCAACGTATCAGCCCGGCACACAAAAACGCGCCCTGCGCCGCGGCACAGGACGCGTCTCGACGCGTTTTCGGATGGGGCTAGCTGACCTGGCGAGCCTTGCGGCGGGCGGCGAGCTCGTCGCTCTTGAGGTCCTCGTCCCGTTCGGCCTTCTCGCTGGGCAGCTTGGCGAGCGAGCCCTCGATCTCTCGCCAGACGCCGCCGATGGCGATACCGAAGACACCCTGCCCGCCCTGGAGCAGGTCGATGACCTCGTCGTTGCTGGTGCACTCGTAGACGCTGGCGCCGTCGCTCATCAGCGTCACGCGGGTCAGGTCGTCGGTGCCGCGCTCACGCAGGTGGTGCACCGCGGTGCGGATCTGCTGCAGCGAGATGCCGGCGTCGAGCAGGCGCTTGATCACCTTGAGCAGCAGGATGTCGCGGAAGGAGTAGAGGCGCTGGGTGCCGGATCCCTTGGACCCGCGGACCGTGGGCTCGACCAGACCGGTCCGGGCCCAGTAGTCGAGCTGGCGGTAGGTGATCCCGGCGGCGTTGCAGGCGGTGGGACCGCGGTAACCCGCGTCGCTGGGCAGCGGCGACACGTCGTCGTCGAACAGCAGCCCCTGCTCGTCCGCGGCCGCGGCAGCCTCGCGAGCAGCGGTCTGGTCGGCAGCCTTGTCGCCGTTGCCTGTCACGTGTGACCTCCGTTGGTCGCTTCGTTGTGCATGTAGCTCCTCGGGGGAAGCCGCGAGTTCTCGGTCAGAACACAACGGTGGAGTTACAACGAAGACACTCCAAAGGTAAGCCTCGACCTGAGGGTGGTCAACGAACTCCGGCCAAACCGAGCGCGCGTGTCGCAACTCTCAACTAGAGGTCGAGGGTGAGGGTTGAGCGCAAACTTCAGTGGCTCTCGAAGTCCTCGGGGGTGACCTGGTCGAGGAACTCGCGGAACTTCTCCACCTCGTCCTCCTGCTCGTCCGGCACGGCGAGGCCGGCCTCGGCGAGCACGTCGTCGGCGCACACGATCTTGGTGCCGGTGCGCAGCGCGAGGGCGATCGAGTCGGAGGGGCGGGCGCTGACCTCGACGCCGGAGTCGAAGACCAGCACCGCGTAGAAGATGCCGTCCTTCATCTCGGTGATCCGGACCTCGCTCAGGTCGTTGCCGGTCGCCACGAGCAGGTCCTTGATGAGGTCGTGGGTGAGCGGCCGGGGCGGCACGACCCCCTGCTGCGCGAACGCGATGGCGGTCGCCTCCACCGCGCCGATCCAGATCGGCAGATAGCGGTCCCCCGAGACTTCCCGGAGCAGCACGATGGGCTGGTTCGAAGGCATCTCGACACGGACACCGATCACATCGACTTCACGCACGTTGTTCAGCGTACTCCGGAAGGAAAGCCGTGTGCAGACACCGACGGGCCCCCTGCTCGGCCGCTCAGCGTGACGAGCGCAGGCCGCTCTTGACGAGCGTGGCGTGCAGGCGGACCGAGAGCGCGGCCACCTGCTTGATGGTGTCCTCGGCGCGGGCCTTGGCGCTGGCGTCGCGGCCGCGCCGCATCGGGGACACGACCTGCTCGACCAGACCTACCTCGCGGTCGGCGGCAGTCCTGAACGAACGCAGGTGGCGGGGCTCGATGCCGAAGGCGGCCAGCTCGCCCGCGGTCTTGGCGATCACCAGCGCGTCCCCGTCGTAGTGAGTGGCGCCGGACCGGGTCTTCACCAGACCGTAGGTCTCCAGCTGGTCGAGCAGCTCGTCCCCGATCTCCGCAGCCGACAACAGCTCGGCGCGCGACAGGCGCAGCTCCGTCCCCTCGGTGCTGAAGGAGTCCGGGCTCGGGTATCCGTCACCGGCGAGCACCACCCGTGGAACCTGGGGTCCGGCCCCCGTCACCTCGGGAGGTTCGAGTCCCCGGTCGATCGCATCGAGGTGCTCCTTGATGACCTTCAGGGGCAGGTAGTGCTCCCGTTGGCTGGTGAGCACGTAGCGCAGCCGGTCCACGTCACGGTGCGAGAACTTGCGGTAGCCCGATGGGGTCCGCTCCGGCTCGATGAGGCCCTCGGCCTCGAGGAACCGGATCTTGGAGATGCTGATCTCTGGAAAGTCGGAGCGCAGCTGCGACAGGACTTCCCCGATGCTCATCCGGGACCGGGAGGAAGCCGGCGACCTCACCGCGGACTACCCGCTCCTGAATGGCTGGCGAAGTACACCAGGCGGTACTTGCCGATCTGGACCTCGTCACCGCCCTGGAGGGCAACCTCGTCGATGCGGTCCCGGTTCACGTAGGTGCCGTTCAGGCTGCCGACGTCGGCGACCGTGTAGCCGTCGGCGCCGCGACGGAACTCCGCGTGACGGCGCGAGACCGTGACGTCGTCGAGGAAGATCTCGCTCTCCGGGTGGCGTCCCGCCGACACCAGGTCGGTGTCGAGCAGGAACCGGCTTCCCGCGCTCGGGCCACGCTGCACCACGAGCAGCGCACTGCCGGCCGGTAGCGCGTCGACCGCGGAGGCATCCGCCTCGTTGAGCGAACGCTCCTCGGTGTGCTCACCCGACTGCTTGACCGGGGCGCCGAAGGTGATCGTCGCAGTGGTCTCGCCCGGGCTCTCCTGGCCGGCTGGCGCCACCGGGGTCTCGGCAGCGGCGTCGGTCTGCATCGGGCGACCGCACTGCGAGCAGAACCGCGCGTCGTCCGGATTCTGTTTTCCGCAGTTGGTGCAGAACGGCATGGTCGGCCTCCCGTTGACGTGAACCGCAACCCTCAAGGGACAGTCGAGGTTGATGGTTCTTCGAACCTATCAGTCGGCTGTGCTCGATCAAGTCGGATTCGGCAGAGATCCGTGAGCGGTCACGACTCCAGCGACGCCGTGTAGGTGCTCGCGTCCATCAGCAGCCCGACGGCCGAGGAGTCAGCCGGGACGATCTCGAACAGCCAGCCCTCGCCGTACGGGTCCGAGTTGACCAGCTCGGGGGTCCCGTCGAGGGCCTCGTTGCGGCTGACCACCTTCCCGGTGACCGGGGCGTACAGATCGCTGACCGACTTCGTCGACTCGAGCTCACCGACCGCAGAGCCGGACTCGACCTCGCTGCCGACCTCTGGCAGCGAGACGTAGACGATGTCCCCGAGAGCGTCCTGCGCGAAATGGGTGATGCCGATACGGACCGCACCGTCTGCATCGCCGGGGCTGCGCACCCACTCATGCTCAGTGGTGTATTTGAGGTCTTCGGGGTACACGGCACTCCTTCGTCACGAGCGGAACTCCAAACCGGTCGGATGCAGGCTACTCCGTTTCGGCAGGCTCGGCGTACTCCGACCGGGTCGGTTCACGGGTGGTCGCGACCTCGACGGTATTGGCCTCCTCGACGCGCACCTTGCCGCCCACGGCCTCGATCTCGTCGGTGAGCCCGCCGTCGAAGTCCATCGACCGTCGCGAGCGTGTGCGAGTCACCGATCGCCTCGATCGTGTAGGGCGCCGAAAGCTGTTGGCCGTCCACGAGGATCCCGTTCTCGCCGTCCTCGAGTGAGGTCTGTGCGACCACCCGCACGGTGTCGTTGATCTCGATCGCCTCGGCCCCCGCGTCACGGAGCTCTTCCAACCCGTTGAGCAGCTGGTCGATACCCACCGCGCCGGTCGGGTCCTCGATCGTCACGACCACGCCCGGCCCCACGGTAGGCAGTGTCCCGGCCAGGATGCCGAGCACGTTGGCCTGCTGCCGGGCGGTCTCGAGCGCCGCCTGCCGGCTCTCCGTGTTGTTGCGCAGCGAGCTTCGTGTCTCCTCGAGCTGGGCGACCTCGTTCTCCGCGCGCTCGGACGCCGCGGCAAGCGAGTTCAGCAGCTGCAGCATGTCCTCCTGACGCATGCCGGCATAGACGTCGTCCTCGCTCGGTGGCCTGCACCTGCACGACGCTTGCGAACCCGACCACGGCGAGTAGCACCGCGGCGGTCAGCTGGCCTCGCGAGCGCGGCTTCCTGAGCGCATCCCAGCGCGCGGTCGCGTCCGGAGGCCGACGTCTCGGCGGACCTCCTGGCGTCAGGTTCCTTCTTCGACTGGTCGTCCATGCCCGGGCTCACCTCACGCATGGAAGATGTGGCGACGGATCGCCGCCACGTTGGAGAAAATCCGGATACCGAGCACGACGATCACGCCGGTCGACAGCTGGCCACCGACCCCGAGCTTGTCGCCGAGGTACACGATCAGGGCCGCGATCAGTACGTTGCTGATGAACGAGATCACGAAGACCTTGTCGTCGAAGATCCCGTCCAGGAACGCACGCAGCGCCCCGAACACCGCGTCGAGCGCCGCCACCACCGCGATCGGGAGATACGGCTCGAGCCACAACGGCACGTCGGGCTGCAGCATCAGCCCGAGGATGATGCCGACGAGCAGGCCGAGTCCCGCGATCACCGCTCCCCCTCCGGTGTTCGCGCGTAACGCAGGATCAGGCCGTTGGCCGCTGGCAGGTTCAGGGACGCCTCCGTGGTCATGTCGAACTCGAGCCCGTAGGTGGTCTGGTAATCCAACCATGCCGAACCGTGGCTGGTTTCGACGAATCGCGCGGGCATCGAGTCCCGGTCGCCGACCGCCAGGATGGTGTACGGCCCGGACACGGACCTGCCGTTCACGGTGATCGCGGAGCCGCCTTGCCGGATGGCGCCGAGGTTGGTCAGCCGGTGTCCGTTCACCGAGATGGCCTCCGCGCCGGACTGCCACAGGGCGTTGGCGAGCTTCTGCAGGTCCTTGTCCAGCACCCGTTGCGTCGAGCTCGTCGCGTTGGGGTTGTCGTCGACGACCACCCGGACGCCGGGCCCGGTGACCGCCGCGGACCCCGTGCTCACCCCCAGGTTGCTCAGCCGCGTGGCCAGCTGCCTGCCCAGCGTGGTCGTCTGAAGGAACTGGGTGTTGAGCTGGTCGACTTCCTCACGGAGAAGAGTGATCCGGTTGCGACGTGCGTCCACCTGCGCGCTGCGCGCAGTGATCTGGGTGGCCAGCTGCTTGTTTCCGTCCGCCGCGTCCACCGCGTTGCGCGACGTCTGTACGGCGGCCGTCGCGACCAGGAGCCCGAACAGGCCGAGGATCACCAGGGCGGCAAGGCCCGCCCGCGGGTGCTTCGGCTCCGGGCTGCTCACCCCGTCCCGTTGCGAGACATGGGCGTAGTCCTCGTCGAGCGAGTGCGCGGTGATGTAGTTGAGCAGGCCCATCGTCGCCTGCGGAGGCAGGTCGGTCGTGGCGCCCGTCGTACCCCGCGTCTGCTCAGCTGCCATCGAGACTCGGCGCCCTTCGCTCATGGTCGGCCAGGAGCCTGCGGACCTGCCAGGCGTAGAGGAACCCGGCCCACCAGTACAACCCCGTACCCCAGATCGCGAACGCCCAACCGAACACCTCGGCCAGCGTCGCGATCACGCCCTCGCCGTCACCGAGCAGCAGCAGGGGGAACGCGTAGAGCAGGTTCGCGGTGGCCGCCTTGCCGAGGAAGTGCACGGGCAGGGCGCTGTAGCCCCGGGTGCGCAGGAACGGGACAAGGCCCCACAGGAAGAGGTCTCGGGCAGGCAGGAGCAAGGCGAGCCACCACGGAATGATCTCGCGCCAAGCCAGGCCGAACACGACGGCGAGGATGTAGAGCCGGTCTGCGACCGGGTCGAGGATCTCCCCCAGCTTGGACATCTGGTTGAGCTTGCGGGCCAGGTAGCCGTCCAGATAGTCGCTGACCCCGGAGAGCATGAGCACGCCGAGCGCCCAACCGTCCGCCTCCGGCCCCAGGACCAGCCAGAGGAACAGCGGGACCCCCGCCAGCCGGAAGATGCTGATCATGTTGGGGATGGTGAGGACCCGGCTGGTTTCCACCAACTCATCGTCCTGTTTGTTCACCCAACAACCCCTTGTCAGCCTGCCGTAACCGTCGCAAGTACCTTAGCCGAGCGGCGGTCGGCAGACTGACCCCATGAAGGTGCATATCGACACCGACTTCGGGTCCAACCCCGATGACGCGTGTGCGGTGGCCATGGTTCTCGGTTGGCCAGGGGCCGAGCTCTGCGGGATCACGACTACTACTGACCCGGACGGTTGGCGTGCGGAGCGCGTCACGGAGTTCCTACACCTGCTGGACGTCGACGACGTTCCCGTCGCTGCACCAGCCGCCGCACCCGAGCTGATCGGCCGCAGTATCGACGCCGGAGCCACGGTCGCGGCGATCGGTCCGTACACGAACCTGGCGCGTCTCGAACATGGTCACCCCGGCACACTCACCGACGTGCCGGTGATCACGATGGGCGGGTGGGTGGGCCCCTTCGACAGCGGCTATCCCCCGTGGGGTCCGGAGCGCGACCGGAACGTCCAGTGCGACACAGGAGCGGCAAGCATCCTGTTCAGCTCCCACGCCGACCTCACGCTGGTGCCGTGTGCGTCGGCGGTGACGGCCTCCCTGCGTACGACGGACCTTCCGCGCCTCACGTCCTCAGGGCCGGTCGGATCCAGGCTTGCGCGGCAGTCGCTGTCGCACCGGCACCGCAACGGGTATGCGGAGACGGCGCGTCGCCACCGGGCATTGCCCGACGACCTCGTCAACTTCCACTGGGATCCGGTAACGTGCGCTGCTGCCCTGGGGTGGGCCGGCGCGTCGGTGTCCGACGTACGGTTGCGGGCCGTGCTCGACGGTGGGGTGCTCCGGTTCGAGCGGTACCCGGAGGGTCGTCGTACCCACGTGGTCACGGCTGTCGACGGGGACGCTTTCACCGAGTCCTGGCTGACGGCCGTGGAGGCCGCACAGCACAGGACCGGATAGGGCGTTGCCGCCCTTGCTCGTCAGTGCAGGGTGGTGCCACATCGAGGGCAGTGCGCCCTCGAGTGGTCGTCCAGCTCCTGGCCGCACCGACAGTGGCGCGTCTTCTGGCACCGCACCAGGGTCTGGCCCTGTCCCGCGCCGTTGACGGCCTTCGTCTGCTCGGTAATCACGATTGCTCCCGCCGTTGTTTCCCTGTGGTCAATCAAACCCCGACGGGCCCTCGGATGCCGGGAGAAAACGCCGAATTGACCCAGTTGACTTGACGCGGGGGGCTGTTCGGACGCGGCACTACCCAGAGGGGCTAGGTAAAAGGGGTGCGGCCGTGCGTCCTACATGACCCGTTTGTGCGGTACGCGCGGTTGCGACCGACACCCATGGCGTTCCGGTGTCCTTTGGCGGCAGCCCCAGGACGTTCGCCCCTGCCCGGAGGCCAAACGGTCGACAAGCATGGAATCACCTCAACCGGAAGGTGGTCATGATGCTGGTAAGAGACGTGATGACCTCACCCGCCGTCACCGTAGGCAGCGAGGCATCCATCAAGGACGGCCTCCAGCTGCTGGACCGGTACCACGTCACCTCATTGCCTGTCACCGACCGGCAGGGGTGGCTTGTCGGTGTGGTCAGCGAAGCAGACCTGATGCGCGACGCCGTGCGCCCTGACATGCGGACCCACATGATCCCCCGCGATCCGCTCGCCGACCGTCCGCTCCACGTCGAGGACGTGATGTCTACCCTCGCGATGTCCGTGCCGGTCGACGGGGACCTCAGCGAGGCCGTCGAGCTGATGAGCTCGACTGCGGTCAAGAGCCTCCCCGTCGTCGAGGACGGGCGAGTCGTGGGCGTCGTGAGTCGCAGCGACATCGTGCACCTTCTTGCCCGCAGCGACGACCGCATCGCGGCCGAGGTCGACGAGCTCCTGCGCAGTGCCGACGTGGAGTGCGAGGTTCTCGTCGAAGACGGAGTCGTCACCGTTGACGGTCCTGCGGAGCAGCGTCGTGTCATCGAGGTGATCGCGGGCTCGGTGCCCGGCGTCATCTCCGTCCTGGTGCGCGGCTGACTCACAGTGGTAGTCCCGCGTGCACGACTGCCTCGGCAACCGCGCGGATGCTCTCGTTGTGGCTACGAGCATGATGCCGGAGGCGGCCAAAGGCATCCTCGACGCTGACTCCTCGAGAGCTGGCGATCATCCCCTTGGCCTGCTCGATGATCACCCTGGACTGCAGAGCGCGTTTCAGCTGCTCGGTCAGCTGCTCCTGCTGGTGAAGCTTGGATGCGTTGATGAGAAAGCCCGTCGCCATGTCGGCCATCACCACAGCGGCCGCCAGGTCCTGCGCCGGCCATGGGCGCGGATCGTTGCCATAGACGCTGAGGGCACCGATGGTCTGGCCCTGCAGCCGCATGGGTACCCCCACGACCGCCGACATGCCGAGGCGCCTGCCCACGCCGCAGAACTCAGGCCACCGTTCGGTCACGAGGTTCAGGTCCGGGATCGCGACCACACGCCCCGATCGGTAGGCGTCGAGACACGGCCCCGACAGATGCTCGTACTGGGTCTGCTCGAGCTCGGCGATCTGCGGTGGTACTGCGGTGACGAGCTGCAACCGGTCCCCCGTAGCAAGGTTGACTGCGGCGCCGGCAAGTGCGAGCACCTCGGTAAGCCGCTCCGCGAGGTCGCCCAGCACCGTGTCCAGGTCGTAGGGGGTGAGCAGGGTTCCGGTGAACTCGGACAGTGTCTTCAGGAACAGGGAATGGTCGTACATTCGCCCCCCCAACGACCTCGGCACCGGGTGGTGCCTGACTACTGGCGCCGACACGAACGCCGCGATGGTGCGCGCAAACAAGCCTACGCCCGGCGCCGACAGGGCCGCGACCCGAAAACCGCTCATCCTGCCGGAAGGCTTGCGACCCACGGAGCAAGAGGTTACGTTGATCACGTTTCCGGTCATATGCGACTGGAACCCGGCCACCCCGGACCCCGGTGGCACCGACTGAGTGCCGCAGGAGGATGTCCCGATATGAGTGGTACCGCCGCGACAGCATTCCCCCGCACCCGCGTCCAGAGCCCGATCGACCTGGCCGTCGCCGAGCTGGTGCGCGTCGTGATGGCCGGCGGCTGGACGCCGGAGGCAGCGGCGAACCGTCTGTGCGTCCAGGTCCACGGTGACGTGCGCGTGCTGCGGCTGTTGAGGGGCCGTGTTGCGCGGGCGATGCTGAAACGACCAACCAGGGCGGATGCCCGGGCAGCGGCGACTTTGGACATTGCCCTGGCCAGGGGTGACCTCGCGGCCCTACCTACGCGTGAGCGGACGAGACGTTGACCCAAACAGAGCCCATGAGCACCCCCGATCATCATGCGCGTCCGTCCGGACCCAGCGACATCGATGCCGACAGGACGATCCTCGAGCAGGCCAAAGGCGCCTTGATGCTCCACTACGGGATCGGATCCCACGCGGCACTCGCGGTGCTCGTGCGCTGGTCGCGCGCCGCGGACACGGACCTGCGCACCGTCGCCGCCACGCTCGTGCTCGACATCTGCCAGCGCAAGGAGGATGCACCGGCTCGCGAGCCCTCCCTCGTCCTGTGGCTCGACGAGCAGCTCCGCCACGCGATTCCCGAGTGAGTCGCGCCTGCCTTGTCCGGCCAGGGATGCGTGCGGTTCAGGCGCGGGCCGGAGAAGGCAGCGGAAGCGCCTGGACGTCGCCGGTCTCGGAGACCCTCGGCGAGGGCAGTCACGCGCGCCTCGATCGATTCGAGACCCCTGTCGACACCCACCTCTCCAGCAGGTTGACCAGGCCACCTTGGGTCGGCACGTGGATGATCAGTGGCCCGCCCGCACCCCGAGGCTCAGGCTATGTGCGGGAATGAATGATGCTCGTGCGCGACGACCCGGCGTCCGCGTTCCTTTCGCAACCCGATCGTCAGGCGTAGCCGGTTGTCAGGGTCGGCTTGCAGCTCCTCCTGGGTTCCGCATCGCAGCAACGCGTGCGCGAACGCGACGGTGTCGCCCGCGACGACGTCCAACGAGACGATGTCGAAAGACGCGCCCTGTTCTTGCCACGTGAAGAACGGCGGCCATGTCTCGCGGTAGGCATCGATGCCTCGTACGCCATCACTCGCTCCCTTCGCGCTCAGCTGACCGATGCGAGGATCCCACTCAACATGGACATGGTGAGTGGCCGCGACGCGTAGGCCTCGATCTCGGTCGCCGCGTGCTCACGGCGGGCGCTCGTTGTCGCTTCCAGCCAGTTGCGGCACTGCCACTCCAGGATGTTCCCGGTCTGCGCGACGACCATGGAGAAGTCCCCCAGCCCGGTGACCCGCCCGGGACCACCGGCAGCGAGGTACGCGTCGTAGAGCGAGCGGGCCCTCGCGGCGCTCCCCGAGCAGTACTCGACGAGCACGAGTGCGAGTTCTTGCCCTGGGTGCCCGGGACCACAGTTGTCCCAGTCCAGCACGCACAGCTCCCCGGACGTGGTGGCACGCAGGTTGTCCGCCCAGAGGTCGAGGTGGAGCTGCTGGACGGCCAGAGCACTCGGCCTCTCACAGATCGACCCCAACGAACAGAGCTCGTCCCTGAGCTCGACCAGTCGCACACCGAGCGATGTCCCCGCCGCATTCATCCCGAGCACGAGCTCGTCCCAGCGAGCCGCTCCCACCGGTTCGGTGTACCAACGGTCGACCTCACCGACGGCGGGATAGGCCATCTTGTGAATGTCAGCGAGAACGGTCCCGACAGCGACCGGGTCGAGCTCGAGATCGAGTGGCCGGACGTCCACCCAGGAGTAGACCCGGAACTGCGCCCCGTCGACCTCGACCACCACCTGGCCGTCGACCGTGCGTACGACGGCCGGCGCGGGGACTCCTGCTGCCACCGCTGCCTCCTGGAACTCAGCGCTCGCAAGTATGGCGTCCTGTGGCTCGAGCCGGAACGGCTCCTTCACGGCCCAGATACCGGTAGAGGACACCACCCTCCACACCTGGCCCAGCTCGCCCCGAGAGGCAGTCCCGACCACGTCGGCGTCGGATCCGAGGCCCCACCGCTCGGCGATCGTACTCACCTGGCGCTGCGACAGCATGTCGCCAGTATCCATCGACAGGAAGCCCGGGGCGTAACCGTCGACCGAGCCCGGCGGAAAGAGCCAGGCCAGGCCGGTGCGCGGCTATCCGGACTTCGCCGTCCAAGGTCCTCTGTCGTGGTGGAGCGTGGCGTGGAGCAGTCCCACGAGCGATCCAGGCCACGCGAACCAGTGCCTCGCCAACCACCTCCCGCTCCCGGTCTCGTAAGTCTCCGGAAGCATCCCGTCCGCGCTGGCCACTACTCCGATCCGTTCGACGACGCTCCGGGCCCACTCCGGGTCGCCCAGTGTGGCCGCGACCGCCCACTCCTGCGCGTCTCCGAGCGGCCATACGCCAGGCGTGTGTGCCGAGCCGAGACCACCCGGCGTCCCGGCGACGAAGCCGGGGTTCAACTCGGAGAAGGCGAACTGCATCGTCGCGCGCCAATGCGGGTCGGTCGGCTCGCAGAGGCGCCATAACGGCGCCAGCGCGGTGGGGACGTCGTTCGCGTCGTGGTAGAGACGGTGGCCACCGGAGCCGTCGGCCTCATATGCCCACTGGTCACCGAAGGGACCCGGGCAGGTGAACGTCGCCATGACGACGTCGAGGGTCCGTTCTGCGTCGTCGGCCAGGCGCAGATCCTCCAGGTCCAGATCGGTCTCGAACTCGGCCAGCCTGCGCGCCACGTAGGCAAGCAGCAGCTGGCTGGACAGCAGGTAGGGGAACGCCGAGGGGTCGTCCGCAGGGTTCTCGTCGCCCGGCACGAGTCCGTTCCTGTCACGCGGTAGGTCACGCCAGACCCGGCGAACTTCGCGCCCCCAGGTTCCCGGCGAGCCCCTCGGCCAGGTGCCGGTCATCCGCCGGAAGTCGGCGAGCTCGAGGATCGGGAAGAGCTGCTGGTCCACCTGGTAGCCCGTGTCCTTGACCGCACCGGTGGTGAAGTGGCTCCGGCGCCAGACGCCGTCGGCGTCCCTGCCCGACCGCCACAGCCACGCGAGATGCCGGTCGACGACGCTCGACCGCGTCTCGCAGGTCGTTCGTGTGCGCGAGCAGCAGCGCCGCCTGATAATAGGCGTCGCGTGTCCATGACAGGGGCAGGAGTCGGTGGTCGGTGATGATGCAGCACGCGCCCTCACCGACCTCCAGCGCAGTGCAGCCCAGGGTGTACCGCACCGCGGCGGCCTCGATCCGGCCGAGGACGCAGCCGTCGGATGCCGAGGGCAGAGCCGTCGATCCACCCCTCCGGCCGCGGGCTCGCCCTGCGGCTCACCGGACTCATCGTCATCCGCGACGAAGGGCTGCGCTTCGCTGACCGCCTCGCCCCACGTCACGGTCAGCACGTGGCGCAATCGCCGGTTTCCCTCCACACCCCGATGTGAAGATCTGGTGAGGTGATCGCGAGCCAAGCCACCGCGGGCCATCGTCCAGGGGCGAGTGAAGGCGCACGTGCACGGGCCCTCGCGGCGTCGACGTCTGCTGGGCGGCAACAGCGGCGGAATCGGCCCGCCGGGCGTGATCTCGGCGTACCCGGGAC
Organism: uncultured Actinomycetota bacterium; assembly: GCA_963831375.1. GTDB lineage: Bacteria > Actinomycetota > Actinomycetes > Propionibacteriales > Nocardioidaceae > Nocardioides_C. The sequence continues at coordinate 91,856 of CAWHPY010000021.1, read as the reverse complement.
GGTCCAGCCGGCCTCGGAAGACCAGTTGCAGCTGCCCCGGCATCACCGGACTCGAGCGTGTACCGCTGCACGATCGTCGGGCAGCTGCGGCTCAGCCCATGCCCTCACGCTGGCCGCCCAGCCGGACCCGTGCAGGCTGCCAAACTCGGCTCCTGTGCCACGACTCGGAGCGCGTGTCCGCCCCGCGCAGCATCGCGGCTCGCAGGGTCGGTCAGTCCGGCCCGGTGCGCCCGGACCAGGTCGACCTCACCGTCGCGCTCGGCCGGGAACGCGGGCGCGCCGCTCAGCTCGACCAGCCCGGCCCGCGGGTGCGCCATGCCCACCGAGAGCCAGCTGCCGTCGACGCGAACGACGCGCACACGCAGGCCGTTGCCCAGGTCGTAGGGCTTCTTCTGTTCGGTCGTCACTCACCGTGGTGGACTCGCGGTAGAGCTCGGGCCGGCGCATGCTCAGCGATGGTTCGCGGCCGCGTTCGCTGCGCGCCGTCGGCCATGTCCAGCTCGACGACCAGCACGGTCGGCCTCCTCCCCCGCCTCGGCGAGCACCTCGCCCCGCGGGTCGGCCACCAGTGACCTGCCCGCGAAGCCGTGGCCGGTCATGTTGCACCCGATCGCGAAGACCTGGTTGTCCTGGGCGCGTGCACGGGTTCGCAGATGCAGAAGGTGCTCGTAGTCCAGCGGTACGGCGGAGGGGATCACCAGGATCTGGGCGCCGGCAGAGCGCCAGGGTGGTCGCCACCTCGGGGAACGCATGCTCGAAGCACACCAGCGGACCGACCACGCCGGCCGGAGTGTCCACGACGTCCGAGGGCATCGCCGGCGGCGAAGCCGCCGAGCTCCGGCGGATAGAGGTGGCTCTTGCGGTACACCCCGAGCCGGCCCGCCGGGCTGACCATCAGCAGACTGTCGTAAAGGTAGTCACCGTCCTGCTCGAGAAAGCCGACGACGAGCGTGGCCCCCACCCGCGAGGCAACGCCTCGGCAGCCGCCTGGCGGTCGGACCGTCCGCGGGCTCGGCGAGCTCGTTCGAGCCGCGTCGCCGTCAGCAGCTCCAGGTCGTAACCGGTGGTCGCCAGCTCCGGCGCGACGACCAGGTCGACGCCCGGGCCGTGCTCCTCGATGAGCTGCGACGAGCCGTGCGACGTTCGCCTCGACGTCCCCGGGGTCCGAGGCCGACTGCAGGACCGCGACGCTGACCCGATCCGGCGTTTGGCTCGTGCCTGTTGGTGTGTGCCTGTCATCCCTTCACTCCTCCTGCGAACAGTCCTCGGACGTAGTAGCGGTTCAACAGCGCGAACAGCAGCAGCGGCGGGAGGATCGCCATGATCGACCCGGCCGACACGAGATCCTCCTGCGACAGATGCGGCGCCTGGAGGTTCGCCAGCCCACGGTCAGGGGCTGGTGGTCCCGGTCGAGCAGCGTCAGCCCGAGCAGCAGGTCGTTCCAGACGAACACGAAGTCGATCAGCGCGAACGACGCGATGCCCGGCAGCGCCAGCGGCAGCATGATGTTGCGGAAGACCCCGAAGTGCGACGCGCCGTCGATCCGGGCGGCCTCGAGGATCTCCTCGGGCATCTCCGCCATGAACCCGCCGAGCATGAAGATTGCCCAGCCCGCACCGAACGCGACGTGCACGAGGACGATGCCGAGGTACTGGGTGACGTCACCCGTCAGGTGCAGGGTACGGAACCACGGCAGCAGCGGGATCAGGATGATCTGCACCGGGACGATCATCGTGGTGATGAGCAGGAAGTAGACCGTCTCCTTGAACCGGAACCGCAGCCGGGAGAACGCGTACGCCGCCGCCGACCCGATGACGATGCTCAGCGCCACGGCATCCGATCGTGATGATGCGCTGTTCACGACGTACGACGACAGCCCCTCCTCCCACGCGCGAACGTAGTTGCCGAACGTGAGGTCGGCCAGGTCGGCCTGCCACCAGCCGTGCCGAGTCTGGGAGAGCGGGATCATCGAGATCATGAACGCGCTCAGCATCGGCACCAGCCAGACAATCGCCAGCAGCGGTCGCTGACGCGTAGAGGAGGATCGACGCCCTCCGGGTGACTCCGAATTCCGGTCATCGCTCCTCCGCCCGGGTAGCGCGCCGTAGGTACGGGTAGGCACCCACGATCATGGCCAACGACAGCAGCACGGCGATCGCTGCCGCTTCTCCGGCCTGCGGGGTGTCCAGGAAGAGGAAGCCCTGCAGCCACAGCAACAGAGCGAGCACCATGGTGTCCTCAGCCGGTCCACCCCCGGTCATCACGTAGACGATGTCGAAGGTGCGCAGCGCGAAGATCACCATCTGTACCAGCACCACGATCAAGGGGCCACGCAGGCTGGGGAGGATCACGTGCCGGACCGTCTGCAGAGGTCCTGCGCCGTCGATCCGCGCGGACTCCACCAGATCGTTCGGAAGGCTGGTGAGTCCGGCGGTGAACGTGATGACCCCGAACCCGGTGAAGGCCCAGAACGCGGGCATCACCAGGGCGAAGTTGGTGAGCTTGATCGTGACCGGCCCGAGGCTCAGCTCGCCGAGGTCTGAGAGCCAGTCACCCAGGTGCAGGGAGAACCAGCCGACATCGACCTCGACGTCCGTCGAGGTGGAGCAGCCGCAGGAACGCGTTCAACACGCCGATGTCCGGGTTGGGGTTGTACACGAAGGTCCAGATCACGCCGATCGCTGCGAGCGAGATGGTCAGCGGCAGCACGAAGACACTGCGGAACACCCACCCGCCTCTGCCCGATGAACCAGACGAGAATCGCCAGTGCCGAACGAGAAGACGCCGACGAGCAATGGGAGCAGCACCAGCCAGATGACCGTGTTGAGCGCGGCGTTCCAGAAGCTCCCGTCACTCAGCGTGGTCGCATAGTTGTCGAGGCCGACGAACTCCCATGTGTCCGGGTCGGTGGCAGACCATGGTCTGAGCAGGCCCCACTCGAAGAAGCTGGAGACCACGGTCTGGATAGCGGGCCACAGGTAGAAGCCCACGAAGACCAGCAGCAAGGGCGCGATGAAGAGGAGCGGAACCCACCCGTCCCCCGCCGGCCGACGCCCGCGGCCAACCGTCGCGAGCGCCTCGCCTCACTGCGAGCGGGTGTCGACGCCGGTCATCGACTCGATGAACGCGTCGACGTCGTAGTCACGCACCAGCTCCTGGAGGGCCTGGGTATACGTGGACTGGACCTCCCCGCCGATCCAGTCGTCGAGGTCATAACCCGCGGCCACGTTGGGGTCGCTCGGCCACAGCTCGGCCACCTCGCGGTCCAGGTCAGTGGGGTAGGTGTCGGGGGAAACGTCGGCGTTGGGTGCGATGTAGCCCCCGCGCTCGGCCCAGATCGACTGGCCCTCGGCAGAACCGAGGTACTCCAGCAGCGCCCTCGTCGAGGTCTCGTTGTCGGTGTCGGCGGCACCGAAGAACAGGTCGCCGCTGACAGGTACCGCCTCCGGCACCGACGGGTCAGGCCGAGGCATCTGGAAGAACGTGAAGTCTTCGCCGGGCTTCAGCGCCTTGTCGCATTCCGCGGGTGTGATCAGGCTGATGAACGCTCCCTGGTTCTGGAACAGCGCATCGCCCTTGGCCCGTGCACAGGTAGCGTCGATGAACCCGGCGCCGAGCACGTTGTCGGGGAAGTAGTTCTCGTGCGACGTCAGCGTAGGTTTCGAAGGCCTTGACGATGGCTGGGTCGTCCCAACCGATCTCGCCGCGCTGCAGCGCCGCGAACTTCTCCGGGCCGGCGACCCCGAGAATGAGCGGGTCCGCCCACTGAGTAAGCGGCCAGGCGTCCTTGCCGCCCACCGCCAGCGGATCGGTCCCAGCCGTCTTGGCCCTGTCCATTGCGGCAGTGAACTCCTGCCAGGTGGTAGGGGGTTCGACGCCGAGCTGCTCGAGCGCCGCGGGGGTGTACCACACGAGGCCGTTGACGTTGCCCTTGAAGTAGACCGCGTAGGTCTCGCCGAGGCCGGCCGAGGCGACCTCACGGAGGGACTCCGTGTAGGCACCCGCCTCCACCCAGGCATCCCACGTGTCGGTCAGGTCCAGCAGCAGGTTCTGGTCTGCGAAGTTCCGCACGATGCCAGGCAGCCCCACCGCCACATCCGGGGGATCACCCTGCGCGAACTGCTGCGTGAGGAGCGACTGGGTCTGGTCGAACGGCACCTGCTCGGCCTCGACCTGTCACCTCCGGGAACTTCTTCTCGAAGCCGGCCAGCACCGCCTCGAAAGCCTCGCCCTCGGGACCGGCCCAGTTGTGCACGACCCGGAGGTCACCCGAGACCGTTCCGTCCTCTCCGCCGCCCTCGTCGCCGCCACACGCCGACAGCCCAAGCGTGAGTACCGCCCCTACAGCGACGGTGACCACCTTGCGCCGGCCAGGCCTCCGTTGACGTCTCATGACCGCACCCTCCCCGATTTGTCTCTGTCGGATGACAAATACTTTGCGCGGGGGTGACGCTCCTGTCAATGCTCGACAAAGGGACTTTCGGTGGACGTCCCCGTGATCGCCCCGATCAGGTCCGAAGCGTGGCGGGCTGCCTTGGCCGGTCGCAGCCTCCCGACCAACACCGCCTCGAGCATCGACTGCAGCTGCGCGGAGACCCGTGGATACGTTGCCGTGGCCGGCCGGACCACGGCGCCGTCGAGCATGGCCGCTGTCGACTCCAGGAACGCCGAGCCCTGCGCGGCCAGCGTGGCCGCCGTGCGTCGCGACGCCAACTGGCCCGTGCGCCGAGACATCGTGGCCAGTGCACTCGTGGAAGAAAGCTCACGCAGCAGCCGCATGGCCCCGTGCGGGTTCACCGCCTGACGGAACAGCGCGTGGACCATGCCGCCGGCCAGCGTGGTGGCACCACCGCGCGGGCCAGACGGAGGGGCGACGAAGCCGAAGTGGTCCCATACGTCGGTGACAGAGAGCCCCGACTCGGCTGCGAGCTGGTGCAGTTCGTAGCTGCCCCCGATGACCAGCGCTGCGTGACCATGGGCGAGCAGGCGGATCGCCCGGTCACGGTCGTACGCCACCGCGTCCACGCTCAGGATGCCGGACGTCACGAGCTTCCGCAGAAACGTGAGGCACTCTGTGGTGCCCGGGGAGTCGATGGTCACCAGGTCGCTTCCAAACACCTCGACCCCGTTGGTCGCCAGCAGACCGAGAAGGCAGTACGACGTCGCCTCTCCCCCGCGCGAACCAGCTGGCATGGCGAGTGGATGCTCGAACCCTCGGTCGCGTAGCGCGGCGCCGGCGCGGATCAGCTCGGCCCAGGTGCGCGGTGGAGCTATTCCTGCATCGTCGAGTGCCTCACGGCGGTACCACAGCCCGACCACGTCCGCTTCGGCCTGCACCGCTACCGGGCGCCCGTCGTACTGGTTGGCGGCACGGAAAGGCTCGAGTACGTCGCTGAGGTACTCCGTCCGCAGCCAACCTGGGTCGACCTCGTCGAGCGGAAGCAAGAAACCGGACGAAGCGAACTCACGCACCCAAACGGAGTCCATCAGTGCCACGTCGGGAGCCCGTCCCTCGGCCACCGCATGGATCAGAACATGGTGCAGCTCCTCGAGAGCCACCGAAGCGACGCTGAGTGTGGTCCCCACAGGGCAGGACGCACGCACGAGTTCCTCCCAGGGGCCTTCCGGCACGACGATGCGGAGCTCGTCGCCGCTGCCGTGCTGGCTGACCCAGTGGGGGTTGACGAACGTGCCGCGCCGACGGTGCCGGAGGATCGCGCCCTCCTCTGCGAGCTCGGCCAGGGCGCGGTGTACCGGCGTCCGGCTGATTCCGTAGAGAGCGCACAGCTCGTGCTCGGTCGGCAGCTGCTGCCCGGGCGCGTAGCGTCCGCTGATGATGTCCTCGGTCAGCAGGGTCTTGAGCTGGACGAAAACAGGAAGCGGCTGGCGCGGGTCGATCGCACGCTTCATCTTCCCGGTTCACCTCCCTGGCGTGGAGGGCAGTTCGCGCTCCGGCCACAGGCTAGTGGCATCGCCCCGCCGGTCCCGACAAGAAGTCCCCGGACATGGGACGCACGACGCCCGGGCTGCGTTGCGGTCCAGACGGCCACCCACGTGCGCAGCCCCGAGGATGCCGAGCGCCTGACGCCACTCGCCTTCATCCATCGGTATCCCGTGTCGGCATGACGCCAGTGTCCCGCACGAACCGAAACGCGAAGCGAGCTCAACCGGAGTTGGTTTTGAGGGTAGGTACCGCTCACCGGCTAGTTCTTCCCCCCGTCATGGTGCTCGACATAGATTCGGCAGATGGAGACCTCGCTAGCAGGAAAGGTTGCCTTGGTCGCGGGCGCCACCCGCGGGGCGGGACGAGGGATCGCTGTGCAACTAGGTGCGGCCGGAGCGACTGTCTACGTCACCGGGCGCACGAGCGGGTCCCACCGATCGGAAATGAACAGGCCCGAGACGATCGAGGAGACGGCGGCTCTCGTGGACGAGGCCGGGGGTCGCGGGATCGCGGTCCAGGTGGACCACCTCGTCCCCCACGAAGTGCAGGCGCTGGTGACTCGCATCGAGGGCGAACAGGGCAACCTGCACGTCCTCGTGAACGATATCTGGGGAGCCACGATGATGGAGTGGAACAGATCGGTCTGGGAGTCCTCCTTGGACTATGGCCTGCGGACCTTGCGCTTAGCCGTGGACACGCACGCCATCACCAGCCACTTCGCGATACCGCTGCTCATCCAGGCGTCTGGCGGCCTGGTTGTAGAAGTCACTGACGGAACCGATGAGTACAACGCGACCAACTACCGGGTCTCCTTCTTCTACGACGTGGCCAAGGCGGCAGTGAACCGAATGGCGTTCGCGCTTGCGCACGAACTGCGGCCCCACAGCGCCACGGCTGTGTCACTGACGCCAGGCTGGCTGCGTTCCGAGATGATGCTCGAGGCTTTTGGCGTTTCCGAGTCGAACTGGCATGACGCGACAACGCGCGTGCCCCACTTCGCCATATCCGAGAGTCCAGCCTTTGTTGGCCGGGCCGTGGCGGCGCTCGCCCAGGACCCCAACCTGTCGCGATGGAATGGAGGATCGTTGTCGAGTGGGCAGTTGGCGAAGATCTACGGCTTCACCGATCTGGACGGCAGCCAACCCGATGCCTGGAGGTATCTCACCGAGGTCCAGGATGCAGGGAGACCTGCAGACGTATCCGGCTATCGCTAACCCGTAGGAAACCTCATATGACCAGCAACCGATGCCTGACTTCGAGGATGCTTCCGTCGTGAGGCTGACAACTGACGTCCTGAAGACCCTCGATCGCGAGCGGCGAGCCGCCGGCGAGCCCTCCCGGAACGGGAGCGTCGTGCGAGAGCTTTCCTCCGACGGCTCGGAATGCAGAATCGTCTACTCGCGCTGCGCGGCCGAGGTGATCGAAGCCGTCATCAGCGACGAGATCTCCTCGGCCAACTCGGCCGGCCAGACCCTGGAGTGGAAGGTCTATGGCCACGATGTTCCCCCGAACTTGGCAGATTCCCTGCTCGCCGCCGGCTTCGTGCCCGACGACATGGAGAGCGTGCTGATGCTAGCCATCACCGAGGAGTCGCTGGCGGCGTTCGATGCGCCCGGCTACGAGATCAAACGCGTGCTCGACACGGGGGACGTGAACGACGTCGCCGAGATCTCGCATGAGATCGGACGCAAGAACGTCGAGGAAGAGAAGCGTCAGTTGGAGTTTCATCCTCCGGGAGTCCCCCCACAGCCTGAGTATCCATGTCGCCTACGTCGATGGAGTGCCGGTCGCGTGCGGGCGCACACACTTCAGCGAGAACGGCGACTGTGCCGAACTGGCTGGTGGGCGAACCAAGACGACACACCGAAACCGAGGAATATTCACCGCGCTCGTAGCCGAGCGTCTGAGGGAGGCGATGGCGAGAAACCGCACCCACGCGTTCGTCGACGCGCTCCCCACCTCGGAACCGATCCTGCTCAAGAGGGGGTTTCAGTTCGTGACCCACACCCAGCCGTTCATGTATGAGCCGGTTCCGTTCGGCGGGCAGTCGAAATGACTGCGCAGTCCGACTTCTCGGCGTTCGGCGACTTCATGGCCGCCGAAGCGGCAAGTCGTGCGTTCGCCGGTGTGGTCCGGATCTGTTCTGGGGAAGAGGTTGTGTTCTCCGGTGCCTACGGTCCGGCCAGCCGCCGCTGGCCGGTACCGGTGACCGAGCACATGCGCTTCGACGTCGCTTCGGTGACCAAGCTCTTCACCTCCGTCGCCGTGCTGCAACAGGTCGCGGTCGGGGCGCTGGATCTAGACGCGTCGCTGACGAGCTACGTCGACCTCGCCGGGACCACCATCTCCGGTGAGGTCACGCTGCGGCACTTGCTGACCCATACATCCGGCATCGCTGACGACGCCGACGAGGAAGCGGGTGAGTCGTACGAGGCCCTGTGGGAGGAGCGCCCGAACTACTCGGTGACCGAGACGATCGACTTCCTGCCGCAGTGCGCGCACAAGCCCTCGCTGTTCGGGCCCGGCGCTGGGTGCCGCTACTGCAACTGCGGCTATGTGCTCGCCGGACTGGCTCTGGAGAAGGTGACCGGCGAGCGCTACCGCGAAAGTGTCCGAACCCGTGTCTTCGAACCGGCTGGCATGACGCGGTCCGGGTTCTTCGACATGCGCGACGCCGAACCCGATGTGGCCGAAGGCTGGGAACGAAGTCCGGGCGGCGCAGGTTGGCGGCGCAACATCTACAGCTATCCGCCGATCGGCTCACCCGACGGCGGTGCGCATTGCACGGCTGCCGACCTGGTGCGCTTCCTGCAAGCGGTACGCGCTGGGCTGCTGCTTCCGGCGGATCTCACCGACGCTTTCCTCACCCCGCAGGTGCTTCACCACACTGCCGACCAGCACTCCGTCCACTACGGCTTCGGCCTGGAGTTCATTGTCGTTGACGGTGTCGTACGCAGCTACTACAAGGAAGGCATCAACACCGGTGCCAGCGCCATCATCCAGCACTACCCCGAACATGACCTCGACGTGGCGATCGTATCGGCCACGGAGGACGGCGCCTGGGAGCCGCTGCGTGAGCTCAATGAGCGGTTCCTGACAGACACCTGATCTGTAGCGGCGAGCCACCGACGGGCTCCGCTTGACTGGCCCTCTGCTTGTTACGGGCGCTCGTCGTTCTACCTAAATGGTTCGGCAGTCGCGGAATGCAGTCCGCCCAGTCGGCAGGTGCCACGTCGTTTGGACTGGGCGGTGACTGCGCTGACTACTGCGTGGTGGTTGCTGCCTGTGCAGCGTCGAGGCCGAGCTGCGCCATCATGGATCCGCTGTCGAAGTAGGTGCGCTGTGACTTCACCTTGCCGTCGCTGAACTCAATGACGTCGCACAGCTTGAGCGTCAACGAACGCCCGGTTGCCGGGATGGAACCCATCGATGTGACCAGGGTGCCTGTATGCGTCCCGTGGCCGGTGAACTCGACCACGACATGGTCGCCAGAGGCGATGATGCTGTCGACCGTGATCCCTCCGTCCGGAAAGCCATCAGCCCACATCATGTTGTATCGACGGGACCCTTCAGGTCCCTTGAAGACATCTCCTGATCCGACGACGATGATCTCGCCGTCCGGCGCCATCGCCTCCGCCAACTGGTCGAAGTTACGCTCGTTCCAGCCGTCGTAGAGACTGCGCGCGAGAGTTGTGTTGTCTGCCATGTGAGCCTCCGCTCTGGCACCTGCCGCCTCTCAACCTAGGCCCGACCCTGCTGTCCGGCAATGGGTTGTTTGGGCCCCGTCGACGCGGGGAATCCTCCATAGCAGGAGGTACCGGACGTGTTCACATCCCGCTTCATGCCCTGCACTCAGTGCGGCGCATCCGTCGAGCGCTCCCAGGCGCCTGAACACGAGTGCGACGCGGAGCGCCGGCTGGACTACCAGATGTTCGCCCGGCGTGAGGAGGTTGCAGCGTTTGAAACGCTGTTTCGCGGCCACCTGGACACGGCGACCGGACAGTTCCAGATCTGGATCGCAGCTCGCCAGGTCCGCGGTCAATGATGCTGACCTCGACCCTGGAAGTCGGGATGGCCATCAGTGCCGGGTCTCACAAGTTTCGGGATCGCCCGTCGATCCCTGACGACCAAAGGCGCTCCTGACCGCTCCTGGGTGAGCACGACTGGAGGAAGGAAGGCCGGCTGGCTCCAGTCGGCAGAAATACCCAGTGCGAACGGGCCGTTCTCGTGACACGCGGCAGATCCTGGTGCCGCAAGGACAGAGTGTGACGTTCTCTGTCACCTGGTCCGGGCTGCCAGGCCGCGAACGAAATCGTCGCCTGATAGGTCATGGTGACCGCTGCGCCGGAATCCAGCTAGCTAGCTACGCCTGAGCCAGTTGGCCGACTTAGCGCCTGGGCTGGTCACAGAAGTCCTGGACAGGAAGACCTACGGTGCCGGGCTCGAGGGTGGTGGGCTCGACGGCGCCGAGGTCGAGGGTGGTGGACTCGACGGGGGCGGTGGGCTCGACGGTGGTGGGCTCGACGGTGGCGGGCTCGACGGGGGCGGTGGGCTCGACGGGGTCGGTGGGCTCGACGGGGGCGGTGGGCTCGACGGGGGCGGTGGGCTCGACGGTGGTGGGCTCGACGGGGGCGGTGGGCTCGACGGTGGTGGGCTCGACGGGGGCGGTGGGCTCGACGGTGGTGGACTCGACGGGGGCGGTGGGCTCGACGGTGGCGGACTCGACGGGGGCGGACTCGACGGGGGCGGACTCGACGGTGGCGGACTCGACGGGGGCGGTGGGCTCGACGGTGGTGGGCTCGACGGTGGCGGACTCGACGGTGGCGGACCCGACGGCCCTCCACCCGGCGTCGACGGCGATCCGCCTGGCGTCGACGGCGATCCGTCCGGCGTCGACGGGGATCCGTCCGGCGTCGACGGCGCATTGTCGGGTGCGGACGGGGACTCATTGTTGCGATTCGCCGCTTCGGTGGACCGGGCCTCGGAGGGCGTCAGACCAGGGCTGGGACTGACCGGCGCTCTCTCCGGGGCTCTTACCGGGGCCTCTTCGACGCTCGGTTCGAGGTCCAAGGACGGGTCGTCTGCGGGCGGCGGCACCACCAGCACCGAGGGCGCCCGCGCGGTCTCTCCGGGCGAGTTCAGCACGCTCCCCCGGTCGCCGCCAGCCGTCTCGTCGGTTCCGGGAATCACAGAGTTGGTCAGCTGGGCGACTAGCAGAAAGCAGGCACCCATCACCAAGAAGCAGACCGTGATGATCAGTCTCATCCGGACCCCGACCTGTCACCAGGCCTCGAGCACCATGTGCACCCGACGCCGCCTGGTGACGCTATGCAACGACTGTGACATAGCAGGGCTGGGCGACGTAAGGCGCGGAGCAAAGATGAAGGCACGGACCAGACGAGATCACCCATTTGACGTAGGTGCAAAGGGACGCAGACAGGGCGGCGCCTACGCATCAAAGTAAGACACCCACAAGGAGTAAACGAAGCAGCAAGCTGGTTGATATCTCACTCGTACCTGTCGCCGATCTGGCCGGTGGGACGCGGCTGTGAGGCGACCGCGCTGGCGGCACTGTCGACAGCGCCGTCCGCAGTCGTCGAGGCGGGACGCCTCGTTCTCCTCGATGATCCGGTCGCTGTCGCCTCCGGAACGTCGGCGTCGCTCTGCGCGCTGCTCAACGCATCGTCGGGGATAGAAGGCACTGCCCAGCAGGACGTGACGTTGCTGCTGCGGTGTCGAGGAAGGTCAGACGAGCGCCTTCTCCTTGAGGCGGTCGAACTCCGACTGCGAGATCACCCCGGCGTCGAACATGGCTCGCGCCTGCGCGATCTGGTCGGCGGGCGACGCCTTTCCGGCAACCTCGCGGATGTAGGCGTCCTGCTGTTGCCGCATCGATTCCGCGGCTCGCGACGAACGCTCGGTCATGCCCTGGCCACGAGCGATCACGTAGACAACGGCAGTCAGGAACGGCAAGAAGATGAGAGCCACGAGCCATACCGCCTTGACGACGCCCGACGTGTCTCGGTCGCGGAAGATGTCCGAGATGATCGAGAACATCACCATGAGGTACGCGACGAACGCGAAGCTGATCAAGATGAACCACACGATGTCCCAGAACGACATGTCCGGTCCTTTCTCCTGGAAAGATTCAGTGCTCACAGTTTCGTGCCGACGACACCTGGCGCACCTCATCTCCAACGGATGACTCCGGCTCGCCACACGAACGCCGGATGACGCGTTTGGAGCAGCATCGCCGAGATGGACCGACGTGAACGAGGCGAGGTCAAACCTAGTCTCCGACTCCCCGTCCAGGTGGCGCCGTCTGGCCCGAGGTTCGAGCCAAGGCGACCCTCGTCACTGCGCTACGCAGGCTGGCCTTCGTGAAGGCCCGCCGTGCCTAACGAAATGCGGTGACCCCGGATCAGGAGCCAGAGGCCCAACAGGAACTCACCCAGGAACGTGACCGTGGAAATGGCAAACGGAGAACCCCCGGAGAACACCGTGACGAAACTATCGAGCGAATAGCCGAGACCTGCGATGACCAGGAGGACCCCCAACAGTCTGGGAACGTAGCCCGATTTGTAGGCCAGGTAGCCAACGATGAGGAGATGGACCCCGAAGAGGATGAGCCCGGCAAACCAGATGTCCTCGAACGCATCGAACTTCAGCAGGGCCTGGGCCTGTAGCTGCTCCGCTGTGAACACAACCGAGTAGCCCTCGTTTTTCAACAGGTCAGGGATCCCAGCGAGTTGGCTGATGGCAACCATGAACACCCCTGAGTAGGCGAGCCTGAACCACGCCGCAAGCCTGGAGATGTCCCGGCTCACCGGACTGAAGACTCGAAGGAGCGCCCACGCGATCACGACATCGAGCAGGACGACCAAGTACAAGCTCGCCACTCCGAAGCGGAACACCCCTTCGGACGCCATGATGTCGCCGGCTGTCTTGGCTGCGTCTCCTGGTGTCACGAGTCCTTCCAGGACAACAAGGTTGCCGAAGCCTGCCAGTGCAGACATGAGCATGAGTCCAGCTCCTGCGATGAGGCTGGCCTTGCGGATCGGTCGGCCGGCATCCGGGCCTGCCGAGGCAGGCGGTTGAAAATCAGGCGCATGGTTCTCGAGGCTCGTGCGGTTCGTCATCTCGGTCCATTCCCGGAAGGTATTGGATGCACAACCGGCCTCAAGGCGGTGTCCCCGAGCGCTGGCCACTCCGTGGTACTTAGTACGGTAAGCTATCGTACGCAGTACGAATCCGTCTATGGCCCGAGAGCACTATGGGAGCGGGATGTCAGAAGCAGTGAGCGACAGCGGCCAGGTACGCCCTCGACTGAGCAGAGAACGCGTATTGCGCGGCGCGGTTGCGGTCGCCGACGCAGGCGGGATCGGATCGTTGACGATCCGCTCGCTCGCGCAGGAACTCGGCGTCAAGCCGATGTCGGTGTACCACTACGTCGCCAACAAGGACGAGATCATCGACGGCATCGTCGACGTCGTCTTCAGCGAGATCGAACTGCCGTCGGCTGAGGGCGACTGGCACTCGGAGATGCGTCGACGAGCAGCCTCCGCCCGTGACGTACTGAGGCGGCACCGCTGGGCAATCGGGCTCCTTGAGTCACGGACCAGCCCCGGCCCAGCGACGCTGCGACACCACGACGCGGTAATCGGCACTCTGCGTGGGGCGGGGTTCTCGGCCGAGATGACCGCCCATGCCTACGCCCTGATCGACAGCTACGTGTACGGGTTTGCGCTCCAGGAGGCATCCCTTCCGTTCGAGGGCCCGGAGAGCGTCGGCGAGGTCGCCGAACCGATCATGGAGCTGATGTCCGCCGGGGAGTACCCCAACCTCGTCGAGATGGCGACGTCGTACTACCTCAAGCCCGGCTACGACTTCGGCGCCGAGTTCGAGTTCGGGCTGAGCGTCATCCTCGACGCCCTCATAGGGTCGCTCCCCGACAACGGAGGCAAACTCCCCTCCTGACCGTCGACCGAATCCCCCAGCGCTGGCTCCTGCCCGGGTAAAGATTTCAGCGGGCAGCATCGCCCGGGACGCGCGGAAGGCGGGATGTAGCCCCTCAAAACCGCACACGTGGGGCGCTTCGCGCGGAGATGCGAGGTCTACCCTGACTCGGGGAGGCAGCATGGCGATCTCGCGAAGGACTCTTCTGGTAACGACAGCTGCTGGGGCGGTCGCGGCCCAGACACTGCTTGCGGACGAGACAGCAGCGGCGACCACCCCGTTCCTTCCCTACTCTCCTCGCTCATTCTTCAAGAGTCGGGTGAACAACGCGCCGATAGACGCCGCGAGAACCGCTGAGTTCCACGACCACATGAGGACATACCGTAACCAGCAAGGAGTTTCATGGCCACGGATCAACGGGCTGCACAACAACAAGTGGGGCATGCCGTACGCGCGAGGCCTCGCTGGACACCCGATCTGGAGGTTGACCGGGTCCGTTCCACCCGAAGTCGCGTTCTTGGAAACCCGGGGTTTCCACGCGCCTCCGTGGCTTGGCCAGATCCTCACCGGCACCAACGATTCCCCATTCGTCGTGATGGACCGGGGCTTCGACGGGTCGGTGTGGGCATCGTCCGCGAAGATCGTCGGGCCCCGCACGATCGCGGTCGGAAACGCCGGCTGGTTCCAGCACAACAGCAACGGGTTGGACCGGCGCAACCCGCGTTCGAACTCATCAGTGAACTACCGCAGTCGCGGTGCCATCCCGGACGCGTTGGTGATTCGCCGTGATGCGGTGAGCGCTGCGGTCCGCAACGACACGGGGCTTGGATATGTGCTGCACCTGTTCTTGTGCAAGACCGACGCCAGGGATGGCTTCTGTCACCCGATGGTGGCCTGCGAACCGAGGCATGTCGGCGGTTTCGGCGCTGAGGGGGAGCGAGTTCGGATCAAGCAGCATATCCATCTGAGACGACGTGGTCTGTCTGGGGCAGCCCTGGCGGTTGCCAGGACGCTGCGGGACCATGGCGCGTACATCGGTGACAACGCCGGCAATGCGAGTGTCTTCAAGGCCCAGCAGGAGTCCATGACGCGTCGGATCTGGGCGGGGACGAACCTCACCAGGGACTGCTTCGCAGGGAAGATCAACTGGTCCGACTTCGAGGTTGTCCGCAGAGGCTGGCAGTAGAGGATGGCACGCGTTCACCGCGCGGGTACTCTCGAGACACGATGGAGGAGAACAAGGCACGCCGCGTCGTCGACACCCTGCGCGATCGTGGCACGGACGCCCACCTGGCTCGGGTCGGTGTCTACCAGTTCGGGGTCAGCGTCAAGCTCTCCGACGGTCGTGAGGCGACTTGGGACTCCGACGGCACGGCCGCGCTCGAGGCCCAGGTGATGCGCAACGGCGTGCTGGTCGGGTATGTCCCGTCGATCGAGGGCTCTGAAAGCTACACCGAGGAGCAGGTCATCGACGCGATCCTCCGGACCGACTACGACAAGCCGATCGCATCCCGGCGGCCGACGGCGCCCCCGCCCGCGCCGCCTCTGCCCCGAAAGGGCGGCCTCTTCCGACGGTTCATGGACGGCTTCCGCTACCACTGAGGACAGGCAACCCGCCTATGCCGCGATCCGCGCCGGTGACGGCGTCGTCTGTGCGATCAGAACGCGAGGCCACCATCCAACGTCGACCGGATGCCGATCCGGGGCCTCCGTCTACGTAGATGGTGTGACGATCGTTCGAGAGATCATCATGACGTCATTCTGCAAACGAGATCGCTCGGATCCGCGTGGCCGAACCGTTCCGTGAACGTCCTCTTCTGCCGCGGACATGGTCAGACATCGACGACCAGACGGACCGTCACCGTGTCTCCTAGCTCGAGCCCTTCGGCCCTTCGCACTCCCACCTTCACCGGCATGACGTAACGCCCATCTTTGGGGAACAGCGACGTCGTCCACCCGGTCTCCCCGATCCGAGCCGTGACCTCCGGCACGGTGATGAAGTGCCACGGCGCCGGGCCTTTCCAGAACCACATCTCGCAGTCCCACGGCCTCCTCGTGGGCGGCAGCGATGTCCTCGACGTACAGGTTGAGGTGGATCTGCTGCGGTGCGCAGGCCCTCACGGCAGACGTCGCAGGTCCCGTCGGAGTAGGCGAACGGCGCGTCCGCGCGCGTTAGGGTTGCGGCCACTCAGCCGGGCGGTGTGTAGCGACCGTCGATCGCCGTCCAGCCGCCGTCCACGAAGAGCTGGCTGCCGGTGACGAAAGAGGAGGCGTCCGAGGCGAGGTAGACCACCGCACCTACGAGCTCCTCCGGCATCGACCACCGGCCCAGGGCGCTCTTCGTGGCGTAGGCGTCGGACCACTCGGGCACGGCGCGGATCTGAGCGGTGAGCGGCGTGTCCACGATCCCGGGGGCTATCGCGTTCAGGCGCACGCCCGAAGGGCCAAGCTCAGCGGCAGCGGTACGCAGCAGCTGCACGAGCCCTGCCTTGGTCGCGGCGTAGACGCCTTGACCTGGCTCGACGGCCACCGCGCGGATCGAGCTGAAGCCGATGATGCTGCCGCGTCCCCGCTCCGCCATCCCTGCGCCAAATGCCCGCACCAAGTCGAACGAGGCACGCAGGTTGAGCGACACGACGCGGTCGAACTCCTCACCGGAGTAGTCGAGCAGCCGCTTACGAACGTTCGTGGCCGCGGTGAACACCAGCACGTCAACCGCACCAAGGTCCCGCGCGGCCCTTTCCACCGCGTCGCTGTCGAGGACGTTGACCTCGTAGGCCGACATCAAGTCGCCGTGGGACGCGGTCGCCTCCGCGCCGTCGAGATCCCGGTCCGCGCACACGACCTCGGCGCCGTGTGCGGCGAGCGCGAGGGCGCTCTCCCGCCCGATGCCGCTGCCACTGCCAACCACCACTGCCCTCCGACCATCCAACCGGAACAGGTCGGCGTAGCCGCGGAGGCGGTCGGTGTCACTCGTAGACGTCATTGTCGTATCAACCCTTCTTGGTGCTTGGACGGATCACGGCCATCCGGGTGACCGTCAGCTCGTCGATGGCGAAGCGGGGCCCTTCGCGGCCGACGCCGGAGTCCTTCACACCGCCGTACGGCATCACGTCGGAGCGGAAACCGGGAACCTCGTTCACCACGACACCACCGACCTCGAGCCGGTCGATGGCGGTGAACGCGGTCGCGAGCGCCTCGGTGAAGACACTGGCGTGCAGGCCGTAACGGGACTTGTTGACGAGCTCGAACGCCGAGTCGAGGTCGGGGACCGACCTCACGGCGACGACGGGGCCGAAGATCTCCTCGTCCCACACCGGAAGACCGTCCGGTACGTCGAGCAGCACCGTCGGCTCGACCACGCCGCTGGTCGTCGTACCGCCGCACACCACCCTTGCACCTGCCTCGACCGCCTGGTCCAGCCAGGCCTGGACCCGTTGCGTAGAGCGCTCGTCGATGAGGGCAGACGCCCGGGTCTCCGGGTCCCGGGGGTCACCGACAATCACCTGACCCATCCGTTGGGACAGTCGAGACAGGAAGCCGTCGCGCACCGAGTCCACCACTAGGACCCGTTGCACACTGATGCAGGCCTGTCCCGAGGCGTAGTAGCCGCCGCGCACCACAGCGTCCGCTGCAGCGTCGAGATCGGCGTCGGCCGCCACGACCAGCGCTGCGTTCGAGCCAAGCTCGAGGAGCACCTTCGTCGGGGCGGCGTCACGAGCGATCTGGTGGCCGACCGTGGCCGAACCGGTGAAGGAGACGGCGCCGACGCGGCGGTCGGTCGTCAACGCGACACCAACCTCGGGGCCACCGGTGACGAGCTGCACGGCGGCACGCGGCCCGCCGGCGTTAGCCAGCGCCTCCCGCACCAGGTGGACAAGCCAGATCGTCGTCATCGGCGTCTGCGGGGCGGGCTTGGCGACTACCGGACAGCCGGCGGCGAGGGCAGGTGCGATCTTGTGCGCGGCGAGCAGCAGCGGATAGTTGAAGCCCGCGATGCCGATGACCACGCCGATCGGCTTGCGCACCCAGAAGCCCAGGAGTCCCTCACCGCTCGGCAACAGATCCAGCGGGACAGTCTCGCCGTGGATCCTGGCCACCTCCTCGGCCGCGGTCTGCAGCGTGAGCAGCGTCCGGTCTACCTCCACCCGGCAGTCCACGAGTGGCTTGCCGGTCTCCATTACCAGCAGGTGCTCGAAATCGGCCCGTCGTGCGGTGATGGCCTGGTGAGTGGCAAGCAGGGCGGAACGCCGGACGTGGGATGGCAGCGCGCCGACCGCGCGCCGGACTGCGAGCGCCTCGTCGACCGCGCGCCTGGCGATGGCCTCGTCACCGACCGGCGCCTGCGCGATGATCGTGCCGTCGTAGGGGAATCGGATCTCTGCGGTCCTGGATGTCGGCTCCCAGGTGTCGCCGATCGGTAGCCCCTCGGGGAACTCCTTCACGAGCTCTTTCATGACCTCACATCCTCCTCTTTCGTTGCTGCTCTGAAGCCGGACGGGAACGCCTCCCGGTAAGAACGCCACCGTCCCGCCGCCGTCTCCACGGTCTCGGCGACGAGCTCCTGGAACGCCGGCAGCTCCGGCGCCGGACGAGCACCCGTCGTGACGCCCCCGATGATCGCCGCCAACGCCTCACTGAAGGCGGCGGGGTCCTGCGGAGCCTCCAGCCACGCCCGCGCGGACGAAAGCTCGTCGGCGCTCGGTGCAACGAGATCGGTGAACTCGCCCGCGACGTCGCACCGGGCCGCGTAGCGCTCCCCGGTGGCAGTGCCTTCGGAGAGCACCACGGCGTCGATGCGGTGGACGACGTTGCGCGGGTCGAGAAGGCCGTCCGCGTCTGCCTGGTTCGCCGCCGCGCACGTCGACGCCTGCACAGGCGTCACCCTCGGAGCCCGGGGACGTCGGTCAGCGTGTTGGTCGGTCCGACTCGGATGGTCACGGCCGTGCTTCCTGGATCAGGTCGGCGGGGGTGACCCCGGAGAGCGCCTTGCCGAGCGTCGGGACAGCGGCGATCAGCGTGCGTGTGTAGGAATGCTGCGGGTTCTCGTACACCTCTTTTGTCGACCCCATCTCGACGATCTGCCCATCGTGGACGACGGCGACGCGGTCACAGACGTGACGCACGACTGACAGGTCGTGGGAGACGAAGACCAGAGTCAGGGACAGCTCGTCGACGACCTCCGCGATCAGATTGAGGACCTGGGCGCGCACGGACACATCGAGGGCACTCACCGGCTCGTCGGCGACGATGATCCTCGGCCGCGGAGCGAGGGCACGGGCGATCGAGATCCGCTGCCGCTGCCCGCCGGAGAACTGATGGGGGTAGCGGTTGACGGCGTCGGGTCTCAAGCCGACCGCGACAAGCAGCTCCGCCACCCGGTCCCGATGGTTCCCGCGCCCCTGTGCCACCAGCGGCTCGGCGACGACATCCCCGACCCGCATCCGCGGGTCGAGCGAGCCCATCGGGTCCTGGAAGATCAGCTGCAGCTTCTCGCGCAGCGACCGGAGCTTGCGGTCGGTCAGGTTCGTGATGTCGTCTCCCTCGACCATCACCGTGCCGCTGGTCGCTCGGTCCAGGCCGGAGATGATGCGCAGGAGCGTGGACTTGCCGCAGCCGGACTCCCCCACGATCCCGAAGTGCTCGCCGTGCTCGACGTCGAAGCTGACCCCCCGCAGCGCGTGCACCGGTGGGCTGGGGTGCCGCAGCGACGTACGCGGGCGTCGGTACTCGCGGGTCACGTCGCGAATGCTGATGGCCGCGTTCGGGTTCGTCGGCGTCCCCGGCGCCGGAACGTTCGGGACCGCCTCAGCCATGGGTCACCTTGTCGTCCGCGCTCACCGGGTGGACGCAGGCGTAGCCGGCATCGGGGCCGGTGGCGGTCCACTGCGGCCGCTCGGCGCACTTCTCGGTCGCGTGCGGGCAGCGGTTTCGGAAGACACAGCCGGCCGGGAACTGGCCAGCAGCAGGCACGGAGCCGGCGATCGTAGCGAGCCGGCCCCGGTCGTCGACGACCGCAAGGTTGGAGGCACCGATCAACCCCTGCGTGTACCGGTGTCGGGGGCGAGTGAAGACCTCTCGCACCGGGCCGGACTCGACCACCCTCCCGCCGTACATCACCATCACGCGCTCACAGGCGGTTGCGACCACGGCGAGGTCGTGAGTGATGAACAGCAACGCCGAGTTCCGCTCCTTCACGCCCTTGACGATCAGGTCGAGGACCATCGCCTGCACGGTGACATCGAGCGCGGTCGTCGGCTCGTCGCAGACCAGCAGCGCTGGGTCGTTGGCCAGGGCCACGGCCAGCACGACCCGCTGCCGCTGGCCGCCGGAGAACTGGTGCGGGTAGGCGTGGGCTGCCGCGGCGGCGTCCGGAAGACCGACCTGGGCCAACAGCTCCACGGCTGCGGCCTCAGCAGCCCTCCGGTCGGGGCTGGTTCGGTGGATGAGAAGCGACTCGGCGACCTGGTGCCCGATCCGCATTGTGGGGTTCAACGCCGTCATCGGCTCCTGAAACACCATCGCGATGTCCCTACCGCGGACCCGGGACATCTGTTTCTCGTCGGCACCCACCAGATCGTGGTCCACCTCGGCGAGCCGTACCGAGCCGCTTGCGCTGATCCCTTCCGGCAGGAGACCCATGATGCCTAGCGCGGTGAGCGACTTCCCCGAGCCGGACTCACCGATCAGCCCGACCCGCTCGCCCGCGCGGATCGTGAAGCCGACGTTCTCGACGAGCTTGACGTCGTTCACGGTGACGTCGAGGTCGCAGACGGTCAGCACGTCGGAAGGGGAACCTACCTCCTCCGAGTTCGTCTCAGCGATGCGCGCCGCGGTCATCGACGGTCCTCCAGCTTCGGGTCGAAACGGTCGCGGAGGCCGTCACCGAGGAGGTTGAAGCCAAGCACTGCCACCGCGATCGCGACGCCGGGGAAGACGGCGAGCCGCGGGGCGTTGAACAGCATCTCCTGGCTCTCCTGGAGCATCCGACCCCACGACGGTGTCGGGGGTGGCGTGCCGAAGCCGAGGAAGGACAGTGCTGCCTCGGCCAGTACCGCGATCGCGAACCCGACCGAGGCCTGGACGATCACCAGGCTGCTGACGTTGGGAAGCACATGCCGGAGCCCGATCGGGAACGGCCGGTGACCTGCGGCGCGCGCCGCCATGACGTACTCGGTCTTCATGACCTGCAGCGTCCCGCTGCGGATCAGCCGCCCGAACGTCGGGATTGTCGCGATGCCGATTGCGACCATCGCCACGAACGTGCTCGCGCCGTACACGGCGGCAAACATAATCGCGAGGAGCAGCGCGGGGAACGCGAGGAGTAGGTCGTTGCCGCGCATCAGCAGCTCGCCGAACCAGCGCGGCGCCATCCCGGCGAGGATGCCCAGGGGCACCCCGACAATGGCGGCCACACCGACCGCCACGAAGCCGACGAACAGCGTGGTGCGAGAGCCGACCAGGATCTGGCTGAACACGTCACGGCCGAACTTGTCGGTGCCGAACCAGTACTCCGCCGATGGCTTCTCGAGCCGGACCTCGGAGTTGACGAGGGTGGGGTCGTGGGGTGTCCAGACGAACGACAGGAGAGCCATGCCCAGCAGGGTGAGCACGATCAGCGCGCCCACCACGAGGCTGCCGTTGAGCTGCCGAGGCCGGCGGACCGGAGGGAGCGGCGCGTCGACCGGCCGGTCCGGGTCAAGGGTGCTCATGAGTGTCCCGTCCTAAGGCGAGGGTCGATCACTAGGTAGAGCAGGTCGACCAGGAAGTTCACGACCAGCACCGCCACCACCAGGATCATCACAACGTCCTGAATCATGATCAGGTCCCGGTTCGAGACACTGTCGAGGAGGAGGCTGCCGAGGCCCGGGATCACGAAGACCCGTTCCACGACGACGGCGCCGATGAGCAAGGTGGCCAGCTGTAGGGCCAGCACGGTGACCACGGGAACCGCCGCGTTGCGCAGTCCGTGTCGCAGCAGCGCATGGGTGGGGCGGAGCCCCTTGGCCCTAGCGGTCCGCAGGTAGTCCTCCCGCAGCACGTCGAGCACCGAACTGCGGACGTAACGGGTCAGCACGGCCCCCTGGACCACCCCGAGCGCCAAAGCCGGCAGAACGAGCTGCTTGGCGAACATCACCGGGTCCTCCGCAGGAGGAGTCCAGCCGTTCGCCGGCAGCCAGCCGAGGCCGACCGCAAAGACCGTGATCAGCAGGATGCCCGCCAGGAACGCCGGGACCGCGACCCCGACCTGCGAGACCGCCGACAGGACGAGCCCCGAGAGCCGGCGGTGTCGTACCGCCATGACCGTCCCCGCGGGCAGCGCCAGGGCGAAGGCGATGACCATCGCGGTGCCGACGAGCCACAGCGTGACCTGGAGCCGGTCGGCGACCTGCGGCCCGATCGGCGCCCGCGAGATGTAGGAGATACCCGGATCGAAGGTCACCAGCCCGCGCACCCAGTCGACGTACTGCGCGACCAGGGAACGGTCTAGCCCGAACTGCTCGCGCATCTGCTGCACCGCCGACTCGGAGGCGTTGACCCCGAGCGCCACCCGTGCGGGATCCCCCGGCAGGACTGCCATGAACGTGAACACGATGATCGAGCTCACGACGAGGCTTCCCAGGAGGATCCCGACGCGTTGCAGAAGACGCAGAACCATGGAGTCAGACCACCCGGTTCAGGACCGGCCGAGCTCGGTGACGTCGAAGGACTCCGAGATGGCGTTCTCGGGAAGCCCGGTGACGTCGGCCTCGGCGACGATGAGGTTCGGCAGTAGGAACAGCCAGTCCGCGGCAGCATCCTCCGACAGCATCCGCGCGGCGTCCTGCATCAAAGCGACCTGCTCGTCCTGGGGGGCCTGGTCCGCCTGTGACAGCAGCTCCTGGAACTCTGGCTTTCCGTAGCGCGTGTAGTACTCCGGGTCGCCGAAGACCGCGGCCATGTCGCGGGGCTCAACGTGCGCGACGATTGACATGTCGTAGTCCGCGTTGGTGAACACGGTCGCCAACCACGCGGCAGGGAACTCCAGCTGGTCGAGCTCGACCTTGAAGCCGGCCTGCTCCAGCTGGCTCTTGACCACCGTGCCGCAGGAGACCGCGTAGGGCAGCGTCGGGATCCGCAGCCGCAGTGTCTGGTCCGCCTGACCGGAATCTTCGAGGAGCCGCCTGGCCTTCTCGGGGTCGTGGGCGTAGACGCTGGTCAGATCCTCGTACCACGGGTCGGTGGGCGGAACCATGCTGCCAATCAGCTCACCACGGCCGGCCCAGCATGTCTCAACGAGTGCCTCATGGTCGATGGCATGGCGGACAGCCTGCCGGACCTCAGGACTCTGCAAGGGCCCGGAACCGTTGTTGAAGGAGAGGACGACCTCGCCGTTCGTCGTACCCTCGATGACCTGGTACTCATCGTTGTTCTCGAACTGCTCGAGCGACTCCGGGGTCTGCACTGTGCCGATGACGTCGATGGTGCCGCTCAACAGGGCGTTGTTGAGTGCCGTGGGGTCCTTGAAGTACTTGAGCGCGACGGCCTGGAAATGGGGCTTCTCACCCCAGTACTCGTCGTTCCGGGCGAGCTGGATCGAGTCCCCGCGAGTCCACTTCTGCACGTCGTAGGGGCCGGTGCCAACTGGGTCGGTGGCGAGGTCGCCCACCCCGTCCGCACTGAACATCGCGCCGATGCGGGTGGTCATCCTGTAGAGCCAGTCGTTGCTCGGCTGCTTGAGGGTCACCTCGAGCTCAGTGGGTGAGAGTACTTCCACGCGGTCGACGACATCCATCGCCGTCTTCAACGAGACCGTCCAGTCGGACTGGACCCGCTCGATGGAAAACTTGGCGTCCTGGGCGGTGAACGGCTCGCCGTTGCTGAACTCCGCGTCCTCGACGAGCTGGAAGGTGTAGGTGCGGCCGTCCTCGGACACGTCCCACGACTCCGCGAGTCCTCCCTCGACCTCGCCCTCCTGGTTGAGCTGGACCAAGCCCTCGTAGACGTTGTACAGCAACGCCTGCGGGATCGCCGCACCGTCGGTCGTGGTGAAGTCAAGGTTGGCCGGTTCGGCGACCAGACCAATGCTCAGCGTGTTGTCGGTGGTGTCACCGCCGTTGCCTTCACCCGAGCCGCTGCCCGAACCAGCGGAGCAGGCCGCCAGCAGGACCGCTGCGGCTACGACCGCAGTCACGTGCTTGATCTGACTTCTCACCCTAGTTCTCCATCCTCTGCAAGACAGCGGAGCCGAGCTCTACCGTGGTGGCGTGGCCGCCGATGTCGGCGGTGTGGTGATGTGGGTCGAGCAGGGCGTCGCTGATCGCGCCGCGGAGCCTGTCTGCGGCGGCGACGTGCCCGAGGTCCTCCAGGAGGAGGGCGCCCGAGAGCATGCACGCGACCGGGTTCGCGACGCCTTTTCCGGCGATGTCGGGCGCCGAGCCGTGAACGGGTTCGTAGATGCCGGGGACGTCGTGGTCGGGCCGGATGTTCGCGCTCGGCGCCATCCCCATGCCTCCGGCCAGGACCGCAGCGAGGTCCGACAGGATGTCGCCGAACAGATTGCTGGCGAGCAGTACGTCGAGCGACCTCGGCGCCTGGATCATCCGGGCCGCCATCGCATCGACGAGCACGGTCTCCAGCTCGACAGCCGGGTGCTGCTCGGCGACCTCGCGAACCACGCGGTCCCAAAGCGGGTAGCCGTACCGCATCGCGTTGGACTTGGTGACCAGGCAGAGGTGCCCGGTACGGCGCGCGGCCAGGGTGAACGCATGGTGTGCGGCGCGCTCGATAACACGGCGAGAGTGCACAGCCACCTCGATCCCCACGTCATGACCGCTGCCGGCATGCGCGACGCCACCAGCGCCGACGTACTCCCCCTCGGTGTTCTCCCGCACGATGACGAGATCCACACCGTCGGTGCCGCGCACCTTGGTCGGAACACCTCGAAACGCGCGCACCGGCCGGATGTTGACAGCAAGGTCGAGCTCCTGGCGGAGCCCAATGATCAGCCCCCAGACGAGCTCGTGATCGGGTACGTCGGGCCGGCCGACGGCACCGAAGAGGACAGCATCGGACTTCCGAACGGTCTCCGCGCCGTCAGATGGCATCGCCAGTCCTTCGCGGAGGAACCTCTCGCCGCCCCAGTCGAGCTCATGGCTCTCGAGACTCGTGCCGTCGGTGGCCAGCGCTGCCTCGAGGGCGGGAAGGGTGGCGGCGACCACCTCCGGGCCGACTCCGTCGCCAGGGATCACCGCTAGCCGGACGACTGCCGGGTCCATCATCACACCTCCGCCAACTGGTCTTACCAGTGACCTACGTCGCATTTCCCGCTACTCTCACGACTACGCCAACAGTTGTCAAGGGTTCAGGGACGACTGACCGCAGTCGAGTCGAAGGGGATCGAACATGTCTGAGGAGCAGCGTCTGGCGGTCATGCCAGCCGTGGACATGGTGCGGAAATTCGCGAAGGGGGCCCTCTCCCCGGTCGAGGTTCACGACGCAGTCCAGGCGGTGATCAGTTCCCGTGAGCCCATCCTCAACGCCTTCTGGGTGAGACAGGCTGAGGAGTCACGCAAGGCAGCGATGGCGAGTGAGGCTCGCTGGGCGGCAGGTGAGCCGTTGGGACCAATCGATGGCGTTCCTGTGACGCTCAAGGAGAACATCGCCCGCAAGGGCGTCTCGATGCCCGCAGGGAACGCAGGTGTCGAGCCGACCGTCCCCCAAGCGGATGCCCCGATCACCTCGCGCGTCCTCGAGTCGGGAGGGGTGGTGCTCGGGTCGACCGTCATGCCGGACTGGGGGATGCTCTCCTCCGGCGTGTCGAGTCGGCACGGCGTCACCCGGAGCCCGTGGAATCCGGCATGGACCACTGGCGGCTCGAGCTCGGGCGCCGGCGCCGCGGCTGCAGCCGGGTACGGTCCGCTGCACGTCGGAACTGACATCGGCGGGTCCATCAGGCTCCCGGGCACCTGGCTCGGACTGTTCACGCTCAAGCCCAGCTATGGGCGGGTCCCACTCGACGCACCGTATCTGGGTCGCAGCGCCGGCCCCATGACGCGAACGGTGGCCGACTCCGCCCTCTTCATGCAGGTGCTGAGCCGACCGGATGTCCGCGACTGGGCGAGCCTCCCCGCAGAGGAGCTCGCCTGGTCCTCACTGTCGCTCGATCCCACAGGGCTGCGTGTCGGCCTCCACCTCGACGCAGGATGTGGCGAACCCTCCGACCCGCAAGTCCTCGAGGCCGTTACGCGGGCCGCCACCACGTTCGAGGAGGCGGGCGCGATCGTCGAACCCATCGAGCCGTTCTTGTCCCAAGCCCACTTGGACGACCTCGACCTCTTCTGGCGTGTCCGGTCCTGGAATGACTACCACCAGCTGTCGGTCGAAGGGAAGTTGCGGGTGCTGCCGTACATCGTGGAGTGGTGTCACGGCGGTGCCGA
This sequence comes from uncultured Actinomycetota bacterium, assembly GCA_963831375.1. Taxonomy (GTDB): domain Bacteria; phylum Actinomycetota; class Actinomycetes; order Propionibacteriales; family Nocardioidaceae; genus Nocardioides_C. The sequence goes on along the minus strand of CAWHPY010000021.1, from coordinate 65,537 downwards.
TGTACCAGGCGCCAGGGTGCTGGATTGCTACCACCAGATCATGCAGATCCAGGGCCGAACGGTCGCAGCCACTGCCTCTTACGACCTGGTGCTGTCGCCGGTCGCTCCGGTCGCCGCCTTCCCAGCCGATCAGCCCATGCCGTTCATGGGTCCCGGCAAGGGGATGTCACACATCGGATTCACCGCGCCGTACAACATGTCCGGGCAGCCCGCGGCCACTGTCAACTGCGCCTTCACGCAGGACGGCCGGCCCATCGGCGTGCAAATCTCCGGCCGTCGCTTCGACGACCTCGGCGTGTTGCGAGCGGCAGCCTGGTACGAGCACCATCGACCCGCAGAAGCCGTGCCGCAGTGGCCGGACGGACCCCTGCAAGAGGCCGAGTCGAAGAGACCATGGCACCTGAGCCGGTCGACAGAAAGGCAAGCGCCATGACCAGCGAGGCACGGTTCCAGCCGGTCCAGTCTGTCCGGCTCTATCAGCGCATCGTGGAGCAAATCGAGGGTGCGATCGCTCGCGGCGAACTCTCCCCGGGACAGAGGTTGCCCAGCGAACGGGAACTGGTTGCGCAGTTCGGCGCGAGCAGGCCGACCGTGCGCGAGGCGCTGCGGGTACTGGAGAGCAACGGTCTTGTCCGCTCTCGCCCTGGTGACCCCAACGGCCCTGAGATCCTGGCGTTCTCACCGACGGTCCTGGCCAAGCAGATGACCCGGTTGGCGCAGGTGGACGAGATGTCGATCGCCGAGCTGATTTCCTTCCGGATGATCCTCGACGGGTCTGCGAACCTGCTGGCCGCACGGCTCCGGTCAGAGGGCGAGTTGGCGGCGATCGAGGAGACACTAACGATCATGGAGAAGGCTATAGACCAGGGGTTCGACGAGTTCAGCCAAGCCGACGTAGCCTTCCACGACGCGGTGGCCAAGGCCAGTCGAAATTCGCTCATCCAAGTGTGCAACCAGGTCGTCCGCGGCGTCGTCCTGTCACTGATCTCGGACAAAGTCACACGGGCGCGGAACAGCAGGGCCCTCATGCGCGAGTCATTGCAGCACCACAAGGAGGTATTTGAGGCGATCCGAAGGGGCGACGGTCCCGGGGCGGCACGGATCTCGCGGCGCAACCTCTACGACTACTACGCCGGTTACGTCCCCAAGTCCGACAGGGAACCGTTGCTCGCCCTTCTCGAGGCAGAGCCGGCCTGAGCTTTTCACGCGTCCGGGCGTTGAGGCAGGGCTCCCGTCCCTACTCACCGGCTGCGCTGGGCGGCTAGAACCCCGACGGCACCACGATGTTCCACTCGCGCAGCCGCCCGTCAACAGTCACTCCTTCGACGGTGTACGGGTCTTCGTCAATAAGGCGCCTCACCTCCGCCTCGTTCCCGGCGCGGTAAACCACAATGGCGCCACGTCCGTCCGCGACAGGGCCGGCCATGACCAGCCTGCCCTCAGCGTTGAGGCCCCGGACGTAGTCCAGATGCCGGGAACGTACCCGTGCACGGGTGTCCATGTCGGCGTAGCGATACTCAAATACGTAGTAAGCCATGTGTTCCTCCTTGGTACCGATCCATTCGACCACCCGGTACGTCTCAACACGGTGAGCGTTGGGGTGTCCTTGACTCGGCGCAGACGCCCGATGGCCGCGGGGCACCACAGCGTCGGCCGACTCATTCGGAGAAGAACGCTGATCTGTGTGGCCATGGATGAATAGCTCCGCGCGAGCGTGACCTTCGCCTTGGACACGGGTCCAGATGTGGCTGCATGTTTGTGTGCCAGCACGAGAGGGTACGGGACGTTGCATGAGCGAACACACACAGGCAGACGCATCGTCGGCTGATGTAGAGCTCGGCCAGCGAACGGTGCGCAAGGTGGCCATGCGGCTCGTGCCGTTCATGGGGCTGCTGTACTTCGTCAACTATCTGGACCGCACGAACATCGGGTTCGCGACACTCACGATGAGCGAAGACCTCGCCTTGACCGAAACGATGTACGGCATCGCCGCGGGCGTGTTCTTCATCGGATACCTCCTCCTGGAGGTCCCCAGCAACTTGGCGCTGCACAAGTTCGGAGCGCGCCGGTGGATCGCCCGCATCATGATCACCTGGGGCGTGGTGGCCTCCGCCATGGCATTCGTGCCAAACGCGGAGACGCTGTACGTGTTGCGCTTCCTTCTCGGTGTCGCCGAGGCGGGGTTCTTCCCGGGAATGATCCTCTACCTCACGTACTGGTTCCCCCGCAGCGAGCGGGCAAGAATCACCGGGTTGTTCATGTTGGCCATCCCGGTGTCCTCGGCCATCGGGTCCCCGATCTCGGCGGCCATCATCCAGTACGGCGACGGCTTCCTCGGGCTCGCCGGCTGGCGGGTGATGTTCCTGCTCGAGGGCATCCCGGCCATCGGTCTCGCCTTTGTGACGTGGTTCTATCTCACCGACCGACCGGCGATGGCAACCTGGCTGTCACGCGACGAACGTGACTGGCTGACCAGGACAATGCAGGCAGAAGAGGAGCACACCGCCAAGCGCTTCCACTGGCCGCTGCGCCGCTCGCTCACAGACCCCCGCATCCTCGCGCTTTCCTTCGTCTACTTCGGGGTCGTCTACGGGCTGTACGCGCTCAGCTTCTTTCTGCCGACCATCGTCGACGACTTCTCGGAGACGTTCAACACCGACTTCAGCATCTTCCAGACCGGCCTGATCGTGGCGGTGCCTTACCTGATCGGGACCGTTTCGATGGTGCTCTGGAGCCGACACTCCGACCACACGCAGGAGCGGGTCTGGCACGTGGCCGCACCGGTCGCACTGGGCGCTATGACCATCCCCGTAGCCCTCTACCTCGGCTCCCCGTTCGCCGTGATGGTCGCCATCTCGGTGACCTCGATCGGCATCTTCGGCGCCCTACCCGTCTTCTGGCAGCTGCCCGGCGCCTTCCTAGCCGGCGCGGGGGCGGCAGGGGGCATCGCGCTGATCAACTCCCTTGGCAACCTTTCCGGTTTCGCCGCTCCGTACGTCACCGGCGTCTTGGCGGACGCTACGGGCAACAACGAGGCCGGCCTGTGGCTCGTCGGCGTCGTGATGATGATCGCGGCCGTGCTCACACTGGTGCTGCGCGCAACACCGCGACCCGATGACGAAGGGACCGACGAGGACCTGGGCTCAAAGTCAACGGGAACCGCGTCTTGAGCTTCGACACCCGAGTTCGGTCACTGGTGGGCGCGCTGGGCGACGCCGTCGTCACCGACGTCGACGTGGTGGCATCGCTCGGGATGGACATGACCCCGGCAGTCGTTCCCGGCACGGCGCTGGCCGCCGTGCGCGCCCGGACGACCTCGGACGTGGTGACCACGCTGCGCTGGGCGCGCGAGCACGTGGTGCCGGTGGTCCCCCGGGGCGCCGGAACCAGCATCGCGGGTGGTGCGAGCGCGCTAGACGGTTGCATCATGCTGTCGCTGGCGGGGATGGACGCCATCACGGAGCTGGACGCCGAGAACGCGGTCGCTGTGGTCGAGCCGGGCGTTGTCACCGCCGTGCTGGACCGAGCGGCGGGCGAGCACAACCTGATGTACGCCCCCGACCCCGGCAGCTACGAGACCTCGACCATCGGCGGCAACATCGCCACCAACGCGGGCGGGCTTCGCTGTGTCCGCTATGGCGTCACGCGCGAGTCCGTGCTCGGGTTGGAGGTCGTGCTCGCGGACGGCCGCCTGCTCAAGACCGGGCGACGCACGGTGAAGGGTGTGGCCGGATACGACCTCACCAGCCTCTTCGTCGGTTCTGAGGGCACCCTGGGCGTGGTGGTCAGCGCGATACTAAAGTTGCACCAGCGCCCTTCCCGTCCCCCGGCGACATTCGTCGCGACGTTCGCCGACCTGGCCGACGCAGGCCGCGCGGTCAGCTCGATAATGGCCAGCGGTGTGCAGCCGACCGTGCTCGAACTGCTGGACCGCACCACGTTGGCTGCGCTCGACTCCTGGCGCAGCACGGGCCTGACCAGTGACTCCGCCGGGATGCTGCTCGGACAAGTCGACCGACCGGCCCCCGGCGATCTCGACGTGCTCCAGAAGTGCCTGGAAGAGGCGGGGTCCCTCGACGTCGCGCTTACAGACGACGCTCGCGAGGCGGACGAGCTGATCAGCATTCGCCGCATGGCCTACCCCGCGCTGGAGCGCCTTGGGGCGTGCCTGGTGGAGGACGTGTGCGTCCCGCGCTCGCGGCTGCCGATCATGATGCAGACCATCGCCGCGATCGCGGCAAAGCACGACGTCACGGTGGCGTGTGCCGGGCACGCCGGAGACGGGAACGTGCACCCGATCTTCGTTTATGAGCCCTCCGCAGCCGGCGTGCCGGACCCGGTATGGGCAGCCGCAGACGAAGTTTTCCGGGCCGCCCTCGACCTCGGCGGCACGCTGACCGGCGAGCACGGGGTGGGATCGCTCAAGCAGCGATGGGTGGCTGACGAGCTCGGCGAAGTGTCCCTTGGCGTGCACGCCTCGATCAAGGCGGCGCTTGACCCAGCCGGCATCCTCAACCCGGGGCGTGCCTTCTGAGGTCTGTCCCTCGGCTGAGTAGTTCGCACGGAGAATCAGCGACCGAGCTAGGACTTGGCGCGGTCGCGACCGGGTCTGTTGATCTTGGTCTCTTCGCTGGGCTCCGCGACCGTGTTCTGCTCCGCGTGTTCTCCCTCTTCACGGAGCAGTCTCTTCACCCCACTCATCCGTTCACGCCTTGTCGACGAGCGTGATCACGGTGAGGCTGCGGTTCGCCGTGTGGGACCAGCGGTGTGTTCTCCATGTGCGGCCGCGCCCGCCGGGTCCTCGGGCTCCCAGCGCAGCAGGTCTCCGGGCTGGCACCCGAGCGCCTCGCACAGTGCGGCGAGCGTCGTGAAGCGCACCGCCTTGGCGCGACCGTTCTTGAGCACCGCCAGGTTGGCGGGCGTGATTCCGACTTGTTCCGCGAGCGCGCCCACGGACATCTTGCGCTTGGCCAGCATTACGTCGACGTCGACGACGATCGGCATCAGATCACCTCGTCCAGCTCGGCCTGCAGGTGGTGCGCCTCGGCATCGCGGGCGACCGCCTGGGCGAGCAACATGCGCAGCACGAGGACGATCAGGGCGATACCGGCGACCAACACGGCCGCCCCGCCGATCAGGAGAACCATGCCCGGGGCAACGGCTTCGCCCGGAGCAAGGATGACGCCGAGTCCGAACGTGAGCAGGGAAGCCGCCGCGACCGCGCCGATCACGACGTCCACGTACCGGAAGGCGGCATGGGAGAACACCGTGCCCCGCCGCACCATCGTCAGCAAGCGCCAGACGCAGACCAGGACGACCTGGATGGTCACGATCCCCAGAACCGCGATCACGATGAGCGGGGCGCTCACGTCGGCGACGTCCGAGCCGAAATCCTCTTCCAGGTCGGTGGCCAGCAGAGGCACCATCACCGCCTGCACGAATACCGAGCCGGCGAGCACCATCGCGAGCACGATGCGCAGCGCAAGGACGGTCAGTTTTCCCATCAGATCTCCTTCGATCGAGTCGCGGTAATAATATATCGATAAACGGCGGGTCGTGGCAAGAGGCCGTCAGGCGACGGGCGAAGAGACATCACCGTCTGAACTCCTGAGCGGCTGGGCACCCGCGGCGGGGTGGTCACCACGGCGACTCTGCGCGATGCGACGAGCTGGGACGCGTTGGTGAGGGACCTCGGGCTGCGGGGTCTGGTCCGGCACGGGCTCCGGCACACGGTGCCTGAGGGTCGCAGGCTACGAGGGTGAGTGAGCCGCAGTGTTCGCTGGGTACTTCCCAGGTGCTGATGTGGTTGAACCACTTGATGGGTGTCCGGAAGACGACTTCGCAATTGGGTCGTCGGTCCAGGGTGGGACCTTCACTTCGGAGCGGTCGTAGGTAGACGTCTTGTCTCGCCCATGCGAACCGCTAGTACGAGTCGCAAGCCGGGCTCGGGGCGTTGGCCGCCATCGCTCACAATCTCTCAGATGGCGCAAGATCGGGCCATGTCCCACACCGCGCGGCGGCCACTGGTGCCTGGAGGATGTCGCGGCGTGGATGCGTCCCTGGGCCCGACTTCAAAGCCGACACGATCCCGGGCGCGATGCAGTACTGGGGCTGACTGGAGTACTAGTCGACGAGCTCGCCCGGCCTGGCCACCACGTCGACGAGTGCGCCGTTGCGCAGCACAGTTATCTCGGTGCGAGCTCCGATTGCGTCCTCGAACAGCAGCCGCTGAAGGGACTGCGCGTCGCCGAGCGGCATACCGTTCACGGCGAGCACGAGATCACCCGCGCACATGCCGCTGACGTCGGCCGGGCTGCCGGTCACCACCTCGACCACACGAAGCGCGTTGCGTCGTCCGGTCCGGTCTGCCCAGTTCGGCTGCAGCGGCGCCGGCGAGGTCACCAGGCCTAGGTACGCGCGGCGGACCCGACCGTCCCTCATGAGTGAATAGACGATCCGGCGGCTGGTCGAGTTGACAGGCACCGCTAGACCTAGGCCGATGCCGGCGACGGCGGTGTTGATCCCGATCACTCGGCCACGCGAATCGGCGAGCGCTCCGCCCGAGTTACCGGGGTTGAGTACGGCGTCGGTCTGGATGACGTCCTCGATGATCCTGGACGTCGTGCGGGTGCGGGCCGGCATGGCGCGACCGAGCCCCGACACCACGCCGGCGGTGACGCTGCCGGTCAGGCCCAGCGGGTTGCCGACCGCGACGACGAGCGAGCCCACCTTCAGCCGGTCGGCGTCTCCGTATTCTGGCGGCGAGGGCACTTCACGATCCGCGCGCACCACGGCGAGGTCGGAGAGCAGGTCGCGCCCGACGACGGCGATGCGCGCGACGGTGCCGTCGCTGAATGACGCCTCGCCCTCGTCGGCGTCCCCGATCACGTGCGCGTTGGTGATCAGGTGCGCCTCGGCGGTGAGTACGACGGCGGAGCCGGCCGATTCACGAGACCGGCCACGCCCGATCTTGCGGATACGTAGCGATGCGACCCGGGGGGTCAGCTGCTCTGCGACGCCGGAGACCAGGGAGGAGTACGCGTCGAGCGCTTCGTTGTCCGTGGAGTCCATGGCGTCGCTCCCGGGTGGATGATTACGCTGTTACACATGTAACACACTGTTCAACCGGCCGGGCCGTCATCGCATTCCCGGACGCCGCCTAGTCCACGACGTCCGGCGTTTGATGACGCTGTCCTGCGGGTCCCGCACCCCTGCAGGAAGCTGAACCACGGCTGCCCGCGTCCTTGAAGACGATCGACTTGGACCTGGTGCGCGAGACTCTGCTGGAGCCGGCCTGCGGCTCACTCGGCGGGCGCCGCAGCTCGTGCGGCCCGGTTCTTCTTCTACCCGCTGACCAACCGCGACTCGGAGCGCAATACGTCGGCGCCGGCCGCACTCTCCGTCGTCAGGCTCCCGGATCGCCTAACACGGCGAGGCTCACGAATGCATGGTGGAGGCGTCCGCCCAAGCATGAGCAGACGCCGACGTCATTCTTGAGCCGCGCTCGGCTCGTGGGGGAAAGCCGCCGTAACCGATCGGCAGGGAGGAAACCATGAGGCTCCGCCGGTGTCATGCAGTCCGGGTAGCGATCAGGGTCCCGATCTTGTCGATGCGGTGCTCGGGGTTTCCGAATTGATCTGCCCAGTAGTTGCCACGGGCGTGATCTTCCGGTGTGGCGCAGGTGGAGAGCGTGATCATTGCGTGAGTCGGACGCCGACCCAGATGACCGGGTACCGCGGCGGACTGGCGTGCCAATGACCTCGCGGAGCGGAACGACGTAGTCCGCGTGTGGGTGATCCGATAGACGTACCGCCTATGGCCGGCGACCACGTGAACCCGATCGCCGACCTCGAGGCGGGGCAGGTCAGCGAAGGCCCGCGCGGATGAGGTCCGGTGCGCGGTCACGATGTAGTTCCCGATGCTGCCGGGCCCGACACCGCCGCGCGGCCCATGAGGACTGGCCGCCACGCCGCGGTCCTGGATCCGGGTGCCTGGCCCATCATCGGGCGATCCTCGGTAGGGCACGACGGGCAGAGATCGGGCGTCGATCGCCGGAACCGTCAACAGTGAGCGCCGCGGTCGACCGTCGGCACCCAGGGCGGCAGCCGTACGGGGCTGTGCCGCGCCCGGCTTAGCTGGCACTGCCCGATGCGGAGACGGTGACCGCGTCGGGCGGCTGACGGATGAACCGTGATGCCCGCTGTCGTCGTTGGCAGGAACGGTCATCGCGCCGCAACCGGTAAGCGCGAGCAGCAAGGCCGTCGTGGTCCCGGCGGTGGAGACACCAGACATGGCATCGCCCACGGTACGCGATTCCCCAGCACCTCACCGCAACTGAGCCCGGAACCCGACCACGCCGGGTCTACTCCTTACGCGGGTAGTGGGCCGCGCGGATCGCTGATGACAGTGCGTTCGCCCGTGAGAGGGTGGCTGTCATGGCAGGTGGAGCGACTCCGGGCCGCGAGGTTGTGCTCGAGACGGGTCGCCTGCTGCTCAGACCTTGGCGGGTAGCCGAGGCTGTCGTCCAGCGTGAGCTGTGGACCGAACGTGATCCACGAGTGCCGCCGCACCGCCGAATCGACGCGGATGGACACCCCACGGTCGCAGACCTCGAGGAGTCGATCCGCACCAACCAGCCATCGTCGATCGGGTTGCTGGCGGTCGAGCGGAAGGCCGCTCGTGACGTCATCGGCTACTGCGGGCTGATCGACAGCGGACGAGGGTCGGAAGGGGAACCGGAACTGGCGTTCGAGCTGCTACGCCGGGTCTGGCGTCAGGGATACGCGACCGAGGCCTCGTTGGCGGTTCTGGACTGGGCGAGATCGTCCGGGTACGAACGTCTGTGGGCCACGGTCTGGGAGTGGAACACCGCTTCTCGCCGGGTGCTGGCCAAGGTCGGGTTCACCGAGACCGAGCGGAAGGAAGTGGACGCGGTCTACGGGACCACCCTGTTCACCACGAGACGGCTCTGACACCCGATCTTTGGGCCTCCTTATCACACCTCAACGCGAAGGGGGGCGGCCCCGCAGTGCCCTCCCGGGCCTGTGCCAGCCTGAGGCGGCGTCTGGTCCGACTCCTCGTTCTCGGCTTCGATGGCCGCGGCCCGGCGTCGGCGATGAGCTGGCGGTAGACGGCATCAGAGATCCGTCTCTTCAGGCACCGCATGGCCTCCATTCGGGTCTTGCCCTCGGCAAGCTTGCGGCGGTGGTAGACGCGGCCTTCGGTGTTGAGCCGAACCTGGGTGCCCGCGGCGATGTGCAGCATATGGTTCATCTTCCGGTTTCCCGCCCGCGACAGCCCGTGCCTGACCTGCTCCCCGGAGGAGGCGCCCAGGGGCGCGGTGCCGGTCCAGGACGCGGACCGGTTCCGGTCGGCGAACCGGGCCACGTGGCCGACATCGGCCAGGATCCGAGCTGCCACGACGGGCCCCACGCCGGGCAGGTCCAGCAACTGCGAGCCGCGCGTTTGGACCATCGCCTAGAGCTCCTTGGTCAAGATCTTGATCTTCTTCTCCACCGCCACCAGCTCGGCGAGTTGCTCGACGGCGAGCCGGCGGCGGGTCTTCCCGGCCAGGTCCCGGGGTCGCACCGAAGCCAGGATTGCCTTGGCCTGTAGGGCGGTGATGTCCTTCTTCGCCTGCCCGGGCGTGAGCTCCGACCAGCCGTTGCAGCCGGCTGACGGTCTGGACCCGCTGCCGCGCAACGCAGCGGTTCCTCGTTTAACCGCTCCAACTGTGTCGGTCGGACGGGTTAGTCCTCAGTTTGACACGCACGGATCAGTCGGGACCTGTCCAGTGGAGTGGGTTCGTCACCAGGTCACGGGAGGCGACGCTCGTCGTGCCGCGCACTTCTGGGGTGATCGGCTGTGTCGCTGGCTTCCCAACTGGCAAGCAGGGCGAGGACGTCGTGGGAGGCGGAGCCGGGTTCGGGCAGGTAGGTGACCAGGCTGATGCTCGAGCCCGACTCGATGGGGAGGGACTCGAACGGCAGGTCGAGGTCGCCGACCACCGGGTGGCGCAGCTTCTTCACGCCGGTGTTGTGGATCCGAACGTCGTGCGCGGCCCAGCGGACTCGGAAGTCCTCGCTGCGCGTGCACAACTCGCCCACCAGGTCTGAGAGCTCCCTGTCATAGGGGTCGCGGCCAGCCTCGGCGCGGAGCAGGGCAACGGTGTCGTTCGCGACCTTTTCCCACTCGCGGAAGAACGAGATTGCCTGTGGGTCGAGGAACACAAACCGGGCGTTGTTCAGCCGGTCAGTGTTGCCGTAGAGCGGAGAGAACAGGGCCCGTCCGAGCGCGTTCGAGGCGAGCACGTCGAGGCGCCCGTTGAGCACCACGGCCGGCACCCCGGGCATCGCGTCGACGAGGCGCTGGATGGTGGGACGGATTCGTCGGGCTGCCGGCGATCGTCGCCGCCTCTCCCGCGACGGTGCGCCCGCCGTGCGGAGCAGGTCAAGGAGGTGGGCCCGCTCCGCCTCGTCGAGTCTGAGGGCGTGGGCGATGCCGTCGATGACGCTCTCCGAGACGCCGATGGCGTCACCGCGCTCGAGGCGGATGTAGTACTGGGGGGAGACTCCTACGAGCAGCGCTGTCTCCTCGCGACGGAGCCCGGGCACGCGGCGACGGTCACCTCCGTATGTCGGGAGCCCGGCCTGCTCGGGGGTGATCCGGGCCCGGCGCGTGCCCAGAAACTCCCGGATCTCAGCCCGTACGGCGTCGCGCGGACTCGGCTCGCTGGAGGTCATGCCTCCACTGTAGAAGCACGGAAGGCGTCTTGGGGGTGTCTGTCAGTGTCCCCCTCGACAGGGACTCCCGCGCGCTCTTTGATGCTGGTTCTCTGGGCTGTGCCACCCCAAAGGGGGCGGCCGCAGACCAGGACAAGCCAGAGGAAGTGCATCGCAGATGACCGAGAAAAACGTGTGGCTCGTGACGGGCGCCGGCCGGGGCCTGGGCGTCGACATCGCCCAGGCGGTCCTGGCCGCTGGGCACGCGGTGGTCGCCACCGCCCGCAACACCGAGAGCATCGCCAGGGCCTTGGGTGAGCACGACGACCTCTTGGCCGTCGCCCTCGACGTGACCGACCCGGTCGCCGCGGAAGCCGCCCTCCAGGCCACCGTCGAGCGGTTCGGTCACCTCGACGTGCTGGTCAACAACGCCGGCAGCTTCCAGGCCGGGTTCTTCGAGGAGATGACCCCCGAGGCTTTCCGCTCCCAGATCGAGACCACCCTGTTCGGGCCGGTCAACGTCACCCGTGCTGCCCTGCCGCAGCTGCGGGCACAGCGATCCGGCCTGGTGATGACGATCTCCTCCACCGCCGGCATCGCCTCCTCCGGTGACTTCCTGACCGCCTACGCCGCCTCGAAGTTCGGGGTCGAAGGCTTCATGGAGGGCCTCGGCTCAGAGGTTGCACCTTTCGGGATCCGCACCATGCTGGTCGAGCCCGGCTTCTTCCGTACCGAGCTCCTGACCCCGCAGTCCACGCAATACGCGGAACCTTCCATCGAGGACTACGCCGACCGCAACAAGGCGACCGTGGAGGCATGGAAGGGCATGGACGGCAAACAGGGTGGTGACCCCGCGAAGCTCGCCGCCGCCCTCGTCCAGCTCGCAGGCCTCAAGGAGCCCCCGGTGCGATTCGCCGCAGGCGCGGACGCCGTGGAGCTCTTCGAAACCAAGGCCAGGGCCCTGCTCGCCCAGGCCGGCGCACACATCGAGCTCTCCTCCAGCCTCGCCCACGACGCCTGACCCCGCGTCTTCCCTCCACCTCAACGACGGTCACCATCCACCGCATCCACCCGAAAGAAGAGCAATTGAACTCCATGAGCAAGCAGCTCACCGGCACCGTCGCCATCGTCACCGGCGCCAGCAGCGGCATCGGCCACGCAACCGCCAGAGAACTCGCCGACCGTGGCGCCTCCGTCGCACTGGTCGCGCGCCGCCGAGACCGTCTCGACGCCTTGGTCACCGAGATCGAGGGCGCCGGCGGCACCGCGCTGGCGGTACCCACCGACATCTCCGACCGCGCCCAGGCCGAGGCCGCCGTGACGCAGACCGTCGCACGCTTCGGGCGCCTCGACATCCTCGTCAACAACGCCGGTCTGATGATCCTCGGCCCCGTAACCGGTGCAGACGTCGATGACTGGGAGCGGATGATCGCGATCAACCAGAAGGGCCTGCTCTACATGACACACGCCGCCCTTCCGCATCTTGGGACCACTGCAGCCCAGGGACCCCGCGAGGTCGCCGACATCGTCAACATCTCCTCGATCGCTGGACGCGTCGCCTGGAACGGCTACGGGGTCTACAACATGACCAAGTTCGGCGTGAACGGCTTCACCGAGGCCCTGCGCCAGGAGGTTACCCGTCGTCACGTCCGCGTCGGCGTTCTAGAGCCCGGCGGCGTCGCGACCGAACTGGGCTCACACAACAGCGGCACGGTCCGCGAAGAGATCGACTCCTTCTACGAGACCACCGAGGTCCTCGTCCCCGGGACATCGCCGACATCGCCTACATGGTCACGCGGCCCCGCCACGCCTCGGTCAGCGAATTGTGGCTCATGCCCACCGACCAGGTCTGAAACCCGCGCTCACCTGCGCTCAATCCAGATCGAGTAGCCAAGGGCCGCCTCCTCCGGCACTTCGGCCCGGGGCAGCTCTGCTGCGCCCAGGTCTCGGCCTGCTGGAAAACGTGGTCGAGCAGGACCGCGCCACCCGCCGCGACGACGGATGATGCCGGCCCGGCTGTCGTCCTATGTCATCTGGGGCACCGTCCCGATGGCCGAGGTCGAGACGTCCGTCGAGGTGCTACGGACAGGCCGGACCATCGAACTGGTGGAGGCAGTTCTCCGCCATGCTGGCCGGCGCGTGGTGACGCTGCGCGCCTGGCTGATGCGGACCGAAGACACCACAGCAGCACCGGGCACCAGACTCGCTCGAGTGCCTCCGTCCGCAGACCTCCCGGCCTGGGACCCCACGACCGTATGGCCGGTCGACTTCATCGCTTCGCGGAGGTACGGCGGGCTGAGCAGGAGCCTGGTCGGGGGTGGTCCGGGTCCGCACCGACGTGCCGCTCATCGAGGCGACACGTCAGCCGCTCGCCATTCGGCCTCTTCGACATCGTCAACGGCATGACGGTGTGCGGGCCGACCCGCGCGAGGTCGCCGTCCCAAAATTGACATGACCGCCCACCCTGCTTCGTCAGCCCGAGGGCGACTGGCTAGGCCCTCGACGCGACGGTGTCGTTCGTTCCGGCGGCGTATCGGCGTCACCAGCAGCGCGCTGCACGACGCCGAAGGTCCCTCTGGGACGATTTCGCAGATCTTGAGTCCTAAGCCTTGTTGAGCTTCGAAACACAAGGACGAACGTCATCCCTCAGCCGCTTCGTGAGGGTCTCCAGCGGTCAGCGTAGGCAGTCAGCGCTCGGTGACCGCTCCTCGACCGCGCGTGTCATCGCGGGTTGTCCTGGAACGTTGTCCTGCAAACGTCTGGTCCTCGTCATCTTGGAACGTCTCGGGACGTTTCTGATTACATTGATGACGGACTCAAGACTTGAACCGGGCCTGGACTGCGTTTGCGCAGCTCAGACTCGGTTTCCTTGGTAGCGGGGACAGGATTTGAACCCTGTGACCTCCGGAATCACCCAGGCTGGCTGCGGGCGGTTCCGATCAGTACCGGAACAGCGGATTCCCTCGTGTGGAGGAGGCAATCTCCTCGCTGACACCTCCGACCTATCCGATCAGTCACTGACTCTCACGGCTGAATCAGGAGGGTAAGTGGAGAGCGATTGAATCCCCCACACAGCCGTCCGCACGTTGGAGCCCCCGGCTGGCTCGAAGCCGCGGGAGCAGGGCTCCGACTCCAAGGCGACAACCGGACGTATGCGGCGTGACGCTGCCGGCCCGCGTGGCCTAGGTCGTCCGGGTCACGCGTCCGGCACGTCGGCTGGGGCGGCGGCGCTCATGCCAGGGAGAGGAACAGCTTCTCCATCTTCTTCACGTCCACGCTGTCGATGTCGTCGCCGGCGGCCAAGCACTGCTGCAGGCCCGTGGCGACGATCGCGAAGCCTGCTCGATCCAGCGCACGGGAGACTGCCGCGAGCTGCGTGACGACGTCTTCGCAGTCGCGTCCCTCCTCCAGCATCCGCAGCACTCCGTCGAGCTGCCCGCGGGCGCGCTTGATGCGGTTGATCACCGAGGTCATCTCGGCCGGGTCAAGCTCCATCATTTGTCTCCCTCAGGCGAGTCCAGTGACGTCAACGCGGCGGCGAGCCGCTGCTTGGCGTCGGCGGCGACGGTGCGCAGTGCGTCGTTGTCGGCCAGTCCCATTATCGCGTCCGGGTCGAACGCCTCCACGATCGTGGTGTCCTCGTCCACGGCGCGGACCACGACGTTGCAGGGTAGGACCGCGGCGATGGACGGTTCTGCGGTCAGTGCCTCGTAGGCCAGCACGGGTCGGCAGGCCCCGAGGATCACCTGCGGTGCGACGTCGACGTCAAGCTTGGACTTCAGTGTCGCCTTGAGGTCGATCTCGGTGAGGATCCCGAACCCCCGCTCCCCCAGCGCCACGCGGACCGCCTCGACGGCGGCGCCGTAGGGCTGGGCCAGCGTGTGGGTGATGGTGTAGCCGTTCATCAGGCGCTCCGCTTCTGCTCGGCAAGGGCGGCCTCGACGTCGAGGTCGCGGACGGCGGTGATGAGCTCCTCCAGCGCACGGGCCGGCAGGGCGCCGGGCTGGGAGAACACCAGGGTGCCGCCTTTGAACGCCATCAGCGTCGGGATGGAGGTGATCTGTGCAACTGCCGCCAGTCCCTGCTCGGCTTCGGTGTCGACCTTGCCGAACACGATGTCGGGATGCGCGGCCGACGCCTTCTCATACACAGGGGCGAACAGCCGGCAGGGGCCGCACCAGGACGCCCAGAAGTCGACGAAGACGATCTCGTTGGTGCTCACGGTGCTCTCGAAGTTCGCCGCAGCCAGGGCAATGGTGGCCATCAAGGGCTCTCCCTCACTTGTCTTTTCGGCACCCCATGTGGGTTGCACCCGTGTCGACGCACTATACCCCCCACCGTATTCCGACTCCGGGTCACCGCCGAGGTGCGGCGTAAGCCGGGAGGTCGTTCCGTCGACTTGAGAAATACCCCCGGGGGTGTGTACGTTGTGTTGAGCCGGATACCCCACCCGGTATCCTGGTACAGCAGACGTGGAGGAATCCAACGATGATCAAGACAACCCCCGAGATCGATCTCGACCGGCTAGCGCGTGCGCAATCCGACGGCGCGAGCGTGGTGGACGTCCGTCAGCCGAGCGAGTACCTGGCCGGCCACGTTCCCGGCTCCGTCCCTGTGCCGATGGGGCAGCTGGCCTCCCGGCTGAGCGAGTTGGACAAGACCCGGCCTGTGTACGTCGTCTGCGCCTCGGGGAACCGCAGCGCCGCGATGACCGATCTGCTGCTCGCTGCCGGGTACGACGCCTACTCCGTGGCAGGCGGCACTGCCGCCTGGGCGCGCTCCGGCCGGCCAGTAGAGACCGGTGCTCCCCGCCCCACCTGACCCGCCCGACCACAACAATCGACAAATGACAGGAAACCCCCGGATGAGCACCGACCTGACGATCATCCCGATCGAGACTGCCTCGCTCGGCGACCGCAGCTACGTGGTCTACGACGGCGGGGTGGCATTCGTGGTTGACCCGCAGCGCGACATCGACCGCGTCCTGGACGTACTCGAAGAGCACCAGGTGCGGCTGACCGACGTCTTCGAGACCCACATCCACAACGATTACGTCACTGGCGGCCTCGCACTCGCCCGGCGCACCGGCGCCGCGTACCACGTCAACGCCGAGGACGAGGTGTCCTTCGATCGGATCCCGATCCGCGACGGTGACACCGTGGAGGTGGGCTCGAGGATGCGTGTCAGGGCGCTGTCCACCCCGGGCCACACCTTCACCCACCTCTCCTACGCCCTGACCGACGCGCACGCCGCCGCCGGCATCGACGGCGTCGTCGGAGTGTTCTCCGGCGGTTCGCTGCTCTACGGCGCCACGGGACGCCCCGACCTTCTCGGTGAGGACCACACCGACGCACTGGTCCGCCACCAGCACGCCTCGGCCCACAAGCTGGCCGAGCTTCTACCCGACCAGGTGGAGCTCTTCCCCACCCACGGCTTCGGCTCCTTCTGCGCTGCCACCCAGTCCGACGCGACCGCGTCCACGATCGGGCAGGAGAAGCAATCCAACCCGGTGCTCACCCAGGACGAGGAGACCTACGTCCGCGAGCTCCTCGACGGGCTCGGCGCCTACCCGGCGTACTACGCCCACATGAGCCCCGCGAACGCGGCCGGGCCGTCCGAGCCCGATCTCACCCCGCCGTTGGAGGCCGACCCGGGTGAGCTGCGCCGGCGCATCGAGGACAGCGAGTGGGTCGTCGACTTGCGCAACCGGACCGCGTTCGCCGCTGGCCACGCCAGAGGCACACTCAACTTCGGCCTCGACGGCGCATTCGCGACCTACCTCGGCTGGCTGATCACCTGGGGCACCCCGGTCACCCTGCTCGGCGAGACCGCCGAGGATGTCGCCGAGGCCCAGCGGGAGCTCGTCCGGATCGGCATCGACCGGCCGGCCGCCCGAGCCACGGGAGGTCCGGAGAACTGGACCGACGGCGAGCTCGCGTCGTTCCCGACCGGCACCTTCGCCGATCTCGAGCAGGTCCGCCGCCACCGTCCGGTGGTCGTCCTCGACGTCCGCCGCGCCGACGAGCACGGCAAGGCCAGGATCAAGGGGGCCGTCAACATCCCGATTCACGAGCTGCCCCGGCGCGTCGAAGAGGTCCCCGAGGGCGAGCTGTGGGTGCACTGCGCGAGCGGTTACCGTGCCAGCGTCGCCGCCTCGATCCTCGACGCTAGAGATCGTCGACTGGTCGCGATCGACGACAGCTTCGAGAACGCCGAGAAGGTTGGGCTGCACCTCTTCGGCCCCGAAGCGTGATTCTGCTGCTCGCGGTCCTCGCCGGCGCGCTGATCGGGCTCAGCCTGGGCGCGCTGGGGGGCGGTGGCTCCATCCTCGCCGTCCCGGTCTTGGTCTACCTGCTGGACCAGGACGCGGGACAGGCGACCACCGGCTCTCTGGTGGTCGTCGGCGCCACCTCACTGATCGGTGCTGTCACCGCGCACCGGGCGGGCAACGTGATGCTCGGGCGAGGCGTCGCGTTCGGCGTCGTCGCGATCGGCGGCGCGGCCGCGGGCGCGAAGGCCTCGGCCCACGTGGCCGACTCGGTCCTGCTCGCGACGTTCGCCGCCCTGATGCTGCTCGTCGGCGGCATGATGGCCTTCCGGCAGCTCCAGCACGCGCGCCACTCCCGTCCCTCCTCCCGCGGACAGCAGCGCGATCCGGGTCGCTCCTACCCACCGCGACCGACGCTGGACGACCCGATCATCGCCTTCCGCGAAGGGTTCCTGTGCGACTGCCCCCGGGCGGTCAAGGTGCTGGTCACAGCCACCGTCGTAGGGCTGCTCACCGGGTTCCTCGGTGTCGGCGGCGGCTTCCTCGTCGTCCCGGCCCTCGTCCTCGCGCTCGGACTTCCTATGACGTACGCCGCGGGCAGCTCCCTGGTGGTCATCACCCTGACCAGCACCGCCGCCCTTGCTGTGCGCGCTGGCGTCGGGGCCACGCCCGACTGGGCGCTGGTCGCCGCACTCACCGCCGCCTCGGCCGTCGGCGGCTTCGCTGGCGCTCGGCTCGCCGATCGCATCGACACCACCAAGCTCGCGGCCGGATTCACGGTCCTGGTGCTCGGTGTCGCGGGCTACACCGCGACCCAGGCGCTCCCCGCGCTCATCTGAACCTCCAACGCCGACGCACAACCTCGAGACCAACGGATCACGCCATGAGGTCGACGGCCACCCGCCGCCACGCCCGAACCCTCTTCGACGACCCCGGCCTCACACCCGGTTTCAGGCCCGGCCCCCCGGGGTCGGCTCGGGATCTGGGTCACCGACCACGCCAAGCTCGTCACTGGCGTGTGGCTGCTGCTCATCATCGGCCTCCGTCGTCGCCCCGACGCAGGGTGCCACCCTCAGCCAGGACGGCAGCACCGCCATCGTGCTCGCGGGCGCCGGCGCCGTTCCCACGAGATGGTGCGCGTCGCCACCGACCTCAAGCAGCCAACGAACTCGTCCCGGTCTCCATCTGGGCGATGAACTTCGCGATGATGTTCGCCCTCGCCCTGGGCATCGACTACGCACTGTTCCTCGTCGTCCGCTACCGCGCTGCCCGCATGGGAGCCCCCGAGTCCAAACAGCAAGCGATCGCCGAGACCATGGACACCGCAGGCAAGGCCGTCCTGCTCTCCGGCCTCACCGTGCTGGTCTCGCTCTCCGCGGTGATGCTGGTGCCCTCCCCGTCGTTCCGGTCCATGGCCGGCGGGATCATGCTTCCAGTGGTCTTCGTCCTCGGCGCGACCCTCACCCGGCTTGCGCTGGTGCTGTTCAAGCTGGACAACAAGATCAACAGGTTCGCGCTGCCCTGGGTGCACACCGGAGAACACCGGTCCCCGAAGTTCGCCGCCTGGGGCGAGCGGCTCTGGAAGCGCCGGTCGCCTGGGGCATCGCCTCCTTGGTCATCATGCTCGCGCTCGCCGCGCCCGTCCTGGGCCTGAAGACCGCGATGCCGTCGATCAAGGTGCTCCCCGAGGACGCCTCCGCCCGCGTCGGGTACGACATCGTCCAGGACAAGTTCCCCCGGCACCCTGCAGATCGTGACCGACCGGGCCGACGCGAAGGCCGCGGCCGAGGTGCTGCAGGGCGACGAGGATCGCCGGAGCGATGCCGCCGATTCCGGCCGGTGACGGCTCCGGCTACGCGATGATGCAGGCCGTCCCCACCGTCGACCCCTCCGAGCCCGAGCACGTCGAGACCGTCGACCGGCTGCGCGCCGAGCTGTCCGAGTCCGCACTCGTCGGGGGTGCGGCCGTGGAGAACCTTGACCGCAAGGCCCAACTCGATGAGTCCACCCTGCTGGTGATCAGCGTGGTGCTGGCTCTGGGGTTCCTGCTGCTGCTCGTCGCGCTGCAGGCGCCGCTGATCTCCCTGCTCGGCGCCCTGGCCAGCCTGCTGTCCCCCGCCGCCGCGTTCGGTGTCGCGCGGCTGACCTTCCAGGAAGGCATGGGTGCGGATCTGCTAGGAAAAAGGCGACCAGCGAGCCGTCGACGGCCGCCGGCGTCGCGCCACGATGCTGCTGTTCGGGCCTCGAGTCATCGGATCGACCTCAGATGACGATCAACACGACGAACACGGCTGCGACCACGCCAACAGCCGCGGCGAGCAGAACGTGTGCCCGTGGCGGCGGTGCCCCCGTCTCTCGGTCATGGCCGTCTCGACCGTGCGCCAACGGTGCCATGCCAACAGCGCTGACAACCCGGCCGTCCCGCAAAGCAGCACCGCCAGCCCACGGACCGCGCCAGGCGGTGGGCACGGCAGGTCGATGGCGACCAGCCCTGCGGCGGCCTCAAGAAGGCCAAGCGATGTACGGATCCACGCGAGGAATGTGCGTTCGTTGGCCAACGAGTACCGCGGATCGACGTCATCTCCGGTTTCTCCGACGAGCACGACGACGGCACGCACACCGACTACTCCAGTTCGGGCAACGCATCCTTCCCACTGCTCCAGGCGGACTCCCTGGACCGCAAGGGCAGCGTCAAGGGTGGCCCGTACGCCGGTCCGGTCATCCCCCACGGTGGACAGTTCGCCACGGTGAACGTGCACGACGACGGTCGCACCGTCCGGGCCACCTTGACCGGCAACTGGAAGGGCGAGGTGCTGTTCACCCGCACCCGCACCCGCACCGTGCGAGACCGGTGACCGTCCACGTCCCACCGCTTGGGTGGGTCAGGTGTCTCGCTACTGCGTGGACGCGCAGGGCGGTTCAGTGCTGAATGGTCGCCCCGCCGAAGCACGTCCGAGAGATCGCCCCCTGGCCCCGAGTCGAAACCGACCGCTCACGACGCCGGCGGTCGCCGGGCGCATCTACCCATTGTCCGGCAGCATAAGCACCGAGGCGGCCGGCGTCTGCAGCGCCTCCCGTCGGGGCGGACGAGACAGGCTGGATCCGCTGGGGCAGCGACGGGAGTCTGCCGCTCTAGCCGCTCCGGAACGGTATGACGCTCTTGGACGGCTACGTCCCTCACGCCGCACCCGAACAGACGGCCGCACCTTCCGGCCGGGGTGACCTGCTCCACAAAGAAGTTTCGCCGAGCTCGTAGGCGCATACTCGGCCAAATGAGCCCGCGGAGGCAACCGTGGTGTTGCTGCGGTCGCCAAAACGAGCGCTCACCCCTCGCCGGGGACCACGAAGGTGCGCCGGCCTCGACCGGATCTCCCACGTCGCGTGCTGCCGGAAGATCGGCATCGTCACGACCGCCGGGCAGAGTGCTTGGGTGGCCGCCACCTCACCCCGGCAGTAGGCTGCGCCACCCGCCGCCGCTTCCAAAACTTCTGCGCCCAGGTCAGCAGCCCGGGCACGACCGCCAACACAGCCAGCAACGCGAACGACGACAACGAGACCGGCTCGGTCCCGAGCAGCCGTCGCAACGGGTCAAAGATCACACCCGCGACCAGCAGCAGTGCGGCACCTGCCACCGCGGCCTCGAGCCCGCGGGCCTTCCAGCCGGCGCCGCGCCTCGGGGCACGGAGGGCGATCGCCACGCCGAGCTGCGCCAGGCCCAGGGTGAGGAACACCCAGGTCTGCACGGGCTCGCCGCGAAGGTCGGCGAGCAGCCCGGCAACCAGGGACACCACGAAGATCAGCAGGCCGGTGCCGAGGATCTGTTGCACGAGACCGTCCCCGAGCACGGAACGCTGCGGCGACATCGATGGCCGGCCCATCACCGAGGGGTCGAGTGGTTCACCGCCGAACGCCACACCTGGCAGCCCGTGGGTAAGCATATTGATCCACAGGATCTGTGCTGGAAGAAGCGGCACCGGCATCCCAAGGAACGGCGCCACGAGGATCACCAAGATCTCTGCGAAGCCACCCGAAAGACCGTAACGCAAAAAGGTCCGTATGTTGGAGAAGATCCTTCGGCCCTCGGCAACCGCGACCACCACGGTGCGCAGGTCGTCGTCGGCCAGCACCAGGTCAGCAGCCTGGCGGGCGACCTCCGTGCCCCGCGCGCCCATGGCCACGCCGATATCCGCAGCCCGCAACGCTGGTGCGTCGTTGACTCCGTCGCCGGTCATCGCGACGACATGCCCGCGGTCCTGCCAGGCCCGCACGATGTCGACCTTCTGCTCCGGCTTGGTCCGCGCGTAGACGCCGATCTCCTCGACGCGGTCGGCGTGCTCGCCGCGAGCCACCATGTCGCCGTCGGCCACCTCGGGCGCCACGTCCGTGATGCCCAGGCCGCTGGCGATCGCCCGGGCTGTGGCGGGATGGTCACCGGTGATGAGCACCAGCCGGACGCCCGCGGCCTGGCAGTCGGCGACCACCTGGGCTGAGTCCTCGCGCGCCGGGTCGGAGATACCTACAAGACCGACCAGGCGCAGACCCTCCTCCTCCTCTAGCGCACCGGTGAGCGGGCTTGACGCGGCCTCGGCGTCGGCGACCGCGATCACCCGGAACCCCTGGTCGGCGAGCTCCTGCGCCACACGCCGGGCCTGATCGGTCTCGGGTCTCCGATCCACCAAGTCGAACACGACTTCCGGAGCGCCCTTGCACACGGTGAGCCACGAACCATCGACGGAGACGTCCAGCGTCGTCATCCGCTGACGCTGGCTGTCGAAAGGGACCTCGCGCACGCGGGACCACACCTGCCGCACCGCGGCAGCGTCGACACCGCCCTTCGCCCCCGCGACCAGGAGCGCCGCCTCCATCGGGTCACCGACGATCGCCCACTCCCCCTCGATCGGTCCAGACAGATGGGCGTCGTTGCAGAGCACCAGGTCCCGCAGAAGCCTGTCGCTGTCGTCCCCGTTGGTGCGGCCGAGGACCTCGCCCGCCGTGCCGTGGCCGCGTCCGGTCACTTCGCGGTGTCCCGCCCCGGTCCACAGCCACTGCACCACCATCCGGCCCTCCGTCAGCGTCCCGGTCTTGTCGGAGGCCAGCACAGTGACCGAACCGAGGGTCTCCACCGCCGGCAGCCAGCGGACAACGGCTGACCGGCGCGCCATCCGGGACGCCCCCAGCGCGAGGGCCACCGACACCACCGCCGGCAGTGACTCAGGAATGGCCGCCACCGCCAGACTCACCGAAAGGATCAGCATGTCGGCGATCGACTGACCGCGCAGCACGCCGAGGCCGAACACCAGCGCGGCCAGGGCCAAGGTGACGACGACCAGCACATGCGAGAGCCCCGCCAGACGCTGCTGCAGCGGCGTGGGCCGCACAGGCGTCACCGCAATCATCGCTGCGATCCGGCCCAGCCCGCTGTCCGCGCCGGTGCGGGTGACCGTGGCGACCGCACGCCCGCGGGTCACCACGGTTCCGGCAAGCAACTCCTCCCCCAGGTCGCGGTCCACCGGCACGGACTCGCCGGTCATCGCCGACTCGTCCACCTGAAGGGAGAACGCCTCGTCCATGTCCGCGTCAGCGGGCACGATGTCTCCGGCCTCGAGCCGGAGCAGGTCGCCGGGGACCAGGACGACTGCCTCCACCTCGACCAGCTCACCGTCGCGGAAGACCCTCGCGTGAGGTGCGGCCATCCGTCCGAGTGCGGCGATGGCCTTATCGGCGCGCACCTCCTGGAACACCCCGATCGCCGTGTTGAGCACCACCACGGCCGAAATGATCACGGCATCCGTGACGTCACCGAGGGCGATCACCACGAGGAACGCCGCCATCAGCAACATGATCATCGGGTCTCTGAGCTGGCTGCCGACACGTCGTGCCCAGCCCCGGGGCGGTGCTTCCGGCGGCCGGTTCGGGCCGTATGCAGCGAACCTGCGCGCCGCCTCGACCTTTGTCAGTCCTCGCCGTTCCAGCGCTGCGCCGCTCATCTCTTCACCCTGCACCGCGAGGATCAAGGCTCCCCAGAGCCTTTCGTCCCTCGACACAGTGACGTGCGCCAATCGACGGACCTCCACCCGAGGACGGTGGTGCGAGATCCCGGTAGAGAAGCACGCCATCACCCGGGGTGAAGAACTGCCACGTCAACCGTCCTCATGGGCGAGCGTGAGCGGCATGCCCGCCGAGGCGCGGCGCCACCCGGAACCAGATGACGGTGACCGAGCACGAAGGTTTCCGAGGATGCCCCAGAAGGGTGACCCAAGATCGAGTTCGCGAAGCCTTACCTTGACATCGCCGACGACGGTGGCGGGTGACTGCTCCCAGCCGCCGAGCACTGCCGGACGGTGGTCGGACTCCGAGATCTCGATCTTGGCGACCGCCGGCCGGTGCCCGTGATGAACCACCCTTCCTCTCGCCCGCAGCCTGCTTCCGTCGGGCGAGAGCGGACGCACGTGGCGGACATTGAGATCCAAGGTCGTCCAGGCGCACGGGGGTACCTGAAGGGACTGGAGGGCAAGGACGGCGTAGTCGGCCAGCAGCGCCAGCGCACCCCCGTCCAGGGCGCCGCCCATGTGCCGCAGAACCAGACGAAGCATGTTTCACGGGACGATGACCGCGCCACCCTCCACCCGACCGTCCGCGAGGTCTCGGTACGCCGTCACCGCATCCCTCAGCGCATACGTCGCCACGGTCGGCTTCCGCAGCCCTCGTGCGCCCAGGTCGATCACCTCGGCCAGTTCCCGGTGGCTGCCCCAGTACGTCGTCTGGATGGGTGCCTAGTACGGGACGGAGAAGAAACCGACCGGCAGCACCCCCTCCGCCGAGCCCGACGATGGTGAGATCCCCGAACCGCCGGACGATCTTGACCGCGAGCTCGAGGGTCGGGTGGGCGCCCACAAAGTCGAGGACCACGTCGACCCCGCGGCCTGCGGCGAGCTCGCGGATCCGGGCCTCGGCCTCGTCCCCGGCCGTCACCAGCTCTCGGCGCCCCCCGACCGGCGGCCTTCAGGGCCGTCTTACGGGTGTCGACCGCGATGACCCGCGCCGCCGTCAAGCCCCAGCCCACCGCCGCCACCGGGCGCCGGTGCCTCCGCGAGGTTCTCGCAGTAGGTGTCTACCCGGGCCCTACAGACGAAGGGCTGCCATGGTCGCCATCGGAGTCTCCTAGCGTCGAGTGGCGGTGGAGGAAGGCGTCTGCCTCCCTCATGACGATGCTGGAACCTCGGTGTGCGGCCATGGGGCGTTAGTCCCGTCTAAAGGCGAGAAACGGAGAGGGCCCTCGGAGGCTTTGATACGAGCAACCCCAAGCTTCCCGGCTTGCAGGTCTGTCGGACGACAAGGCGCTGGTGCAGGGCCACAACACTCCGCTCGTCTGCTTGCGTCCGGCTCGAGACTCCGTCAGCGACGTAGCCGGGTGATTCCTGGGAAGATGTCCAGGTGACCGCTCCACTTGCGCCGTTGCCCGGACCGACCGAGCCGTTGCTGCCCGGCTCGGTTGACAGCTACATGGCCACCGACGTGCCGCTCTGCGGCGCAGACACATCCGCGGCCGCGCTACACGCCATGCTGGTCGGTAGACATTTCCAGTCGGCTGCTGACGTCGCGGTCTGCGCCTACGACGACGGCGACGGCTCCCACCGGCTGCTCGGGCTCATCCCGCTCGAGAAGGCGTTGGCCGCGGAGCCCGATAGCGTCGCCAAGGACCTCATGGACCCGGACCCACCGGTGGTGGCGCCCGGGCTGGATCAGGAGGCGGCCGCCTGGAAGGCTGCCCGCCACGGCGAGTCCAGCCTCGCCGTAGTGGACGTCGACGGCGCCTTCCGTGGGCTGGTGCCACCGGCGCGTCTGCTCGCGGTACTACTCACCGAACACGACCAGGACCTGGCTCGTCTCGGAGGCTTTCTGACCTCCACCGCGGCAGCGCGTCATGCCATGGAGGAGCCGATCGGAACTCGACTGTGGCATCGACTCCCCTGGCTCGCGCTAGGCCTCGTCGGGTCCGCCGGCGCGGCCGCGCTGGTGGGAGGATTCGAGGCAGAACTAGCATCCGACGTGCGGCTGGCGTTCTTCATCCCCGGCATCGTCTACATGGCCGACGCAGTCGGCACCCAAACCGAGGCTTTGGTCATTCGCGGCCTTTCGGTAGGCGTCCCGATCCGCCGCGTGTTCCGACTGGAGTCCTTCACGGGGCTGTTAGTGGGACTGGTACTCGCGGCGGTCTCTGCGCCTGTGGTGTGGTTGATCCTGCGCTCGCCGGAGCTCGCACTCACTCTCAGCCTGTCCCTGATGGCGGCATCCGCCGTTGCCACAGTCGTGGCGATGTCGCTGCCATGGCTGTTCTCCCGGTTCGGGGTGGATCCCGCGTTCGGGAGCGGTCCATTGGCAACCGTCGTTCAGGATCTTCTGTCACTGATGATCTACTTCGCGATTGCCTCGGCAATAATCTGGTGACGCCGACGTTCACCGGGCCAGTCATCCAGCGGCCTCCGCATCGACCACACCTGGCGCGCTGAACTGACAGGCCGTTCGTAGGTGATGCCTGCGCTGACAGCGACGAGGGGCCTCGGCGCGGACCTCACCCATCAAACGACGCAATGACGCCACCCATCGCCGTGGCCAGGCGACCGGTGGAAGAGGGCGAAGAAGACCATCGCCCAACCGCGCGCCGCCGCTCGCCAACCGATGTTGGGAACCGGGCATGGGGAGGGTGACGTCGGTAGGCATGACGCATGCGTACCGTCGACGCCCGCCCCCGCCCGCCCTGTCCGGCCGCGACCTCGAGCTGGCCGACGCGCACTGGCGTGGCGAACTACCTCTGGGTCCCCCGATCTACGTTCTCGACAGCTCGGTGCTCCGCCAACGCTCAAGGCCGAGCAACATCAAGCCGCGGCTTCCCGGCCAGTCGGGTACGCCGCCGGGGCTGCATTTGGTCTACACCCACTGCCACCGGCTGATCGCGAGCTTGACCTACGCCTCCAACCTGTTCGGAACCGCTGCAACGACCTGCATCAGCTGCATGCAGCGGCGTTCTCGACCACGCCGTGGGGACTCAAAGTCACACTGATCACGATCGACCGGCACAGCTCGCCGACACGGTCCGGCATGACAAGGTCAGACGCTGGATCGGTGTGGTACGCGGCTTCCTAGCCGCCGGTCTTCGGCGGCATGGGCATCTTGCAGTGCTCCGATTCTCCGTGGCCGACCCCGCCGCCCACCGGCACCGCGCTCGTCGAGACCGACGCCGTGGTGTATTCGTGGCCGCGGCGCTTGACGTCAGGGCCCCCGGGACGCCATCCCGGCGCAGCAGGACTGACCGCGACCACGAACGCCACGCCCGCACTCATAAGGACCCCGCTGAGGTCGGCCGCGCGCTGAATGCCTCCATGCCAGCCGTCGGCCCCCTGTGGCACCGCCTTCAGCAACGCTCCCGACGGCGACGACTTGGCCGCATCCTCAGGACTATCTCCCCTTCTAACCTTCCCGTTCCGGGAGGAAGGTGGGAATGAAGGGAGATGAGCGCGCCCATGCGAATCGTGTACCTCGGCCGGTCTGTCACCCCGACTGAACCGCTGACACCGGCCTCCCCGACCGACGCACACCCCTGGCCATGGCTAGCCGGTGGAGCGTTGTTGTTCTTCCTGGTGCCGCTAATTGGGACCGACATGCTCGGGCTCCAGCCCGATCTCTACTACCTGCTGTATTTCACCGTCGCGATCGGATGGTTCGCGGCGTTCGCCTACATCCATGCCGGCGTGCTGCGTG
The DNA here is from genome assembly GCA_963831375.1 of uncultured Actinomycetota bacterium. Taxonomy (GTDB): domain Bacteria; phylum Actinomycetota; class Actinomycetes; order Propionibacteriales; family Nocardioidaceae; genus Nocardioides_C. Next base: position 38,789 of record CAWHPY010000021.1, on the reverse strand, counting down.
AGCTGTGGACCCACAATCTCGGCCGCAGCCTCGTCGTCGGCGTAGCCGCAGGGCTCGCCGTGGCCGGGATGATCCTCGACCAGGCCGGCACCGACCACCCGGACGGGTGGCGATACGGGTTCGAGATCCTTTGGCGCGGGGTTGTCTACGGCACCGTCGACGCGCTGACCCTGTTCGTATTCCCTGCCGCCGTGGCGTACCTGCTGATGCACCGGGACCGCACCGGCACCAAACGCAAGATCGGGTTTGCTGTCCTGGCCCTCATCCTGTCAATGCTGGTCACCGCCACATACCACCTGGGCTACAGCGAGTACCGCGATCAAACCATGCGCTACCCGGCGATCGGCGCCCTGGTGGCCAACGTCCCAACCGCTCTGACCGGCAACCCCCTCGGCGCGGTGGTCACTCACGGCACCATGCACGTCACCGCGGTGGTGCACCAGCGAAACGGCGGCGACGCTCACATGCTGCCGCCCAGAGTCACGGCCGACTACGCCAGCCATGGGGACAGCGACCTCGCCGCCGGTCTCGCCGCAGGCTGGCTGGTCCTCACCGCCGGCGCCCTGACCTTGTTGACCCGGCGCTTGAGCCATGCAGGCACAGTAGGAAAATCGAAGCGCCCAGCCGAGCGGAGGAGGCGCATTGAGCCCGGGTGAGCCCGGCGGCCGGCGGGTCGTTTGACGCTGGCGAAAGAGGGACGAGGCCTGATGCGCTTAGTACCGGGGTGTCCGATGGGAGGCATGTCCATGGACAGTTTCATGCAGATTCTGTGGTTCGGGACGGGCATTGCGATCATCACGCGGCGGTCCTCGCCGGCCGGAGCGGACTGGCACGGTACGTCGCGGCGCGATGTTCGTGCTCTTTGCCATCGCAGGAGCACTGATGCACTTCATCGCCATCTTGTCCGGACTGGAGACGACCTACTTCTACGTCGAGTTCGCAGACACCGCGCACTTCGCATGGGTGGCGGACGCATGGCAGGCCGTGTTCGTGCCCAATCAGGTCTTCTTCGTCGGCCTGCTTACGGCGTTCGAGCTGGCCTTATGGTTGTTCGGCGGCGTCCAACTTGCCTGGACCCTGGTCGTCCTCCCGTTCATCTGTTGCAGCCGCGAGCCGAGCATCGAGTCGAAGCCACGCCGGAAACCGCCGGAACCTCGACCGACCGGGGCATGGTCAGTGCTCCCACGTGACCAGTAAGGCGGGCGATCGATGAAGGAACGACGACAGAGAAGAAGTACCTGGCCGGGCAAGGTCACGTTGCGCGACGTTTCCCTCTACGTCGACGTGGTCGGGCATGGTGACCCACTCGTGCTGATGCACGGTGGACCCAGCGCGGATCTGTGGACCATGGGCGCATTCCGGCAGCGCGCCGACCAGTCCACCCTCGTGTTCTACGACCACCGCTGCAACGGACGGTCTGTCGGTGTTCCCGTCTCAACGATGACATGGGTGAACCTCACCGCAGACGCCGATGCACTTCGCCAGTACCTCGGATTCGAGAAGTGGGCCGTCCTTGGACACTCGTTCGGAGGACACGTGGCCCTCGAGTACACGCTGAGGTACCCCGAGCGTGTATCCCGTCTCGTCCTGCTCGACACCGGCGCCGACACCCGATGGGCTCGAGAGAACGCTCCACGGGTCCTCACCCAGCGCGGGTACTGCCCGGCGAAAGTAGAGCTGGTCCGCCGCTGGTTCCACGGCGAGTTCAGCCCACGCGAGTACTTCCCAATTTTCCTGCGGATCAGCGGCGCTTACATGCACGGCTCCGGCTGGCGTCCTCTGGCTCGGGAGATGGCGGCAGGAGGATGGCGGACCAGGATTCGCCCCGAAGCCTTGATTTTTGCAGGCCGCCACCTGTGCGCCAACTGGTCGGTGGTCGACCGTCTGGGTGAGATCGCTGTGCCGACCCTCGTGATGGCCGGACGTGAGGACTTCGTGTTTCCCCCGGGGTGCCAACAAGAGCTGACGGCTGGCATTCCTGGATCGCAGCTCGTGATCATCGACGGTGCCGGCCACAACCCCCAGGACGAACAGACCTCCGAGGTGATGCGGGCCTTGCGGGCGTTCTTGTCCGGCAAACCGTGACAACCTAAGCTGCTGCGCGCGAGCCGCGAAGTCAGCCGATCTGCCATCTCCCTGGCCCACTGCCCGAGCGCATCCCGGGGACAGCCCAGGCCGCCCTAGACGGCGCGGAGGACCGGCCACCGTCCACATCGAGGACACGAAGACCTACACGCTCGTCCCCATAGCGGAGCTCCGCAGATCTCGTGACCATCCAGGTCGCAACCGCTGACGCGGGCGCGTTCGACATCGAGTACTTCTGACTTCAGGGCAGATCTGCGATCGGTCGACATTCCCGTCCTGCAGTTAGCAGGCGCGACACCCGAGGACTCCTTTGCCCCCTTGGGTCTGCGAGGCAGCTCCTGTCGCCGTAGCGCGGTCCGAAAGTCCTGCAGCTGGAGCCCTCCGGCCCTATCCGCGCGCAGGCAACGAGCCCATGGTGGACGTATCGGGACGGCTCTCATTGAGGAGAAGCACCATGATGACCAAGAAGTGGAATGTCGCGGTCTACATCGGTGAACGCGACGGTCGAACCCATGCGGAGGCGCGGCTCATCCCCGAGAACGAGACCACGCTCACCGGCCGTGGGGACGCCAGACTCCACCCCTCGGACCGGGATGTGCCAGAGATCGGCGACGAGTTCGCGGTTGCCCGCGCGTTGAACGACCTTTCCCACAAGCTCCTCGCTGCAGCAACGGAAGACATTGAGGGCGTGACGAACGAGCACGTCCGACTGAGCGGGTGAACACCCGAGGAGGTGCGAACGATGAAGGCCGCGGTCGGGGACCAACTGATCGTTCACGGCGTGCACGTTGACGACGCCGCGCGGGAGGGAGAGATCCTCGAGGTGCATGGTGCTGATGGGGGCCCTCCATACGTCGTCCGCTGGTCCGACAACGGGCACGAAACCTTGTTCTTTCCGGGCCCGGACGCGACCGTGCACCACTTCGCGCACGACGGTCCAACGGTGTACTCGATGCAGACCGCCGACCTGGAGACTCAGGTGACGGCGGTCGTGCGTGGCCACATAGCCGACGAAGAGATCCGCGACTTTCTCTCCACAGCTTTCACTGAGGTTGCGCGCGCCGTCCAGGAAGCCGATGTCGCGCCGACCGGGCCCCCATTCGCCCGTTTCCACAACGCGCACCGAGGCTTCGACATCGAGGCAGGGTTCCCGGTCACCGAGCCCACACAACCGCCCACCTACTCCAGGCACGTCGCGCGGTCCGCGCTGCCCGAGGGGCGCGTGGTCCGGACGATGCACGTGGGTGAGTACGGCGCAGTGGGCATGGCGCATGAAGCGCTGGCGGAGTGGGTGCTGGACAACGGCTACGTGGCCACCGGCGCCCCGTGGGAGTGCTACCTGGACGGCCCCAATGTGGGCAAGGCCAGGACCGTGGTCTACCAACCATACGCTCAGCCGGGAGGAGCTCCTTGCTGAGCAGGGCGCACGGCATCCGACCGGCGCCTCGAGCGAGTCAATACTCGGGAGGTAGCGATGAATGAGGTCGAGAAGACTCGGGCTCGCGCGGAGGCAGTCGAGTAGTCGGCGCGGGCGACGTCCAGCGCGCGCCGGGCGCGAATCCGGGCGGGGCTCAACCGCTACCTGGCCGCGGAAGCGCATCATGCCGTGGCTAAGTAGGAACGCGAGGCTCAGGGGAACGATAGGCCGCGGGAGGACTGGACCCGCGAGAAGGTTTCCGTGGCCGGAGCCCCGCACACAACACCCGAAGCGGGGGTTCTCGTACCGCTGGGCCGGTGGATCAAGATGGCGAGCGGAAGACTGCCGTTCGGCGGCGCACCACGAGCCCCCCGGTGCCCAAAGAGATGCAGTCCACCACTCCAGCCGGCGTCGATATGGAAGACCTGTTGCGCGCCTTCCTGGCCTGAATCCCGATGGGAGGGCGAGCCCGACGACTCTGCCGGGTCCTGGCCAGCGACATGGCGTCCTACATCACTGGCGGCCAAATCGTGGTCGATAGAGAGGAGTTGCTGTCATGAGGCTCGCTCTGCACACCTCACCGAGATCAACCGAGCGGGGACGCACACGCGCGCACATCGGGTCACGCGCGAGTGTCCCCCTTCCAACGCTGGTTGAATCCTGGGTGTCGGAAGGGATTATCACCACCGACCAGGGGAACCGTATCCTCGCACGGGCAGAGACGCGCCCGATCGTGACTTCGGCCATCCCGAAGGTTGCGTCGGCCCGCGCCGAAGTCCCGTCTCTTGTGGTCGAGGGCCTAGGGTACCTCGGCGGCGTCATCATCCTCGCGTCGGCTGTCCTGATCGCCAGCGGCTACTGGGTCCACCTCGGAACCGTCGGACGCCTCACGCTCGTCGGCGGCACGGCGTTGGTTCTCCTGGTCGCGGGGTTGGCCATGCCGCTACGCCTGGCGGGGGTCGGGGAGCGCCTGCGCGCCGTGCTCTGGATCCTCTCGGTCCTCGTGTTCGCCGGGTTCTTGGCTCTTCTCGGGGACGAGCAACTTGCCCTAGCGGGCCATGACACCGAACTCATAACGGCCGGTGGCGCCAGCATGCTCGCCATCGCGCTGTGGTGGCTACGACCGCACCTCGCCCAGCAGACCGTCACCATGGTCGGCCTCATGGTGACGGCCGCCATAGTTGTCAATCGGTTCACAGAGGCTTCCAACCTGCCGGGCCTTGGAGCCTGGGCGATCGGTGTGATCTGGCTTGTACTCGGCTGGGGCGGAGTCCTCGCCCCCCGCCGCCCCGTCGTGGCGCTGGGCTCGGCCGCGGCGCTCTTCGGTGGACTGACCACGGCAGGATCCGACGCCGGCGCAGGGGTGGCTGTGGCGACCGCCGTGGCTGTGGTCGCCGCGGCTGTCGCCTTCCGGGACCTGCTCCTGCTCGCAGTCGGCGCAGCCGGCGCCATGTTCTCACTCCCCCAGGCAATGACGACCTGGCTGCCCGACGCCGAGGTGGCACCGTACCTGCTGCTTGCCCTCGGCATGATTCTCCTACTCGCCGCCATCCGGACTGCCCGGCGCAAGCCAGTTGTGGAGGCTCGCCCAACGGCCAGGGACTACGCGATAGGCGCCCCGTTCCCCGCTCTGGTCCTCGCTACGCTGGTTGCTGTGACGGTGGCCGCCCTCGCCATCGCGGACCCGTCCTGGTGGTGACCCCCAAACCTGACCCGACCATCTGGAACGAGTACGAAACCCGGAAGCCAGCACGAGCGGGAGGTACGCCACAACCTGGCAATTCACCGGAAGTCGATCTCGGCACCGGACAGCACGCCGCGCAGTCGAAGCGCTATCAGTGACCAAGATAGAAGCCGGTGAACCGGTGATCCGAGACGGCCAGAACGACACGTGATGGGCCCATAGGCCTGCCAGGAGACCAGGAACCATCCCGTGATCAGTCCGAGGAGCGCCGAGCACCAGTCTGGTGACTGTGCCCCATGCCACCACGACAGGAACCCACCAATCGGCTGTTGGGGTGACCGCCCCGACCGTACCTAGCCCGTGGCGCGCGCGGTACCCACCAACGTGGGTGGCCGACCCCCATTTGACCATCCTCCCCGCCCTCACTGACCCATGCAGTCCCAAGAACCTGCGGCGACGTCAGCGCCGCTGAGCCAGACGGGGTTCATGACTGGTGTCCTCGGCGACCGGCAGCTGATTGAGCATGTCGAACTCTCCAAGACGCTCGTCGCCGCATAGATAGACCCGATCAGTCCGAAGGAAGATGATTCCTGGTTCTTCGTCGGATGTCGGACCATGGTCCTCTCGAACTACGGGAAGTGTGCCTCTGGCGCGACTAGACGTCGCACATAAGACTTGCACCATGACAGCCTTGGACCGGATCGTCCGCCAACACGGCACCTCCCCGCTCGCCGTCGGCGTCGACGGCCCATCAATGGTCCCGGCCGTCGCTCGCGGGGCCCAACTCGCGCGCACCCGAAAATGGGGCGCGAGCTGGCTCTCCCGGTCGAGCCCGACCCGCACCTGCATGAAGAACCGGCCCGCCCACTCCGGTTTCTGGAACCTGGCGGTCGCGCTCGCTCGGTGCACGCCACCCGGTGTCGATGTCCGAATCCGAGAATCCGTCGCCGCCGGCGCGCAAGAAGGGGATCAAAGGCTATGAACACTGCCGCGAGAAACCTCATCGTGGGCTATGACGCGTCCCCGGACGCGCAACGCGCACTCGCTTGGGCCGTCGACGAATCGCGCCGACGCTCGATGCGCTTACAGGTGCTAATTGCCGCCGGAACCCTCGACGAACTCTCGGCCTGGGGCGAGGAGTGGAGCGGCCAGCTTGCCGAGGAGTGGAAGGCCTCCGCATCCGAGGGGCTGGCACGAGCTGATGGCCACGACGCCACCATCGAGATCAAACGAGGGGAGCCCGCAGACGTACTGATCGAGGCGAGCCGCGAAGCAGCCATGACGGTGCTCGGCAGCCGCGGGCACGGTCGGCTCTTCGGCAGCCTCACCGGCTCGGTCAGCCAACATGTCGCCCGTCACGCGCATTCTCCTGTCGTGGTCGTCCGAGCCCAGCACAACAACCTCACCCAGCGCGTGGTGGTGGGCGTGGACGGATCCGGAGAGAGCAAAACCGCCCTCATGTTCGCTGCCGATCACGCCAGCCGGACGGGAGCCGCGCTCACCGCCATCCATGCGTGGAAGATCAGCTCCATCACCCCGGGTGAACTGTCCGGAGCGCGACGAACCGTAGCGGACGAGATCGCCGAAAGTGAGCGACTGTTGGCCGAGTCCGTGGCCGGTCTGGCCGAGAAGTATCCCGACGTACAGATCGAACGAGAGTCGATCCCAGTCTCTCCAGTGCGAGCGCTTACCGACGCGTCGCAGAACGCGGCCCTGCTCGCCGTCGGCTCCCGTGGCCGCGGCGCGTTCAAGGGACTGCTTCTCGGGTCAGTGAGCCAAGGCCTTCTCCATCACGCCGAGTGCCCGGTTGCCATCGTTCGGGGATCATTGAACGAGCTTTCGGGGCACGCGTAACCGGTGGTGTCGCAACGGGCGGGTCACTGCCCGCACGTGGACCGCAGGCACGCCACGCCCACCCGGTCACCGCGCTGGAACAAGCTGACGGCGACACCAACGCCGGCGACCGTGCCTATGACCTCATGGCCGGGCACCACCGGGCAGCGGTGCGGATCTAGGTCGCCGCCCACCATTCCTAGGTTGGTACGGCACACGTCACAGCTGGAGAGGCCGACCAGCACCTCCGTGGCGGCGGGTTCGAGCACCGGTCGCTCGTCGGCCGCAAAGTGCCGTCGCCGTCCGTGACCCACGCCCGCATGGTCACCGCTGGGCCGGCCCGTCAGACTCCACCGGCTCGATCCGCGGGGGCGGCACGATCTGTACGGGACAGCCAGCTTCCAGGACAAGCGTCCGCGCGAGGGATCCCAGCACGACCAGGTGGCGATGGGAGCTGTGCCGCCCAAGCACCAGCAGACCGCTGGCTTCGGTCAGCTCCAGCAGCGCCTCCGCCGACCACTGGTGCCGGATCTGTACGTCCACGGCCACACTCTGGTACCGCACCCGGAACGGCTCCAAGGCCTCCTCCACGTGCTTACGCGCGCGTTCCTCCCAGCCCGACGGCGCGCCGGCGGTCGACACAAGGTCGGCATAGGGGCGGTCCAACCGCCACGCATGGAGAACCGTCAGACCAGCACCGTGCAGGGCTGCCTCCTCAAACGCCTGCGCCAGCACGTAGGCCGGACCGCCGGTCTCATCTGCCCCGACGGCCACCCGTTTCGTCTGCGCTGACCAGCCGTCGGGCACCGACACCACCGGACAGTGCGCGTGGGTCACCACGCCCAGCATGGTGGAACCGGTGAAGATCCGGCCCAGCCGCGACCGCGACCGCCGCTGCAGGACCACCAGGCTGGAGCGCTCCGAGGCGGCGACCAGCGCCGCCACCGGACGGGTCCGCTCCACCACGGTCTCGACCGGTACCTCGGGGACCATGTCGCGGAACAGCGCAGCCGCGTTCGCCAACACCGTCGAGGCGGCCTGCTCCAGATTCTGGTAGTCCAGCAGCAGACTTTCCGGGGGTGCGGGCATCACCTGGTGCACGGCGTAGAGCAGGGTGACCGAGGTGCCGCGGCGTCGTGCCTCCTCCCCGGCAAGACGGAGCGCCGGTGCCACATCGGCGTCAATGACGCCGACGGTGACGGGTCCTGTGGGCTTGGTCATCTCACGTTGCTCCTCATCCGATCCGTACCTTTTCCTCAAATCGAGGTACCACGACGGTCCAGTCGAGCTCGTCGGCGAGCCTGCGGGCGAGTTCCGCGGAGGCAGCCGGCTCGCCGTGGACCACGTACGCGGTCCGGGGTGGCGGCATCTGCGCCAGCCAGGCCAGCAGCTCATCGGCGTCCGCGTGCGCCGAGAACCCATCCAGTGCCACGATCTCGGCGCGCACGGGCACGTACTGGCCGTGGATCTTGACGTGCCGGGCACCCTCAGCCAGCGCCCGTCCACGAGTGCCCGCGACCTGGTAGCCGGTAAGCACTACCGTGTTGCGAGCCACCGGAAGCTGGTGGCGTAGGTGGTGCAGGACCCGACCACCGGTGGCCATACCGGAGGCGGAGACGACGATGCAGGGCCGTCCGGGGTCGTTCAGCGACGCCGACGCCTCCCTGGTGGCCATCAGCCGCAGCCGTGACGGCACCACCGAAGCGTCGCGGTGGGTAACCTCGGGGCGGAACTCGACGCTGCTCTCGCGCTGGGCATCGCGGTAGACCTCCAGGGCGCTCAGCGCCATCGGGCTATCGACGAAAACCGGTAGATCCGGTATTTGCCCGGCGGAAATCAGGTCGGCGAACACACGCAGCAGCATCGGGGTACGGTCCACGGCGAACGCCGGTACCAGGATCACCCCGCCGCGCGCCGCGGTACGGCGTACCGCGTCCGCCAGCTGCTCGACCGCGGCCCGCGGATGCTGACGGTCACCGTAGGTCGACTCCACCACCACGACGTCGGCCGGGCTCGGCCGCTCGGGCGGCCGAAGCAGCGGATGCCGATTACGGCCGAGATCCCCGCTGAACGTGATCCTCACGTCAGCCACCCGCAGCTCCACGAACGCAGACCCCAGAATGTGGCCGGCACGCCGTAGCCTCACCTCCCCGTTGTCAGGCAGCGGCTGAGGGACATCAAACCGGGCCGGGTCGAGCAACGCCAGCGCCTTCTCGACGTCGGCGGTGTCGAACAGTGGCAGCGGCGGGTCATGCTTGGAGTACCCGGAGCGGCGGGCGTACGCCGCGTCCTCCTCCTGCAGGTGCGCGGCGTCGCGCAGGATGATCCCGGTCAGCCGCGCTGTCGCCTCCGAGCACAGCACCGTTCCCGCGAAGCCCTCGCGCACCAGCCGGGGCAAGTAGCCGGTGTGGTCCAGATGGGCGTGACTGAGCACCACCATGGCGATGCTCGCCGCGTCGACCTCCACCGGCTGCCAGTTACGCCGCCGCCACGCCCGCTCTCCCTGGAACAGACCGCAGTCCACCAAAACCCGTGAGCCACCGGTATCCACCAAGAACCGGCTCCCGGTCACAGTCCCGGCAGCTCCCAGAAAGGTGAGCGTGCAAGCCCGACCCCGGGCTCTCTTCGACGGCACATCCGTCATGTTGCCCACGATCCCCGCCCGACACCGACCGAGGAAGGGCCACAGGTCCTGCCGTGTGCGCTGGCCCATGCCGCCGTTGCTCGCCTGAGGCCGGCTCCTCGTCGGTGACGGTGACGATGTCCTCGATGCGCACGCCGAACCGTCCACTCAAGTAGATCCCTGGCCCGATCGAGAAGCACATGCCGGTGGGCAGCGGCTGCAGCTCGCCCTCGACCATGTACGGCGGCTCGTGGGTCGTGCCCCCGATGCCGTGGCCCGTCCGGTGGATGAACTACTCGCCGTACCCCGCCTCGGTGATCACGGCTCTTGCGACCCGATCAGTCTCCTCGCAGGTCACCCCGGACGCACCGCCTCGAACGCCGCTTGCTGCGCCCTCAGCACGATGTCGTGGACGTCGCGCACCTCTTGCGCCGGCTCGCCCCCCGTGACCGTCGTGGTGTCAGAGCCGTAGCCGTACATCAGCCCGCCGAAGTCCAAAACCACTGTGTCGCCGTCCTGGATCCTCCGATCACCGGCCTCGTGGTGCGGGTTCGCGCCGTTGGGGCCCGAGCCGACCACGGTGAAGTCGACCTGCTCGTGACAGTGCTCGCGCAGCAGGCGGGCGAGATCGGCCGCGACCTTCGTCTCGAGGCGCCCCTCGACGGAAAGCTCGACGATCTCGAGGTACGTCGCGTCGGCGGCAACCCCCGCGGCGGCCAACCGATTTAGCCCTTCAGGACCTTCACCTCGAAGCATCGGCAGGCTCTCGCCGAGGGCCCGGAAACGGGACCTCGGGAGGTGGTGCTGGAGTCCGAGCAGGTGAGCCGACCATGCTGCATGGGAGATCGCGAACCGGCCGTCGGGCGGCATGAGCGACGAAGCGGCGTCGTAGGGGTCGGAGCCGTCGGCCCAGTCGACCAACTCACGCGCGGATGCCCGGCAGCCGCCTCCGCGTCGGACCGCTCGAGGACCGGGACGAGCAGGTTTGGACGCATCCCTGGCGAGGATCAGGATGGTCAGCCTCTCGGTGATGGCCGTGGGCCGATCCCCGGTCAGCCACACGAGATCCGTTCCGGGGGCCACGACCACCCCGCCAAACCCCTGCTCGAGGGCCCCGCCAACGACGCACGACATCCGGGCCGCGTACTCCTCGGCCGTGAAGGTCGAAGGTGTCGCACGCGGAGCAGTACTCATCGCAAACCCTCCAGTCGCTCGGCCTGACGCTACGCAGGGCCTTGAGTGGCGACATCACTCGCGGCGAGTGAGTCCGCAGTGGCGCGCTGGCGGACGTTCGGCAGGTAACCAGTCGAGCACGCTCCAGTGCCGGTTCAGGACGAACTCGAAGGCTGTGCTCGCCCAGCCGGCCGCGGCTTCAATTCGACCGGGCCATCGCTGCCGCTGTCAGTTGGCTTCATCAGCCGCCCAACGCTTCGCGGCCTCCAGCTCGGCGAGTGGGAACGCGCGCGCCCGTCCTGGCCACAGGACGCTGAGGAGCTTGATCGCCGGGCCGACCCAGCGCGCGTCGGTCACGATCGCGATGCGCTCGAACGACGTCGGATGGCGCGCACCGAGTTTCAGGTCCTCCCAGACCGCGTCTCCTTCGTACTCATCGAACTGCGGGCCGAGGACGTAGACGAGGCGTACCTTTCCGTGCTCGGCGATGGCCGCGTCGACCGCAGGCACCAGGACGTTCTGGTAGTCCTCCTCTTCCACGTCATCGATCGCCTCGAGCCCGAGGACGCCGGCCGGCATGTCATCGAGTATCCGGATCATGCCATCACGCTCCCTCCGCCCAGCACGCTATCGACCGCGGGCGGGGGCAGCTCACCCGTCATGGATGAGGCACTCTCCACCACGCGGATGTGAGGCTTGGGGTCCAGTATCGGCCGCGTCTGAAAGACCTGAGCGGCTCGTGCGTGCCCGACCGACCGGGAGGTCATCTCGATGGCATTCGACACGTTTATGGCCTTCGCCGGCGTCTACCCCGACCTCGTGTCCGCCGAGGCGGACTACGAGCTGGTGAAGGAGCTCCATACCAAGGAGGGGCTCATGGACGCCTACGACGCCGCGGTCATCCATCGCCGTGAGGACGGCAAGGTGAAGATCACTCGCAAGCACGAGACCCCCACCCGGGTCGGTGGCGTGTTGGGTGGCGGAGCCGGTCTGGCCACCGGACTTGTCATCGCACTCTTCCCGTTCGCGGCGGTCGGCGGCGGTCTGCTCGCGGCCACCTCCGCAGGAGGGGCGATCCTCGGCGCCGTGGCCGGGCATGCCGCCGCCGGCATGAGCCGGGATGACTTGAAGGAGCTCGGCGAGTCCCTCGACAAGGGTGAGGCGGGCCTCGTCGTCGTCGGGGTGATGGACATGGAGGCACGCATCGAGGGGTCCATGCGTCGATCGGAGAGACTGCAGAAGAAGCAGCTCAAGGCAGACGCCGATGCCCTCGAGCGCGACGCGAGAGAGGCCAGCGGCCAGTAGCCACGCCGCGACACCTCTCACCGGACGAGGCACCTGCGCCCTGCTCTGGTCGACTCGGCCCGCTCGCAGGCCAGCCGGCGGTCGATCGTCGCCGTGCTCATCTCGACCAGCAACGCGGCCTCCGCAAGCGCCGCCTTCGCAATTCGCGCACTACGCGACCTGCTCGTCGCGTAGACGACACGACACGATCGTGGCGGAATCCCATACTTGCTCGCGGATCGCCCGCGTGCTCAAGATGCAGCGCGAGCTGCGGCGGCTCCGCCGGGAGCTGGACCGGTTGCGCGGTCAGTGCTGGGCGAGCAGACCCAACGGGGACTGGAGCTCCTCGAGCAGTGGGGCCGCCCGCTCCTCGGCGTCGGGACGCAGCGCCGAGGCAGTCCGGGCCACCTTGGCCAACCGCTTGTGCAAGACGTAGAGCGCGAGCCGCCGCGCGTCCAACTCGCCTGCGACCGCGCGGAAGCCGTCGATGACTGCCGTCTCGAGCTCGTCCGTCGGCTGCCCCGGCGACGACGCTCGCAGCTCGACGACGAACGTCGCCACATCGAACTCCGGCTCACCCCACGCAAACCGGTCGAAGTCGACGAGACCCAGCCGTCCGGTGTCGTCCACGAGCCACTGCCCGAGGTGCGCTGCCCCGTGAACCGGGACGAGCGGGCGCGCGCCCAGCCGGTCGTGGGCACGGGCGAGCGAGTCGGCCGCTCTCCGCAACCCGGCCGCCAAGGCAGGGGTGGCGGCGGCCGCTCGCGCCAGTCCTCGCTCGGTCCGGGCCAGTTGGCTTGTCGCGTCATCCCTGCTAGTCGGGCGCAGCGGTGCCAACGCGAGCTGGCCCAGCGACACCCCGACCTGACGTGCGAGCTGGACCCCCTGCGGCCCGAACAGGCTCGGATTCACGGGTTCGCCCGGCACGACGCCGTACCAGCTCGACCGCGACCGCTCGTCCCAACCGTGCGGCTCGGCCACCGCGAAGGACAGCGCTCCGGACACCGAGGCGGCCCATCGCGCGCGAACTTCCTGCTGGTCGTCCACGGCTTCGGAGAGGACCTTGACGTAGCGGGCGGCCGATCCTGCGCCTCCGTGGACGGTGCACCGGTTGCCCGGGTGATACCGCACCACCCGAGGGGTGTTGAGCACCGCCAGAACCGCCGGTAGCCCCGGGAGCGCCGGGTCCGCCGCGCAGGACATGATCTCGACCGGGCCCAGGTCGCCGGCGGCAGGCAGCCAACCACCCGGAACGAGGGTCTTCGGGTCGCCGCCCTCGAGCAGGCGGACCTGGACGGTCAGGCCGCCTACAGCCTCGTACACGAGGACGGCCCAGGGAGAGCGCTGCGGCCGGAGCTTGCCGTAGACGCGACGCCAGGGCCCGATCCGGTCGGCTGACCGTTGCGCTGCCCAAGCGTCGAGATGGGCCTCGACCACGCCACCGGCCGCCAAGACCTCAAGCCTGTCCCGGTACGGCCCCGCACACCGCTCATCTGGCCCTCCCGGCGTCATGGCAGTCATTGTCCCAGGTTCGCTGGCGGCGGTTCTTCTCAGTCTCAGCCATACCAGTGGGAGCCAATACCTTCGCCCAAGGGTGACGCGGAAGGGCGTCGCGGAGCATCATGGGAGAGCCCACCCTTCAGAGGCCGGACGATCTGCCGCAGCAAACGAGAGGGGGCCCATTGGTCGCCCGCTATCTCTTCTACTCCCACGACGGGTACGGCCTCGGCCGCGTGCGCCGCAACAGCCTGATAGCCCGCGCGGTGCTTGACACCGACCCGGCCGCGCAGGTCAGCCTCGTCACAGGACTCGAGGTGCGCCCGCGTTGGTTGCGGCAGGCAGCACGGGTGCGCGTGCACGGCGTCCCGCCGATGCTCAACGCGACCGGCGGGTCCTATCGCCACGAGACGCTCTCCTTCGGGGACACCGTGCGGGAACGCCAGCGCATCTTCGAGACGCTGGTAGACGACGAGCGACCCGACGCCGTCCACGCCGCCGGGATCGACCTCGACGGGGCGCGCAACGCAGCGCTGCGGCTGCACGCTCTCAGCACGGCACGGAGCATGCGATGAGCCAGCGGGCAGCCATCCCAACACCTCCGCGGAACCCCACGATGAGGCTGCTGAGAAGTCACGCGCGCCGCCACTGGGGTGCGCTCGCGGGCGCAGCTGCATCGACGGTCGCGCTCACCGTTGCCCAGCTCGCAGCACCGTGGCCGCTGAAGTTCGCGATCGACGAGCTGGTGACCGGACGGGGCACGGGTTTCGAGCTCACCGGCGAGGACTTCTCCTTGTTGCTCGGGCTCGCGGCCATGGTGCTCGGTGTCGCGATCATCGACGCGCTGGCCACCTTCTACTCCGACTTCTGGCTCAACCGGTCCGGTGAGCAGATCGTCCACGACCTGCGGACGGCCACCTACGAGCATCTGCAGCGGCTGTCGTTGATGTTCCACTCGAACCGCCCGACCGGTGACCTTGTGGCCCGGGTGACCGGCGACGTCAACGCAGTCGGTGACCTGTTCGCGCAGACGCTTGGGACGTTGGCGTCCTCGTCGTTCGTGCTCGTCGGCATGTTCGCCGTGACGTTCTGGATCGACCCCCTGTTGGCGTTCGTCGCCTTCCTGGTCACGCCGCTCCTGCTCGCGACAACCATGCACTACCAGAAGCGGATCCGGCAGATGGCGCGCAAGCAGCGGGCCAAGGAAGGCGAGATCGCCTCCCTGGCAACCGAGGCACTGTCGGCGATGCAGGTCATCAAGGCATTCGGCACCGAGCGGTTCGAGCACGACCGCGTGCAGCGGCGAAGCGCCGAGCGGCTGAAGGTCGGCGTCGAGAGCTCCAGGGTGGAGGCTCGCTTCGGGGCCCTGGTCGACGTGCTCGGGGCTGTCGCGACCGCGCTGGTCCTCGGCCTCGGCGTGCTGTCGGTGGCGGACGGTCGCATCACCCCCGGGGATCTCATCGTCGTCGTGGCCTACACCAACAAGTTGTACAAACCGCTCAAGGACATCGCGAAGCAAGCCAGCCGAGCAGCGCGGGCTCTCGCCCGGCTCGAGCGCATCGCCGAGATCTTGGCCTCGGACATGGTGCTGACCGACGGCACGGACGGCTCGGCGCCCGACCTTCGGGCGGCGGGCACGATCGACCTCGACGACGTGTACTTCCGGTACACCGAGGAGCGATCCGCACTGGAGGGTGTCACCCTGCACGTGCCGAGCGGATCCCGGCTGGCTCTCGTCGGCGAGTCCGGCGCCGGAAAGTCGACGGTCGGCGCACTCATAGCGCGTTTCTACGACCCCAGCCACGGTTCGGTCCGCGTGGACGGCCGGGACGCGCGCGAGTGGCCGCTGCGGTGGGTGCGCGACCAGGTCGGTGTCCTACTCCAGGACACCATCCTGTTCAGCGGCAGCGTTCTGGACAACATCGCCTACGGCACCGACGCCGAGATCGCGACGGTCGAGGAGGTCGCTCGGGCCGCCGGGGCGCTCTCGTTCATCGAGGCCCTGCCCGACGGCTTCGACACTCTGCTCGGTCCGGGAGGCCGCGGCCTCTCAGGCGGCCAGCGGCAGCGCATCGGCATCGCCCGAGTCCTGCTGCGCGACCCTCCGGTGCTGGTGTTGGACGAACCGACCACCGGTCTGGACGCCGAGAGCGAGGCGCAGGTGATGGCCGGATTGAACCGTCTGATCGTGGGACGTACGACGATCCTGATCACCCACTCGACCGCGCTGGCCCGGAGTGCCGACCATGTCGCGGTGCTGGCTGCCGGGCGGGTCGTCGAGTACGACGCTCCGGAGCGGCTCCTGGTCAGGGACTCGGCGTTCCGCAGGCTGACCGGCACCAAGCAACGACGCGATCTCGCAAGCTCGGACACGCCGGGGTTGTTCGAGGCGCAAGTCCCTCACGACAGGAAGGTGGACCGCACATGACCGACAGATCTGGACGGCGGGCTGTCGTCACCGGGGCCGCGGGCTTCATCGGCTCCCACCTCTGCGAACGCCTCCTCGCGGACGGGTGGCGGGTGACCGGCATTGACTGCTTCACCGACTACTATCCCCGCGAGGACAAGCTGTCGAACCTGGCCGGCCTGACCAGGGAGCCGGCGTTCGACCTGGTCGAGCGGGACCTGGTCGGCGACGGCTGGCAGGAGTCGCTGCAGGGTGTGACCGTCGTGTTCCATCTAGCCGCACAGGCCGGCGTCCGGGGTAGTTTCGGCGACAGCTTCGTGCAGTACGCGAGCAACAACCTGGTCGCCACCCAACGAGTCTTCGAGACGGCGGGGTCGGCGGGGGCCGCGCGGGTCGTGTGGTCCTCGTCGTCGTCGGTCTACGGCGACGCGGAGACCCACCCGTGCCGCGAGGTCTCGACGCCCACGCTTCCGCGCTCCCCGTACGGCGTCACGAAGCGTGCCTGCGAGGACCTGGCCCGTGTCTACCGCACCCGCGACATGGCGATCACAGGCCTGCGTTACTTCACCGTCTACGGCCCGCGGCAGCGCCCGGACATGGCCATCCGCCGCATCTGTGACGCCCTCGACTCCGGCGCCACATTCCCGCTCTTCGGCGACGGCTCGCAGTCGCGGGACTTCACCTACGTGGCCGATGCCGTCGACGCCACGGTGCGCTGCGCCCACGCGGAGGCTGCGACGGAGGTCTACAACGTCGGCGGGGGCGAGGAGGCCACCCTGTCGCACGTCATCGCGACGCTCGAGCAGCTCGCTGGAAGCCGGCTCGCGCTCGACCGCCGCCCGACCCAGCGCGGGGACGTCCGCCGGACCTCGGCGGACGTCTCGCTCGCCCGGAGCAAGCTCGGCTGGTCACCCATCGTGCCGCTGGACCAGGGACTCGCCGCGCAGCTCGCGTGGGTGCAGACTCGGCGCTCGGTGAAAGCGGTCGTCGCGTGACGGCGCGCCTCGCGGTCGTGATGAGCGGCTTCCCGCGAACGTCGGAGACGTTCGCCCTCGGGGAGCTCGTCGCCCTGGCGCGTGCCGGCATGCTGGTCCGCGTCTACGCGACCAAGTCGGGTGACGGGCAGGCGCCCCAGCCCGGTGTCGAAGAGGTGCTCCCCCTGGTGCGAATGCTGCCCGCCGGCGACGTGACACAGCAGGCTGCGGCTCTGGTCGAAGACTTGGGGGACGCGGTGGTCGACGGCGTGCACGGCTACTTCGCCCATCATCCCACCGAGGTCGCGGCACGCGCCGCTGGTGCCCTCGGGGTGGGCTTCAGCTTCAGCGTTCACGCGTTGGACGCCCGGAAAGTCCCCACCGCCGATCTGGCTGATCGCGCTAGGGCAGCCGCTGGAGTCGTCGCGTGCAACACCGACGTTGCGCAGCACGTCGACCTGCCCGGTTCGCAGGTGTGCCTCCTTCCGCACGGTGTCGACCTCACACGTTTCGACCCGCGCCCCCACCCGGACGGCGCCGCACGGCTCCGAGTGTTGGCCGTGGGCCGGCTCCTCGAGAAGAAGGGCTTCTCGACGTTGCTCGACGCAGTCGCTCGACTGCAGATCCCCGCGATGCTGCGGATCGTCGGCACCGGCGTCGAGCAGGCGCCGCTCGAGGAGTCCATCGACCGCCTCGGGCTTGCCGACACGGTAGAGCTCGCCGGTCGCAGGTCACACGACGAGCTCCCCGACGACTACGCCTGGGCCGACGTCGTCGCGGTGCCGTCGGTCGTGGACAGCAGCGGAGACCGCGACGGGTTGCCCAACGTCGCCCTCGAGGCGATGGCCTGTCGCCGTCCGTTGGTCGTCTCCGACGTGTCAGCCCTCGGTGCCACCGTGCACGCCGCCGGCAGTGGCCTCGTCGTGCCCCCGGCCGACGCCGCCGCGCTCGCCGATGCGTTGACCACGCTGACGGCTCCGCGGTTGCGCGCCGAGCTGGGGACCACTGGTCGCCGACACGTCGAGGAGCACTTCGACCTCGCCAAGTGCACCCATCGGCTCGTCGAGCATCTGGAGCTGCTGCACGCCCGAACGCCGGAGACCATCGATGCGTGACGGCGCAGCGGCGCCCGGGCGAGTGGCCTACGTGCTGAAGGGTTACCCGCGGCTCTCCGAGGTGTTCATCACCAGCGAGATCTACCGACTGGAGCGCCTCGGGGTGCCGTTGCGCTTGTACGTGCTGAAGGCGGCCGACGAGGACGTCCAGCACGATGTCGTACGGCGCGTGCGAGTCCGGCCCGACTACCTGCAGCAGACGACGTCGCTGTCCGCGGCCGGACTGTTCCGCTGGCTGGGCGCCAACCTGGGGGGCTTTCGTCTCGCGCTGCTTCGCACGGCGCGCCGCCACCCCGTGGGCACGGTGCGCGCGGCCGGGCAAGCATTCGCCCAGGCGGTCCGGGCCAGACGCGGCTTCCTCGTGGCGCCCCGCAAGATCTACCTCAAGGAGTTCCTGCTCGCCGTGGACCTGGTCGACCGGCTCGAAGCTTCCGGCGACGTGGTTCGGCTGCACGCGCACTTCGCGCACGGGACGACCACCGTCACCTGGCTGGCCTCCACCATCACCGGACTCCCCTTCTCCTTCACCGGGCACGCGAAGGACGTCTACACCGAGGAGCTCAACCCGGCCGGTCTGCTGCGACGCAAGATGGACGCCGCCTCGTTCGTCGTCACGTGCACAGAGGCCAATCGCACACACCTGACGTCGCTCGGCTCCCGGACCCCGGTGCACGTCGTCTACCACGGCCTCAACGCCGACTTCGAGTCTCTCGTCGCGGCGGGTGTGCGACGTGTCGAGCCCACGCGCGTGCGGCTGCTTGCAGTCGGGCGGCTGGTCCGGAAGAAGGGCCTGGACACCTTCGTGGACGCCTGCGCGGTGCTGCGCAGCCGCGGTGTGGACTTCGAGGCCGTCATCGCCGGGGAGCGCGGGGACCATGAGCGGGCGGTCCGCGCCCGCGTGGCTGCGACCGACCTGGAGGAGCGGGTGAGTTTCCTTGGCCCGTTGACGCAGACCGGACTCTTCGAGGAGTACCAGCGGGCCAGTGTGTTCGCGCTGCCCTGCCGGGTGCTCGAGGACGGTGACCGCGACGGGATCCCGAACGTGCTCATGGAGGCGATGGCCTGCCGACTCCCGGTGGTCACCACGGGCGTCTCGGGCATCACGGAGCTGGTGCGTGACGGCGAGAACGGACTGATCGTCGAACCCGACCGGCCCACCGATCTAGCCGACGCGCTGCACCGGCTGATCAAGGACCCCGAGCTGGCTCGACACCTCGCGGAGCGGGGACACAGCACCATCTCGGAACAATTTGACGCCGCCTCGACCGCCGCGGAGATGGCCTCGCTGCTGACCGTATCGGAGCATTCTCGATGAACGCGTCCCCGTCCGTCCACCACGGTGCCTCGGTGGCGATCCCGTCCGCGGGACGCGTGCGGCCGCGTCAGGTGTTCTGCCCGATCGAGGCAAGCCATCGCGACCTGCAGCTCGCCGCCGACGTGCTCGCCGGACGGTTCCGCTACGCCGGCGTGACGCTCGACCTCGGGCTGCTGCCGGACTGGCGGACCGGGGGCCTCGACGACGACGAGGAATGGCACATCGAGTGGAGCAAGTTCTACTTCGGTCTCGACCTCGCCCATGCGTTCTCGGTGACCGGTGACCAGGCCTACGTCGATGCCTGGCAGAGCCTGGTCGCGAGCTGGATCGACCAGCGGGAGCCTCGCCATGACCCGACCGACGTCACCGCCCGTCGACTGCAGAACTGGCTGTACGCCTGGCAGGGCTTCGACCGTGCCCCGGGCTTTACCGGTCTCGATCCCGAGCTCCAGAACCGGATGCTGACCAGCATGCGTGACCAGCTGGACTGTGTCACGAGTGATCTGACACCTGAGCGCAACCACCGGACCCTGGAGCTGTACGGACTGCTGGTGGTCTCGCTGGGCCTGCCCGTCCTCGACCCGGACGGCACCCGCGCGGCACACGCGTGGGACGCCCTTCAGGACAACCTGCTCACCGACGTGTGGAGCGATGGCGTGCACCGGGAGCGGTCGACGCACTACCACCTGATCGCCCTCCGCTCGTTCGTCGCGGCGAGGGTAAACGTGCTCCGCTTCGGCGGGGTGGTGCCGCCGGCGTACGACGAAAGGTTGCGTGCCGCGTGCCGGTTCGGGATGCACCTGCACCGTCCCGACGGGCAGATACCGGCGCTCTCCGACAGCGACTCCGGCAGCTACCTGAACCTGCTGGGGCTTGCCGGCGAGTCCCTGGGTGCCGCGGACCTGCGCTTCGTCGCTACGCAGGGTCGAGAGGGCACCGCACCCGCCGAGCGTTGCGTCGATTTCCCTGTCGGGGGCTACTTCGTGCAGCGCAGCGGCTGGGGCGAGGCAGGGAAGTCGTTCTCCGACGAGCGCTTCCTGATTCTTGGGTGCGGCCCCCTCGGCGACGGCGGTCATGGGCACTACGACTCCCTGGCCGTCGAGGCCTACGCGTACGGGCATCCCCTCGTCGTCGATCCCGGCCGCTACACCTATGCCGAGGGCACCCCGAACTGGAGGCACTGGTTCAAGGGCACCGCGGCGCACAACACCGTGACCGTCGACGGCCTCGATCAGCAGCCCTACCGGCGCGGCAAGCCCAAAGGCGCACGGATGACCAGCCTGCTGCTCGACCGGCGCGCGACCGACAGCCTGCACCTGCTGCACGGCGAGGTCACCAGCCCGGCGTACGACGCCGTGCACCGACGCGCCGTCGTGTTCGTCGACGGCGAGTACTGGCTGGTCTTCGATGAGTTGCGCGCTGCCCAGCCGCACGACTACGTACTGCGCTGGCACCTGGCGGACGACGTCGTGCCCGACGTCCGACCCACCGCGGACGGGCGCTCGTCCGTCACGACGCCGACGGTCCGTCTCGAGATCGCCGGCGGGTCGCCCGCCACGGTCGAACCGGGCTGGGTCTCGGTCGACTACGGGCTGAAGACCGCCGCGCCGGTTGTGGTGGCGCGCGTGCAGGGGGCAGCCGACGCGGACCTCGTCACCCTGTTAGCGCCCCGGCAGGCCGGCACGTCGCCGCGGCTCCGCTGGGTAGACGCGTCCTCCGGTGCGGCGGTCGTCGAGCTCCCCGACGGCAGGACCGACCACCTCAGCTGGCGTGCGCCGGACCGGGACGTCGTCGTCGGCGGACTGCGGCTCACGGCCGCGACGGTATGGGTCCGGACCGACCGGCACGGCAACCCGCAGCAGGTCGCGCTCGACCGGCCCACGGCGGTGCAGTGGACCCGCACCGGTACGCCGCCCCAGCTGATCCTCCAGGCAGGATGGCAGCTCTGGCGACGTCGGGAGGAGACGTCGTGAGCGGCGGCGTCCAGGCAGCGGTTGCCCTGGCCCCTGACCCTGTGTTGCCGCGACGCGACGACCTGCTCGATGACGCACTGGTGGGTGCCCGGCTCGGTGAGCTGCTCCAGCCGGCCCGGGGCGGCCAGCTGATCCGGAGCTGCACCAGGGTGCGCGCGCGGTATCGAATGGGCGAGAGCCTCCGGGCCACCTACCGCATCGCCGACGATGCGGGCGATCGGTTGGTGAGTGCCCGGATGTTCACCCGGGACAAGGCGCCCGGTCAGTTCGGCCGCGCCCGCGACGCCGTGATCAGCCTGGGGGCTTCCCCGGACTCGGTGCTGTTCGACGACTCGACCAGCACCGTCTTCTGGGTCTTCCCGCAGGACCGCAAGCTGCGTGGGCTCGGTCAGCTCACCCACCCCTCCCCCACCCTGCGGGACGTCTTCGGGGCGCCCTGGGTGCGAAGCGAGCTGCTGGCCTACACCCCGGAGAAGGCGGCAACCGTCCGGTGCGCGCACGCGTACGGCGGGACGGTCGGCTTCGCGAAGGTGCAGAGCGATGACGACGGCCGCCGCAGTGTCGCCGCCTTGCGCGCCGCGCGGCGTGGGATCGCCGAGCACGACGCCCTGCGGCTGCCGGATGCGGTCGGTTACCTGCCCGAGCAGCAGATGGCGTTGTTCTCCCCCGCACCAGGCCGTCCCCTCAACCAGCTCGACCGAACCGCCGTACCGGGGGCGATGGCCGGACTCGGTGCCGCACTCTCGGTTCTGCACCGCCAACCGACCGAGGGTTTCGCGCCCTTCACCCGGTTCGACCCCGACCAGGTCGCTGAGGCCGGCGAGCTCGTGCGGGCCGCACGACCGGACCTGACCCCTCTCACGCGAGCGCTGGTGGGTGTGCTGCTGTCAGCCCCGCGCACCCCAGGTCCGACGGTCCTGCTGCACGGCGACCTGCACCCCAAGAACGTGCTGGTCCACGACGCGGGTGTCAGCCTGGTCGACCTCGACCAAGCGGGCGTCGGACCGGCTGCCGCCGAGCTCGGCAGCACACTGGCCAGGCTGTGGTGTCCGCGACCAGGCGACGCGCTCGACTCTGACACCTCGGCGGCCGCTGCCGACGCGCTGCTTGCCTCGTACGACCGACCGCCGGAACAAGACGACCTGCTCTGGTATGCGGCCGCTGCGCTCCTCGTCGAGCGCGCGGCGCGGGCCGTCAGCCGGGTCGACGTCGCGGCGTTAGGTGACCTGGAGCGGGCGCTCGCAACGGCACTTCGCTGGATGGGGCAACCGAAGGAAGGTCGATCATGACGCGACCACGGCTGCTCTTCTACTGCCAACACTCGGTCGGGCTCGGGCACCTGGTGCGCTCGATGAACCTGGCCGAGGGACTGGCCCAGGACTTCGACGTGACCCTGCTCAACGGCGGACCGTGGCCGGTGGACCTTCCGCAGCCGGCCACGATCGACATCGTGCACTTGCCGGCGCTGGGTCTGGACGCCGACTACGCGCTGGTCAGCCGTGACGAGCGGTTCACGGTCGAGGAAGCCCTCGGGCTCCGCCGGTCGATGATCCAGGAGTGCTTCCGGGGCACGGCTCCCGACGTGGTGCTGATCGAGCTCTTCCCGTTTGGACGCAAGAAGTTCGCGACCGAGCTGATGCCGCTCCTCGAGGCCGCGCGCTCTGCACGCCCGGCCCCGTTCGTCGCCTGCAGCCTGCGCGACATCCTGGTCGGCAGCCGACGCGACCAGCAGGGCCACGACGACCGGGCGAGCCGGGTCACGAACGAGTACTTCGACGCCGTACTGGTCCATGCGGACGTCCGGTTCGCCACACTGGAGGAGACGTTCCATCCGAACGTCCCCCTGTGCGTACCCGTGCACTACACCGGGTTCGTCCGAGCCCCCGTCGTCCGCGACAGGAAGCGAGCACGGGAGCGGCGAGTCCTCGTGTCGGCTGGTGGCGGACTGGTCGGCGCGCCGCTGTTCCATGCCGCTGTCGAGGCGCACCCGCGTCTGTTGGTCGACAACGGGTTGCGCACCGTGATCGTGACCGGACCGTTCCTCCCAGACCCGATTGTCGATGAGCTCACCCGCCGGGCGGCGGAGACGACGGGGCTGGAGGTGGTGCGCTACCTCCCCGACCTCGCCGGTGAGATGGCCGCATCGGCCGTGTCCGTGAGCCAGGCGGGCTACAACACGACGATGGACATCCTCGGCTGCACGACGCCGTCCGTAGTCGTGCCGTACGGCGAGGGACGCGAGGACGAGCAGGCCGCACGGGCACGAAGGCTCGAGAGGCTCGGCGCGCTGCGCGTCCTCCACTCGGGCCGACTCTCGGCACAGACGCTCGTCGACGCCGTACGCGACGCCCTTGACTGGACGCCCCTGCCCGTTCCTCTTGCACTCGACGGGCGGACCCGCACGTCGGAGCTGCTGCGGACGCTGAGTCCGGCACGGCACGTGGAGACGGCGCCGTGACCGACTGGCTCGACCCGCTCCGCGCCGCTCTGGATGGCCGTGAGGCGCCGGTGTGGTTCTTCTTCCGCGACGACGACGCCGGATGGGACGACGCAGCCCTGGAGGCATTGCTCGACGTCTTCGAGCCCCACGGGCTGCCGCTGGACGTGGCCGCGATCCCGATGGCAGCGACAGCCCGGACGGTGGAGGTCATCACGGCCCGGCAGACCAGTGGTCGCTACGACCTCCGCGTGCACCAGCACGGGCTCGCGCACCTCAACCACGAGCCGGAGGCACGCAAATGCGAGTTCGGCATGAGTCGCTCTCCGGAGCAGCAGCGCGACGACATCGCGCGTGGCCGCGACGTGCTCCGCGGGTTGTTCGGTGACGTGCCGGCGATCTTCACCCCACCGTGGAACCGTTGCGCTCCCTGGACGGCGGAGGTGTTGCGCGGCCTCGGCTTCGCGGTGCTGTCACGCGACCTGTCCGCGGGCAGGGCCGGGGTCCCCGGTCTGGTGGAGCTGCCGATCACGGCTGACTGGTTCGCCAAGCGGAAGAAGGTCCCGCTGGACCGTACCGCCCGGGGTGAGTTGTTGGCCGAGATGGCCCGAGGCCAAGGACCGGTCGGGTTGATGCTGCACCACCAGGTCATGTCCGCCCAGGACCGCACCGACCTGGGCGCGGTGCTCGCCCTCGTCAAAGCCCATCCTGGGGCCTCGGCCGCCCATCTCGACCGGTTGGCGCAGCCGCGAGTCCCGTGACCTCGTGCCGAGCCGGCTCGGCGGTCCGCCCTAGAGACGAAAGACGTGCGGTGCCCGATGCTCCGCGGTCAGGTTGCGGGTATCGAAGACCCGACGGGCGTGGCGGACGATCATGGCGGGGTCGTAGGCCGAGTGGTCGGTGTGCACGACCACGAGGTCGGCGGCGGCCAGCTCCTCGGCGCTCAGCTCGCCCTCGACAGCGACGGCCGCCGAGTCCGCGATCTCCCGCACGTCGACGTGCGGGTCGTGCCACCGCACCAGAGCCCCGCGACTCTCCAGCCGACGGATCAGGACCGGAGCGGGCGACTCCCGAAGGTCGCCAAGGTCACGCTTGTAGGCCAACCCCAGCACCAGGATGCGCGAGCCCCCGACGGACTTGTGCACGTCGTTGAGCAGGTCGGCGATCCGCGACGCGACGTAGTTGGGCATCCGGTCGTTGATCTCGGCGGCCAGCTCCACGAACCGGAACGGGTAGCCGAGCCGGCGTACGCGCCAGGAGAGATAGGACGGATCGACCGGGATGCAGTGCCCCCCGACCCCCGGCCCTGGTGTGAACGGGGCGAAGCCGAAGGGTTTGGTCGACGCGGCGCCGATGGCCTCCCACAGGTCGATGCCCAACTCCTCGCAGAAGATGGCCATCTCGTTGACCAGCGCGATGTTCACGTGCCGGTAGGTGTTCTCCAGGAGCTTGGACATCTCGGCCTCGCGCGGCCCGGACACGCGGTGCACCTTGTCGATAAAGGACGAGTAGAACGCGGTTGCGGCGTCACCCGCTGCAACCCCGAGACCCCCGACCACCCGCGGGGTGTTCTCCAGCGAGTAGACGGGGTTCCCCGGGTCGATGCGCTCCGGGGAGAAGACCAGGTGATAGTCGTCCGGCGCGCGCAGTCCGGTGACCTCCGTCAGCCGTGGCGCTACGCGGTCCTCGGTCGTGCCGGGATAGGTCGTCGACTCGACGATCACCATGCCGCCCGGACGCAGCGCCGCGGCGACCACGTCGACGGCCGAGTCGACCATTGCCAGGTCCGGGGTCTTATCCTTCAGCGGGGTGGGGACACAGATGACGAACGTGTCGCTGTCCTCGATCTCAGCCGGGTCGTCGGTGAAGGACAGCCGTCCACTCGCCATCGCCTTCTCGAGCACGCGGTCCTCAACGTCCTCGACGGGGCTACGCCCTTGGCGGAGGCCAACGACGCGGCTGCGGTCGGGGTCGTAACCGATCACCCGGTGTCCTGCCTCTGCGGCGGCGCAAGCCAGCGGCAGGCCGACGTAGCCGAGACCGAGAATGCACACGGCTCTCGTGGTGACCACCACCCCTCTGGAGACCCTCCTCGAGTGTCGCAGGACCACGGGGGTCTCGGTAGTGCACTCGGTCGTAGGACGTCCGGCGGCACCGTACTGGCCGCACAATGGGACTCCCCGGTGGTC
Organism: uncultured Actinomycetota bacterium; assembly: GCA_963831375.1. GTDB lineage: Bacteria > Actinomycetota > Actinomycetes > Propionibacteriales > Nocardioidaceae > Nocardioides_C. The sequence goes on along the minus strand of CAWHPY010000021.1, from coordinate 12,783 downwards.
GGGGCCGGAACATGTGACGGGAGGCGTCTGCGTGTGGCTCCCTAACTTGGCTGACGTCGCGTGGATGACCGATGTCCTGTCCCGCCACGTCGGCGCGCTCGGGTTACCGGGCGAGGTGGCCGCGGTTGAGCTGCTCGACGCGCGGCTCACGCATCCGCATCGTCCGGAGTCACCGCGGTGTCGGGGGTGGGCCACGTACCTCCTCACGCCGCGTGACGGCGCGCCGGTGCAGCTGTACGTCAAGGGCTTCCCTGCCGGCGGCGCCAGCGAGGCTGCCTGGCAGCAGGACCGTACGACCCGACTCGCCGGTCGGAGCACGCACCTGCCTGAGATCGACCTGGTCGTGTGGCGATTCCCCGAAGACCCCCGGCTCGCTGCGTTACCCGCCCTGGTCGCCTCGCGGCTGACCGACGGCATCATCCCGCATGCAGTGCGTGACGTCCTCGGGTCATACCCGGGAGACGAGCTGCGTACGACGGTCGTGCGCTACCAGCCGGAGGCCAGCGCCACGCTGCGCCTAGAGGTCGATCGTGACGGCGCGCCGGCCGTCTTCGCGAAACACCTCGTCGACGGGACGGCCGCTGACATCGCGGCCCGACACCAGGCGCTGTGGTCCACAGCGGACCCGTCACGCGGGCTCCGGATCGCCCAACCGCTGAGCGCGGATCCCGCACGAGGGGTGCTGTGGACCCGCGGGGTCGCGGGGCACCCACTGGCGGGAGCCGTGGTCTCGGACCAACTGCCCGACACGACGGCACCGCTGGGCGCGCTACTGGCGGCATTGCACGCCTCCTCCGTGGACACGACGCGGGGTGTCACTGTCGACGACCTGCTGGTCGAGGCGCACAAGAAGGCAGCCAAGCTGGTTTGGGCCCACCCCGCGGTCGCCCCGGTGGTGACCGACCTGGTGACCACCGCGACGAGACGCCGTCCCCACGTCGTCCGCGAGCGTGTCTGTACCCTGCACGGTGACTTCCACCTCGACCAGCTCGTCTCCTCGGCGCTGGGACCGGTGCTCGTCGACCTCGACTCGATCATGCACGGGGCCCCCGAGGTCGACCTGGCCGAGTTCCTCGTGGACCTGGCGCTGCGAGGACTTCCTGGCACCGTCGCGCAGGAAGTTGCCCGGGGGTTGTTGTCGTCGTACGCCACGACCACCGGGACCGAGGTCGACGCCGCACTGCTGGCGATCTGTGCTGACGCCGAGTTCTTGAACCGCTGCTACCGGCACCTGCGCCGACATGCCCCCGGGTGGCAGTCAGCCCTGGAGACGGAGCTCGGACGGCACGCTGACGTGACGTCACTCCTGCGAGTCTGACCGGCGATCAGCTGAGGCCGTTCTCCGCCGGTCCGGCGAGACGCTCGAGCACCGACGCCGCTTCGCCCGGAGCGGCGCGTCCCTTGATCAGCCGCTTGCCGAGGTCTGCGAGCTGGACCAGCACCAGGAACCAGTGCCAGCGGCTGCGGTCGAACGGCTCGCCGGCCCGACGCGCGTAGGCTTCCAGGTAGGTACGCCGGGCCCGCTCCGCGAGGTCCGGCGGCAGGCCGAGCTCCCGGGGCAGCGCGGCGTACAGGGCGGCGACCTCGGAGAGCGGGTCGGCGTAGCGGCTGTCGTCGAAGTCGATCACCGACCATCCGCTCGGGTGACAGAGGATCTGTCCGGGCAAGAAATCCCCCTGGCAGAACAGCGGACGCCCGTCCTCGGGAGCGGTGCGTTTCAACGCGGCGTACACCCCCTCTGCCTGGTGAGCGACCGAAGGCACGAACAGCCCGATCTGGGTGGCGGCATGGCGGGCGTCCTGCAGCCAGTCCGCGGTCGCTCGCCGCTGGGGCAGGTCGCGGACGTCCAGCTCCTGGAGCGCGCGATGGAGCGCGCCCAGCTCTTCCATGGCCTCGGTGAGGTCGAGCCGGTCGAGAGCGACGTTCAGGGGTTCGCCGGGCAGCTCCTCGAGGTAGAGCACGTGCTGCGGGGGGTCCATCCGCAGCAGGCGCGGCACGGTGGGCGCACCCGCACGGCGCCGGCCCGCGGCTTGATGAACGGCCAGGAAGGCCATCGCCGCCCGGTTCAGGCCACCGGCCCGCTTGACCTTGGCGATGACACTGGCGGGAAGCCCGGCGCCGTCGTGAAGCCGGTACGTCAACCTCCGCAAGGGGATGTAGCGCAAGATCTCGACGCGCGGCGCGTGGCCGCCGTCGGAGCGCAGGGGGCCATCAGCGTCGTCGAGCCAGGTGAGGACGGGTTCGGACGGAAACGCATAGACCTCTGGGGCACCCGTCGCTACGCAGTAGAGCGTGCGGGCGCCGAACCCCAGCGGCGACCGCGCGTCCGGGTGCTGGGTGGACCAGTAGAACCGCCTTCGCTCGACGTCCCCGCCGGCCGAGATGCCGACTCGCAGCTCCGTGTGCACGCGCATCTGGATGTAGTCGTGGAGCTCGGCCTCGGCGCGGACCGCCGGCCACAGTTGTTGGAGCAGGGGGTACACGGCGGCGTCCGGCTCGACGGCAGGAAAAAATCCGCTCGGCATCAGGTCGCCAACGCAACGATAGCCTTCTGGATCATGTTGCGGATGCTACGCCCGGACCGGACCCCTGGCGCTTCGCCGGCATGGGTGGGACGCCGACTTCGCCTGCGGCGTGTCTAGAACGCTTCCCCGGCGTCGGCTGCGTACGCCGACTTCGCGGGCGGAGCGCGACATATGACAGCGTCCCAGCCCAGAGCCTGCGCCGGCTGGCGAAACCAGCCGACTACACGTTGAAGCGGATGCCCTGGACGTCGTGGCTGACCCGAAGGCATGGTCACAGCCCAGGTCGGCCGGGGAGGGGCGTGATCCGTGCGCAGTGGGTGCGCACGCATCCGAGGGAACGCGGGCAAACCCGGGTAAATAGTGGGTATAAATCTGGAGAAACTGGCCCACATGACTCTTCCACACGGGTATTCAGGCGGTTCAAGTCTCCCCTCGGACGATCCTGGACCCCCGTTTGGGCCAGCCGGTTTGCAGACTGCTCGCGAACGCACGCAAGTCCTCGGAACGGACCCGCCGACGCCCGCCGCCTTTACGGACGACCGGCGGGTTGTCGTCTAGCGCTTCTCCTCGGTCGACGGGGAGTCCTCGGGCTGGTCCTTGAGGAACAGGTACCAGTAGGAGGTCGCCACGAAGATCACTGCTCCCACCAGGTTGCCCGTGCCCGCGAGGAGCCAGTTCAGCGTGACATCACCCCAAGTGATGGCGGGAACCCCGGTGAACATCGCCGCGGGTAGGAAGAACATGTTGGCGACCACGTGGTCGAAACCCATCGCCACAAAAGCCATGATCGGGAAGAAGATGGCGAGGATCTTCCCCGACACCGAGGTTGCGGCCAGCGACATCCACACGGCCAAGCAGACCAGCCAGTTGCAGCCGACACCACGCAGGAACGTCTGCCACGCGGTGTGACCCGTTGCCTTATCCTGGGCGATCGACGCGAGCCGGTCGTGGGTCATGGCCGCGGCGGTCCCTGGGTCTGCGTCGGCACCGCCGATGACCCCCGTCTGCACGGCCAGGAAGAAGGCGACGAACACTGCGCCAAGCAGGTTGCCCAGGAGCACCAGGGTCAGGTTCCGGGCGACGTCGCGCATCTCGATCTTGCCGCGCATGGCGCTCAGCGGGACAAGCATCATGTTTCCGGTGGCCAGGTCCGATCCCGCGATCAGGACGAGGACCAGGCCCAGGGTAAATGCCGCGCCGGTGAACAGCGTCGGCAGCGTGCCCCAGGTGCCGGGGTCGAGACCTGAGGAGATCGTGATGGCAACCAGGCCACCGAAGGCGATGTAGGCGCCGGCCAGGAACGAGCTGAGGAGGACACGGTCCCAGGTGCGACCCACCTTCTTCGTACCGGACGTGACAGCTGCTTCGGCCATCTCCTGCGGCTCTAGAGCGGACATGGGAACCTCCTGGGTCGTGTGGGCGCGGGTGCCCGACACTGACGTCCCAATACACCGGGTTGACACGCGAGTCTAGCCGCGTCCCGTCTCAGCAGGCGGGTGGCTCCGGCTGCTTGCCGGCGCGCAGCCAACCCTGGAAGCCGTCGACCAGATCCGTCGCTCGGGCGAGACCGAGCCGGCGCAGGATGGCGGCCGCGAGGCTCGAGCTGAATCCCCCGTTGCACACGATGATGATCCGGCGGCCCGGGTCGGTGGCCTGGGCAGCCGGTGAGGGCTGGTGGGATCGAGTCGCCACTCCAGCACGTTGCGGTCAATCACCACGGCACCAGGCAGAGCGCCGTCGCGCAGCCTCTGCTCGACGCGGCGCGTGTCGACCACCAACGCGCCAGCCCTCATCTCCGCATTCAGCTCCCCCGGCTCGACGCGATCAAGGCCGGCGCGTGCCTCGGCCAGCAGCCGATCGATGGAGGCGGCTGTTGACCTCTCGGGGTCTCGGCACGCTCACAGCTCCTCCCTGTGCACATGGACAAGGTTAGTCTCAACTCAGCGGGTCGACGCGGAGACGGCCTCCCAGCAACTCGGCCACTCCTCCCCCGCGATCACTCGGGAGTTCCAAATCTCCAGGCCGGGCCATCGCAGCTGATGTCGCCCACGTGCTCGAAGAACAGGCTCGTCCTGAAGATGACTGAGCCGCCGTCTGCTGCGAGTACTTGCGGAACAAGGGCGGAATAGGCACGTCGGGTTCACATGCAGAACTGGCTCTGACCGAGCGTTTCCGCAGGTCAGAGCCGGTTCGATCGCTCGGGCTGACAGGAGTTAACCTGCGATCCCTCGACGTTGAGCAGGCAGGCGGCCGTGACTTGCTGTGACTCGCGAAAACTGGTGCTGATGCGATGAAGGGGCGGGGCCTCCGCTCCTCGTGCGGTCCCAGCGGATGCTGGGGGTGTACTCACTTCAACGACGAAGGAGGCCCCTCATGTCAGAGTACGCAGGGCAGCAGTTCGTTGGAATCGATCTGCATCGGCGACGCAGTGTGCTGGTGCGGACCACCGAGACCGGTGAGGTGTTGGAGTCGGTCCGGATCCTGAACGACGTCGAACGGCTGATCTCGGTGATCGGCCGCGCGGGGGTCGATCCGCAGGTCGTGCTTGAGGCGACCTACGGCTGGTACTGGGCGGTGGATGCGTTGCAGGCCGCGGGCGCCGGGGTTCATCTGGCGCATCCGCTCGGGGTCAAGGCGTTCGAGTATCGCCGGGTCAAGAACGATGTCCGCGATGCTATCGACCTGGCCGACCTGTTGCGGATGGGCCGGCTGCCCGAGGCGTGGATCGCGCCGCCGGCCACCCGGGAGCTGCGTGAGCTGGTCCGGCACCGGGCCAAGCTGGTCGCGCTGCGTTCGCACTGCAAGGCCGAGGTGCACGCGGTGCTGGCCAAGTGCGGGATCCAGGTACTCATGTCGGATCTGTTCGGCGTCGACGGCACCGCGCTGCTGGGCCGGCTCCGGCTGCCAGCTCCGTATGCGGCCAGGATCGCGTCCCTGCGCCGGCTTCTCGACGACCTGGAGTTCGAGATCGACCTGTTCACCAACCTGGTCCAGGGCCGGCTGCGCACCGACCCGGGCTACGTCGCGCTCCAACAGATCCCCGGGATCGGACCGGTCCTGGCCGCGGTGTTCCTCGCCGAGGTCGGCGATGTGTCTCGGTTCGCCACCGCGCCCCAGCTGGCCTGCTGGGCCGGGCTGACGCCCAAGCACCACGAGTCCGACACCCACGTGCACCGCGGCCGGATCACCAAACAAGGCTCCCGGCTGGTCCGGTGGGCCGCGGTCGAGTCGGTGCAGGTGCTCGGCCCACGCACCCGCGTCGGCGCCCTGCGAGACCGGGTCGCGGCCCGACGCGGGACCAACATCGGCAAGGTCGCCGCGGCCAGGCTGCAGATCGAGTACGTCTTCTACGCGCTCCGCGACGGCCACGTCCGCGCCCTACAAAACCCGAACCGGGAGGCGGCATGAACCGCCTCTCACCTTTCCCGGTCGGTCGCGAGGTCGTGCAGGTCATGACCCCCCTCCGCGGCGCGGTCGAGCCACGCTGATTGACCCCGACTGACCACTGGCGTACCCCATCATGCCGCCCGGCCACGACCCCCCCAAAACCCTCTTGACCGGCCCAGCCCCTTCAGGGATGACCTGCAATAACTCTGCGCGAAAGCCTTGCCTGGGTTTGCTCGATCAAGCCCGAGCGTGCGGAGCCGCTCGGCGGCAAGGATACGGCGCGGCGCGAAGCCCGTCACTCAGGTGGCGGGGACCGCTTGGGTGGTTTCGGAGGCTGACTCGTGGCGAAGGTGACCGCCTCGGCGACCCATTCCTCGAGGTCTTCATCCCTGGCGATCATGCTGCCGGCGACCACGACAAGGCCCCGCATGGGCCGCCCGGTGAAATCCATCTCCCTGGCCCCGCGGGCGATCGCGTGGTCGTGGCCGTCCTTGCCCACCCGGACCATGAGGTCGCCGCCCAGCGACCCGCACGGCATGTGGGTGTTGACCATGAGGCCAGTCCCCCGAACATCGCCTTCTCCATGAACTCGGTGCGCTCGGCGAGGGTGTCGCGGACGCGGGCGGCGAGCTCTTCGTCGTAGGCCATGTCTCCATGGTCGTCCCGATCGAACCACCGCCAGCGGGCCAAACCTTGCTCCCTTTTGCGCTGATCTGCAAAAACGCTGTCATTCGCGACCGCATCCCTTGCGCAAGCAGGACCGTGTATGCCCGCTCTGAACTGAATAGATGGGGAATACATGCGGAACCATCATCAATGTCGGTCCCGCGGTCGGCGGCCCCCCCGGGGCTCAGGATGGCGAACTGGCGACGCTTCAAGACACCATTCTCGATGCGCAACTAGCGTGAGGCCGCGGTCGAGCAGCTTCTCGACGGCTGGCGATGCGGTCACGCAGGCGACTTCCAGCTCGTCTTGAACCGCCCGGACTGCGCCGAGACGCACGTCGCTGTCGCCGCGCCGCGAACGGATGCGCAGCGACGTCCAGCCGCGGCAATCCCGGCACCAAAGCCTTTCACAGCGGCGCGTCGCGCTCAGCACACCACGTGTGCGCCTGTCCGTGGAGGAGCAGTAGCTCTGAACCGTCGGGCCTCGTGCCCGTCGGTCCCGCCGACCGCCACAGGGCGACCCGTCCGAAGATCCTCTACCGTGATCCACGGCCCAAATTGGGGTCGCTCGCAAAAGACGGTCAGGAGGTTTCGATGCGGTCTGGAGTGTTGCACCCCGCGCGGATCGTGCCACTGGCCTTCCTGGCTGCCATCACAGTCGGCACCGTCCTGCTTTCCCTTCCGGTCTCCACGCCAGGCCCGACCCGACCTCCGGTTCTGACCGCTGCGTTCACCAGCGTGTCGGCCGTGTGCGTCACTGGCCTCACCACGGTCGACACCGCGACGTACTGGTCCACGTTCGGGCAGGTCGTCATCTTGGCTCTCATCCAAGTCGGCGGCTTCGGGATCATGACCATGGCGACTCTGTTAGGCCTACTGGTCGGGGGACGGCTGCGGCTGCGGTCCTCGCTGATTGCGAAAACCGAGACCAAGTCCCTCAACCTCGGTGACGTACGGCATGTGGTCCGCCGGGTCGCGGTGACGATGTTGGTCTTCGAGACTGCTATCGCGGTGGTGCTCACGGCGCGGTTCCGCTTCGCCTATGACGACACGTGGGGGCAGGCGATCTGGCACGGTGTTTTCCACTCGATCTCGGCGTTCAACAACGCCGGGTTCGCCCTCTACAGCGACAACCTCATCGGTTTCGTCGATGACGCCTGGATCATGTTTCCCATTTGTGTGGCCGTCATCGCGGGTGGGCTCGGGTTCCCGGTCCTCTTCGAGCTGTGGCGGCACTGGCGCACCCCGCATCGGTGGACATTGCACACCCGAACCACCATCTACGGGTCACTGATCCTGCTCGCAGTCGGCATCGCCGCGTTCATGGCCCTGGAATGGTCGAACACCCAGACCCTCGGCCCGTTGTCGTCGTGGGGCAAGACGGTGGCGGGTGTCACCGGCGGCGTCGTGCCCCGCACCGCGGGCTTTAACACCGTCGACTATGGACAGATCACGGCAGAAACACTCTCGATCAACTACGTCCTCATGTTCATCGGCGGCGGCTCCGCCGGTACCGCCGGGGGCATCAAGGTCACCACGTTCTTCCTGCTCGCCTTCGTCATCTGGTCCGAAGTGCGCGGCGAACGCGACACCAACATCGGTCATCGCCGCATCAGCAGCGACACCCTTCGCCAAGCACTCACCGTCGCCTTGCTCGGCATCGCCGTCATCGCAGTCGGCACCATGTCCATCCTCCTGTCCACCGACCTCACCCTCGATGTGGTCCTGTTCGAGGCAATCTCAGCATTTGCCACCGTGGGACTGTCCACGGGTATCACCCCCGACCTTCCCGCGTCCGCGCAGATCACGCTTATGTTGCTCATGTACGTGGGACGGGTCGGCACCATCACGGTGGCGTCGGCCTTGGCACTGAAGACCCGACACCACCATTACCACCTGCCCGAGGAGCGACCCATCGTTGGCTAGAAGATTCAGGAACACCGAGACCGCCTCCGTCGTCGTCATCGGCCTCGGTCGGTTCGGCACCGCCGTTGCGCAGTCGCTGGTCCGCCTCGGACAGGAGGTTCTCGCCGTCGAGGAGAACCACGCCCTGGTCGAGAAGTGGGCCGACGAGCTGACCCACGTCGTCCAAGCCGACTCCACCGACGAGGAAGCCCTCCGCCAACTGGGCGTTGGAGATTTCGACCGTGCGGTGGTCGCCATCGGCACCGACATCGAGGCCAGCGTCCTGACCGTGCTGGCGCTCGCGGAAGCAGGCGTGAAGGACATCTGGGCCAAGGCCATTACCCGTAAGCACGGTCAGATCCTCGAGAAGGTCGGTGCCCATCACGTCGTCTACCCCGAGTTCTCTATGGGTGAGCGCGTCGCGCACATGCTCACCGGGCGCATGATTGACTACATCGAGTTCGACGACCATTTCTCCATCGCCCGCACCAACGCACCCAAGATGACCTGGGACAAGACCCTGGCCGAGTCTGCGCCCCGCACCCACCATGGGGTCACCGTCGTCGGGGTCAAGCGGGTCGGAGAGGACTTCACCTACGCTCGTCCCGAGACCCCGGTGCACCGCCACGACCAGCTCATCGTGTCCGGACCCACCGACGCGGTCGAGAAGTTCTGCAGCCTGCGGTGACATGGTGACCACTGCCGCCATCGTTCTGCTCATGGGCGTCGGCACGCTGTGCGTGGTGACGGCCGTGTTCTCCGTCCTCGGTCACGGTCTCACCTCCCGCTCCCCCCGCTTCGAGCCGTTCATCCTCCTTGCCGTCGGCGCAGCGTTCATCGCTGCCGGGCTCTACCTCCTTCGTACCTAACCGGAGCCTCCGCGTGGGCGGGTCCTCAACCCGTGGCGTCGGGGAGGGACGGGTCGGAAGTGCGATCAATCGTCGACGTCCGGCGGAGCCGGGCCGGGAATGTGGTCAGTCGACCTCGGAATCCATTCCGAGCTGATACGACGGATTTCGTTCTGGACTTGGCGGTGCTGGCTAGTTCTATGAGTCCTGACGCCTCTCCCGGACTACACATACGCCACCAACATCCCTTCGCGCCGGCCTGGCCGCCAGCCGGCGAATGCCCAGCGCCAGCGCGGTTATGGACTGCAGCCGAACGAATGAGCGGCCAACGCACTGGTGTGACCACTCCCAACCAGGCGCTCCAGACGAGTAGTCGCCTGAATCCTTTACGAGGGGCGGAACTCCCGAGGGCCCCAGTCGGTGGGCGCGCGACGCCAGCCTTTTGATGCATGGGCGACCTTGTTCTTCACACTCCCAACTTCTCTGTGTGGTCCTTTGGGTTCCGTCCAGTCCATCCGAGTGCTACCGGGCGTCAGCGAAGGGTTAGTAATTCGGGCGCCCGCGTTAGGGATGTGTTAGCGCAGCCTCCTTCCGCCTGCGAAGGGGCTTGCATGGAGGCGTGCAAGTCCTGACTACCTCACCTCCGGCAACGCCGCGCTTGACCGCGCGGCGCCGCGCTCAGTTCGGCAGCGCGAAACGTGCTGCTCGTCGTGACCCTTCTGATCGAGTCCGCTGCAGGCTTCGTCCTGCCTTGATCGAAACAGCATGGACGGGTGGTGCTGGCCACTGGCTGTGCGGGCGCCAGCCTCAATTTTCTTCCGTGTCCGTGACTGCCACTTGGCCATCGTCCGCATCCACCTCGTGATCAAGGAGTACTCGCATGGATGACGTGCTGTACCTCGGGCTGATCGCCCTCTTCTTCGTCTTCGCCCTCCTCGTCGTGAAGGGGGTGGATCGCCTGTGAGCACCGAGAACCTGATCGGGCTCATTGCGAGTGTCCTGATCCTCTGCTATCTGATCGTCGCCCTTCTCTTCCCGGAGCGTTTCTGACATGTCTGACACCACGGCTGGTCTCCTCCAGATCGGTGCACTTCTGGCTGCACTGGCGCTGTGCTATCGCCCGCTGGGCGGCTACATGGCGCGCGTGTTCGTCTCCGAGCGGGACCTGCGCGTCGAGCGTGTCGTCTACCGAGTGGTCGGGGTGGACCCGCGCGCGGACCAGCGATGGTCTGTGTACGCCGCGTCGGTGATCGCCTTCTCGTTCGTCGGCGTCGTCGGCCTGTATGCACTCCAGCGGTTCCAGTCCGAGTTGCCCTGGTCGCTCGGGTTCCCCGGCGTGGACCCGGCGCTCGCATTCAACACGGCGGCGTCGTTCGTGACCAACACGAACTGGCAGGCCTACTCCGGTGAGTCCACGATGGGCCACCTCACGCAGATGGCTGGCCTCGCCGTGCAGAACTTCGTGTCCGCAGCGGTCGGCATCGCCGTCGTGGTCGCGGTCATCCGAGGGTTCACCCGCTCGAACACCGACCGCATCGGCAACTTCTGGGTCGACCTGGTGCGCTGCGTCGTCCGCATCCTGCTGCCCATCTCGGTGATCGCTGCCATCGCGCTGATCGCCTTGGGCGCCGTCCAGAACCTGTCGTCGGGCACGGACCTGACCACGCTGGTCGGGGGCAACCAGACGCTCACGGGTGGCCCGGTCGCATCCCAGGAGGCCATCAAGGACCTCGGCACCAACGGTGGTGGCTTCTACAACGCCAACGCGTCGCACCCCTTCGAGAACCCCAACGCGCTGAGCAATCTGCTCGTGATCTTCCTGCTGCTGCTGATCCCAGTCTCGCTGACCCGCACATTCGGCATCATAGTCGGCGACAAGCGCCAGGGCTACGCGATCCTGGCCACGATGGGCGTCATCTGGGGCATCGTGCTCACCAGCGTGACCCTGCTCGAGGTGAACCACCCCGGCACGGCGTTCCAGGCCGCCGGGGCATCCATGGAGGGCAAGGAGACCAGGTTCGGCGAGTGGGCCTCGGCGCTCTTCGCCGTGTCCACCACCGGCACGTCGACCGGCTCGGTCAACTCGTTCCACGACTCGTTCACGAGCCTCGGCGGGGGCGCGCTGATCTTCAACATGGGTCTCGGCGAGGTCGCGCCCGGCGGTGTCGGCTCCGGCCTCTACGGGATGCTCGTGCTCGCGATCCTGGCGGTGTTCGTCGCCGGCCTCATGGTCGGACGGACCCCGGAGTACCTCCGCAAGAAGATCACCGCCCGCGAGATCAAGCTGGTGTCCCTCTACATCCTGACCATGCCCCTGATCGTGTTGATCGGTACCGGCATCGCGATGTCGTTCGAGACCACCAGGGCTTCGATGTTGAACAGCGGTCCGCACGGCCTGGCCGAGGTGCTGTACGGCTTCACCTCAGCGGCGAACAACAACGGCTCGGCGTTCGCAGGACTCTCGGTGAACACGCCGTTCTACAACATCGCTCTCGGCTTCGCCATGCTGCTCGGCCGGTTCCTTCCGATCATCTTCGTGCTCGCGCTGGCCGGTTCGCTGGCCCGTCAGCAGCAGGTGCCAAAGACGGAAGGCACGCTGCCCACCCACGGTCCCTTGTTCGTCGCGATGCTCACCGGTGTGGTGCTCATCGTCGCCGGCCTGACCTTCTTCCCCGTCCTCGCTCTCGGTCCTCTCGCGGAAGGCCTCTGATGACCACCCTCACCCACGTACCTCACAGCCCGGCACCCAAGCGCGTCGCGGCCGGGTTGCTCGACCCCAAGATGCTGCTCACCTCGCTGCCGGACGCAATCCGCAAGCTCGACCCGAGGGTCATGGTGCGCAACCCGGTCATGTTCGTCGTCGAGGTCGGCGCCGTCCTCTCCACCGGGTTCGCCTTCACCGACCCCAGCGTCTTCGCCTGGGCGGTCGTCGTCTGGCTCTGGCTGACCGTGGTGTTCGCCAACCTCGCCGAGGCAGTCGCGGAGGGCCGCGGCAAGGCGCAGGCCGCCACGTTGCGGCAGGCCAAGACCGAGACGAGCGCACACCTGATCGACGGAACAGAGATCTCGGCGACCCAGCTGAAGGTCGGCGACCGGGTCGTGGTCGTCGCAGGCCAGACGATCCCCGGCGACGGTGACGTCGTCGAGGGCGTGGCCAGCGTCGACGAGTCGGCGATCACCGGCGAGTCGGCCCCGGTCATCCGGGAGTCCGGCGGCGACCGGAGCTCGGTCACCGGTGGCACCAAGGTTCTCTCCGACCGCATCGTCGTCCAGATCACCGCCAACCCGGGCGAGAGCTTCATCGACCGGATGATCGCCCTCGTCGAGGGCGCCAGCCGGCAGAAGACACCCAACGAGATCGCCCTCAACATCCTGCTCGCGAGCCTGACCATCATCTTCTTGGTGGCCACGGCCACCCTGCAGCCCTTCGCGGTCTTCTCCGGGGCCGAGCAG